>NZ_CP091819.1:0-1455254 GCF_019740355.2 Paracrocinitomix mangrovi | reverse complement strand
TACTAATTCTCCATTCTTGAAAGCTGCAAATGTTGGTAGATTAGAAACATTTGCCAGTTTTCTTGATTCAGGAAATTTTTCAGCATCAACAACTACAAAGGTCATGTCTTCGTGCTCCGAAGAATGTTTTTTAAACTTCGGTTTCATGATACGACAGTTGCCGCACCATCCGGCCGAATATTGCACGAAAACAGTCTCATTATTTTGAACAATCTCGGCCAAATTGTCTTCAGTAATTTCTGTAAACATAATTTGTAATTTTTATTAGTGAGAAGCTAAATAAGCTGCAGTACCTTCACGGTTAGCTTTCATAGCGTCTTTTCCTTCTTCCCAGTTTGCAGGACAAACTTCTCCATGAGTTTGAACGTGAGAGTAAGCATCAATTAATCTGATAAACTCATTTACGTTTCTACCTAATGGCATGTGATTTACACCTTCGTGAAATACTGTTCCTTCTTCGTCAATCAAATATGTTGCTCTAAATGTCACGTTATCTCCTTCAATTTGAACTTCGTCATTGTCTTCATCATAAATTTCTGTTCCATCTAAGATGTCAAGAGCATATGATAAATTTCTGTTTGTATCTGCCAACAATGGATAAGTAACACCTTCAATTCCACCTTGATCTTTTGGTGTATTTAACCATGCAAAGTGAACCTCTGCAGAATCAACTGACGCACCAATTACTACAGTGTTTCTTTTTTCAAATTCACCTAAAGCATCTTGAAAAGCGTGTAATTCAGTTGGACAAACAAAAGTGAAATCTTTTGGATACCAAAACAACAATACTTTTTTCTTCTTGTCGATTGCTTCTTTAAATACATTGATTTTAATAGTATCACCCATGCTATCCATGGCGTTTACTTCGATATTTGGGAATTTTCTTCCTACTATTGACATATTATTAGTTTTAATTATTTGTACAAATATACCTTGTATGTCAACCATCAACAAGAATTTCCGATCTTAAAAATTGATAGTGATATAAATTAAATCTATGTGATTTATAAAATGCATATAAAAGTTAATGATTCCCTTTTTATGAATGGATTAGTTGAACATTTCGTAACTTGAATTGTAAACTAAATTGTGAGGTACTTTATTCTATTCATATCGTTTATTAGCCTGTCAGCTTCATTGTTTGGACAGCTACCTATACATCTGCCATTAATAGATGGATCTCCAAAATCTGATACAGCTCCTCCTAATTGGACCAAAATTGGTGATAGCCCGGATTTAATAAAAGGTAATGGAGAATGGCCTGGTGGTTCTTATACCATGGAAAATATTGATGGAGGAACATTAAATGGTGAATCAATGGGACTTTTTTTATGTAATAAAAATGATAAGCCCGAAGGTTGGTCCACAACACTTAAAGGATTGGAGATTGACAAGAAATATGCTTTTTCTCTGAGCTGGCAACAATGCGTTTTAACCAATTTTAGTTCGGTAACTTATTCAGGTGGTGATCTAGCGGTAATTGTGAACGGAAAAGAATTCGTTTATTCAAGTGATAATGGTGTCAAGGATAAATGGCAAAATATCACAGTAGAGTTTACTGCAGCTTCAAAAGAGGTCACAGTTGAATTATTGATAAAACAAAGAAGTGATTTTGATCAAAGTTTGTACGGTAGTGCAATTGTGGTGGATAATGTTGTTGCAATACCACCCGCATCTCCTTACTAGTAAACTAAACTTCCTTCTCTTCTGAATAAATTCTCTTGTAGCAGTTTTATGGAAAGATCATAAAATGCCTTATTCTCCTTAAACCCATGTTTCTCCCAAAACTCTCCTAACTTTTGAAAACGGTAAATCTCGTCAATACTACCGGCCTGACAAACCTTGAGTAGATCTATTGGACAGAGATAAAATGGTTTTGAATCAGATTCCTCTAATGTGTTAGAGCCATTCATAATACATTCATACTGCACACAATGGGTCATTCCAAATATGTGTCCTAATTCATGAGATGCCAATTTTAATGTTCTTTTTAAGCAGATTTTGTACTGGGTAGAATCAAAGTCAGGATACCCCAACCTGGCAAGGGAATAAATACCAACTTTTCCACCAATTCTTCCTTGTCCAAAAACAAAATTATAGTTGTCATTTGGATACAAATCATATGAAGTGAATCCTACATAAGCCCTTGCATCCTTTGGGATATTAGGCTTTAAAACTTCGTCCAATATATAAGTCGTTTTAAATTGATCTCTTTCAAAAAAATCGTCAAATCTTCTTGCACTCTTAGGAACAACATCTGCAGATAAAGAATCTTCAATTTGGACTGTAGCATTATAGAATACTGAAAGATAATCTGCAGTAATTTTTAATATTTCTTCTTGTTTAGGCGACATGGCACCTATCGGTTGTAAATATATTTTATCTCTTTTTTCAGAAATTAAATCAGGAAAATCGTGTAAGAATTCCTGACTACTTTGTTGAACTTCCTTATTGTGATAAAGCCATTCTCCCGGTATTGGATTGGCTTTTATTTTATGAATTGTATCCAGTGAACTTTCTAAAAATCGCAGCTCTCTGCTTATGTGTTCATCATTGGCAATTTCATCTGTTGATTTAACCGTTTTTCTGCTCATTTCTTTATCAGGATGAACTACATATCCTACGGTACAACCTATGCCAAACATTAAAATACTGAGGGTTAAGGGTAAAGTGAATTTCTTTTTCATACAAGTAATGTAAGTAAATATAGTTGATTAGTTACCATATTAAAAGGTTGACTTTCAAGATGAAAATGGAAAGGTAACAGGTTACTTTTTTGTACAAGACACATTATAGAATAGATATCCATTTATGGAAAGTTAAACCCAAATGCATCAAATCAATATGAAAGCAATTTTACTATCTATTTCGACACTGGTGATTAACCAATTTTCTTTTACGCAGGATTTTGTGAATGGTGATTTAGAAAGCGCCTTTCTCAAAATATCAGAACTTCCACAAGGTTGGGAAGCTGTTCATTACACAGAAAAAATCTGTCATGCTGAGCAAAACTTCCAGGCCACGCCTGATTTAACAGATAAATATACTATTGCATCTAAAGGGATAATGGGAACTCCCCAGTCCGGAGAGTCATTCATAAGTGCCCTGGATTTAGGACCTGGAATGCATCATGAAGGAATTCAACAGACACTTACAGGATTAATTCCCGGAATGGTTTATCGAATTCACTTTTATCAAGCTGTTATTAAACAAGAGAATTGTTTGGATACAAGTGGAGCATGGGCAATTTTTCAAGATGATGAAATGGTTCAAATATCTTCAGTTAGTACAAGTTTAATGGCTTATGATAGTTTAGAAACACAATGGGATAAACGATCTGTTGAATTTGAAGCAAAATCAACTTCGCATACTATTAAATTCTTACCCTGGGATGATGATAATGTTTTTAACGGATATGATGAAAATGGATTTTTAAGGATGGGAATAGATAACATTTCATTAGAAGAAGTTATTGATATGGATTTAATAGATAAAATCGAAATGTCAGTTTATCCTAATCCTACATTAGATCAATTTTCTGTTCAAACTGAATTGGAAAAGTATCAGCTAATTATTTCTGATATGGCCGGTAGAATAATTTTGGATAGAATGAACTGTTCCTATATTACTCCGGTTGAATTGGATCAAAGAGGAGTATTTTTAGTAACAGTTAGAACTGAAACACAACAAGCAGTTAAAAAGGTGATTATTCAGTAATTATTCGGATCTAACCTATTCATTTACAGTTGGTCGTTATTCTGTTCTCGATATAATCCATATATTGAGGGTAATTAAAGCTAATCATACCTCAATTTTATATCATTGTTAAAATTGACATTTGTCATAACTTAATAATGAAAGGTTTAGCAATTTTAACCTTGAATAAACAATAATTAAAATGGGACAAACAGAAAACACTCATCTTGTAGATAAAGTTGTAGATGCATTGCGCAAAGCAGCTACTGAAATAGAAGGTCTTCAAGTGCAGGCTCATCTTGGAAAAGCTGAAGCTGCTGATAAATACGAAGAGTTAAAAAAGAAATTTGACAGTTTTGTTTTTGATACAAAAAGCAAATTCAATAACGGAAAAGATAAATTAGAAAAAGTTCAAGAGGATATTCAAAACCTTTTTGAAGAGTTAAGAGTTCAGTTGGCTTTAGGAAAGGCAGATGGAATTGACACTTTCCACGAACAAAAAAAGAAAATCACCAATAAGTTGAGAGACATTGAAAACAAAATCAAAAACAATCCAACTTTAGGTAAAGCATATGCAATTGTTCTAGTAGAGATTGAAAAGTTCAAAGTGCTTTTAGAATGGTTAGAGCAAAAATTTAATGAAGGCAAAGACTTTGCGGTAGAGAATTTTGAAGCAGGTAAAAAAGAATTAAATGCTTTTATTGATAAGGTAAAAGATAAATTCAAAGAAGAACCTGAAACAACTAGATGGGAGAACTTTCAAGATGAAATGACACAGGCATTTTCACATGTAAAGAAAGCTTTCACTAAATAAAAATTCTTGTCCTGAAAATAAAAAAGCACATCTCATTGAGGTGTGCTTTTTTATTTGAGATGTTTCCAGCCTTGCCAATCGTCTCTATCACCTTTGCGGTAGTTTCTCAACATACCAAAAGCAATAATAAATGCAATTCCAAAGCAGATTAAACCTACAGCTGAAGTATTCCACCATCTTACACCAATGTCAGATACAGTAAACATAGCACCTGCAATTACAAGTGAACAAATGATAAATGCTGAAGCCAATTGTTTTGATACTCTGTGAATGGTATGCACCATTGGATCAATTCCTGTATGATTGATGTCTACCTTGATTTCACCTCTGTTAATCTTTCTAATGGCATTTTTTAAGTCTCTAGGAAACTCTTCCATGTAATTGTTGATCTCGTATAAGGAGTTCAATACTTTTTTACCCATTTTGATTGGGCTAAATTTCTTGGCTACCGCTCTCACCAAGTAAGGTCTTACCAACCCAAATTGGCTAAGTTCAGGATCTAACTTATAAATTACACCTTCAACAGTGACTAACGATCTGATGAATAAAAAGAAATGAGAAGGCACAGTTAGGTCATGCTGTACAATTATGTCCTTTAATTCTAACATCAGCTTAGAAAGCTCTGTTTCATTAACGCTTCTAACATAATATCTTTGAACAAATTCGTTCAAATCAAACTCTAAAGCTCGCATATTATTAATTGGCGCATTATCCGATAACTGTTGAAGAACTTTGATGATCTTTTTAACGTCCCTGTTTGTAATTGAAATGAACAATTGTCCAAACAATTCAATATCTCTTGGAAGAATACTTCCCATCATCCCAAAATCCAGATAACAGATTTTACCACTTGGCAGTACTAAAAGATTACCTGGATGAGGATCTGCATGGAAAAATCCATAATCAAAAATCTGTTTGTAATAGCTAATGGCAAGTCTTTTAGCAATCTCTTTTCTGTCCAGCCCTTTTTCTTCGTACTCTGTTATTTTGGAAATTTTGGTTCCATTCATAAATTCCAGGGTAAGTAATTTAGCTGTGGTGTACTTAGGAAATACTTTTGGTGCACGAGCATACTGATCAACACTGCCATCTGTAGTCAGGTTCAAGTTAAATCTTTGAACGTTGATAGATTCATTAATGAAATCAAGTTCCTTTAAAATACTTTCCTCAAAATTCTTCACTAATCCAATAGGATCAAAACTCTTTATTGAGGGAACTCGTTTTAACAAAACAGCCGCAACTTGATACATTACCTTGATATCCTCTACAATTACTTCTTGAATTCCCGGACGTTGCACCTTCAGGGCTACGCGTTCACCAGTATGTAATGTTGCCTTATGAACCTGAGCCATAGAGGCAGAAGCGAATGGAGCCGTTTCAAACCATGCAAACAGGTTTTCTACACTGTCTTTTAATTCATTTTCAACGGCATACTTGGCTTCTTTTTCAGACATGGGAGGAACATTGTCCTGTAATTTTTCAAACTCATCAATTAATTCCAAAGGAATTAGATCGGGTCTGTTACTTAATATTTGACCGAATTTGATAAAAGTTGGTCCCAGTTCTTCGCATACCAATCTAATTTTCTCATACTTGGTATACTGTTGTGCTCTTTTTTTTGCTCTTCTCGGAATTAAAACTCTAATAAAGCCAAATCTTTTTGACTCTTCAAGGTACTGCACAATATCTTTAAAGCCATATTTAACTAAGACTCTAAGTATTTGATTATACCTCCTAAAATTTCGAAGCCTTCTGCTTACTCCAGAAAAGAGACCTGAATTACTCACCTTTTTGCTCTAGCTTATTTAATCTGGCTTCTAATAACGCAATAGTTTTGTCAGCTTCTGCAAGTTTTTCGTTCAATGCTCTAATTTCATCTGTGTGCGCAATGTTGATCTTCTTGTAAAATTGGGCAACAACTTCTTCAATCTTCTCTTCTAATTCTTGCTTTGCCTGACCTGCCTTAATGATTAACTTATCTATAAATTCAACTTCGTTTCCGTCTTCGTCAACTAAAGTCTCCTTCATAGCATTGTTAATCTTGTTTTTCCCCTTCTCGGTCATGTTCTTAAGATGTTGCATTAATTCTTCATCTTTAGACATTACATAAAGGTTAGAAGATAAAGTCAACAATTCTATCAAGGTTTTAGCTTTCATCTGCTTAATTTTTATTTAGATACGAAAATAACAATAGAATGATTCGCAAATAGTGATGTTTATCATTAATAAATAAAACAAATATTATAAAAATCAGTTTGGCTAATCAATGAATATCCTAAATTTGTTTTTCAAAGTAATTAATGATGGACAAAAATCAACCTATCTCAAAAATAATGACAACTGATGTAGAAGTTGTTACTCCTGATCAAAAAATATTGGATGTAAAGCATATCTACGAGAAAAGGAATTTTCATCATCATATTCCTGTGGTTGAAGATAACCAGTTAGTTGGTATGGTGAGTTTGGTTGATTTCATGAGAAAAATTCACAATGCTACATTGGATGATTCTGAAGCAGTATACAATGAAGTAAAAGTTGAAGAAATTATGAGCAGATCTCCGGCATTTGTTACTTCTGACACTCCAATTGAAACTGTTGCTAAAGAATTATCTAAAGGAGAGGTTCATGCTTATGTGGTAGCAGATAATGGAGAGGTAAAGGGAATTATCTCTACAGCGGATATGATCAAGTATTTTCTTGAAGATTAATTCAAATCACCCTTTTTAGTTTTTTTAAGAATTTATTTTGAGATGTATTTGTTACTTCTCAACTTGATTGGTATTATATTTTTATCTTTCTAGAAAATTGATAAAATGAACCCAAAATTCTTGTTTTTCATCTTGTTAGGTCTTCTACTCAAGTCGACTTATGCTCAAGACAAGTGTTCTAAAATTGATCATTATTTAAGTCAGGCTCCTGAGTTCAATAGTATTCAAAACTTAATTGATGAGCTTGTTTTATTGGAAGATTATAAAAGTGCTCTGTATTTTATTGAGCAACAAAGGTTACTGAATCCAAATGAAATGTCTGATACCAATGAAAAACTCTATCAAGAAATTAAAAGGAAATTAGATCAATCTAAAGATTGTGGATGCGATTTTAAATTAGGCAATTATCAAGCGGCAAACGGCCCTCAAGGTGCAGATGCTACTGCCTTTTATGAAGATAATGACGGTAATTATTGGATGGGTACAGGTTCCAGTGGCGGAGTTTATTTTTCATCCAATAAAGGTAAAAGTTGGAAAGTTAAAAACAATGGGATTGGACCTTGGCACATTGTAGATTTTTTGTTTGAAAAGGACACTTTGTACATCCAGGTAAATAATATGCCTGTAGATATTGATGGTAAACCAAGAATCTATGCATACCACAAGTCTGAGGACAGATGGGCATTTGTAGATGGTGCTATCGAACGAAATCCGGAATACTGTGTAGGAAGAGCCGGTGAAATTTATTTAAAAATGATTCAGAACAATAGTGATCCTTTTTTGAATAAGTCTGCTAACCTTAACTATACAGACAATTTTAATTCCCAATATTCTTATTCCACTGAATCATATTATTGGCAAAGATCTGTAAACCCTGAGTTTGGATTTGTGCCTTACTATTATGAAAAAGGAAGGCGAGTTTTTGGATACATTGAATCTACACCTGAAATGGCTCAACTCAATCATAATTTCCCTAGAGATATGTTCACTCTTCCAAGAGGGAATCAATACACTTTAAAAGATGATTCAAAACTGCTTTTGTCTAAAAGTGGATTGTACCAGGTGGAGAATATGAAAGAAATATCACCATTAAGTATGTCCGGAGTAGTGGCAACAGATGTACGCCAGTTAGTGAACAATAATGGCGTTTTATATGCCCTGGTAAATGAGGCAGATATTTGGCAATACAAAAAAGGAAAGTGGAAAAAAGTGTTTGATGCATATCAACATCACATTAAAATGGATGATCCAATTTCGAGAACAGGATATGATACTAAAGAACTCAACCTTCAAAAAGATGGGTCGATATTATTTTCATTCTGTGGAAAATTATGGGAGCTTTCAAGCAGTGGAAAGGCAAAAGCAATTAGTATTGATTTTTCTAAAATTGAGAGTAAGTATCTTGATCCAAGAGTAATAATTGAATCTTCAGGATATGATATGTCCGGAAACTTATATGTATTGATTCAATTGTATGACATTAAGAAAAAAGACAAAGACAAAATGTTTCCGGAGCCCTATTTCTCATACCAAATGATATGCAAGGTTGTGGATGGGAAAGCAGAATTGTTTGATGATTCAAAGAACTATTACAACTGCCTTTTTAATGATAAAAATGGCTTGTTATGGGTTTCAGGTGATGGAGTATATACTATAGGTGAAGGAAGTGTCTCGCAAGATATTTTACACGGCTACTCAAATGGATACATGAATAGGTATTGCTTTTTGGATAATGGAGATTTTCTTCATTTTAATCAAAAAGGAGTATGGAAATGGCTTTCTGAAAGAAGACGTTGGGATAGAATAATTACGCAACCACCACCTCATGGTGCTGCATGTGTTGCTTCAGATGCTGATGGCACAGTTTATATCGGGACCGGAGATTTGTATTCTCACGGTTGTGGTGAATCTCCTGTAGAAGGTAAATCATCAGGTATCTATAAATGGGATGGAGATAATTGGGTGCCAATATTAGGGAATCCTAATCCATGGACTTATGCTATGGTTCCATCTGAAAAGAATGGTTTGGCCATTGGCACAGGAGGAAGTGGTGTTGTATTTTTAAAATCAAAGTAAGATGAAAGCAGTTATTTTATTCATTTCAACATTAATTGCCTCACTTGGATTTTCACAAGGTCAACTTCCGGATGGGGCTAAAAGAGTAAATGTTCCTTTCTCAACCTTTATTCATTTTGTGAAAGATGGAAAAATGGGGTTAGCTTATGAAGAACCCGATCTCAATACGGTAGAAGTTTTGGTTGAACCTATTTATGATTTTGTGGCTTATATCCCATCTGCTGATTTTGTTGTGGGAGCTAAAGACAAACAGTTCGAAATTATTTGGTTAGGAAATACTACTGCTTCAATTGATAAAGCCGGAAGTCAATTTGAATTTTGTTCGTTGAGAAAATCTGCTGAAATGGATTTCATGTATGGTGAAATTGTAACAGATTATACCAGAATGATCAGACTAGATGGGGAGAAATATTACAAATTACTCATGAATGATGATCAGGTAAAATGGGAGAAAGATGAAAATTTGCGCAGATTGCCATATTTCATGAAGCGAAAATTCAAAATGGAATATGCAACAGATGGAAACGTAATAGTTCATTATGATTTGAGATCTGATATTCCTGTTCCGCTAATGAGCCAAGAATTCAAAAATCAAGACTCTATTGATGCAGACGGCAATACTGTTTACCCTGAACAAAATGAGTTCTATGCTTCGGTATATGATGTCAAACAGCAAAAATGGCTGAATTCAAACAAGTACTTAAATATAGTGGAGCTTGAAAATGGTTATGGTGTTTGCTCAAATAGGGAAAGAGTGGTGGAATATGAATACTATTATTCCAATGAAAATGGTTTTATTGGAATGATGGATAAATCCGGTAATGAAATCATCAAACCTAAATTGGCAACTTCGTTTTCTAAACAGGATTCTTTGTTGTTTTTACCTAAGGGTGCCAAGTTCTTTGATAATTTATCTGATTCACAGATTTATTTTCAAGTCAATGGAAAAATGGGGATTAATGAATTTGATCTTAATAATCTTCAGTTTGATCGTGGTCTTGAGGCTAAGTACGACTATGTGGCTAAATCAGAATTGTTAGAGCAATATATTACGTTTAATAATGGCAAGTTTGAGATAATTCTTCCTGAAAGTTATTATGAAAATATTCCGCTTCCGGTTACTCCTCGAAAGTCTATAAAGATGTACGCCACTAAATATGGTCCATCTTATGTAGAAATAGATAATGCAAACATCTATTACTTAGATGAAGTATATGACGATTTTTATGAAGAGCCGTTAGACAGAAAATGGATCAAAATGGAAGAAATTCCGGAGGATACAAAAATTGATCGAACTGAAATTTATGAGTTGATCAATAATCAATTGTTGGTTTCAATTAATACGCATACCGGATTCAGACCAGTTCAGAGTTTGATGTGGTATGGTGAAGATTCTATTGACAATGATGGGAACGTAGTTTATGAATCTGACGGAGTTCAAAAGGCAGGATTTTTTGATTTAGCTAAGAAAAATTGGACAGGAGAAACTTACAGTTATCTTGAGTCTATTCCTACCGGTTATATGTTTAAAAAAGGTTATGATTCAAAAAACTCAGACCAAACAGGTATGTATGGAATTATGACCAAAGATAAGAAGGTGTTGGTGCAGCCATTGTATTATAAAATTGTACAACAAGATGGAATTTATTTGTGCTACGGAGCTAACTTTTCAGTGGCATATGATGCAAGTGGTAAAGAAATTTTTAAACCGGAAAATTATGGAGAGTTTCAATATTATGACGGATATTTCTTTTCTCCTTCAATTGAGGTATACGGTGAATCCTACAATGAATTTACAGGCGATTATATTTCAGCGGGGAAAGTTGCAACGCCTTTATTATTAAAAGATAGAAGCGGTAGGAATATTGCATTACCAGCTGGAGTTCAAGGTTCGGCTCTACTTAAAAACGGTAAGTTGTTAATTCATAAAGAGGAAGATAATCAAGTGCGTTATGGTTTTTTTGATTTGAAAACAAAACGAATCATTACAGAACCAAAATATGATCTAATTGCTTTTCCAACAGGTCCTAATCAAGATAAGTTTTGGCTTTCTGAAAAAGACAGTGAATTTGAATTGTATCAATTGGGAAGTTCACTTACCAAAATACCCAATACTAATTTTGATGGTATGAAACGATTCTATAAAAATCCTAGAGGAGAAAATAAGAATCTGTACACAATTATGAATAACAATTTAGAAGGAATAGTTACTCTTCAGGGTGATATATTGCTAAAACCTGAATATGTCATTGTTGACAAGCCTTTCATGTATAGTCCTGATTTAAATACTGTAATTATTCAAAAAAATAATAAGTATGGCTTATATGATATAACCAATAGAAAAATGATGCTGGAATGTATTTATGATACTATTGCGGTAGATGGTTCCCAAATTGCCGCAAGAAAAAATGGAAAGTTTGGCGTGATTATGAGTACAGATATTAGAAGCAATGGTGCATTCAAATGGACGTTGGACTTTCAATATGATGGTATTCCATTCAAATATTATTCAAACTATTACAAATTAAGAAAAGATGATAAAGTTGGATTGATGACCATTGATTCAAAAAAGTTGATTCCAATTGAATATCAAAATATCTACATCTTAAGAAATGATTTTTGGGAAGAAAATCACGAATGGGATACGCTTTGGGTTGTTGAAAATAGAGAGGAAGATGAGAAAAAGCAAATTGGACTTTATTTGAATGATATAAAATTGTTGGATGCGGAATTTCAAAAATTTGAAGTGATTGATGGAAGGTATATTAGAGTATCTAAAGGTGATATAGATCCTGACAGACCTTATTCTCCAAGATTATTCAATCCTATTTACGGTATCTATGATTTGAAAAATCTAGAAATGACTATTCCTTGTGAAATGACAGATATGCAGGCCGTAGACCCGAACAATGGAGTTTATTGGTTTGAGAAGGATAGTGTTTACAAAATGTATGATCTTCAGGGAGTTCAAAAAGGAACTATATCATTCCCTAAAATTGAAACTTATCTTGGCTACAATAGAAATGAGTGGATAGTTGGTACTGAAAATGGATATGGAATCTATGCATTAAATGAGAGCAAGTTTGTTTTGGAAGATAAATACGATTCAATTAATTATTTCCACAAGAACAGTTCTTTTGTTAAGGTTGCGCTGAATGGAAAAGTTGGTTTACTAAATCCTTTCAAAAACAAAGAAATCATTCCAATTGCTTTTGACAGTTTGAGTTTATCAAAAGGAAAACTTTCTGCTTATAATGGGGAGTACACCTCTCTTTACGCTATTGATGACGAAAAAGCAGAATTGGTTTATGAAAATATTAAAGTATTGGAGATATTCCAAAATTCCATGTTCTATGAGAAAGACGGTGAAAGGTTTATATATAGTTATGCTAGCGGAGAGCATCACGCATTTGATTTTGATGAAATAAACGAAACGGAAGAAGGAAATTTTATCATTCTTAAAAATGGTAAATATGGATTGATTAATAAAAGTGGTGATAAAGTAATTGCAGAACCTATTTACGATAAAATCAAATTGCAGAAGAATGGTGATTATGTGATTGAGCTCAACGAGAAGTATGGATTGCTAGGGTCACAAGGTGATTCACTTATAATAGAACCACAATATGACTTAATTAAGTTTGCAGGTTATAACAACTATATCATAGGCAATTTTAAAAGTTGGGGATATTTAGACAAAACACCATTGGTTGGATTAGTAAGCAGTGATGGAGAAGTTTTACTTAAACCGGAATTTCAATTAGAGCCGGATGGAGATAAAGGATTTATTTTTAAAAATGCCGAAAAAACCTATTGGCTGAACTATAAAGGCAGATTGGAAGAAATTGAAGAGTAGTTGCAATATTAATTTTTCACAAAAAGTCGGCCTTTTTCAACATTTTGTCGTTTAACTGATCATTAAAGAGTAACTTTGCTTTCCGATTATAAACCAGGAAAACAATCTAATGGAAAAAAGACCTGCAGTACTTGTTCTAGCTGATGGAACAGTTTTCAAAGGAAACGCAGTAGGAAAGATCGGAACGACAACCGGAGAAATTGCATTCAACACAGGAATGACCGGTTATCAAGAAGTGTTTACAGATCCATCTTATCACCGTCAAATTTTAGTAATGACAACTTCACACATAGGAAACTATGGTGTGCACGAAGATGAAATTGAGTCTGAAAGCATTAAAATTTCGGGCTTAGTTACAAAAAAATTCTCACCTAACTTTTCAAGACCAGCCGCATTTGATTCTCTTCAAAACTATATGGAGAGAGACAAAGTAGTTGGAATTTCTGATATTGATACCAGAGCTTTGGTAAGACATATTAGAAATGCCGGAGCAATGAATGCAATCATTTCTTCAGAGAATTTAGATGTAGACAGTTTAAAAGAAGAATTGAAAAAAGTTCCTTCTATGGATGGTCTTGAGCTATCTTCTGAAGTTTCTTGTACTACACCTTATACAATGGGAGATGAAAATGCTGAGGTAAAAGTGGCATTATTAGATCTGGGTGTAAAAAAGAACATTGCAAGATGTCTTGCTGAGAGAGGATGTTACGTAAAGATCTTCCCAATGAATTCTTCAGTTGAAGATATGATGGCATTTAATCCTGATGGATTTATGTTGTCAAATGGCCCTGGAGATCCTTCAGCAATGCCTGAAACAGTTGAATTAGTAAAACAGATTGTTAATACAGGAATTCCTGCTTTTGGAATTTGTTTAGGTCATCAGGTATTGGCATTAAGTCAAGGTTTGCAAACTGAAAAAATGCACAACGGCCACAGAGGTATTAATCATCCTATTAAAAACCTGATTACCGGTAAAGGTGAAATTACATCTCAAAATCATGGCTTTGTTGTAAGTCACGAATCAGTAGAAGCAAACCCTGAAGTGGAATTAACACATATCCATCTAAATGACAATACTGTTGCTGGTATCCGCCTTAAAAATAAAAAGGTGTTTTCAGTACAATATCACCCTGAAGCATCTGCCGGTCCTCATGATTCAAGATACTTATTTGATGAGTTTGTAGAAAACATGACAGCTGTTAAGGTTTAATAAAGAGAATAGATTTTTGACATTAGAATTTAGACTAATGCACAATTTTAGAGAATTAAATATTTGGAAGAAATCAAAGGATTTGAGTAAAGAGATTATTCTGGTTTCTAAAAACTTCTCTGATGAGTACAAGTATAGTTTGTCATCCCAAATAGTTCGAAGTGCGGTTTCAGTTCCATCCAATATTGCTGAAGGGGCAGGGAGAAGTTCAACTAAAGATTTTCAACGGTATTTGGATATTGCCCAAGGGTCGGCTTGTGAATTAGAGAATCAGTTAATAATTGCATATGAGATTGATTTGCTAAGTTCAGATCAACATGAATTTTATATTGAAAAATTAAATGAAATTCAAAAAATGATTCGGGGATTTAGGAATTCATTAGATTAAATTCCTTGAAGTCAATAGTAGAAAATTAAATTTGTAAAAATAAATTAAGGTTTAAAGGTTTAATTTGATCATAGACAATAATCCAATTAGAATTGTCTAACGTCTAAAATCTAAGATCTAATATCTATCAAAAAATGAGCGTAATAAGCGAAGTAATAGCCCGCCAAATCCTCGATTCAAGAGGTAATCCAACTTTAGAAGTAGAGGTGTTTACCTCTAATGGTGTGATGGGTAGAGCTGCAGTTCCTTCAGGAGCTTCTACCGGAATCCATGAAGCTGTTGAGCTACGAGACAATGATCCCATGTTTTATATGGGAAAAGGAGTTCAAAATGCCGTTAATAATGTAAACTCTGTATTGCAAGAAGCTTTACAAGGACAGTACATCTTTGATCAGGTTGCGCTGGATAATTACATGATGGCAATTGACGGAACAGAGAATAAATCAAAATTGGGAGCTAATGCAATTTTGGGAGTTTCTTTGGCAATTGCAAAAGCTGCAGCTGCTCAATGTGGACAACAATTGTACAGATACGTTGGTGGAGTAGGAGCAAATACACTGCCTGTTCCAATGATGAATATCTTGAATGGTGGTTCTCATGCAGACAACAAAATTGATATTCAAGAATTCATGATTATGCCTTTTGGAGCAAATTCTTTCTCTGAAGGTTTAAGAATGGGAACTGAAGTATTTCATCACCTAAA
This sequence comes from Paracrocinitomix mangrovi, assembly GCF_019740355.2. Lineage (GTDB taxonomy): Bacteria > Bacteroidota > Bacteroidia > Flavobacteriales_D > Crocinitomicaceae > Paracrocinitomix > Paracrocinitomix mangrovi. Next base: position 1,439,803 of record NZ_CP091819.1, on the reverse strand, counting down.
AGCTGTTTTGAAAGACAAAGGACATTCAACTAATGTTGGAGACGAAGGTGGTTTTGCACCAAATTTAGGTTCTAATGAAGAAGCGATTGAAGTTGTATTACAAGCAATTGAAAAAGCTGGTTATAAGCCGGGAGAAGATATTTACATTGCATTAGATGCTGCTTCTTCTGAGTTTTATAAAGATGGAAGTTATGTTTTTGAATCAACTGGAGATAAAAGAACAGCTTCTGAAATGGTAGATTTTTGGAAAGATTGGACTAATAAGTATCCGATTGTTTCTATTGAAGACGGTTTAGCAGAAGATGATTGGGATGGATGGAAATTGCTTACAGATGCAATTGGTAAAAAAGTGCAAATTGTAGGTGATGATTTATTCGTAACAAACACCAAAAGACTAAAACAAGGAATTGATCAGGGAATTGCAAATTCAATTTTGATTAAAGTAAATCAAATTGGAACTTTATCTGAAACAATTGAAGCTGTAAACATGGCTACTAAAAACAGTTATACATCTGTTATGAGTCATAGATCAGGAGAAACTGAAGACAGCACAATTGCAGATTTAGCGGTTGCATTAAATACAGGACAAATTAAAACTGGTTCTGCATCTAGATCAGATCGTATCGCTAAATACAATCAGTTATTGAGAATTGAAGAAGATTTGGGACAAATGGCTTATTATCCCGGTAAAGATTTCAAATTCATATAATTGACTATTGAATAAATTTTGAAACGTTCCCTCAATTATTTGGGGGAACGTTTTTTTTAATACCACTTTTATGGTATTCTAATCTGGATTTATTCTAAATAATAACACTCTTGTTATCTTTGCGCCTGCATGAAATTATCAGACCTTAAAAAAGAATCTGCAGGAATCATTAAAAAGGTTGAAGACAGTGAAATAGCTGTTAAACTCCTTGAATTCGGTATTATACCTGGAGCAACGATTACTGTTATTTCTAAGGCTCCTTTCAATGGACCTATTTATGTTCAGGTAGATGATAATTTAATTGCATTAAGAAGAACAGAAGCAGATTTCATACTCCTCGAATAGTTGAAAGATCTCATAAATAAAAGAGTTGCCCTCATAGGAAATCCTAATCTTGGGAAAACTACATTGTTTAACGCATTGTGTGGTTTAAGGCAAAAAACGGGTAATTATCCGGGAGTGACGGTTGATAAGAAAACTGGCTATGCTTATCATAAAGATTACAAGTTTGAAATTATAGACCTGCCGGGAGTTAACAGTTTATTTCCTTCATCCAAGGATGAGGAGTTGGTAGTTGAATACCTTGCAAATACTGTAAAAGAAGAGTTTCCGGATTGCCTTTTGGTAATGGCTTCAGCCCTTAATTTAAAGAGAAGCTTGTACCTGGTTGATCAAGTCCGAGACTTGAATAAGCCAATTGTATTAGCCGTGAACATGATTAAAAATGCTGAGAAAAAAGGCATTTTTATTGATGTTGATGAATTGAGCAAATCATTGGGTATTCCGGTAGTAGCAATTGATGCTAAATCTGAAGACGGCTTAACTACGCTAAAAGAGCAACTAAGTAATCCTTGTGTAATTGAAGCGCGACCACAACATTATTTGGATGAAGAAACAGATGAGTTATTGTCTGCCTTTATGAAAAATAATGAGGTAGAAGATAAGTACCATGCTTTCTTAAAGATAACCAATGCTCATTTTTCTGAAGATGAGAACACTTTACAATTCATTGAAAAAAATGATGTAAAAACTGGTCAATGGAAAAAGAAAGAAGCCATTTTAAGGTATAAATTCCTGGCTGATGTTGTCAATAAAGCTGTCACAATAGATAAAACAAAGGCCAAAGATTTTACCTCAAGAGCAGATAGAATTTTGGTCCATCCTTTTTGGGGATACGTAATTTTTGCAACCATTCTCTTTAGTATTTTTCAAGCTATCTTTTTACTGGCAGCTATTCCAATGGAGTGGATTGATGAATCATTTGCCAATTTATCTGACTTTTTTGTACGTGTTTTGCCAGAAGGATATCTCTCTGATCTATTTTCAAAAGGCGTAATTCCTGGGATTGGTGGCGTTGTGATTTTTGTGCCGCAAATTGCCATATTGTTTTTTCTTTTTGCCTTGTTGGAGGAATCTGGATATATGCAAAGAATCGTCTTTTTAATGGATCGATTAATGCAGAAATTTGGGATGAGCGGAAAAAGTGTCGTTCCTATGATTTCTGGGATGGCTTGTGCTGTTCCTGCAATTATGTCAGCCAGAACTATTGAAAATAAAAAAGAACGTTTAATCACGATTTTGATTACTCCTTTAATGACGTGTTCTGCCCGTATTCCGGTTTACGTCATCATTATTGCACTCATCATTCCGGATGATCTGTTTATTGGAATCTTTCATGCACAAGGTCTGGCATTAATGGCCATGTATTTTTTAGGAATAATAATGACGCTGGTTGTGGCATTTGTGCTAAAATTCATTTTGAAGTCAGATTATAAAAGTGTTTTGGTGATTGATTTACCGGAGTATCTTTTTCCTTCAGTAAGAACAGTATTTATTTCTGTTTGGACCAATGTCAAATCCTTTTTGTGGGATGCAGGAAAGATCATTTTGGCGGCCAGTGTGGTTTTGTTTGTATTGGCTACAAATGGAGGAGAGAAGTTTCAAAAAGCAGAAGAGTATGTTCCAATGCAAGGTGTTGGGATGACAGTTGAAGAACAAGAGCAATATGTAGCTTCTTTTCAATTGCAACATTCTTACTTGGGTCAAATGGGACAGGCAATAGAACCTGCTATTGAACCATTAGGATATGATTGGAAAATAGGTATTGCTATCATTTCTTCATTAGCAGCAAGAGAAGTGTTTGTAGGGACAATCTCAACTATTTATGCTATTGATTCAGAAGAAACAATGTCTATAAGAGATAGATTAAGAAGTCAAAAAAATAAAGATGGCTCTGCCGTATTTACCTTGGCTACATGTATTTCACTTTTGCTGTTTTATGCTTTTGCTTTGCAATGTTTAAGTACGGTAGCCGTCACATATAAAGAAACCAAGTCGTTTAAATGGACCGCAATTCAATTTTTATATATGGGATTGTTGGCTTATTTTTCGGCTTTAATAGCATATCAACTACTTAAATAATGGATATCCAACACTTCATAGTATACAGCTTATTTGCTTTATCCATTGTCTATTTGGGATACAGATTGTATAAGTCTCGAATTAAAAAAAACAAGAATACTGCCTGCAACAGTAATTGTGGTTGTCACTAAGCTGGCTGGTGAGGATCGTCTAGCAGATCAAAAACGGTTTTAACCGGACTAAAACATTCGCTTTTTATCTCATAAAACAAGGTCAGCCATTCAGCCATTGCACCATTCCATAATCCCGGTTGTTCAATGTATTGAATGTCCATTCCTTCTTGAGATTTCTGAACAATAAAGTACTGAGATTCATCAACAAATTTCAGCAAATCAAATTTTTGTCCTTTGTAATCTTTAGTCGCACAAACCAATTCAACAGGATTAAAATGAGTAGCATCCTCCATTAATTTGATTTGTTCAGCATCATCAGAAATCTGAGATTTCTCGATTATTTGTCTATTAATACCACTGGCAGTTTTCACCCAAAAAGGTCCTCCACCGGGAGCTCCCTCGTTTTTTACCATCCCACAAACCCGTATTGGCCTGTTTAAAGCAGCAAATGCTTTGGTAGGATCTTCCAGTATTTCATTAACTAAGCGCAAATCATATTTCAAATTTAAATGTGCTATTTGGTTTTGAAAATCCCCATTGGTTTCTATCAGTTTCAAAATCTCATGAACTTTACTTTGAAAATCAAGTAATGCCCCACTAAGCCATTTTCTAGTTTGAACAGATTGTCCGCTTCTACTTTTGTGTTGGATGTTATCTATATTTCTTATCAGAATTAAATCAGCATCAATCTTGTTGAGGTTGTTAATCAATGTTCCATGTCCTGCAGGTCTTCTGATAATATTACCTTTTTCATCTTTGGCAACAGATAAATCTATGGTGAAAGCTATTGCATTGGTATCAGGGTCCTGCTCAGAAAATTCAAAGCTGTTATCAATAGACTGTAATGATTTAATCGCCTTAATATCCTTCTCAATCTGATCTTCAAATTCTTTGTTAATGGTAAAATGAAATTTGGCTAACTCATTAACAATATCTTTTCCTTGTAATAAATGCTCTTGAAAAGGATTGGTGATGAATTCTTCATATTTGTGAAAAGGAATCAAACCTTTTGGTAAAGCACCAACATTTAGCCCCTTATCTGTCAATAAAAATGAAATAATTTCTTCGTCTTTTGTATGTTGATCTAATTCAGAATTGAATTGATTTTTTAGTAAATCGAAAAAAGCGAACTGATTTAAATGATCTCTTAATTTGTTTGCAGCATTTGCAAAATCTAACTGCTTTGGTTTAATTAAAAATCCATATAAATCCTTAAACATTCTGGAACCTGAACCACTGGCAGGAACAAAAAAGCAAATGTCTAAATCCGCCATTTTGGATTCAAAAAGTGCAGTGACTTCAGCTATCTCCTGATCATTGATAGATATTATACCATTGTTTAAAGTACAAGCTTCAACAAGGTTGATTTTTGGATTGCCTTGTTCAATTTTTTTTCGTGCTGAATTTATCTGCTCTTCCAAAATGAGTTAATTTCGTTCGTGGAGGTCAAAATTATAAGTTTTTGGCAGAGAAAGGAATTGATTAAAGCCTATTTTAAATATAAAACCAAAGCCGTTAATGCACATGGAATTCATTCGCCATTTGTATTTGAGTTTTATAATCAAGTAATTAAAAAGGCCAAGTTTGTTGAAGACAAAGAAATACAAAAGGTTTATCAATCCTTTAGATCTTCAAAAGAGGTAATTGAAGTTACGGACTTAGGTGCCGGTTCAAGGGTGTCTAAAAGCAATAAAAGAAAACTTGCAGAAATAGCAAAAATTCAATCCATAGAACCTAAATATGGAAAGCTGTTGAGCAGAATTATTGCCTATTACAAATTAAAAAACTGTATTGAACTAGGAACATCTTTAGGAATTGGCACAGCTTATTTGGCCCAAAACGCTCAAAAAGTTTATTCCATTGAAGGATGTCCGAATATTGCTCAAAAGGCAGCTTCACATTTGAGTAAAATGAATAATGTAGTTCAAAAACAAGGAGATTTTGCTGCTATTTTACCTAGTTTATTGAATGAAATAGAGGAATTGGATCTTGTATATATTGATGGTAACCACAGATATCAAGCTACATTGGATTATTTCAACATGATATTAGAAAAAGCGCACAACAATACTTTTATTGTATTTGATGATATTAATTGGAGCGAAGAAATGCGAAAAGCATGGGATGAAATCTGTGTTGATGATAGAATTAATGTAAGCATGGAGTTTTTTAGGATGGGTATTGTACTAAAGAGAAAAGAGCAGGTAAAGCAACATTTTGTTTTAAAGTATTAGTGATGAAAATATTGTTTTGGATACTGCTGGTATTGAATATACTTGGACAAATCGTTTTTAGATATGTCAACAATTATTTTGCGAAGATTAAAAATCCACCTAAATCCACTACATACTATCCTTTTAAAACAGTAATAGATCTTTTACCAAAAAAGCAAAAAGTAATTGAGAATATTGATAATGAAAGTTATTCCAGATCTAATCAATTGAAAATGATAAAGTGGAACCGAATTGGTATTTTAGTATGGTTGGTTAGTTTACTGGCGATTACTGCAATCCTGGTTTATTGGGCAGTTTTAGTATTGAGTAAATTTGGAGATTAATAAAAGCAGATTATAGTACTATGAAGATATATACAAAGAAAGGTGATCAAGGAAAAACAGGATTAATTGGAGGAACCAGAGTGCCCAAGTATGCTTTGAGGATAGACGCCTACGGTACTGTTGATGAGTTGAATTCATACATGGGCTTATTAAGAGATACAACAGTGAACGAACAGTTTAAAGAAGAGATTATTTTTATTCAGGACCGTTTATTTACTTTGGGTTCATGGTTGGCATCAGATCCTGAAAAATCAAAAATGTCATTGCCTGAGCTTCACGAGTCGGATATTGAAAGATTGGAAAAATCAATTGACAAAATGGATGAAGAGTTGGAGCCAATGAAATTCTTTGTTTTACCGGGAGGTCATCAAAATGTATCTTTTTGCCATATCGCGCGTTGTGTTTGTAGAAGAGCAGAAAGGTTAGTGGTAGAATTGAATGAAAATCAGCCGCAAAATCCTATCATTTTAGCCTTTCTTAACCGATTGAGTGACTATTTATTTGTCTATAGCAGATATTTAACAATGAAGTTAAAGGCAGAAGAAATCCCTTGGAAACCCAATAAATAGAGGTTTTTTAAAGAATTGTGTGCATTTTTTTTGCAAAAAACTTGTATTTATAGATAAAAAAATATTCTTTTGCGGAAAAGTAAAACGATAAACTATGTATTGGACGTTGGAATTGGCTTCATATCTTGAAGATGCTCCATGGCCGGCAGCTAAGGACGAGTTGATCGACTATGCCATGCGTACTGGAGCGCCATTAGAAGTGGTGGAAAATTTGCAGGAGATCGAGGACGAAGGAGAGATTTACGAAAGTATTGAGGAGATTTGGCCGGATTATCCTACAAAAGAAGATTTTTTCTTCAATGAGGATGAGTATTAAAGATTAACAAAAATCGAATAAAAATCCCACCCGTATTATCGGTGGGATTTTTTGTTTTTGTCTATTTCTGCCGCTTTTTACCAATTATGGCAGTCTTTTTTTTCCTTTTTTCCCAATATTCAAAAAGCTTATACGTCTCTATGTTTTAATGCGACAATTTGTCGGGTTTATGCTAAATGGTATAATTTCTGTCATTTTTTGTTCACAATTGGGCGATTACCAAAACAAACCCATTATTTTTACAAATCCATTTTTTACAAGGAAAAGATGTTAAACATATTCAAGAAAGTAGTAGGAAGTAAATCAAAGAAAGACGATAAGATATTTCAACCTTATGTAGATCTGGTAAAATCTCACGAAGCAAGTATTAAATCGTTATCTAATGATGAGCTGAGAGGTAAGACAATTTGGTTTCAGGATCAAATAAAAAAAGCAACTCAAGCTTTAGAAGATGAAATCACTTCACTGACTCAAAAAGTAGAAGATAATCCGCAAATGGATTTTCAAGAAAAAGAAGATATCTACACTAAAGTTGATAAACTTAAAAAAGAAGTAGATGTTGAAATTGAGAAAGTATTAGAAAACATCCTTCCTGAGGCTTTTGCTGTTGTTAAAGAAACAGCTTTCAGATTTGCAAACAATACTGAAATTACTGTAACTGCTTCAGAATATGATAAAGAATTAGCCGCTCAAAAAGACTTTGTAACAATAAATGGTGATCAGGCAACATATGCTAATTCATGGAATGCTGCGGGTGCAGAAATTACCTGGAACATGGTTCACTATGACGTACAGTTATATGGTGGTACAGTGTTGCACAAAGGAAATATTGCGGAAATGCAAACGGGTGAAGGTAAAACATTGGTAGCTACATTACCTGTTTACCTTAATGCTCTTTCTGGTAAAGGAGTTCATGTGGTAACAGTGAATGATTACCTGGCAAAACGTGACTCTGAATGGATGGGACCTTTGTACCAGTTTCATGGCTTAACGGTGGATTGTATCGATAAACATTCGCCAAACAGTCCTGGAAGAAAAGCGGCTTACCGTGCAAATATTACATTCGGCACTAATAATGAGTTTGGTTTTGATTATTTGAGAGATAACATGTCTTCTGATCCTGAGCAGATTGTACAACATAAACATCACTTTGCTATTATAGATGAGGTGGATTCGGTATTGATTGATGACGCGCGTACACCTTTGATTATTTCAGGGCCTACAGCCGGAGGAGATAAGCATGAGTTTAATGAACTAAAACCTAAGATTGAGAAAGTAGTAAGTGCTCAAAGAAAATTAATCAATGATCTACTAATTACCGCTAAAAAGAAATTGGCAGGATTAGAGAGCGGTGATATAGATAAAGAAACGCTACAGGAAGGTTCAGATGCCTTGTTGAGATGTTATAGAGGTTTGCCAAAAAACAAAGCGCTTATCAAATTTTTATCTGAGCCGGGAATCAGAGCTCAATTACAAAAAACTGAGAATTACTATTTACAAGATAGAGAAAGAGAAATGCCTAAAATTGATAAGGAGTTATTTTTCGTTATCAATGAAAAGCACAATCAAATTGATTTAACTGAAAAAGGGATTGATTTGTTGGCTGAAGGTGAAGATGCAAACTACTATATCCTTCCTGACATTGCGACTGAGATGAACGATATTGAAAAATCGGGTATCGATCGTAAAGACATGTTGAAGAAAAAGGATGAATTAGTATCAGATTATAAAATCAAATCTGAAAGAATTCATTCAATGAACCAATTGTTAAAAGCATATACACTTTTTGAAAAAGAGGTAGAATATGTATTGATGGAAGGAAAGGTTAAAATCGTTGATGAGCAAACCGGTCGTATCATGGACGGAAGAAGATATTCTGACGGTTTACACCAGGCGATTGAAGCAAAAGAAAATGTAACGGTTGAGGCTGCTACACAAACATATGCAACAGTAACGCTTCAAAACTTCTTTAGAATGTACCATAAATTGTCAGGGATGACGGGTACAGCAGAAACTGAAGCACAAGAGATGTGGGATATCTACAAATTAGATGTTGTTGTAATCCCTACTAACAAACCAATTTCGCGTAAAGATGAGCAAGATTTGGTTTTCAAAACGCAAAGAGAAAAATTCAATGCTGTTATTGAAGAGGTGAACAAGTTGGTTGATGCCGGAAGACCTGTTTTGGTAGGTACAACTACAGTAGAGATTTCTGAGTTGTTGAGTAAAATGTTGCGCATGAGAGGAATTCCTCATAATGTATTGAACGCGAAACAACATCAAAAAGAGTCTGAGATTGTTGCAGAGGCAGGACAAGCAGGAAAAGTAACCATTGCTACCAATATGGCAGGTCGTGGTACAGATATTAAATTATCCAAAGAAGTTATTGATGCCGGAGGTTTAGCGATCATAGGTACTGAGCGTCACGATTCAAGACGTGTAGATAGACAGTTAAGAGGTCGTGCCGGTCGTCAGGGAGATCCGGGATCTTCTCAATTCTTTGTGTCTTTGGAAGATGATTTGATGAGAAAATTTGGTTCAGAGCGTATTGCTAAGATAATGGACCGAATGGGATATAAAGAAGGAGAGGTGATCCAACATTCAATGATTACTAAATCAATTGAAAGAGCACAAAAGAAAGTAGAAGAAAATGCTTTTGGTGTTCGTAAGAGATTGTTAGAGTATGATGACGTAATGAATGCGCAACGTAATGCTATCTACAAGAAAAGAAGAAATGCATTATTTGGCGATAGATTAGAATTGGATGTTTCTAACATGTTCTATGATGTAGTAGAAGAAATTATAAACGATCACTATCCTGCAAAAGATTTTGAATCATTTGAGATTGATTTGGTGCAGTACTTGAGAATTGAGTCTCCTGTTTCAAGAGAAGAGTTTGAAAGTGGAAACCCAAATGTACTGATGGATACTGTGTATGATGCTGCAATTGCCGCTTACAATGAGAAATCTGAACAGTTAATTAAATTGGCAAAACCTGTTATTGAGCAAGTGCATAATAACGAATCTGAGTACAAGCAAATCGCTTTCCCTATCACAGATGGTGAAAAGTCAATTAATTGTGTAATTGACTTAGAGAAAGCTTATAAATCAGAAGGTAAGATGCTTAAAAAGCAGATTGAGAAAGTAATCACCTTAGGATTTATAGACAATGAGTGGAAAGAGCATTTGAGAAAAATGGATGACTTGAGAACAGCTGTTCAACACGCATCTATTGAGCAAAAAGATCCATTGGTAATCTACAAAAAGGAATCTTATGATTTGTTCAGAGATATGCTTGGTAAGATGAGTAAGGAGGTAGTTGGATTTTTGAGCAAAGGGATGTTGCCTAATCAAGCTCAACCTGTGCAACAAAAGGCGGTTGGAAATGAGTTTGGCCAAAGTGCTTATCAAAATGCATCTGAACATCATGAAACAGAAGAGTTTCAAGGAAGTGAAGGATATGAAGAAGCAATGGCTAATTCAGGTAATCATCAAAATCGTCCACCTAAGAAACAACCGATTACAACAGCACCTAAAATTGGAAGAAACGATAAAGTTGAAATCCGAAATATGCAAACAGGTGAAACCAGAGTTGTAAAGTTTAAACAAGCTGAACCATTACTTAAATCCGGACAATGGATGATTGTAAAACAAGAAGCTTAAAAGATTAAATCAATTATATTAAAATGCTCGTTAAACAACGAGCATTTTTTTTGTACTCTATACTTTAATTGATAAATTCAAAACGTAATTTCTTTTTAACTGCATGACTTTCAATTACAAATACGGATTATTGTTCTCAATAATTTTGATTATTGAAATCCTAATTGCGTTATATGTACATGACCAATTTGTGCGTCCATTTTTAGGAGATGTATTGGTGGTTATTTTATTATATGCATTTTTAAAAACCTTTTTGAAAGTACCTCCTGCTCAAACTGCTATAGCCGTTTTAGTTTTTGCGGTATCCGTTGAGATTATGCAATATTTTTCATTAGCAGACCGATTAGGTTTGTCAGGCAATAAGTTTGCAGCCGTGATCATTGGCAGTACTTTTGATTGGTTGGATTTACTGGCTTACGTGATTAGTTTTAAGATTATCCTTTACGCAGAATTTAAGAGAATAACTTCAAGGTCTTAATCCTGCGCACTCAACCATTCTACAGCATTTTTTTCGTTATCAAAAATTTTAATTTTTACAGGAGTTTTGTAAAAACGTCTGATAAAATTGGCCATTATTTTGTGTGGTAGTGAATGAACGACAATAGCCTGACACTTAATCACACTTTTCCCCTGTGGACTATTGGCAAAGTCGCGTGTTTCTTTAGAAACAGAGGCATTGTCTCCAGGAACAATTAAAGCTTTGGCTGGCAGATATTCTGGCTTTGACAACAAAAGCCTAAATTCTTCCATGGCGTCTTCAATTTCAACATGAGCGTCTTCCTTAATGTTGATTTTTACAATACCACCTTGCTTAAATTCATATATAGATTTGTTCAGTTCGACGACCTCTCCACAGAGATCTTCAATTTCTATTAACATCAAAAGGGAATAAAATTTAAGTGGGCGAAAGTAAGGAATTTTAATTCCATTCTTTATCAGATCTGTAAACAGTTCCTTTAAAATGTGCTACAATCTTGTTATCTTGATTGAATACTTGTCAATGAGTTATTCACGTTGCATAAGCCACTTCAAAGCATCTGTTTCAGCAGTAAATGCTTTAATAGGCATTGGAACGTTGTAAATTTTTGAAATAAAATTTGCTGCCATTTTTTCTGCAAAAGTTCTGACAACAAGTGCTTCAGCTTTTATCATGCAAGTACTTTCAGGAGAATTAGCATAATCTTTGGCTTCTTTAGAAATTTTAACTTTCGAACCGGAAATAATCATTACTTTAATTGGGAGCAGATGAGATTTTTCACGAAGAAGATACTGCCTTTCTTTTATTGTATCCGCTAACTCAATATGAGAGTTGTCTTTGATACGGATGATAACAATATTATCTTCTCTAAAGTAGAAGTTGGTATTCTTAAATTCTATAGTATCAAGTGACTGCAAAGAATCTATAAACATGAGTATAAGTAGTAGAGTTTAATCGAATATAAAAAATTATTTCCACTCAATACTTGATCTATAGACAGTTCCTTTAAAATGTGCAACAATCTTGTTGTCTTGATTGTAAACGTCCATTTCATAAACTCCAATTTTACGACTCAAAGAAAGTTGTCTTGATTTAACCGTTAAAATATCTCCTTCATTTACTTGTGCTAGATGAGAAATTGAAGTTTCAATTGACATAGATCGCATTCCGTGTGAATTTGAAGAAAATGCTAGTGCGCTATCAGCTAATGAATAGGTGATTCCGCCATGTGTTACACCAAAGCCATTGGTCATTTCTTTGCGAACAGTCATCTTTAATGAAACTGCTCCGGCTGTGTAATCTAAGACGGTAATTCCAAGCCACTGACTCATTTCGTCAGACGCCATCATTTTGTCAATAATCTCTTTGGGCAAAAGTGCCATTAGAATGTATCTACGGGAGTAATGTTAAATTGAATGTCCGAGAAAAGTAATTTAAATTCTTCTCCGGCTTCTTTCATGTCCTCATCATCTGATTCAAAGAACCAATTCACAACTAAATCAGTTTTTTCTTTAATCATTCTTAAGTCTTTGATCAAATTTCTAATGATAAGTGTTGAACTTGTATTGAAATACTCCAGGTGCAAATCCAAAGCAGTTTTGGCAGCCGGAGAAACACGATAATCTTCAATCGCCTTGATCAGGGGATGATAGAACTCATGGGGATCTTCTGGAATAGAAATTCCCTTGATCGAAATGTGTCCTGCACTCTCATCCATGTGAATAGAAGGAGTTTTTACTGATGCTTCAATGTTTACTGACATTGTAGTCGATTATTTTTTCGTTTGTCTATTTTACCCTAATTTACCACTAATTGTTACAAAATGGGATATAGAATTATCTGAAATTAGATAAAATTTCGACAAACCCGTGAAATTTACAGTCTAAGTTATGTAGCTGCATTCATCAATCCAATCATGGACGTAGTAACGATAAATAGTTGAGTTTGAGTATCCTCGTCTAAAACAATACCGTCAGAATCTTCAGACTCAATCTCTTCTGTCATGAAATTGAGTAGATTATGCTGATTGATTAAATCTTGAAGCGGTTCAAAGTCTTCATTCTTGTTTAATTCATCCAAAGCCATCACAAAAGGATCTTGAAATTCCTCTATCATTTCATCCGTGATGGTTTTTAAAGTGATGCCTTGCTGATAAAAAGCTTCATACACTAAAGCGAAATAATAAATAGAAAAAACATTCAGATCTTCATTTTCATACTCGTATCCTGCAGCTAGAATATAATTTACAAGCGCTTCTTGTTTTAAGGTATAGGTTTCAATCAACCTGTCTAATCCGTCTTCATCTAATTGATCAACCTTTTTTAAAGCTTTGGCAATACTTTCAACACTTACTTGAGGCATGAGTTTCGTCTGTTTATTTTACTTATTTTTAAATCATTATAGGCGCGACAAATCTAGTGAATTATTGTGTGGATTTGTCTTAAAATCTGAAGTACATGGCATATTTTACAAAAGACTATTTTGATTTTTTTAAGGAGTTAGCAGCTAACAATCACAAAGATTGGTTTGATGAAAACAGAAAAAGATATCATACATCTGTTAAAGAACCTTTTGATGTCTTTGTTGGTGATCTTATAAGTGAAGTAAAACAAAGAGATAAAGCCGTTGATATCGCTCCCAAAGATGCTATTTTCAGAATCAACCGTGATATCAGATTTTCAAACGATAAAACACCTTATAAATTAAACAGGTCTGCCATCATTTCACCTAAAGGAAGAAAGGATAAGTCTTTTCCAGGTTTGTACATTGAAATAGGACCGGAGTTTTGCAGGGTTTATGGAGGTGTTTATATGCCTGATAAGGAACAATTGTACGATATAAGAGAGACAATTAATAAAGATCCCAAAAAATTGCAAAAGCTGATTTCAGATAAAAGTTTTACTTCAGTTTTTGGAGAACTCAGAGGTGAGAAAAACAAAGTGATTCCTAAAGAATTTAAAGAGGTTGGAGCAGAATTCGACACCATTTATAATAAACAGTTCTACTGGTTTACAGAGATGAAACCGGAGCAAGCATTAAAAGACGACTTTATGAAAAATGTAGTAAAGGCTTATGAGGCTAATAAAGCTGTAATGGACTATTTTAAAAATGCAATGAAGTAATATGAGATGGCCCTGGCTTGTCTTACTGTTGTTCGCTAAGCTGTCTATTGGGCAGAATTTACCTGCTACTGATTACAAAAATGTTGGTCTTCAAGATACCACAACGACAGATTTTACGGTGGTTGATTTTGGATTTGAAAGAGCTAAACAATCTAATGTGCTCAATAATGATGAATTGATTAAAACTATTTTGAATGATAATCAAAACGGCTTAATCATCTACTTTCCTTCAGGTGAATACAAATTTCAAAAACGAATTAAACTGCATTCCAATGTAGTTTTACGTGGAGAGGGATTGTCTTCCAAATTGGTGTTTGATTTAGATAAGGAGCAGGACTGTATTTTAGCTCAAGGGAAAATGGGAAGGGGAGGTGCCTCCTTAGTGGAAGATATCAATCAATACGATTCTACATGCATGGTGAAATCCTCAAAAGAGTTGAAAGAATCTTTCTTTTATTACATCATAGATAGAGATCAAAAATTGGTTCAATCTGATTGGTCAATCGGAAAAACAGGCCAGATTATTCAAATCAAGGCTATAAAGAACAAAAAGGTTATTACCAGCCCAATTCGAAGAACATTCAGATCATTTGACAATACAGACTTGATGGAAATGAATCCCATTGAAAATGTAGGTATAGAGAATTTGCAATTAGTAAATAATACAGAAACTCAACTACAAACTTCTAATATTCACTTTGAATATGCCGTCAATTGTTGGGTAGAAGGTGTATCCAGTCATTTGTGCAATTACTCGCATGTTTTATTTGATTTTTCATCAAATTGTGTTGTAGGACATTCAATTTTTAAAGGGGCTCACAATCATGGAAATGGAGGTAAGGCTTATGGTATAACCTTACAATTTGCCAGTGGTAATTGTATGATTGGTGATAATTTCCTGGTGAACTTAAGACATGCTATTCTATTGCAAGCAGGTGCAAACGGAAATGTAATTAGCATGAATCATATTCAGGATGCTTTATGGACCAATGTAAGATTGCCTGAAGATGCTGCTGGAGATATAGTGCTTCATGGTAATTATCCCTACGCTAATTTGATTCAGTGGAATCAATGTGATCAAATTGTAATTGATAATACACATGGTAGAAATGGACCTGATAATGTGATCTTTTCAAACAATATGCTGGGATACGGATTGTATGTACATAAAAAATCACCCGGACAGTTTGTGATTAATAATGTCATTGAAATCAATACATGGCCCAGAGGTAGATACAGAGTAAAAGGTGAACATTACGAGCAGTACAATACCGTAAATGGTAAGATAAAACCGAAAAAGACAACAAAATCCAATATTACTTTCTTGTAGAAAAGTGGAAATTTTAAATAAAGCTGAAATAGTAGAAAAAGATGATTGTCTTATTTCTTTGAATAAAGTTCCCTATTCGGGTTCAAGTATCCTGCAGTTGGATTGTATCGGTAAATATTCTTGGAAAAGTGATTTTGTAAGTGGATATGGAATGCATGCCATGATTTTTGATTTTGCCTTATTTGACTTACCCGGAAAATATTTTATCGCCTGGCAAGGAACTGAGCATGATAGGGGAGGACACTGTGATTTTGAATTTGAATTATGTCAAACAGATGGGACTAAACTATGGAGAGTGCATTCAAGAATAAAATCAGATTTTATTAAAGAAGATAAATATCTGTGGTTTCTATTCAATGGACACAATCAAGAAGGTATCTATGAAAAAGATAAATTCTTCTTGTACAAACTCAATTTAACGAATGGGGATTTTAAACAAAAAATCCTCTTGAACTTTAAATCCATCTTAAATGTGGATTTTGACCACACTTATCGAAAGCAATTGATTGTTGAAAATGGTGTTGGTTATATAACTGTGGAATATAGTAAAAATGGTATTCAGGGAATTAAAAAAGTAAGGGTTCCAATAAGTAAATTCTAGTTTACTTTTTCATTTCAACTACCCAAATCCCTCTTAATTCATTTACCCCATAAGCCGTTGCTTTGTCAGATGGATATTTTTCCTTTATCAAAGCGGCAGTACTTGATTTAATGTCTTTTTCGCCACCATGACAATGCAAACACATTTGATTGGTTGTAATTGGATAATATCCGGTAACAAATTCATCTCCTTCAATAGTGGTAGGAATTATTTCTTCACCTTTTGTCAAAAATTCTTTAAACGAAGCAATGATTTTCAATTCTTCTTCATTTGCTGCATTTAAAGGATTTCTGTTTTTGTCAGAAACTCTTTTGATTTTAACACCAAATTCAGTCGCCATTGAATCTGTTAATGGCAATGCCTGAACATTGCAGAATTCCAGTGCGCCATCTGTTCCCTCCGCCTTAATCTTACCTTTCAAATTTTTACCAAGAATAGATTTTGTTGACATGGCAAACTGAAATCCTCTATCAACATAACTCATATCTTCAGGATTAACCAGGTTTTTAGCTTTTTCTAATTCGTAAGATTGAGCAAACCAATTTGAATCCTGAATACTTGAAGAAAATAAATACTGAGCAACAGCCGTGTTTTGAGCTTTGTTTAATCCCATGTTCGGCATAACTCCAAACTTTTCTATTGCATCTGACATTAATGCTTTTTCTTCAGATGGTTCAGAAATAAAAGCTACAATAGCTTCAACAAATTCTTCTTCATTTGGATATTTGTCTAAATAATGCTGTTTAACATTTGCCATATTAGGGGCAGCAATTGCTTCATTTCCTGCATTGGGACTGTGACATGAAAAGCAAGAAGTTTCCATCAATTGAAAACCATTGTAATCTTCAGTAATTTCATCTGTATTGTTTAGTCCGTCAGATAAATCATCAGTGTATTCATCATAATTTCCACTGCATGAATTCAGTGTGGATAAAAAAGAGGTTCCTAAAATTGCTACACTCAAAATACGCTTCATAATTCTAGATTATAAAGTAAAAGTAGGGTAATTAAGCTGAATATTTGTGACAATTGTCACGCTTGTGAAGAGCTCGTCTAAATAACATTTACTTCTCTTTCCAGGTCAATGCCGTAAATGTCTTTTACTGATTTCATGATGTCCTCAGAGAGTTGGTAAATATCCTGACCTTTAGCTCCACCATAATTAACCAAAACAAGTGCTTGATTTTTGTGAACCCCATAATTCCCAATAGTCTTACCTTTCCATCCGGCTTGATCTATTAACCATCCGGCAGCAATTTTTACGTGATTTTCATCTACCGGGTAATTTACTATGTCAGGAAACTTTGCTTTAAGTTGTTCAAATTGAGATTTACCGATAACCGGGTTTTTAAAGAAACTTCCTGAGTTTCCTATTTCTTTTGGATCAGGCAATTTACTTTGACGAATATTGATTACGGCCTGACTTACTTCTTTTATTCCCGCTTGGCTTACTCCCATATTTTCCAATTCAGATGCAATGGCACCGTATGAAGTGTTGATTTCAGAATGCTTGGTAAGTTTTAAAGTAACCGAAACAATGATGTATTTTCCTTTTAAACTTCTCTTAAATACACTTTCTCTGTACCCAAACTGGCATTGATCATTAGTAAAAACTTCAATGTTTCCGTTTTCAATATTGTAGGCTTCTAAAGAATCAAAAACATCTTTAACTTCTACACCATATGCTCCTATGTTTTGCATTGGTGCAGCTCCAACACTTCCTGGAATTAATGACAAGTTTTCTATTCCACCATAACCATTTTCAATGGCATACATCACTAAATCATGCCATACTTCTCCTGCCATTGATTTGATCCAAACATCATTACCAACCTCTTTTACTAGTTCTATTCCTTTGAGATTGTTTTTTAATACTAATCCCTGGACATCTTTGGTTAGCAACATATTACTACCGCCTCCTAAAACCAAGAGGGGTTGATCTTTGAATTTTGAAATGGCATCCTTTAATTCTTCAATATTGGAGAATTCACAAAAATTGGCTGCATTTACGGCTAATCCAAAGGTGTTGTATGGTTGTAAATTGATGTTTTGTTGAATCATTAGGTCAAAATTAATCCAGTTAGATAAAATAAGTCGTCACTTTTTTGGTTTATTATCAAGAACCCGGCGTTAACAGTATGCGAATTTTGTTTCCGTTCATAATGTTTATCCCTTTATTTGGTTGGGCTCAGGATCAAACAGATAAAGTTTTAACTGGATTTGGTGTTGAAGCTGCATTCAATCTTTTGGATGAGCCAACACTTTCATTTACTGAATATGGTAAAGTGATCAACAATCCTGAGTTTTTTTTACATTCCTCAGATGCTGAATTGATAGCGTCATCAACTTTATTCACAAGAAATGGGATCAATGCAAGGATGATCTTTAAAGGTCCGGATTTGAGCAATATGGGCGCTTTTAAACGGTCAAAGTTTGATCTTGGAGTTGGTTATAACGGAGGAAACAATTACGCTTTTGAATTCAGGGATAAAATAACCGTTAGGTCAGATACACTTACCTTAACTTCAAGTACCGGAAGCATTGAAACACTGTATAGAGATACTATTTTTTATCATTCTACAGTTTACTCTGCATCTTCAAAAAATATCAGTGTTTTTGGAGAGTATCTTATTTTTTTAGGAGATAAAAATCCGGGCTTTGGTGTAGGTTTAGGAGCAGCTTTTGACATGACGCTATACAATCACGCACAAGTAAGACACACGATATCATATGAAACCGGTTTGTATGATGAAAATGGGGTTTTGAGCTATGCAGAAGTGGAATCTTATTCAGGAAGCAACAATGGTTATTATGCACCGGCAATTACTCAAATTTATTCAAATACAGTTGAACAAGAAGTGAAAATGGCATATTTCATTCGACCCTATATTCCTGTGCGAATTGAAACGCCTTTGTCAAATCTTCCTGCTTTGTCAAAGTTTACGGTTGACATCAATGCGAAAATTGGAACAGAAGTTCAAATTAATCCGAGAGCCAGTGTAAATGCTCGCATGTTCTATAGCCTTGGAATAGGCTTAAATTACTACATGTAGATGATTTGGCATCTTTCTTGCCTTTAAACATTTGTGCTAATTAATAACAATTCTTGCCACGTAATTTTAATTTTTGTAAATTCAAAGGACTTATGCGAACAATGCTTTTGACACTTTTAATGGCATTGCCCTTTTTAACCTCCTCAATCTATGGGCAATCGGATACCCTCAACCAGATAAAAGATGGTGTGAAGGTAGGATACTGGATCGTTTACGGTAAAGACAATCCTGAAAAAGGATATCCTGCAGACGGTAAAATCGAAGAAGGTCCATACTTAAATAATCGTAGACATGGATTATGGACTAAGTATCATGCAGATGGTAAAACTCCTAGATTAATAGGGAACTACGTAAATGGTAGACCTTACGGAAAGTTTGAAAAATTCCATGAAAATGGAGTTTCAGCCGAAAAAGGTGATTATCAAAACAAAAAAATGCTCGGTGATTATACCGTTACTAATGAAGATGGAATAGTTACCCAAAGAAAAACATTCAACAACGACGGTAAAGAAGAAGGAAAAGTAGAGTTCTTCTATGATGATGGTACTCCTCAAATGATAATGACCAAAAAAGATGGGGTGACGGTTGGTGACGCAATTACCTATTATCCAAATGGAGATGTCAAGAAGATTGTAAAGTACAGTGAAACCGGTGAAATTATCTCAAACGAAGAAAAAGAAAGAGTAAATCCTCCAAAAGGTGAGAAAGTAGAAAGTGGTTCTGGTGGTCCAAGTGGAAACAAAGGAGTCAAAAAAGACGGAAAACCTTTTGATAGAGACGGATACAACAAGCTTTATAACGACAATGATGAAATCTGGATGGATGGTGAGTTCAAAGGTGGTAAACTTTGGAACGGTAAATTGTACAAATACGATTCAGACGGAATTTTATTAAAGATTGAAATCTGGAAGGATGGTAAATACCATTCGGATGGACAGTTGTAATTTATAACCCAAAATGTATGCAATATTCTTTATTGGTATTGCTACTTATCTCTGTAAACACTGTTTTTTCACAAACAGATACGCTTAATCAAGTAGATCAAGATGGGCTGAAACAAGGCTATTGGATTTTGTATGGATATATGTTTGATAAACGTGATTATCCGGATAGTTTGTTGATAGAAGAAGGTACCTATAAAGACGACAGAAAAAGCGGAAAATGGATCAAGTACCATCCTGATGGAAAAACACCACGACTTATTGGAGAGTATGTAAATGGCAGGCCATATGGTAAGTACCAAAAATTCTACCCTACAGGTCAGTTAATGGCAGATGCTTGCTTTGAAAGAGGGAGACATAAAAATTGTACCCATAGTTTTTATTATGAATGCGGAACCCCAATGGTGCAGCATTATTTCAATGAAAATGGACGCGAAGAGGGGGACATTTTTTATTATTTCGATAGCTGTGATAGTACTGATACAATCCCAAAAGTTGAACTTTCTATTTTCAAAATTGATGGTGTTTCAAAAGGTCAATCAATCAAGTATTATTATTCAGGCTGTATTAAGAAAATTGTGAATTATACAGATGATGGAGAAGTAATATCTGTAAGTTATTACAAAGATGATTGCGAATTGCCCGAAACTAAAAAAGGAAGTGTTTTTACACCACAGCCAGATGTCCGTAGACAAACAACTAATTCAGACTATAAAACAAAAACGCATCTTTCCACAGAAATTTTAATCCAAGATGGTGTATGTGATTATAGTTATGAATTGAGTTCAGCAAAAAATGGAAGTCAAAAATTATACGATTCAAAAGGGAGGTTAATTATAGACGGTTATGTGGAGGATGGAGATCTTATAGATGGGAAGATGTTTTGTTATACCGATACAGGAAGGAAAAGAGTTTTTAAGTATAAAAAGGGGATTTATAAATCTGATAAATGGTTGAATGAATAAGTGGTTATTGACATATTTCTTATTCTTTTCCTTGGGACTGTTTGCTCAAAATGACACCATCAACCAAACAGATGAAAATGGATTAAAACAAGGCTATTGGATCATCTATGGTCATATGAAACCTGAAAAAGAATACTCGGCAGAAGGGATAATTGAAGAAGGGACATATAAGGATGATAGAAAACAAGGAGTTTGGACAAAGTACTTTCAAGATGGAAAAACTATACGTTTAATAGGAACTTATGAGAAAAATAGGCCTAATGGCGAGTATTGGAAGTTTTATGAGTCAGGATGTCTAAAAGAGCATGGAGTATTTAGAACTTACAAAATGGAATCAAATCATGAAGCCCACAGTGAAATTGATAAAAAACACCAATTAATTGAGATTTATAAAGATGACTGTGATACAGGTGTTAGTAATAAAGGAACACTTATTCCGCCCCCTAAGAACATATCAAATTTAGCTTACGGAGATACATTAATGTACAAGTTTAGTAATGACAGTATTGAGTTGATCTGTTTTTGGGAAGATTCAATAAAGGTCGCGTACCGATACAATGAATGTCAGGAGCTAATAGAGAAAATAAGTTGGGATAGTAATCTTGTAAGTAAGGTTGAGAAATTTAAAATTTCAGAAGATTGTTTTAATAAAATCTATCCACCAGGTGAAGGAGGACCAACCGGGAAATTTGGAATAAGAAAGGATAAAAAGCCTTTTGAACCAGATGATTACAATAAATTATATAATGACAAAGATGAAATTTGGATGGATGGCATTTTCAAAAATGGAAAGTTATGGAGTGGAAAGCTTTATAAATTTGACAGTGATGGCATCCTTTTGAAAATCGAAATTTGGAAAAACGGTAAGTATCATTCAGATGGAGATTTGTAATCATTAAGATGAACTAAACTAGAATGAAATTGTTCTAACACTGTATGGCAGTGTATCAAATAATAAGAGAACAAAAAATTCCCTCAAGCCTTGAAAAAGTATGGGATTTTATTGCAACTCCCAACAACTTGCAAAAAATTACTCCTGATTCCATGGGATTTCAGATTACATCAAAAAACCTTCCCCAAAAAATGTATCCCGGAATGATCATCTCCTATAAAGTAAAGCCTTTAGCAGGAATCAAAACTACATGGGTAACAGAAATTACACATGTACAAGATCTATCTTTTTTTGTGGATGAGCAAAGAGTTGGTCCATACAAAATGTGGCATCATGAGCATCATTTAGAGCAAACAGAAAAAGGAGTGTTAATGCGAGATATAATTACTTATGAACCTCCATTAAAATTTCTAGGAAGCATAGCCAACGTTATTATCATTAAACGAAAATTAAACCAGATCTTTAATTACCGTCATAAGGCAATTGAAGAGATGTTTGGAAAATATCCTGAATCTTAATTATGAAAGTAAATGTATTCTGGTTCAGAAGAGACCTTAGGTTGGAAGATAATGTAGGATTAAATGCTGCATTAGGCAAAGGTTTTCCCGTTTTGCCCATCTTTATTTTTGACGAAAACATTTTAGATGAATTACCTGCAGATGACTCACGTGTCAACTTTATCTATGATCAGCTGAAAAGTATAAATGCTACACTTGGAAATTATAATTCAGCTTTGAAGGTCTATCATGGTGATCCTTTTGAAATTTGGAAGAATGTTCTAAATGAATATGATATAGCAGAAGTCTTTACCAATAGAGATTATGAGCCATACGCCCTTAAAAGGGATAAGAATGTTGAAGAAATCCTTAATGAACATGGGGTTCGAATGGTGACTTTTAAAGATCAGGTAATTTTTGAAAAAGAGGAGGTTTTAAAAGATGATGGAACTCCATATACCGTATTCACTCCCTTTATGAAAAAATGGCGTTCTCAATTTAATTACAATGCATTGCACTTTACGGAAGATGTGGAGTTTAATAGATTTTTACCTTTAAATATTCCCTTTCCTTCTAAAAGTGATTTAGGTATAAAACCTTCTAAAATTAAAGTTGCATCTTATAATCCTAAAGCATTAAACGGATATGCAGAGAACCGAAATCTACCTGAAATTGATACCAGTAATTTAGGGCCACACCTGAGGTTTGGTACTATCAGTATCAGAAAACTCATTAAAGAAGTCTACAAAAATCATTGGCAGTTTACCAATGAGTTAATTTGGAGAGAGTTTTTTATGATGATATTGTATCATTTTCCTAAATCAGTAGAATTCAATTTCAAAAGTAAATACGACGGTATAGCTTGGAGAAATAATGAAGCAGAATTTGAACAATGGTGCAGGGGAGAAACGGGCTATCCAATGGTTGATGCAGGCATGCGTCAATTAAATGAAACGGGTTATATGCACGGAAGAGTAAGAATGGTTTGTGCTAGTTTTTTATGCAAACATTTGCTGATAGATTGGCGTTGGGGTGAGGCTTATTTCGCAGAGAAATTATTGGATTATGAACTGTCTTCAAATATCGGAAATTGGCAATGGGTGGCAGGAACAGGATGTGATGCAGCACCCTATTTTAGAATTTTCAATCCACATGAACAACTAAAAAAGTTTGATCCAAAACTCAAATATGTAAAAACATGGGTAAAAGACTTTGAAGACTTGACTTATCCTCAGGAAATGGTTAGTCACAAAGAGGCGCGAGAAAGGTGCTTACAAACTTACAAAGTTGGAATTGAGGTAGTTGAAAAAGTCAATTAAACTTTTACCCCTATAACACATACGTCGTCGATTTGCTCGTAATCACCCTTCCAATCTTCAAAGTGTTTGCGAAGAATCTCTCCTTGAAGTTTAACGGGTTTTGAAGCGTTGGCCAAAATGATTGACTTAAATGGCTTATACTTTAGTTTTTTGCCTTTGTCACCACCAAATTGATCTGCATATCCGTCTGTGTAACAAAGTACCAAATCATCTTTCTGCAGTTGAATATCTGTAGAAATAAATGGTTTCTCTTGTTCTGCGTGAAAGCCTACCGGCATTTTATTAGGTCGATATTCAATAATAGCTTTTCCACTTGATTGGTCTACCATAAGGTTTAGCAATTCTTCAGGAGTAAATTTTGAATGATCTCTAATGATATATAATCCATTGTTAGCTCCTGTAAAGCTTAATTTATTGGCTTTTCTATCCAAGATACACAAGGCCAAATCCATTCCGTCTTTTTGTTGGGTTTGGGCACCTTTTTGCTCCAGGGCTTTAATGATTTTTTTTCTCAATGAATTAAGTATTTCACCTCCATCTCTTTGCCCACCTTCAACTATTATTTCATTCAAAAATCCAATTCCTAACATTGACATGAATGCACCCGGTACTCCATGTCCTGTACAATCTGCAGTAACCCAAATTGAAATATCTTCTTCGTTTGAATGATATGCCCAGTAAAAATCACCACTTACAACATCTTTTGGCATAAATAATATAAAGTGATCTTCACTTATTTTATCCCATTCTTCATTGCCGGAAATTAAGGCCGATTGAATTCTTTGAGCATAATTGATACTGTCTGTAATCTCTTTATGCTGCTCTTCAATTTCGTCCTTTTGAAGTGTGATGATTTGATTTTTTGCTTTAACTTTTTTGTTAGATCTAAACAAAAATACAAGGCCTATTACTACTCCTATTAGTGCTATTCCAGCAGCAATTAACAACCTCTCTCTGGATCTTACTTTTTCTTCAGATAATTGATCTTCATGAGCTTGAATTAGTGCTTCTTTTTCTTTTTGAAGCGAATCTGCCAAAGCCTGTTGTTGTTCTCTAAACTCATTTTCAATTTCATATGCTTCAGAGTTAAGGCTTTTCAGGTCAATACTATCGGATATTTTTCCTGACAATAGCAATTCTTCATAAGCCCATTTGTATCTGCCGGTTTTAAAATATACTTCTGCTAACACTCTTCTAGCTTCCATTTCTGCTTCCCAAAAACCACAGGCCAAAGCATTGTCAATTGCTTTTAAAGAATGCATTTCACTTTTTTTGAATTGTTTTAAGTTCATATATAATAAACCTAAATTTTGGTGTTCAATTGCCAGATCTCGCTGGAAACCAAAAAACTCTGTTATTTCTGAAGATCTTTCTAAGTATTTCATGGCGGTGGCTGTATCTCCAATTTTGAAATATACATGTGCAGAGTTGTATACAAATTCACCCTCTCTTCTAATGTTGTTGGTTTCAATAGACAGTTTCAATCCTTCATCATAATATTCTTTAGCCTTTTCATAATCATCTTGATTTTTGGCAATGATTCCTAAATTATTGAGAATGAACATTTGATCAGAAGTGTCTTTGTAAACTTTGGCCAATTGTAATCCTTCCTCAAGATATTCTAATGCTTTTATTTGGTTTCCAATTACTCTGAATACCATTCCAATCGATCCATATGCACCCGACAATTCTTCTTTAAAATACTTTTCACACAGCTCTGCTGTTTTAAAGTACATGTCTAGTGATTTTGAATATTCTCCAGTATAATAGTAGATATTGCCTTTTGTTCTATAAGCCTCTTTTTGTTCTAGGTATAAGTTTTCCTTATTAGAAATAGCTAAAGATTTATCTGCGTAATAAACTGCCGAATCATAATCACCCAAAACCATTTTTGCATCCGCAATATCCCTATAACCGGTACTGATCCCAGTTTTATAATTAATTTTTGAAGAAAGTTGGAAAACAGCAAAAGCATATAGTTCATGCTTTTTTGGTTGACTGTATGCTGAACTAACAGCTAAGTTGTGAATTTCTTTAACGACAGATGTGTCCTTTAAATCAGCTTTATTGGATGAAATCAAATCATAATATCCCAAAGATGTCAATGCAGAATCTTGTTGAGCAAAGGTGAATAGTGGGAATAAAAATAATATAGTGAGAAGTAGCTTCATTATTCAGAGACTAAGATAGTTATCTCTGTTTAATTACCGTTATACACGGTGACATTTGAAATAATTAAATGGCTCTTTGCAATCCTCACATGAATAAAGTGATTGACATGGTGTTGAGCCATACTTGCTAATTATTTTTGTGTTGGTAGATTGACAATTAGGACAAGTGACAACTGAATTGTCTAATGTTGGAGGAGAAATTCCTTCCTTCATCATTTTAGCCTTGGTTTCTTCAGATAACCAATCAGTAGACCAGGCTGGACTTAATACAGTTTTAATTTCAACGTTTTCATATCCGTTGTCATTAAGTTTTTCAGTAATTAAGTCGTTAAAGAATTTTTTTGCAGGACAACCTGTGTAGGTAGGTGTTACGGTAACTTTTATCAAATTACCAATCTGTTCAATTTCTCTTACAACACCTAATTCAACAAGGTTAATGACAGGAATCTCAGGATCCGGTACTTGACGTAATAGATCCCAGAGATGCTCAGTGTCATTATTGATTTTTTCTGCTACCATTTAGCGTTAGGATACGCACGAGGTAAATACTGCATTTCAGTTAATAGATGTCCTAAAAATTCAGAGTGTACCCCATTGCGATAGTCTCCCATAAATACAGGAGAAAGTTCTGGGATATTAATATTAGAAGAATTTAAAACACCTTTTACTTCAGTTTCCCAATTTGCTTTGATTTGGTCAGCATTAGATAAGTATTTGTTATCAATTTCATCCCAATCCCACAATTCAGAAATATACTTGTACATGTGATCAACAGCTACCTGTAATCTTTTGTTACTTTCTTCGGTTCCTTGCCCAAGTCTTACCATCCAATCTCTTGAACGGTCAAGGTTATATTCAATTTCAACTAAAACTTTTTTAGCCAGAGCAGATAATTGCTCATTTTCGCTAGATGTAAGCTGAGTGAATACTTCCTTTGCATAAACATCATGAAGATATGATCTGGCAATTGTCCATGCAAAATCTTCATTTGGTTGTTCAACCAATTTGATGCAGAAATACTCTCGTTCATTTCTTCTAAAAACGTAGTCATCAGGACTCACACCTTTAGCTTCCACTTCTGAAACAATTTTATATAGTTCTTCAGCTCTCCCGATTAAGTCCAAAGCAGAGTTTGAAAGCGCAATATCTTCCTCTAAAAAAGGTCCGTTACTACACATTTCACTTAATCTTTGACCTAAAATCATCTCGGTATCCGCCAGGCGAATAACAAATTTAGCGAAGTCGTTATCTATTGTGATATTCATCATTATATCAGTTCTTATAGGTTTTCAACTCCATCCGGAATTTCATAAAAAGTTGGGTGTCTGTATACTTTATCCTCTGAAGGATTAAAAAATGCATCTGCTTGATCTAATGGTGACGCAACAATGCACTCAGCCGGAACAACCCAGATAGCTCTTCCTTCACCTCTTCTGGTGTAAGAATCTCTGGCATTTTGTAAAGCCATTTTTTTGTCATATCCGTGAACACTTCCGACATGCTTAAAAGCTAATCCTGATTTTTTTTGGATGAATACTTCCCAAACTTTATCTCCTGATTTCATAATTCTTTTTCTATGTAGTTAAACTAGAGCTCCTTCTGTTTTTTCGGCGTAAGCAGTAGCAGCTTCTCTTACCCATGCATTTTCATCATGAGCTTTTTTGTGATGATCTAATCTTTCTTTATTACAAGGTCCGTTTCCTTTAACAACAGCCCAAAATTCTTCCCAGTCAATTTCTCCATGGTCGTAGCTGTTTTTAGCTTCGTTCCATTTCAATTCTGGATCAGGAATAGTTAATCCCAGGAATTCTGCCTGCGGAACCGTTTTATCAATAAATTTTTGTCTTAACTCATCATTAGACTCTCTTTTGATTTTCCATTTTATGGCATTACCTGTATTTGGAGAATCAGAATCATGAGGTCCAAACATCATAATTGAAGGCCACCAAAATCTATTTAAAGCATCCTGAGCCATTTGTCTCTGCTCTGGAGTACCATTGGCCATTTGTACCATGATTTCGTAACCTTGTCTTTGGTGAAAACTCTCTTCTTTACAGATTCTAATCATTCCTCTAGAATAAGGTCCGTATGAAGTTCTTTGAAGAGATACCTGATTTACAATTGCAGCACCGTCAACCAGCCAACCAATAGCTCCTATATCTGCCCATGTTAATGCAGGGTAGTTAAAGATACTAGAGTATTTAGCTTTTCCTTGATGTAATTGACTAATCATCTCTTCTCTAGAGATTCCTAAAGTTTCAGCAACCGAGTAAAGATATAATCCGTGTCCTGCTTCATCCTGAATCTTAGCCAGTAACACTTGTTTTGATCTCAATGATGGAGCTCTTAACAACCAGTTTCCTTCAGGCTGCATTCCAATAACTTCAGAATGTGCATGCTGTGAAACTTGTCTGATCAAGTGTTTTCTATAATCATCCGGCATCCAATCTCTTGGCTCAACACGCTCGTCTTTCTCAATGATGCTATCAAATGCTTCTTGATATTTATCCATAATATTTTCTTAGGGTGGTAAACAAAGATACTAATTATAAAACTTAATTTTTCTGAGAAATTTATCTTCAGAAACTAAGCTTTCTCAGTTTCTAGTTCAACCTTATGCATATATTTTAGCTTGGTAGATCTTCCTTTTTTAAAGATCTTATTGCTGTTGTTTTTACCTTTTCTAAGTTCTTTTTGCTTTTCTTCAGGTAAGTGGATAATGTCTACACATTCAACTGAACAACAATTTTCCATTTTTTCTTTGCATGAATCGCATTGAATAAAAAGTAAGTTGCAGTCAACATTTGAACAGTTTGTATGCGTGTCACATGGCTCCCCGCACTGGTGACAGCTGGCAATAACATCCTCACTCACACTCTCAGCCATCCTGTCATCAAATACAAAGTTTTTACCAATGAATTTATTTTCTAATCCTTCAGCTTTAATCTGACGAACATATTCAATAATTCCACCTTCTAATTGATAAACATTTTTAGCGCCTAAATGTTTAAAATAAGCACTTGCTTTTTCACAACGGATACCACCGGTACAATACATTACAATGTTCTTGTCTTCTTTGGCTCCTTCAATATAATCATCAACAATTTGAGGCAATGAATCTCTAAAAGTATCCACGTCAGGTAAAATGGCTCCTTTAAAGTGACCTATTTCATGTTCGTAATGATTTCTCATATCAATCAAAACTGTATTGTCTTGAGAAATAATATTATTAAAATCTTTCGCTTTTAAGTGAACACCTTTGTTGGTAACATCAAAAGTTTCGTCATTCAATCCATCAGCAAGAATTTTGTTTCTCACCTTTATCTTCAATTTTAAAAACGACTTGTTATACTGCTCAATGGCAACATTTAATCTTATTCCATTTAAAAATGAAATACTATCCAAATGTGCTTTAAACTCATTGAATTTAGGTGCAGGTACCGAAAGTTGAGCATTAATACCCTCTTTGGCTACATAAATTCTACCTAAAACATCTAGTGCGTCCCAAGCTACAAATAAGTGATTTCTAAAAATTTTCGGATTTCCGATATTGTGGTACTGATAGAAAGAAATAGTTAAACGGTCTTCACCCGCTTCGTCAATCAACGCTTCTCTTTCTTTAGCACTCAATTTATTGTACAGTTGCATGCTATAAATAATTAAGTTCTAAAATTTAATATAAATACGATTTGGCCCTAAAATCAATAGAACCACGGCAAAGATAAGGCTTATAATGCAATGAGCTACTGATTTTTATCATATTTCAAAACATAATCAAATCTACGTATCAAAAATTCAGTTCAATTTCAATAAAAATTAAGTGGCAATTAAACCATTGTGGATTAGTTGGGTCAAAGAAGCAAAACCAGCCAATTAAAACGGCATAAAAATTAAAAGTATGAAGAGAATAGCAATGATTGCCGCTTGTATTTTAATATCAACTTCGGTAGGATTTTCACAAGATGGAAAAGGATTGACAGAAGAGGAAAGAAAAAAAGAAATGAACGATCTTACTCCTGAAGAAAAGGCAGAAAAACGCACACAAAAATTAACAACTGAGTTAAGCTTAACAGATGAGCAAGCAGTGAAAATAAAAGCCATCAACTTAGCACACATTAAAGAAATGGATAAAATCCATGAAGAAATGAAGGCTTTGCGTAAAAAAGCGAAAGAAGAAAGGGAGAAAACAAAAAATGAAATTGAAGATGTTTTAACTGACGAACAAAAAGAAAAATTCGAAGCTAAAATTGAAGAGCATAAGAAAAAAAGAGAGGAACATAAGAAAGAAAAATGTGAACATCACCAACATCATTAAGCACATTGATTTGATGCGATCATTTAAGCCCCGATTTGACAATTGTTAGATCGGGGTTTTTTCATTATTCATATTCAGTCAATTAGCAACAAAAGCAAAATATAAAGACGTTTTGAATTTAATTCGGCGTAATTTTGCGTATTCAATGAATAAGGTAGCAGCATATTTTAGTTCACTTAAGGATTACAACGCTTCATTTTGGATGTTGAGTATTCACATGTTCTTGTTTTTCTCAAGCTTTAATATGTTGATCCCTGAGATGAACGAGTATATTACTACACTTGGAGGTGCAGATTATAAGTGGATGATATTGGGATTGTGGACAATAGCCGCAGCTATAAGCCGTCCTTTATCCGGTAAAATAGCAGACAATGTAAGCCGTAAATCTGTCATGTACTTTGGAGTTGCAGTATCTGTAATTATTTCCTTCTTATATCCTTTTTTCATTACGGTGACAGGATTTTTAATGCTCAGATTTTTGCACGGTTTCAGTACTGGATTTCAGCCTACAGGTGCAACAGCCTTAGTTGCAGATGTAATTCCACAAGGTAAAAGAGGAGAGGCTATGGGAATTTTTGGTGTTACAATTGCCCTGGGATTCAGCATGGGGCAGTTCATGGGAAGTATTGTGAAATCTGCAGCTGGAATTGATGGTTTATTTATTACAGTAGGTATTTTAGGTTTAGTTTCAATGGTGATGATTTTCTTTATTTCAGAAGATAAAAAAGCAATTGAACAAAATGCTGCAGAAAGAGGATATACTACCTTCTTTCAAAAGGTGATTCCAAGATTAGATGAACTAATAGGACCAGAAGTAGCGCAACCTGCAATTATCACATTCATTTACACCAATATAACAGCCATTTATTTCTTTATGGTTCCTGAAGTAAGTACTTATTTAGGGATAGAGAATAAAGGAGCTTTTTTTGGAATTAACATCTTTATTGTAATAGCAGTGAGATTTGCATCAGGTAAATTGGTAGATAAAATTGGAGCTCGAAAAAACATTATGGCCGGGCTAATTACCTTGATGATAGCTACCATGATTACCGGAACAGCCCAAAATCCAACTCAATTTATGATTAGCGCCCTTGTGTTTGGGGCAGGAACTGCAATTATTTCCCCGGCAGTAATGGCATGGACAGCTGATTTATCAAATCCAAAATACAAAGGTAGAGGAATGGGAACCATGTTCATTATGCTGGAACTGGGCTTTTTAAGTGGAAACTACTTTACGCAATTAATCTACAATAACCAGGAAGGAAATGTGTTCAATGCATTCTTCTTTGGTTTTAGCATGTGTGGAGCTGCTTTGATATATATGTTTTTCACCAGAAGAACAAGGCAGGCAATTTATAATTAACTATTTTTGAAGCATGTACAAACAAAGCAAGTACGAAGACGCTGAAGATATTATTTATGGTGTAAGAGCCGTAATAGAAGCTATTAGATCTGGTAGACCAATCAACAAAATATACATCCAAAAAGGGATGAATAAAGAGTTGTTCTATGAGTTGAAAGAGGAATTAGCAAACAAGAAGTATAACCTACAGTTTGTACCAATTCACAAATTAAACAGGTTAACAAGAAAAAATCATCAAGGGGTTATTGCTCAAATATCACCTATACCTTATTATGATTTAAGTCCAATTGTAACCAAGTTATTTGAAGACGGCGAATTGCCTTTGATTTTGTTATTGGATAGATTGACAGATGTTAGAAATTTTGGAGCCATTGCACGTACAGCAGAATGTCACGGTGTGCATGCTATTGTGATTCCGCAAAAAGACAGTGTGTCTATTACTTCTGATGCAGTAAAAACTTCAGCTGGAGCTTTGAATAAAATACCGGTTTGTCAGGTTCCAGACTTATCTGCGGTTATTCACGAGCTGAAAGAATATGGAGTACAAATTGTTGCGGCAACTGAGAAATCTGATAAAATGATTTATGATGTGGATTTTGATTTGCCAACAGCCATTATAATGGGATCAGAAGAGGATGGAGTTTCAAGGAAATTATTGTCAGAAAGTGATGAATTGGCAAAAATCCCAATGGTGGGCGAAATTGCATCTTTAAATGTTTCTGTTTCAGCAGGAATCATGCTTTATGAATGTGTTCGTCAAAGATCAGTTCAATAATTTATGTCTTTAATCAAAAGGAATATTGACATCATCATTATCCTATTGATTGGATTTATCCTTCGATTTACTATTTCATTTACGCATTCATATTCAAATGATGAGCTGAGTGCAATTAACAGATTACAATACGATAATTTCAGTGATCTCATTGAATACGGCGTAAAAACAGGAGACATGCACCCTGCTGGTGTGCAGGTGTTCATGAAAGCCTGGTCGTATGTTGGAGGGGTGAATGAAATGGGGATGAGATTTCCTTTTGTTATTTGTGGTGTCATCTCAATTTTACTTGTTTTCTTAATAGGAAATAAATGGATTAATAGACAAACAGGTGTAATAGCTGCTATCTTATTATCCCTACTATATTTTCCTATAATGAATGCCGAATTTGCGCGTCCTTATAGTCCCGGTTTAATGTTTTCCCTTTTATCGGCCTGGTTTTATTTGAAGATATTATTTGAAGAAAAGACCAATTATAAAGATGCTATTTTTCTAGGATTATCGGTTGCAGCTGCAATGTACACGCATCATTTTGCTTTCTTATTTGTGGGATGGTTATGTGTTTCAGGTTTGATTTTTATCAAACTAAAGAAATTGAAGTACCTGCTTATTGCAGGTGTCTTGGCAATTGTTCTTTATTTACCTCACATTCCAATTACACAGTACCAGTTGGATGTAGGTGGTTTGCAGTGGTTAGGTCCACCGGATGATAATTGGTTATTACAGTTTGTTTTTTATGCCTTTAATGAGTCCTGGTGGTTGATAGGTTTATTGATTGGCTTAATTGCATTGACATTTGTATTGAAAGAAAAAGAACAAGCTGAAAATGTCAAATCACTCATTTTGTTCGTAGTGTGGTTTTTTGGAATCTATACTGTTGGACACATTTATTCCTGGGTTGGCACTCCTGTTTTAAAATTCCCTGTAATGTTATTTGCCTTTCCTTTTCTATTGCTAATTATTGGTTGGTGGCTTTCAAAATTCAGGTATCAAGGAATATTAAGTGCATTATTGATGGTTACTACTGCTTTTTCTACAATTCAAGAAAAAGATCTGTATGGGCATATGCATTATGAATTATTCAAAGAAGTTGCTGATGATATATTAAAATGGGAAGATCAATACGGAGCTGAAAATATTTATACAGTCTATAATTTGAACAATCCCAATTACATGAATTTTTATGCAAATCAAAAAGATAGGACTATTCAATTTGATTGGGATGTTATCGAATTTGGTGATGCTGCCAATATTAGAGAGGATTTATTAAAAATAAAAAACGACAAAACTTATTGCATTGTTGGTTATTCAGGAAGACTTACACTTCCTCAAGTTTTTGAAACATGTAAAGAATTTTATCCGAATATTATCGCAGCTAAAAAGTACAATAATTCTGCAGTTTTCCTTTTATCTAATATTGGTTCAAAATCTATAGAACAAAAAAGCGCGGATCTAGCTGTATTTTACCCAACAGAAGAAAATGAAGGCTGGAGATTCAATAAAGAATTTGTGTCAGTAGATTCATTGTATGAATT
The DNA here is from genome assembly GCF_019740355.2 of Paracrocinitomix mangrovi. Taxonomy (GTDB): domain Bacteria; phylum Bacteroidota; class Bacteroidia; order Flavobacteriales_D; family Crocinitomicaceae; genus Paracrocinitomix; species Paracrocinitomix mangrovi. Next base: position 1,406,098 of record NZ_CP091819.1, on the reverse strand, counting down.
AAGAAGGCATGGAAGGGAGGCTTTTACGTATGAATTGAATGAGTCAAATCCATATGGACCGGATTATGAATTTGAGTTAAGTAGAATTAAAAATCCTGAAAACAAGTATATCAAAGTAGAGGTAGTTGCTAGAATGTTAGAAGAGGCGCAGTTAACAGCATCAGTGTCAGCCAATAATGATAAAGGATTACCGATTATTCATTTGAGTGAGCCTTTTTGGTTAGGTAGAGATTTAGAAAGAATGATTTTAACTAGTCAGAATCACAAAGGGTATTTTGTATTTAAAATACCGGACTTTTTAGAGAAAACAGATGTGTTAAAAATCAGTCTGTGGAATAGAAAACCATCTATTCCGGTATATATTCAAAGTATAACTATTCAGGTGTTTGATAATATCTGGAATTAAGCTTCAAATCAATTTCAATATATTTGGTGATTATGAAATCACTAACATTAACAGCAGCATTGTTTCTTGGTGTCTCAGTATTTGGACACGAGGGGACTCCCAACCCTGATTCGGTATTCATTAGAAAAATTTATGATGAAGCCCTAGAAAAAGGACAGGCGTATGATAATTTGAGAACTTTATGCAAGGATATTGGCGCCAGAGTTACCGGTTCATCTGAAGCAGAAATGGCTGTTAAATGGGGAGAAAAATTACTTAAATCTTATCAATTTGATGAGGTGTACCTTCAAGAAATTGAAGTTCCACATTGGGAAAGAGGAACCAAAGAAACTTGTTGGATTGAAAATGAATCGGGAGAGGTTAAAAAACTCAGTGTATTAGCTCTTGGAGGTTCAGTAGGAACAGGTGGGTTAATTGAAGGCGAAGTTGTGGTTTTTAATTCACTGGAAGAATTAAAAGCTGCTGATAAAGCTTTGGTAAAAAATAAAATTGTTTTTCTGAATAGACCTTTTGATCAGAAATTATTACAAATGTTCAAGGCTTATGGTGCTTGTGCAAATCAACGTCATAGTGGTCCAAATGAAGGTGGTAAGTTAGGTGCTAAAGCAGTTGTGATTAGATCATTGGCTTCATCAACAGATGAACATGCACATACTGGTTCAACGCATTATGATGCAGATGTTGATAGTATTCCCGGAGCGGCAATAAGTACGGTAGATGCAGATGTTCTTTCTGCTTGGTTGCAAAAAGGAAAAGTCACTTTAAAATTGGAGATGGATTGCCGTATATACCCGAATGTAAAGTCTCACAATGTAATTGCGGAGATGAAAGGGAATAAGGATAATAAAATCATCACTTTTGGCGGCCATCTTGATTCTTGGGATGTGGGTGAAGGAGCACATGATGATGGGGCTGGGATTGTACATAGTATTGAAGCATTGAGAATTTTAAAACAGCTTGGTTATAAACCTAATCATACTTTGAGATGCGTTCTTTTTATGAATGAAGAAAACGGGAATTTTGGAGGAAAATCTTATGCTAAAATTGCTCATGATAAAGGAGAGGAACATATTTGTGCTTTAGAAAGTGATAGAGGAGGTTTTTTACCAATAGGATTCGATATTCAAGGTACGGATGAGCAAGTGAGTATTGTTCAAACTTATGCTTCCATGTTGAAGGGATTTGAATTATATAACTTCCAAAAAGGGTATAGTGGTGTCGATATTCGTCCACTAACTGAGTATTATCCTGAAATGATTCAATTAGGAATGTCTATTTCTTCTCAGCGCTATTTTGATTATCATCATTCTGAAGCAGATGTTTTTGAAAATGTAAACAAAAGAGAATTACATCTTGGGGCTGGCGCTTTTGCCGCCTTAATATATCTGATGGACAAAACAATTTAAAATGATATAAAAAAAGACCACCCGATTAAAGGTGGTCCATCCTGGTTTTCGTTGCATTGTTTTCCGATTTAATTCGGACTATGCGGTTTTCTATTCAATTCAAGATTATTAAATAAGTAACAAAAAAAACGCCTCCGATAGGGAGGCGTTTTAGTTTAAATGAGTTTAATTATTGTTTTAACAATCGTCTAACTGCAGTTTGTCCGTCTTTGTATACTCTTAAGAAGTATACTCCGTCTTCATAATCAGAAAGATCAATTACAGTATCATCATTTTCAGTTCTAGAGATGATTAATCTTCCTCTAGCATCTGTAATTTCCATTAGATAGTTACCATCAAGCTCAATGTTGAACACTGCATTTGAAGGGTTAGGGTAGATGTACAGTTCATCATTAACATTTTCCTCAACACCAACTACGTTTAATACAGTAATCGTATCTACTGTTACACATCCATTACCATCAGTTACAGTTACAATGTAATCGCCAAAAGCAAGGTTGTTGATGTCTTCTGTTGTGGCAGAATTACTCCAAGATACTGTGTAAGGAGTTTGTCCTCCTGTAATAGTGATATTGATAGCACCATTTGAAGTTCCTGAATCATGTGTAACTGAACTAGTGATGTTTGCACCAGTAGTAGTTGTAATAATTACTTGATCAGTTCCTAAACAACCGTTCACATCAGTACCTGTTACAGTATAAACACCTGTTCCAGTAGGAGTAAAAGGAACTCCATTTGTAACTCCATTATTCCATGAATAAGTATCAGCTCCAGTAGCAGTTAAAGTAACTGCATCTCCTAAACAAACTAATAAGTCTGGTCCAGCGTTAATCATAGGAGCTGAGTTTACAGTTACTAATACACTGTCTTCACCTGTACATCCGTTCGAATCTGTTCCGGTTACAGTATAGTATTGAGTTGTTGTAGCTGCGAAAGGCACCCCATTGGTGATTCCATTGTTCCAAACATAAGTTACTGCTCCAGATCCATTAAGTGTTACTGCTGTACCTTCACAAACACTTAAGTCAGTTCCAGCATCAACTGTAGCCAATCCTATTGAAACATTTACAGTATCTGTATTAACACATCCGTTAACATCTGTTCCGGTTACAACATAGTCCATAGTACCTGTTGGTACAAATGAAACTCCATTAGTAACTCCATTATTCCAAGTATATGAAGCAGCACCAGCACCTGAAAGTGTTACAGATCCTCCTGTACATACTACTTGATCCGCTCCGGCATCAACAGCTGGTAAAGGATTAATGTTTATTACCATCTGATCAGTACTTGAACATCCATTTCCATCAGTTCCTGTTACTGTGTAAGTTGCAGTAGCTGTTGGTGTAAAAGGTACTCCGTTTGAAACACCATTATCCCAAACATAAGATACACCACCTGATCCGTTTACTGAAGTTGCTGTTCCTTCACAAATTGTTTGGTCAGCACCGGCATTAATTGAAGGATTTGAGTTTACGGTAACAACTACTTGATCTGTTGCAGTACATCCATTTCCATCTGTTCCAGTTACAGTATAAGTACTTGTAATTCCAGGACTAAATGGTGATCCATTAACTACTCCAAAATTCCATGAATAAGTTAAGGCTCCTGAACCTGATAATGTTACCGTGTTTCCAAAACAAATTGATTGATCTGGACCTGCTGAAACTGGAGGTGCAGCATTAACATTTACTGTTACCTGATCAGTTCCTGTACATCCATTAACATCAGTTCCTACTACCGTATAAGTAAGAGTTGCAGATGGTGTAAATGCTACTCCATTTGAAACTCCATTATCCCAAGAATAAGAAGCAGCTCCTGAACCTGATAATACAACAGGTGTGCCTTGACAAACTGTTTGATCAGTTCCAGCATTGACAGTTGGATTAGCATTTACTGTGATCACAACTTGATCTGTATTTGTACATCCATTAACATCTAATCCTGTTACTGTATATGTGTTGGTTCCTGTCGGTAGGAAAGGGTTTCCGTCTATCACACCATTATCCCAAGTATAAGTACTTGCTGTACCTGTACCTGTTAATGTAGCAGGGTTTCCATTACAAACTGTTTGATCAGGTCCACCGCTTACTGTTGGTAGAGCATTAACAGTTACAATTACCGCATCTGTGTTTGTACATCCATTAACATTTGTACCAGTTACAGTGTAAGTATTAGTAGCTGTAGGAGTAAAAGGTGAAGCATTTGTTACACCATTATCCCAAGTATATGTTGAAGCTGTTCCTGAACCTGTCAAAGTTACTGTTGTTCCCGCGCATACTGTTTGGTCCGTACCAGCATTAACTGTTGGTAAAGAATTAACTGTTACTACAACAGCATCTGTATTCGAACATCCGTTTCCATCAGTACCCGTAACAGTGTAAGTTGTTGTTACAGTTGCCGCAAACGGAGTTGCGTTAGTTACACCATTATCCCATGAATAAGTTGATGCACCAGTTCCTGATAAAGTTACCATGTCACCTTGACAAACAGTTTGATCTGTTCCAGCACCAACTGTTGGAATATTATACCATACTACAGGAGTTCCAGCAGAAACTGATAAACAAGGGTCAGCTAAATCTACAACTCCACCACCAAGGTCATTACCTACAACTGCAGAGATATAATAAGTTGTTCCGAATACCATTCCACCTCCAAATGTGAATGTAGGTGTTGAACTAGATCCAAATTGAGTTCCTAAAGAAGAACCGGCATTGGTATGAATGTAATATTGAATCGCATCATCTCCATCTAAAGTTTCATTTCCATTATGAGTGGCTGTTAATGAACCTGAACCACACATAGTAAGAGTAGGAGAGGTTACCATTGTTCCTGCATTAGAGATACATGCACAAGTTTTTACTCCTGATATTGGAGTTGAAGTACATCCGTTTGCATCAGTAATTGTTAAGTTATATGAGTTTCCAGAAGGAATTGGATCACTTGTCCAAGTACTTCCAACTACTGTTCCTGTAAAACCTGATACAGTATATGGAGAAGCTCCTCCCGAAATATCAAATACCACTGTATAATCAACGTTACCTCCATTACAAGTTTCAGTTAAGTTGATTGCAGAAGGATTAGAATTTACAGTTACTATAGTTTGATTTGTGTTTACACATCCATTTACATCAACTCCTGTTACTGTATAAGTTGTTGTTGTGGCAGGTGTAAATGGTACATTATCAGTAACTCCATTATCCCAAGTATAAGTTGTTGCTGATCCAGTTCCAGTTAAAGTAACAGTATTACCTGCGCATACAGATTGATCAACTCCACCGTTTACTGTTGGAAGAGAGTTAACATTTACAATTACCTGATCAGTATCTGTACATCCGCTTCCGTTTGTACCAATTACCGTGTAAATAGTAGTGGTGGTTGCAGCAAACGGAACACCATTTGTTACACCGTTATCCCAAGAGTATGAAGTTGCTCCAGTAGCAGTTAAAGTTACCATGTCTCCTTCACAAACAGTTTGATCTGTTCCAGCATTAACTACAGGTAAAGAATTTACAGTAACAATAACTTGATCTGTATTAGTACATCCATTACCATCAGTTCCTGTAACTGTGTAAGTTGTAGTTGAAGCAGGAGTGAATGCCACACCATCAGTTACACCGTTATCCCAAGCATATGAAGATGCTGTACCTGATCCTGTTAAAGTAACTGAAGTTCCAGCACATACTGTTTGGTCAGTTCCTGCATTTACAGTTGGTAAAGGATTAACAGTTACAACAACTTGATCTGTATTTACACAACCGTTAACGTCTGTTCCTGTTACAGTATAAGTAGTAGTAGCAGTGGCAGCAAAAGCAACTCCGTCTGTTACACCATTATCCCAAGCATATGAAGAAGCTCCAGATCCTGATAATGTAACCATGGTACCAGCACAAACTGTTTGATCTGTACCTGCATTTACAGTTGGTAAAGGATTAACAGTTACAACTACTTGATCTGTTCCTGTACATCCATTTCCGTCTGTACCTGTCACTGTATATGTTGTAGTGGCTGTAGCCGCAAAAGGTACACCATCAGTTACACCATTATCCCAAGAATAAGAAGTTGCTCCAGATCCAGATAAAGTAACCATTGTGCCAGCACAAACTGTTTGGTCAGTACCTGCATTTACCGTAGGGTTTGAGTTTACAGTTACTACAACTTGGTCTGTATTTACACAACCATTTCCGTCAGTACCAGTTACAGTATAAGTTAAAGTTGTAGCCGGTGTAAATGATATACCGTCAGTTACACCATTATTCCAAGAATAAGAAGTTGCTCCTGATCCTGATAAAGTAACTGAACCGCCATTACAAACTGATTGATCAGTACCTGCGGATACTGGAGGTAATGCATTTACGTTCACAATAACTTGATCAGTTCCAGTACATCCATTTCCATCAGTACCAGTTACAGTATAAGTTGTCGTTGCTGAAGCAGCAAATGCCACACCATCTGTTACACCATTATCCCAAGTGTAAGATGAAGCTCCAGAACCAGATAATGTTACCATTGTTCCGGCACATACTGTTTGGTCCGTACCTGCATTAACAGTAGGATTAGGATTAACAGTAACTATTGAATATTGAATGTCTGTACAAACCCCATTTGAAATTTCTACTGAATATTGAGTAGTTACAGAAGGAGAGACGTTGATTGTTGCTGTTGAACCAATTACAGTTGCTCCATCATACCATGTATAAGTTGTTCCTCCAGTAGCAGTTAAAGTAGCTGTTCCTCCAGGGCAAATTCCTATTGCAGAAGTCGCTGTTCCTGATAAAGGAGTTGAAGAGTTAATTGTAAATGGAATCTGCGCTTCACAAGCATCTCCATTTGAAAGGATATATGCTGTATAACTTCCTGCAGGTAAATTACTGAATGTATTAGAAGCGCCATAATTAACACCATCTAAACTATAAGTGTAAGTTCCGTCACCTCCGGATGCGCCTGATATTGTTACGGCTCCATTATTGTCTCCACAAGTAGTGTGGGTAACATTAGCAGTACCTGTTACAGCATTGTATACAGTAACAGGAAGCAATAAACCGTCAGTCATACATGAACCATCTGCAAAAAGGTAAATTCCATAACTGCCTGCAGGCCCTGCAAAGTTAAATGTTGTACCAGCACTAGTGCTCGAATTTATAATTGTGGTGAATGGATCATCTGTTTGATACCACTCATAACTTGTAGTGTTTTGAGAAGCAGATCCGTTAACAATAATGTCTCCTCCAGGACAAACTGCCGCTTCAGAGAATGACATATCTGCAACTGGTGCAGGACCATTTGATAGTAAAACATCCCATGCTACAGACATGTTAATTCCACCTGCGCCGTAATAATCAGTCGTATTATACCAAATTGCTCCTTCTCTCATCATAGTTGTACCAATTCCGGCTGGTCTTCCTGCTAGATCTGCCATAGCAAAAATTACAGTATCCTGACTCGCTCCATAGAACAATTCAGCACCAACCCAGAAAGCACCTGTTACTGATGCAGGAGTAGTAAATTCAATAGTGTTGTAGAATCCGGCGTTCAAATTGGCAATACTCACAGTTTCTGTTGCTAATACTGCACCAGGTGAGCCAGCATTGTCTGCTCTAACGTAGAAATTTACTGTCCCAGTTCCTGAAACGTTATCTGCTGCTAAAACAGGAACGTATAATCTTCTAACTTCAGCAGTAGCTAAAGCAGTATAAGGTTCTGCGTATTCGTCAATAGGGAATCCGGCGAAAATTTCACCATGTCCTGGTAAATATCCCCAGCTACCACCATTCAAATAAGCAGTTAAGTTTTCTGATAATGCATAATTTCTAAGTGTATCACAAGCTGTACCTGCAGCAGGTGCAACCACTTGAACATAACCTGTTTCTGTAACACCTGTACAAGACCCAAATCCATTTGATGCAACTAAGGTTACGTCATAAGTTCCAACATTGTAGAAAGTAACTTCAGGATTTTGACTAGCCGCAGAAGTTCCTCCAGTATATGCCCAGTCAACTCCTGGTGTACCAGAAATTGTCCATGTCCATGAAGTAGGAGAGGCATTAGAAGCATCTGTAAATACTACTGCTCCATTTTGAGAAATAACTATTGGTCCAGGCCCGGCCGGAGACGAAGTAAAAGCACAAACTGGAGGGCCTGCTGGGTCACATCCAGGTGATAACAATAATGAACTTCTGATTCCGGATAAAATAGTATTCATGAAATTACTTTGTTCTGTAGTAAACATCACTGTACAGTTTGAGTAATCCATGTAGTTTTCATATTGAGTTTCAACGGTACATGTTTGTTGACTTCCACTACATGATCCACTATAGTTAAATGAAGGACCAGTAGTGTTAGGAGTATCAGTGAAACCATCATCTTGTCCACATCCTCCTGAACCACCCCAAGTGTGGTCCAATCCTAAATAGTGACCCACCTCATGTGTTAAAACGTTATCGTTGTTAACTCCTAAGTTGTAGTCTATTACAATTCCGTCAATATTTGCATTTGGAAGAAATGAGGTTGACGGTTTATAAGCATAACCTGCTGTTCCAGAACTTGCCCCATTTGAAATATCACAAATCCATACGTTTAAGTAATCATCTCTATCCCAAATAGCAGACCCTAAAGCAGCACCTTTCATAGCATTAACTTCATTAGGATCGTCTGGATCAAACCAAGTTTCAGTTGTTGAAACTCTGATAACTCCAGTTTCAGAAAGTGGGTTACCAAGAGGATCTTGCGTAGCTAAACAAAAGTTAATTCCCGGATTAGCAGGGTTGAAACCGAAACCAGTTCTTGCTTGTGACTGATCTGCATTGGTAAGTGAAAAGTCTTCTACCAAATCATTAAATACTGCCATGATAGCTGCATTTGATACGTTGGTACCTGTTCCAACAGGTTCACCTTCATGAACAACATGGAAAATAACCGCAATGGTATTGGTTCCAGGTGTTTTATACTGATTTGGTGTATAATATTGTGCTTGTTGAGCACCGTTTAAATAATCTTGATAGAATTGATCATAAACTCCCATTGATTCATACATAGCCTTCGTTAGCTCATGTGATTTACAATTGTGGAATTCATGTCCATCTACGATTTTATCGTTTTGGTCAACGGTATAAGTTACAATATTGCCATTTACAGTAGTTGACTTGGCTGTAACTCCTTGAATAATGTTACTGTGTCCATTTGAATTGAGGTTCGCAGGTACAGTTTGAGTAGAGTTTCCGTTAACTTGTTTTGAGTTTATGTTATTGGTGACTTGTGTAGTTTGTCCAATAACTAAATTCAGTGTCAGCAATGACACCAGAGACAAGTAATATTTTTTCATGGTGTTTATTTATTAACAGGGTTCGAATTTATGACATTTTTTTGCACAATGCAAGGTTAAAAACGTAATAAATAAGGTTTCAAAAGGAATAAACTTATAAATCGTAACGGCAATAAAATCAAAAGCGTTGGTTATTGTTTATAAATTCTAAATCTTATTCACTAATAGTCAATAAAAAAGGTGGTCAATTTGACCACCTTTTTAAATTTAGATTTTAACAAATCGGACTGTTAAAAATTCGTTGTTCTGTAGAAGTTTTAAATAATAAACTCCATCTGAAAAATCACTGACATCAATGATTTTAGAATTTGAGCTATTTCCAGTTGAAATCAGTTGACCTAAATCATTTGTAATTTCATACGTAAAATCTCCTGTTAATTCAATTTTAATGAATTCTGAAGTTGGGTTAGGATACATTTTAAATCCTTTGTCTTTCCAATCAGTTAAACTAACAAAACTGTAACCAATATAGAAAGTAGAATCAATTGTACATCCGTTCGCATCTGTTACAGTGATCATATAAAAACCACTGTCTAATCCAGCAATGTCTTCGGTGTTTTGTCCTGAATCCCAGTTATAAGTATATCCAGGTGTACCACCTCCAACAGTGATGTCTATTTCACCATCATTACCAGGAGTCTCTGATTCATTGATAACAGAACCTGTTAATGTCAATGCGGTAGGTTCTGTAATAGTTACTGATGTTGTACCTGAGCATCCATTTGCATCAGTGTAGGTAACATTGTATGTTCCTGCACCCAAAGCGTTTGGATTTTCTCCACCCCAGTTTTCAGAGTATGGAGTAGTTCCTCCTGTGATGTTTAAGTTGACAGAACCATCTTGTTCTCCAAAACATGACGCATCAGTTACCGAAGGAGCGATTGCCAATACAGCCGGCTCATTTACTGTAATAGATAAAGTTGTTGAACATCCATTGGCATCAGAGATTGTAGGTGAGTAAGTTCCTGCTCCCAAAGCTGTTGGATTATCTGATCCCCAATCTTCAGTATATGCAGGTGTACCTCCTGAAATTGTAAGTGTCACAGCTCCGTCAGTGTCTCCATTGCAAGAAGGTTGAACAACAGATGAAGTGGCAGATAATGCTGTAGGTTCTGTGATTGTTACATTGTCAGTTAAAGTACATCCGTTGGCATCAGTTACAGTAACCGAGTAAGTTCCAGCTCCTAAAGTAGAAGGATTATTTGCTCCCCAGTCTTCAGAATAAGATGGTGTTCCTCCACTTACGTTTAATGTAGCGGTACCATCAGTAGATCCATTACAGCTAGCATTAGTAACCGTAGGGTTTGTAGCTAAAGCTGTTGGTTGGGTAATTGTGATAGTCACAGACCCAACACAGTTTGCATTGTCAGTAACGTTAACGGCATACGTTCCTGCTGGTAAAGCACTTGGATTGAATCCTCCCCAGTCTTCAGTATATGGAGCGGTTCCACCAGTAACATTAACTGATGCAGTTCCGTCGGATAGACCATTACAGCTAACATCTGTTGAAGTGTTTTCTGTTACCACAGGTGCACTTGGGTTTGTAATAGTAACGTTACCATTAAATACGCAACCGTTTGCATCTGTTACTGTGTATGAATGTGTTCCACCTGGTAGTGCGTTAGGACTAGCTGCACCCCAGTTTTGAGCATATGAAGGTGTTCCTCCACTAATAATCAATGAAGCAGTTCCGTCTGATAATCCACAACTTGCATTTGTTGTAGAACTTGAAACACTAAGTGCTGTTGGCTCATTTACTGTATATGAATCTGTTGTTGCACATCCTTCTTCAGATGTCACAGTTACAGAATATGAACCGGCACTTAAACCAGAAATATCTTCAGTTGTACCCTGAGTACCCCAATCAAACGTTTCGTTTCCACTTGAACCGGAAACAGTTAAATCAATTGCTCCAGTTGATGCTCCATTACAGTCAGCATCTGTTACAACAGCATTTAGAACCGGATACTGACCAACAACTAATTGGATAGTAGCATCACTAGAGCAGCCTGCACTTGTTCCAGTAACAGAATAAGTGGTGGTTACTGAAGGGTTCACGTTAATAGTAGCTGTTGTTTGTCCGCCAGGCGACCAAACATATGATGACGCTCCGGAAGCAGTAAGCGTAACTGGACCGCCACCAACACAGATTTCGTCAGCAGTTGCATTGATTAATACAGTTGGAGTTGCGTTTACAGTAATTTGAACTGAATCTACAGCATAGTTTCCACAACCACCACCTACTGTTTCAAGGTATGCTGTATAAGTACCTGCATTGTTATAAATTACAGATTCTGTAACATTATTAGAATTCAATGGAGTTGTACCCGCGAAAGTCCAGATTAGCGTATCTTCAAAAGAAGATCCAGTAGCGTCAAAATCAACAGACTCACCTTCACATATTGTTGTAGGCGTTGCTGTGATAGTTGCATTAGGTAAGTTTGAAGTTAGATCAGGGAAAATATAATTACTTAATGTTGCACCCCAACCTGCATTATATGTATACCATGTTCCAGTATTCCATTTTTCAAAGCCTGTAGATGTAGATGTTTCTCCATCTGCATTGGTTACTATAGCTAAAGTATCTGTGCTCCAAACTAAGCTTGAAAAATCCACTCCAACTGCAATTTCTTGTGAAACGGGCACTGCAACAGGAGGGTCAAAAGCGAAATAGAAAATTCCACCACCATCAATACTTCCCATGGTGATTGTTCTTGTTCCTAAGATAGTTCCAGGTGTTCCACCTGTAGCGTCATATACATTTATATCAATTGTTTTATTTTGATTAGCTGCATAAGCTGCACCAAACCAAACATAAGTTCCTACAACATGACTAGATGATCCAACCATACCTGCAGGAAAGTATTCAGCTTTCGCAACATCTCCATACGTATTGTTACCAGAAACAAAGCCATCAGCTCCACCTGTACCTGTTGTATATAAACTTGGATTCCATCCAACATGGATAGAAGTTAATGATGTAAAGTTAGGATCGTCTAAGTTTAAAGTATTACAACCGTCCGCAGATACAACTTCAATATAAGCTGTTTTGGTTTCTGCATCAGAACCGTTTCCGTTAGTTGCGATCAACTGAACTTCATAAAAGCCTGGGTTGTTATAGGTTACAGTGTGAGGTCCTTGAGTAGAAGCAGTTGCAGGTGTTACACCTCCTAATGATTGGTTGTCAAAGTTCCATGACCATGAAGTAGGGTTGTAGTAAGTTAAATCTGTAAAAGTAACTGAACTACCTACTGTAATTGTGGTATAGTTGGCAGTGAAATCTGCAACAGGTGGATTGTTCAAAGAAGCTACAACACAGTTTAAAGATGTAAGTGCGTTAATTCTTCCTGAACCAAGGTCTCCAGCGTAGCTCGGATTGATTCCGTCAATATTGTCGCAAGAGCTGGTTAAACAGTTTACATAATCTTGATTTGGTAGTCCCGGGTTAGCAGAGATCATTAATCCAAGCAATCCAGCAACCATTGGTGATGCCATTGATGTACCTGACATGTATGCGTAACTATCAAAAGGTACTGTAGATCTAATACTACTTCCTGGAGCAGTTACGTCTACGTCACTGCCGTAATTTGAAAATGATGATTTACTGTCTCCAGTGGTAGATGAAGCAACACATACAACATTGTTATAATTAGAAGGATAGTGATCATTACCTGCATCCATATCGTAATTATCATTACCTGCAGCTGCAACAACAATACTACCTTGGTTCCAAGCCCAGTTAACAACATTTTGTCCAGTTGAAGAATATCCATATCCACCCCAAGAACAGTTGATAACGTCAGCACCATTTAAGGCTGCGTAATAAATTCCGTCATATCCATCTGTTACAGCATTGTATGAAGCACTGTTAGCAGTGGCTTTCACAGCCATAATTGAAATACCAAAACCTATTGAGGCAACACCAGTTGAATTGTTAGATTCAGCACCAGTAATACCGGCCACGTGAGTTCCGTGATCCCAGTTTCCGTTAGCGGGATTTGGGTTGTTATCGTTGTCTCCAACATCCCATCCGTTGATGTCGTCAACATAACCATTTCCGTCATCATCAATTCCGTTGTTGGCAATTTCACCTGGATTTACCCACATGTTTCCGGCTAAATCAACATGATTTGTTTGAACAGCATTATCAACAGTAGCTACAATAACAGAAGAACTTCCTGTAGAAATGTTCCATGCTAAATCAGCTTGAATTTGCGATAATCCCCACTGTGAACCATATAAAGGATCATTAGGAGTTAGGTCAATCTTGTCATATGGCACTTTCTCTGCATAAACTACTTTACCACTATTTTCTAGTAAAGTAATCAGATCATTCACGCCATTGTGATTATCAAATTCAATTAAAAATGTTCTTACCAAAGGTTTGCTTCCTCTTCCGGTTGCATTTTTAAATGGTCTGGTAAGATTTGTAATACCGAATTGATTTTGATACTGATTAATAAACTGATAGTTTGCTAACAAATTATCGTCTATTTCAGCTCCATTTCGGCTAAGATTTTCATTGATGGTCTCTTCGCTGCTAAGCTGAAACCAAATTTTTCCGTCTTGATAGTTCTCAAAGACTGTTTGTGCATTTGACATCAAAGCGCACAAAGTAATGGCCAAAGCCATCATGGTAGATTTCAAGTTCATAGTTTAATGTTTAGGTGTATTGTTATTGATTTGTTGGATGAAGTAGTAGCTACATTAACATCTACAGATCAATACCCAAATGAATTACTGGTAATAGCTCAGTTTTTCAAAAAGGCGACCTAATGTACAGATTTTTACTTGAAATCTTCTTAATTGTTAATAAATAAACAGAATTATGAATAGAACAATAATTCTAATTCATGTTGAATTTATGCTTTTTCAAAAACTGATCCCAATCCCAGATGAAGTGTGTCATTATTTCATCCATCCTTTTGAGGAATAAAGGATTAGGAGTTTTCATAGATTTGAAATAATCCTCTTGATAATCGTTTAATTCAAACTTGTGGAAAACAGCTTTGGACATTCCGTAAAGTATGTTTTTAGAAGGGTGATTAACAGAAGAGATAAAGCTTTTAGTTTCATTTAAAAGTGCATCAAAATCTGCATAGGATACTTCAAAAATCTTAGCAAATTTTTCAATAATCTTTCTTTTTAATTCAACAGATTCTTCAGGTTCAAACTTGCTATCCAGGTATTCTAAATTTCCAACAATCACAATCAGCATGAAGTTATCCTCTTGTTGTCCATTTATTGTAGGCATGCGAACAAAAGCAGGATCTTCCTTGATCATCTCTTCAATATCCTTAAAGCCAAATTCAGTAACTTCAATTATAGAGTTCACAAAAACATTGGATAACCTATCCGCGTCAATTTTTTTTCTGATCAGATTCCCGAACATAAAATTATAATACCTTTCAAGGTGTAAAATTATTCTGAATTAATTTAATGTTAAGGGATTTTCTCAATAGTTATTCACAGCCAAAAGTTGAGATTTGACTTTAGGAATTATTTTGAGCGATTAGGAATTTTTAATCCTTTATCATCTGCTAATGAGATTAATAACTCGTAGGCTTCGTTGTAGTTATTTTTGATTTTACCTTCAAGAATGGCTTCTTTAATTTCGTTTTTTAACTCGCCTACAACCTTGCTAGGTTCAAGTTGAAAAATGTTCATTATCTCACTACCTGATATTGGAGGCTGAAAGTTTCTAATTTGATCTTTTTCTTCAACTTCAGTTAATTTCGTCCTTACTTTTTCAAAATTGGCTCTGTATTTTTGAACTTTATACTCATTTTTTGAAGTTATATCAGCATTGCATAAAGTCATCAAATCATCAATGTCATCTCCTGCTTCAAACAAAAGTCTTCTTATTGCAGTATCGGTAACAGAGCCACTTACTAAAGCAATTGGTCTCAAATGAAGACGGACAAGTTTTTGAACATACTTCATTTTAGCGTCCATAGGAAGCTTTAGCCTTTTGAATATTTTGGGAGTCATTTTTGCTCCTAAATCTTCATGGCCATGAAATGTCCAACCAACTTTATCATTGAATCTTTTGGTTTTTGGTTTGGCTATATCGTGCATTATTGCTGACCATCTAAGCCACAAATCATCAGTGTTTTCACATATATTGTCCAGTACTTCAAGCGTGTGGTAAAAGTTGTCTTTGTGAGATAAACCATTTTTCGTATCAACACCTTGCAATGCAACCATTTCAGGAAAGAATTGGTGCAATAATTTGGTGTCAAAAAGTAAGGATATACCAATAGATGGTTTGTCTGCTAAAACTATTTTATTGAATTCTGTAATAATTCTTTCCATGGAGATAATCTCCAAACGTTTAGCATTTTTCTCAATTGATTCTAAAGAGGATTGTTCAATTTTAAAGTTCAACTGAGTAGCAAATCTTATGGCACGCATCATGCGCAACGGATCATCTGAATAGGTTTGATCAGGTTCAAGTGGCGTTCTAATAATTTTATTCTCTAGATCTTCTAGCCCGTTGAACGGATCAAGTACTTCACCAAAGCTACTTTTGTTAAGACTTATGGCCAAAGCGTTTATTGTAAAATCTCTTCTGTTTTGATCGTCTTGCAATGTGCCATTTTCAACAATGGGTTTTCTTGAATCTCTGCTGTAGGATTCTTTACGTGCACCAACAAATTCTATTTCCAAGTCATCAAATACAAATGCTGCAGTTCCAAAGTTCTTATAATATGCTACTTTTTGAATAGCTAGCTTTTCAGCTACAGCAGCAGCGAATTCAAGACCGTTACCTAAAACAACAAAGTCAATATCTTTTGATGGGCGTTTTAAAAGCAAATCACGCACATAACCACCTATTACGAATACAGAAGTACCACGCTCAGTAGCAACATCTGAAATGGCATGAAAAATTTTGTGTTTTAGATGTTCCTTTAAATTCACTTATTTTCTAATTATCTGAAATTCCCCATTTTCCTTCACTTTAATGATTTGAGAAGGAGTTAAAGAACCTTTGTAATCTGGCAAATCTACTACATAATCTACAGCTCCTAAAATTTCAAGAGTTATATCAGAAAATAAAGTGGGAGTTACTTGTCCTGATAAATTTGCTGAGGTAGAAGTAATTCCTGACTTAAGCGTATTCATCAAAGAAGTACAAAAAGGATCCTTGGTTAGTCTTATGGCCAACGAACCATCTTCTGCCATCACCTTATCCGAAACATATTGTCCATTTGGGTAAACAATAGTTAGAGGTTTTACACTGTAGTCAATTAAATCAAAGCATACTTCAGGTATATCTTTAACATATCGTTGTAATAATCTTTGATCAGGTACCAACATGATCATGCTTTTACCTTCAGGACGATTTTTTATGTCAAGAATTTTTTCAATTGCACTGTCATTTTTAGGGTCACAACCTAGTCCCCATACAGTATCTGTAGGGTAAAGTATGACACCGCCTTTCTTGATAACTTCGGCGGCTTTATTTGCTTCTTTTTTGATTTGATCTTCGATCATTTTGCAAATTTAAAACAAAAAAAATCCCCCCGAAATAATCGGAGGGATTCAAATACTAATTATTTCTAAAAATTATTTTACAATCAATTTTTGAGTTTTAGTGGCATTTCCTTTTTTCAACTGGATAAAATAAACTCCTGTGTTGTATTCAGACACATCTATTTTTTCAATTGATTGAGGTTTGATTACAGTCATAACTGTTTGCCCTAAAGCATTCATAATAACCAATTCATCAACGTTGTCAGATTTAACTGTTACAAAGTTGTTTGCAGGGTTAGGATAAATCTCTAAAGTCTCAATCTTTTCTTGATCTACTCCTAAAATTGGCAAAGCAACTGATGAATATACTGCTGAGTAACCTCCATTAAATAATCCACTTGCAACATAAATTGTAGCGTGAATTAAGATTGGTTCGTTTTGGTTAGCCAAGTCGTAATATTGATACATTGTTCTTGTTACAGTTCCTGAAACTGTATTCAATGGTGGAGGCAAAGTAACTGTAGTACCAATTGTCTCAACTAATTTGATTCTGATCACATTAGTAAAAGTAGTACCACCTAATTCTAAAGTACCTGTACCGTCAGCAGTAACAACTACATCTCCTTCAGTTGCAGCAGGACTTCCGTAAACATCAGCTGTTCCGTAAGTTGAATCAGTATATGTGTCTCCATAAGACATTGGTAAAGCCATCAATTTTAATGGATCCACATTATGCATTACTTTAACAACGTTACCGTCAACAGTAAATTTAAATCCGTATGACAAAACTGAGTCAGCAAAGTTTTTGAAATATTGGTTTGCTCCTCCGTCCAAATCATCCCAGTAATCAGCATCTGAGTAATCTCCGTAATCTGGAGAATCAACAGCATTTTTCACTGTGTCATAATTCGTTGCGCCATTATAAGCCCAAAGATTACTGTAATCCCAGGTAACACCTGTTCCAGTAACACTATTCAAATTTGCAGCACTACTATCAGCAGTGTAATATAGTTGGGCATCACCTGCAGATAATGTGTCATCCACCGTATAGGTTTGAGCCACAGCAGTCAGTCCAATTAAACTCAAGCAAGAGAGTAAAACTTTTTTCATATTTATTCGGTTTTATAGATTGTATTAGCGTCTAAATGTACAAATTTGTTGACGAAAAAATAACTCTTAAGGTTGGGAAGACTAAAAAATATAGCCACAATCACTTTAATCGCAGTAATACTGCTAAGTGTATTATTTGGTATTAAAATCGCAAATGTTCGATTTGACTTTGATTTTGAGGCATTTTTCTCTAAAAGTGATCCTGAAACTACTTTTTATGAGGAACACAGATCAAGATTTGAAACCGATAATGATTTCATCTTTGTTGCCCTCATAAATGAGCCAAGCATTTTTGATAAAGAATTCCTGACAAAAGCTCGAGATTTTGTTGATGAGTTAGCTGAGGATACAATGGTAGTTAGTGTTCAATGTGTTACACACATGGAAGAGTACGTCAAAACGCCATTTTCTGCAGCTGTAATGAGCAGGCCATATGTGCATATTGATAATCCTGAAAAGTATGAAAAGGATTCAGCCAGAATTTACTCACATCCTGAAATAGCCAACACCTTTGTTGATAAGGATGGTACCGCGATATTGATCAATATTAGACATCAAGAAAATCTATCAAAAAGTAGTTGTGATCAGTTAGTTGACAACATTGATTTGTTGCTGGAAAAGTACAAATTTCAAGATGCCAAATATGCAGGAAGAAGTGTTGGGATGGGTTATTATGTAAATCAGATGATTAATGAAACCCTGTTTTTTATTGGGCTTTCATTCATTTTAGTGATGATCTTTTTGGTATTTACTTTCAGGTCAGTTTGGGGCTTATGGGTACCATTGACCATTGTTGGAGCTTCAATGGTTTGGATTGTTGGATTTATGGGCTTGGTGAACGAGCCTATTAATTTAATTCTAACAACTTTACCTTCAATTATTTTTGTGGTGGCCATGTCAGATGTGATGCATTTGGTATCAAAATATCTGGATGAATTGAGATTAGGAAAGTCAAAGAAGGATGCGATTTTATCAGCATATAAAGAGGTTGGAAAAGCAACCTTGCTTACTTCATTAACCACGGCTGTTGGGTTTTTGACCTTATTGATGGTGGATATGCAGCCTGTACAAGCATTTGGAACCTACACTGCAATTGGGGTAGTGTTAGCTTTTATTTTAGCATATACTTTGTTGCCATCATTGTTGGTGTTGACCAAAATGCCTAAAATTTCAGGAAAACAATACAATCAAACTTTTTGGTACAAAATTCTTCATCCTTCTTTTTTATGGTTACTGAAGTATAAAAAGAGGTTGTTAATTGGGTTTACTATTTTATTCGGGGTAAGTATTTACGGAAGTACACTTGTAATAAACGATTATTTTCTTCTAGAGGATTTGAAAAAAGACAATGAGCTCAGACAGACTTATCAATATTTTAATGATCAGTTTGCCGGATTGAGACCTTTTGAAATGTCAATTAAGGTTAAGGATGATGATAAATCAATCTTTGACTATGAAGTTTTGCAAGAAATTGATAAAATGCAAAACTACCTTGAAGAGAATTATCAAGTTGATAATGCTTTTTCGATTGTTTCAATGTTGAAGGTTGCTAATCGAACCAATCATGGTGGACAAAAGAAGTATTATAAATTTCCGACAGAGGAAGAAGCTGATAAATATATTGAGCAGTTTAAGAAATTTGACAGATCGGGAGCATTATCTGTTATTGTTGATTCGACAGAGCATTATGGCAGAATTTCCAGCTCAATTGGAGATGTTGGTATGATCAAGATTACAGAAATGAATAAAGCGTTGAAGGGCTTTATTGATAGTGAAATTGATACAGATTTGGTTGAGTTTAAAATAACCGGAACAGGCCATCTTTTGGATATCAACATGAGTAGATTGTCTTCAAGTTTATTCAGTGGTTTAGCATTGGCTGTAGGGATAGTTTCTTTGTTAATGGGATTCTTATTTAGATCTTTTAAGATGGTAATCATAGCCATGATTCCGAATATACTTCCTATGTTGATGTTGGGAGCGCTTTTAGGTTTTGCAGGAATTGAGTTGAAAGTGTCTACGGCACTTGTGTTTACTATATCATTTGGTATTGCGGTGGATGATACAATTCACTTTATGAGCAAGTTAAAAATAGAGTTGGATAAAGGGAAACCAATGATGTTGGCGTTAAGAAGATCATTCTTGTCTACAGGTAGAGCTATTGTTTTAACAACTATCATTTTAATAGCCGGTTTCTTAATGTTAATGTTCTCTGATTTTTTAGGAACATTCTTTATTGGCTTATTAATTTCTTGCGTACTGATTTTTGCATTGATAGCAGACTTATTCTTTTTACCGGTCTTGTTAATTTATTTCTTTAAACCCCGTAAAAAGAAACAAAAGGAATTAACCACAAATAATTAGTCGAGCATCCTCAATATCTTTTTCTTTCAACGGTTTCATATATCTATAAATTGGATATCTATTATAGGTACGCTCGTAATTGTCTGATAATTTATACAAGTAATAAAGTTGGCTGAAAGCATCATTAGCAAATTCCTCATCTGCTTTTTTCTTAGCTTCAAATTGTTTTTTAAGTTCAGGATTGTCTGCCAACATTTGTTTTGCCGTTTCTTCAAAAATATAAGCTGAAAACCATTCTTTTTGTTGTAAAATTTCGTCAAAATAATTCCATGCAAAATAGCTGTCTACCGCATGTGGTTCTAACGTTTGTACAATGAATTGTGCGTTGGCATTATTGGTTGGGACAACATAATCTCCTTTATGAATTGTCATTGTTTGTATTTGCTTGCTAACTGTGGTATTACGGTGTAAATAATGACCTTCATAAGGATGAGAAACTGTGGTGTAATCATCAATATAATATACTTCTGTTTCAAGCTCAAGATCTTCAGTTGTTTGATACATCTTAATATCATTTAGTTGTAATCTAACTATTACATCAAGCCATGCCTGTGGAATTATATAATACGTTGGTCTTTTAACACTGTCAATTACTGCATATCGATTAAAATATCTTATTTCTTTGTCGTAAGGTTTGTCTTGATTGTAGTGTAATTTTCTTTGTCCTGTGATTTCACTTTTAGAATATTCAGCTTCATAACCTTTGAATTGCAGCATGTCAAATTTGGTGGTATCCAATTCCCAGTTAATTGGCATGTATTCCATTTGAGCAGTTTGTTTATCAGCCTCTTCTTTCAATTTGTATAGTTTGTAGCTGTTATCATCCATATACTTTATCATCACTTTTAAAAGTGAATATGTAGATAATACACGATCTTCATATTTCTTGAGCATATGGGCTTCTGAAACAAAACTCAAAGTGTTGAATAAATTTGTGTAGCCTGTAGAGAATCTGGGAGTTTCAAGAAAGTCTTTGATGCCATCATCCGGAGTTCCTCTAATACCATGTACATACGGAATCATTTCCCAATTACTTTTCTTCATTTCATCATAAAGTACAGGGTTCATTTGTTTCTTCACCATATTTCCTAATAATGGATGCATCTTATCAATTTGGCTGGTAATTAATGTCATTGTGTATTGATAATCGGCTCCATCACTGGTGTGAGTATCTATAAAAACATGTGGGTTTAGGTAATGAAAAATCTTGTAAAAAGTTCTTGTGTTTTTGGTGTCAGCTTTTATGTAGTCACGGTTTAAATCAAGATTTTTTGCATTTCCTCTAAAGCCATATTCTTCAGGCCCATTTTGATTAGCTCTACTACAACAATTTCTGTTGTGCGCACCTCCGACATTGTACATGGGAATAATTCCTATAATGACGCTATCAGGTATGTTTTTTGGGTTGTCCAATAATTCTTGTGCCAATTTAACTGAAGCATCAACTCCACATGGTTCGCCCGGATGAATGGCGTTATTGATTAGGAGAACAGTCTTTTTACCAAATTCTTCTTTTTTGAATTTTCCATCCTTATTGATAATAAAGAGTTGAATATTCTTCCCAAAATCACTTTTTCCAAATTGAATTAGCTTACAGTATCTTGGATTATTTTGTTCAAGAATTCTGTATTCATCCTGCAACTGATCGTAGGTGTAAGTTTGATTTTTTGTATAAGGTGCCTGACCTAATACACTGTAACAGGAAACTAAGAATATAAGTAAGTAAAAAATCTTCATGACTCAAACCAAAAATGTGGCTACAATTTACGGAATAATACCTGGAACTGGGGTATTATATTGATGAATGGTAAAAAAGAAAACCACCCCAAACAAAAGAGCTTGAGGTGGAATACAAAAACAAATTGAATGAAAATTTATCTGTTTATGCTTTTTTTCGATCGGGTTATATTGAATCCTACACTAAATCCTGCCATTCCTCCTCCACGATTTGAGGAATAAAATAAGTTTACTGGGATATTCAAAGCCCCAGACCTAAATGTTCTACCAAAAGCCATGACCCATCTTGTGCTAAATTTTATTGCACCTCTATCATCAAGATGTTCTTCAACAAAATATCCGTTTTCTTCTATTGCAGATGTCGATCCATCAAATCCTGCAGGATGTAAATCACCTTGTCTCCAATATTTGCCAGCTTCACCGTAAATTCCTTGGGTATCAAAAAATCCCCAAGAAATTTTCTTCAAGCCAAAACTAGGTCCAAAAGCAAATTCCCATCCTTGTTGCCCAAATCTGAATCCGTTCAGTAAAGCAAGATTTGGCATAAACTTACCCTGTTCTAATCCATTAAAGCTTGGAATAATCTCAAATAGAGCAGAAAAGTTTTCTGTTCCAACATACTGTGCTTCAAATTGATATCCCAAATTACTCATTACCGGAACCATGTCTAAACCTCCTTGATCTTCACCTCTTGTCATGAACTCAGCAATATTGCCGTGGGTAAAGCCAACTCCCATTCTAGGTCCCGAATTATTCACTCTTCCTACGTTGGTTGAGGTAATCACTTCATTTTTAAATTCAAGCCTTTTTACAAGTTCAGGATCTGAATCAATTCCCAATAATTGGTCAACTACAATTCCAATCATCCTTTGCAACTCTTGTTGTTGATCTGTAAATTCTCTGCTTACAGTTTTCTTCACTTCTTCCGAGTTTACATCAATCATTTTAAGAGTAATGATGATTTTGCGCCCAATCTTATCTATTGATCCCGATATTACCAGGTCTGCATTCAATACTTTTCCGTATTCAACAAGACATAGTTTTGAATAACAACTGTCATACTGTTCCGGATTTTGTACTTCGTACATGTCATATTCATCCAGTACATTGAATTTTTCTCTTTGTACCAATTCCATGCGAACTAATTTGGATGCAGTTGTTGGATGTGCATTTACATTAAAAGTGTTGATAGGACCAACCAAGGCTGTTTGTGCTATTGATGATTGGGCAATAATTAACATTGCCACAATTAGCATATTTTTAATTAACGTTTTCATATTCAATGTTTTTATTATTTCGTTTTAGAATTATCTATATCTGGTATTAATTGGCTCTTTACTTTTTATAATGTTGAAGCCCACACTGGTTCCAATTACTCCACCATATTTATTTCCTGAATAGTAGATATTTACCGGAATGTTTAAGGCTCCTGCTCTGAAAGTTCTTCCAAATGCCATTAACCAGTTGGTATTAAATTCAAGATTTCCTCTTGTGTCTAACTGTTTGGTCCAGCTTTCATTTGGTTGTACATATGGGTTGATAGGATATCCCCACTCATCAAAGTTGTTTGGGTCATTCAACCAATTGTTGTAATCATTATTTAGGTAGGTGTTTTTGTCTACAAAACCATTGTCAGTTTGTATTCCGCTAAGCATTTTTCTTGCCCCAAAACTTGGTCCAAATGCAAATTCCCAACCTGATTTTCCAAATCTGAATCCATTTAATAGACTTAAAGTAGGTATGAAATTCCCTTGCTCTAATCCACCTATATTTGGGATGATTTCAAATAATGCAGAGAAGTTTTCTGTTCCCACATATTGCATTTCAAATTGATAACCAAGATTACTCATTACCGGAACTGATTCTAAACCTCCAAGCCTTTTATCTCTCATAAAAAAACTGTTTAGCTCTCCAGTGGCTACATATGAAATTCCGAATCTAGGTCCCGAGTTATTTATCTTACCTACATTATTTGAAGTAATGAGTTCATTATTAAAAGCCAATCTCTTTTTATCTTCTGCGTCTACTGGTAAGCTTAGCATTTCTTGTAGAGTGATTTGCATCATTCTTGAAATTTCAGCAGGTTGATCATCAAATTCCATAGTTTTTGTGTTTGATAATTCACCGGTATTCACATTGATCATCTTTAAAGAGATGATAATTTTTGGTCCAAACTTGTCAATAGAACCTGATATTATTTGTTCTACTTCTAATGCTTTTCCCATATCAGTTAGACAAGTTCTACCGTAACAATCGTTAAAGTTCCCTTTGCCTTCTAATGCTGCTTCCATATCATAAGCGTCTAAAACATTGTACTTTTCTAGTTTCACTAATTCAATGCGTGTCAGCTTTGCGGCTATTTCTGGTGTTAAATTTATTCCGTGCGTGCTTAAAGGAGCTACTGCGATAGTTTGGCTATAGCCACTAATGTTTGAAAGGATAAACATTAACACATTTAGAAAAATCACTTTTGTTTTCATAACATTTCGTTTTCGTTTTATGATTACAAATTTAGATGCGATATACACCATATTAGAATTGAATTTCGCTTGACTAAATAATTATTTGCGATTATCGCAAATTATGTTTAGTATAGATTCATTGAAGATTACACAGCTTTGAATAAAGTAGTTGTAGGCTTCATTGAAATAATTCAGAGTTTTGTGAATTCTATATTGCTTATCTGTAATTTAGCGTCGCATCAATTTCATGATATGAAAGTTAGACACGTCGTTATCATTGCCATTTTTGTAGGAATCAACATTTTGATTTTTTCAAGTCTTGATTTTTCTAAAGATGAAGTAGAAGAGGTTGAAATAGAGACAGTAGTTCCAATTTTAAAAGCCTCTGAAGTAAAGATCACTGAAGAACAATTTAATGTTGAAGGGTATGGAACCATATCTGCTTTCAACTCTGTGGATATTTCAAGTGAAGTTCAAGGAAAACTATCGAAGGGAAGAAAGGAACTCAAAGAAGGAGTTAAGTTCAAAAAAGGAGAATTGATATTTAGTATTAACGATACCGAAGCTCAGTATAATTTAAGAGCAAGAAAAAGCGGGTTTATAAATATCATTGCTCAACTACTACCGGATATCAAAATTGATTTTCCTTCTGAATTTGATAAATGGAATGACTACATAGGTGACATCAAACTTAATGAGCGTCTACCAACTTTACCTGCCTGGAAAACGAAAAAGGAAAAAATATTCCTTTCAACAAGAAATGTACTTACTGAATATTTTGCCATAAAAGCCTTAGAAGAGCAATTAGCAAAATTTCATGTTTATGCACCATTTTCAGGCGTGGTAACAGCTGTTTTTGTATCTGATTATACAGTTATCAATCCCGGAACAAAAGTTTTAACCTTGGCACAAACAGAAAATTTTGAAATAGCGGTTTCAATTCCTGCTTCAAGTGTTGATAATATTGAAATAGGAACAGAGTGTGACATCTTTACAACTAGCGGAGAACTGAAAGGTAAAGGAAAAGTGAGCAGAATCTCTGAAGTAATCAATAAGAGTACACAATCGGTTGAAGCGTATATAAAACCAAAACCATTAGATGGTTATAAATTCATTGAAGGTGAGTATTTAAAAGTAGCTATCAATGAAACTGGAGTATTTAAAGGATTCAGAGTCCCTTTATCTGCTGTAAAAGAAAATGAGGTAATGATTTACAATAAATCAGATTCTACCTTAAGTACGAGGACAGTTAGTGTGTTAAACGAAAACAATAAAGGTCTGTTCATCAATGGGGTGGATAACAATGAGATTGTTATTACGCAAGAAGTAAGAAATTACAATAGCACCACAAAATATGGTGTATTGATAAAGTAAGCAATGAGGAATATTGTTCAGTTTTTCATAAAGAATCATATTTGGGCCAATGCGTTAATCATTGTAACATTGATGTTTGGTGCCTACAGCTTGATTAAAATGAACAAGTCATTTTTTCCTGAGCTGGATCCGCGTACAATTTTGGTCAATGTAGTATATCCCGGAGCTTCTCCTCAAGAGATGGAGGACGGTGTTACTATCAAAATTGAGCAAGCGTTGCGAGGAATAGATGGTGTAGATTACATGAGTTCTACTTCATCAGAAAATCTTGCATCAATTACCATCAAAGGATTGGAAAATGCTGACATGGATGAAATGTACAAGGATGTAGAGAATGCCGTAAATAGCATTAACTCTTTTCCTGATGGTGCAGAAAAACCGGTTATTCAAAAGCTGAAATCTAATCCAATGTCAGAATTAGTCGCAACCCTGAGCTTAAAGGGTAATGACGATTTGATGATTCTAAAAAAGGAAGCGGATAAAATTGAAAATGATCTTTATGCCAGTGGTCTTATTTCAATTATAGAATTAAATGGATTCCCTGAATTAGAGTTGGTAATAGATGTTAGAGAAAATGACCTTTTGAAATACGGAATCTTAATAGATGAGATTTCATTAGCTATTCAGAAGAACAATCAAGATTTAACAGGTGGTATATTAAGAAATAATGAAGAAGAATTAGTAATCCGTTCACGTGAACGCACAACCGACCCTAGAGAAATTGAGAAAATTGTATTGCGCACAAGTCCAGAAGGAAATAAAATAACTATTGGAGATGTGGCAGATGCTAGATTAGCTTTTTCTGAAAATTCAGTTGAGGTATTTTCACAAGGAACCCCTGCAATATCAGTTGATGTAAAAAAGACACCAGATCAAGATTTGGGAGCCATAACAGAGTTTCTTAAGGAATACATTGAAGATTACAACAAAAACAATGACAAGGCAGAGTTGTATATGCAATATGAGTACAATGCAAGTCTTCAGGATAGAATTAACTTATTGACAAGTAATGGAGTTGTAGGTTTAGTTTTGGTGCTTATTGTGCTGGGACTATTCCTTTCAACAAAACTGTCAATGTGGGTGGCTTTTGGAATTCCTTTTTCGTTTTTGGGAATGTTTATAATTGCCAGTGCATTAGGTCTTACAATTAATATGATTTCACTCTTTGGGATGATATTGGTTGTGGGGATCTTGGTGGATGATGGAATTGTAATTGCGGAGAATATTTACTCACATTTTGAAAGAGGAAAAGGGCCATTTAAAGCTGCGTTGGACGGTACAATGGAGGTGATTCCTTCTGTATTTACCTCTGTTTTAACAACGATTGCTGCCTTTTCAATTTTACTATTTGTAGATAGAATGGAAATGATGCGTGAGATGCCAATTGTAGTAATATTGGCACTATCATTTTCTTTAATTGAAGCATTTGTTGTCTTGCCTGTTCACTTGGCAAGTAAGTCAGTATTATCCAAAACTACTCCGGGTACATTGAGATTTAAAATTCGTGACAAAATAACTGCGGCGATTAATTATGTGAAGGATAAAGTTTTTATGGACGTGCTCGATTTTGTATTGGGTAGGTACAGACTTTATGTATTGTTGCCATTAGTGTTTACCATTTTCGTTATCATTTTCAGTGTGAAGGGAATGATTAATTACACTTTCTTCCCGGAAATAAAGCCGGATAGAATTTCAATGGAAATTTCTTTTGAGCAAGGTACAGGTAAAGAGATTACAAAGACCTGGTTATTGGAAGCGGAAAACAAGGTGAACGAAGCTAATATGGAATTAGCTCAGGCAACAGGTGATACACTTTTATCAGATTATTCAATCATACTTGGAAGTGCCAGAAATATTGGTGAATCCGGTTTTCATACTGGAACTTTTAATATGACCATTGAAGGAGAAGGAAAAAAGACTCCGGTAGATTCATTGATTGAAAGAATAAAGGTAAAGGTCCATGAAATTGAAAATACGCAGATTGCGACCAACTTTTTTATTGGAAATGGCTTCAATAACTTCGGAAAACCAATTGAGTATTCGTTTACAGGAAATGATGATGTACAAATTAGAGCTGCCAAAGATCGATTTAAGGAATATTTAGCTGAATTACCTTTAGTAAGTAACCTTAAGGATAATGAACCTTTGGGAAGAAAGGAAATTAATTTGGAAATGAAGCCTGAAGCCGATTTTTACGGAATGGGAATTTTTGAGGTGACAAAACAAGTTAGGCAAGGTGTGTTTGGTCAAGAAGCTCAAAGAGTTATTATTGGTACGGATGAAGTAAAGGTGTGGGTGCGATATGCTGAAGAAGACAGAGAGAATCAGCAAGACCTGAAGAATATCCGTATTAAGTCTGCAGATGGCAAGCAGATATTGCTGACCGAACTGGCAACTTACCATATTGAAAGAGGACCTGTAAGTTTAAAAAGGAGAGATGGAAGAAGAGAAATTGTTGTAGACGCGAGTGTAGACGATCCAACTAAAGTAGGGGAGGTTAATGGTAAGATTGTGAAAGAAGTTGTGCCTAAAATTAATCAGGAGTTTCCAGGTGTAGATGTGATTCAAAGAGGACAGGGGGAGAGAAGTGAAAAAGCTTTGACTTCAATGAAAATAAATGTGGCAATATTGTTCATTGTAATGATATTGATAATGTCATTGAACTTTTCATCTGTTTGGCAGGCTTTATTAATCCTGATTGTCGTTCCTGCCGGTGTTGCTGGAGGAATTTTGGGCCATTCAATTGTTGGGATGCCGGTATCTATTTTAAGTGCATTCGGAATGATCGCCTTAATCGGAATCTTGATAAATGACTCAATAGTTTTCTTAGATACTTATAACAGGAATATTCTTGAAGGAATGGGAGTGAGAGAAGCAGTAGTTGATGCTGCAAAATCCAGATTTAGACCAATTTTACTTACTTCTGTAACTACAGTGGCTGGATTACTTCCGCTTATTACAGAAACTTCTTTTCAAGCACAGTTCTTGATACCAATGGCAGTTAGTATTGCATTTGGTTTGATTTTCGGTACATTCTTTATTTTATTCTTCTTTCCAACTGTGATAATGGTGCACAATGATATGAGAAGAGTTTGGAACTTTGTGTTGAATGACAAAGAAGTATTTAAAAATGATCAAACACGTTTGGAAGAAGCATCAGGTGTTGCGAAATCTATACCTAGAATATTGTTATTAGTGGCAACACAATTTTTGTATTTAATTGCCTTGTTTTTAATGCCGATTCTGGTGTTTTTTCCAAAGATGGTTTTCAATCATATTATTAAACTTATTTGGGGAAACAAGAATATCGGTCCGGGAAGAGAATTGGAGCCTGTCCTGCTAAACAAGAAACATCAAGCTGAAAAAGAACAAGAGTAATGAAAAAGTACCTGCTTTTAATAATATTATTCATGACAGGAAGTCTTTATGCTCAAGAAGACTTGACGGTAATGGGTGCCATAAAAAAAGCCCTTGAAAAGAATTTTGATATCCAATTAATTGCGGGGAATTATCAAGCTGCAAAACTTCAAAATTCATGGGGACAAGCTGGATTGATTCCTACTTTTTCACTTAATGTTACAAATAATACGGCTTTACAGGATAATACCAACAATCCGGCAACTTTTTTTCCGGGTGTATTATTAAATGATAATCTTCAGGCTTCATTACAAATGCAGTGGACAGTGTTTAGTGGTTTTGCTATTAAGATCAATAAAGAACGGTTTGAAACATTGCAGGCCCAAACTAGAGGAAATGCGATTATCGTTATTGAATCAACAATACATGATGTCATACTGGCTTATTATAGTGCGGTGGTTCAGCAAAGAAAGATGGATGTATTAACAGAAGTATTAGATTATGCAAGAAAGGAACGTGATTATTTTGAAATAAAGAGTGAGATGGGGATCAGTACAAGTTTGGATATGTTAGAGTTTGAAAATCAAATTTATACTGATTCTACTAATTTACTACTTCAAGAATTGTCGTATAATAATGCTATGCGCAATATGAATATGATAATGGCTGAAGATGTAGGTGTTAAATATAATTTGACAGATTCATTGAATTTTTCAGTTCCTGTTATCACTTATGAAGAACTGCAAACTAGAATGATGTCTGATAATGTTAGTTTAAAGAATCAATTCATTAATTACGAACTTAAAGAGCTTGAGGTAAGTGCTAAAAAAAGTGCTTACTATCCTGTTATTACTTTGAATCTTTCAACTACTCCTGCGGTTGGATATTTTAGATTGTATGGAGATCAAGGCTTTAGTGCTAATACTAATTCTTGGTCGCACAATGCAACGGTGAATTTGCGATATGACTTGTTTCAAGGGATGAACAGAAAAAGAAATGTTCAAATTGCTGAGTTGCAACAAGAATTGGCAGGAATTGAAATTGAACAGATGAAATTAAATTTATCTCATCAACTTCGTTCAAATTTTGAGCTGTACAATACGAGATTAAAAGTTAAAAATTTGGCAGTTGAAAGATTAAAGAATGCATCTAAACTTTGGAATCTAGGTAAAGAAAAGTACAA
This sequence comes from Paracrocinitomix mangrovi, assembly GCF_019740355.2. Taxonomy (GTDB): domain Bacteria; phylum Bacteroidota; class Bacteroidia; order Flavobacteriales_D; family Crocinitomicaceae; genus Paracrocinitomix; species Paracrocinitomix mangrovi. The sequence continues at coordinate 1,375,902 of NZ_CP091819.1, read as the reverse complement.
TCTGGGATTAATAAACGTGTTTAATTTAAATGCGATTAAATTAAGCTATGAGCAAGCTGTTCTTAACTATTATGACCGCTTGTATGATTTACTTCAAACGCATTATGACTTGTTGAGGCTGACAGGAGAGATTTCGCAACAATACAAGATAGACGAAAACTTTGATCCTTCTGATAATTAGTTAAAAAAAGTCTCAAATCCTTCAATTGATGCTTGCAATGCCACCGTATTTGCATCTTGTGAAAACACTTTATAGCCGTTATCTTTTAAAAGTTGAATACAAGCCACTTGATCTTCTTCACTTAAGTGACTCTTTTCATAAATTACCAAATCAGGTTTGTTTTTAGAGATATTAAACATTTTGATTACCTCGTAGTCAAATCCTTCTGTATCTATCATTAATAAGTGAATATGTTCAAAATGGTATCTACTAATAATACTTGCAGCACTTATAATTTCAACTTCTTCCTCAATTATATGCAAAGATTTATCCTCTGGGATTTGAGTGCCTTCTTTACTGCATTTTCTTTGAACATGACCATTTGTAAAAGCTTTTTCAAGAGTTGCTTTGTCGAATGTAGTCAATCCGGTTGCCCATCTGGCATTTGTGAAACCAATTTTATAGATTTTAGCTTTGCCATCCTTTTCACCTAAAGCAGCATTTAAAGTATGAATGTTGGAATGTTTCTTATAAATTTTACTCAAAAATTCCTCATATACATAGCGTTGAGGTTCCAGTAAAACACCATTCCATTTATCTCTTTTAATAAACTTATGAATTGGATCATGAGTAATCCCATCATTTGCACCAATCTGGATGACATTAAAAGAGGTTCCTATTTTTTTTGAAAAATCACTTAATAGCAATTCAATGCTTCCATCTTTCGGCTTATAAAAATACTTGTAGTACATCATAAACAAAAAATTATTGGATGCACTTAAGTTAAAGCGAAGCTTAAAAAATATTGCTTTCAGTTTGTTCTTCATAGGTGGTAAAAATAGAGATACTTTTTAAGCTTTTGGTTACCATTTTAAAAATCCAACATAAAAACTATGCCGGATACAATTGATTCTTCAATTGTTGGGATTGCAAAGAAAAAACATCAAAAATTAAAATTATGAAGCAGCTAACAATATTCGTGGTTATTATAATGACACATTTTATCTCAAATGGGCAAAGCACTTATTGTGACACTATATTTTTTGATCTTGACAAGTATGAAGTGAATGAAATTTCTAAAAATGAATTTATAAGTAGGATTCAAAATCAGCTAAATGGAAAAGAGGTAGTTAAAATTCAACTCACCGGACATACAGATCATCATGCTGGAAATAGTTACAATAAAACACTTGCAAAAAACAGATTGGGAACGGTAATAGAATTGTTGTCAACAGTTGGTGTAGAAGATAAAATAAAAACTGTGGTAAATGACGGTGAAGAAAAGCCCGCATTTTCAAATTCAAACAGTTTTGGACAGGCAAAAAATAGGAGAGTTGATATGATCATTTATTTTAAGGATCCTGTTATTGAAAAGGAAATTATTGAAGAAGAAAAGGAGGAAGATCTAATAATATATGGCAAAGAAGGAACTCAATTGATAATTCCTCCAAATTCTTTTAAAGAATTTGAAAACAGTGAGGTGAATTTTAGGATTCAGGAATCATATTCACTTTCATCAATGATCAGTATGAATTTGGCTACTATAACTGATGGAGGTTCTTGCTTGCGATCAGGAGGAATGCTATTTGCCAATGCATTTGTTCAAGGTCAATCTGTTGATTTGGATAAAGAAATTACAGTTAGAATTCCTGCAAATGATTTAGATACAAGTTTTAAGTTGTATGATATAAAAGTGATTAATGGAGATACTACATGGGTTGAATCTGATACACCATTAACATTTAATGAGAATGAGGGTTATTATGAATTTAAAACCAGGAGTATGCCAAGCGTTAATTTAGACGCTCCTGTTTTATCACCTGCAGCAGAAATGATAGCTAATACAAAAAACATGTTAAAAAGCTTATTTGCTGATGAGGGCTTGGTTGTAAAAACAAAAGGATTTGACTACAGTAAGGGATATCTTGTTACAAAAGATCCCAACATTGTACGACGTGGTGATTTAATTAAATCTAATAAAAGCAAATATTATCCATGTGGATCAACAACTAGCGATCTTGTTATTGCAATTGTTGAAAAGAAAGGTCACTATTATTATTTTGCTGATAAGCTAAGTGATGTAAAGTTTAAATCATTTTGGAATCGATACATTATTAAGAAGAGGGATTTTATTGAAATCCAATTGGCGGATTTAGAACAAATGGTAGAAAATACATTAGCAGAAGAATACTAAAACAAAAAAGCCTTCTGGAATTTCCAGAAGGCTTTTTTTATGAATTAGATAATTGTTATTTCAAAACAGTTACGTGTCCACGGAATTCGTATTTCTTATCGGTGTTGATTTCTCTACACTCAATCACCCATACATAAGTTCCGTCAGGCACTAAAGCTCCTCCACCGTAGCTTCCGTTCCATGAAGCGATTTGGTTATAAGATTCCCAAACCGGTTCTCCCCAACGGTTGAACATAGTTAAGTGGAAGTCATAAATGTCAATTCCATCAATATAAACTCTCCAACTTTCATTGTAATCATCACCATCAGGAGTGAAGATATTTGGAGCATATAATAATACATCTGATACAACATCTAACAAGGCAGTAGTTGAGTCAACACATCCCCATTCGTTAGTTACAACTAAATGAACCGGATACTCAGCAACAACTCCCTCAGGATATAATGCACTTGGATTCTCAACAGTTGAAGTTCCAGGTGTAACAGATCCTGGGAAATACCATTGGTAAGTATTATTAGCACCAGCTGTTACGTTATTCATATCAACTCCGGTATTAAACATGTTTGTAGGGTTAGGATTGATATAGAACAATGGAACCGGAACATCATGGATAGTTATGTACTCATAGATAGTTGTGTCATTGTGACATCCATATTGAGAATAAACTTCCATATATACGTCATAAGTTCCAACCTGATTGAATTCAATTGATAAGGTATCATCTACCATTGTATTGTCCCAGTTATAATGTACACCATTAATAAACCAGTGAATTGAATCTGTAATTCCAGGTTGAGCAACATCAGTTAAATCCCAGAACATGAAAGTAGACGGATTACATCCTTCTGTTTCATCAGTTGTAAAGATTGGTTGAGGTACTTCTCTCATAATTGTCCAAGTACACAAAGTAATTGGATCAGTTTCACAACCATCATTGATAGTAACACAATATTCAGTGTTAGTAGTAGGATTCTCATCAATATTATCTGAAATATTAGCCATTGGAGAACCATTTGCTGTCCATGAATAAGTATAATCAGGTAATCCGTTTAAGTATCCACCAATAATGTTAAATGCATTGTGTTGTGAATCATATCCAGGGCATACTGAATCGTTTTCAGTAATCTGAGCTAAAATAGCTTCATAATGATCAACATTCAATGTCAAAGTATCTGAATAACAACCTTCATCTGAGATAGCATATACATCCGAGCTAAAGTTAACTCCTGGAGGGTTTGGTGTAATACTTACACTATTAGTATTAGCCGTTGAAGCTGTCCAGTAGTACATGTATCCACTTCCCGCAGGTGCACCTGAAGCTGAAGCTACTAAGGTTGCAGTACCATTGATACATATTGTAGTATCTGAAGAAACCAAACTCATCACAATAGGAGGTGGGTCGGTTAAAGTTACCTGAGATGAGAATGAACATCCTAAATAATCTTCAGTATATACATCATAAGTACCAGAAGGTAATCCTGTGAAGTTTCCGTTATTTTGAGTGATTGGTCCTGAACCATTATCAACTGTAAATATTGAAGCACCTAAATTTCCTGATGCTGCAGTATTGTCAGATGTAACAGTAATAGTTCCATCAGAAGCTCCAAAACAAATTGGATCTGTAAATGTTGTAGTGTGTGATTCAGTTGAATAATAAACCATAACAGTATCTGTTCCTTCAGGACAAACTCCGTTGGTATCTTCTTCATGAATTACGAATCCGTAGTAACCAGGTAAGTTAACTAAAGCAGTTGTACTAGGTGAAGTAGAAGGTTGGAAAATAGCTGTTCCATTTCCACCACTAAAAGTAGAAGCAGACCCCATTGTCCAGTACATTGCACCATCATTGTATAATGTAGCATTTAAAGCAACTCCTGAAGTAGTAGAATGACAAAGTGAATCATCTAATCCGGCATCAGGTGTTACAGGTTGCACAACATGTACAGGGTAAGTTAAGTCAAACGAACCAGTAGTTGTAGTAACGGTTACTGTATAAACTACAGAATCTGAAGGGAAAACATCCATAATTGGTCCTCCGTTAGGATTGGCAACACCAGCAGCTGGTGACCATGAATATCCAGTAACGTTCGCTGGAATGGCATCTGTCATATCGATAACAGTAGTATCACCTGCACAAATGGTTGGCTCAGTACATCCGTCAATTACTAACATTACATAACCATCACCATTGTTTGCACCGGCATTACATCCACCACCAAGCGGAACTAGAGAGGATCCTCCTCCTCCACCACCTCCACCGAGGTGACCACCAGCCCAGCAGTCAGAACCACCGCCACCACCACCGTAGTAGCCTCCACCGCCCCCACCACCGGGACCGATATTGTAGCATGGGTCAACTGCACCGTTACCACCTTGTCCAAGTGATCCGGCTTGACCGCCATTTCCTGAACCCCAAGCAGCACCACCGGCACCACCTGCAGTTTGAGTTCCTCCAAAACCTGGGTCTCCCCAAGAGAACATTGTCGATTGTGATCCTGTAGCGCATCCTCCGTCACCACCTGAAGGCTCCATACCTCCACCACCACCGCCTTCACCACCACCACCGGCAGCTACTGCGATTCTGTCTCCCATTGTGTATGGACCTACTCTAATATCAGAGGCTCCACCACCACCACAGGCATCATAAGTGTAAGAGTTATTTACGCCATTTCCACCACCGTTAAATCCGCCGGATCCGTTTCCGCATCCTCCAGCACCTCCAACCCAAATCTCAATTGTAGATCCAGGAGGAACTGTTAGAACCCCGGTAATGACTGCTCCGTCTCCCTGATTGAACTGAGGACCCTGAGCACCTCCAGAACCTCCTGCCATCTCAACATATACTTGAGATGCACAAGGCGGAATGTCGTAAGTTTGAACTGCACCTGTGTAGTTAAACCACACAGTATCTTGAGCAAACGTCTGGTTTAACCCGAAAAGCAGCACGCAGCACAAAGAAGCTAATTTCAAATTCATTTTTTTTAGTTTAATTGTAGTAATCTTTTTATTTAGTTTAAGGCAAACCCGTAGGTTCAATAGCTAAACGATTTTAATCCCCTGTGGTTGCTTCATCTTTTTATTTTCTTGCATATAACAGGTATTTATAACACTGCTACTGAGCAATGTTAGATTTTTCACACTTTTTCAATTCATGAGGTGAAATCATTCTGTCATCCCCTTGAATTCCTTTGTTAAAACAGGTGATTTCATATCCTAATTTGCTAAACCAGCTGGTAAAATCATCCATATCATAATCTACATCTCCAGTCATGGTGCAGAAAAAAGTACTAGTCAAATGATCTGTATGTGTTGAGATTATGCCTTTTTTTGTAGCTATTTTTTTATCGATCTTCAGCGCTTCTTCTTTTTGGGTAATTGTCAATACTTTAAATTGAGCATAATAGTTTGGACTATCTTGACCATAAGAAGTAAAAAACAGTGAAGCGAAAATGGTGATTGTCAGAATTTTAAAAGGCAAAACTGAGTGATTTAATTATTTGACCGCAAAGTACGACATTTTCTCCCGGAATAAAACAACATTCAACGTTCTAGTTGTTAAAAAATTAATTTTCTGTTATTTTATTATTACGTTTTGAGAAAAATTCTAACCCTATCACAAGTAGTAAACTAGTGATTGCCAATAGAATAGCGAATAAAGCTTGATGATCAGTACCTGTGATATCAGCATATGTTTGTGGACTAATGTTCTTTTGAACTAATGGGATTTTTTCTCCATGACTGTTGATTCCCCATTCAGTGGTTTCTTTCCAGGGCCATATTTTATTTAAAGATCCCACCAAAAAACCTGTTAATATGGCAATTATTAAATCTTTATTTCTTTTAAATAGATAATTCAAAAGCCTTGAAAAAGCTAATAAGCCAAATACACATCCTACTCCAAAAACGGCAATTATTGTTCCCTGGTCAAAAAGCATTTCCCAATTTTTGTCCTTTAACGAATCAATGATTCCGCTAACTGCACCAAGAATTGTCGTGTAAACTCCTAATAGCAACAATATAAAACTACCTGAAATTCCCGGTAATATCATTGCACTTATAGCTAATGTTCCGCATAAAAAGATATAGAATAGGTTAGAAGTGCCTGACGAAGGTGAAACCACTGTGATAACATAAGCCACAATAGCTCCCATCAATAATCCTGAAATATTGATAGCTGACCATTTTTTAACCGTTTTTCCTACCAACCAAATGGAAGATATAATCAATCCAAAAAAGAACGACCACAATAAAATTTCATGATGTTCCAAAAGGTATTTAAGCAACTTGGCAAATGAAACGATACTAATTCCAATACCTAGAAAAATGGCTAGAAGGAAATTACCGTTCAATTCTTTCCACATGGCTTTAAAGCCTTCTTTTTTCCAAGTTTTAAGAAGCGAAAATTTAATGCCACTTATGGTTTCAAGTAGCTCTTCGTATATCCCTGTGATAAATGCAATGGTTCCCCCAGAAACACCCGGAACTACATCAGCAGCACCCATTCCTAGTCCTCTAGCGACAAGACCGAAGAATCTCTTTTTGTCTTTACTCATGCTATTCTTCTTCTGAGTCGTCTTGTTGTTGTTTCAGTGTCTGACCAATTTTTTCAGGTAAAAATTCAAAGAATGTATCACCTCTTAATCCTAATCTTAAGCATTCTAAAGGTATAACCTCATTTGGTGCAATGTTTCCAAGGTTTACATTAGCGCCAAATAATCTAATAAACCAAACTTGTTGTGTTTTTTTAGGTGCTTCCCAAAGAATACTAGAAGGGTCAATTTTTGCAATAATTTTATTGATAAGATAAGTATGTGCAGTTCCATTAGGACGAAACACTCCAACGGTACCACTTTCTCTTCCTTCAGCAATAACCTTCCATGAGCCGGCTTCCAATTCAGAGCTCATCATTTTAATCCATTTGTTTGGAGAAATAATGATTCCGGCATCTTTTGATCCTACCTCAGACATTACAGTTCTGTCTTTTGACAGCTTGCTGATGTATTCTAATTTTTTATCGTGAGGAATAATTATTGAACCATCAGATACTTCACAAAGATCCAGATCATACTTATCGAGTAATTTTCTAAAATCTGTGAATTTGTTTCTAGCAATAAAAAGCTCAAACAAAGTACCTCCAAAATAAGGTCGAATTCCTGCGCTTTTGTACAATTTGATTTTTTCTTCCAAATTTTTGGCAACGTAGGCGGTACCAAAACCAAATTTGGCGATATCAAAATAATCTCCGCTTGCTTCAAGCATGCTCTCAACCTCTGAAAGGCTTAAGCCTTTATCCATTACCATTGTAACACCAGATTCTCTTGGTTGTTCCGGTCTATTAGGGATGTGGGTAAGGTGAAAATTTTTAGTCATTATTCAGATCAAGTATTTGAAGAAATTCAGGTATTTCCTGTGCTTCAGGAAAGTGCAAAAATAGTGTTTTTGCTGAATTAGCATCAATCAAATACTCCTTCTTGAAAACTAAAAGTGATTCTGTTTTTTGACCATTTTGCCAAAGTAGAACAGAAAAGAAAATTCTTACACTGGAATCTAGATCACTTAAGTGCTCAAGTGAAGCGATATAATCTACTGCATCTTCAATGCTAAACTCAGCTTTAATTCTCGCCAATAAAATGATTGCTTCTGCATATTTAGGATCTGATTGAAGAGCTGTTTCCAATTCGTTTTCTGCTTCAATAAATCTTTCAGCTTTATAAAGTGCTTCAGCCAACACTAATCTGTAATTAGCATTCTCGGGTTGTAATTCTGCTGCACGTTGAAGATATTGTATGGCTTCAGTTGTAAAGCCTTGAAGTTCTTTGATAATACCAATTCCTAACCATGGTTCAGCCAATTCATCATTGATAGATTTTGACTTTTCATAGTATTCCAAAGCCTCGTCATATCTTTCCAGACGTTCATAAGCTTCTGCAAGATAGCTAAGTGTCAAAGCATCATCACCATCTATATCTATACATTTTGCATAAGCAGTAAGTGCTTTTTGATACTCACCAATTTGCATATAGGTATTCCCCATATTAAAATAAGCAGATGAAAATTCTTCATTAATGATTGTAGAGTAGTCATAAGCCCAAAGAGCTTTTTCGACATTGTTTTTAAGAAAATAGATGTTACCTAAGTTGTACCAGGCAGTAAATGAATAAGGATTGTTATCAATATACATTTGATAATATTCGATACACTTATCAAAATCACCAATTCTCTCATAGCAATAAGCTATTTCATAAATTGCGGATTCATTTTCGGGAGAAGCTTGTAGTAATTTTTTAAGCTCTTTTATGGCATTATTATAATCGTGAATACTTTCATATTCCAATGCCAAATCAAATCTAATATCTTCAACTTCCCAGTCTTCTTCTTGATCAGAGGCAATATCTATTGCTTTTTCAAAATACTTGATAGCATTTTCATGATCTCTAAGTTGACTAAAAACACTTGCCTTGGTAACGTATACCTCAGTATTGAAAGGTTCGTTTTTTTCTAATTGTTGTAAAATCAGTAAACTCTCCTTCAACTTACCGGTTGTAGAAAATATTTGTGCTTTTCTAAGTTCAAAAGTATTGTTGTTAGGATGTTGATCCTGAGCAAATTCAATTGCTGTCAATCCTTTCTTTAACTGATTTTTTATAATAAAATGATCGATTATTTGCTCAAGAATTTCAGAATCAAAATAATAAGCTTCTTTATCTTCAAGCATTTTTTCGAACCGTTCTAATTCGCTGTAGAATTGGGAATCGAAACCGTCTTCTTCTTCATCATCATCAAACATAGAACCTCAATTTAATTAATGTCCCATTCGCTATGGGCTCCTAACAAAAATAAAAGGAACCCTTTGCGAATCACTAGTTGTTTTTCAATGTTATTAACAATGTTATCAACAACTTACACACTAAACCCACCAAAATCAGGCCAGAAAATAAAGCCTGATAAAGACTTATTTTCCAGCTCTTTTGCGGTCTGTTTCTTTCAATAAAATTTTTCTCAAACGAATAGATTCAGGAGTCAATTCAACATATTCATCTTCCTGAATATATTCTAAAGCTTCTTCTAGAGAAAACTCTTTTGGAGGAGCGATTTTCATTTTTTCATCAGCTCCTGAAGTACGCATGTTGCTCAATTTCTTTGTTTTAGTAACGTTCACAACAAGGTCTCCTGCTTTAGAGTTTTCACCTATCACTTGCCCTTCATATATATTGACGTTTGGTTGAACGAAAAATTTCCCACGATCTTGCAAATTGTGCAAAGAATAAGGAATACTTGTTCCTGTCTCCATTGAGATCAAAGATCCGTTCATTCTACCAGGAATATCTCCTTTATATGGTTGATACTCTATGAATCTGTGAGTTACGATAGCTTCACCAGCTGTTTGTGTTAACATATAACTTCTCAATCCAATTAACCCTCTTGAAGGGATAATGAATTTACAAATCATACGTTCACCTTTAGGTTCCATGCTTACCATTTCACCTTTTCTTTTGGTAACAGCATCAATTGCAGTTCCAGAATATTCCTCCGGCAGGTCGATAGTCAAATCTTCAATAGGCTCACATTTAACACCATCAATTTCTTTAATGATTACTTGTGGTTGCCCAACCTGAACTTCATATCCTTCTCTACGCATGGTTTCTAATAATACAGACAAGTGCATTACACCTCTTCCAAAAACGTTCCATTTGTCAGCTGAACCGGTTTGACCTACTCTTAAAGCCAGGTTTTTCTCTAGTTCTTTTTCTAATCTTTCGTGAATATGTCTTGATGTCACAAATTTCCCTTCTTTTCCAAAGAATGGAGAGTCATTAATAGTGAACAACATACTCATAGTAGGTTCATCAATACTAATAGAAGCTAATGGCTCAGGATTTTCAAAATCACAGATAGTATCTCCAATTTCAAAACCTTCAATACCAGTAACGGCACAAATATCTCCAACCTGAATTTCTTCTACTTTTCTTTTCTCTAATCCGTCAAAAACAAAAACTTCTTTGATTCTTGATTTCTCCAAATCTCCGTTTCTCTTAGCCAAAATCACAGGTTGATTAGGTTTTAACGTACCTCTAGTCAATCTTCCAATTGCGATACGACCAACGAATGAAGAGTAATCCAAAGATGTAATCAACATTTGTGTATTTCCTTCGTCAAATTTTCTAGGTGGGAAATAATCCAAAATAGTATCTAAAATAGTGTCAATTGAATTTGTAGGTTTATTCCAATCTGTAGACATCCATCCATTTTTAGCTGAACCATATACAGTTTCAAATTCTAATTGCTCTTCATTAGCATCTAATTCAAACATCAAATCAAAAACTTTTTCATGTACTTCATCAGGCGTACAGTTTTCTTTATCGACTTTGTTGATAACCAATAATGGTTTAAGACCTAATTCTAACGCTTTTTGTAAAACAAATCTTGTTTGAGGCATAGGACCTTCAAATGCGTCTACAAGTAGACAAACGCCATCTGCCATATTAAGTACACGTTCAACTTCTCCACCAAAGTCACTGTGACCCGGTGTATCAATGATATTGATTTTGGTGTCTTTATAAAAAACGGATACGTTTTTAGATGTGATAGTAATACCTCTTTCTCTTTCAAGTGGATTACTATCCATAATCAATTCACCAGAACTTTTAATAGGGTTTTTACCGGCTTCAATCATACGGTCTACCAATGTGGTTTTACCGTGGTCAACGTGTGCAATAATTGCAATGTTTCTAATTTCCATTTTATATACTAAATACTAATGCTGTTTATTTTCTTCTGCGGTTTCTTTCTTTGGAAGATGGTTTTCTTTTCTTTTTACCATTTCCACCTTTTCCTCCACCGTCTTTTGTTACTTCTACATTCATTGATTTTCCTTCAAAGTTCACATCCTGAAGTTTTTTTATAAAGGTTTCTTTGTGTTCCTTATCTCCATCAAAAAATGAGAAGTTATTCATGATATCAATGCGACCAATTGATTTATTTTTCAATCCTGTATTGTCACAAATTAATCTCACTAAAGCTCCTTGATTAAGGCCATCTTTTCTTCCAAGATTAACAAAGAATCTTTCTTTGTCATCATCCATTCTATTGTCTCTGCGTTCTCTTCCATCTCTACCGTCTCTACCTTTTCCTTTAGATTCATTAAAATCTGCATCAAGGTTTTTAGAGTTTGCATAGTAATTCAAAAACTTGTTGAATTCAACTGAGATAAATTTTCTTACAATTTCTTCTCTTGTTAAGTCATCAAATTTTTTCATGACTTCAGGTAGATATTTATCAATTGCTTTATCGTTTACAACTTCGTTTTCAACATTCTCAACTAATTTGAAAAGTTGTTTTTCGCAAATTTCGTCAGGCGTAGGCAATTTTTTAATATCAAAATTGGTTTGAATGATTTTTTCAATACTCTTTAGTTTTCTACCTTCTTTAGTATTGATCAATGCAATAGAAATTCCCTTTTTACCAGCTCTAGCTGTTCTTCCTGAACGGTGAGTGTAATTTTCAACATCTTCAGGAAGTTTATAGTGAATCACATGTGTAATATCATCCACATCAATACCTCTTGCCGCCACATCAGTTGCTACTAAAATCTGAATATGTTTATCACGGAATTTTCCCATTACTCTATCTCTTTGTGCTTGAGATAAGTCTCCGTGTAATGGTTCTGCCGAATATCCTTCTGCCATTAATTTATCTGCAACTTCAGCAGTTTCTCTTCGCGTTCTGCAGAAAATTAATCCGTAAATATTTGGATTGAAATCAATCAATCTCTTTAAAGCAAAGTATCTATCTCTTTCTTTTACAGTGTAAGCTTGGTGTTCAATGTTTTTGTTTGTAACATTTTTTGAACCTACTGTAATTTCAAAAGGTTCCACCATGTAAGTTCTGGCTATTCTGGCAACTTCATCAGGCATAGTTGCAGAAAACAACCATACACACTTATCTTTAGGAGTCTGTTTTAAGATGGTATCAATGTCTTCTTTGAATCCCATGTTCAACATCTCATCAGCCTCATCTAAAACTACAGTATCAATATCATTGATTCGAACTTTTTTACGGTTGATCAAGTCTACTAATCTTCCTGGAGTTGCTACGATAATTTGTGCTCCTCTTTCTAATTCTTTTATTTGTTTTCTAATGTCGGTACCTCCGTAAACAGAAACTATTTTTAGTTTCTTCATTCTTTTACCAAACATTTCCAGATCATTAGCGATTTGAATACACAATTCTCTAGTTGGTGCTATCACCAGTCCTTGTGTATGATTCATTTCCAGATCCACATAATGTAATAGCGGTAAACCAAAAGATGCTGTTTTACCAGTTCCTGTTGATGCTAATCCAATTAAATCTGTAGGATCTTCTAATAAGTGTGGTATTGCTTGTTCCTGAATAGGAGTAGGTTCTTTAAAACCTAGTTCATTGATTGCGGCGAGTAATTCTTCACCCAATCCTAATTCTTTAAATTCCATATGTATTTTGTGTTCCCTTTCCTCATCTCAATCCTTATCCCGAATAAATGGGCACACAACTAAACACGACAGGATTAAAATGTGGTCGTAAAATTTGGTGCAAAGATACGTTAAGTTTCTTGATTGACATCTTTTTTGAAATGATTATTATGTTAACTAATTTTTTAGATCAAAATGAGTGTTAATAACTGTTAACTGTTAGAAAATCAAAAGTTCCTGTGTTTAACATTGAATTAAAATGAATATTTTTGTGCCGAACCTTGAAAAACTAGAGGGATGAAGAACGCTGGATTATTGTTTATTACCTTGATAATAAATCTTGGTGCCTTTGCACAACCAGGAATTCCAATTGACACTTTAGATACGCCAGAAGGCAAGATGTTTATCTATGCTAATAGAACTTGGGAATATGAGCATGACAGAGATTTTGACGGTGTATTGTGTCCTGGAATTGAAGAAATTGTTCAATCTGACTCATCAATGCAATTTAAATCTTATTGGAATACTGATGTAACTATTACTTGTACTACAAATGAGGTTGAGAATATGAAGGATACAGTTTGGCTGTGTACGATTGATACAGTGCATCAAAATTATGCAATTCCTTTTCATGGCAGAATTACATCAAGATTTGGATACAGAAAAGGGAGAAATCACAACGGAATTGACATTGATTTAGAAACAGGAGATACGATTGTTGCAGCATTTGATGGTAAAATTCGTTATGCTCAAATGCATGAAAAAGGATTTGGTAATCTTGTAATCATTAGACACTATAATGGTTTAGAAACTTATTATGCACATTGTGAAGAGTTATTAGTAGCTCCTAATCAAGAAGTGAAAGCCGGAGAGCCTATTGCGCTTGGAGGAAATACCGGTAGATCAACAGGAGATCATTTGCATTTTGAAGTTAGATTTTATGATAATCCTATTAATCCTGAACACTTGTTCAATTTTGAAGAAAAATATGTTGATGATAACCTGTTAGTTCATTCAGGAATATTTGTTCCAGGTAGTTCAAGACACAGTTCTTCATCAGGACATGATGTTGGTGGAGGTTCATCTACCTATAAGGTTGATAAAGATGCCAGAACACATAAGGTGAGAAGTGGTGATTCACTTTACGCTATTGCTTTGAAGTATGGCACAACAGTCAGCAAGATTTGCCAGTTGAACAATATGAAGGAAACTGATATTCTTCAAATTGGTCAAACACTTCGTGTAAAGCCGTAATCAATTAAATGTAACATTTTGTTGTGGGAGTTTGTTTTAGAAACAAATAGCCCAAAATGAAAAGTATTCTAATTACCCTATTTTTTTGTAGCATACATTTATTTTCAAAGTGTCAGTTGACGTATGTTGGAACAGATAATATTTGCTCTGGCTCTTCATTTTTCCTAAAAGCTGAAGGTGACACCACTTTCAAATGGGTTTTAGCGAGTAAACCGGATTCTGTTTTATCGTATTCAGCAATTTTTAAAGACACCATTTATGAGTTCACATCATATTTATTAATTGGTACATCTGATACGGTGGAAGTGAATGTATTTGTTAGTGATTGTTTGGAGGATATTTCATGTCAATATTATGTTCCTAATGTATTTACACCTGATGGTGATGTTTTTAATGAAGTTTTTAAGCCCATTATTAATTGTGATTATTGGGGAGCTCATCTTACAATTTATAACAGGAATCAAAAAGTCATTTATGACGTACAGGAAAATGACCCTGTTTGGGATGGGATAGATCAGAGGACAGGAAATCCAGCATTACAAGGAATATACATTTGGCAATTTAGCTTTGCTAAAACGAATGGAGAAGTTGTTCATTTAGTAGGACACGTTTTACTTTCAAGGTAATTTGATATCAAAATGGTATCTATTGATTATCAATTTTTAAACTTAACATAATTTTATCGTAAAAATCATATTGTTAATAGACAGGATTTACTATCTTGTCTATCCCTAAATTGTAAACAATATGTCATTATTTAAAAAAATGTTCGGAGGCGATAGCGGTGCTCAAGCTACCTCTGAATCGACTACTACTCAATCTTCAACAGGTGGTTTAGTGAGTTTTGGGAGATATACAGATATCAACAAAAACAAAACACAGCTAGATGCATGGAAAAATGCAAACGACCGCTTTAAGGAAAAAAATTATGTAGATTCTTTTGAGCAATTCTTAATTTATTTGAGAGATCCCCAAGTAGACAATGTGACCATTAATAGAAATGGAGACGTTGTAGAATTTGAAATCACACAGGGATCTAAAGTTGTAAGAGGAAAAGGTGATGCTAACAGATTTTATGCAGAAGCACAAATCGTAAAAATGCCTGATCATACAATTCCGGTAATGAGAAAGTTAATGTCTATTAACTATGCCTTGAATTATTCAAAATTTGCCATGAAAGATGATGTAGTGGTAATGAAGTTTAGTTCTCATGCAATAGATGCATCTCCAGGTAAATTGTATGATGCCTTAAAAGAATTGTGTAGAAAAGCAGATCAGCAAGATGACTTGTTAACTCAAGAGTTTTCTTCATTAGAAGAATTTGATACTGATTCAATTATTGAACTTCCTGCAGATATTAAGGAAGCTAAATATGAGTATTTGGTAGGAATGATTCAGTCTACAAAAGAAGAAATTGCGAAACATGATCCTAACTTTATGTCGGGTGGTATTGCCTTTTTATTGTTGAATCTAACTTATAAAATTGATTATTTGATTCAGCCTCAAGGTGAGTTAACTGATGCGTTAGAGCGTATTCAAAGAATGTTTTTTGCTAAAGACAATAAAACTACTCAAGAAAGAAACGTTTCTATTA
Organism: Paracrocinitomix mangrovi; assembly: GCF_019740355.2. Classification (GTDB taxonomy): domain Bacteria; phylum Bacteroidota; class Bacteroidia; order Flavobacteriales_D; family Crocinitomicaceae; genus Paracrocinitomix; species Paracrocinitomix mangrovi. The sequence goes on along the minus strand of NZ_CP091819.1, from coordinate 1,360,251 downwards.
TTGATGAGTTTGACAATATTATCAATACTCCAAAAGAGAAAGTGATGGAAGGAATTTATGATGTTAAAGCAACGTTTGCTTTGGCCAATCCTGCCACCCACAAATCTGTAATGGATATGATGTTCAACGAACGCGATAAAATTGGTTGGTACAGAGATAATAACTATCCTCAAATGGTAGAAGCTATCTATAGCTATATGGTGTCATATGCTTTCTTTAACTATGGTATGGTTTACCCGGTATCTAAGATATTGAATGTTGCCATGGCGGTTATGAATCCTGATTACTATGAAAAATGTGGGTCTGCTGTTAGATTGAACAATAATGGTCAATTAGATGGTGGTAAAATTTCAAATGAAATAAACAACATAGTAAAAGATGCTAAAAAGGATTTTCCTCACTTGGCATTTAACACCGGAACATTGAATTATACTTCAATTCCGTTGTTTATAGATTCATTGATATTGGAATTAGATAAAATTAACTTGTCAAAATAAAGAGAAATGGAAGCAGTAATTGACAGCTATAAAGATATTATCGTTCAGATCCATACACCGGGAGGCTCTGGTTCTGGATTTATTGTAAAAGATAAAGGATTGATTGTTACAAATCGTCACGTAATTGCAGGAAGCGAAGAAGTGGTGATTAGAGGAGAGAATTTTAAAAAGACCCTCGCACAGGTAATTTATACAGATCCGCTAAATGACATTGCATTTTTAAGAGTTCCTGATGGATTTGATGAAAGTGGACATGTCACAATTTCAAATGAGAAAGTAAATGCTGGAGAAAAAATCATTGCGATTGGACATCCGCTTGGATTGAGATTTACAGCTACACAAGGTATCGTTTCTAAATCTGAAAGAAAATTCAACAACGTTGATTACATTCAGGTAGACGCAGCGATTAACCCTGGAAATAGTGGAGGTCCACTTATTAACGAAAGGGGAGAAGTAGTAGGTGTAAATACATTTATTTTTAGAGATGGTGAAAGCTTAGGTTTTGCTTTGCCTTCTGTTACCTTAAATGATATTTTGAGAGAATATGATGAAGGATATCAAAACCAAAGAGCGTCTAAATGTTCGTCTTGTACGAATCTTGTAACAAAGGATTCTTTGCAAGATGGATATTGTCCTCATTGTGGAAATAAATTTGATTTATCTGAATTTGATTCAACTCCTTACAATCCAGAAGGTGTATCAAAAACAATGGAGAGCATTTTAACTTCAATTGGTAAAGATGTAAAATTGTCTCGTGTAGGTAAATCCGCTTGGGATATAGAAGAGGGTAGTGCATTAATAAAAATAACGCACAATACTCAAAACAGATTTATCTATTGTGATGCTGTTTTAGGTTCACTTCCTAAGCAAAACATTGCCAATTTATATGATTACATGTTAAAAGAAAATTATGATCTTGAAGCATTGAGTTTTAGTGTAAATCAACAAAACATTGTTTTAGGAACCATTATTTATGATGCTGATTTAAATGAAGAATCAGGAAAAGAAATATTGGCAGAATTGTTCCAAAAAGCAGATGATTATGACAATTATATGGCTGATACCTTTGGTATGGAATTGGCCGAAAATGCTTAATAAAAGCTAAAAATAGTGAAAGGTGTTATCAATTTGATAACACCTTTTTTTATATTTAATAATCTGGAATTAAATTTCAGTAAATCTCTCATTTATAATATTGTAAGCGGATGTTTTAGATTTGCAATGACTGAATTAAAGATTTTAGAGGAAGCACAATATCTTGAAAAAGATAAGCGTCAGATTTTATCTCAAAGTGCTTCATTATTGGGTTATGAAATGAATAATCTTCAGAGACTTAAGTTTGAAGAATCGAATAGAATCATTTCACTCAATACCATTCAAAGAATTTGTGCAAAATATCATTTAAGCTTTTTAGATTTTAGAGTATATCAAAAGAAAATCCCTACAAAAATTAAAAAGGAAACTAAAAGGATAGAATCTGAATACAAAGTATCTATGGATGTGTTGAGGGTGATTACTCCGAAAGAAATATTTGAGTATACCGATAATGATCCGGTTAAAATTGTCTTAGCTAAAATTCAGGACGGTACTTATATTATGATTTAATCTTCTTGTAGCATAAGCTGCCAAAACCCAACACCATACCAATTTCCAAATTTAAATCCTACTTCTTTAAACTCTCCAATTTTTTTGAAACCACACATTTCATGTAGTTTAATACTTCCATCATTTGGTAAGGTTAATCCGCCAATTGCAGAATTAAATCCTTGTTCTTTTAAAACAGGAATTAAAGCTTTGTAAAGTGATAAACCTATTCCTTTTCTAAAATGATCTTTATGCACATAAACACTTGTTTCTACAGAGTATCTGTAAGCTACACGTGTTCTAAAAATATTAGCATATGCATATCCAAGAATTTCACCATTCACTTCATAAACCAAGTATGGGTACTTTTTGGTAATACTTTCAATTCGCTCAGAGAGTTCAGTAACAGTCAGTTCTTTTTCCTCAAAAGTACTGGTAGAATTAAGAATGTAATAGTTGTAGATGTCTAGAATCTGTTTTACATCACTTTTTTGAAACGGACGAATTGTGAATGGCTGAGTCATAAAATTCAGTCAATTGAGATTTGATAATTTCAGGTCCAAATTTACTTTTTATTTCAGCCTGTATTTCACTGCTATTAAAATTTTGAAATAAATCTGCCATCCTTAGTATCGCTGTAGCTAATTGGTCAGTATCTCCTACATTCACTAGTATTGAGTTATTATCATTTAAGAATTCCTCTGGACCACCACACATTGTAGAAATAACTGGTTTACCTGAATTTAAAGCTTCTGCTACTGCCATACCAAAGGTTTCAAAATTTGAGTTACAAATATAAAAGTGACAGTTTGAATAGGATTGCAGTGTTTCCTCATAAGGTTTTCTTCCAAGAAATTTTACTTCATTTGATAGATTGTAAGAGTTCACTAAGTCCTTTAATTTTTCTTCATCCGGGCCTCCACCTATGATGGAAAGTCTGAGTGCGGAGTTTTCTTCAAAAGCAATTTTAAAAGCCTCAATTAATCCACTCAAATTTTTAGTTTCATCATATAAATCTGCAACAGTTAATATTTCAATATTTTCTGAATTAAATGGACTATTACTGTTTACAGAATTGATAAGATTAGGAATTACAACAGAGTTAAAACCTGTATTCTTTTTAAAACTTGTTTGTAGAAGTTTGCTTACGGTTGAAATTCCTGCCGATTTTGCCAGTACTTTTTGGTAAAGCTTTTTATCAGCTGGATTTTTTTGTTGATATGCACCTGTAAGATGACCGGACCAATGCTCAGTAATTACAAATGGCACTCCTTGTTTATTTAACTTCAATGCTAAAAATGCAGATCGATAAGGAACGTGAACATGACACAAATCTGCTTTAAAAACATCAATGATGTACGCCATTTGCTGAGCTTTTTTGTAGCGTCTGGCATTAATTATTTTTTTTAAAGGACCTTTAGCAGATCTGAAATAGACAGTATGTTCTGTAATTCCGTTGGATTTATCTGTTTCAATATCAAAAACCTGACCTTGGTTTTCAATGGCCTGAACATAAATAACTTCGATATTGAAATTATCCTTTAGTAAAAGTGCTTGCTGTTGAATAAAACTCCCAAGCTGGATATCTGTTTTATTGGGATACCATCTTGGGAGTATTAAGATATTTTTCTTGTCAGAAGTTGATTCCTTCATGATAAACTCTTCGATCTTCACATTCTGTGCACTCAAAGCCATGTCGTCCTGCAATCCATGTAGTGTTTGAAAAGCTTTCGTTATGGCGGTAATAGTTGTCTCTTACCTTTACCAAAATGCGGTCAATATTATCTCCAAATTTAACTTTTTTACCCTTAGGAACTCTGAGTTCAACAATTACCTTTTGGTTCCTCATTTTTTCTTCTTTACTGATGATAAAGTAAGGGGCAAGTTTAATTTGATTGTTGCTTGTTTTGATCTCATAACGAATATCTTCAGCCTTTCTTATAGCCTCTTTATGATATTTACCGTTTGAAGATTTATAAAGTACTACCTGAAAATCACCAGAATCTTTTGCTTCAACAATTCTCAATTCAGGATATCCAAGATATACTTCTTCATTTTGTACTCTAATGAGTTCAGTATAATTCCATACCTGTTGATATTCAATGTAATTAGAGAAGACATCATCTGTAACTGCATCTACAAATATTGTTTCTGTTGAGTCAACATAAACCGGGACATCAAAATCAATTTCTACTTCATTTCTAAAGTTCATTCCTAACTCAATACCTGTTAAAACAAGTGAGCATAAAGCAATGGTCCAGATAATTGAAGTAATGATAGAAACTCGTTTGAATTTTCCCTGGATGTCAAAAAGTAATTTGGTTCCAACAAAAATAAATGATACGATAGGAATAAGAATTACTACTATGATGGATACATAAACTAAGCCACTTCTTCCGTCCGGATAGATAATGTCTAATAATGTTGTAAGATCTTCAACTTGTTCTCCACCAAATAATGGTACTAAACCTGAATCCCCGAAAAGTAGAATGGAAAGGATAAGTATCCCGCCAATTCCGCCAAGAATTAAGAAAACACCTACAATTTTTGATAGTGATCTAGCCATACGAGAACCCGCCCTTACGCCTTTGTTAACGGCGTGTTTCATTTTCTTCCCCGTTTTCCTGGAACTATCTTTTACGTCATCCTTCATTCCTTTAACATGGTCCTTAATGGAACCCAGGTTAATTGGCTCACCTTGCATTTCAAGAATTTCGGCAGTTGTTTTAGCTTCTGGAATTACAATCCATAGGATGATGTAAACTAAAATTCCTGAACCACCTAAAATGGTTAGCAGTACAAAAGCTAATCTTATGAGAACAGGATCTAATCCAAAAAACCATCCCAAACCGGCACAAACTCCTCCAATGGTTCCGCCTTGTTCATCTCTAAAAAGTCTTTTTTTGTTGTGTCTACCGCGATAGTCTTCACTTTTTACTTCTTCGGCTTCAACGTATTCTGCTTCCTCTTCTTTTTCCGTTGAGGATTCATGACCATTAAAATTATCAGCTGTTTCTTCAGCAACATAGTCATCAGGACTACCCATTATTTCAACAATCTGGTCAACGTCTTTTTCTACTATCACTTCTTTGCGATCAGATAAGTTTTCTTGAAACAGTTCGGCAATGCGTGCCTCAATGTCGGCCATAATTTCTTCACAATCGGGCTCATTTTTAAAATTGAGTTTGATTGATTCCAGATAGCTACTTAACTTTTCATAAGCTTCTTCTTCAATGTTGAAGACAAATCCAGCTATATTGATTGAAATTGTTTTATTCATTGCTCTATTTATTTAGAAATTTGCTGGACAGCTTCATGCAGCTCATTCCAGGTAGATTTTAGTTCATTTAAAAATTCGTGTCCTTCTTCGGTTAAGGAGTAATATTTTCTGGGAGGACCTGATGACGATTCAACCCAATTATACTGCAACAAACCGGCATTTTTAAGTCTTGTCAGTAGGGGATATAATGTCCCTTCTACAACTATCAGTTTGGCTTTTTTTAGTTCATCTATAATATCAGATGGGTAAGCCTCTCTTTTAGACAAGACAGTCAGAATGCAGTATTCCAAAATTCCTTTGCGCATTTGCGCTTTGGTATTTTCTACTTTCATCTTCTTGATTAATGTTTTAAAAATTTGCGATCATAATAACTTGATACAAATGTATATAAAAAATATAGTACTATGCAATACAAGGTACTGTATTATTTTTATAATAATTTCTGAATCCCAATGTTTTAAAGGGATTGTAGCAGTAAAAAAAATTAAAGAAAAATTTCTAGGATAGCTTTTTCATGTGTTCTTTGATCTTATCAGCCACTCTAAATGAATTGGCATAGATCATAAAAGTATGAGGTGCAGATCCACCTGTTGGCATGAATGAACCGTCTGTAACATAAAGATTTTTTACTTCATGTGCCTTACAGTTTTTATCAAGAACGGACGTTTTAGGGTCGTTTCCAAACCTGCAACCACCCGCAATTAGATTTGTAGGTGGATTACCGGTAATAGATTTTGTAATGTTTTTACATCCAACTTTTTCTAATACTTCAATTGCCCTGTCAGCTAAATAATTCCCAATTTCCAAATCATGATTAACAAAACCTGTTCTGACTTTAGCTGCAGGATCTCCCCACTTATCGGTCACTTTTTCATCCAGTTCAACAAAACAGTCATCATTAGGTAACCAGTCACAGAATATTTCAAATCTCAATCTTCTTTGATTTACAAAATAATCGTGGATGTTTTCTTTCAATTTTGAACCAATAAGAGGATTACCGTTTTGAGTTCGGTGTCTATATACTTTTGGGAATGGTGCAGAGTGTTCTAAGAGAAAGTCAATATTTCCTCCTTTTATTTTACCTGATTTTGATTCTTTAACCAATTCAAATTCAGGATCATCAATTTCATAGAAATCAGTTAAACCATGGTTAATGAAAGTATTTTTGTTTCTGAGTGTTTTTGCTTTTTCTTCAGACAAATCTTCATATCTGATGTAACCAGATCCGCCTCCTCCTCCTGCAAAAATCATATTTTTTCCTACCTGACCTGAGTTGTTGGCTAATCCATTAGGAAATCTATCAGACTTGCTCATTAAAAGCAATCTGCTACTTTCAATTGCCTGACAAGCTACTACAAACATTTTAGCTTCAACTTGCATAGCAACACCTGTTTCATTATAATAATGAGCTTTAACTATCTGATCATTTTCATCAGTTTCCAATTTAAATACTTTAGCATTTGTGATAATCTCGCAATTACCACTAGCGATAGCATCAGGAATTAAAGCAGCTCTTGAACTACTTTTACCATCACTTGAACATCCAAAACTACCGCAGTAATTGGAATGATAACAGGCTTTTCTGTTATTAAAAGGTTGGGATACAATTCCCCTGGCTACCGGAATTACTTTATAACCCAGCTCTTCACCAGCTTTAATATACCATTCTGCTACACCGTTGTTTACAAGTGGCGGAAAAGGAAAGTCAGGTGTAGATCTTGGTTCAAGATGTTTGTGCTCAACTACTTTACCTGATACACCTACAATTTGCTCTACTTTTGTGTAATATGGCTCAAACTCATCATACTTAACCGGCCAATCAACAATATTGGCACCTTTGATTGGGCCATATTCAGTTAACAGATTAAAATCTTTTGGTTTAAGTCTGTGAAAATATGCAGACATGAAATTAGAAGAACCACCAACGCAACTACCATTTTGAAAAGAAGTTCCTCCATTGGCAGAGTTGTATTTATTAAATCCACTTGAAGATGGTTTCTCAACTACATGAGGTTCATCTTTAGGGCTGGCTTCATAAACATCTCTTCTGGTAACGGTCATTTCATCTTTTGTAAAATCTTCCGTTTTAAACCATGGACCCTTTTCAAGTACAATTACTTTGTACCCGGCTTTACTCAATTCATAAATAACGGGACCGGCACCTGCGCCACTACCTATAACACAAACATCAAACATTGGACTTGTATTTAGCAATTATAGATTCCATTCTAGTTTCTTCTGTTGGTCTTGGTAAGCCAGTGACATGATCTAACCATTTCCAACCACTTTCATCTTTATTTCCGCCATAAATAGGATCAAGAATCAATGATTCTAAAACATAAGTTTGCATTACGTACATCCAATTTTTACCCCAGTCCATTTCCAAAAACTGGTATATGAGTATTTCTTGTTGATCGGAACTCAGATCGTAGAAATGTTGTTCATAAATATGAAGCGCTTGTTCGTCAGCCCAATTTAAACCTTCGATCAAATAATCCTTATCCGATTGTTCAGTATACTGATCACTGAAAACCCATAAAACATATCCAAAAGTATTTAACTCATCAATACCAGGTCCATTGCCATCATCCGGCCAAATAGTATTTAAAATGGATTTTAGTATAGTTGATTCTTCTGCAGAAAGGTATTCATTTGAATCTTCAAGTACTTTTGAACAAGATGTAAACCAGGCAAGTTGGGTTGCAGCACCGGCAACTAAGGCTGCTCGCAAAAATGAACGCCTGTTTGATTCCCACTTATCCAGGTCTTTGAAAGTATCCGGGATAGCTACATTTTTATATATCTGCTTGTTTTTGCTCACTTCCTACAAAATTACAAATCGTCAAATAAGTCTATTAATTAAAGGCCAAAAAAAAGTCCTGTAACAAGACAGGACCTTAATATTTAAGTAGGGAAAAGGCTTATTCACCTCCCTGACAAGCACCTTCTTGGCAAGCACCTTCTTCACAAGTGTGCTCAACAGTATCAGCACCGTCGCAAGTTCCACCGTCACATTGACCATCTTGACAAGCACCATCATCACAAGTGTGCTCGTGATCAGCACCTTCGCAAGCGTGCTCTTCATCATTAGTAGTTTCTTCTGTGTTATCTTCAGCAGCTTCATCTCCGCCACATGAATAAGCCAACATTGCTGTTGAAGCTATCATAACAAATCCTAAGGTTCTAAGGTTTAAGAATGTTTTTTTCATTGGTAATAGATTTAGTTTAGTATTTGACGTCAAATATTGAAGTCCTTACAAATTTAATAAAATAAAAAAAGCCTTTCCGTAATAACGAAAAGGCTTTAATATTGTTCAGGAAGTTCTTAGTGAGCTCCTTCGCAAGACTCTTCAACTTGGTCGCATTGAGCTTCAGCAGTTGAATCTGCAGCTTCACCACCTTCACAAGCTTCTTCACCAGCATTACAAGTATGCTCTTCTTCGTTAGTAGCTTCTTCTTCGTGAGTAGTCTCTTCAGTGTTTTCTCCTTCTGTAGTTCCTTCTTCTTCACCTCCGCAAGCAGCAAAAGCAAACATTGAAGTAGCAGCTACAAGAACAAATCCCATTTTTCTTAAGTTAAGGAATGTCTTTTTCATAACTTTTTCTTTTAATTTAAATTAACAATTGATTAAACGCTTGAATTTCTTAAGTTCCCGGCAAACTTAGAAAAAATTTTTTTAATATGTTCTTTTTTGAACAAATAATTGTAAAGCCTTATTCACAAAAGGGATTCAATGAAATTAATTAGTGAATTAAATTGGCTTAATTTTTAAGTGATTATTTGATGTTTAATTTAAACATTTCTCGGTCTTCAATTTTCCCTACAAGAACATCACCAATATCTACTGGACCAACACCTTCAGGGGTTCCTGTGTATATTAAATCCCCTTGTTTTAGCGTGATATATTTAGAAATATGAGCAATTAATTCATCAAAATCAAAAAGTAAATCTTGTGTATTTCCTTCTTGAACAATTTCATCATTTTTTAAAAGTGAAAATTCTATCTCAGGTCCAAAGTTCGCTTTGTCTATAAATTGCTGAGACAGAACAGCTGAATTGTCAAATGCTTTTGCTTTTTCCCAAGGAAGACCTTTTTCTTTGTGTATTTTTTGTACATCTCTTGCAGTAAAATCTATGCCTAATCCTATTTGATCATAGTAATTAGTTGCATGTTCTTTTGAAATGTGTTTTCCATGCTTACAAACTTTTAAAACCAATTCTACTTCATAATGTAAGTCATTCGTAAACTCAGGATAATAAAAGTTATTCTCCTTTAAAAGGGCAGTGTCAGGCTTGATAAAAAAAATAGGTTCTGACGGAACTTCCGCATTCATTTCTTTTGCATGCTTGGCATAATTTCTTCCGATACAGATAATCTTCATTACTTAGGTTCTTGATTAAACTTGTTCTTCAGTTGATCTAATTTATTGATCATTTGTTTTTCATCCTGCACTTTTTTAGCTTCTTTCTTAGCACGATTTTTTTGAATTAACTTATCTGTAATATCCTTCACAATTTTTTTGGTGTACAGAGGAAATTCATTGTCTATAATCCAACGGTGATAACCTGGCTCTTCATGAAATACTTGCGCTACTGTTTTACCACTATGTTTCCCAAAATTATAGATCACTTCTTTATCGTCATTCAGTGCCAAACGTCCGACAAAATCAATTTTTTGGTTCTTTCCAGTTTGAGAAAATTCAAATAAAAAATCTATGTCATTTTCAACTTCTTCATAACGCTCTATTTGGGCTTTTAGAACCTTATAGGTAGCAATTGTATCGGCTTGTGCTGAGTGCGCATTCTCCAAGTCTTCTTCACAATAAAATTTAAGGGCAGCCTCTAAAGTTCGTTTTTCCATTTTATGGAAGATGTTTTGTACATCAACAAACTTTCTACCTTCCATTGAAAAATCAATTCCGTTAGCTAAGAATTGTTCAATTAAAAAAGGAATATCAAATTTATTAGAGTTATAACCTGCCAAATCTGCATCTCCAAAAAAGTCTTTTATTTCTTGAGCTTTCTCTAAAAATGTAGGACAATCTTTAACATCCTCATTTGTTATTCCATGAATAGAAATAGATTCTTCTGAAATTTCCATTTCAGGGTTCAGTCTTTGTGTGTAACTCTTTTCAGAATGATCTGGTTCAATTTTAAGAATAGCAATTTCAACGATTCTATCATTAGAGATATTTAATCCCGTTGTTTCTAAATCAAAAAAAGCAATTGGCTTTGAAAGGTTTAAATGCATGTAGAAAATTTTGGCAACTACAAAGATAGATATATGTCTGCCATTTCAGGGATTTCTACTTTAATTTCTACTCTTCGGTTTAATTGTCTGGCTTCAGGGTCATCTGAGCCATCAGGTTTGTTTTGTTGAACAATTTCTTTTGTTTCTCCAAACCATAGGTTTTGAATTCTGTTAGGAGCAATTCCTTTGTCAATTAAATATTTGTGAGCAGATAAAGATCTGTCTTTTGATAGCCCCATATTATACTCAGGAGTACCAAACCAATCAGTATGCCCTTCTAATCTAATTGTTACAGTAGGGTTATCTCTTAAATATTCGTAAAGAGCAGTTAATATATCCTTACTCTTATCTCTCAAGAAGTATTTGTCAAAATCAAACAATAAGTTAGCAAAATCTTGACCGCCTAAATTACCTCCTTGTGGATCAGTAGACATTTCTCTTAACTCAATAATGTCAATATATTCTGTATAAGCTAGTTCAGTATTGTTTGGATCAATATGAGTAATAAAGGCTGAGTAAGTAATTTCAGTATCAGACAAATCAAGATTATAAGAAATAGTTGTAGCACTGTTTAAATTAGCTATTGCGTTAGCATCTTGAGGAACATTGGATAAGGTAAATCTTCCATTTGGATTAGAGATGGTTGCGTTTGAGATATCTCTTTTGGTATTAGCCAGATAAACCTTTAACTGTGGTCTAGGATTGTTTGTTTTGTCATTAAAGTTATATACGATACCTTCTAAAGTGATTTCATCAGCACTTCCCATATTGTCACCTAACTGGCTAATTTTAGCATCATCTTCATTTATTACAAGGATGTAATCCTGATTTGGATCTACTTTTTCAAAGGCAAAGTCTCCAAACTCATCTGTTTGTGTCATTCTAACCACTTGATTTCCTTGATTCAATAACAATAGTTCAACGTATTGAACATTCAATACTGAGTTGTGCGAAATATGGCCAGAAATACCTTTAATTGAATTTTCTACTGTTGCACTTCCACTTAAATCAAGATTGTTTCCATATTCTTTTTTGATTTCACTTTCAATATCGAACATGGCATTTTTAAAATGAGCTCTTTGAGCATATGATACACCTGTAGAATCCTTCAAGTAATCAATTGAGATTTCTTGATACAAATTGTAATACTCACATTGTTTAGGAATAGTAAACTCTTCTCTATGAGGGCGAACATCATTGTATTTACTTTGATTCACAATAAGTTCAAGGTAATAAGTTTGCTCAGGCTTTAACACCATTGTGTATTTTCCCGTTCTGGAATCAATTTGGAAAGTTCCTGCTTCTTCACCGGTTTCTTTGTTGATTACTTTAATTACACCCGGAACAGGCAAGTGATTCTCAGCAAAGATGGCATATCCTCTCACTTCTGTTGAAGGGATGTTTTTACATTCAAAGCTGGCAGTATATAAATCCAGATAACCAAATGAACCTGGTCTCATAGATGCATAATATGCTAAGGTTCCTTCTGCATTTTCAACATAATAAATATCATCTCCTGATGAATTGATTGGAGCTCCAATATTTACAGGTTTTGACCAATTGCCATTTTCATCTCTTTCAGTTTTAAAGATGTCATAACCACCCATTGAGTTATGTCCGGTTGAAGCAAAATAAAGCGTTTTACCGTCAGAGGATAGGAAAGGAGCATCTTCGTTGAAAGGTGTGTTAATTACGTCCCCAAGATTCACAGGTTTTTCCCATCCACCATTATCTTTTATTCTTGTGTGGTATATATCTCTACCACCAATTCCACCTTGAGCTCCTTCAGAAACGATAAACATTTCTGTTCCATCATTGGTAATATGAACTGAAGGGTTATGGGTTCCAATGTTTACATTTTGGTTCATTCTTCTAGGAATTCCCCACTTACCGTTGGCATCTTTTTCAGATTTCCAAATACTATTCTTTTTGTAGATAAATAAGGTTTTTCCGTCTGCCGATAAACTAATTGGAGCCTCATGTTGTTTTCCGTCATTTACATTTTGATTGATATATCCTGAAGATTTATCAATGATATCTGCTTGTCCCCAGGTTTCACCTCTTTTTTGAGTGTAAAAAATATCTTCATAATACAATCCGTCCAAGCTTTTCTTTTGTCCCGGAGGTCTTCTTGAACAGAATAAAATCAAGTTTTCATCATTGGTAACAACAGGAGCATAGTCAGGATAATCTGAGTTTACTTTTTGACCCATGTTGGTAACTTGAGCATATCGCTTTTGCTCTAAACCTTTCAAGTCAACACCATTATTACAAACCTGAATTTCACGAATAACCTCTTGTCTTCTTGCCAATCCCTTTTTATTATTAGAGACGTTGTTTAAGAAGATGTTATAACTGGCAATTGCTTCTTCATACTCTCCAACAAAGTGATGCGCCTTAGCTTTATAATAGAAAATTTCCGGGATGGTGTCTTTACCATCTTGACCTGAATATTCTAACGCCTTTTTGAAATATTCAAGTGATTTTTCTCTTTCAATTTGAGAGTCGTAATAAACTTTTCCTGCTTCAAGCCAATATTGAGGTTTGGTGGTATTGGAGGCAGTTACTTTGTCATAGTATGACTTAGCTTTCCAGTATTCACCTTTGTTGTACGCGCTTCTTCCTTTTTTTACAAGTTTTTTTACTTGACTTTCTTTCAATTGAGCATGACAATCCAAGGATTGAAGGTTGACTGTACAAATCAACAACAATAAGGATAATATGTTAAGCAATTTCCTCATTACTTGAATTGAATCTCAAATTTAATGTACTGATATCTTTGGTAAACACTCTGTCTTTCCTGGGCATCATTTTTATAAGATGGTCCTTGAACTAAAGCACTTCCGTCTACAAATCTAATCTTGTTTATATCAATCCCTCTTTTTTCTAATACTTTTATCAAAGTAGATTTTCCTGTCTCTAATCTCTTCTTAGCCAGATCATAGTTGTTTTTATACTTCTTGGTTGGAACTTTTGAGGCACTAGAAGAAATTAATATAGTAACATCTTTACCTGCAGCCAGAAGTTGTTCAATTCCTTCAACATATAAATTCAAAGACTGGTTTTTGGTGTCAAATTTATCCAGGTTGTATCCAAAATTGTATTGAAAAATAGGTGTAGTTAAAATAGTGCTGTATTCCTGAACTGAAGGTTTAGTTTCACACAATGCGTTGAATGTGTAGGTGTCTAAAATATTATTCGCAGAATCAACCAAATTAAGTACTAAATCATCACAAATTTCAAGGTCAGATTCTTCAATCCTGAATATGTGACTTTTTGAAGGGTCTAATTGTTTGTAAGGAAATTGAGCATATTTATTGATAAAGTCCTTGTATAATAATGAGTCACCTTCATAAGTTGATACTATTTGACCTTCTAACAATTCCTTGTATTCAGCATTTTCAAATTCCCATCTTTGATTATTGATAGGTAAGTTGGCCAATTGTGATCCTTCAAGGTTCACCATGTCTAATAAAATTTCATGATGAATTTCTTGATATGAAGAGTTGCAAGGAACATAAAGTTCTGTATTGTAAAACTCTTCACCATCTAGTTTATAATCAATTTGATAAGTGTGACATGGTTTTAAATTTAGTACATATCCACCGTCTCTTCTTCTTGGTCTATATACTCTTGTAGGTGTAGCATCTGTTAGATCCATTACATGGATGGTAATACCTTTTGGTATTTGAGAGTGGTCAGATGTCACAATGAATCCAGATAAAATAGCCACATTTTTGATGTAGTTATTTTCTGTTTCAACCATATAAATATCCTTGTCACCCTGTCCATCTGTTTTCTCAGAAGAATAAAACCCTACCATTCCATTTGCGGTAGTGGTGTAGAAGATATCATCATCAAATGAATTTAATGGATATCCAATGTTTTCAGGTTCTGACCATTGCTCTGCTTCATCCATCTGTGTAACAAAGATGTCAAATCCGCCCATGCTTCTAGGTCCGTTTGAGCTGTAATACATAGTTCGGCTATCTGCTCCAAGGAAAGGAGCATCTTCATCAAATTCTGTATTAATAGGAGGACCTAAGTTATAGGCTTTACTCCAACTTCCATCAGGTAATATTTTTAATCTGTAGATATCTCTTCCACCCATTCCTCCGGGTCTGTCAGAAACAAAATATAAATAATTACCATCAGGACTTATTGTTGCGTGAGTTTCCCAGCTATCCGTGTTTAGTTCTTCTGCAGGAAAAGGAACAATGCTTTGAAAAACGGTATCCTGAATTTTGGAATAATAAATATCACCTCCTTTAACATCTACATATACAAATATCTCCTGTCCATCCGGAGAAACAGAAATGGAGGCGTTATTTTTACGCGGATCACAAAAACCAAGATACTTAGGCTTTGACCATTTTCCATCCATGTCTCTATACGTAACATAAATATCCTCAAAATGCTGACCATTTTCAGGGTTTTTATACTTGTAATTTGTACTGTCTATTCGCAGTCTGTTAGATGTAAAGAATAGGGCAGAACCATCAATTGTAACAACTGGAGAATACTCTCCGAATTGTGTGTTAACATTTGATCCGATATTTCTTATGATAAATGACTCTGGATTGGCCATTAATATTTTGGCAGTGTTACACTGTTCAATCCCCAGTAAACCATATTTATATTTATCGTGTTTCTTCTTAACGTTCTCAATAAAGAAATTATACCTGTACAAAGCAGTATCAACATGTCCATTCACATGACTTGCTTTAGCCAAGTAGTAAAAAAGCTCAGGCGGAGCATTTTTCTCTAGGGGCGAATATGGATTATAATTCTTAATCACTGAGTATTGTGCCTTTTCAAAATAAGGGAGCGCTCCAACTTCATTGTTCAGCCAAACCTGACACATTCCTGCTTTGTAAAGGATATTAGCATTAGTTGGTTCTTTCTCCAACATATACTCCCATACAAATAATGCATCACTGTACAGTTTATCAAACATCAGATCATTTCCAACCTCAAATTGTTCAATAAACGGTGCTTCCTCCAGCTCTGATCGTAACTTACTTCTATCGACCTGTCCAAATAAACACATCCCACTACACAAAATCGATATGAGAAATATAGGTTTTATCAAAGCTCCCATTAATCTTAACTACCAAAGAAAAAAAGAAATCCCCTACTCATAACAAGCAGGGGATTCAACTTTTTTACTTACAAATGTTTATAACTCTCGGTTGGGATCAAATTGTTCCAAATAATCCGCCACTCTTCGAACAAATTGTCCACCTAAAGCACCGTCTACTACACGGTGGTCATAAGAGTGAGATAAGAACATTTTATGTCTGATTCCAATGAAGTCTCCATCCTTGGTTTCAATAACAGCAGGCACTTTTCTTATAGCACCAACAGCAAGTATTGCAACTTGAGGTTGGTTAATAATAGGTGTTCCCATTACATTACCAAAAGTACCTACGTTAGTAACAGTGTATGTACCTCCTTGGATATCATCAGAAGTCAATTTATTGTTTCTAGCTCTATCAGCTAAATCATTTACAGATTTTGTCAAACCAATTAAATTTAATTGGTCAGCATCTTTAATTACAGGTACAATCAAGTTTCCAGATGGAAGAGCAGTAGCCATTCCTATATTGATGTGTTTTCTTTTGATAATGTTATTTCCACTAACAGAGATATTAACACCAGGGAAATCTTTAATTGCTTTTGTAATTGCTTCAATGAAAATAGGGGTGAAAGTCATTTTCTCTCCTTCTTTTTCAAAGAATTTATTTTTGATCTTGTTTCTCCAGTTCACAATATTGGTTACATCTGCCTCAACATATGAAGTAACGTGAGGAGAAGTATGTTTAGACATTACCATGTGATCAGAGATCAACTTTCTCATTCTGTCCATTTCAACAATTTCATCACCAGGATAAACCGGTACCTCAGGAGCATGAATTGTTGTCTTGGCAGGAGCAGAAGTAGTAGCGGTTTTTTGAGCAGGAGCGGAAGTAGCTACTTCTTTTACCGGAGCAACTGAAGTTTGACCTCCTCCATTTTCAATAAAAGCTAAAATGTCTTTTTTAGTAACCCTATTGTTTTCACCTGAACCTTTAATACTTTCTAATTGCTCAAATGAAATTCCTTCAGTTTTTGCAATACTGCGAACCAAAGGAGAATAGAATCTACCAGAATCTCCAGATTTAGGAAGGTCTGAAGCTGTGCCATTTACAGGAGCAGATACTGCTTCTAAAACAGCCTCTTCAACAGCTGCTTCTTCTTTAACTTCTTGAGCAACTGGTTCTGAACCACTATCAGGTGTTGAAGCAGGTGCTTCACCATCTGTAGAAATAATAGCAATTACTTCACCTACTTGTACCACGTCATTAACGTCATACAGTTTTTTAACCAGTACCCCTTCAGCTTCAGAAGGCAATTCGTTATCTACTTTGTCAGTAGCTACTTCAACTAGTGGCTCATCCATTTCAACGGTATCACCAACTTCTTTTAACCAGTTTGTAATTGTAGCTTCTGTAACACTTTCCCCCATTTTTGGGAGTCTTATCTCGATTTCTGCCATGAGAACGTTTAAATTTTGAGTCACAAATTTAATTAGAAAAAAACTATGAATCCAGCTTTAAACGAATTTATTCCAAGAAGTTTCAGATTGACTTAATCAAACTTAATTGCTTTGATTGGGTCAATTCTAGTTATTAAAAAGCTAGGGAGAATTAAAGTGATTCTTACAACAACAATTGTCAAAAGATTAACCAATAAGATATGAAAGATGTTCAAGTTAACCGGAACTGTGTCTAAATAATATACTTCAGGATTCAAAGTGAATACACCTGTATAATACTGTATAACGATAAGTCCTATGCCTAGTAGGTTACCCCAAAATAGTCCACGGCTAAGCAAGAAAATAGAGTTCATCAAAAATATCTGTCTAATAGTTTTGTTGGATGCTCCAATTGCCTTAAGAATCCCTATCATATTTGTTTTTTCAAGAATCATAACCAATAATGACGTAATCATATTGATTAGTGAAACCACCAGAATTAAGACAATAATGATAATGATGTTGATGTCAAGAAAATCTAACCAGGAAAATATTACCGGCTGCAATTCAGTGATTTTTTTAGTACGCAAATAACCGGGGATATTAAGGTAAATGATTTCATCCATTTTGTCCAAATCTTCCCAGTTTTCTAAAATAATCTCAAAACCTCCTGCATATTGGTTATATGTGCCTTTCCCATTTTGAATCTCAATTTTGCCAAAAGGCATTTTGATTTCATTTTCTGAAATAAAATCTATCTGTTCTGCAAGTGTGCTTTGATCACATTTACATGGATTGGTGACTGTGATTTTGGCAATCGCAGTGTCCGGGATTGAATGTATGTCTGTTTTTAATCCATAAATTTCTCTTTCAAAATCTGTGCTTATAACTTCAATATTTTCTTCTGTTCTACCATTTAAAAGGATAAAATCTTGATCCGAATATATTTCTGATCCATTCCAGCGATACTTATATTCTCCACTTCCTCCGGTTGTAATACTTTTCAGAACAAATTTGTCATTAATACAAGTATCTTTTCTAACCGTCAAAAAAGTTTGTACTCCCCAATTATTTAATTTCTGTATGTGTTGAATTTGAGTAAAGATGAATTCCTTGTCAAATTCTTCAAAACCTGTGTCATAAATTCCGCAGATTTTGAATTTCCGTTTTTTTGGACCATTGTTCATGATGAAAAAGGATTCAATTTCATCTCCGGTTTTATAGCCCATTTTATCGGCAATGTATTTGGAAATCAATACCTCAGTATTGAGTGAGTCAAATTTGATTAATCGACCCTCTACTATTTTATCACTGAAAAAGTTCCAATCGTAATCCTGATCAACACCTTTGAATAAAACACCCATTATCTCCTGATTGCCATCAATTAAAGAGTCTTTTCCGGCAATTTGAAAAACCACAGAATCTCTTTTAGATTGTAAAATGGCTGGTTTATAGGCGAAAATTTGAATTTGTTTTACGTTTTCTTCATTTTCTTCTAACTCGGGATAAAAATCTTGATCGATCAATATTGGGCTAGATTCCATTGAAGAGTTGTCGTAAAGATTGGTTACCTGAATGTGTGAACCAAATCCAATCACTTTATTTCTGATACTTTCCTGAAATCCGGTAACTATAGATACAGAAATTATCATGATAGCAACACCTAAAATAATGCTTGTCAATGAGATAAATACGATAGGTTTAGACAGTCTGTTTTGACTGTGATTCCCTTGCATTATGCGACGTGCTATAAAGAATACGGTTTTCAAATTTGAAATGCCTATTTTTACACAAATGTAAGATTTAAATTATGAGGATTTGGTTTTTAGCTATAATGTGTCCGTTACTAATAAGTTGCAACGAAAGTTCTGAACATGATGAAACTACAGAAGCATCAGGAACTTCAGAGCATGCTCAAGATTCAACTAAGAAAACTGAAAATTTATACTGTAATGATTTGGTTGAAGTTGGCGCAGAAATATTTAATCAGTACTTATTTGAATTAGAAAATAAGCGTGTTGCTGTTGTAGGAAATCAAACATCAATGGTTGGTAATACTCACCTGGTGGATACTTTATTATCTAAAGGGGTAAATATTGTAAAAGTTTTTTCTCCTGAACACGGTTTTAGAGGAGATGCTGATGCTGGAGAAAAAGTGGACAATAGCAAAGATCCAAAAACCGGTTTACCGATAATTTCACTTTATGGGAAGAATAAAAAACCAACTGATGAGCAATTGTCAGATGTAGATATCATTGTCTTTGATATTCAAGATGTGGGCGCAAGGTTTTACACTTACATTTCTACCTTAACTTATGTTATGGAGGCAGCTGCCGAAAATGATTTAAAAGTTGTTATTCTTGATCGTCCTAATCCGAATGGGTTTTATGTTGATGGCCCGTTGCTAAAAAATGGATATGACTCATTTGTAGGAATGCATCATATTCCTATTGTGCATGGGATGACAATTGGAGAGTATGCTTTAATGATCAACGATTCAAATTTAGTGACAAACAATAAAGGTATAGGGGCAATGTTAAACGTTGTTCAATGTAAAGGTTGGGATCATAGACAGTATTATGAACTTCCTATAGCTCCATCACCAAATTTGCCTGATATGAAATCAGTTTACTGGTATCCTTCTCTTTGTTTATTTGAAGGAACTGTTGTAAGTATTGGTAGAGGAACAGATATTCCTTTTCAATGTGTTGGTCATCCTGAAATGACAAATAAGGAAGCTGATTTTAATTTTACTCCGGCTCCAAATCAAGGGGCAAAGAATCCAAAATTAAATGGAGAAGAGTGTTTTGGGTATGACCTTTCTACTTGGGAGATTGAAGAAATTAGAGGACAAAAGAGATTGAACCTGAGTTATTTGTTGAACTTCTATTCAGCACTTGACAAAGGGAGTGAATTTTTTGTTTCAAATGGATTTTTTAACCTTTTAGCCGGGAGTAGTGAATTGCGTAAAGGTATTGAAGCGGGTATGTCTGAAGAAGAAATTAGAGAAAGATGGCAAAGCGATATCAACACGTTCAAAAAAGTAAGAGAAAAGTACTTGCTTTATACAGATTTTGAATAATTAAATATTCATTGCTGCCATTTGTGCTAGTAGAGATTTTCTTTCTTTAACTAATGTACTTAAGGTGGTATCAGATTGTTTTCCAAACTCCAAGGTTTGTTTAAACATTTGGATCCAGTAGTGCCAAAAGATGAATGTTACTGCCGGAATGGTCCAAAAATAAATCCAACTGATTATAAAGCCTATCCAAAAGTCTGATATACCTAAAGCAGGATAAAGAAAAGCATCAAACAACCAAAAAATTGGTAATGTATATATTAACCAAAAAAGCCCACCTAAAACGGCCTTTACACCACTCCAAAAAACGGGTCTTTTAAACATTTTTTCTACCAGCTTTTTAACTGCGAAATAAGGAATTGCACTGTGAATTGCTCCCAAAATAAAAATAGGGAAAGTCAATAATAGAAAAAGCCAATTTTTAAAAAGTGACTTTTTATTATTGTTCTTCTGAAATTGATAAACAAATGATTCGTCAACCTTGTTTTCTTCAAGTTTTTTAAAGTAGTTATCGGTACTTGATTTTAATTCCTCCCATTGAGTTTCCTCACCTTGATATTCATTATTAATTCTTTGTCCCAATTTTTGAGAATATTCAAACTTTTCAATAACCGGAATTTTAGGGTCATAATGTTTGTCATTCATCCCTTTTCTGCTCAGAATTAATAAGTGCTCAAAAAAGTCCAGTTTCTTTTTGTCAGCAAGAAACACTGTATTTTTTTCTAACTCATTCTGCATGGTTCGGATAATATGAGTCATAACCTTATTAGGGTTTTCATCATACATTGGCTTTAAATCCTTAAGCAAAATAGGGTCTCCAAATTTCACAACAACATCTGCTCTAAAAGTACCTGGGTTAGCATAGTTAATACCTACTGCCCTTATTTTTAGATCAATCTCCCAATTGGTACTCTCCATGGTGTTGATTGCTATTCTTGCCGGTCCTTTTCTTAGCGGTTTTAAGCTCCTCATGAAAGTGTCATAAGTTAAACCTTCACCAAACATGATTAAGTTTTTACGTTGCTTAAGGACCTTTTGAACTTCTACAAAAATCTCTTGATTTTTATCATAAGTGCCACCACCATCTTGCTCTGCTCTATAAATTGGTACCATTTGACTGGACCATGTAATTGGCTTCAACCAGGGTTTAAACACGTCACTTCTTGTCATAAAAAACATAGAAGGACGATTTAAGCTTGCAACAAAAAGGGGGTCTAAAAAAGAACTGGGATGATTGGATACAAAAATGGTCTGTTCTTTTAATTTTTTTGGAGCATTAACCATTTTTTTACGTCTAAAAAATACTGTATAAACGTAAGGCAAAAATATTTTTAGAAATCCATATAAAGGCCGCATATCTAGGCCGCAAAATTAATTATTTTCTGTTAAAAAGTGTTAAGCTCATTACTAATTATACAGGCTTGCGTTATTTTTGATAGTTAAAGCCCAAACTTTTGAGCAAAAACAGATTTAAAATATTAATTGGATCCATGTCAGTAGCCTTAGTTGGTTTACTGTTGTTGCAATTCTTTTGGATTAGAAATGTTCACTATTTGGCAGAAGAACAGTTTCAGGAAGATGTAAACCAGTGTTTGGAAAAAACTTCTTCTGATTTGGAACATGCTGAAACGGTTAATTTGATGGAACCGGACTTGTATAAAAGAGGCTTGCAAGGGTCTTATACAGATTTTGTGAGATCTGAGTTTGGTGAAGTAATGTCAGCTCAAGAAGCTATTCAGGTTAGAGATACTATCATTGTTAAGGATGGTGAACCAATGAGATTCCTGGTTGTAATGGGAACCACTATTGATACTGCTACCGGTTTGCGTGCTGAGCATAGGGTGATCACCAAGAATTATGGTGAAATTGCCCCAACAGATATTGAAAATTCAGTTTTAGGTATTTCTGATACTAATTCCTTTGCAATTCAGTTAAATCGTTCATTTGAGCGTCAAATAATGAATAAAGCTGATTATCTCAATAAGCTGATGGTAAACATTTTTACCAATAATATTTTTGATGACATTGCTTTAAGAGTTGATCCCAGATATTTAGACTCAGTATTAGCGAAAAATTTATCAGTTAAAAAAATTGATACCTTATTTACATTTAATGTAGTAGACAGAAACTATGAAAGTGTTGAATTCTTTATTAAAAGTCCTCATTTAGATCCTGATCTTACCAGTAGCCAGTACAATACTTTACTTTTTCCGAGTGATATTGTTTCAGGTGATTATCAACTACTCATTTCATTTCCAAAAGAAAGGTTATATGTATGGAAAAATATGGCCGGTACACTGGTTGGTTCTTTACTATTGGTATTGATAGTCGTTTTTGCATTTTATTTTGCTGTTTCAACTATCTACAAACAAAAACAATTGTCTGAAATTAAAAATGACTTTATCAGCAACATGACACATGAGTTGAAAACTCCGATATCAACTATTTCACTGGCTTGTGAAGCTGCTAAAGATCCGGATGTTGGTGCTGATCAAGAAACTATTCAAAGCTTTATCGGAATGATAGATCAAGAGAATAAACGCTTGGGTAAATTGGTTGAAAATGTGTTGCAAACGGCTTTGATTGATAAAGGGAAATTAAAACTGAATCTTGAATCTAATAGGTTGGATTTATTAGTAAAAGAGGTAGTTAACAATTTTCAGATAAGATTTAAAGATAGAGGAGGGAGAATTGAAATTGATCAATTGGATGAGGTAGAGTGGTTGTCAGACAAAATCCATTTTAGCAATGTGATTTATAATTTGCTTGACAACTCATTAAAATATTGTGATGGATCACCATTGGTAAAAATATCTTTAAAAGCCGTAGACGAAAAAGTTGAAATTATCGTTGAGGATAATGGAATTGGAATTAAAAAAGAGGACCAAAAAAGAATATTTGAAAAACTATACCGTGTTCCAACCGGAGATGTACATAACGTTAAAGGGTTTGGATTAGGTTTAAGTTATGTTCATGCCATTGTGGATTTACATCATGGGGTAATTGATTTGGAGAGTGAAGAAGGTGTAGGATCAACATTTAAAATCACTTTAAAAAATGACTGATAAAGTAAAAGTATTGTTAGCAGAGGATGATGCCAATTTAGGCAACTTATTATCAAACTATTTAAAAGCAAAACAGTTTGACGTTACACTTTGCGTTGATGGTGACATTGCCATAAAGAGATACAAAGAACAAATGTTTGATTTTATCATTTTGGATGTCATGATGCCTGTTAAGGATGGATATGCTGTAGCCAAAGAAATTAGAGAGACTGATAAAGAGATTCCAATTTTATTCTTAACAGCCAAATCCATGAAAGAAGACAAATTACATGGATTTGATGTTGGTGCAGACGATTACCTGACCAAGCCTTTTGCAATGGAAGAATTATTGGCAAGAATGAACGCCATTTTAAAGAGATCTTATAAAGAAGGTAAAAAGCAAACCAACTTCAACGTTGGGGATATTAGTTATGATTATCTGCAACAATTAATTGAAATTGGAGGGAACGAAAAAAAGTTGACAACCAAAGAAAATGAACTTTTCTATCTACTTGTTAAAAATGGTGAAGAAGTATTGGACAGAAATGAAGCATTGAATCATGTATGGGGAGATGACAATTATTTCAATGGAAGAAGCATGGATGTTTACATAACTAAATTGAGAAAATATCTCTCAGATTCTGATAAAGTAGAGATTATGAATGTTCACGGAAAAGGATTCAGATTACTGGTTAAATAATTCCATAATTATATCTTTAAGTGCTAGATTTGTGTCATGCAAACTACCGCGCTAAAGCATGTTGCTTACCTGGCAGATTTATGTGCAAAACATGAAGTTTTGGATATCGTCTTGTCTCCAGGGTCTAGAAATGCTCCGATCATTATTGCTTTTGAGGCACATCCGCAAATCAATACTTATTTAATTCATGATGAAAGAGTTGCGGCATTTTTTGCCTTAGGGTTAGCCGAATCAAAAAAACGACCGGTAGCTATTGCTTGCACAAGTGGTTCTGCGCCTTTAAATTATGCTCCTGCCATTTCAGAGGCTTATTACAGAAGCATTCCTTTATTGGTGTTGACAGCAGATCGTCCTGCACATTTGATTGATCAAGGGGATGGTCAAACTATCAGACAGTATAATGTTTTCGCTAATTATATAAAGCAATCTTTTCAGTTTCCAGAAATTAAAATTGGAGATTCTATCGATCTGGCTAAAATTGAAGCAAAAAAAGTTTTGGAAGCATTGATAAATAAACCTTTAGGTCCAATTCATTTAAATCTTCCTTTTGATGAGCCATTGTATAAAATGGAAGATTTTCTTCCTGAGGAGTTGATTAAATTAGAACTAAATCAGGATACTGAATTAACAACAGTTGAGAAAGATCAAATCAAAGAGATCTGGGAAAAGTCTGAAAAGAAAATGATATTGGTTGGTCAACATCAACCGGATAAAGAGTTAGAAGATTTACTAGGATTGTTAGCAAATGATCCTTCAGTTGCAGTGTTAGTAGAAAACACATCTAATGTCAAAAACTTTGCGCATATCGTTCATTGTATCGACAGAACGCTTGCAACAATAACAGAAGAGGAAATTGAAAAATATTCACCAGATCTTTTAATTAGTTTAGGTGGTGCAATAATTTCCAAACGAATCAAAGCATTCCTTAGAAAAAACAAGCCTCATTCTAATATTAAGGTTGGTCGCTTTTTGATTGAAGAAGATACTTATCAAAGTCTGACCCACACTATTAAAATTGACGAAAAGTTATTTTTGAACTATTTATTAGGTTTAGAGAATGTTCCAACTTCCAATTTTGGAGGAAAATGGAAGCAAAAAGATTTTTTATCCAGAGAAATTCACGACCAATTCATCAGTTCAGTTTCTTATAGTGATTTAGCAGTTTTTGATTTTTTACTAGATGCAATTCCGGATGATGCTCATCTCCACATGGCTAATAGTTCAGTGGTAAGGTATTGTCAGTTATTTGATCCGGTAAAAGGAACTCATTATTTTTCAAACAGAGGGGTAAGCGGAATTGATGGCTCAAGTAGTACGGCTGCCGGACATGCCGTAGCCAAAAATAATTTGCAAGTTTTAATTTCTGGAGACATCAGCTTTTTCTACGATTCTAATGCATTTTGGAACAAATATGTAGGTAGTAATTTAAAGGTTATTGTAATCAGCAATGGAGGAGGAGAGATCTTTAATATCATTCCGGGACCATCTTCAACTACAAGTCATCAAACATTTTTTGCTCCAACAACGGCAAATGTTGAAGGAATTTGTAATGCCTATGATCTCAATTTTATTCAAGCCAATAATCTGGATGAATTAGCTTCAAAATTGCCGGCCTTTTTTACGAATTTTTCAGATAGACCCACTGTATTGGAAATCAGGACTAACAATAGTGAAAATGCAGCTGTTTTGGCCGATTACTTTAAGGTGTTGGGGCATAGCTAAATAATCACAACCAACTTTTTTACATAAATTGCGTTAATTTGTTTATTAAAGAACACCTCAAGCACCTTTGATCATGAAAAAAATATTACTACTCCCATGCTTAACTTTGGCGCTAAGTGGATTTGCTCAAATGACAACCGCAGGTTCTGCCGTTCAACTTGGTGGATGCAGTTGTTATCAGCTTAATCCCAATCAAGCCAATGTTAGAGGAGCAATTTGGAGTCCAAGTACAGTGAGTTTATTGTCTGATTTTGATATGACCTTTCAGGTTTATGTCGGAGCAGAAGATGTCTGGGGAGCAGATGGAATGACCTTTGTGCTTCAAGAAAATCCAAATGGACTTGGAGATTTTGGACATTCAATTGGATATGAAAGTTTTGGAGGAAATCCTAATCCTATAAGTGCACAATCTATTGCGATTGAGTTGGATACCTGGAATTCTTCTCCAACAGTTGCTACAGATATTCCTGATGATCACATTGGTATTAGTTCAAATGGTGTGCTAGAGCATGATTTAGTTGGACCAACAGTATTTCCGGGAAACCAAAATATTGAAGATGGTGCCTACCATACTTTTAGAGTTCAATGGTTATCAGGATTTCAAATACTTAATGTTTATTGGGATGGTAATGCTATTCCTTTGATAACATTGAATAATGATTTGGTGACTAATATTTTTGGTGGAACTTCAGATTTATATTGGGGATTTACATCATCAACTGGTGGAGTTTTTAATGAACATAGAGTTTGTGTAACAAGTACGGCTTCATTCTCAGTAGATCAATCTTCAGTTTGTCCTGGAACTTCTATTCAGTTTACTGATGCATCATCATCAAATACTGGTATCATTAATAGTTGGTCATGGGATTTTGGAGATGGAAACTCAAGTGCTGTTCAAAATCCTTCACATTCTTATAATGCACCTGGAAATTACAATGCTGTATTAACTATGACTGATGGTTTTGGCTGTCAGTATACAGATAACGTGAGTATCACCATTTTGGATAGTATTACAATGAATATGACCGCTACAGACGTTACTTGTTTTGGAGATGTAGATGGTGCAGTAACTTCCAATCCAACAAATGGAACAGGACCTTATAGTTATTTGTGGAATGATACGGGAACACAAAACACACAATCAGCTTCAAATTTACCTCCCGGATGGTATACAGTTGAGGTCACAGATAATTTAGGTTGTGTTGGTTATGACTCTGTTGAGGTACAAGAACCTCTTGAAATGATATTAACAATGGATTCTACTAATGCGCATTGTCCAGGTAATTCAGATGGAACAGTTACTGCAACGCCTACAAATGGAACGTCACCTTATAATTACTTGTGGGATGATACCGGAGCTCAAACTACTCAAACTGCAACTGGGCTTCCACTTGGAACTTACAATGTTTTAGTCACTGATGACAATGGTTGTACCGCCACCGGCTCAATTGATGTTGGAGAAGATCCAGCAATCACATTGATCATGGATTCAACAAATTCAAGTTGTAATGGAGGTGCTGATGGAACCGCAACTGCTACTCCTGTAAATGGAAATTCACCTTTTAATTATACATGGAATGATTCAGGAACTCAATCAACACAAACTGCTACAGGATTAGTAGCCGGTATGTACACAGTTGTGGTTGCTGATGTTTACGGATGTACTGCAGAAGATTCAATTGAAGTAGTTGAGCAGGCTGGTTTAACTGTTGAAATGGACTCTGTTATGACAACGTGTTACGGAGGTTCAGATGGAGCTGCAAGTGTAAATGTAGTTAGTGGTACAGGTCCTTATACGTATTTATGGAATGATGGAGCTACTTCAACTACAGATTCTATTTCCGGATTAACGGCAGGAATTTATACTGTAGTTGTAACAGATGGAAATGGATGTTCAGTAACAGATTCAGCAAGTGTTGATCAACCAGCGGCAATAATCGCTACTGCCTCTGGTACTGATGTAGCTTGTTACGGTGGTAACACAGGAGAAGTAACAGTAACGGTTTCTAATGGAGTTGCTCCATTGTCTTATCAATGGAATGATGCTTCAAATCAAACAACACAAACTGCAACAGGATTAGCTATGGGAACTTATACAGTTATAGTTACAGATAATAATGGTTGTACCGCAAATTCATCAGTTACAATTTCTGAAAACGCTGAAATAACGGCAACATCAAC
Source organism: Paracrocinitomix mangrovi (assembly GCF_019740355.2). Classification (GTDB taxonomy): domain Bacteria; phylum Bacteroidota; class Bacteroidia; order Flavobacteriales_D; family Crocinitomicaceae; genus Paracrocinitomix; species Paracrocinitomix mangrovi. Next base: position 1,332,396 of record NZ_CP091819.1, on the reverse strand, counting down.
TTCTACTGATGATTCTGGAGCAGGGGATGGAAGCATTGATCTTACGGTATCAGGAGGAATTACACCTTATACATATGTATGGTCTAACGGAGCTACCACTGAAGATTTATCAAGTGTGGTCACTGGAGAGTATGACGTGATTATCACAGATGCTGTGGGTTGCCAGTTCACTTTGACTGATTCAGTGGGATTAATTCTTGAATTGGAATTGCCTTCTGCTATGTCTCCTAATGCTGATGGTTACAATGATTATTTTCATGTTAAAGGAATTGAAGGATTTCCTCAAAACAAGCTTGTAGTAACCAACAGATGGGGTAATATAGTTTACCAAACTGAGAATTATACTAACGATTGGTACGGTTTAAACATGAATGGTGAAGAATTGCCAGAAGGTGTTTATTTCGTTACCCTTGAGATTGATGGAGGGGAACAACATTCAACTTATCTTGAACTAAGAAGAAATTAATCATGAAAAAGATTTTAACTATCATATTAAGTGTTGTGTCTGTTGTTGCTTCTGCTCAACAAGAATACACCTATACGTTTTTTGGAGACAATAAAGCGTTCTTTAACCCAGCTGCTGCCGGAACCAATGATTATGCAGCTTTAACCGGTACATTTAGAAAACAATGGGTAAGATTTGAAGGATCTCCGACTAGTGGAGGATTGACCTTTGATATGCCTATCGCTAAGCAAAGTATGGGTGTTGGTGGAGTAGTTTATCAAGATCATATTGGGGTGACAAATCAAACCAATATTGCAGGTATGTACAGCTATCACCTTAAAATAACCAAGGAACATAAAATTGCATTTGGTATCAGTGCAGGATTAGATATTGTTAATACAAAATTTGATCGTTTGACATACTGGGATGTCAGTGACCAGGTTCTGACTGAAGATTATGTAAATGTAGTTGTCCCACATATTGGATTTGGAGCTTATTACTTCTTTGATGAATTCTATGCTGGAATATCTGTGCCAAGAATTGTAAGTGTGAATAGTGATCAATTTAATTCGATCAATTTTTCAGACGCTCCTTCATTGGTAACACATTATTATCTAACAGCAGGTTATCATTTCAGATTTAAAAATGATTACAGCTTGAAACCAAGTATTCTATTAAAGTATACTAATAACGTAGTTCCTCAAGGTGATTTATCCCTTGCAATGTATTATAAAGACATGATTGGAATTGGTTTGGGTTATAAGAGTTTAGGATTCTTATCTACCTTTATTCAGTACAATCTTAAGGATGCAGTTTTATTTGGATATGGTTTTGATTTTTCTATGAATCCATTACAACAGTATTCAAATGGAAGTCATGAAATTTTAATTCAATATAGATTCGGTAATAAAAAATCAACAGGAGGAGGAAGAATCCAGTAATTTGATTTTGAATATTTGAATTGGCATAAAGTGTGTAATTTTAGTAAAAATTGCACACATGCTAAAGTCATTCCCCTTCGTATTTATTTTTTGGATTAATTGCTCAATTGCTCAGGATTACAATTTTCAAAATCCATGGCAAAATCTAGGTCCTGAACAAAAACCACTAGAAGACAGAAAACAAACCGCCACTGGGATTGGTCCGGTAGAGTTTATACGTGTGCATCCTAAAAAGGAAGGCTTGCTAATGGCGGGTTCATTAAATGGCGGATTGTTTTATTCTAATGATGGAGGCGAACAATGGTATAATGCCGGTACTGATGAGTGGAAGTACTCTGGGAGCTCATGGGCTGAATTTCATCCTCAAAATGAAAATATTTGGATTGCCGGGAGTTGTTATAATAATGCAAATGGACAGCCGGGAAATATCGGTCATTACGGCGGAATTTACCGCACCATGAATGGGGGAGTAAGCTGGGAACTAGTAGCAGATAAATCCAAGTTCATTAATTCTGAATACTTAACAATCTATGGTTTCAAGTTTAATCCTGAAAAAGTAGATCAACTTTTTGTGTACACTTCGGAGGGTTTTTTTACAACCAAAGACATTACCCAGGCTGAACCTGTTTGGGAGCGAGTAACGGATTTAGGAGGCTGGATATATGATCTTCAATTTCAAGGAGATTTTATGTATGTAACACAAATGCAGTTTGGTAAATGGAACCTGATTCAAATGCCATTAAATAATCCAATGAATTACAAAAGAATTGGTTTTGTAAGCAATATTTCAGATATAATCACCAGCATGACAATTAGACCTGTGGAAGATGATCTTTTGGTTTTAGTTAATTATGATAGGAAATCAGATGAGTTGATCTTATATGATATCCAAAATGACAAAGATTCTTTGCTCATGAAAAATCAAAGGGTGGTATTTGGTACAGGAAGAACATTTGAAGTGTCACCTCACAATCAAAATGAAGTTATGATAGGCGTTTCTACTACTGTAAAAATGTGGAACCTTAAAGAAAAGTCTGAAATAAGAATAAAAGGTGGTTATCATGTGGATATTGAAGGAGTGGCATATGATCCTTTTGATTCATTGAAAATTTATATTGCGACGCATGGTGGAGTGTATACCACGCCAGATCATGGAGAAACCTGGTTGAGTACAAGTAAAGGTTTAGGTATTGCTGAAGTTGAAGGTTTAGCTGTGTCTCAAATGAATACAGAACAAATGGTGATTGGATGTTTTCATGATGGAAGTATGCTGAGGTCAGATTTTAATAAAGACGGAATTTATGAATGGAAAACTATCAATGGAGGAGACGGATTGTTACCATTGCAACCCAAAGACAATCCTTCAATCGTATATTCTTCGAATCAGTATTTGGGTGGAGGACTTTTTGTTTCTATTGATTCAGGAAAAACAAGTACTAATATGCATTCATTAAAAAGGATAAAAACTTCTGGATGGCAAATGTCGGCAGTTATTCATCCTGTAGAGCAAAATCTAGTTTTTTTTAATTATCTCAATCAAGTTGAACCGGGAAAAGGCAATATTGAATTGTGCCGAACAGATAAGCCAACTGCCAGTGGTGATGTAGACAGATTGACAGATTTTGAAACAACACATGATATAAAAAGCTATTCAATTTTAGGTGTATATAATTCTGAAACCTATGTAGATAAGTTGGTAATATATGTCGTAGAAAATTTCAAAGATGCTAACGGTGATATTATCAATATTCACCGTGTTTTTATTAATGATGATGTTACTTTAGATGCAGAGGTGGTAAAAAATAATTGGGTCGAGTTAGATATACCACGTTCAGATTGGTTGGCAGATATTCAGATAGATCCAAATAAGGAAAATGTACTTTATCTTTCATATGCTTCCGGAAAATATGGGGCTGAGTTCAGTGATGAAGACAATGGTATGATCTACGCCTTAAAATACAACAAGAAAATTGAGAAATTGAGAAGAGCAAAAGATATCTCTTTAAATATCCCATATGGACTTACAGGAAGAAAGAACATTGCTTTTGATCAAAAAGGAGGGATGTTTTTTGGAACCCGCAATGGTATTTTTTATGGTGATGCTAAAACACTCAAGGGAAGAAATGATTGGCAAAAAATAGGATTCGGAACACCGCATTGCAAAGTAAACGGCATTTACTTTGATCCAAAAAAAAACTCCCTTACGATAGGTTACTATGGTAGGGGAGTTTGGAGATATTATTTTTAATTCTATCTGCGCTAAGGAGTACCGAGTATGGTTATGGTTCCTTGGCCAAAGAATTCAGTTCCGTTATCGGCTACACCTTCATAAGTGTAAAAGTATACACCATCATGACATTGACTTCCGTTTTTGTCTTTACCATCCCAGTAATCGTCAATTCCGGTAAATTCTTTAACGGTAGTACCCCATCTGTTTACAATCACACAACTAAACGTTGATACAGCTTGATGAGGGAACATGAAAACATCATTGTCTCCATCACCATTTGGTGTAAACACGTTAGTTGGTGTAAACCCAAGTGGATCATAGATGATGATATCTTCGCAAAGTGTATCTGAACATCCATTTTTATTCAATGCAACTAAGCAAACTGTATAAGTTCCACCAACAGTATAAGTAGTGTCAAATGTTTCGTTAACATCATGAGAAACAACCCATCCCGGAGGATCGTTTGGATAATTAAAATGCCAATAGAATGTCGTATCCGCATTTGGATTATTAGGATTGGCAAAGAACTGTGAGTTGTTTTCAAAATGTACTGAAACAGGTGCAGTTCCTTCATAGTTAGCTGTAAATTCTCCTGAAGTCATTGTAAAGTCTGCAATAGGACTTACTTCATCTACAGTGATTATTTCTTGTAATACACAGCCATTATTATCCACTACTGTAATTTGGTATTGACCAGGGTTTAGTGCTCCCCAAGTTGTATAACTTGTTGCACTTGAGTCTTGCATGTTAAACCATACATAATCGTAATCTGGAGTACCACCTGAAGCCGAAGCCCAAACAACACCATTTCCAATTTGGTAATCAAATACTCTACAATAAGCAGGATCAGATCCTAATTCACTAAATACTAATGGTGGTGGTTGGTTTATTGTAAAATCAATTTGATTTGAACATCCATTTCCATCATTGATAGTTAAACTGTAAGTTCCGGCAGGTAAGTTAGATACAGTATCTGCACCTATTCCGTTAGGATTACCCACTGCAGGTGACCAGAAAAATGCCAATTGGTTGTAGCTTCCTTGCCATCCGTAAACAGTATCAACTATTGCAATTCCTGTATTGTCTCCATTACATGGAACATCAGTTGTAATTAAGTTAGGTAGTAATTCATCAGGATTGTTTAGTAAAACAGAGTCTTCTGCAGTACATCCAAATCCTAAGTCAACGAATATATAATACCATCCACCATTTAATTGATTAGCGGCATTAGATCCACCAACGTTAATAATGTTTCCGGCAGCATTTGAAATTTCAAATGTTTCATTACCAGTATTGTTAACAAGATTCACTGTGATTGAACCATCAGAGAATTGATAACAAGTTGGATCGTTGAAGATGTAAGTAATTGGATTATCTACAACATTAATTGTTACTGTATAAGAACTAGATGTTCCGCAAATTGCATCATAAGCAGTGATAGTAACATCATAAGAACCTGTTGAAGCGTAGTTATGAGTAATAGAATCAGTATTTGTATACGTATTTCCATCTCCCATATCCCAGTCATAACTTAAACCAGGTGTTCCTGTATTCCAAGCACTGATAGCAGTTACACCACATTCATAAGAGTAATCAAAATCAGCATTAGGTACAATTGCGTTACCTACTGTTATGTCTATATAAGCAGTGTCATAATTGATACATCCAGCTCCTGGTAAAAATGAAATTAATTCTACAGTATATGTCCCTGGATTTGTAAATGTATGTGAAGGATCAGTTGTAGTACTTGTATTTCCATCTCCAAAATCCCATTCATAACTCACCCCAACACTGTTGTTAGTGAATTGAACATCAAAAGGAGGGCAACCTGAAGTACTAGGGAATACAGTGAAATCTGCAACAGCTCCACCACCAGCAACTGAAATATCAACATCATCAGTTCCTGAACAACCTGTATTGCTATCTGTAATAGTTACCGAATAAGTAATGTTGTCTGTTGGACATGCATTTGGTTGCTGAATATTTGGATCATCAAGATCTGTTGTAGGTGTCCAGCTATAAGTATAATTAGGGAACTGATAGTTATTAGGGTTCGTTAAAATTGCATTTAAGTCTGTACATTCACCACAGTTCAATGATGTGTTGGCTGCTAAAGCATTTACTACGAAAGGTTCCATAGTAATGTCAATAGTTGTTGTACAAGAATCATTGGTTCCGTTTGTGTACAATACCTCAAATGTGCTTGAAGTCATAATGATTTCATTGATATCTGATGTATCCGGTTCTCCTGGAATATGAGACCAATTATAATAGTACCCACAATCTGAAGGAGTGATTACAACATTATCAATTCCCCAGTGGTCATACTGCTCATCTGTAGGGTCAATTTGTTTCCATTGGAACATTGTGTTAGCAGTCCATGCAGCAGCTGGAATATCAAAACAATAGTTATCCCAATCATACCAAGGAAGCGTATTTGCACTATTGGCATCAAAATAAAAGATATCTACCCAAGTGGCTCCGTTGTTAATTGAATATTGGAAATATACTCCTTCAGCAGGTAAATCCGGATCCTCACAATCCACACATCCACCGCATGGATCATCTCCAGCGAAGTCCAGGTCAAAACAAACCTGTCCACCACAAGAAACATCAAAACCATTTGTTGTTAATGTTCTTGGGAAAGGAACGTTTCCAAACCATGCACTTGGTGTCCCATCCAAAGATGGCCCACAAGGGTTATTATAAACTAAGGTTGCAGATGAAGACCATCCAACCCCTAATTGGTTACCATTAAAATCTGTTTGTAGAGCAGGTGCAGAAGCAAGTCCTAATGCTACTAAATTAACAGAGTCACCACAAACAGCCGTTGTAGCTGAAGGTGTAATAGTTACTGTACATTGAGCTTTAGCCAAATTCGCTGAAATCAATGTAATAACTGCTAGAGATAATGCTTTTAATAATTTCATTGATTTTGGATTATTTAGAAACCTTAGTTTCCATGTTAGTAAATTCGAATTTAGTTAACTCAGTTTTTGTCATTCCTGGTACTAATCTTGCCCAATGATGAAATACATACAAAGCTCTATCACCAGAATTTTGCTGACTTCCTTCTATTGATTCACCAGGCTTTAAAGTAAGCTCATGGTAATATTCAGGATTGTCAAGTTTATGACAGTTTTTGCATTGCTCATCCATCCAAATTTCTAAGTTCCAGCTTAACACTTGAATTTTATCAGTTGTGTTAGTGAACTTGAAAAAGATTACACATTGCCTGTCTAAACGACCAATTGTACAATCTTCAAATTTGTACTCGATTTTAATACCGTTAAAAACTGTGTGCTCAGTCCATGTATCAACTCTGTCAATTTTACTTGCAGCAATTGCTTTGGCTACATTAACTTTCGCTTCAGTTCCATCTGCATTAGTATTTCCAAATGCAACGAATGCACCTAAGAAAATTGGAAGTACTAAAGCCTTTAAATAATTAGTTAATCTCATTTTAAACAATATTTAATTTCTTTACGAACAATTACTAAACGGCATTGCTGTAAAAAAAGACGCATGGTCATTAATTTTTTTTGTGATTGCCAGCAAAAATAAGCTTTTGAGACGAATTATTCACATTTTGTTAAAACCAATTTATAACAAAATATATTTAAATAAAAGTCGTAAAGTACTGATATGCAGGAATATGAAAGGTTTTACCAATATCTTGTTACTTTTTTAACCTAACTGTATTTATTAGTTGAAATAATTAATTTTGCACTAAAAGCGATAAAAATGTCAAAACCAGAAATGTTAGTTCAATTAGCCATTTATGTAATTCCTGCACTTATTTTATTTGGAGCGGTGTACTTTTTTACCAATAAATGGTATGAAATTCAACAGGATAAGTTAAAATTAGAATCCAATAAGCTTCAGCAATCATTGGGTGAAAAGCCTGTTGTTCAAGTAGAAGACATGCGTAGACATTTTTTACCAATGCAGGTGGATGCATATCAAAGATTAGTATTGTTTTTAGAACGCATAGCTCCAAATAATTTAATCATGAGGTTAAACAATCCAGGATTGCCGGCAGGAGCATTTCAGGCTAAATTATTAGAAACAATCAGACAAGAATATGAGCACAATTTGGCACAACAAATCTTTGTCTCTATGGATGCCTGGGAAATTACTAGAAATAGTAAAGAAGAGGTTTTAAAGATCATTAATATGGCTGCTACAAAAATGCAACCTACATCAATGGCAACTGATTTAAGTCGTGCGATTTTTGAAATTACTGCTCAACTTGAATTTCAGCCAACTGATAAAGCAATCAAAATGCTTAAAAGTGAGTTGAATTCTAAAGTATTGGGCTAATCACTTATTATAAGCCCTTGCTAATCTGAGGAACATACCTATTAATCCAACCAAACTGGCTAAAATAGCTGCGTAGTATAACCAGTTCATTTTCATGATGCTTCTGAAAAATACTGCTGCGGCTAACATGGAGATTCCACAGATTAAAAAAACCAGCCAAATAGTTTCTTGGAAATCTAATTTGCGTTTACGGTAAGATAGATACACAATAACAAAGTTCATCACAGCCATAATAAGGATACCATAAACGCCGGTATTTATTAGTATCTCTTCCATTTGTCGAGATGTTGTTGGGTGTTATCCCATAGTGTGAAATACTGCCTGAACGTCATCATCATCTTCTAATCTTTCAATTAGCTTATTGACGTCCTCTTCTTGTTCAGGAGTAAGTTGAGTAGTGTTCAAAGGGATGCGTTCTAAATTAGCTTCTTTAATTTCGTAACCTAATTCTTCCAATCCACCTTGAATACTTCCAAAATCTTCAAATTGACCATAAATGATGATTTCATTTTCTTCTTCATCTTTATCAATTTCTTCAGCTCCAAAATCAATCATGGAAAACTCAAATTCTTCTAGATCAATATCACCTGCTTCAATTTTGAACATGCATTTACGCTCAAATAAAAACTCAACACTTCCAGAAGTTCCCAAGGAACCGTCACATTTGTTAAATGCTGCACGTACATTGGCCACTGTTCTTGTAGGATTATCAGTTAAAGTTTCAACCAGAACAGCAATTCCGTGTTGACCATAACCTTCATATACTCTTTCATCCCAGTTTTCCTGGTTTTTATCTGTTGCTTTTTTGATTGCACGCTCAACATTGTCTTTTGGCATGTTGGCTGCTTTTGCATTTTGAATCAATACACGAAGCGTTGAGTTAGCTTCCGGATCAGGTCCGCCTTCTTTTGCAGCCTTAGTGATCTCTCTTCCTAACTTTGTAAAGGTTTTGGACATCTGTCCCCACCTTTTCATTTTACGTGCTTTTCTAAACTCAAATGCTCTACCCATATAAATAAAATTATAGCCTTAGCTGGTGTATACGCAAATATAATAAATGAGATAATAGACAAAAGACAAAGGACAAAAGATATTAGACTAAAAATGAAGAATACTGTCTTGACTCTTGAATCTTGTTTCTTGATTTTTGGCTCTTGGTTCTTGACTCTTCTTTTGGCGCTTCCTTCCGGCAAAGCCTACAGTCGGTCTGCGGTGTGTCGCTTCCCGAAAATTCGGGAGAGCTCCGCAAACACCTCCGCCCTAAGCGAAAAAGCTTTCATTTTTTGGAAGACAGATCATTGAGAGAGGTGGTTTTATATATCTAATTTGGATAGAATTTAAATCTGCTTCTTACATCTGAATATATAAATTTCAGGTCACCGTGATATTTTTGATTTAAGGTAACTGTTGAGTCTATTTCTACGAATGTATTTTGAAAAAATAGTAATTCCTTATTGTCTATTTTCTCTATTTTTCCATATAAATCGAAATCTCTTCCTCTGTATTCTATGTAATTAAAAACAACTTCAACATTTTTAATCATAAAATTATGGTCTTTTTTACTATCCAAGATCACCTGATCATAGTGGTATCTAAATTGTTTTTCGTTGAATAATAAATACAAGTAGCCATTCTTTAAAGTGTAAACTATGTCTTCATGTAATACTGTGCTCCAAGAATTTTTATCATAGACATTTGTTATTTTTTTTCTGTCTAAACAAATTGTATCATTCACTTTAAAACAAGAGTCGTTTTTTAATGGAAAAAAGGTATCATTTAAATACATCTTGTCTATGCATAAGGTGGAGTCTCTTATATAAAAATATGATTGATTTAAGGTTAGAGTATCAGTACTTAATTCATTATCAATTAATTTATCTTTTTTAGAATCTGAACAAGAGGTTAAGATGATAAAAAGTAAATATGTTAAGCTATTAATGTACTTCATATAAATTCGATAATCTGTTTTAACAAGATACTGCCCCCCTCCGAAGTAGCTATACTGATTCGGGCACTTTGTTTCAATAAACAATCAACACAAACAAAATAGTTCTTAAAAGATTCCAATTATTTAAAACCTATTAAATATCGTTAGATCAACTAAGATAAATAGAAAAAGGATTATCCAGCAAAAGGATTGAGCGGCGTGTTGTACAATTCGTAGCTTTAGCGAAGTATTGTTGGAGCCCTCCCGGCGACTAGCGAAAGCCTGCTTTGCGCAAAGAAGCAATTTGCTGATTTGGGTAAAGGCCTTAAAAAGGGATCAGGGAAGAGGAATAAGGGATAAAGGAATTATGAATGAATGTTTGTTTTATTCCCCCTTTGGAGAGCTTGTCCCGACCATTCGGGAGGGATTAAAGGGGGAGGGAAATAAATTGGACATCTTAGAATTAATGGAGAGTGTAAGATTCAGTAAGATTTCTCGACTTCGCTCGAAATGACTGAATCGACTATGCTCGAATTAACTTAATACAGTGTCTTTATTCCTGATTCTTGTTTCTTGATTCTAGAATTGTTCTCTCACCATTTTCTCCACCGTGTCGATCCACAAAGTAGAATCATTTAGGCTTTCAACTAATTGAATTTTTTCTCCGCCATGCTCTTCAACTATCTCTTGATACTCATCTCCAATTTCAATAGAAGTTTCTAAACAGTCTGCAATAAATGCCGGTGAAAAAGCTAAAAGTCTTTTAGATCCTGCCTTAACTAGATCCTCAATTACTTTGTCTGAGAAAGGTGTAAGCCAAGGCGTTTTGCCTAATCTAGATTGAAAACAGGTAGTATATTGTCCCTCTTTTAAATCCAATTCCTTAACAATTAACCTTGTTGTTTCATAACAGGTGTTACGGTAACAAAGTGGGTGATCTTCGTTGAATTTTTCATGACATGTACAATTAGCGCATTTTAAATCAGGATGCTGCTTTTCTAATTGTCTTTCAGGAATTCCATGATAAGAGAACAAGACATGATCAAAGCTTGAAATGTCATGTTTTTTAGTCCGTTCTATTATGGTTTGAATAAATCCGGGTTCATTATAGAATTGTGGAATTATTTTAATTCCGGGTATCGCTTGCCATTGTTTAATCAATCGCATTGCTTTTTCAACTGCAGATCCTGTTGAGGCACTTGCATAATGTGGAAAAAGTGGAAGAATTATAATCTTTTCATAGTGTTGTTTTTCCATTCTAGCCAATACTTCATCCAATGATGGATTTTGATATCGCATGGCTAATTCAACCGTTACAGGCTCATTTTTGAATTTCTCTTGCAGTTCTTTTTTAAGAATATTACCAAAAGTGAGTAGGGGGGATTCTCCATTCCATAAATCCCATAATTCCTTATATATCTTAGCCGATTTGGGAGCTCTGAAAGGAACAATGATTCCATTTACCAACAAAAATCGCCCAAAGGCACTTATGTCAATAACTCTAGGATCATTGAGGAATTCAGTTAAATATTTACGGACGTCCTTAGTATTAGGGCTGTCTGGTGTCCCTAAGTTAATGAGTAAAACCCCGGTTTTTTTCACTTTAATCTACTGGTTTAAATGTGCAATGCTCTATCTTCTGTAGCAGCAAGTGCAGCTTCTTTAGTAGCTTCGGTGTATGTTGGATGAGGATGACAAATTCTTGCCATGTCTTCAGCTGTAGCACGATATTCCATTGCTGTTACTGCTTCCATGATCATATCTGCAGCTCTGGCAGAAACCATGTGTACTCCAAGTACTTCATCTGTTTCAGCATCTGCTAATATTTTTACCATTCCTAAAATATCCATACTTGCTCTGGCTCTTCCCAAAGCTTTTAAAGGAAATGATCCAACTTTGTATTTTACACCTTCAGCTTTTAATTCCTCTTCAGTTTTTCCTACTGCTGCAGCTTCTGGCCAAGTATATACAACACCTGGAATTAGGTTATAGTTCAAATGAGGTTTTTGTCCTGCAATTAATTCAGCAACAAAAACACCTTCTTCTTCTGCTTTATGTGCTAGCATTGCTCCCCTAACAACATCACCAATAGCGTATATTCCGTCAACATTAGTTTTTAAATGATCATCAACATCAACCATTCCTCTTTCACCCATTTTAACTCCTGCATTGTCTAAACCTAATCCTTCTGTATAAGGTTTTCTTCCTACAGCAACTAAGCAGTAATCACCTTCAAATTTCACCTCTTCTCCTTTTTTATTCAAAGCGGTTACAACAACACCTTTTCCGGTATTTTCTACATTTTGAACACGGTGGTTGAAATTGAATTTAAATCCTTCTTTCTTTAAAACTTTAGTTAACTCTTTGCTAACAGCACTGTCCATTGTTGGTAGAATTGAATCTGCAAATTCAACAACATTTACGTTAGCACCTAGTCTAGCATGAACAGAACCTAACTCTAAACCTATTACTCCACCACCTATGACAATTAAGTTTTTCGCAACTTTTTCAAGATTTAACATCTCAGTAGATGTAATGATTCTGTCTTTGTCCGGTTCCATTCCAGGGAAATAATTAGGTTTTGAACCTGTAGCAATTACGACATTTTTAGCTGTAATTGTAGATTCTTTTCCTTTTTCATCCGTGACTTTTACTGTGTTTTTGTCTACGAAAGAACCAAGACCATAGTGAACATCAACTTTGTTTTTGTCCATCAAATATTTTACACCATCACTGGTTTGATTTACTACGTCATTTTTACGAGCAATCATTTGCTTCATATTAATTTTAACCGCAGATGTATCAATACCGTGTTTTTCAAAATTATGTGTTGCATTATGATAATGCTCAGAAGAGTCTAATAGCGCTTTAGACGGAATACATCCAACATTCAAACATGTACCACCAAGGTTGTTGTACTTTTCAATAATAGCTGTTTTTAATCCCAATTGCGCACATCTGATTGCACATACATAACCTCCAGGTCCGGAACCAATTATTACAACATCATAATCCATAGGTAAAATATTTTATTTGTACTAAACTAATTATTTCTTTTCTTTTTCAATTATCAATGATTGCATCATTTCATGCGCAATCGTTTGCCACGATTTAAATCCTTTTTTTGGTGCGTGAAATTTACAAGCTAACATCTGTCCTCTGAACAAGGTAAAGAACACGAATTTGTAATTTTTTTCCGGCTTTTTCTGGATGTATTCAATATATCCAACTTTAGCGCCATTCACATCAATTACACTTTTGTCCTTCCACTTGGTTTTAGGATTTTGTTCTTTCAACCATCCTTCAATCATATTAGTGATGGCTGGCAAGGTTTGTTCTTTTGCATTTAACTGAGTTGATCCAAATCCAATTCTTACATTTTTATCGGTATCAGCATAAGCCATCTTAATAGCAGGAAGTTCCTTACTATATAAAGATTTAATGTCTCCATCAGCCAACTGTTTAAAAGTTGATGGAACTTTGATTTTAACCAGTCCGTTATAAATCTCAATTTGAGCTAGTTTAACTTCTGCACCTTTTTTTGCATGAATTGAAAAACTTATTGCAACTAAAAATAATAACGCAAACTGTTTCATCTTACTTAATTTAATTCTGCCAATTTATCTTCAAGAATTTGAATCTTGCTAATAGCGTCCGCTTCTTTTTTACGTTCCATTGCAACTACTTGATCAGGAGCATTATTAACAAACTTGTCATTGCTTAGTTTCTTTTGAACAATAGCAAGGGAACCTTTTGCGTATTCTAATTCTTCTTCAATTTTTTTCTTTTCTGCCCCAACATCTACAGTTTCACCAAAAGGAATAAAATATTCATTGTTCTTTTCGATAAAAGAGAAAGCATTTGCTACTTTTTCCTCTACATAAGCCAGTTTTGAAATATTCCCCATTTTATTGATTACAGGATCAAATTTCTTTGAATAATCTGCATTTATTTTGATGGACAATTCAATCTCTACTTTATTGGCTATATTCTTTTGTTTTCTGATGTTACGGATATTAGTAACAACAGAAGAAGCAACTTCAAATTCTTTTAAAATATCTTCATTGATGTTATTTGCAGTTGGCCATTTTGAGATGATAATATCTTCTCCTTCTTCTCTGTCCTTTAACCAATGCCAAATTTCTTCTGTCAAATGTGGCATAAATGGATGAGCTAATTTTACAACTTGCTCAAAGAATTCAATGGTTTTATCTAAAGTTGCAGTATCAATCGGATGCTGATATTCTGGCTTAATCATTTCAAGATACCAGTTACAGAAATCATCCCAGGCAAATTTGTAAATGGTCATCAATGCTTCAGAAATTCTGAACTTATCCATTAAATTATTTACGGATGCAATAGTTTGATTGAGTCTGCTTTCAAACCACTCAATGGCTAATTTACTCGCTTCAGGTTGCTCAATATCTTTCCATTCCCACATGTTAACAAGACGAAGGGCGTTCCAAATTTTATTGGCAAAGTTTCTTCCTTGTTCACATTGTGAAGTATCAAATGGTAAATCGTTTCCAGCAGGAGACGAGATCAATATCCCAACTCTTACTCCATCTGCACCATACTCTTCCATCAATTCAATTGGATCAGGTGAGTTACCAAGAGATTTAGACATTTTACGTCCTAATTTATCTCTTACAATACCTGTGTAGTATACATTTTTAAATGGAACTTCACCTAAGTATTCAATTCCGGCAATGATCATTCTAGCCACCCAGAAGAACATAATTTCCGGAGCTGTTACTAAATCATTGGTTGGATAGTAATATTTTAAATCTGCATTTGCAGCTTCTTTACCATTTCTGATGATTGTAGCGTCAAAAGTTGAGATAGGCCACAGCCAAGAAGAGAACCACGTATCTAATACATCTTCATCTTGTTTTAAAGCCTCCTTAATAACTTCTTTTCCTGTTTTTTCAGATGCCAATTTAGCTGCCTCTTCTGCAGTTCTAGCAACTACGTAATCATTTGGCCCAGAACCAAAATACCAGGCTGGAATTTGATGTCCCCACCACAATTGTCTTGAAATACACCAGTCTTTGATGTTTTCCATCCAGTGTCTGTAAGTGTTTTTCATGTTGTCAGGATGGAATTTAATTTCTCCATTCATCACAACATCTAAAGCCGGTTTAGACAATTCTTTCATGTTAACAAACCACTGCAGTGAAAGCTTAGGTTCAATAACAGCATTTGTTCTTTCAGAATATCCAACTTTATTGATATGATCTTCAATTTTGATCATATATCCTCTTTCGTCAAGCTCTTTTGCAATTTGAGTTCTAACTTCAAATCTGTCTTTACCAGAATAATGTAAACCATGTTCATTCAATGATCCATCATCATTCAAAATGTCAATGGTTTCAAGCTTGTGTTTTTGACCTAAACCATAATCGTTTTCATCATGAGCAGGAGTGATTTTTAAACAACCAGTCCCGAATTCCATGTCAACATATTCATCTTGGATAATAGGAACGGCTCTGTCTGCAATAGGTACAATAGCTTTTTTACCAACTAAATTGGCATAACGAGCATCATTAGGATTAACGCAAATTGCAGTATCACCTAAAATTGTTTCAGGACGAGTAGTGGCGATTGTTAACCACTCATCTTCTGATCCTTCAATTTTATATCTAACGTGATAAAGTTTAGAATTAACTTCTTTGTACTCAACCTCTTC
The DNA here is from genome assembly GCF_019740355.2 of Paracrocinitomix mangrovi. Lineage (GTDB taxonomy): Bacteria > Bacteroidota > Bacteroidia > Flavobacteriales_D > Crocinitomicaceae > Paracrocinitomix > Paracrocinitomix mangrovi. Next base: position 1,316,841 of record NZ_CP091819.1, on the reverse strand, counting down.
ATCAGATAAGGCAGTTTGGGCTTGAGGATCCCAATTGATCATTCTCAAACCACGGTAAATTTTGCCTTTTTTGTAAAGGTCAATAAAAGTGTCAATAACGCTCTCACTGTATTCAGGGTTCATTGTGAAATTGGTTCTGTCCCAATCACATGATGCGCCTAATTTTTTCAATTGTTCAAGGATAACGCCGCCATACTTGTCTTTCCAGTCCATGGCATGCTTTAAAAACTCATCCCTACTCAGGTCCGATTTTTTAATCCCTTCATCCCTAAGCTTTTTTACAACTTTGGCTTCAGTTGCAATACTGGCGTGGTCTGTTCCTGGAACCCAACAAGCATTTTTGCCTTCCATTCTTGCTTTTCTTACCAAAACATCCTGAATGGTGTTATTCAACATGTGCCCCATGTGTAACACTCCTGTTACGTTTGGTGGAGGAATAACAATTGTATATGGCTCACGATTGTCTGGTTCTGAATGAAAATATCTTTGATTCATCCAGTGTTTGTACCACTTGTCTTCTGATTTACTAGGATCGTATTGTTTAGGGATTTCCATTGACACTTTTCTAAAAAATTTTCAGGGTGTCAAAGTTAGTCAATCCTAATAGAAGGTTGGATAAAAAGCTTTAAAAAATCAGAGTGATTTCTTTAATTCAATCGCTTCCTTAGCATAAAACTGTCCTTCCATGATGATTTCATCTAAAACAGATTTAGCTTCCTCTTTTCTATTCAACTTAATTAGTGTTTTTGATTTGTACCATTTTGCTTCTTGTCTAAAAGCTATATAGCCCGAAGCCTTTTCAATTCTCAATACTTCATTAAAAAACACCAATGCTTGTTCATAGTTTTTCATGTCATAGTAGCAAAGAGCTCCATAAAAATGGGCATTTAAATCTTGAGGATACTGCTCAATTATAGTCAAGAACCTGCTTAATGATTTCTTGTAAGCTTCACTGGAAAACTGCTGTATGCTTTTTTCAAGATACTCCATATAAGGGACATCTACTTTTTCTTCAATTAGTTCTCTGTTATTTTTTGCTTCTTCGCTTTCGTATTGTGCTGATAAACCGGTCATAATAGTTCTTGTGTAATGAATTTTAGTATCAGGTCTATCTATTCTACTGTAGTCAACAACGTATAAGTCATAGTAGTATTTAGATGGTGCATAAATCACCTTGCCACGTTCTACCTTTTCAGGAATTAATTGATTGTCAATTTCAATATCTATTTTATCATCAATAACAATGATAACAGGCTCATTGTCCTCAATAATCTTAAGGCTACTGTCAGATTTTATTTCTTCAATTTGTGGTTTATTAATAACTATTTCTGAGGGTTTAATTTGATCATCATGCTCAGCTACAGTCATTGTGTCAATTGCGGTTGGAACAATTTCTATTTCATCAAATTCTTCAATGTTTGTAGCTGCGACATCAAATTCTACCGGTTGGATATCAGGTTTAATTAAAACCGCAAGTAGGTAAATTAAACCACCTCCTATTACCGTTGTTATACCAATTGTAGACCAGTTTATTTTTGCTTTTACTTTTTGAATTGAATCTAAATGCGATATGCTTCCAGGATTATTTTCATAACCTTCCATTGCTTCATACAAAAAAGGATCTTCCTGAGCTTTGATTTCTAAAGCACGCATTTCATCAGGATTTAGATTACCGTTATAGTAATCTTTAATTAATTCAAAATCTATATGTTCTTTATTTGAACTCACTTTGCTGTTCTAAAATCAATTTTAAATTGCGTTTACCATTTTGTATATAACTTTTTACCTTTTTTAAAGGGTATTTAGTTTGTGCTACTATCTGCTCGTAGCTCATTTTCTCCAAGTAAAAAAGTTCTACACAAATCTTCTGTTCATCTTTCAATTCTTTAATAGCTAAATCCAAACTTTCAAGTTGTTGTTCTTTTTGAAGCATTTGATTCAACTTTATATCATCTTCGTTAATCGCAAAAAGTGCGGCAGTTTCAAAATCTCCTCCTTCAGGATTCTTTTTCCTTAAATCCATCAGACATTCATTTCTGCTAACACTATATAACCAGTTTTTAAAATTGCTAATCTCAGATTTTTGCAGTTTTTCAGGTAGTTTTTCAAAGATGTTCATCATGATGTCTTCTGCGGCTTGCGTATTTTTCATATACTTTAAACAAAGTCCAAATACCAAAGGGGAGTATCTTGTAAACAATTCTCCCGTCGCTTGATTGTCTTTGTTTAAAACAAGCTGCACCAATTGAAGATCATCTAACTGGCGAATATTTTTTCTGGTAAATAACCCAAAAAGCATATGCTAAATATACATATCAATTACCTAGTTTAAATGGTTAACAATTAATAGATGCAACTTAAAATTGAATTCCATAAATTATTTCCATAAAATTCTAACGGTAAGATCATGTTCTAATCTAAAAGAAGGTTTTACATATGCAGATCCCAAATTAGCGATATCACTTTTTGTACTGAAATATTCAGCTTTTTGTAAATAAGGTTGATACATAATTTGGGCTACAATTTTATCATTAAACCTGTATTCTATTCCGGCATTTGCTCCAACGCCCCATCCAACACCACCTGTTTTAGCAGTAAAATTATTGGTAGGGTCATGAACAGAGAACAAGGACATTTGATATGTCTCATAAAAAGCTATGTGTTTGTCTATTCTCCATCCCATAAATAAACCACTAATTCCGGCAACATAATTTATTTTATCATTCCCTTCTATTATATAGTCTAAATTAAATCTACCATTAAATCTACTTTCTTCAGCAGTTATATATCCAGTTCTGTATTGTTCTTGTGAAATAGTTTGAGAAGGATCTATTACCTGTATAGTGTAGCCACTATTAACTTTAAGTTTTGAAAAATCCGCATCAATACCTGCTTGTAAATTAGGACTTACTTTAAATCCCATTGTAACGCCGGTGAGCAGTCCTGGTTGATATCTAACAATGGTAGGGAATCCGTCATAATCAAGGAAAAAATCTTTTTGCCCTAATATTTCATATATAGCTAGATAGTTTTGTTGGAGATTTAATGTATAGTCAAGTTTATCTTGATACCAGCCACCATATCTATTTGCATAGTTTTTATTTGCAAATTTTACTCCTACATTTACTCCGAAGAAAAATCTTTGCTCAATAACATCATCCTGACTAAAGGAATTAGTAAAGGTGATGAGCAAGACTAACATTATAAAAGCCTTTTTCATGTCATCAAAAATAAGAAATATTGCCTTACTTACATCAGGTGGAGATTCACCTGGAATGAACGCGTGTATTAGAGCAGTTGTGAGAGCAGCTTTATATCATGATTTAGTTCCGTATGGAGTTTATGACGGTTTAAATGGTTTGATTAAAAATGAAATCAAGGAGTTGAAGTATAAAGATGTTTCTAATATCCTGCAGATGGGCGGAACTATTTTGGGTACGGCAAGATGTAAAGAGTTTCATGAAAAAGAATTTAGGGCAAAAGCTTATGAAAATTTAGCAGCTAAAAATATTGATGCATTAATAGCTATAGGAGGAGACGGGACTTTTATGGGGATGTCAATATTTTCTAATGAATTTGATATTCCTGTCATTGGTATCCCAGGCACTATAGACAATGATATTAATGGTACAGAGTATACTATAGGTTTTGACACTGCTTTAAATACTATAATTAATTCTATAGATAACATAAGAGATACAGCAGCATCTCATCATAGAATATTTTTAGTTGAAGTAATGGGAAACAATTCTGGAACGTTGGCTTTATATGCGGCGGCTGCAAGTGGAGCCAGGGAAGTGTTTATGCCTGAGAAAAAAGAAGATTTAATTGAAATAAAGGAAAAGGTTAAGAAAGCAATTGCAGCTAACAGGTCATCTATAATAATAGTGTCAGAGGGAGATGAAATAGGAGGGGCGCAACAGTTATATGATTATTTAGCTGAGCAGCATTTGGCTGATAAGATTCGATTTTCTGTATTAGGACACATTCAGAGAGGAGGCAGACCGACATTTATAGATAGATTAAATGCTACTTTGTTTGGGGAGAAAGCAGTTGTAAGTTTATTACAGGGAAGATCTAATATAATGATAGGTATAAAAGAAGGTAAGGTAGCAACAGAAGACTTTTTATTATCTCAAGAAAAAAAGAGTATCCAAAACATGGAATATTTGAAACTAATTCGAAAGTTATCCGTTTACTAGGTTCCGTTCTTTAAAAAAGCGTAAAAAATTAGTCGATTTTTTTTGTGTGCATAAAGTTGATTTGAAGGCCTTTATCGAGGATAAAAAAAGATAGGGCGAAAAAAACGAAAAAAAAACTTCAAAAAAGCTTTTTAATTAAAATAACCACCGTATCTTTGCGGCCGCATTTGAGCGAAACGTTATTTGAAAAGGTGGACAAAAAAATAAATTAAAAAAACTTGAAAAAAAGTTTGGTAATGAAAAAAGTTGTCTATCTTTGCGCTCCCGTTTTGGTAAGACGATATCAGAAAGTCGGGAAAAATTGAGGGAGATAGAGGAGATAGAGGAGATAAGCTGGATACTGATGAGTATTTAGTACAAAAGAAAGAGTTCTTTGAGGAATTGAAAAGATAAGGAATAGCAAAGTCAAGAATTAAGACCCTGCAGTCAATTGGAAATTATATTTAAACTTTTTATACAACGGAGAGTTTGATCCTGGCTCAGGATGAACGCTAGCGGCAGGCCTAACACATGCAAGTCGAGGGGTAACAGGAAAAAGCTTGCTTTTTTGCTGACGACCGGCGCACGGGTGCGTAACGCGTATACAATTTGCCCTGTACTGGAGGATAGCCCGGAGAAATTCGGATTAATACTCCATAGTATTATGAATTCGCATGTTTTCATAATTAAAGTTTCGGCGGTACAGGATGAGTATGCGTCCTATTAGCTAGTTGGTGAGGTAACGGCTCACCAAGGCGACGATAGGTAGGGGGCCTGAGAGGGTTGTCCCCCACACTGGTACTGAGACACGGACCAGACTCCTACGGGAGGCAGCAGTGAGGAATATTGGTCAATGGAGGCAACTCTGAACCAGCCATGCCGCGTGAAGGAAGAATGTCCTACGGATTGTAAACTTCTTTTATTTGGGAAGAAACCCCTCTACGTGTAGAGGGCTGACGGTACCAAACGAATAAGGACCGGCTAACTCCGTGCCAGCAGCCGCGGTAATACGGAGGGTCCAAGCGTTATCCGGAATCATTGGGTTTAAAGGGTTCGCAGGCGGCCTATTAAGTCAGTGGTGAAATCCCATAGCTCAACTATGGAACTGCCATTGATACTGATAGGCTTGAATTTAGTTGGAGTAGGCGGAATGTGTAGTGTAGCGGTGAAATGCTTAGATATTACACAGAACACCGATAGCGAAGGCAGCTTACTAAACTAACATTGACGCTCATGAACGAAAGCGTGGGGAGCGAACAGGATTAGATACCCTGGTAGTCCACGCCGTAAACGATGATTACTCGATATTGGCGATACACAGTCAGTGTCTAAGCGAAAGTGATAAGTAATCCACCTGGGGAGTACGTTGGCAACAATGAAACTCAAAGGAATTGACGGGGGCCCGCACAAGCGGTGGAGCATGTGGTTTAATTCGATGATACGCGAGGAACCTTACCAGGGCTTAAATGTAGTCTGACAGATTTGGAAACAGATTTTTCTTCGGACAGATTACAAGGTGCTGCATGGCTGTCGTCAGCTCGTGCCGTGAGGTGTTGGGTTAAGTCCCGCAACGAGCGCAACCCCTATTCTTAGTTACCAGCATTTCGGATGGGGACTCTAAGAAAACTGCCGGCGCAAGCCGCGAGGAAGGTGGGGACGACGTCAAGTCATCACGGCCCTTACGTCCTGGGCCACACACGTGCTACAATGGCGAGTACAGAGGGCAGCTACATAGTGATATGATGCAAATCTCAAAAACTCGTCTCAGTTCGGATCGAAGTCTGCAACTCGACTTCGTGAAGCTGGAATCGCTAGTAATCGCGCATCAGCCATGGCGCGGTGAATACGTTCCCGGGCCTTGTACACACCGCCCGTCAAACCATGGAAGCTGGGAGTGCCTGAAGTCTGTAACCGTAAGGAGCGGCCTAGGGTAAAACTAGTAACTGGGGTTAAGTCGTAACAAGGTAGCCGTACCGGAAGGTGCGGCTGGAACACCTCCTTTCTAGAGAGGCTGTCACTCTTAATTTGAGTACTAGCTATTTCTTTTATCTTTTCGATATTATTAAATTTTTGCCCTCCCGTTAATATAGAGGGAGAGTGAAAAGTGAAGCAAGCGGGATGATCGAAAATAGAGAGTCCTGTAGCTCAGTTGGTTAGAGCGCTACACTGATAATGTAGAGGTCCGCAGTTCAAATCTGCGCAGGACTACAAATTAGGGGAATTAGCTCAGCTGGCTAGAGCGCCTGCCTTGCACGCAGGAGGTCACCGGTTCGACTCCGGTATTCTCCACGAAGACGATGAAATTCTTAGACATGAGTCAGCCGACTTTAGAAAAACATGTTTAAGGGTTGAGTTTTAAAGTTCATTGAAATATTGAGTATTGATTGAAGTAGTGAGTAACAAGATTAATAAGTTACTAAGAGCATATGGTGGATGCCTAGGCTCTCAGAGGCGATGAAAGACGTGATAAGCTGCGATAAGCTACGGTGAGGTGCAAATAACTTTTGACCCGTAGATTTCTGAATGGGGCAACCTAGTACATTGAAGATGTATTATCCTGTAAAGGAGGCGAACCCGGGGAACTGAAACATCTAAGTACCCGGAGGAAGAGAAAACAATAGTGATTTCCAGAGTAGTGGCGAGCGAAATGGAAAAAGCCCAAACCAAAGTTGTTTCGGCAATTTTGGGGTTGTAGGACTAAAGATGGACTTAGAACGCATAAAAGAATTTATCTGGAAAGTTAAACCGCAGAGGGTGAAAGTCCCGTATTTGAAATGAGTTTTATACCTGTTAGTATCCTGAGTAGGGCGGGACATGTGAAATCCTGTCTGAATCAACCGGAACCATCCGGTAAGGCTAAATACTCCTGAGAGACCGATAGTGAACAAGTACCGTGAGGGAAAGGTGAAAAGTACCCTGAATAAGGGAGTGAAAGAGAACCTGAAACCATATGCTTACAAGCGGTCGGAGCCTACGGGTGACGGCGTGCCTTTTGCATAATGAGCCTACGAGTTACTCCTCGTTAGCAAGGTTAAGTATTTAAGATACGTAGCCGAAGCGAAAGCAAGTCTGAATAGGGCGATTAGTTAGCGGGGGTAGACGCGAAACCGTGTGATCTACCCATGATCAGGTTGAAGCCCCGGTAAAACGGGGTGGAGGACCGAACCAGTTCACGTTGAAAAGTGTTTGGATGAATTGTGGGTAGGGGTGAAAGGCCAATCAAACTCGGAAATAGCTCGTACTCCCCGAAATGCATTTAGGTGCAGCGTTGAGTATAGTGTCATAGAGGTAGAGCTACTGATAGGGCTAGGGGGCTTCACCGCCTACCAAACCCTGACAAACTCCGAATGCTATGACATGATTCTCAGCAGTGAGGGCATGGGTGCTAAGGTCCATGTCCGAGAGGGAAAGAACCCAGACCATCAGCTAAGGTCCCCAAATATATACTAAGTTGTTTTAACGTTGTGTGATTACTTTGACAGCTAGGATGTTGGCTTGGAAGCAGCCATTCATTTAAAGAGTGCGTAACAGCTCACTAGTCGAGTGATCGTGCGTGGATAATAATCGGGCATAAGTATATTACCGAAGCTATGGATTTATGGTAGGGGAGCATTCTGTACTGCGTTGAATGTGTACTGTGAGGTATGCTGGAGTGTACAGAAAAGCAAATGTAGGCATAAGTAACGATAAAGCGGGCGAGAAACCCGCTCACCAATAGACTAAGGTTTCCTCAGCTATGCTAATCAGCTGAGGGTTAGTCGGGACCTAAGGTTAATCCGAAAGGAGATACCGATGGCAAACAGGTTAATATTCCTGTACCAGTTAATATTGTGATGGGGTGACGGAGAAGTGACCGGTCTGCGAACTGACGGAAGTGTTCGTTGAAGGGTGTAGACGTTGATTCAGTAGGCAAATCCGCTGATGAGTTGAACCTGATAGTACCGAGCGTCTTTAGACAATCGGATAATGACCCTAATCATGCTCCCAAGAAAAACCTCTAAACTTCAGATATTAACTGCTCGTACCCTAAACCGACACAGGTAGTCAAGATGAGAAATCTAAGGTGCTCGAGTGATTCATGGCTAAGGAACTAGGCAAAATGGTCTCGTAACTTCGGGAGAAGAGACGCTCTACTCCGGTAGAGCCGCAGTGAATAGGCCCAGGCGACTGTTTATCAAAAACACAGGACTCTGCGAAATTGAAAGATGAAGTATAGGGTCTGACACCTGCCCGGTGCCGGAAGGTTAAGAGATGTTATCTTCGGAGAAGCATTGAATTGAAGCCCCGGTAAACGGCGGCCGTAACTATAACGGTCCTAAGGTAGCGAAATTCCTTGTCGGGTAAGTTCCGACCTGCACGAATGGTGTAACGATCTGGGCACTGTCTCAGCCATGAGCTCGGTGAAATTGTAGTATCGGTGAAGATGCCGATTACCCGCAACGGGACGGAAAGACCCCGTGAACCTTTACTATAGCTTCACATTGCTATTGGATAATTCATGTGTAGGATAGGTGGGAGACTTTGATCTTGCTTCGCCAGGAGTAAGTTAGTCGTTGTTGAAATACCACCCTTGGATTATTCGATACCTAATCCCTCATAGAGGGAGACATTGTGTGGTGGGTAGTTTGACTGGGGTGGTCGCCTCCAAAGAGTAACGGAGGCTTCTAAAGGTACCCTCAGCACGCTTGGTAACCGTGCGTAGAGTATAATGGCATAAGGGTGCTTGACTGGGAGACTTACAAGTCGATCAGGTACGAAAGTAGAGCATAGTGATCGGTAGTTCCGTATGGAAGGGCTATCGCTCAAAGGATAAAAGGTACTCCGGGGATAACAGGCTGATCACTCCCAAGAGCTCATATCGACGGAGTGGTTTGGCACCTCGATGTCGGCTCGTCACATCCTGGGGCTGGAGAAGGTCCCAAGGGTTGGGCTGTTCGCCCATTAAAGTGGCACGCGAGCTGGGTTCAGAACGTCGTGAGACAGTTCGGTCCCTATCTGTTGTGGGCGTTAGATATTTGAGAGGACCTACCTCTAGTACGAGAGGACCGGGGTGGACGAACCTCTGGTGTACCTGTTGTGGCGCCAGCTGCATTGCAGGGTAGCTATGTTCGGATGGATGAGATAAGCGCTGAAAGCATCTAAGCACGAAACTCGCCTCAAGATGAGATATCTTTTAAGGGTCGTTGAAGACGACGACGTTGATAGGTCACAGGTGTAAAGATGGTGACATCAAAGCCGAGTGATACTAATTACCCGTAGACTTATAATCACAAGTAACTCACTACTTCAACATAACTCAATGTTTATTTTTAGACATTAGTTGTTAGATACTACACGCTAGAATTTTAGCGTTTATGACTAACCAAAGACATTTATGTGCCAATTTGGTACGACGATTTTCGGTGTCTATGGCGGTCGGGTCCACCTCTTACCATTCCGAACAGAGAAGTTAAGCCGACTTGCGCAGATGGTACTGCCCTTTTGAGGGTGGGAGAGTATGTGGATGCCACTTTTTTAAGCCTTGTTCCTCTTGGAGCAAGGCTTTTTTTGTTTTAAGATGGTGGTAATTTGGGTAGGGATAAAGTTTCTTAAACCTTAATACTTTTTAAAATACCTGACTAATATTCATTAAGCCATTCAAGCGCTTTTGATTCAGTTGAAAATTCTCTCATAGGATAATCCACAGATCGAAATTTCCGATACAGTTTAAAAAGATTACGGTGAATGATACTGTGAATTACAAAAGCCTCTGCAATTGCAGGACGTTCACGTTTAGCGCTCCATTGTCTAGCCTCACTAGTAATTGAAGTGTTTTTTGGAAATACATGTAGAACTTTGAGATCTTTAACACCATCTGTTAATTCGTCGTAGATTCGAACTGCTTCTTCAACATCTGCTCGCTCTAGTCTAACATTATCCTTCCATATAATACGATAAATATCTATTTCCAGAACAATAGTTGAATTTTCATTAACGATAGGCTCCATGCTGTTAAATTAAGCAATAATGTATAAAAAAGAAACAATCGCTTGATCATTTATATTGGATAACAAGAATTTCAAAAGTTTGATTATCCACTTTAAAATTTTCAGAAGTTAAAAATGGTGGAATTGCTATTAATTTCCCTGTATTGTCTTCTATTACGATAATTTCCTCTTTTTCGAATAATGAGAATTTTTTATCAATAAGAATGTCCGAAACCAATTTCCCTCCATTTAATCCTAATGGAAGAATTTTATCACCATTTTGCCAATTGCGTACCTTTAAAGGAAACTCTATTTTACCTTTGTCAAGGTAAATAACGTCATTTAAAAAATCAGCCTTATTCTTTAACTCAAATTTTAGTTGCTTATGAAATATTTCAATTTGAGCAGGAATAGAATCGTCAATGTTAATGGCAACATCAACTTTTAAAGCTTGTTGTCGGATAAAAATTCTATCTCTATCCAGTAAAAATTCAAATTCTGTACTTTTAAAGATAGACCCAGTATTTGAATTCTTAAGAAACTTAATGAATTCCTTTATGTTAGATCTTTTAATCCCAAATGGATCGAATACTCTCAAAAGGATTGTATTGTTGAGTTGAATTACTTTTTCAAGTCCTATACTTTTTAAATTCCCACTCGTAACAATTTCAGAGGAAAAATTTGATGCTATTTTTTCTATTAGCTCATTAATGTCAGACATTTCATCAAAGAACGAGCTCATTTTCTTTTTAAACTCAGGTTCAAGTTCTAAAAATGAAGGAATAATGTTATGCCTAATATTATTTCTTAAATATTTATCTGATAGTTTGTTTGAAGAATCCTCTCTATACTCAATATTTTGTTGATCAATAAAACTATAAATATCATCTACGGTGAATTTATTAAGTGGACGGTAAATTTGTTGATTGTATTTTGGAATTCCCAAAATACCTTTGATACCTGTTCCTCTCAATAAGTTGATAAAGAAAGTTTCAATAGAATCATCAAGATGATGGGCAGTTAGTAAAAGATCATTATTAGATTTTAATTCGTTAAAAAACCAGTCATACCTCAATTTCCTAGCAGCAAGTTGAATATTTAAGTTAAGGTTGTTTGCTTCTTCAATTGTATTGAAATTTTTAACTCGTAATTCAATTTGATTTTTCAGGGCATAATTCCTGACAAATAATTCATCTTGATCAGATTCTTCCCCTCTAAGGTGGAAATTACAATGTAAAAGAATGTGTTTTATATTACATTTTGTTAAAAGAACAGATAGGACCATTGAGTCTTTTCCACCACTCATTGCAAGAAAAATCTTTCTATCATTGATGTCAGGGTAGTCTGAAAATATAATTTCCTTAAATCTTTCTAGCATAATGTTTCAGCCAAGGCTTTAAGTTTTAACTTACATTCTTCATACTCTTGTTCAGGATCTGAAAGTATAGTAATAGCTCCTCCTACAGCGGCTGAAATTGTTTTTTTCTTCCTGTTGTATACGAGTGATCTAATAATCACGTTAAAGTCGGTATTTCCGTTAGGCTCAAAATAACCAATAGAACCGGAATAGATACCTCTTTGAAAAACTTCTAATTGATCCGCAATTTGCATAGCAGAAACTTTTGGAGCACCTGTCATTGAACCCATTGGGAAAAGAGCTTTAATTACTTCTGAAGAAGTAGTTTCGTCTTTAATCAAGCAAGAAATAGTAGAAATTAATTGATGAACTGTCCGAAAACTATATAATTCATGCAATTCTTCAACCATTACAGAATTTCTTTTAGCAATTTTTGAAAGATCATTTCTTACTAAGTCCACGATCATAACATTTTCTGCAATTTCTTTTTTATCTTTTTTTAGATTGTTTTTTAATTTATTGTCTTCGTCAAAATTATCACCTCTAGCTGCTGTACCTTTTATAGGTTGAGAATAAATGATATCGTTACTGATTTTAAAGAATCTTTCTGGAGAGGCGGAAATAATGCTATGATCTTTAATATTTAATAATACACTAAACGGAGCTTCAGATTTATTATTCAGTTTAATGAATGTGTTTATAGGATCTATTTTGCAATTCGTAGCTCTAAAAGGAACGCAGTAGTTCATTTCATATATATCACCTCTTTGTAAATGATCTTTAATTTTTTCAATAGAAGAAATGTAATTGTTTTTGGATACTATTTCATTCAAAGTAACATTATCGTTTTTGGCTATTAACGAAGAATTATTGTTCAGCTCCAATATGTCTTTATCTGAATTTTTACCTGCATAGATAGCTGTCCCATTATTTGAAATAAATATGTTTTTAGTAGTAAAAAAGATAGCTGTTGGAAAATTATCATAATCTTCATTTTTACTAATCAATGAAGATTCAATGTAGTTTTTAATGTCATAGCTAAGCGCAGTAAAAATGTATTCCTCAGTGTTTTTTGTTTTAAATTTTTCAAACTTTTCAAATGAAAATTCATCTTCCAAAAGAAGCTCATCTTTGGTATCCCACGCTATTAGGAAATTGTCGTCATCTCTTATGAATGAGATAGACTGAAATGATTCAAGATTTGAAACAATATTCTTCCAATTTGGTTTACATTCTATTTTCCTGAATTTATTCATTTAAATTAGGGGTACGAAAATTGATTACTTATGCTTGAATTGATGAATTTATGAAGATTTTGTTATCGACATTCATTTTAGCTATCACATATTTTACACTCGGGCAGCAAAGTGCGTATAAATCAGTGAATGCTAATCTTTCAGGAATCAATTTTAACAATCAAATATCTGAAGATGAAAAAACAAATATCATGAAATATGATTATTTGTACAATGGCGCTGGAGTTGGAATAATAGACTTTAATAATGACCAGTTACCGGATATATTTCTGGCAGGTAATATGGTTGATGACAGATTGTATCAAAATTTAGGGAATTTAAAATTTAAAGATGTTACTGAATCTTCAGGAATTAAAAAGAATGGATGGAGTACGGGTGTTTGTATTTTTGACGTAAATGCTGACGGTTGGGATGATATATATGTATGTAGAAGTGGTCCAGATAAGTATGTAGATCAACTTTTTAATGTATTGTACATCAATCAGGGAGATGGGACTTTTAAAGAGGAAGCGGAACAATATGGTTTAAATTTAAATGGTCATTATACTCAAGCGGCACCTTTAGATATTGATCTTGATGGAGACCTTGATCTTTATGTAATGGGACATCCAGGAGATTTTAAGCACAATGTTGATTTTCAGCAGTTGATTCAAAAAATAGAATCAGGTCAAATTGAAAGTGATGTATTACTAGAAAATATTGATGGTCAGTTTGTAGATATAACTCAGCAATCAGGGATAAAAGAATTTGGATACGGATTAGGTCTGGCAGTTAGTGATGTTAACAAAGATGGATATCCTGATATCCTTGTTTGCAATGACTTTGATGAACCAGATCATCTTTTTATCAATCAACAGAATAACACTTTTGTTGATGAGAATTTAAGTTACCTGAAGCATACCAGTAATTATTCAATGGGAAATGACGTAGGAGATTTCAATAATGATGGTTTATTTGACTACATAAGTGTTGATATGGCTTTTGAACAGCACGAAAGATCTAAAACCAACATGGCATCCATGGATCCCATGAAATTTTTTGCAAGGGTTCAATTAGGCTGGGGATATCAGTACATGCACAATATGTTGCATCTCAATACAGGTATGGGAAGTTTTCAAGAGATTGCTCAGTATGCAGGAGTTGCCAAAACTGATTGGAGTTGGGCTCCATTGTTTATGGATATTGATATGGATGGCTATCAAGATTTATTTATATCGAATGGGTACAAAAGAGATACTAAAAACAATGACATAGGTTATTTTTTGGATCAAGCTAAAGCCAAGAAAGGTGAAATAACGATACAAGAGTTTTTGGAATTAATTCCTGCAGTTAAAATTGAAAATTTCTTCTTTAGGAATACAGGTAAATTGAAATTTGAAGATAAAAGGGTGGACTGGGGTGTAGATGAGCGTATTAATACTAACGGAGCTGCATATGCGGATTTAGATAATGACGGTGATTTAGATTTAGTGCTAAACAATGTTGATACACTAGCATCCGTTTATGAAAATACATTGCCAAGAGCCGGTTGTACTGTAGTTCTCCAAACTTATAGAATTCCTCAAGCCGAATTGGCAGGATTGATTTTTGAAGCTAAATCGGCTAAAAAAAGCCAGTATAAAGAAGCTTATTTTGTGAGAGGTTATGCCTCTACAGTTGAAAAGGAAATCATTTTTTATTCTGATAAAGAAGACCCTATCGAGTACATTGTTATGCACAAAAGAGATGGATCTAAATACAAGATATCTCTTAGTAATTCAAACTTTAATATTATAAGGTTAAAAGAAGATTTGTCTTATCCTGAAATATTGGAAGAAGAGCCAATTAAAAAGCAACTATTCAAGGAAATATCTGCAGACATGAAGTTAGATGCAATATATGTTGACAATAAGTATAATGATTTTGAGGAAGAAGTTTTGTTGCCGCATATGATGTCTACTAAAGGTCCTGCAATTGATGTGGCGGATATTGACAACAATGGATTGGAAGATTTTGTTATTTCTTCTTCAGTTGGCAAAATTCCAGGAGTTTATCTTCAAAATCCTAATGGTACTTTTAAATCAATGCTTAGCAGGTCCTTTTATAATCATCAATCTTCTGAAGATGGAGATGTTGTACTTTTTGATGTAAATGGAGATAAAAAGATCGATTTATTTATCACTTCTGGGGGATATCAATTTGCAGAAGGAGATACTGCATTAGAAAATAGAATTTACATAGGAGATGGTATAGGAAGATTTGGCTGGGTTAAAAATGCAATGCCTTCTAAAGAACTAATCAACTCTGGTAAAATTGTTTCAAATGATTTTGACAAAGACGGCGATACTGATTTTATAGTTTGTGGTCCGGCCTACCCGAAAAAGTATCCTTATGCCGGGAAAACAAAATTATACCGAAGTGAAAAAGGCTTTTTTAGAGATAGAACCAAGGACTTTGCTCCTCAAATGGAATATCTAGGAATGGTAAATGACGCCGTTTTTTCTGATATAGATAATGACGGAGATGAAGATATTTTGTTGGTGGGTGAATGGATGAATATTGAATTGATGGAAAATGTCAAAGGAGTTTACATTCATCATAAAAACTGGGTTAATCTTCCTGGATGGTGGACAACAATTAAGGCAGTTGACATTGACAATGATGGAGATGATGATTATGTTCTTGGAAATGCAGGAATCAATAATAAATTTAAAGCATCTGCAAATCATCCTTTAGAAGTTTATGCAAATGATTTTGATGCAAATGGGAGTTTGGATATTGTACTTGCATATAATAGAGATAATTATCAGTTACCCGTTAGAGGGAGAGAGTGTTCAAGTACCCAAATGCCTTTTATTGTTGAGAAATTCCCAACTTATCTGTCATTTGCCAATTCACATTTGGAAGATATTTACGGCAAGGAAAAGCTAGAAAAGTCTCTCCATTATAAGGTTACAGAATTTAGAAGCGGTGTTTTGTTGAACAATGGTGAAAAAGGAATGGAGTTTAAACCTTTTGTAACTGAGGCTCAATTTTCATTTTTAAATGATTTTGAAGTAATTGATATTAATAATGATGGGCTGTTAGATATCATTGGGGTAGGGAACAGGTTTAACTCTGAAGTTGAAACTACTAGGTATGATGCTGGTTGTGGTGTTGTTTTATTACAAAATAAGGAGGGTGAATTTGATTATGTTCCAGCTAAAGAGAGTGGGTTTTATGCCCCTCATAATGCCAAAAGCATTTCTGTTATTAAAATTGGTAAAGAAGGTAGAACAGCTTTCTTAGTTGGTAATAATAATCAGAAAGTTCAGCTTTTTGAGCTCATCTCACCGAATAATTAGCATCCCAACATTTTTTGATAATATCCGTATAAACTTAGGATTACAATAAAGCCCTTATCTTTGCGGGCAAGTAATATTTCATTAAACAGAATATCTGTGAAAGTAGAATTGACAAAAGAATTTCTAGATCGCGTTCAACTAATGGTTGAAAACCAGGATGCTGTTGGGATTGAGAAAGAACTCAATTTGCTTCACCCTGCAGATATTGCTGATTTAATGGAGTCATTGTCCATTGCAGAGGCCAAATATATTTTTGAGAACCTCAATGATGAAATCACCGCAGAAGTATTAATTGAATTTGATGAGGATTACCGAATCAAATTCATGAAATTGATGTCTACAGAAGAGATTGTTGATCAAATTGACAATCTGGAAACTGATGATGCTGCCGATATCCTTGGTGAATTAGAAGATGACGAAAAAGATGAGATTATATCTCAACTTGAAGATAAAGAGCACGCTTCTGAGATTATCGACCTTTTAAACTATGAGGGAGATACAGCCGGGGGATTGATGAATAAAGAATATTTTCAGACCAAAGCTAATTGGAAAATAGAGCGTTGTGTCATTGAATTGCGAAAGCAAGCTGAAAATATAGAGAAAGTTTACAGTATTTATGTAGTTGATGACGACGGAATTCTATTGGGGATTTTGTCTCTGAAAAGTTTACTTTTTGCTGAACCTAAAACACAAATTGAAGACATTTATATCCGTGATAAAGTTCATTATGTAAAAGTTCATGAGAAAGCTGAAGTTGTAGCTGAAATCATGGAGAAGTATGACCTTGTTTCTCTTCCTGTAGTTGATAGACAGCATAAGCTAGTGGGTAGAATTACCATTGATGATGTTGTTGACGTTATCATGGAAGAAGCAGAAAAAGATTTCCAAATGGCTTCAGGTATCTCTGAAAACTTGGAAGCTTCTTCTACGGTTTTTAAAAATACTCGATCAAGGTTACCATGGATATTGATAGGATTAGCAGGAGGGGTTGCAGCATCTCAAATAATTAGAGGGTATGAATCTCAAATTGACTTAAATCCGGCATTGGCATTTTTTATTCCGCTAATTGTAGCAACAGCAGGTAATGTAGGTGTACAATCTTCAGCTATTATCGTACAAGGATTGGCTTCAAAAGATTTTCAATTTCAAAGTTTGTTTAAGCAAGTTGGAAAAGAAACCTTGGTAGGAATGATGGTAGGATTTATTTGTTCTGTTATCATTTTTGGAGTCAATTACACTTTTAATGGGGACATTTTATTGGGAACTACAATTTCTATTTCACTTTTTGTTGTTGTTGTGATTGCTGCTGTTCTTGGTGCATTGGTTCCACTTCTATTGGATCGAATAAAGATTGATCCTGCACTTGCTACAGGTCCCTTTATAACAACGGCCAATGACATTATTGGTTTATCAATCTATTTCATGGTTGCTTATTTTGTGTATATGTGATATTTATCACATTCTACTCACTGAGCAAGTGATATCTTTAAGAAGAATTAAAATTAATGATCATGAAAAAGCTCGCTCTAACTTTTACGCTTTTGGCCGGAATTACTGCTAGTGCACAATCGCCAGAAGCTTTTGCCATAGAAATTGAACCATTTACGATTACAAACGCCCCTGGTGTTCATTCGTTTAGCTGGGGTAAAACTTCAGATAATTACTGGGTGATTTTAGGAGGAAGAGTGGATGGACTTCACCAAAGACAACCGTTTGCTGCTTTTTTAGAACAAGACAACAACAAGAAAGTTTATGTGATTGATCCTGTGGGTGAGCAAAGTTGGGAAGCGGACTTATCTGGTTTAAGCGCTGGAATATTTGAACAACTTCAAAGTACAAATCAAAATTTTTATCAGATAGATACAACCTTGTACATTACAGGTGGATACGGTTATAGTACGACAAATGCAGATCACATCACCTATTCTAATTTAACTGCTGTAGACTTAAATGGTTTGGCAGATTCTGTGATGCAAGGAGGAGATATTACCACTTTCTTTAGACAAATTACTGATTCAAGAGTAAAAGTAACAGGTGGATATTTAGGATATGCCAATTCAAAGTTTTATCTAGTGGGAGGTCAATTGTTTGATGGTGCCTATAATCCAATGGGACCTGATCATGGACCTGGTTTTGTACAGGAATATACAAGTGCGATTAAAGAGTTTGATATTGATGATGATGGTGTGAATATGTCCATTATTAACTATGATGAAGTCGTGGACACCATTAATCTTCACAGAAGAGATTATAACATGGTAAAACAAATTTTCCCTAATGGATCAATTGGCTATACGGCATTTTCAGGAGTTTTTGATTACAATGATATGCCTTATTTGAACACGGTAGACGTAGAAGGAACTACTTACACTGTTAACAACACATTTAGCCAGTACTTGAGTCAGTACCACTCAGCAAAGGTTCCATTTTATGACAGTTCTGCTCAGGCTATGCATACTATCTTTTTTGGAGGAATGAGTCAATTCCATTATGATACAACAGGAACATTGGTAGAGGATACTGAAGTTCCATTTGTTAAAACAATTAGTAAGGTTACCAGATTATCTGATGGAAGCATGAGTGAATATGCTTTAGGTTATGTTCAGATGCCTGCATTGTTGGGTTCTGGAGCAGAATTTATTCCAACAGGAGATTATTTGATTGACAATGATATTATAGATATCAATGCAATCCCTCAAGCGAAGACACTTATTGGATATGTATATGGAGGAATTGAAAGTACTGCAGAAAACATCTTTTTTATTAATGATGGATCTCAAAGTAGTGCCAGTACTACAATTTTCAAAGTATATGTAAACAAAGCAATTGCAGGTAATGAAGAATTTGTGACACAAAATTTAGATGTGTACAGTAATAATATCTATCCAAATCCTGCTAAAAAAGAGGTAACAATTGAATACGTGATTCCTAAAAATGGAACTTCAAATATTTCAATCATGGATACTTCTGGTAAAGTTGTATTGAATTTGGGGGATGAAAATTTGGAAGCAGGAAATTATTCTACAATGATTGATGTTTCTGAATTGTCTAAAGGAAATTACATTGTAAGATTATACAATGGCTCTTCTTACGTATACTATAAATTAATCAAGAAATAGTATTTACATTAGTGCTACTTAGATTTATATGAAAGTAGCATTTGTAGACACTGTACATGAAGCTTTGTGGAATGGATTAACGGATAACGGTTTTGACTGTTATGATTGCACACAGACTTCAATTGATGAGATTATTTCCAAAGCATTTGATTTTGAAGGAATAGTTGTTCGTTCTAGATTTCCAATGAATGCTGAATTTCTGGACCATTTTGGTGAATTGAAATTTATAGCTAGATCCGGAGCAGGAATGGAGAACATTGACCTGGAGTATTGTGAGCGTAGAAGTATTCAACTTTTTAATGCTCCTGAGGGAAATAGAAATGCTGTAGCAGAACACGCTTTGGGCATGTTATTGTGCATGTTTAATAAAATTCATACTGCTGATAGAGAGGTTCGTTCAGGAATATGGGACCGTGAGGGCAATAGGGGAGTAGAGTTGGATGGAAAGAAAGTAGGGATTATTGGATATGGTAATAATGGAGCGGCCTTTGCAAAAAAGTTAAAAGGATTTGATGTAGAAGTTTTAGCATACGACAAGTACAAGACCGGATTTGAAAATGATCATGTAAAAGAAGTGAGCATGGATGAGTTGATGTATATGTCAGATGTTGTTAGTTTGCACATTCCTCAAAATGAAGAGACTTTAGCATTGATAGATGCTACCTTTATCAAGAAAATGAAAAAGCCTTTTTACCTGATTAATTTATCAAGGGGAAAGATTGTCAAAACTGCAGATTTACTCTTGGGGATTAATGATGGTAAAGTTCTCGGAGCTTGTTTGGATGTATTAGAATATGAAAAGTCATCTTTTGAAAATATGTTCGAAAATGAAAATATGAGCGATAGTTTTAAGGCGTTATTGAATTCAGAGAAAGTACTTCTGAGTCCACATGTTGGAGGATGGACTGTTGAGTCATATCAGAAGTTAAGCGAAGTGCTTTTAGCTAAAATTTTGGCTCATTATAAGGATGAACTACATTAAAATTCTATTAAATAAGTAGATTTTTCAACAATTTTTAAAGATACGTCTAGCTCTTGTTTTTAGGGAGATATACGCAATTTCCAAAAGAGTTTTTTAACGTCAACTGTTGATTACTAAGGCATTTGAATTTGACGGGTCTGTTTTTTTTGGCTATTTTAGCACAGTTATAAAAAAGTTGACAGGGTTTTGTTTAGTCTTTGTCAGCACCAAAGATTAAGAAAACCAACTGTCCAAATTTTGGACAACACCAAAAAAAACCAAAATGAAAAAAGTATTTTTAGCAGGAGTATTAGGATTATTTGTTTTAGCAGTTTCTAGCTGTGGATCAGGTCACACTTGTGATGCTTACAGAACTGTAGATTACACTAAATACAAAAAAGCGCAAAACGAAAAAGTTGAAATGGCTCAAGAATTGGTAAACACCAAGAAATAAGTCTAACAACTATCTAAATATTTGAAACCCTGTCTTTTTAGGCAGGGTTTTTGTTTGTATATAAGTCAAACAATATTTTATTTATTCTTATGGTAACCAATTTGTTATGATGCGTTACAAATTGAGTATACATTAAAAACTATCGTTATGAAAAAATTATTGATTGTAGGAGTTGTTGGATTGTTTTCAATGTCAATGTACAGTTGTGGCAGACATACGCCTTGTGCTGCATATGGAGGGCAAGCTGATTATACAAAGTATAAGAAGAACCAAAATCAAAAAATTAAATTGGCCGAGCAGCTTCTTCAAACTAAGGTTCAGTAATCGGATAAATCCTGTAGCTTATCGATTAAATATCAATAAGATGCATTTTTATTGATCTTCTTGTTGACACAATAGGTTTTAATTCATATTTTAGCAAACGTCTCGCTTTTGATCTCAAACAAAAGTGTTTCAGCCAAAACAACTATAAAACCTTTTAAAAAACTTAACATGAAGAAAGCATTATTAGTATCAGTATTGGGAGTATTTGCATTAGGGATGTTCAGCTGTGGACACTCATCTTGTGATGCATATAGAACTACTGACTATACAAAGTACAAGAAAGAGCAAAACCAAAAAATTCAATTACTTGAAGACTTAACTAAAACAAGAAAGAAGTAATTTGATATAAGTCATTAAAAAAAAAGCCCGTTCAATTTGAACGGGCTTTTTTATTTAGTTTAAACTGGCTACTTTTTTATTATTTAAAAAGACCAACTTTCCTTCAATCATGTCTATAGTGATGTCGCTATCTGCTCCAATTTTACCAGCTAATAATTCCTTGGACAATTGATTCAATAAGTCTCTTTGGATGACACGTTTAACCGGTCTGGCCCCAAATTGTGGGTCGTAACCCTCTAATGCCAACCACTCCAAAGCTTCATCTGTCGCAGAGATATTGATATCCTGTTCAGCTAATCGTTTTTGTAATCTTACAAATTGGATTTTAACAATCTGTAATACATCCTCTCTTGTTAAAGGCTGGAACATAATTGTCTCATCAATTCTATTCAAAAACTCCGGACGAATACTTCTCTTCAACAATTCAAATACACTTTGTTTAGCATCTTCAATAATAGCTTCTTTGTTTTTATCTGTCATGTTTTCAAACTTCTCTCTGATAATATCAGATCCCATGTTTGAGGTCATGATGATAATTGTATTCTTGAAGTTTACTATTCTACCTTTATTGTCCGTTAACCTTCCATCATCCAATACTTGCAATAAGATGTTAAATACATCAGGATGTGCTTTTTCAATTTCATCCATTAATACAATTGAGTATGGTCTTCTTCTTACAGCCTCTGTTAATTGTCCACCTTCATCATATCCAACGTATCCCGGAGGTGCTCCAACTAGTCTACTCACAGAGTGTTTTTCCTGGTATTCACTCATATCAATTCTAGTCATAGCATTTTCGTCATTGAATAGATATTCTGCCAGCGCTTTAGCTAATTCAGTTTTACCAACACCTGTTGTTCCCAAAAAGATGAATGATCCAATTGGTTTTTTCTCATCTTGTAATCCCGCTCTGCTTCTTCTTACTGCATCAGATACTGCTGTAATAGCATCTTTCTGTCCAACAACTCTTTTACCAAGCTCATCTTCCAATCTCAATAATTTGGCTCTCTCAGATTCAACCATTTTAGAAACCGGAATTCCGGTCCATTTAGAAACAACTTCTGCTACTTCTTCTGCATCAACTTCTTCTTTGATTGTTTTAGAATTTTTTTGAATTTCTATCAACTCTTTTTTGAAGTTGGCAATTTGCTCTTCTGTTGTTTTTAATTTGTGATATCTGATCTCAGCTACTTTCTCATAATCACCTTCTCTTTCGGCTTTTTCCGCTTCCATTTTTAATGCTTCAATGGCTTCATTTGCATTTTGAATTCCTTCAATTACATCTTTTTCTGCTTGCCATTTAGCTTGGTATTCGGCTCTTCTTTCGTTGAGTTCAGCCAATTCTTTTTCAATACTATCAAGTTTCTTTTGATCTTTTTCTCTTTTGATGGCCTCTCTTTCAATTTCAAGTTGCATTATTCTTCTATCAATTTCATCTAACTCTTCAGGTTTAGAATTCATTTCCATACGCAACTTAGAAGCAGCTTCATCAATCAAGTCAATTGCTTTATCAGGTAATTGTCTATCTGTAATATAACGTTGAGATAATTCTACCGCAGCAATTATAGCTTCATCCTTGATTAATACTTTGTGATAGTTCTCATATTTTTCTTTGATACCACGTAAAATTGAAATTGCATCATCTCTGCTTGGTTCATCAATCATTACAGTTTGAAACCTTCTTACCAAAGCTTTGTCTTTCTCAAAATACTTTTGATACTCATTCAATGTAGTTGCACCTACTGCTCTTAATTCTCCTCTAGCCAATGCAGGTTTAAGAATATTTGCAGCATCCATAGCTCCTTCACCTCCGCCACCGGCTCCTACCAGCGTATGAATCTCATCAATAAATAAGATGATTTCTCCATCAGATTTAATAACCTCTTTTACAACAGATTTTAATCTCTCTTCAAATTCACCTTTATATTTTGCACCTGCAACTAATGCTCCCATATCCAATGAAAATACTTTTCTGGATTTTAAATTATCAGGAACATCTCCACTTACAATTCTATGCGCAATACCTTCTGCTATCGCCGTTTTACCAACCCCAGGTTCTCCAATCAAAATAGGGTTGTTTTTAGTTCTTCTTGTTAATATTTGAAGAACACGTCTTATTTCTTCGTCTCTCCCAATTACAGGATCTAACTTACCTGTTTCCGCCATTTCATTTAAATCCTTGGCGTACTTAGCTAAAGCTTGATAAGTGTCCTCTTGACCTTGCGAGTTAACGTTATCTCCATTTCTTAATTTCATAATCGCTTCTTTGAGTTTTTTGTCATTTAATCCGGCGTCTTTTAACATCTTGCCTATTGAGTCATTTAATCTTAATAAAGACATGAATAAAACCTCAGTTGATACATATTCATCTCCTAATTCTTTGGCAAGTTTAAAGGCCTCGGTGAACATTATGTTAGCATTGTTACCCATGTATAGTTGTCCACCGGAAACTTTAGGGTAACTTTCAACAATGCTGTCTGTAGTTCGCATTATGGCATTCTCATCCAAACCAAACTCTTTAAATAAGAAAGGTAACACTGAGGTATCCGTCTCAAACATTCCTTTAAGGATATGTCCAGGTTCAATTGCCTGATGTCCCAAACTCTGAGCAATGGTTTGAGCTTGCGCCAAAATTTGCTGTGACTTTGTAGTTAATTTATCTATGTTCATTTTAATTAATTCGTTTTCTTTTTAGGGATCAAATAAGGGTCCAATCCATTAATAACCAAATAATACTGAAAAATTGTCTGAATCTGAAGAGTTTAAATGACATTATTGCTGAAAAACTTACATTATTCTGCCGATTTAGCAGTGGTGGATAATTTTTTATAAAATCCTCCTGAATTGCGAATTATTAGCAATAAATTTGCCTTTTCGTTGAATTCGCAATTTGGAAAAACCAATTTGTACGACGATTGAATTTCGCAGAAGAATGCGGAGAAAGGTATAGAAATGATAAACATTGTAATATTTGGACCTCCGGGTGCCGGAAAAGGAACACAAGCCATTAAATTGGTAGATAAGTACAATTTGTTTCACATCTCAACCGGAGATGTATTTAGAAAAAATATGAAAGAACAAACTGAGCTGGGAGTATTGGCTCAGAGTTACATCAATAAAGGAGAATTGGTCCCTGATGAAGTAACGATTAAAATGTTGATTTCAGAAATTGAAAGTAATACAAATGTTGAGGGATACATTTTTGATGGATTCCCAAGAACAACTCCACAAGCAGAAGCGCTTGATAAGATATTAGCCGAAAGAGGAACTTCAATTAATATGTGCCTTGCACTGGATGTTGAAGAAGAAGAACTTAAGGAAAGATTAAGAAAAAGAGCATTGGATAGTGGTAGAGCTGATGATGCTAATCCTGAAGTAATCCAAAATAGAATTAAAGTTTATTTGGAAGAAACTTCTCCTTTAAAAGCATACTATGCAAATCAGGATAAGTTTGTTAAAATCAATGGACACGGTTCAATTGATGATATTACAGCTCGTCTTTTTGAATCAATTGATTCAATTTTAGCATAAGCCTAAACTTTATTAAAAAAAGTTGCCATGAGTAATTTTATAGATTATGTGAAGATACATTGTCGCTCTGGCAAAGGAGGCGCGGGATCAACATACATGCGCCGTGAAAAGTTTATTCCTAAGGGTGGACCTGCGGGAGGAGATGGTGGCCGTGGTGGCCACGTAATCCTTAAAGGAAATGAACAGTTATGGACCTTGTTGCCATTGAAGTATCGAAAGCATATTAAAGCAGATCATGGTGAACCGGGTGGAAGAAATCAAAGACATGGAGCAGATGGAAAAGATGAGATTTTGGAAGTTCCATTGGGTACAGTTGTAAAAGATGCAGAAACCTTTGAGGTGATAGGTGAAATTTCTGAACATGGTCAGGAATTGATTGTAATGGAAGGTGGAAAAGGTGGAAAAGGAAACGTACATTTTAAATCGGCTACCAGACAAACGCCTAGATATGCTCAACCGGGTATTCCATATAAAGAAGGCTGGGTTATTTTAGAGTTAAAGGTATTGGCTGATGTTGGGTTGGTTGGATTTCCTAATGCAGGTAAATCTACTTTACTTTCTGTATTGTCGGCCGCTACACCTGAAATTGCGGATTATCCATTTACTACCTTAGTGCCCAATTTGGGAATAGTAGCTTATAGAGATTATAGATCTTTTGTGATGGCAGATATTCCTGGGATTATTGAAGGTGCACATGAAGGAAAAGGGCTTGGACTAAGATTTTTGCGTCACATTGAGCGAAATTCAGTACTGTTATTTATGGTGCCGGCAGATGCTGACGATATTCGACAAGAATATAATATTTTGGTAAACGAGTTACAGCAATTTAATCCCGAATTGGTTGATAAGCCTAGGTTATTGGCAATTTCAAAATCAGATATGTTGGATGATGAATTGAAAAAAGAAATTCGTGCCGATTTACCTGAAATTCCTTATGTTTTCATTTCATCAGTTGCACAAACAGGCCTAACTGAGTTAAAAGATATGATTTGGAAAGAATTGAATTAAGTAGAATGCTTATTTTTATTCTGATCTTTTGAAACATTCATTGTACATATTGCTAGCAATAGTTTTAATTGCCTGTAAAGAGCATAACAGACAACCTGTGTTCGGAGGTGGTTATGGAATTGGTGAAATGAAGGGTGATCAACGAATCGGTAAGTGGGAGTTTTTCAGGGAGAATGAAACCAAAGAATCTGAAGGATACTTTACAAATGATTTGGCATCTGGTGAATGGACCTTCTACTACAATAACGATTCTATTGAAGAGATTTCTGAATGGGAAAATGGATTGATAAATGGAAAGATTCAAAAATTCTACCCTACAGGAGGCCTGGAGTATGTTGGTGAGTATTTGGAAGATAGAAAATATGGATTTTGGACTTTTTATTCAAGATCCGGAATAAAAACTGCTGAAGGAACTTACGAAAACAACTTTAAAGACGGAGAGTGGACGTATTATTACGAAGACTCAGGAAATAAAAAAGCCCTTAACAATTTTCGAGATTCACTTCCGCACGGAGCCATATTTGAATGGTATGAAAATGGACAAGTAAAAACCGAGGGAAGCTACAAATATGGCGCACAAGAGGGAGTTTGGAAGCACTATTATAGCAACGGAAATCTGGCAGAAGTTTCTAAATGGAAAAGAGGAATTGCTGATAGTCTGTCAACAACTTTTTGGGAAAATGGTTATAAAAAACAAGAAGGGACTTATCTTAGCGGTTTGAGAAATGGTAAATTTTCTACCTGGTATCAAAATGGTGTTCTGCGATCAGTAGAATATTTTGTGAAAGATTTGAAAGATGGAGTGTTTACCTATTATACTCAAACCGGAGAAGTAGACGCAGAGTTTGAATATGACATGGATAAACCGGTAACCAGATAAAGAAATTAAGATGAAGATAAACCAAGCATACGCAACAAAAGAAAAAGCACTTGAATTGTACAATTCTCCTTTGATGGATTTGATTTATCAAGCAGCTACTGTACATAGAGAATTCCACAATCCAAATGAAGTTCAAATGAGCTCATTGATTTCAATCAAAACAGGTGGATGTCCTGAAGATTGTGGATATTGTCCTCAATCTGCCAAGTATAATACTGAATTGGATGTTCATGCCATGATGGGGGTTGATGAAGTGGTTGGATTAGCTAAAAATGCTAAAGCAAATGGATCTTCAAGAGTTTGTATGGGAGCAGCCTGGAGAGAAGTTAGAGATAACCGTGATTTTGACAAAGTTGTTGAAATGGTACAGGAGATCAATGGCATGGGAATGGAAGTTTGCGCCACTTTAGGTATGTTAAATGAACAACAAGCAGAGCGTTTAAAAAATGCCGGTTTGTACGCATACAATCACAATCTTGATTCTTCAGAAGAATTTTATAAAGACATTATCTCAACAAGAGAATACCAAAATAGAATCGATACAATTGCCAATGCTCAAAAAGCGGGTATTTCAGTTTGTTCAGGTGGAATTATTGGGATGGGAGAGACAGCAGAAGATAGAGTAGGGATGCTCATGACGTATGTGCACATGGAACAGCCACCAGAATCTATTCCAATTAATGCATTGGTTGCAGTTGAAGGTACACCATTAGAAGATCAAAAACCGGTTGAAATCTGGGAAATGATCAGAATGATTGCTACTTCAAGAATTTTATTCCCTAAGTCTATTATTAGACTTTCTGCGGGTAGAACTCAAATGTCAAATGAATCTCAAGCATTGTGTTTTCTGGCAGGTGCTTCATCAATATTTGCAGGTGATAAGTTGTTAACTACGCCTAATCCTGAATTTAATGAGGACAAAAACTTGTTTGATATCTTAGGTATCACTCCTAAAAAACCTTTTCAGGATGGTGAGCAACCGGAAACAAAAGTGGATGAAAAAGTAGAGGCAGCAAAGAAAGTGAGAAAGGAAAAAGAAGAAAGACTAAAAGAGAAAGCTGCAACTAAAAATCCTGATTTCCAGCCAAGAAAGGTTACTGTAGAATAAATTATGAGAAATCTTCCTGATTCTATTCTACAAAAACTAGCTGAAAGGAAGAAAAATCAAGCTTTCAGAACCTTGATGGAGGGTGAAGGAATGATAGATTTCTTCTCTAATGACTATTTAGGTTTAGCCAGATGGGGTACTCAATCTAATTTGGCAAAAGGATCAACTGGTTCAAGATTAATATCCGGTAATTCACTTTACGCAACTGAGATAGAGAAGGACCTTGCTGTTTTTTTCGGAATGTCCTCCGCTTTATTTTTCAATTCAGGTTATGACGCCAACTTGGGTATTTTTTCTTCGATACCACAAAAAGGAGATACTGTTGTTTATGATGAACTGGTACATGCTTCTATCCGTGATGGAATTCGTATGTCAAATGCCAATGGATTTTCATTCAAGCACAATGATTTGGACGATTTATCATTGAAATTGCAAAGGGCAAAAGGAGCTAAATATGTAGCCGTAGAATCTATATATTCAATGGACGGAGATCAGGCACCTTTAATTGAAATAGTTAAAATATGCAATGAGTATAATGCTTTTTTAATTGTTGATGAAGCTCATTCTGGAGGAATTATTGGTGAAAAAGGAGAGGGATTGATATCCATGTTAAATCTCAATGATGAGGTTTTTATAAAGTTAATCACCTTTGGAAAAGCTTATGGAAGCCACGGTGCTTTGGTACTTAGCTCTTCTGATGTTAGAGATTATCTCATCAATTTTGCAAGATCTTTAATTTACACTACAGCTTTGCCACCTGAAACTATTGAAAGAATTTATCAGGTTGTGCATCAGGCTTCAGTAATGAGTGATACAAGGGAAGAACTTAATGAATTGATAAACTATTTTAAGGAAGCAGCAAAAGATATTTCATTTGAATTATTGAAGAGTGAATCTCCTATCCAGAGTATTATAATCCCGGGAAATGAATCTTGTAAAATAATGGCGAATAAGATTGTTAATCAAGATGTTGCAGTTAAAGCAATTTTGTCTCCAACTGTATCTGCGGGAACCGAACGATTGAGAATTTGCTTACATTCGTATAACACCAAAGGAGAAATTGATCAGTTGATTAGCATTTTAAATGGGGAATAAAATATTTGTCACCGGTATTGGAACTGAAATAGGTAAAACATTTTGCTCTGCAATAGTATGTGAGGCTTTGCATGCAGATTATTGGAAGCCTTTACAGGCTGGAGAGTTAGATGATTTAGATTCATTGTGGGTGCGCGATTTTATTTCCAATGCAGAATCAAAATTTCATACTGAGCGATTTTTATTGTCAGAACCTATGTCTCCACATGCTGCGGCTAAGCTAGACGATATTGAAATTGAATTATCTGATTTTAAAGTTCCTGAAACTTCAAATGACCTAATTATCGAAGGAGCTGGAGGTTTAATGGTTCCATTAAATGATAAAGGAGATATGATTATTGATCTTATCCCTTTAGTTGCAGATGAAGTGATTTTGGTGAGCATGAATTACTTGGGGAGCATTAATCATACATTAATGAGTGTTGACATTTTACGTCAAAGAAAAATCCCTATTAAAGGCATCATCTTTAATGGAGACTCAAATCAAGATACTGAAGATGTTATCTTACAGTATACCGGACTACAATGCTTAGCTAAAATTCCAATGGCCGATTCTGATATCAAAGAATTTGTAAAGGAGCAGGCGGCTATTCTTCGCCCTAATTTGATTTAATAAACGGCAGAAATCTCAATTTTCTTTCCGTTAAATTGAGCAATGTCCCCCGCTTTTTTACCCAACAGCAATTGTCCTATTGGACTTGCGCCAGAAACAGCAAAATAATCAGATCCACCAGCATTCAATTTTCCTGCACTAATAGAGATATAGTAATTTGCAGCAGATGTTTCTACAACACTTCCCAATCCAACAATAGCTGAAGTGTTTTGATCAGAGAATTTACCAAGCGTTTCTTTCAGTTTTAAAGTTTCAGATAGTTGTTTAGATTTCTGTTCTACTTCCAACTGCATCATAGCTCTTGAAGTATCATGTTTATCACCTGCTGTACTTTTTGTCTCATTGTTGGCAGAAGCTTGGGCATCATCAATTGCCGCTTTTATAGTAGCTATCCTGTCATCCACAAATTCATGACAAAGTTGATATAGGTCAGATTTAATATTCACCGTGGTTAAAATTAATAATTGAAAATGTAATTATTAGTGTTAAGGTACGACTGATGAAGAAAGAAAAATGAACATTTTGCGTTTAGAATGGTTTTAAATAGCAGAATTAGTACCTTTGCAGTCCACTTTGATTCCAAACAGTAGCTGTAAACCTGTTGGAAGACAGTGATGAAAGACGATATATAATGAGTAAAACAGTAAAAGACCTTAGCGAGATGGATCCCGAGCAGTTAGGAGATCACCATTTATTTTCTTCAATTGAAACACCAATGCGCAAAGATGCATTTGAAATGAGTGATGAAGATAAAATGCATCTTATTGAAGAAAAATTTGCGGAAATCATGCACACTTTAGGGTTGGACCTAACAGACGATAGTTTGAAAGGAACACCAAAAAGAGTTGCTAAGATGTATGTGAAAGAAGTTTTTGGTGGATTAAATCCTGAAAGAGCTCCTAAGAATTCTAATTTCGAGAATAAGTACAATTATACAGAGATGTTGGTAGAAAAAGACATCACTGTTTACTCTACTTGCGAACATCATTTTTTACCGATTGTTGGTAAAGCTCACGTAGCCTACTTTTCAAATGGAAATGTAATTGGTTTATCAAAGATGAATCGAATTGTAGATTATTACGCAAAACGTCCACAAGTTCAAGAAAGAATGACAATTCAAGTAGTAAGACACTTGCAAAAATTCTTAGGAACTGAAGATGTAGCTTGTGTAATAGATGCAAAACACCTTTGTGTAAACTCAAGAGGAATTAGAGATATCCAAAGCAGTACTGTAACAGGAGAGTTTGGAGGTAAATTTAAAGATGCTGCTGTAAAGCAAGAGTTTTTAAATTATTTATCACTAAAACCGGAGTAGTAGTAATTCAAATGGATTCTTATCTTTAGATCATGGCGGTCAAAAGATTTGAAGTCAATACACTCAACATTTTTTTAATCATCCTTTCTCTAGGGTTAGCTTATGCTTTTCCTTTTGAGTTGTTTATTTTGGCCTATGCCATCTTAGGACCTTTACACTATGTAACAGAGATCAACTGGTTAGACAAGAAAGGCTATTTTATTCAGGACAGAAAACAAGTTTGGATTCTGGTATTATTGACTGCTATGATTGCCGTTCCATTTATGCTGGCTTCTGTAGAGTCTACCAATTCATTCTTTAAGGATAATATAGTTTTTCAGTATATAAGATACTATACACCTAATTTTATTTTTACTGGTTTAACCACAGCAATCGTGATGACATTTACTAGGAATTGGATGGTGGTGCTCGGAACTTTTATAGGTACATTTTTACTTGGGATGTTGTTACAACAATATCTGTTTTATGTGTACCTGGTGAGTGGATTGTTGCCAACTATATTACATGTGTTTGTCTTTACATTCTTCTTTATGCTTTATGGTGCAATAAAAGACAATAGCAGAACAGCTTATTTATCTGTCATTCTGCTTTTAATAGTACCGGTCCTTATTAGTCTTGTTCCTTATGATGCGCATGGTTTTGAGGTAAACAAAACTGCCTACAAGGCATTTGAAGAGTCTGGCTTACAAAATATCAATTTTGCTTTGGGATATACTTTAGGTTTGTTTGAAAACGGTCAACCATTCAAGTTGATTTCTGATGTAGGAGTTAAGCTGCAGATTTTTGTTGCATTTGCATACACTTATCATTATTTAAATTGGTTTTCAAAAACGACAGTTATTGGTTGGCATAAGGTTATTACTAAAAAGAAACTTATTCTTTTGTTGGGGATTTGGGTGATTTCCATTGTTGTTTACATGATCAATTACATAGCAGGATTTATTTTATTATTATTCTTAAGTTATCTGCATGTATTAATGGAATTCCCATTGAATTGGGTTTCTATAAAAGAAGTAGGTAAAAAGATCTTCGGTTTAAAAGCTGGCACAGCTTAAGTATTTGTTATAAATTTGGTCACCTTAAAAAAACAGTGCCAAATGAAAAAAACAACCCTAACCCTGTTAGTTTCTACTTTATTATTGGCTTGCGGTGCAGAGGAAGGCACTGAAAGTGACAATAATTCAACTGCTGACAATTCTCAAAATGAAGAAATAACAGATGAGGAAAACTCTGAAGAAGAACTTTTAGATATTGAGATTTTGTTGGAGAAGGTAGAAAATGTTCCAGTTGAATGTGAGTATAAAGGACAAATGAATGATGCCTATACCTGGACAGACAAGAAAGGTATCAACTATTTTATCCGAACCATTGGTACGGTAAAGGAAGAAAATGATGCAGACTTTGTTTATACTTCTCAAAATCTCTACGCTTATCACTATGTTCAAAAAAATGGCAATACTACACTTGTAAGAGAAGTGACCGATTTTGTAGAAGACTGTGAGTTTGATTTAATAATGGGTCATGAATTAGGGGCCATTTCGTTAACAGATATTGATGAGGATCAAATTGGTGAAATTTCATTTATTTACAGACTAACTTGTACTTCTGATGTCAGTCCATCAACTCAAAAATTAATCATGCTTGAAGATGGAGAAAAGTATCCTTTAAGAGGAACTACCAGAGTAATGGATTTTGGTGGAGAATTTGAAGCAGGAGAAGAGTTTAATAAAGCTCCAAATGGTTTTCTGGATCACGCTACCAAAATGTGGAATGATAATCTCAAAGAATACGATTTTGACCTATAATGGAATATCGTTTTGAACTTACCCATAAGCTGGAACACTATAGATGGCAAAATGGCTTGCTGTTCGAGTATTTTAATAAAAGATTAATTAGGTCAGGATTAATTGTCTTTGGTGGTTCTTTATTGTTGATCCTTCTTTCACTTTCAAAAGGTAATTTTACCTATAGATCAATGGAAATGACATTTGTCTTTTTTGGGATTTTTTATGGGTTAATACTTTTTTATATTTACTTCAAGGCACTTAAAGTTTATAAAAATAGATTAGCTGAACTTGAGCCGGGGTATTCAGTTGAACCGCAATATGAAGTTTGGTTAAACGATAAAAAATTTGGTTCAAAGGATTACTATGCAACTGTCGAATACAGTTGGTCGAAACACGTGTCTATCAGCAGGTATAAAGGTCTTTTAATTATTCAGGTTTACCCCAGGTCTCAGCACTTAATTGTAATTACTGAAAAAGAAGTTGGTGCTGACAAACTAAAGGAGATAGAAAAGTTTGCTTACCAAATGAAACAATATGATGGAGGGACAGAAGTGGTTTAAATGTCCATTTCTCCACCAAAACTGTAAAGCCCTGTACCTTTTTCAGAGTCATTAGACTTTTTGCGGATTTTAGGGATTTTCAATTTAAGTGAACTTGAACCTAGTTCATTTTGAAATTCAAACTTGCAATTATACTTTTTCTCGATAGCAGCCAACACTTTCAATGATTCCGTAATGATCTCTTGTTTGATTCCTTCATCCAATGCTATTTTGATTTTGTATTTCATGTCAAATCAACTTTATAATTTATGCCTAAATTAGATACTCAAATGCGAATTTTAAAGTGAATAATGTGTGCTGATACAATATTCAAACACCTCTAATAGCTTGTTAAGTAGTTGAAAATCAATTGTTAATAAAGCAAAAAAATACAATGTCTACAACACAAAAAAACATATTATTTAATTTAATTAAGTCGCTTACAAAGTCAGAAAAAAGGCAATTTAAACTGTATGTGAATAGATTAGGCGGAAATACGAATGCCAAATTTATTACCCTTTTCAATCTAATGGACAAGATGACTGTTTATGATGAGTCTATTATTTTGTCAAAATCATCAATTGCCAAAAACCAGTTATCTAATCTTAAAGCCAATTTGTACAAGCAGATATTGACTAGTTTAAGATTAAATCCACAACATCAAACTTATCCTGTACAAATAAGAGAACAGCTTGATTATGCTACTATTCTTTACAACAAAGGCTTGTATCAGCAGAGTTTAAAGATTTTGGAAAAGGCAAAGTCTATGGCGCTGGAATTAGAGGAAAATTATATGACTTATGAGATTATTGAGTTTGAAAAAATAATTGAATCTCAGTACATCACAAGAAGTTTAAATTCTAGAGCAGATGATCTGGCAGTTGAGGCAAAGGACATCAGTATTCAAAATGTATTAGCAAGTAAACTTTCCAATCTATCACTGCAGTTGTATAGCTTTTGGTTGAGAAATGGTTATGCAAAAAATGAAGATGATTATCTCTTAGCCAGAAATTATTTTTATTACCATTTACCTACTTTTGAGCAAGAAGATTTAGGGTTTAGAGAAAAGCTTTATCTCTATATGTCTCAGCTTTGGCATTCTTTTATTGTTCAAGATTTTACCGGAAGTTATAAGTATGCCACCAAATGGGTTGAATTGTTCAAAGAGCATCCCAAAATGATGGAGACAAATCCTGTTTATTTCTTAAAAGGACTTAACTATTTGTTAGAATCTCTTTATTACCTGCGTTATTATTCAAAGTATGAGGAGTATTATAATTACCTCTGCACTTTTGAAGGAAATGACGATATACTATCCAATGATAATACTAGAGGTTTATTCTTTATTTATTCAAGATATGCACGAATTAATCTCAAATTTTTAAATGGAAATTTTATTGGAGGTATTGAACTGATCCCGGAAATTGAAAAAGAATTTGAAGCATATAGAGGACGAATAGATGAGCATCATTTCATGGTTTTCTATTATAAGTTTGCTTGTATGCATTTTGGGGTGGATAATTACGAAAGATGTATCTATTACATGGAAAAGATAATTGACCACAAAGAGCTTGGATTGAGAGAGGATTTGTTGTGTTATGCGCGTGTATTAAAGTTAATCTCATTGTATGAAATAGGTGCAGATGAGGTGTATTCTTTTACTAGAAGTACTTATCGTTTTCTTATACAGATGAATGACCTGCATGAAGTACAAAGAGAGATTATATCATTTATCAGAGGGGATTTTTATCCAACTGAACTCCACAGCAAATTTAAAATGCTTCATGGCAAGCTAAAAGCACTTGAAGATCACCCTTATGAAAAGAGATCATTTCTTTATTTGGATATAATATCCTGGTTGGAAAGTAAAATTGAAGTACGACCTATTTTAGCCGTTATTCAAGATAAAGCTAGAGACTTAAAGTAAATTAAATATCATCTAACAAATCATCACTGTCGGCGGCGTAGTTGAGATTGTATTCCTCTTTATTGTTACTGACAATAATAATAGTGAAAACGATATCCGCAACTAATCCAATGATAGCGTATATAGCAATCATTCTGGCGAATATTGACCCACCTGCAAATAAAAATGAACAGAAAATCACGTTGTAACCGATAAAGATGAAAAGAACCATCTTACCAATTTTCAAGTTTTGTTCTCCTTTTTTCAAAAGTTTGGCAGCTCCAACAATGTAAAATACACAAAGCAATATTCCCAGTATTCCTCCAATTGTCATTACTGTCATTTGGGTGTCGCTCATAAACCACACTTCTTGCATGTTTTCAAATACTCTATTTCCAGGATTGTTTCTACCCATACGATCAAAGTCATTCATCATGTTTCTTTGCATGCTAAAAATTGAAGGAATAAGTATTTTGTACATTTGGTAAAACACGCCTAAACTACCAAATACGATCATTATTATTCCGATAACGCGTCCCCATTGAGGAGCCTTTGAATTATTCATAAGTTTTGAGTTTTATTAAAAGATTCTGCAGCTTAAAATCGCCGTATCATCCACATATTTTCTTTTTCCTCTCCAATCGTCTAATTTAGAAAAAATGATTTCATTCAAATCTTCCATAGACAAAGGATAGAAATTTTGGACAATTTTAGTCAATCTATCTGTTTGAAATTGCTCATTTTCATTGTTTTCTAACTCTACAATTCCGTCAGTATATAAAATCAAGGTTGTATTTTGCTCAATTTCAACAGTTTCACTTTCTAAAAATGGAATTTCTTTAAGCATTCCAAGTCCTATACATCCCTTATTTAAAAAACGAGCGGTTTTACCTTTTATCAAAATTGGCCAGTTGTGCCCGGCATTAACGTATTTTAATTTGCGATTTTTAGAATTGTATTCGGCAATAAAAAAGGTGACAAACTTTTCTCCTTTTGCACTGTCAAAGAACTTGGTGTTTAATTCATGCACCAAATCTTCAAGAGAAAAACGTTTATAGGTATATAATGTTCTTACAGTAGCCTGGAAATTTGCCATCAACATGGCTGCGGCAATCCCTTTACCTGAAACATCTGCAATGCAAATGATGAACTCATCCTTATTGATCTGAATATAATCGTAGTAATCTCCGGAAACTTGTGAATGTGAAAGATATTTAGCAGAGATGTCTATTTTGTCATTACTCGGAAGATGATCAGGAAACAACAAACGTTGCATTTCTGAAGCAATTTCAAGCTCTTTTTTAACAGCTTCTTGAAGTATACTTTGTTTTGCCAACCTTTTGTTCTCAATGGCTACAACAATAATATTTGTCAAAGTTTGGATAAAGTTAAGATTGGCAAAAGATCTTCTGTCATTACTCATCAATTGATCTTTGACTCCTCCCATAACCAAAAAGGCAAGAGGTTTATCTTTATGATGGACAGGAATTACAACATCAAACTTGTCTAATGATTGCTTGTAAGATGATTCAATTACAGTTATATCTGTAAATCTTAAAAAGTCCTGTTCAACGTCAATGTCTTTGACTTTACCTTTGATGCCCATTTTATCAAGCACCTTCCATTCACCCTGGTGATTAAACAAAATGAATTTGCGAATGCCTAACTGCTCTGTTAATACGTAATTATAGATGTTTAATATATCAGATACAGGAGCATTGGAGTTTATCGCTTTGGTAATCTCCAACAAAGAATTCAGCTTAAAATCTTTTGATCTTATTCTGTTTTCTAATTCTTCTAATTCCTTCTCTGATATATAACTCATATATTTTCTATAATCGAAGGTAATCTGCGCAATGCAGCTAATTCTTTAAGGGCGGTTCTTGCATCAGATGCAGGCGATCCAAAATAGGTTTTGCCACCTACTAAACTTCTTCCTACACCAGATTGAGCTTGAATTACGGCTCCACTTCCAATCACTACATCAGATGCTATTCCAACTTGTCCCCATAATATCACATGATCTTCTAAAACTACACATCCTGCTACTCCAACGTTAGCAGCAAGTAAACAATGATCACCAATCACGGTATCATGACCAATGTGAACTTGATTATCTATTTTGGTTCCAACACCAATAACCGTATCTCCTGTAACACCTCTATCAATTGTAGATAATGCACCAATTTCAACTTTGTCTTTTAAAACTACTCTTCCGCAACTATGCATTCTGTCATATCCATCAGCCTTTTTCTTATAATAAAAAGCATCATGGCCAATAACTGAATTAGCACCAATTACAACGTCATCTCCAATTTCTGTCCCATCTCCAATCACTACTCCTGCATGCAATACACAACGGTTTCCAATTTTAACATTATGACCAATAACTACGTTTGGATGTAAAATTGAATCTTCTCCTATTTCAAAATTGTCACCATGCTGGTTTTCCCAGCTTTTAAAAGGGGAATAGTGTTTTGTGATTTTATTAAAGTCGTCAAAAGGATGAGCCGAAACTATAATTGCTTTGCCTTTAGGCACATCAACTTGCTGGTCTATTAAAATGATATCTGCGGCTGACTTGAGCGCTTTATTGTAGTATTTTGGATGATCCACAAATACAATATCACCGCTTTCAACTTTGTGAATTTCGTTAATTCCAGTGATTTTAAGATTAGCATCACCATGAAACGGACAACCTAAAAAGTTGGCCATCTCCTTTACTGTAAGCGGCTTTTTAAACTTCATTTTAAAACAGAATATTCCAATGTGAAGTTACGTCAATAGGATAGGGGCTACACTTTGATGTAGTTGAAATTATTAATAACAGATTGTTAGTACAGCTTACTATTGATGCGCTTTTTCCTTTTTTGGATTCGAGATGATCATCCCAATTAAAAAAGAAAATACAGATGTGATGACGGTAATATCTAGAACTATACCTAAGTCTGGGATAGATAGTTTTGCAAGGAAATACACTACAATAAACATGTTAGAAAGTATCAACAATAAGCCTAACACTTTTACTAATGATTTGCTTTCATCCCAATTAATTAGCTGCAATTGAACAAGAGTGATATAGCCAACACCTGCTGCAATCAAAAAATTCCAGCTTGATTTGTAGTCTATTAAATTGAAGCTTACCAAGGTTCCTAAAATCATCACAAAAACGCCAAGACCCCAAACTGACATTCTGGAAATTCTGTTAGGTGTGCAGTGAGATTCAACTAGATAAAGTCCGCTTAAACCAATTAAAACAGAGAAGTTGCACATGGCTAATTGTACCATTGATGCTTTAAATTCAATAGTGCCTTGCAATAATAAAAGCACAACTAAGGTCAACATTGTAAGCGTAGCTACAATTGTTAAAATTCCTATGATCTTTTTAATATTCATCAAATTTTTACTCCAAATAGGCAAACATCATCCAATTGTTCAAAGTCACCTTTCCAGGTTTCAAATGCTTCGTTCAATTTTTTATGTTGCGTTTTCATATCTAAATCGCTGAGTTCAAGCAATAGCTGTTTCAATGCTTTTCCTTTAAATTTCTTTCCTTTATCTCCACCAAATTGATCAGCAAAACCGTCAGAGAAAACATAAACACAATCACCGTCCATTAAATCAATTTCATGATTTGTAAAAGGTACTCTGTCATGGAATTCTCCAATTGGTTGTTTGTTGGCCTTTACTTCAATAATTTCTCCATTTCTGACAATACACAATGGATTATTGGCACCTGCAAATTGTAGCTTCTTTGTTTTGTAGTTGATATTACAAAGCGCAATGTCCATTCCATCTTTGATTTGTGATTCACTTTTGGCAAATGTCTCAACTACCAACTCTGTTAATTTGTCTAAGATTTGAGCAGGTTTTCTTAAATCAAATTCGTGAACTGTTCTATTCAATCCATTAAATCCAACAATACTTACGAAAGCTCCAGGTACACCATGTCCTGTACAATCTACAGCAGAGAAAATAGCTTCGTCTCCAAATCTATCTGCCCAATAAAAGTCACCAGAAACAATGTCTTTTGGTTTGTACAATACAAAATGCTCTCCATCAAAAATTTCATTTAGTGTATCTTCTGTTGGTAGGATTGCAGTTTGAATCCTCTCTGCATATTTGATACTGTCCAAGATGTCATTTGTCTTTTCTTCAATTTCAGCTTTTTGATGTTCCAGCTTGGTGTTTTGTTCAGCAATTTCAGCAGTTCTTTCTTCTACAATTTGCTCCAGACGTTCATTCTGGGCTTTAACTCTTCTAATACTCAATCTGATTACTACGTAAATCAATAGAGCAAAAAGAGCAATGTAAATAAGGAAGGCCCACCATGTTCTGTACCAAGGAGGAGTAATGGTAAAGGTGAAAGTAGTTACTTCACTTTCAAATCCGTAAAAGTTTCTTGCTTTTAAATGAAGTGTATATTTTCCTTCACGTAAACGCTGGTAATCAGCAAAAGGAGTAGTTTTCCATTTACTCCAAATTTCTTCTTCACCTTCCAAATAATAGCTGTATTCATTATTCAATCCCCCTAAATAAGAATTGGAAGCAAATTCAAAACGAATTGAATTATCCTGATAGCCGAGAATGTGTTCTTCTTTTGTGCTGTAATTGGTATGGTACAGGTATTCATTTTCATCATTTAAATAAACCCCACTAATAAATACATTGAATGGATCATCATAATTAGTTGGCGCATTTGAGTTGTATGCATAAACTCCCTTTACACCTCCTAACCAGTAAATACCATCTTCTGCTTTTTTAACAGAAAAGATTACATCATCTTTAATTTGATTGAATTGAGCAGAAAACCATTTTAATTCTCCATCAACTTCAGTTAAATAGCCTAATTCTGCTGATTCATTATCTTTCCCTGAATTGTGAAACATTTCAATCCACAATTTTCCATGTCCGTCGTTTATAATTCTGTGAATAAGCAAGCCTTGTTCGTTAAATCTATTGGATTCAACAGGTGAAGGAATCAATTTTCCATCTTGGATTTCATATAATCCATGAACTGTTCCAACGTATATTGTTCCATTAAAAAGAGAAAGGGTAAATTGCTCATATCCTTGATCGTCATCAGCATAATCAATCAATCCTTGAAGTACGTTTTCTTTTTGTTCTCTTGTAGTATCCAACATATGAATACCATCATATTTTACCGAATAATATACTTCGCCTTCATGCTCAATTACAGATCTTACATCTCCTCCTGTATTACCGTAATTTCCTTCAAATTCAAACTTTCCGCCTTTGTAATACATTGAGCCAACTCCACCTCCATCTAGCCCTATAAAGATTCTATTTCTGTCAGAAGTAGACTGCGACAAATCCCAGGCATAAACAAATCTTGCAATGATAGACTTTTCTAGATTTGAACCTAACTCATAGATTCCGTCATTGGCAATAACAATAGTGTGAGTAGTGCTATCTGAAAAAGTAAATTGCTTAATCTGCCAGGTATCAATGCCAAAGATTTTAGTATTCTCAAATCTCATTTTATTGTTTTCAACAACACTGGTAAATAGATCTGAGTGAGTTGCCAAAAGAATTTTATCGTCTTTAAATAACAAGTCTTCAGTGATTCCGGCTGTGACCCCTTCTTTTTTACCGAAAGATGTGATGGCAGATGACATTTCTACAAAACTGATTCCATTATCAGTACATAACCACAAGTTATTGTATTGATCAAAAAGTGCTTTTCTGACAATTGAATTGTTTAATCCATCTTCCTCTCCAACCGTTCTAATCAATTCACCTCCGGTAGAAAAAATTTGAATTCCTTGACCTTGAACGGCAGAAATAATCAATTTGTCATTACTACTAATGCCTTTGAATTTGCCGCCTTCAGCATTATAATTTAATTTCTTTTCGGTAAGATTGAATTTGTAATTGTTGCCATTTACCATAAATTCATAAAACAATCCTTGTTCATCAATCAGATAGGTTTTTCCTTCAAAAACTGTAAACCCAGAAGGTAAAACACCTGATGAATTGCTTACTTCAATAAACTTATTCCCTCTCAAAACATAACTGATTATCTTTTGATCAAATTCTTGAGTACAGATAACCTGATTATCAACTTTTAAACTTTTTTTAATGTTGGTATTGTTGGGTGAGTTGATGACTTCAATTTTGTTGCTATCCAAAATGAAGACATATTTTCTGGCTACGAAATATGTCTTTTCTTCAATACAATGAACTTTCCAAATGTCTTTAAAATCAATTGTATCTACAGATTCACTAAGCTTTTTAGAGAACGGCTTACCGGTTTTATCGTATTGTATTTTTCCAAACTCATTTTGACCACCGATATAAATGGTTCCGTGTTCATCTTTTGCAAAAGATCTTGGATGTTCAGTATTTTCTAGTTCAAATTTTGTCCATTGTTCCCCATTAAATTCTAGCACACCGGCATTATTGGCTACATAAATAAAATGATCGCTATTTTGAATGATGTCCCAGCTTTGAACCCCACCGTTGAACTCGGTTCTGTCGAAGTTTCTAATATTGAATTGTCCGTATGGATAATTGTTTTGTCCATACGAAAACAAGCTCAAAAAAATTGCTACAAAAGGGAGTAGAAACTTCATGTTGGTAAAGATAGAATTATTCTCCAAAAATTGACTCAGGCTTGAGTTCAATTTTCCATAAAAAACCCTTCAAAAATAGGCTGTTAGATGGAATCTGGTCTGCAGGATAATAAACTGCTGTAGGTTGCTCGATAAAAGAGATTTTATTTATCTCAGATTCTTTGAAGTAAATATAGATTTGGTTACAGTCAATTTTATTCATTCCGGATACTTTATCATGCTCCATATTTAAGCTGTCTTTTTCTTTTTCAGTTAAATAATATAAAGTCTCCGCATTTGATTCAATATGTACTTTTTGGATTTTGCTCGAATCCAACCAGGCAGTCATCATTTTTCCTTTGATTTGATCATAATGGAGCGAATCATGTTCTGTAATTATCATGGCATTGTTGTACATTTTCATCTCCCTAAATTCACTGTCATAATAGGTTGCAAATATGGAGTCTGCTGTCATTTGTGTTTCCTGGCTCCACATTACAGGAAGTTTATGAAATTTAATGATTGAATCTTTTTCAGAGAAATATGCTGAGTCACATCTAACAGTCATATCACCACTAATTATCCCAACATTTGACTGAGCAATGGATAAGTTTTTCTTGTCTACTGAATCCTGATAATGAAAAATTGTATCTGCTAAAAGTTGAAGCGTATCTATTTCACTATAGTCAATTATTTTGGCATTTTGTTGCAAAATCAGTGTGTCATTTTTGGATGATTTCCATAAATAATCAGCCATGAATTGAACAGTTTCTGTAGAGTCATACATATCCACATTGCAGAAACCTTCACCTATTTCAGTCTTTTCATTGTAAAGAAGACTATCAGCATATAATGTTCTGCCTTTTTCAATAAGGTAGGCTCCATTCCATAGTTCAACTTGACCTTCATCTGTAAAATAATTTCCGGCAACACATTTTACTTGAGAGGAGTCCATATAAATGTCAGTTGGTCCATGAAAATGAGCAGAGCTGGTGTTTGTATTGAATTCTAGTGTATCACATTCCATTCGGTAATTTTCTCCATTTACCCTTACCGAATCTTTAAAAAAGAAAGTTTTTTGGTTTGCATGATAATATCCCTTTACTGAAGTAAGTTTTAATTCTTTGTTGATGCTAGTGATTACCGCATTTTTCTCATAATATCCTTGAGACAAATTTCCATCATATTCTAATGAATCAGTAACTAATTTATATTCCTGATCACGCATCCTTACATTCCCTTGTAATTTAGAAATTCTTGTTTTACCAAAGTATTTAAGAGAATCACAGAAAAGGTTAATAGTGTCACCTTGATTAATTTGTACATGGCTATAAGCGTATACTATTTCCTCATCTCTAAAAAACAAAGCAGAATCGCAAAATAGCTTGGAGTTTTTATGTTCAAACTGCACATTACCAATGGCTTTTGTAGTATTTTTTAATCCTTCAGCATCCTTAACTGTTTGAGCATACACCAGCTTAATAACATCTCTTTGCGAGAAGCTGTTATCTGGAAAAAAAATGGCGCTCATTACAAGCGCCGTTATCAATATGCTAAAAAGTTTGTTCAATTAACTTCTAATAATAGTTTGCGCTCTGTCCGGTCCTACCGAAACAATACTGATAGGAACGTGCAATTCAGACTCTAAGTATGCGATATAATCTAAAAATTCTTGAGGAGCATCCTTTAAATCTTGTAATTGCGTAAGGTCTTTGTTCCAACCTTTTACTTCTTTATAAACCGGTGTGATTTCTAAATCTGTAATATCATATGGGAAATAGTCTACTTTTTCACCATTGATTTCGTAATGTGTACAAACCTGAATTGTCTCAAATTTATCCAAAACGTCAGCTTTCATCATGGCTAATTTTGTAGCGCCATTCACCATGCAAGCGTATTTCAATGCAGGCAGGTCAATCCATCCACATCTTCTGTCTCTACCAGTTGTAGCACCATATTCGTGACCGATTTTTCTAATTTCTTCACCTATTTCATTATCTAACTCAGTAGGGAAGGGGCCACTTCCAACTCGTGTACAATAAGCTTTAAAAATCCCAATTACATCTCCAATTCTATTAGGAGCAACTCCTAAACCTGTACAAGTACCTGCGGTAATAGTGTTTGAAGAAGTTACAAACGGATAAGTTCCAAAATCAATATCTAACATAGTTCCTTGAGCACCTTCAGCTAAGACTTTTTTACCGTCTTTAATTGCTTGATTGATGTAGTGTTCACTATCAATCAAAGGGATTTTTTTCAAAAATTCTAATGCTTCAAACCAAACGGATTCAAATTCATTTAAAATGTTTTGATAATCGTAATCACCTAGGATATTTTGGTGTTTTTCAACAAGTGCATTGTATTTTGCCTTGAAATTTGGTGATTCTGTATCACCCATTCTCAAGCCATTTCTACCGGTTTTGTCCATGTAAGTTGGGCCAATTCCTTTCAAGGTTGAACCAATTTTCTTTTTTCCTTTTGATTCTTCTGAATACTTGTCAAGGATTTTATGGGTTGGTAGAATAAGATGAGCTTTTCTTGAAATCATCAAGTTTGAAGCTACATCAACACCTTTGGCTTCAATAGCTTCTATCTCTGCTTTTAGTGTAATTGGATCAATAACTACACCGTTTCCAATAACATTTACTGTGTTTTTTCTGAAGATCCCAGATGGAATAGTGTGTAAAACTTGTTTTTGTCCTTCAAAGATTAATGTGTGTCCGGCATTTGGACCACCTTGAAATCTAGCAATAATGTTGTAGTCCGGAGTAACTACATCTACAATTTTTCCTTTCCCTTCATCTCCCCACTGCAATCCGAGTAATACGTCAACTTTCATTCTCAATCGCGA
The DNA here is from genome assembly GCF_019740355.2 of Paracrocinitomix mangrovi. GTDB lineage: Bacteria > Bacteroidota > Bacteroidia > Flavobacteriales_D > Crocinitomicaceae > Paracrocinitomix > Paracrocinitomix mangrovi. The sequence goes on along the minus strand of NZ_CP091819.1, from coordinate 1,272,353 downwards.
ATTGGTTTATAGCATCATTTAGCGAAGTTGCAATATTAAGAACTGTATTTAGTTTAGTAAGCAGAAGAACCTGACTAATTTTATCTGAGATATTAACAATGTACATATCACCTCCGTGGTTCCTGCACGTAGTAAAGACTTTGATCAATGACTTTAATCCTAAACTGTTGATAACATTTACTTCTTCCAGGTTAAGGATTACGTTTACCTCATTGTTTTCTACCAATTCTTCAACTTGTTTTTCAACATCTTCAAAATCAGCTTCGGTGAGTCCCTTTCCAACTAACTTAAGTTCGTTACAATTGATGTGGTGAATTGTTTTTACGGATATTCTCATTTATCTGAATTGCTAGGTTCTTGTATTTTTTCACCGTAGAAATAAAGAGAATGATTGTGAATTTTAACGTTGAAAAGTTCTTCAACGGTGGCTTTGATTTTTTCAATTCGAGGATCACAAAATTCAATCACATCTCCTGAATTGGTACAAATAACATGATCATGCTGACGAAAACCATAAGCTTTTTCAAACTGAGATATATTGTCAAATTGATGTTTGCGCACAAGATTTGATGCTAACAATAATTCCATGGTATTGTAAAGTGTAGCTCTACTAACACGATAGTTTTTGTTTTTCATACTCACGTAAAGCGACTCAATATCAAAGTGACCTTTGTGAGCATAAATCTCAGCAAGAATTGCAAATCTTTCAGGAGTTTTACGGTGACCGTTTTTCTCTAAGAAGTTGGAGAATATATCTTTTACCGTTTGTTGTAATTCCTCTTTTTCCATATAACTGGATTCAATTGGCTGTTTAATGTTATCAGCACATTAACAAAGATACGAAGAAAAGTGATGAATACAGAGAATTCAAATAATTATCCTCTAGTAACTTGCTTGACCCCTTCTATTTGCTCAAATTTCAAAATTAATTCATCAAGCTGTTGAGTGTCATACATATAGAGCTCGATCTTTCCTTCAAAGAATCCGTCTTCAGATTCAAAAGAAATAGATTTCATATTGACACCATGCACTTCAGAAATGATTTTAGTTATACCATTTACGATACCGACATCATCAATTCCTTCCACTTTTAAAGAAGTTAACCTCTCTTTAAGTCTTGTACTTTGCCAAGTAGCTTTCAAAATTCTGTAGGCATAGTTGGACATTAACTGAGTTGCATTTGGACAATTGGTTCTGTGAATTTTAATACCGTCAGTTGCAGTAACAAATCCAAATACTTCATCTCCCGGAATAGGGCTACAGCAATTGGCTAATTTGTACTCAAATTCCTTAAAATCCTCACCAATAATAATCGTGTCCTTTTTATTATCAATGCTTGGCATTATATCCTGCATCAATACTTTTTGAGCACTTTCAGCTCCTTTTTTAGGCTGAACAAAGTTGTGGTTTTCTATTTCTAATTGTCGGATTTTTGAAAGATCAATCTTTCCTTTTGCAATTTGAAAATAGAATTCAGTTGAACCTGGTAGATCGTAAAATTTTTCCAGGATCTGAATATTTTCACTACTCCAATTAATTTTTAACTGACGTAGTTTTCGTTGTAAAATTTCTTTACCGTCAGACGCAATTGCTTTTAATTCTTCTTTTAGAGCAGATTTTATTTTAGCCTTTGCTCTGGCAGATGCTACAAACTTTAACCAATCTTCTTTAGGTTTTTGCTGATTTGATCGAATTATTTCAACCTGGTCTCCACTTTTTAAGATGTGACTCAGTGGCATTAATTTACCATTCACTTTTGCACCAATGCACGACAATCCAATATCCGTGTGGATATCAAATGCAAAATCAAGCGTGGTACTATCTTTTGGTAAAACTCTTAAGTCTCCTTTTGGTGTGAAAATATAAATCTCATCACTGAACAAATTCAACTTGAATTCATTGATGAAATCTTCTGCATTTGTGTCGGGATTCTCTAACAGATCTCTTACTTCACCTACCCAACGATCAAAAGTATTGTCTTGAGCAGATTGTTCTTTATATTTCCAATGAGCCGCATATCCTTTCTCCGCTATTTCATCCATTCGCTTGGTTCTGATTTGAACCTCTACCCATTTCCCGGTTGGACTCATTACTGTAGTGTGCAATGATTCATATCCATTGGCTTTAGGAGTAGAAATCCAGTCTCGCAATCTATCGGGATTCGGCTGGTAAAAATCAGTTACAATAGAATATATTTTCCAACAAGAAGGTTTTTCATCCTCATAAGGCACATCAACTATGACTCTAATGGCAAATATGTCATAGATTTCATCAAAGGTTACATGTTTGTTTTGAATCTTTTTAAAGATTGAAGGAATACTTTTTGTTCTGGCTTTAATGCTAAAATTGAAATTCTCTTTTTCCAATCTTTCTTTTATCGGATTGGTGAAATGTCTAATAAACCTGTTTCTTACTTCCTTTGTTTTTTCAAGCTTTGTTTCAATTTGCTTGTATATAACAGGTTCTTTGTATTTAAAGATGATGTCTTCAAATTCAGTTTTAATGGCATTAAATCCTAATCTGTGTGCTAATGGAGCATAAAGAAACTCCGTTTCTGAACAGATTTTCAATCGCTTGTCCGGTCGCATAGAGTCAAGGGTACGCATGTTGTGTAACCTATCTGCCATTTTAATAAAAGTCACCCTTAAATCATCAGATATGGTTAGGATTAACTTTCTAAAGTTCTCAGCTTGTAATGAGATGTTATCATCAAATACCTCCGGAATTTTAGTTAATCCATCAATGATGTCTCTAACTTTAACACCAAATTGTTCTTCAATATCTGTTAAAGTAATGTGCGTATCTTCTACAGTATCATGTAATAAGGCTGCGATAATGGCTGTAGTTCCCAAGCCCATTTCCTCAGTACAAATTCGGGCAACCGCAATTGGGTGATAGATATAAGGTTCTCCTGATTTTCTGCGCATATCTTTATGCGCTTCCATGGCAATGTCAAAGGCTTTTCTAATGATTTTAGTATCCTCTTTATCTCTATATTTTTTACTCGCGCGAAGTAATCCGCGATAAGCATTTAAGATCTCTCTCCTCTCTTGCTCTAAGTCAATCTCTTCGTGTACTGTAGCCATTTATTGTCCAGTATAATTTTGTGAAGTGACAAACCTTCCTTTTTCGTCATATTTGTTCCAGGTTCCAATTTTATTTCCCTTCACCCATTGACCTTGCCATTCCATTTTACCATTTTCATGATAATATGTCCAAAGTCCGGTTTGCTGTCCATCAACCCAGGTACCTTTTTCCATGATTACTCCACTTTGTCTGTAATAACTCCATTCTCCATCTTGAACTCCCATTTGCCAATGACCTACTTTTTCAATTCTTCCATTTGGGAAATAGTATGTCCACTTACCATTTTGTTTGCCTTTTACCCATTCTCCTTTATCTACGATCATACCAGAAGAATTGTAGTAAGTCCAAATTCCCGTTTGATCTCCCATATCCCAATTTCCTATTTTTTGGGTTTGGCCATTTTCAAAATAATAGATCCACTCACCATGGTTTTCGTCATTTTTCCAATTACCTTTTTTCTTAAGTGCTCCCGATTCATAGTAATACAGCCATTCTCCGGATTGTACACCTTTTTCAAAATTCCCTTCTTCTTCCATTGTGCCATTGTCATAAAAGTACTGCCACAATCCATTTTGCTTACCATTTGACCAATTTCCTTGTTTTAAAATATTACCGTTTTCATGGTAATAAATCCATTTTCCCGTAGCATGTCCATCTTTCCAGGCTCCTTTGTGTTTTTTACCTCCATTTTCGTAGAAATATACCCATTCACCTTCTTGTTTTGCACCTTTCCAAACACCTCTTTCCATTACATTTCCATTGGCATAGTAATATACCCATTCACCATCTTGAACACCTTGGTTCCAGACACCGGTTTCCTTTAATTTACCGGAAGGATAGTAATACTCCCATTTGCCATCTTGCAAATTGTTTAGCCAGTTTCCTTTTTCTTCAATATTCCCAAATTCGTCAAAATATGACCATTCACCTTCTTGAATTCCTACTTTGAAAGTTCCTTTTTTGAACTGATTACCATTTGCATAAAAATAGTTCCATTCTCCATCTCTCTTTCCGTCTACCCAACTTCCAACTATGCTTTTCTGTCCATTATCATGAAAATATTTCCATTCACCTATTTCTTCTCCATTTTTAAATTCCCCAACTTCTGATAACTGTCCATTGTCATAGTAATAGTACCAGATGCCTTCTTCTAAACCATCTTCATATTGTCCTTCAAAACTTTTGTTACCATTTTCATAATAACCTACCCATTCACCAGACTCTTTTCCACTTTTCCACTCTCCTTCAAATCGCAGGAGTTCACCTTCCCAGTAAATAAACCATTTACCTACTTTATCCCCATTTTTATATTTCCCTTCAGATTGAAGGTCACCATTTTCATAGTAATATGTCCATTTACCATTTGGTTGGTCATTCTTGAATTTCCCCTGTTCTTTTAGATTTCCATTTTCATAGAATGCTTCATGCTTTTGGGCAGAGGCATTTAAACAAACAAGAATTATTAATAGTGTAAAGTAGTGTCTCATTGTCTTAATTTGCTGGAAGGATTTTTGAACTTACTTCTCCAAATCCAATTCTAATTTCATCATTTTGGCAATAACCTTTCATAGTTATAGTGTCTCCATCTTGAATAAACTTACGCTCAGTTCCATCATTTAACTGCAACGGTTTTGTTCCTCTCCATGATAATTCAAGCATTGAACCATAACTTTCTGGAGTAGGACCTGATATTGTACCGGAAGCCATCATATCACCACATTTAATGTTGCATCCATTAATGGTGTGGTGCGCAAGTTGTTGATTCATGTTCCAATACATGTGTTTGTAATTTGATTTACAGATTGTATTTTCTGAACCTCCATCAGGGGTAAGTGAAACTTCAAGCTTAATATCAATGTGTTTATTTCCTTCATACTCTAAATAAGGAAATACTTTTGGTTCTTGCTTAGGTCCTTCAAGTCTGAATTGTTCTAAAGCATCAAGTGTCACAATCCACGGTGATATTGAAGATGCAAAATTCTTAGCTAAGAATGGTCCAAGTGGAACATATTCCCATGTTTGAATATCTCTTGCTGACCAATCATTGAACAAGCACATACCAAAAATATAGTCATCAGCTTCTTTTGTGGTGATTGATTCTCCTAATGGTTTTCCTTCAAAAGTGACAAAAGCCATCTCTAATTCAAAGTCTAATAATTTACAAGGTCCAAAAACCGGTGGTTCATCCTTATTGGGTTTCTGTTGTCCTTTTGGTCTTATTACCGGTTCACCAGAGATAACAATAGATGACGCTCTACCATGATATCCAACCGGAATGTGCAACCAGTTTGGTAATAAAGCATTATCAGGATCTCTGAACATTGTACCAACATTTGTAGCGTGATCTCTTGATGAATAAAAATCGGTGTAGTCACCTACTTTAATAGGCAACATCATGATTACATCTGATTGATTGTACAAAGCATGGTTGGCATGTTCTGAAGATGAACTCAATTCAGTATTAGCCTCATGTAATAAGTCATATATTCTTAATCTCAATTCACTACATGCCTTTTTACCATGACTCATCATGTCATTTAAATAGGCATTTTGAAAATCGCTTTTACCAAAAGGCAAATCATTTAAGTAGCCAAATGAATAAAGCGCATGTAAATCCAACACTTTGTCGCCTATTGCAACACCTACATGTGGTAAATCATTTACACCTTTTTTGAATACTCCAAAAGGTAAATTTTGAATTGGAAAGTCTGAGTCATTTGATACTTGAACCCAAGATTTGTCTGAATTACTAATTTTACGAGACATTGAGATTGTTTTAATTCTTAATTTGTAACAAATTTAAAAGTTTATCAGAATAATAAATTGTGAGTCCTAAAATTAAAGTCATCATAGGTTGGTTAGCCTTTCTGTACATAGTGTTCCACTTTGTGTTTGTGGCTTTGTTTGCGGCTCCCTCTCAATTTGTCCCGGCAAAAGTTAAAAATTTTACCAAACCTTATGTGACACCTTTTTTCATGCAGTCTTGGTCTATGTTTGCTCCTTGCCCTGTTGTAAAAGGTCGTGTCAAACTAAATATAGTAACTGAAAATGACTCTACAGGTTGGTTTTATGCTACAGAAAATTATGAAAGTGGATATGATTATTTGCGTTTTACTCACCATGGAGACATTATGTTAATGGAGGCTAATATTATTCACTGGATCAATTACGATAAACGCGATATAGGTTTAAAACTAAACGAGCCGATTCCTGATGATTATGTTGAGTTTGTAAAAAAGGGAAATGGTTATTGGATGTTGAAAAAGTTTAGTAGAAGAATTGCTGAAATTAAATTAGGTGAAAAATCGAGTAGAGTATACAGTATTATAGAGTTAGAAGATGTTAAGAGTGGTGAATCAGGTATAATAGAATACCCGGTATTTGAATTCAATGATTAAAGCAATACCTCACATATTTACAAGGGATTTTCCTTTCATGGAGAAAATAGAATTTTTTAGAAAAGTTCTATATGTGGTGCTGTTGTTCAATGCAATTACTTTGTTACCTATTGCTTATGAGGTTTACGGTTATTATGGAATGGTAGGTACCTTAGGATGGAATACGAATATTTCATTTTTTGATCATGGAAGTTCAGGATTGGTGCAATTGCTGAGTCATCCGGCAAATGGTTCAAGACCTTGGATTATGTGGGTGTTTGTAATTGGTCAGATGCTTTTTCTGTTTACAGGAATTCTAAAAATATTACCAAGAATATCATCAGTAATGGTATTCTTCTTTACGGTAAATTTATTTATTAAGGGTTATATCGCCTTTACAGGAGGAGAAGCTTTGGTTAATGTGATGTTGTTTTATATGATGTTTATACATCCAAAAAGGGAGGACAATTGGATAGGAGATTTACAGAATATTTTAAATAATACTTTTTACTGGATGCTCTTGATTCAGGTTTGTGTTTTATACATTTTTAGTGCATGGTATAAAATCCTTGATCCTGAATGGGCTTCAGGTAAGGCATTAATGTATGTTTCAAGAATAGATGCTTATGGCTCTTGGATGACACAATCTTTTGCCAATGTTGAGATACTGGCGGTGATTGGAACTTATGCTTCCCTGTTTTATCAGGCTTCTTTTGCGGTATTGGTGTGGATCAAAAAAATCAAGATACCATTCCTAATATTCGGAGTGATATTTCACTTAATCATAGCAATTGGTATGGGGATATTCAATTTTGGAATAGTAATGATTGTTATGTACATCCTTTTTCTGGATGACAAACAGGTCAATTGGCTAAAGTCAAAATTGAGATTAAGAAAGCGTGCTATTGCTGAAAAGGCTTAACTGATAATAATTCAATATCAAAAATTAACGTAGCATTTGGTTCAATACTTCCTTTTCCTTTTTCGCCATAAGCCAGGCTTGGAGGAATATAAAGTCTTCTTTGGCCACCTTCTTTCATCATCATTAACCCTTCTTGCCAACCGTCAATTACATTCATCATTGATCCTTGATAAGGAATATTAGAAGGGATAGTAGATTCAAATACTCTTCCATCAATAAATCTTCCTGTATAATGAACCATTACTGAATCTGTAAGGTTAGGGGAGATTCCTTTACCTTCTTGAATAATTTCGTATTGTAGTCCACTTTCAGTTTCGTAAATGCCTTGAATAGTTCTGTTTTCTGCCATAAAGGATTCGCCATTCTTTATATTAATGTCACCGTAGTATTTCTCAATTTCTTTCTTGGCATCCATGTATGGGATTGAAGGAGTGTTGGTTCCTGAAAATCCTTCATCAACTCCTTTAATCAAGTATTCTACGTCAACATCCTGGTCTATTTTACGTCCAACCAATGAACTTACAAGCATAAATGCTTCATCCATCCCTATGCAATAACTGGCATCCCTCATGGATACAGCTTCTGTATTTACGTCACCATTTTCCATAAGATAAAGGTCAAGAAGGCTGTCTTTTATCATGAAATCAATTTGCAATTCATTTCCGGCTAAATAGTCAATCATTCCATTTCTTATTTGGCCTAAGTCAAACAAATCTTGTACTCTTTTGTCTGTGTAAGCGTTAAAGCTTCCACGAGCATGATCTAAGCCGATACAGTAGCTTATCTTTTGGTTGTAAGTATCGAATTCAAAAAGAATATTCTCCGAATGTTGTTGGTTTTCATTGGGATCTTTTTGGTCTGTATCTCCTCCACATGAAAGGATAGAAGAGGCAACTAAAGTAGTTGTTAGAAATGTCAAAAATCTGTTCATACAAATGCAAAGATACTAAACTATAAAACGAAAGCAGTCGATCATATTGATCGACTGCAATTCATTAATATTTTTTAATAGAAATTTAGTTCTGCTCCAATACAAAGAATGCAGTTCTTCTGTTTCTTTGGTGATATTCTTCTCTTTTTTCTTCGTTAGGAATAGCACGGATATAATCTGGTGTCAATGTTACTATTTCTCCACTTTCTGATGGAATTTCAGCAGGCATTGTTTCACCGTATCCTTTTGGTACCAATCTTTCTCTTGGAATTCCATTATCTACCAAGTAGTCAACAACAGACTGTGCTCTTCTTTCAGATAAATTTAAGTTGTAATTATCATTACCTCTTTCATCTGTATGTGATCTAATCTCAATTTTAAGGTTGCTATTCAATTCAAGGAATTCAATAAGGTTATCCAAAATCTTTTTTGATTCAGGTCTTAAATTAGCAGAGTCAAAGTCGTACTCAATACCTTCAATTGTAATCTCTCCCTTAGGAATCTTTTCTAAGTAAAAATCTTGTGTAAAGTTCTTTGATTCTGTTTTTCCTTTAGTAATAACAATGGCTTTATCGGCAAAATAATCTTTTTGTGAAGCTCTCATGAACAATTCAAGATTAGGAATCAACTCTTTTTCGTAATAACCATTTTCATCAGCAATTAACTCAAAGTGATCCCACTTATAGCTTACATCCTTAAATTCAACTTTTGCTCCCGGAATCACCTCATTAGTTGCCATGTCATAAACATAACCTGAGATGTAGAACTTCATTTCAGGTCTAGAGATTTCATAAATTCTGTTACAATGAACTTGCAAGTTGTAAATAGAATCACATTCTTGACAAGCTTCTCTATCAGACGTCACAAAACCGTTTTGTAATTTTTCATCAATTACGAAATAGCTGTCATCTCTTGAAGAATTGATCGGAGCTCCTGCATTTACAGCTTGATTATACCATTCAATTTCGTCATTCCATGTACTCATGAAAATATCCATTCCTCCAAATCCAATTCTACCTCCAGATGAGAAGTAAAGTGTTTTTGTGTTGTCATGATAGAAAGGAGTGATCTCATTTTCTCCGGTATTAATTGATGTACCAAGGTTTTGAGGCTCTGTAGTATTACCATTAGCATCAATAGTAGTTTGCCAAATATCCATTCCTCCTTCACCTCCAGGTCTATTTGAAGAAAAGAATAAGGTAGTACCGTCACCTGATAAATGTGGATTCTTTGATCTAAATCCACTCATGTTTACGTTGTTATCCATAGGACGAGGTGGCATCCATTGATTGTTATACTTTCTAGAAACATATATTTTAGTTTCATTGATATTGTTAGGATCCATTCTCGTAAAGAATAAAACATTCCCGTCATTTGAAATAACTACACTACCTTCATGATATTCGGCAGAGTTTAATTCATAAGGGAATTTTTCAGCTTTTTGATAAGTTCCGTCCTCATTTTTCTTTACAGTATAGATATCCAACATATACATTTCAAGCGGATGCCTTTCTTCAGTTAAAAGTGAATCAGGTGTTTCATCTGTTCTAGCTGATGAGAAAATCAAGAAATCATCTGAAACAAATTGAAGACCAAAACTAGTTGAACCTTTATTAATATTATCATCCATCTTAGATACTGATACTTTATCTTTTGTATTGATAGGATTCAATGCAAATTGACAGCTAGCCATTTTATCAGTAGCTAATTTGTAGTATTTGTTATCAGGATCACCGTTTTCAGTTTGAAATTCTTCAAATGCTTTTTTAGCTTCTTCAAATTTCTCATTGTACATCAATGAAATTCCATAAAAGTACTTGGCATAAGGAAACTCCTCATTTGGATGTTCCAAAGCAGATACATACCATTTTTCAGCATTAGCGTAGTCATCAGCTAATCTATAAGCATCAGCCAATTTGTGTATTACTCTAATTTCTTTCTCATTAGGATCAGATGGTGGTGCAATGGCTCCGTTTTCATCTTTTACAGGTTCTTTATATGCTGTTTCTACTCCAAAAGGATAGTACATGGCATCTTCACCTGATTGAATTTTAAAAAGTATATATGAGTAATAATGAACTGCATTAGTATACTGACCATTAACCATGGCAGCATCTCCTAATTTTAAAAGTTCTTTGTTCGTTTGTCCAAAAGCAACGCCCTGTACAACGAAATATAGAAAGCAATATGCAAAAATTCTTTTCATCATAATTTAGGACAAGTTGGAACCGGATTTGGATCAGGTTTGCTGAATGTGTATGTTACTGAAAGTTCACTACCACCTCTTCCGTTTGAAGCATTGTTCAAGGTAGAAGTGTTAATGTCATAACTAAATCTTCCGATCCAATTACCATATTTTAGACCTACTTCTGCAATTGCGGCATCTTTACTTCTGTAAGTTCCACCTGCTAATAAAAATAAGTCATAGGCTTCAAGATAAAACTGTGCTAATCCAGAATAATTTAATTCCATTGCTTGTTCTTGATATTGCCAAAGAACTTTAGGGATTATTGAAACTTTATCTGTAATTACTACACGTGCAGCTAAAATACCTTGATATCTAAATGGTAATTTATTGGCGTTATCCTGAATAAATGATTCAGATGGTCTGTTTACATGAAATACTGAAAAACCACCAAATGGATTAACTCTTGCACTTGGATTTGCATAGTAATACATAAAACCAACATTGGCATCTAAGTTCAATTTGTTTGCATCTCCAAACGACTCATTTGTTGAATTAGAAAATTGACCACCGTTGTAAGGTGAATATTCATCAGCAAATGTCAATTGAGAAATTTTAATTGATTTTTGAAAGATTCCCACTGATGCACCAAGTGTAATAAAATGTTGTCTTTTCTTATCTAATCCAAACTTCCATGCAAAAGACGGTAATACGCTAATCACATTATATGAACCGGCTCCTGCATTAAAATTAGCTGCTTGAACACCCCAACCATATTTTCCTTTATTGGCATCAAAAGAAACCAATCCTGTTGTGAATGGTCTTGTTGCCACTGCTGACCATTGCGTTCTAAAATGTCCATGGATTCTGTAATCTCCCTTGAACACTCCAGTCATTCCCGGGTTTGCATTAATAGCTGCAGCATCCCACTGTGATAAATGGAAGTCCTGAGCATTGGCAATAGCACCGGAAACGCTAAAACAAAGTAATACTAAGAATTTTTTCATTGTAGCTTTATCTTATGAGTGAGACATCTCCTTTTAATACGTGTTCTTCACCATCAAAGGTCGTCACCACTGCTGTATAGACATAAACTCCAAGCGGCTGATCTACGCCTTTGTAAGTTCCGTCCCAACCTTGATCATTAGGATCAATAGTTTCATAAATTACTTCACCCCAGTTATTGTAGATTTTAAAATCAACTGATGAGAAGTTTCCTCCTAAAATCATTAAGAAATCATTGTTCCCGTCTCCATTAGGTGTAAAAGCAGAAGGAACTAGTGGTCCGTGATAAACCGGTATAATAGCTGTTACAGTATCTGTACATCCAACGGCATCAATCACAATGTAAGTTACAGTGTATTCTCCTTCTGGATCATAAACGTGTACAGCATCAGGTCCACCAAAAATTCCTGTACTATCTCCAAAATTATACAACCAGTTTACTATAGGATTTACATCTGCAGTAGAAGCATCAGAGAAATATATGTCTTGACCAACATTTCCACTTGTTGGGTTAAAATTAAATCCTCCATTTGGTCCTTGGAATATTTGAGTAGCAATAGTTGTGTCATTTGTACAACCAAATCCAGATGTTACAGACAAGTTTATTGAATAAACTGAAGTTCCACCATATACATAAGTTGGATTTTGTTGGTTGCTATTTCCTGAACCATCTCCAAAATCCCAAGACCATGAAACAATTGAATCACCAACGACAGTTGAAGAGTCAATAAATTGAGTAAACGGCTCTATACAAGGGAAAGGAACCACGAAATTCGGATTTGGAATGTAATGAGATGTAACGTCAACTATTAATGTGTCCTGGCATCCATTAGCTGAAGTAACGATCAACTGTACCGGATGTACTCCTGGACTTAAGAAGTTGTAAGTAGGATTCTGTGAAGTAGAAGTTTGTCCAGGTTCAAATGTCCAGTCCCAATTTGTAATAGGGTCAATTGAAGAAGATGAATCTGTAAACACGGTTTGTGTTCCAAAACAAGTTTCTACAAATGAGAATCCAGGATCTGGAGAAGGCACAATTGTAATTAATAGTGTATCATACAAGGTTGGACAACCTCCATTATCTAGTGATTCGAAATAAATTGTTACGTTTCCGTTTGCTTCATCATTTGCTCCGTGATCGTATAATGTCGCGTCTGAACTATCAGGATTAAATATACCGTCTCCAGAAGTAGTCCATAAACCATTTCCTGTTGTTGAATTTGAATTCAAAGGAATAGGGAATCCAGCACATACAGTATCATCAAATACTACATTCATTGTAGGAGGTGAATTGAAGAATAGCCATACTGAATCTTGATCATCAGGACATCCAGAGAAATTAAATGTCTCTACCATAAATAGAATTGAATCTCCAGCAACAATTTCTCCAGGTGAGAAAGTATATATCGCATCTAATTGGCTATCGTCATTAAAACTTCCTGCTCCTGTTGTAGTCCATACAATATTGGTAGCAAATTGAACAGTTCCGTCCATCTGAATGTACGTTGTGTCGTCACAAACTTCAATGGTTAAACCAGCATCAATTGTTGGAGTACTTAGGTAGAATATTGTAATTGTATCAGTATCAGCAGCACAATAAGGAGTGGCGGCAGTTGTTAATACTAAGTCTGTTGAACCTGCATTTAATTCACCTAATGATGGGAAATAAGTAGCGGTTAGGTTTGCTGCAGATGGCGTGAAAACACCTCCATTTCCTGACCAAACTCCTCCTGTCACATTAACAACAGCTCCATTCAATTGGTATGAAGGATTTGAAACACAAACAGCAGTATCTAAACCTGCATTAGCTACTGGAGGCGCCATTATCTCTACATCATAAGTAATAGTGTCAATACATCCAATATTTGATTCAACAATTAATTGAACCGGAATAGTTCCACTTGTGTTATAAGAGTGTTGAGGGTTTTGTTGAGATGAAACATTCAAATCTCCAAAATTCCAATCCCAATCTGTAATTGTAGTACCTGCTTGTGTTGTTGAAGCATCATTAAATGCAATAATTGAACCTTGACAAGCTGTATCAGCAGCAACAAAATCTGCATTAATTTCTGATACAATAATAGGTAAGGTAGCTATTGTCTGACAAACCGTTCCAGATTGAGCGGTTAATGTAACTGTATAACTTCCGAATCCTGGATATGTAAAAGTTGGGTTTTGCAAGTCACTTGTATCGGCTGGGTTACCTGTTCCAAAGTCCCAGTGGAATCCATTAGATCCCGGTCCTGAATTATTAGCAAAATCAATAGTCAAACCAGCACAAAAATCTGTAGGCCCTATATCAGCAATTGGTGCATCTATAACTACAATTGGAATGGTAATAGAATCTATACATCCAAGGTCTGAAGAAGAAATAAGTTGCACATTATAAGTTCCAGCTGTGGCAAATCCGATATTTGGATTTTGCTGAGTTGAAGATCCTGCACCATCAAAATCCCATTGCCATGTATCAATTGCTCCTCCACCTGATGTGAAAGATGCATCCGTAAATGATACTAAAACGTTGGAACAAGTTGTGTCAGGAGCTGTAAAATCAGAAGTCACATCAGATAAGGTAATGTCATATGTTGCAGTATCCGCACATGCCGTTCCTTTTTGTGCTACTAAGGTAACAGTGTATACTCCGTACCCAGTATAATTAAATGTTGGATTAGATAGAATTGATGTATCCGCTGGGAAACTTGTCCCAAATTCCCACCACAAACCTGTAGCTCCAGGGTCAGAATTGTTTCCAAATGTCACCGAAAGTCCGTTACAACCAGGCATTGGAGTGATTCCTGCCTGAGGAGGAATTTTTACATGAATATCTTGTGTAAAGGTGTCTACACATCCTACATCAGTATATGCTATTAGTTGTACTGTGTAATCTCCGGATGCTCCGTATGCATGTGTAGGGTTTTGTAAATTCGAGGTTGAACCGTCGCCAAAATCCCATTCCCATGCATTTACATTTCCGTTGGCAGCAGGTACTGACAAGTCAGTAAATTGAGCCGCTTCTCCAATACATACAGTGTCAGGAGCATTAAAATCAGGAACCAATCCTGAAACAATCATATTATAATATGCCGTATCTGCGCAAAGTGTCCCTTTTTGAGCAATTAGAGTAATTGGATATGTTCCGATACTTGGATATGCAAATGTAGGTTCATACACTATAGATGTATCTGCAGGGTTTCCTGTTCCAAAATCCCACCAAAATCCATTTGCTCCGGCTCCAGATTGATTGTCAAAAGTGATACTTAAACCACTACAGGCGTCAACTGGACCTATACCTGCATCTTGAGGTGGAGGACAATTCACAACATTAAATTGGAAATCCCTGGTTATTCTACCAATTAAGGTTCCATCTCTATATTCATCAACTCGAACTCCAACGACAAACTGCCCTTGCATCACCGGAGATCCTGTAATAAAACCAGTTTGAGGATCTATAGTTAATCCAGGGGAACCGGCAGGATCTAAAGGACTTGTAGCACTAAAGCTAGGCAACCAAGTTACAGGACTTGCTTGAAAATTGTTGGGAGGCGTTGCTGCATTATATGAAATCCCACCACCGTTTACACCATCATAAGGAGTATAAAATGAGTACACTAATGAATCTCCATCAGCATCTGTAGCACCAAAATCCAAACTTAAATCTTGTTGATTGCATACGTAAACAGGAGGGAAATTAGTAATTACAGGACTTGAGTTAGTCAAGTAAATATTGTTGTCCGGTACATATGCGTAAAAAGTTTCCCTCGCATTTAAGGGGTTATTGATGTTGTCAATACTTCCGTTTCTACAGCACAAGGTGTAGTGTAAGTGATATCCACCTGAACCAGGAGGAAGTGAAACTACAGACTGATAAATAGCCTCCTCAACACAAATACCAGGATCAAAGGCACACGTATCCAAAGCAGGATTTAATGTATCCCTAATCAACATAGGTAAGTTGAAGCTTCCATAAGATGTTCCGTCTCCTTCATCAACAATAACTGTAGTTGAATTTGGGAAATCTACCGAAGCAGGATCACAATCTCTGTAAAGTTTTAGCGTTAAAATATATGACGACCCACCAACATGTTGGTATATGATTTCACCACCAACTACGTGAGTTGCAAATGAATAAGTCGACACGAATAGAATAAGTAGAAGTAGTAATTTTCTCATCATTAACCTCTTTATAAAGTAGGTATAAACAGCGAAATTATTAATATTAAAGTACTAAAGCAAACTTTTCAAAATTTAATCTACGGTTGAAACGAGTTCATCTATGTGTGAAACAAGTTCATCTATAGAATAAATGTGTCCACTTTTAGAAGAAATCTTTGAAGCAATGTAGTTTTTCTTTACTTTAGCGGTTTGAAATGCTAAAAAGTAACTACTTATGTCAAGAATAACACTACTTACACTGTGTACATTTTTCTTGAACCTATCTTTCGCTCAGATTAACGTGCAATGGGAAGCACGTTATGAGAACCCCGCAAATTTTATAGATCAAGCAGTGGATCTGGAGTTGGATGCAGCAGGTAATACCTATGTAACAGGTACTTCTTTTAATGGTTCTAATTACGATTGGGTCACTGTAAAATATGATGCAAACGGAGTTGAACAATGGGTGATGTCTTATGGAGGAAGTGGATTGGATGAAGCTGAAGCCATGGCCATGGATAGTAATGGTGATATTGTGGTTACCGGATCTAGATTCATTGGAGGAAATGATTGGGACATAGCAGTTGTTAAGTATGACGGTACGACTGGTGCTCAGTTATGGGCTCAGGTTTATACCGGTTCATCAAATTTTGATGGAGGAAAAGATATTACTACAGATTCTAATAATGATGTAATTCTTACTGGAACTTATTCTTTTAGCTCAACAGACATTGACTGGATTGTAATTAAATATAATTCAGCCGGAGTATTTCAATGGGATGACACAAATGGTACTCCTGATAATGATGAAGGAAAAGTAATTATTGCTGATGCTTCAAATAACTATTATGTAGCAGGACACTCCGAATTCTCTTCAGGATCTACCTATTTTGACTTTTTGTTAATGAAATACAATTCTGCCGGAACTCAGTTAGGGAGTGTTACGCAAGATGCAGGTTTTAATGGACTGGATACACCTCATGCAATAGACTTAGATGCATCAGGAAATATTTTTGTTGGAGGACAAGGTTTTAATGCTTTAGATGAAGAAGACTATGTTTTAATGAAGTTTAATAACTCTTTGGCGCACCAATGGACAAGAACTTATGCAGGTAACTATACAGGATTGGATAGAATAAATGCCTTAGCTGTTGACCAAACTTCAGGAAATATTTTTGTTACTGGTAGAAGTAAATCCAACGAATCATCAGAAGATTTCTATACAATTGCTTATAACACTGCTGGAGTGGTGTTGTGGGATGATAGATATACCAGTGCCGGATTAAATTTTGATGAGGCAACGGATATTCAAATTGCAGCTTCAGGATTCGTTTATATTACTGGTTATACGTTTAATTCAGGATCAAATAATGATTATACAACGGTAAAATATTCTAGTACTGGAACTTTAGAGTGGGATACTAAGTTTAATGGACCTTCAGGATTGTCAGATCAAGCAGCTAAGTTAAGATTAGATCCAGCGGAGAATATTTTCGTTACAGGTAAAAGTCATGGTGGAGTTACCAATTTGGACTATAGTACAATCAAATATTGTCAATTGACAACTGTTGCTTCTGCAGATGCAGCCATATGTAATGGACAATCAGTGGCTTTGTCAGCTACAGGTGGAATTAATATAACTTGGGCAGTATTAAGTGGAGATATGGGAAGTTTATCTTGTACAAACTGTTCTTCTACAACTGCTTCTCCTAATACAACTTCTGTTTATACAGTTAGTAGTGAGAGCGCTTCAGGATGTATTGATTATGATACCGTAACAGTAACAGTTAATGCTATTCCTTCTCCGACCATATATAATGATACTCCTTTGGATTTTTGTGTTGGAGGTTCAGTGATTTTATATACTGATTCTTATGCTGGATATTCTTGGAATACTAGTGCAACTGATAGTTTTATAGTTGCCAACACTGCAGGAACATACACTGTTACAATTACTGATGTGAATGGATGTCAAAACTCTACAAATGCAGTAGTTACTACTTATGGATTGCCTTCAGTTGACGCCGGAACGGCCGTTTCAGTTTGTCCAGGTAGCTCAACTACTTTAAGTGCGAGTGGAGCAACCACATATGTGTGGGATACAGATATTACTTTATCTCAATTGAATATTTCAAATCCGGTTGCTACTCCAACTGCTGATCCAACCTGGTATTATGTTACAGGAACTGATGGAAATGGTTGTCAAAATAATGATTCGGTTCAAGTAAGTTGGTTTACATTACCAGTAGTAAATGCAGGATTAGATGATCAAGTTTGTGTTGGTGATTCGGTTCAATTAGGAGCTACTGGAGCATTAACTTATGTTTGGAATGCATCTACTAGTTTGTCGAGTACAACTGTTGCTAATCCATACGCTTTCCCTACTTCTATTACAACTTATACTGTGACAGGAACAGATGGAAATGGATGTACGGATCAGGATAACGTGACAATTTCAACTTTGTCTTTGCCTAATGTAAATGCAGGTACAACAGATTCACACTGTTTGGGAGATTCAACACATATTTTTGCGAGTGGAGCACTAACTTGGCAATGGGTGAATGATAACGATTTATCAAATTTAAATACGTCTAACCCTTGGGCTTCTAATACCATTGATAAATGGTTTTATGTTTATGGAACTGATGTAAATGGATGTACAAATATAGATTCAGTTGAAATTACTGTAGATCCATTACCGAATGTAACTGCCGGTCCTGATATTTCAATATGTACAGGTGATTCAGTTCAGTTGAATGCTACAGGTGCCGATACTTATGTTTGGGATTCTCATCCAACATTTTTATCTCCTACAAACGTATCAAACCCGTGGGTAAAACCAATTGTACAAACTACTTATGTATTTACTGGAACTAACACTACTACGGGATGTGAAAATACTACGGATATCACTGTAAGTTTAAATGCACTGCCTAATATTGATGCAGGTTTAGATACATCAATGTGTATAGGAGATTCTTTGCAATTGATGGCAACTGGAGGAGTTACTTATATATGGAGCAATGCTTCTACATTATCAAGCAATATTATTGCTGATCCATGGTCATTTACTACTACAGATGTTACTTATTATTTAGATGGATATGATGCTAACGGTTGTTTTGGTGAAGATTCAATTCATGTTATAGTGAATCCTTTACCATCTGCCCCTGCAATTTTAGAAGTAGGGCAGTGGTTAATTTCATCTTATAATTCAGGAAATCAATGGTATTTGAATGGAAGTCCGGTAGCAGGAGCTACAAATGATTCCTTAAACTGGGTAGATCAAGCACAAAATGGATCATATACTTTGCTTTATACTGATGCTAACGGATGTCAAAGTTTTTCTCCTTCAAACAACATTATCATTATTGATGATATAGGATTTGAAGAGAACAATGCTATTGAAGTTAAGATGTATCCTAATCCAACAAATGGATTACTTAACATTGAACTTGGAGAAGACATTGATATGTTATTCGTTACTACATTAAACGGTAAAGTTTTAATGTTAGAGCAAAATATCTTATCAGGTATCAAACAAATTGATTTGTCAGAACTTCCTACTGGAGTTTACATGATTCAAATTGTTAAGGATGACCGCGTGTTAAATAGAAGAATTGTAAAGCAATAAGCTTCTTTTAACAATGTTGAAAACTCCTAGTCTTCTTGAGAGGGCTCAAGCACTCATTTTAGATGCGGTGCTAATAGTGGCTGCAATGTTCCTAATTTCCTATTTATTTTCTCAATTTAGAGATGTTCCTGATTCAGCTAGAATGTATGCATTCATATTCTTGTTTGTTGTTTATGATCCTCTTTTTACTTCATTTGGAGGCACTCTTGGACACAGAGCAATGGGACTAAGGGTAAAGAAAGAAAAAGATCCAACCAAGAATATAAACATACTGACTGCCACAATTAGATTTGCAATAAAAGCATCTTTGGGAACAATTTCGTTATTGACTATTGCCTCCGATTCAAATGGTAAAGCAATACACGATTTCGCCGTAAATTCTGTCGTGATTTATAAATCTCAGGAAGAGTAGAGTAGGTTTGACTATTCTCCAAGTACAAAGAAAGCAGTACGTCTATTTCTTTGATGATATTCCTCTATAAGCTCTTCATCAGTTAGAGACTTAATATAGGCTTCTGTCAAAGTTACTATTTGGCCATTTCCATCTTTAATTTCAGATGGCATACTTTCACCATATCCTTTAGGAACTAATCTATTCATTGGAATGCCATGTTCAATTAAATAATCTACAACTGATTGAGCTCTTCTTTGTGAGAGATCCTGGTTATATGTATCACTACCTCTGAAGTCTGTATGTGAACGAATTTCTATTTTAAGGTTGTTATTTAGCTCAAGAAATTCAATTAGTTTGTCAAGAATCTCTTTAGATTTTGGACGTAAAGTGGCTTTATTGAAATCATATTCAATACCTTCAATAGTAATCTCATCATCAGGAATCTTCTCTAGATAAAAATCTTGTGTAATATTTTTTGATTCATTCGCTCCTTTAGTAAATACAACCGCCTGATCCGCAAAATATCCTTTACTACTAGCTCTTAAAAACAATTCAAGTTCAGGTATTAAATCATGCTCATAGTACCCATTTTCATCTGCTTGAATTTTAAAATGATCCCATTTGTAGCTGATATCTTTAAAGTCTATTGTTGCATTTGGAATAGCATCACCTGTCACCATATCATAAACATATCCTTTAATTTTAAATTCCAGCTCTGGTAGCGTTGTATGGAAAATTTTGTAGCAACTTGAACACAATCCTTGAAATGTTGAATCACAAGTTGTGCATTCACCCCTTTTAGAAGATAAGTATCCAAATCTTAATTTCTTGTCTACAACAAAATAGGCGTCATCTGCAGTAGAATTAATTGGAATACCCATGTTTTCAGGTATTCTGAAATTACCGGCACTTTCATCATACTTACTTTTAAAAACATCTAATCCTCCTAATGTTTTATGTCCATCTGAACTAAAGAAGAGAGTTTGTGTTTCCTCATGAAAGAAAGGGGTTTTTTCATCAAATTCAGAGTTGATTGGTTTACCAAGATTCTTTGGTTCTCCTTTGGGTAATCCACCATCTGTGATTCTAACTTTCCAGATGTCTAATCCTCCATAACCTCCAGGTCTATCAGAAGCAAAGTATAGCCATCTTCCATCTTCTGTGACGAATGGATTAATACTGTTACAACTATCAAGATTAACAAGTGAATCTAATTTTTGAGATTCAAAAAACCTCATGCTTATTTCTCTGGAAACAAATATGTGTTTGTAGCGTTTATCGTCATCACTCCAACGTGTAAAGAATATAGCATTTTGATTATTAAACCATCCCGAAGCTTCATGTTGAGATGTATTTAATGGTCTTCCAAAGTTGATTGCTTCATTCCAATCTGAGGATTCATCATCTCTTTCAGCATAATAAAGATCAAGGATATACTCAGGGTCTTGAGATTCAGGATCTAGAATTACATTTCCTTCTCTTGCAGATGAAAAAACAACTTTGTTTTCACTATGCCAATAGGAAACTCCAAAAGATGCCATTCCTTTATTGAAAATAGCTGTATCTGCAATGTTCACGAAAATGTCATCATCAGCTTCTACTTTGGTAGCAAAATCACATCCTGACATATCTGTCAATGCTCTTTCCAACAATTCATCTGAAGTGCCTTCCTGCATAATAAATTCATCATATGCTTTCATGGCCTCTTCATATTTACCGAGCATCATCAATGAATTGGCCACATAATAATAGTCGTCAGGTATTTTTCCTCTTTCAGCTGATATTTTAAAGTTTTCTAAAGCCCTTTCATAATCATGTGCGTGTCTGTAACACAGAGCTATTTGATGATAAACATAGTCAGTCACCGGAACAGTTGCTACAACGCTATCCTTTTTACTTGGTTTAGGTTCGTTGAGCTTTTGATTTGTTAAAGTAGCTTCGTAAGGGATTACAATTGTTGAAAGGCCTAATGAATCATCCAATACCATTTGATATAATCTAAGTGCAGTAGGATAATTTTGCTTTTCGTAGTAATAATCTGCTTGATAAAGCCATACTTTCTTAGACTGTCCAAATGTGATAGAAGTAATCACAAATAAGAGATATGTCAAAATAAACTTCTTCATCAAACTATTTATAATTGTGGGCAAACTTTAACTTTCTTTTTGTCTTTCTTTTGATGCATATAAGTGAAAGAGATTTCAATACCACCTCTACCATTAGATGCTGGAGTTAGCTGAGATAAATTAGTATCATAACTAAACTTTGCAATGTAATTTGCCTTTTTAGCTCCTATAGTGGCGATAAAAGCATCTTTATTTCTGTAAGTTAAACCTCCTAAAACATACACTTCACTTCCTTTTAAATAAAATCCTGCGTCACATGCCAGGGTTAATTCGTTGAAGGTAGATTGTTGCATCCAAAGAGCTTTTGGAATCAAATAAATAGTTTCAGTAATATTAATTCTGGTACCCGCGTGAATGTAAAATCTCATTGGTAGTTTATTACTTGATCCAAACCAGGATTCTTGAGGTTCAAGTAAATTAAAAGCAGAGAATCCGACAAATGGATTTAATCTACTCTGTTGTCTTGCATAGTAATATAAAATTCCGGCATTTAAATCAGGCGTTATGAATGATTGTCCTCCAAAAGATTCATTTGAAGGCATATTTGAATCAAATCCTCCTCCGTTTTGTGTAGTGTATTGATTGTTAAATGTCAATAATTGATATTCAACTTTCTTTTGAGTAACTCCTCCTTGAACTCCCATTGTAATTACGTGAGATCTCTTTTTATTCAAAGGGATTGTATACGCAACAGATGCTAAACCTTGTAAAGCATTATAATTTCCAATTCCGGCCCTGTAGTTAATTATTTGACCTCCAAATCCCCAATTACCAACCGGTGCATCAAAGCTTATTAAACCTGTATTGAAAGGTTTAAAGTTTACAGAGTTCCACTGATTTCTATAATGAGCATGAATTCGCCATTCTCCTTCAACTACTCCGGTCATTGCCGGATTTAGATACATAGGAGCAGCATCATACATAGACAAGTGCCAGTCTTGGGCTCGTCCTGCATTCAACGCAAAAACGCTGCAAATCAATATGAGAATTTTCTTCATTTTCATGCCTACCTCATTAAGGTGACATCACCTTCTTTAATAAATTCTTTACCTCCTGGCATAATTACAGTGTATGTCCAAGAATAAACACCTACAGGAGCATCAGTTCCATTATATTGCCCGTCCCAACCTTGGTGGTTTACGTCAGTGGTTGAATATACCAAAGCACCCCAATTAGAGAATATTTTGAAATCAACAGCTTGGAAAGGTCCTCCTCTGATTAAAAAGAAGTCATTTTCGCCATCATTGTTTGGTGTAAACGCAGTTGGAAGTGCTGGCTCTAAAATGACTTGAATATTTTGTACAGCAGTATCTTGACAACCAGCTGTATCAGTTACTGTAAGCACTACATCATAATATCCACCATTTTGGTAAGTGTGAATTTCATTTTGATTAAAGCCTCCAATTCCATCTCCGTAATCCCAATACCAAGCAACAATTGAAGGGTCATTTGATTCATCAGTAAAGAAAACTTGTTCTAAAGCTAATGCTGGTACAGGTGTAACTGAAAATGCTGCCGTAGGTCCTCCTAATACATCCACACTATTAGTAACAGTTCCAACACATCCAGAATCTGAAACCACTGTTAATGAGACTGAATAAGTTCCTTCATTTCCGAAGGTATAGGAAGGATTTTGAATGTTACTTGTACCTGCACCGTTTGCGAAGTCCCAAGACCAACTTTGGATACTACCTGAAGATAAGAAAGTGGCATCAATAAAAGCAGTAGCATCATTTTCGCAGGCGTAGTTATTGGTGAAATTAGCTACTGGTACAGGGTTAATCCAAATATTTTGTTGAATTGTGTCGAAGCATCCGTTAGAAGCACCTGCTATCAATGTAACTACAAAGTTTCCAGATCCTGAATAATTATGAATTGGATTTTGAGCGATAGATGTATTGCTATTTCCAAAGTCGTATTGCCATGTTGTAATTGACCCTGAACCAATTGTAGATAAGTCAGTAAAGAAAGTGTTTTCACCTGTACATGCAGAAGTTGAAGAAAAATCAGCTACTGGTACTTCTAAATATGTGATAGTTAAGGTGTCATCATCAGGTAAACAACCAAATTCAGCAGTTGATGTAAGAATAAGGTTTACACTTCCATTAGAAATATCAAGGGGCGAAGGCTCATAGAAGGTGTTTAACAAGTTTGGACCAGGATTAAAAGTTCCTGTTCCTAAAGATGACCAACTAGCACCTGAAGCAGTTCCGGATAAAGTTCCATTCAACGCTACTACTTCATTTGAACAGTGATTTTGATCTAATCCAGCAAAAACTACTGGTGGAGCAACGAATTGAACTTCTAAAGAATCTGTTTCAATTGGACAAATTCCTCCGGTTGTTTCTAAATAGATCCAAATAGATCCCATACTGGTATCTGTAGGAGTTAATCCATAGGTAGTATTCAATGAATTAGGATCTGCAATTGATCCAGTACCATTTACAATCCAGGTTGTAGTAAATCCAGAAGTAACCGTTCCGGTTAAATCAATGTTAGGCACATTGGCACACAAAGAATCTTCAGAAGTAATTGTAACTGTAGGTTTGTCAAGAATGGTCAGTGTCAAGCTATCTGCAACTGCCAGGCAATTTCCATTATTTGTTGAGGTCAGCACAAGTGTTACAGTTCCGGTGGCAGTATCTGCTGCAGAAATCAAATAATCGTTGCTCAAATCAAATTCTGAAGGACTAAAAGCTCCTGAACCTGATGTTGTCCATTCTCCTGTTGTGGTAGGTCCACTAACAGTTCCATTCAAGGCCACTTGTGGTGTAGATGAACAAATTACCTGATCTGCACCAGCAAATACACTAGGTGGCTCTGAAAAATAAATAACTAAAGTATCCTCATCATCCGGGCAAGCGAAGAAACTTCCGCTAGAAGTTAAGTAAAGTACTACTGAATCATTTGCCAAATCGGTTGGTGAAGGAGTATAGGTAGTATTTAAATTAGCTACGTTTCCAAAAGATCCACCATTACCGCCAGACCATGTTGATGCTAAAGCAAACTGCAATGAACCACTAACAGATACCGCTCCCACATTATTTTTACAATATGTATCGTCCAATCCGGCAGAAACATCTGGTGATTCAATAAAGTCAACAACTAAAGTATCGTATCTCGGATCACAGTTACCAGTTGATTGTAGAACAAAAGTTAAAGAACCTTGATCATAATCTGATTGAACCGGATCATACGTAGTAGATAAATTTGTTGGAGAATTTAGGGTTCCTGATCCATCTAAAACACTCCAAATACCTGTGCTTACACCACCTGTTACAGATCCATTTAAATCAATAATTGTTTCTGCACTACAAAGAGTAGTATCATTTCCTGCGTCTACATAAACTCTCCTCAAGAATGGTGATATGTAGTGATATAAACATCCAGTGGTTGCACCTCCATTGATAATTCCTAATGAAAAATAATCAGATGAATTGGTCAATAAATTAGCAGTGTTAATAGGAATATCTGTAGTATTAAAAGAGATTTGAGCCCCCATCCATGCACCACCTGTTCCTGGTACAGGGTTAAAATCAGATGCTTGAACCAAAGTTGTTGATCCGTTTAATGTAAAGTTGCCTTCTGATCCTGCCGGACAAACTATATCTAATAAAAAACTTTGACCATTTGTTCTAGTAAAACTAACCTGATCTGATCCAGCACAATTTAATGGAGGTAATAATGCTTTACCTAACTCACATCCATATCCAGACATGTGTAACAGGTATACATTCTTGTCAGCATGGACAGAAGTCAATTGTTCCGTAATACTGTATTGGTAAGTGTCTCCCTGATTTAAAATTACAGATGTAGTGGTTATTCCATTATCAATATTTACCGTGGTAAAATTTTCTGTAGCAACAACAAATATTGACTCATTAGACCCAACATTCAAAAAACCTTTATTTACTATATATTCCTTTCCAATAACATCAGTGGGAACAATTTGGTCTCCCATTAAATCATAACATCCACCACCTCCCGAAGGGTTAACAGAGTCATCATTCACTGTAACAGAAACTGGTTTGTTAGAAACAACAATTGAACCTGCTAATGAATTTCCTGGAGCACTTGTGTTTGAAACTACATTTTCGCAAGTATAAACTTGTCCGGCCAATGGGAGAGTTACCGAATAAGTAATGTCGGCCGGATGACCTACAACGTCGCATTTAGGTGTAATATAAATGACAGTATTATCCTCCGTAGCAACAACTGAAAAGAATTGTTTAGGTTGCGTAACTACACCATCAGAATTATTATCATTTGTCAATATTTTGTTATTCCATAACGTTTGAAAAGGTGTTACGAATTCATATCCCATCCCATTTTGCCCTTTCAAGGAATAAGTTTCAGGATTATTTGAACTACCATTATTTGGACTGGAAATGAAGTCATATACAGCAATAATTGGATAATCACTTTCTATTTTAAATCCCCAATTTAGAACCATATCTGCTGGCTTACTTTCCAGTGTGTTAACTAAATGTGAAACATATTTAGAAAACAATGTATTTGGAGGAACCGTAAATGTTGTGTCATATGTGAATGCAGGCTGATACAATCTAATTGTAGTTGCATTAGCAAATGTGGAAAAATGAAACGCCATTGGCGTGTTTTGGTCATGATCTGGTGTTACCCATGGGGCAGCAAACCAGAATGTTGTGTCAATTTGCGCTTTAGCTTCTTGAGAGCCAATTGTTGTCCACAACCCTATGGTCAATATGAATATTTTAAACCATTTCATAATCTCAATTTTTTATCATTTACTTCTTATCTGACTCGGGGGTGTCAAATATGCTGTTGTTCAGCTCCTCATCTTGTTCTTCCAAACTCTTCTTTTTACTTGTGGTTTGAAAAGAAAGCATCAATTCATGAGATCCATAATTATAACCTTGAATTTGCCCCATTGAATAATCAAAACTATATCCAATGTTCAATCTTTCTTTTATTACCATACCTAATGAAATTCCCAATGCATCTTGTGTTCTGTATGACAATCCCGCCCAATATTTATGATCAAATGTAGCTTTAAGCATTGCTGTACCTTGTGGTGTGATAGGATTTACATAATTGACCATGATAATTGGCATTAATTCAAAATCTTTGATCTTCTTTTTGGCTACTTCTTCTCCTTCTTCAAGGGTACCTTTTCTTTGCTTATCTAACAATTCTAACTGTCGTTGTTTACTTTTTTTGTTTACCCACCAGTTATATCCAACTATTCCTGTGTAGTGTTTAGATAATCCATCATTAAATCCGGTAAAGGTGATGGCATCTCCAAATATGTGTCTCATTGAAAGCATAAAAAAGAATCTTTCTGAATAAAGATGAATTCCGGATGAAAGATCAAATGCACCTGTAGATAATACGTTTCCTTCTAATATGTTATCACCTTCATCTGCCAATAAAGCATCATACAATTTAATGTTGTACTGAATAAATCCGGGTTTTACCCCCATTCCTAATTTCCATTTTTCACCTAATTTCACATGGTAGGCGTAATTCAATGAGATAGCAGTATTATTTACTAAGCCGCTTCTGTCATTCACAATTGAAATTCCATATCCATGCTTCATTTCATTTTTAACTGATCCGTAAAAATTGGCGTACATGGTCATAGGAGCTTCATTGAATCCAGCCCATTGCATTCTGAAACCTAGGTTTGCATAATGAAACTTTTTACTCCCTGCCACAGCTGGGTTATAGTAATAATCGTTCATCATGAAATTTGTAAAAACATACTGTTGTTGCGCCTTGCTTATATAAGCAAAACAACTGATAGCTAATATGAATAGTAACTTTTTCATTAGTTATTTGCTGATATTAAGACGAGTAATGCTCCTTCGTAAATTTCATCATCACTTATTTTGATGATATAGTAATAGTTTCCTTCAGGAACCAATTCACCCGTACCTTGGAAAGTTCCATCCCAAGGATTGGCATACCCTACACTTTCAAATACTGTTTGCCCCCAACGATTAACAATTACAATTTGCGCATCTGTATTGGTGTATTGAATAAATTCTAGTTTCCAAACATCATTAATGTTATCGCCATTAGGTGAAATAGCGTTTGGAATTAATTGAGTGATTTCAGTAGTTACCGTATTAATTGTGATAACTTGTGATGCACTATCAATACATCCAAGAGGTCCAGTTGCAACTAATACAACGTCATAATTTCCATTTGCAAAATAAACTACTGTAGGATTCTGGTCCGTTGAAGTTTCTCCATTTCCAAAATCCCAACTGTAAGTTGCGGCGTTAGAAGAAGTATCTATAAAAGTAAATTCAGCACCAACGTTTAATCCGCCACTTGTATTATAAAAGAAACCTGCATTTGGTTTTGGTGGAACAGATAATACTTGTGTTATTGTATCTGAACATCCCTGATTTGAACTTACTATTTGAGTAATTGTAAAGTTTCCGGTTCCAACAAATAATTGATTTGGGTTTTGAACAGACTGATTTCCCATACCTCCAAAATCGTAGTACCAATTTGTAATTGAACCTGAACCAATAGTTGAAGCATCATTAAAATAAACGATCACCTGATCATTATCACAAGTTGGAGAATACGTAAAATCTGCTACCGGTAAATCATATACTGTTACTGATTGAGTTAATGTGTCTATACAACCAGCATCACTTTGTACTACAAGTTGAATGTCAAAATTCCCTGAACTGTTGTATAAATGGAAATCATCAGGATTGTTAGATGTTATTCCATCTCCAAAATCATACATCCAAGAAGTAATAACTCCAAATCCATTTAAGCTAAAATCTTCAACATAAACTGTATCATTTTGGCATGCACTGTTAAAATTAAAGTTGGCAAACGGAGGTGCAACAAAATCAATGTCTACCTGATCATTATCCGATAAACAATTGCCATTGTTCGTAGATGTTAGAGTAAGTGTAACACTTCCAGCTGTTACTTCTGCTGCTGAAGGAATATATTGTGCATCTAATGTATTAGGGTTGGGAATAAAGGTTCCTGCTCCTCCCGTCCAAACTCCTGTTGTAGTGGCACCGCTTATGGCACCATTTAATACCACACCACTTTCATTTGTACAAGCAAATAAATCAGTACCAGCACTAACATCTGGTGAAGGCGTAAATACAATTACTACTGAGTCTTTATCACTGAAGCATAATCCATTATTTGTGGATGTGAGGTAGATCATAATTTGACCACTAACAATATCGGCAGGGCTAGGAGTGTAAGTGCAATTTAAGGATAAGTTATCAGGACTAAAAACTCCATTTCCACTAGTCGTCCATTTTCCTGTAGTTGTTCCGCCTGTAACAGTTCCACTTAAGGTAATATTTGGGTTGTTGGAACAAGCATAAATAGTGTCTTGCGCAATATCAGCATCAGGTGCAGGGCTGATGGTAATGTTCATAGTGTCAGTAACATCTATACAGCTTCCAGAGCCCGTAGATGTCAAAATAATATTAACTGAACCAGCAATAGTATCAGCCGGAGAAGGAACGTATGTTGCATTTAAATCCGTATTAGATGGTGTAAAAGTTCCACTTCCCATAGAAGACCAAATTCCACCTGTTGCTCCACCGGTAACATTTCCGCTTAAGTCAACATTTGGATCATTGGCGCATACAACTTGATCAGCTCCTGCGTTTACTATAGGAGCAGGAGTTACTGTTAAAATTAGTGTATCCTTCATTTCCGGACAAGGACCGGTAGAAGTCAATATCAAACTTATAGGACTAATAATTGTGTCAATTACACTAGGGTTGTAAGTGTTTGTAAGAGAGTTTAATGGGCTAGAGAAAGATCCAAATCCTGTTCCTGACCATGTACCCGTTACATCTCCACCTCCAACAATTCCATTAAGGTTAAAAGGCACATTTTGGCAAATTGTAGCATCTAATCCGGCATCAACATAAGGGTATGAACTAAATTCAGAAAGATATGCATATCCTGCTCCTTCTGTTGTTTCACCATTTATAATACCCAGACCAAAAATGTCTCCTGTATTTGTTACTTTATTATAGCTTCCAACAGGAACTTGAGTGGTATTGAAAAATTTCAATGCCATCATAAATTCACCACTAGTTCCTGGAACTACTGTAAAATCGCTAGCTTGGATTAATGTGCTGTTTCCATTTAATTGAAAATCTCCTTCAAATCCAGTTCTGATCCAAAGAAATACACCTAATGAGTCAGCTGTTGAACGTGTAAAAGATTGATCATATTTACCGGCACAAAATACATTTGGAACTTGGGCCCCACCTAAATTACATCCTAATCCTGAAGCGTGCCATACATAGACAGGTTTGGTTGTATGAATGTGGTTGTAAGTATCGTTAAGATCATACTCATACGTTTCACTCCAGTTTACAAGTGAATTAGTGGTTCCCAAATCACTAATTGTAATTGCCGTATTATTTTGAGTTCCTAGTATGTATACTTTATCATCTGTAGTTCCTTTGTGGATAATAAAATCTGTACCTAAATAATCAGCAGGAGTTATTTGATCTCCCATAGATGAATTACAACCGTCATATTGCAATGCTCCTGAGAACACTGTCACAGAAACTGGTTTGTCAGAAGAAACAATTGATCCGGCCAATGAAGTTGAAGCAGATAGATTAACATCTCTGGCACTGTAGGTTTCTCCCTCATTTAATGTAATGTTAAAAGTTGCACCAACCGAATGACCAACAATGTTAGTTTTAGGTGTAATAACAACAGTAGTATTATTTTCTGTTGCTACAATTTCAATTGAAGAATACGTAGAAGGCGAAATTGAAGCATTGTCCCAGGCTTTTTGAAAAGGGGTGTAAAAATTGTCACCCAGACCTTTATTACCTTTCAAAGAGAAAATTTCTTTATTGCTTGCATTAGAAAGTTCATAATATGCACTAATGATCTCTGTTGATTCAATTTTTAACCCTGTATTGGAAACTACATCAGCAGCCGGACTTTCAATATCCGCCAAGAAAGAAGATAAATCAACATTGCTGACAGAGTTAGCCGGAATATTCACTACTATTGGCGTGAAACCTCCATTTGCAGGTTGCGAAATTGTAACTGTTGCTGCTTGATCATAAGACAATAATCTTAAATGTACAGGTGTGTCACCAGCACCAGAAGAGATGTCAGGTGCAGCAAACCAAAAAATGGTATCCTGTTGTGCAAAGGAGGTAACTCCACAACACAAAATTGCAGTGACAATAAATGACCTTAGCTTTGTCTTTATCAGTCTTTTAGTAAGCATTTTTAAAGAATATTTCATTCTTCCCAGTAAGCAGTTAAGTGCTATAATCGCCAAAAATAAGTAAATACATTAATTATATCGATCAATGCAATTATTTTAACGATAAAATAGTTGTTAGTTAAACGCAATAAAGACTCAAAAGGTTGAAATTAATTAAGGATTTAGTTGGGAATCAAACAAATTTAGAATGCGTCTATATTCATCTGTCCAACTCGTAGCCTCTTGAAATCCGTGCTTTTCAACTGGATAACCAATTAAATCCCAATTATCTTTACCCAGTTCAATAAATCTTTGGCTTAATCTTACAACATCTTGATATTGAACATTATCGTCTTCCATTCCATGAAGCATTAAGAGTTTGTTTTTAAGATTTTCTGCAAAATAAATAGGAGAACTTTTTTTGAAGGCTTCAGGGTCTGTTTCAGGTGTATTTAATATGTTAGAAGTGTATTGGTGATTATAATGTGCCCAATCAGTAACAGACCTTAAGGCAGCACCACATTTGAATTTATTGGGTTCGGTTAACATGGCCATCAATGTAATGAAACCGCCATAAGAGCCTCCATAAATACCAATTCTTTCAGAGTCAATTTCCAGTTCTTTGATCATGTAATCAGCACCATCAATTTGGTCACTTAAGTCCAAGCCTCCCATATGACGGTAGATTCCGGTTCTAAAATCTCTACCATAGCCTTTACTAGCTCTATAATCTATGTCTAAGATGGTGTATCCTTTATCTGCCAGTAAATTGTGGAACATATATTCTCTGTGATATCCGCTCCACCAATTGTGGGCATTTTGCAGGTAGCCAGCACCATGCACAAAGATGATTCCTGCCTGGTTTTTAAGTTGTTCAGTGGGTTTGTACAGTCGTGCATAAACCGTGGTTCCATCTTTTGCCTTGAAAGTAATTATTTCCGGTTCCCTCCATTTGTAATTATCAAATTCGGCTGTGGTTGATTTTGTGAAGGACTGTTTTTGGGCATCTTTTTCCAAATTGGAGATATACATTTCCCAAGGCTTGTTTTTGTAAGAGTATCTTATAGCTAATTGTTTTTCATTTGGTGATACAGCTACTTCATGGTTGCCATTTTCAGTCAAGATGTCTTCCCAGGTATTGCTGCTAATGTTGAATCTGTAAAACGATCTGTTTCCGGGATGATTCTTATTGGACGAAATGAAAAAACTCTTTTTATCTTTTGAAAGTTTAGCTTCATGTATTTCAAAATTTCCACTAGTCAATTGAGTAGTTTTTTTAGTAGTGCAGTTATAAGTATATAAATGTGAGTATCCGCTTTCTTCAGATTGAAAATAAAGCACATCATTATCTATCCAACCGCAGTTTCCTGGAACCATGTTCCATCCTGAAATACCGGGTCCTCCTATCCAGGTGGCATCATGTTGATGATTAATTTCTGTTAACGCTCCTTTGTCATCTAGCAGGGCTAGCCAACGGTCTTTATTATCGTATGATTTTACTTCTATTAATAAAGATTTTTGTTCAGAGTTAAAACCATGCGAATGAAAAATAACGTTTTTAGGTTCGCTCCACTTCTTAGTTTCACCTTCTTTAACCAGGTATTCCGGTTTGTTGTATATGCCACTTAGGTTTTCGGTACTTACAAGAAAGCTTGTATCCAATTCTTTCGAGTAAACACCTAAAAAATGACTTGGATCTTGGCTTCCCACTTTAGGTCTGGCATTCTTTAATTGTGTATATCCATCAGCTGTTACAAAACTTGCGTATTGGGTTTCTTCATTTTTTGGATATTCTACCGTTTCATAAACTATCCAATTTGTGTTGTTGTCAGTTTCAGCCCATTCCAAACTTGTATTATATAAATATAGTGTGGGTTGTAATTGAGTTTTGTATCGTGATTTTTCGACTGCTCTTTTTTCGGCTTCTGATTTGATTTTGCGTTCGTGATCAAATAATTCTATTTGCTGATCCTCCAAAAAAGATGTCTTTTTTGAATCAGTTGAAGGTTCTCCTTTTGAAAATTGGGTTAATTGTATGAATTGATTAGTGACTTTATCTATTAAATAAAAATCGTCATCTAATTGAATGATTACATTGCCATTATTTAGAATTCGATATACACTATAAGGTGAGGTAATTGAAAATAAGAGCTTGCAATTTTTGTCATTCCATTCGTACAAATTACCTCCTCGCTTGTAGTAGAAGACCTGATGATCAGCTGATTCATAATACCCTTCAACAGGTAAAGTTCTTGTTTCTTCCGGTTTAAGGACTTTATACCGTTTTGATTTGACATTGTAATCGTAATAACTATGAATAACTTCAGGTGTATTGTTCCATCTAAAATAGATATGGTTGCCATCTGGAGACCATACTGCATTGTAAGGTTGATGACCTATAAAATCATCTCCTTTCATTATTTCAGAAAGCTGAAGTGGAGTTTGAGAAAAAGTTGAAAATGAAAATGATAGAACAAAAAGAATGTAAATAGGTTGCAATCTCATATCAAATCTGGGAGGAAGGTTAAGTGTGAATAATAAAAAGTAAAAAAAAATTAAATAATTATGCGTGCATAAGAAAAACTTTTTACCTTTATGCTAAGATAGTGATTTGAAATGAACAAAGAACAACTTTTTGATTTCCATGTAAGGAATAACTGGTTTAAGATTTCCAGATATTATAACCAACTGGCTTCCAAGTACAATATGAGCTTTTCTTGGGGGTATATTTTACTTTCAATTGAAAAGGATGGAACACCTAGTACATCATTAGGGCCGCGTATGGGAATGGAACCTACCAGTTTGTCTAGAACATTAAAAAATATGGAAGACAAAGGGTTGATAGAAAGAAAATCAGATGCTATCGATAAAAGAAAATCTTTGGTGTTTTTAACGGAAGAAGGCTTAGAGGCAAGGAGAGTGGCCAGAGATGTTGTATTAGAATTTAATCAGGCTTTGTATGAAAAGTTTCCTAAAACTAAAGTCAAAGCCTTTTTTGAGATATCTGAAAAGATAGACGCTTATTTGAACGAACTTTTAGAAGAAAACAAGTAATTGATGAATCGACACATTAAAAAAGCAGCCGTTTTAGGTTCCGGAATTATGGGTTCAGGGATTGCATGTCACTTGGCAAACATTGGAGTTGATGTTTTGTTACTGGACATGGTTCCTAGAGAATTAAATGATGCTGAAAAAGCCAAAGGATTAACTTTAGAAGATAAAGTTGTTAGAAACAGAATGGTAAATGATTATCTAACTGCTTCACTTAAATCTAAACCTTCTCCTATTTACAAAAAGGAGTTTGCAAGCAGAATTACTACGGGTAATTTTGATGATGATTTTGAAAAAATCGCTGAATGTGATTGGGTAATTGAAGTAGTAGTTGAAAGATTAGATATCAAAAAAATCATTTTTGAAAAGGTTGATAAGTATCGTAAACAAGGAACTTTAGTTTCTTCAAATACATCTGGTATTCCTATACACATGATGTTAGAAGGAAGAAGTGATGATTTTCAAAAACACTTTTGTGGAACACACTTCTTTAATCCTCCAAGATATTTAAGACTATTAGAAATTATTCCGACACCTAAAACTGATCCTTCGATTGTTGACTTTTTTATGTCATATGGAGCAAGATTTTTAGGTAAGAAGACAGTATTATGTAAAGATACCCCTGCATTTATTGCTAATAGAGTAGGAGTATATTCAATCATGTCGTTATTCCATACTGTTGAGGAAATGGGATTAACCATTGAAGAGGTTGATAAATTGACAGGTCCTGTATTAGGAAGACCAAAATCTGCAACTTTCAGAACTTGTGATGTTGTTGGTTTGGATACTTTAGTTCATGTAGCCAATGGTTTAAAGGATAATTGTCCAAATGACGAAGAAAAAGACCAATTTGAGTTACCTGGATATGTAGCTAAGATGGTTGAAAATAACATGTTGGGATCAAAAACTGGAAAAGGTTTTTACAAAAAAGAGGTAGTTGACGGAAACAAAGAGATTTTATCTCTAGATCTGAAAACACTGGAATATAGAGGTAAGCAAAAAGCTGATTTTCCTATCATGGCAGCTACCAAGGCTGTAGATGATTTAAATGAAAGAACTAAGATGTTGTTCTTTGCAAAAGACAAAGCTGGTGAATTTTATAGAAAAACTTTTGCAGGTTTATTTGCTTACGTATCAAATAGAATTCCTGAGATCTCTGATGAGATTTACAAAGTAGATGATGCTTTAAAAGCAGGTTTTGGTTGGGAATTAGGACCTTTTGAAACTTGGAACTTGATAGGAGTTGAAAAAGGATTAGAAGTGATGAAGGAACATGGTAAAACTCCTGCAGAATGGGTTACCAAAATGGTGGCTTCTGGTGTGAAAGAATTTTACCAAATTGAAAATGGCGTTAAGAAATTCTATGATCAAAATGCCGGTGAATTTAAAGTGATTCCAGGTACAGAAGATCTAATATTCTTAGACAATTTAAGAGATTCAAATACTGTTTGGAAAAATCAAGATTGTCACATTATCGATTTAGGTGATGGAATTTTAAATCTTGAATTCCACACAAAGATGAATACTATTGGTGGAGGAGTTCTGCAAGGAATTCAAAAAGGTATAGATTTAGCTGAGACAGAATACAAAGGATTGGTGATTTCTAATACCGGGCAAAATTTCTCAGCAGGTGCCAATGTAGGAATGATCTTTATGATGGCTGCCGAGCAGGAATATGACGAATTAAATTTTGCGATTAAGCAGTTCCAGGATACAATGATGAGAATTAGACATTCATCTTGTCCTGTAATTGTGGCGCCACACAACATGGCCCTTGGAGGAGGATGCGAGATGTCTATGCACGCAGACAAAGTGATAGCACACGCAGAACTTTATATGGGATTAGTAGAGTTTGGAGTTGGATTGATCCCTGGTGGTGGTGGAACCAAAGAGTTTGCTAAAAGATTGTCTGATGATTTAAAAGAAGGTGATGTAAGGGTGAACAGATTTAGAGAAAAATTCTTGACAATCGGACAAGCGCAAGTTTCAACAAGTGCGTATGAAGCATTTGATTTAGGTTACCTAAGAAAAGGAATTGATGAAGTAGTTGTTGATAGAGATTATCAATTAACAAGAGCTAAAGAAGCTTGTTTAGCATTATACAATGCAGGATATACTCAACCTGTAAAAGAAAAGAACATCACAGTTCTTGGGCAGGAAGCTCTTGGATTGGTATACGTAGGTGCTGATTCAATGGAACATGGACATTATATCTCAGAACATGATGCTTACATCTCTGAACAATTAGGATTTGTATTGGCAGGTGGTGATTTATCTGAATTAACACAAGTAGATGAGCAATACTTGCTTGATCTTGAAAGAAAAGCGTTTTTGGACTTGTGCACTAAAAGAAAAACTCTAGAAAGAATTCAGTCAATTGTCACTAAAGGAAAAATTTTAAGAAATTAAAAAGTAGCAAGTATTCAGTAAAGAGTATCAAGAAATGCATAATTATCAGGAATTAAAAGTTTGGCAAAAAGCAATGACGCTTGTAGAGAATACCTACAAGATTTATAGTGAATTGCCTAAAGCTGAACAATTTAATTTCGGATCTCAGATCACTCGTTGCGCCCTGTCTATTCCAAGTAATATTGCAGAAGGTGCGGGAAGGAAAAGTTCAACTGAGTTTAAAAGATTTCTAGATATCGCTACTGGTTCTTCTTATGAATTAGAAACACAATTGATTTTAATTGAAAGAATATTTAAAATAGATACAAAAGAGATGATAGATCAAGTGGTTGAAGTACAAAAAATGATTTATGCATTAAACAGGTCATTTGAAAAATCAACTCTTGTGTCTTGATACTAAAAACTTATTACTAGATATGAGTAAAACAGCATATATCGTAAAAGCCTATAGAACTGCTGTAGGAAAAGCTAATAAAGGCGGGTTTAGATTTTCTCGTCCTGATGATTTGGCTGCAGATGTTATCAAGCAAATTATTAAAGAAGTTCCGCAATTAGATCCCGAGATGATTGATGATGTAATTGTTGGAAATGCAATGCCTGAAGGTGAACAAGGATTGAACGTAGGTCGTTTTATCTCACTGATGGGATTAGATACAAACAAAGTACCTGGTATGACAGTTAACAGATACTGTTCCTCAGGTTTAGAAACTATAGCAATTGCCTCTGCAAAAATCCAAAACGGAATGGCAGATATCATTATTGCTGGTGGAACTGAATCAATGTCTGCAATTGCAATGGGTGGATGGAGAGTTGTTCCAAATGCTAAGGTGGCTAAAAAACATGCTGATTGGTATTGGGGAATGGGAAATACAGCTGAAGCTGTAGCTGAAAAATACAATGTTACCCGTGAAGATCAGGATGAATTCGCCTACAATTCTCATATGAAAGCTTTAGCTGCTTTAAAAGAGAATAGATTTAAGGATGATATCGTTCCAATTGAAGTTCCAGAAGTATATATAGATGCTAATGGAAAAAGAGCAGAGAGAACTTTCACTGTTGATACAGATGAGGGACCAAGAATGGGAACCACAGTTGAAGGCTTGTCTAAATTGAAACCTGTTTTCATGGCGGATGGAACAGTTACCGCAGGAAATGCTTCACAAATGTCAGACGGAGCAGCGTTTTTGTTGATCATGTCAGAAGAAATGGTGAAGAAATTGAATGTGGAGCCAATTGCAAGAATGCTGTCTTATAAAGTTGTTGGAGTTGAACCTAGAATTATGGGTATTGGACCTGTAGATGCAATTCCAGGAGCAATTGAAATGGCAGGATTAAAACAAAGCGATATTAACCTTGTTGAATTGAATGAGGCTTTTGCTTCGCAATCTGTTGCTGTTATTAGAGAAACAGGATTGAATCCGGATATAGTAAATGTAAATGGAGGAGCAATTGCGCTTGGTCACCCACTAGGTTGTACTGGAGCGAAATTATCGGTACAAATCATTAATGAACTTAAGAAAAGAAACCAAAAATACGGAGTTGTTACAATGTGCGTAGGTACAGGACAAGGAGCAGCTGGAGTATTAGAAATACTATAAATCAAATAGCAATTAAAAATTGCTTATTGTAAATTGAATTAAGTTATGTCAGAAACTAAAGAAAGTAAAAAGCCTATTAAAGGAGGTGAATTCTTAATCAGATCAATAGAGACTGATGAAATTTTTACTCCTGAAGGTTACAACGAAGAGCAAAGAATGATTGCTCAAACTTGTTTGGATTTTATTAGACAAGAAATTGAACCGGATGCAGATAAATTAGATGCCATGACTGAAGGGTTAATGCAATCTAAATTAGATAAGGCAGGTGAATTAGGAATGTTAGGTTTGTCTGTACCTGAGCAATATGGAGGAATGGGAGTTGATTTTCCTACTTCTTTGTTGGCAACGGAATATTTAGGAAGAGGAAACTCTTTCTCTGTTGCATATGGAGCTCATACAGGGATCGGAACATTACCAATTTTATATTTCGGAACAGAAGATCAAAAACAAAAGTACATTCCAAAACTAGCTTCAGGCGAGTGGAAAGCAGCTTATTGTTTAACTGAGCCAAGTTCAGGTTCTGATGCTAACTCTGGTAAAACAAAAGCAATTTTATCTGATGATGGTAAATACTACACTTTGAACGGTCAAAAAATGTGGATCACCAACGGAGGTTTTGCAAATGTATTTACAGTGTTTGCTAAAATTGGTGATGATGAAAATCTAACTGGTTTTATAGTGGATGCTGATTCAGAAGGAATTTCCTTAAACCCGGAAGAAAAGAAAATGGGTATTAAAGGTTCATCTACTCGTCAAGTTTTCTTCAATAACGTAAAAGTTCCTGCAGAGAACCTTTTAGGAGAAAGACAAGGTGGATTTAAAATTGCCGTAAACATTCTAAATATTGGTAGAATTAAATTGGCTGCCGGAGTACTTGGTGGCGCAAAAGAAACTATCAATTATACGGTTCAATATGCTAATGAAAGAGAGCAATTTGGAAGATCTATTTCAAAATATGGAGCGATCAGACAAAAATTGGCAGAGCAAGTAATCAGAACTTTTGCATTAGAATCTGCTACTTACAGAGCTGGTTTTGATATCGAAAATTTGATTCACAAGTTAGTTGAAGAAGGAATGGATAAGCAAAAAGCAACTTTGGAAGGAATCAAAGAATATGCTGCTGAATGCGCTATCCTTAAAGTTGTTGGATCTGAAACGCTTGATTATGTAGTGGATGAAGGAGTTCAGGTACATGGTGGTATGGGTTATTCGGCTGAATCAAAAGTAGAAAGAGCATACAGAGATTCACGTATCAACAGAATTTTTGAAGGAACCAATGAAATCAACAGAATGTTGACTGTTGATATGATCCTTAAAAAAGCTATGAAAGGAGAATTGGATTTGATGGGACCTGCACAAGCAGTTGCCGGAGAATTGATGAGCATTCCTGATTTTGATAGTGGTTCAGATGAATTGTTTGCAGAAGAGAAAAAATACATTGAGAACTTCAAGAAAGCAATTTTGATGGTAGCAGGTTCTGCCGCTCAAAAATTGATGATGGAGTTGGCAAAACAGCAAGAAATCTTGATCAATATTGCCAACATGATCAATTACACTTATGTTGCTGAATCTACTTTAAAACGAGTTGAGAAGATGGTAGCGGCAAAAGGAGAAGCTGCTTGTCAAGAATATATTGCTATAGTTAAGACATACATTTTTGATGCTGCTGATTATATCAACAAGCAAGGTAAAGATGCTTTGATGGGATTTGTTGAAGGAGATGAATTAAGAATGATGATGATGGGAATGAAACGTTTCACAAAAGTTGAAGCATACAATACCAAAAATGCACGACAATTAATTGCACAAAAACTGATAGACAAAAATGAATACTGTTTCTCAGATGCATTAAATCAATAAAACAAAGTAAGCCTCGATTTTATCGGGGCTTTTTTTTGAACATACTGTAGAGGTAATTTGTTATAATGGTATGACGGCTAAAAAAAAGTATATAATTTATCTTTTCATTTATTTGATAGTGAATTTTGCGGCATTGGGTTTAGGAGGTTTGCTGCAAGGAGAAGGTCCATCCAGTGAGTGGTATCAAAATTTAAACAGAGCACCTTGGACACCTCCAGGATGGGTATTTGGAGCGGCATGGTTTACCATCATGATATGTTTATCATTCTTTATGGCAAAAATTTCAAAGGAGGTTAGCATTGCTATAATGGGACTTTTTTCTGTGCAATGGTTGTTAAATGTATCTTGGAATCCAATCTTTTTTGATCTTCAAATGGTGCCTCTTTCTTTAGCGATTATATCGCTATTGGCCATAGTGGTAATTATCATGTTTATTGTTGGTTGGCAAAAAGTAAAATGGACATCATTTTTATTATTGCCTTATATAATATGGCTGTTAATTGCAATCAGTTTAAACTTTTATATCTATCGATTTAATGGAATATGATTCCAACCATTTGTCACAAATTACTTGTTGCAACAACAAATATTGATTAACATTGTTCCATGTCAACAACCAAAGCAGATTTAGATACATCAGGATGGGTAGATAATTACTCAGATATCCTCTATAATTATGCGATAACCAGAGTAAATGATCATGAACTATCCAAAGATTTAGTTCAGGATACATTTGTTTCTGCTTTAAAAGGTTTAGCAAGTTTTAAAGGGGAGAGTAGTGTTAAAACCTGGCTTTTTTCTATATTGAAAAGAAAAATAATCGACCATTGGCGTAAACAAGAGTCTAGAAAAACTAAGCCAATGTCGCAATTAGGAAATGGTGAGCAGTCTGGTGAAGAGAAAGCAATGCAAAAGCAAAATGAAAACTCTTTTTCAGAAATTGAAGTGAACTATGATAACATGGAGTTAAGAGATGCTATCATGGGGTGCATTCAAGATTTGCCTGAGAAATGGAAAGGTATTATTATTGATAAATTAGTAGAAGAAAAGAAAAGTGAAGAGGTATGTAAGGAGCATGATATTACTCCGTCAAACTTGTGGGTGATCGTTCACAGAGCTAAAGTACAGTTACGTGAGTGTTTGTCTGCTAAATGGTTAAATACATGATTGATTGTAAAAGGGCAGGACAATTAATTGAAAAAAAAGAGTACGAAAAACTCAATTGGTTTCAGAAAAGAAAACTTCGAATTCACATCAGAGTTTGTGGACTTTGTGCTGATTATGAAAAAGATAATGTTGTCTTATGCAAGATTATCAAATTAGCCAACATTAAGCACAGCAAACACTGCCTTTCTCAAGAAGAGAAAGATCAATTAAGACAAACACTAACAGAAAACTGTTAGTTTATCTATCTACCATATTAATTCCGGTAAAGTTTTGAGGACTAATAGATCTTAATTCCTCTTTAATGTTTTCAGGTACATCTAATGTTTCAATAAACGCAGCAATACTTGCTTTTGTAATCGCCTCATTAGTTCTGGTTAAAGATTTTAAAGCTTCATATGGCTTAGGAAAACCTTCTCTCCTTAAAACAGTTTGAATAGCTTCAGCTACTACGGCCCAGTTTTCTTCTAAATCCTGATTTAACTTGTTTTCGTTCAATAACAATTTATTCAGTCCTTTTAAAGTAGCTTTAATTGCAATCATTGTATGCGCCAAAGGCATTCCAACATTTCTTAAAACCGTTGAATCTGTCAAATCACGTTGAAGTCTGCTAACCGGTAGTTTGGCTGATAAATGCTCAAACAAAGCATTAGCAATACCAATGTTTCCTTCTGAATTTTCAAAGTCAATTGGGTTTACTTTATGCGGCATTGCGCTTGATCCAATTTCTCCTTCTTTAATTTTTTGTTTGAAATACTCCATTGAGATATAGGTCCACATATCTCTATCCAAATCCAGAATAATAGAATTGATACGTTTCATGGCATCAAACAAAGCTGCTGCATTGTCATAATGCTCAATTTGCGTAGTGGTTTGACTTCTTTCAATTTCTAAAGATCCATTTATAAAATCATTAGCGAATTTAACCCAGTCAATTTTAGGGAATGCAACATAGTGAGCATTCATATTTCCTGTTGCTCCACCAAATTTAGCTGAGAAAGGAACAGCAAGTAATTGTTGTTTTTGGATATCTAATCGTTCAACAAATACAAAAATCTCTTTTCCTAATCTTGTAGGTGAAGCAGGTTGACCATGTGTTCTGGCCAACATTGGAATGTTTTTCCATTCTTGAGCCAATTCGTTTAAAGTTAGAATTAAATCATCCAGTAATGGAATATATTCATTGTATACAGCTTCTTTTAAAGAAAGAGGAATTGCTGTATTGTTGATGTCTTGAGATGTAAGTCCAAAATGTATAAACTCTTCGTATTTGGTAAGACCTAATTTGGCAAGTCTTTCCTTGATGAAGTATTCAACCGCTTTTACATCATGGTTGGTTGTTTTCTCAATTTCTTTAATCTTCTCAGCATCCTCTTCTTCAAATTTTTCATAAACTGCTCTTAAAGCTTGATATTTTTCCTCAGGAAAATCTGATAGACCTTTGATGTCAAGTTTAGTAAGTTCAATGAAGTATTCTATCTCAACCAAAACTCTGTATTTGATTAATGCATACTCCGAGAAATAAGCCGCTAAATTTTCAACTTTTGAACGATATCTCCCATCAACAGGAGAAATGGCAGTTAATGAATTCATCTTTCGTGAATTTTAAGAAAACGCAAAGATAGTAAAAGGATAAAAGTAGTACCTAATGAATTGAGTTAATAAATCTCTTCTTCGTCAATTGGTTTATTTCCTTGCACAGGTTTTTTTACACTTTTGTCTTCAGGTTCCATCACGAAACTCATGATAGACAGAACCAACATGGCTATTCCTCCAAGAGTCACCAACACCCCAATTAAAATCATAAAATTAGATTTCATATTGAGTGATGGCATTGTTATAATAAGCATACCAATCAAAAAGACAGGAATCCCGGTGGTCAAGTATTTTACGCCACTTTCTTTTCGAATGGCTTTTTTATTGAAATTCTCTGTGAATCTATCGTGTCTTTTAGCGTGTATTTCGTCTAAATGAAATGAAGGACAAGTATCTTCAAAAGTGGGTTTATCATTTGTAAGACCACAAACGGTTCCCAATTTTCTATCGAATTTCTTATTCGTACAGCTTTGACATATTTTTATT
The DNA here is from genome assembly GCF_019740355.2 of Paracrocinitomix mangrovi. Taxonomy (GTDB): domain Bacteria; phylum Bacteroidota; class Bacteroidia; order Flavobacteriales_D; family Crocinitomicaceae; genus Paracrocinitomix; species Paracrocinitomix mangrovi. Next base: position 1,229,150 of record NZ_CP091819.1, on the reverse strand, counting down.
CTGTCGTTAAGATCCACTAAGACTGCATTAATTCATCTAAAATTTTCTCTATTGTAAATCCTTCAGCTTCTGCACGATAATTTCTTACAATTCTATGACGAAGAATAGGATAGGCAACAGCTTTAACATCTTCAATGTCCGGTGAATATTTACCATTAATAGCTGCATGACATTTTGCTCCAATAACCAAATATTGCGAAGCTCTTGGTCCTGCACCCCAGTCCAAATATTTTTCAGTAAGAGGATGAGTTAAATCACCTGTTTTTCTGGTTTTACCTACAAGTTTAACAGCATATTCATATACACCGTCTGGAACCGGAATTCGTCTGATTAACTTTTGAAAGTAAATTATCTCCTCAGCATTCAAGATCGGTTTTAAACTCACATCCAAATCTGAGGTTGTATTTTTTACAATGTTGATTTCTTCTTCATACGTTGGGTAATCAACCCAAATATTGAACATAAAACGGTCCAATTGTGCTTCAGGCAAAGGGTAAGTTCCCTCTTGCTCAATTGGGTTTTGAGTGGCCAATACAAAAAACGGTTTTTCTAATTCATACCTAGTCCCTGCAGCAGTAACGTTCTTTTCTTGCATGGCCTCTAATAATGCTGCTTGTGTTTTTGGAGGCGTTCTGTTGATCTCATCTGCCAAAATAATATTGGCAAAAATTGGTCCTTTTATGAACTTAAAGTTTCTTGTTTCGTCCAAAATTTCAGATCCAACAATATCTGAAGGCATTAAATCCGGAGTAAACTGAATTCTTTTAAAACTCAAGCCTAATGAATCAGAGATGGTTTGAATTAACAATGTTTTTGCCAATCCGGGTACACCAACTAACAAGCTATGTCCATTTGAAAATATAGACATTAATACTTGCTGAACAACATCATTTTGTCCTACAATTACCTTGTGAATTTCTGAATTGAGTTCATTGTATTTCTTTACGAGTAAGTCAACTCCTTCTTTATCTGAAATGTTTTCCATCTGAATTTTATAGTTGGATAAATTTAATAATAAGTTTGGTTCAATTTTTTTCTAAAATATAAAGGGTTTAGACTTTATATAAACGCGAAAATTTGTAATTATTTGTTAAAAAAGTCTAACCGAGTATTTCTGTGCTTTTAGGAGTATCCCTTATTTTCTTTCCGGCAAGTGCAAATCCAAATACAGCTCCAACAATTCCTCCTATAATATGCGTTGAATGTGATATCCCATCTTCTCTACCATCAAAGGTTCCCCAAATTTCACCACCTATATAAATAATCACGATTAGAACAAATGTCAGGGGGATTTCTTTGTTTTTAAAATTAACTAATGAAACCAGCAATATCAACATGAACACAATCCCGCTGGCACCTAATAATCTGGTGTCAAAAAACATGATTTGTATTAAACCGGTAACAACGGCTGTAGTCAAAAACATGATGACTAAATTTTTACTACCATATTTTTCTTCTACAATTGGTCCTAAAAGTAAAAAGAAAGCCATATTCCCCATAAAATGCTCAATGCTGGCATGTCCAATAGTGTGAGAAAACATTTTGAAATACCAACTTGGACTTGAAAAGTTCCAAACCGGATCTAAAATGAAATAATCCGTTCCAATCCCATTTGAAGTAAACAAATACACAATACCACAAACAAATGAGAAGATGAGGACTACAGGTGAGTTAAAAGTAAGTTTCATACTGTTGAATATTACTATTTTTGTTCTATGTCTATCAAATATAAGGCTTCTAAAACTAGCTGGATGAAATTATACTTGCTTTTATCTTTTGTTGTATTTACTACTTATGTTAATGCACAAATAGTTTCTGGTGAAACACCTAATGAAAAAGAAGAAAAGGAAAAAAAAGAAAAACCTGAGAAAGAACCGCTGAACAGAGATAGTTTAACTGGTACAACTTATTACCTGACCGGTTTGTATACTTATGGTTATAGATCTTTCACAGACAATACTCCCTACCAAAGTTATGAGGAATGGAATGATCAAAAAGCTGATATGAGTGGGGGAGCTTCCATTGGATTTTTTGTCCCTGTTGCAAAGAATTTGGATATGGATTTAGGTTTTACATTCTTTGGAAGCAAAGAGAAATACGATTATGCTTCTGAGACCACAGATACAACTTTTCATTTTTCTAATACCTATATGCAAATAGGGGTTCCAATTAAGTTGAGGTATACAATTGGAGAAAAGTTTCAATTTTTTGGAGTAGCAGGGATAACTCCTCTTAATTTGATTAACGTAAGATATAACGAGAATTATACGAGAAATAGTGGAGATCCGGTAAATCCTGATGTAACCGTTGTGAAAGATAAATTGGCCATGTTTAATTTAATGGCTTCTGCAGGATTTGGCATCAACTATAATTTTGATTTGTTCGGATTTACTTTATATCCTGAATACAGACATCAATTGCTTAATACTTATGATGCTACTAAATCAATAGATCACAAAATGTATGGATTAGGAATTCATGCTGGATTATTACTTAGATTGTAAATTGTTGAATTACAGTTGGTAGTTCATTAATTAAATCAGAAGCTTGCAAACTTATGCTACCTTGCTTTCTCTCTGCTGCATCACCAGCTGCTCCGTGCAAAAACATGCCATAAATTGCAGCTTCTTTAGCGGGATAAGATTTGGCTAATAATGCTCCAATTATTCCGGTTAAAGTATCTCCCATACCTGCTTTTGCCATTCCAGGATTTCCTGTACTGTTGATGTAAATATTGCCATCAGGACAAGTCAATTTTGAATAAGCTCCCTTTTGTATAATAAAGACTTTATATTTTTTACTGAAAGCTAATTGTTGTTCCAGTAATTCTTCAGATGAATTAGATTCTCCGATAAGTCTTTTCAATTCGCCAATGTGAGGTGTCAAAATGCAGTTTTCAGGTAATTGACTAACCAAATCAGGATTATTCGCAATTAAATTGAGCGCGTCTGCATCAACTACTGTAGGTAAATTAGATTGAAGTACTTTTTCTAATAATTTTCTGGCAACAGATGATTGACCCAATCCTGGTCCTATTGAAATAGCCTGTGTTTTTGAGGGGATTTCGTTTTGTTCAACATTGATCCAAATACTTTCAGAGCAATTGATATTTAGAGGAGTTTTTGTTGATTTTTCAGAAATAGTATAAGTGTAACCTGCACCACATTTCAATGCAGCAGATGTGGAAAGTAAAATTGCTCCACTCATTTCTTCTAATCCTCCAATTAAACTCAAATAGCCATTGTTTCCTTTATGATCAAAAGTTTTTCCCTTGGTCAATTCAATTGTTTCTCCTTGAAGAAATTGAATATCAGATTTTACTGGAAAATTTGGATGAAGACCTATATCTATAATCTTTATTTTCCCGACATACTTGCCATATTCAGGATAAAAGAATGACATTTTAGGAGACATAAAGGTCAATGTCTCGTCAGCTAAAAAAACATTTTGAAGTTCAGTGTTGGATCTGTTATCTGTTGCAAATAAGCCTGAAGGAATATCAATGGCAATTTTAAATGCCTCAGTTTCTCCCATTTTTTTTACGGTTTGACCAATCCAGCCACTTACCGGCTTATTTAATCCTGAACCAAATACAGCATCAATTACAATATCAGATTTTATCAAGAAATCATTTTGATTCTCATTTAAAACTTCAATTTTTACTGACTTTGGTAATTTTTTAAAATTGCTTTCAAAGTCTGCGGTTTTATTTCCAAATTCTAAGATGTATAGTTGAACTTTTCTACCTGTTTCGGCAAGAAGTCGGGCAATAACTAAACCGTCACCTCCATTATTACCTGGTCCGCAAAAAATTGTTGCTGATTTAAAAAAATGATTCCCTAAAATCTGTTTACAAGCTAAAGTGGCTGCGCGCTCCATTAAGTTCAAAGAACTGATAGGTTCATGTTCAATGGTGAATTGATCCCATGCTTGCATTTCTTTTGATGTGTAAACAGCAATACTCATTTTAGTTGTTGAATCATTTTATTTATTTGTGGTAGTAGAGGTGATTTTTCATCATTGTTTATAACAAAATCTGCAAGCGGAATTTTTTGTTCATCTGTCCATTGCGAGCTCATTCTTTCTAGAATTTGTTCTTCACTTAAACCACTTCTTTTTTTTACGCGGTCAATTCTCATTTGCTTAGGAGCTACAATTAAACACATTTTGTCATATTGTTTATAAGCTCCGGTTTCAAATAAAATAGCTGCTTCATTAAAAACCAGTTTTGCTCCTGATGATTCGGCCCATTCAAAATATTTATCGCGAACCAAGGGGTGAACAATTTCATTTAATTTGAGCCTCAAATTAGGGTCATTAAAAACTTGTTCTGCAATAAAAGGACTATTTAGCGCTTGATCAATATAAGCCTCTTTGCCAAAAAGTATAGTAATTTGTTCTATAGCTTTTGGATGAGAATTGGTGATGTTTTTAGCTTCTTGATCAGAATAAAAAACGGGATAACCCATGGCTTCAATGATACGGCAAACATATGATTTTCCCGAACCAATACCACCGGTTATCCCGATTGATAAATATGTTTTCATATCGCCTTGGGCGATTAGAATATTAAATTTCTTCTACTTCGATCATTTTGAACGGAAGATCGATAATAGCCTGGTAGTCTTCTCCAGCTTCTTCCATATCTTCATCATCTTCTTCAAAATACCAGTTAACACTAACCTCAGTATTTCCAGCGTTCAATTTCTCTAATTGTTTAAACAAATCCAAAATACATTTTGAAGACGAAGTGTTGAAGTACTCTAACTTAACATCTACGATAGTATTCGGTTTTGGATTAGCGGCATACGCATCAATCCAATCATTTAAAGGTTTATAGAATTCGATAGAGTTTTCTGGAATTGATCTCCCTTTCAATTCTAATACACCGTTATCTGAGTCAAAATTTACTGTAGGTGTTTTTGCTGATCCTTCTAAAACTAAATTTTCCATATTAATTTATGTAATTACTCTGCTATTTTAACAGACAAACTAAAAAAAGTGGTTGTATCATTAATTGGGCTAAAATTATAATCTAATTTTTCGCCTGATTTCCTTGCAATATCAATCATTCCTAACCCCGCAGTCCCCTTTTGTGAAAGAGATCCTTCACTCAAAACCTGTTTGTAATAGGCTTTTAACTCATCTTTGTTCATACTGTTAACAAGATCTAATTTCTCTTTTAACGGTTGAACATCCTCAGCTTTCATATAGTTACCAGTGGTAATCTCATATTCAAACTCTCTCTTCGCTATCATTAAAAGAGCTGATTTGTCTTCTAATGGCATGTGTATTCTATCCTCTTGATCTATATGATGATATAGATTTTGAAGACATTCAACCAAAATGTTAAATACTTTACGTTTAACCTTTGGCTTTTCGTCCATGTGCTCCATTTTAGACTCCATTATTTGCAGAATTGTTGTTAGCAATTCTGAAGTAATCATGCCTTTGAAAGATAACAAGACGTGCTTTTCTTCGAGTTGTTTATATATTTCGTAAACCTTATCCACTCTTAATACATGCAAGGCAAATATATAAAATTAAGTCTTCCAACCTGAAGATTACCTTTCTAATTTTTAGAATGTCCTAAAAAGAGTGTTAATTTTGCACTAAATACTTCGGTATGAGTGAATGGTTCAAGGATTGGTTTAATACAAAATATTATCATCTTTTATATAAAGACAGAGATTTGGATGAGGCCAGAACCTTCATTTCGAACCTTTTATTTCATTTAGAATTACCGTCTCAAAGTAAAGTTCTTGACCTAGCATGTGGAAGTGGAAGACATGCCATTCAATTAGCAGAAAATAATCTTATTGTATCTGGAATTGACATCTCGGAAAAGAGTATTGAAGAAGCCAAAAGAAAAGCAGGAGATTTAGTTGATTTTAGGGTTCATGACATGCGTCAAAATGTTGGTGAAAATTATTATGACGCAGTATTTAATCTCTTTACAAGCTTTGGATACTTTGAAGACCAAAAGGATGATATAAGAGTTATTCAAGCAGTTAAGAAATCACTCAAACAAAATGGCCTATTTATCATAGATTACTTAAATAGTAAATACGTGGAGGATAACTTGGTGGCACATGAAACTAAAAAATGTGACAGTATTTCCTTTACGATTGATAAACAAATATTGAATGGTTTCGTAGTTAAGGAGATTAGATTTAATGACGGTCAAGAAGAGTACACTTTTAAAGAAAAGGTAAAACTATTTACTAAAGAACAATTAGAGAGTTTATTGCGCCAAGAAGGATTTGAAGTAATTTCGGTTTTTGGAGATTATCAATTAAATCCTTTTAAGGAAAATGAATCTGAACGTCTAATCATCATATCTAAACTAAAGTAAATTGGAAATCTGGTATAAAATAATTGGATTGTTTTTGTCTGTTGTTGCAGGAGGAGTGTTAGTGGAGTTGTTTAAGAAGGCTTCACATTTAAAATTGCTGTTATCCTTTTCAGGAGGTTTTTTATTGACTATAATCTTTACTCACATCTTTCCTGAATCATATAAAGATAATGGGAGTATTACAGGTTATTTTATCCTTTTAGGATTTTTGTTGCAGTTGATATTAGAGTACTTTTCAAAAGGAGCAGAACACGGACATACGCATATCCACCATGAAGATGGTGACCATGTGCATAAAACATTTCCCATTGCCATTTTTGTTAGTTTGTCATTGCACGCCTTTATAGAATCTGTTCCTTTAGATCATCATGGGCATGCACATGTAGACGACTTATACTGGGGAGTTATTCTACACAAAATTCCGGTTGCTGTTGCTTTGATGACTATTCTGGTTGCCGGAGGATATAGTAGAAAACAATCTTGGATTTATTTGATATTGTTTGGACTTACAGCTCCGCTAGGAATTTTAATGGGTGAGCCAATTCTTGAAAATTTAAGTATTAATCCGGATTATATTCTTTCAGTAGCAGTTGGAATGTTTTTACACATTTCTACCACAATTATTTTTGAATCAAGTGAAGGTCACAAATTGAACTTCATAAAATTAATTGCTATTCTGGCCGGCTTTGCTATGGGAATGGTAATGACATAGTCATAAAAAATCCTAAAACTTTTAGGTTCGATACATCTGTAAAGTATTGAAATTAAAACAATAATGACCAAAACAATGGTTGTTATTGAGGATAATCAGTTTTAGATTTTACTGATAACATTATCTTTGACCAAAATTTAGTTCACAATAATTTGGCAATCTATACCAAACCTTTTTGGATAACTTGCGTTTAGATTGTTGAAATAAAAATTAAACAAAAAAATGAAAAAAGTTGTTTTAATGTTTGCAGCAGCAGGTTTATTGCTAGCTACACCTTCATGTAAAAAAGGTGAAAATGACCCTTTCTTAAGTCTTTCATCAAGAAAAGCAAGATTTGCTGGAACTTGGGATTTGACTGGATACACATTCAATAGTACTAACACTGAACCAAATGGAGATTACCAAACTTCGGCTTCTACATTAACCAATGGTGTTATTACTAGTACTGACACAGATTTTGATGTAAGTAATGGAACTTCAACTACTAACACTAGTACAATTACATTGAACAAAGCTCAATATGTAATTAACAAAGATGGTACTTGGACAAGTGAAATGGATTACACTGCTACTAACACTTATGATTATACTGATATCTGGGGAGATGATCACACAGTAACTGAAACTAGTAACTGGACATCTACTGAATCAGGAAACTGGTCATTCGTAGGAAAAGTAAAAGAAGGTGATGTTACTTACAAAAACAAAGAAAGAGCAATGATGAATACTTTAGTATCATCAGGAACTTCTTCTGGAAATGAAGTAGATAACAACACAACTGCAGGTACTACACAAACTACTCAAAATGGTACTAGCTCTTGGACTAATAACTACTACAGTGGTGAAGTTGCAATGACTATTGAAATTGATCAGTTAAAAGGAAAAGAAATGATCTGGAAAATTATCGAGAAAAATTCTGGAACTTCTAGCTGGACTAACAATGGTACTACTAACACTTCAACTGATGACGTTTATGAATCAGAAGAGTGGTATACTTGGACTATCGTTAAATAATATTTAGCAGATATAATATTGAAAGCCTTCGTGGAAACACGAGGGCTTTTTTTGTGTTCCTATGTTAATACTTTCTTAATAACTATGCTTTTATGGAAGCCCTTAATTCCTTAATTTTATATGTTCGTTTTTAACGAGGAATAACCAATAACAAACCTGATTAATGTACATTATATTTGATACCGAAACTACTGGTTTACCTAAGAACTGGAATGCGCCAATTACAGACACTGATAACTGGCCAAGGTGTATTCAAATAGCATGGCAGCTCCATGATGAAAATGGAGACTTGATTGAGCATCAAGATTACCTTATCAAACCGGATGGATTTAATATTCCGTTTGAATCAGAGCAAATTCACGGAATTTCAACTGAGTTAGCAGAACAACAAGGAGTTCCGATTCAAGATGTTCTTCAAAAATTTAATGAGGCACTTTCTAAAGCAAAATTTGTTGTTGGTCAAAACATTGGTTTTGATATCAATGTAATGGGATGTGAGTTCTACAGGTATAGTGTAGAAACACCTATGATTGAAATGCCTATCCTTGATACCTGTACAGAGAAAACAGCTGAATTATGTCAGTTGCCTGGAGGTAGAGGAGGTAAGTTTAAATTACCAACTCTAACTGAGTTGCACGAATTTTTATTTGGAGAAGCTTTTCAAGAAGCTCATAATGCTACTGCGGACGTTGAAGCTACTACCAGATGTTTCTTTGAGCTAATCAGAACAGGAAATTTCAGTAATCAGGAGCTAGAGGCAACAGACAACTATATCCAAAATTTCTTAGAAAAGCATCCGGATAAAATTGCTACTGTTGGTTTAGAGCACAAAAATTTAAAAGCTGAATCTGATAAACTTAGACAGCTTGAAGATACTGAGCCTTCAATTTCAAAAGAAGAGGTAAGGGAGAATCTGGACCAATTATCAGATATCCCATTTAGCCACCTTCATAATTATTCTCAATTCTCAATTCTTCAGTCTACTACCAAAATTAGAAATCTGGTATACAAAGCAGGAGAAATGAATAGTCCTGCAGTTGCACTTACCGACTCAGGAAATATGATGGCAGCTTTTCACTTTGTAAGTGATGTTAAATCATATAACAGAGAGCTTGAAGCAGAGAAGAAAAAGGCGGAGGAAGAGGGCAAGATATTTAATAAAAGACCATTAATTCCAATTGTTGGATGTGAATTCAATATCTGTAAAGATCGTACTGATAAAAGCAATAAAGACAATGGGAATACTGTGGTAATGTTGGCTAAAAATAAGGTCGGTTATCACAATATGGCAAAGATGTCATCTATTGCGTTTACTGAAGGTTTTTACTACGTTCCACGAATAGACAAGAACATTGTCACTCAATACAAAGGTGAAATTATTGTATTGAGTGGTGGTTTAAATGGTGAGATACCAAACCTGATCCTGAATGTAGGAGAAAATCAAGCTGAAGAATCGGTAGTATGGTGGAAAGAGCAATTCGGTGATGATTTTTACCTTGAGTTGATAAGACACGGTTTACCTGAAGAAGATAGAGTAAATGAGACTTTATTGAGGTTTGCCGAGAAATATGACATCAAAATAGTTGCAACTAATAGAACTTACTATTTAAATAAATCAGACTCAGATGCACATGATATCTTATTGTGTATCAAAGATGGAGAATTAAAATCTACTCCAAAAGGTAGAGGAAGAGGGTTTAGATACGGTCTGCCAAATGATGAATACTATTTCAAATCTCCGGACGAGATGAAGAAATTGTTTTCTGATTTGCCACAGGCCATTGAAAACACAAATGAGATTGTTGCTAAATGTGAGGCTTATGATTTAGCAAGAGAAATATTACTTCCGGCTTTTGATATACCTGAAGAGTTTCAAGATCCGCAGGATTTGGAAGATGGAGGAAAACGTGGAGAAAATAACTACTTGCGTCACTTGACATATGAAGGAGCCAAGAAAAGATGGGGAGAAGAAGGGATAACTGAAGATATCAAAGAGCGTTTAGATTTTGAGTTGGCAACAATTGCCAATACAGGATATCCGGGATATTTCTTGATTGTTCAGGATTTTTGTCAGGCTGCCAGAGATATGGGAGTGTCCGTTGGACCGGGTAGGGGATCAGCTGCTGGATCAGCAGTTGCATATTGTACCGGAATTACGAATGTTGATCCTATTAAGTACGATCTCCTATTTGAGCGTTTCTTAAATCCTGAAAGGGTGTCAATGCCCGATATTGATATCGACTTTGATGATGAAGGAAGACAAAGAGTTATTGATTGGGTAATTAATAAATATGGCTCAAATCAAGTTGCTCAGATTATTACTTATGGTACAATGGCGGCTAAGTCTTCTATTAGGGACACTGCACGTGTTTTGGATTTACCATTGCATGACGCAGATAGATTGGCCAAACTTGTTCCGGATATTAAATTGAACAAAATATTTAACCTGGATGAGGTTGAATTAGCAGATAAGTTAAAGAACAATCAAGATGATATTACAAAAGCGAATGAGTTAAAGTCGCTTATAAAATCAAAAGATTTACAAGGAGAGGTAATCCAACAAGCAGTTTTGCTTGAAGGTTCAATGAGAAATACTGGTATCCATGCATGTGGTGTGATTATTACACCGGATGATATTACCAATTTTGTTCCCGTTGCACTTGCTAAGGATTCAGACATGTACTGTACACAGTTTGATAACTCTGTGGCAGAAGATGCTGGTCTGTTAAAGATGGATTTCCTGGGATTGAAAACGCTAACTTTAATAAAGGATGCGGTTAAAATTGTCAAGGAAAGACATGGGATTGAATTGGATCCTGAAAACTTTCCTATTGATGATGAAAAAACTTATGAGCTTTTTCAACGGGGAGAAACGATCGGGATATTCCAATACGAATCTGCCGGTATGCAAAAGTATCTTCGAGAACTGAAACCAACAGTTTTTGCGGATTTAATTGCTATGAATGCCTTATACCGTCCGGGACCGTTGGAGTATATTCCTTCTTTTATTAAAAGAAAACACGGAATAGAGGAGATTGTATATGACCTGGAAGCTACCAAAGAATATTTAGAAGAAACTTACGGAATTACGGTATATCAGGAGCAAGTAATGCTCTTGTCGCAGAAATTGGCCAACTTCTCAAAAGGTGAGGCAGATACTTTGCGTAAAGCAATGGGTAAAAAGAAGTTTGATCTTCTTGCTAAAATGAAGCCTCAATTTTTGGATCAAGGAGAAGCCAATGGACACGACAGAAAGGTGCTGGAAAAAATTTGGGTAGACTGGGAAGCATTCGCATCCTATGCCTTTAACAAATCTCACTCTACATGTTATGCTTGGATTGCTTATCAAACTGCTTATTTAAAAGCGCACTATCCAGCAGAATACATGGCCTCAGTATTGAGTAATAACATGAATGACCTTAAACAGGTAACCATGTTTATGGAAGAGTGTAAGCGTGCCGGAATCCCCGTTTTAGGTCCAGATGTAAATGAATCTCAATATAAATTTACTGTAAACAAAGAGGGAGCTATCCGATTTGGATTAGGAGCAATTAAAGGAGTTGGAAGTAAACCAGTTGAGGCCATTTTTGAGGAGCGTTCAGAGAACGGACCGTTTGCGTCTGTTTTTGATATGGTTTCTCGTGTCAATTTAAGAGCTTGTAATAAAAAAGTGTTTGAGAATTTAGTGCTGGCCGGAGGTTTTGATTCATTTGGTAATATCAGTCGAGCGCAGTTTTTTGCAGAAGACCAAAACGGAAAAGTATTTCTTGAAAATGTATTAAAGTTTGGTGCTCGCGTTCAAGAAAATGAGGATTCTTCACAAGTAAGCATGTTTGAAAGTGTTGCTGCTGAAGATGTACCACAACCACAGCCCCCTAGAGTAGATGATTGGCCAACCTTAACAAAATTGAGTAAGGAAAAAGATGTTGTCGGAATCTATATTTCCGGGCATCCATTGGATGATTTTAAATTGGAAATTAACAGCTTTTGTAATTCCAGAGTAGCTGATATTGTACAATTAGAGAAGTTTGCCAATCAGGAATTGAGAATGGCGGGAATAATTACAGACGCCCAACATAGAACTACTAAACACGGTAATCCTTTTGGTACGTTTGACATTGAAGATTATTCAGACAGTCAAAGACTATTTGTTTTTGGTGAAGATTATATGAAGTTTAAGCATATGCTGAGCATTGGAACGTTTGTGTTCTTAACCGGGCGTGTGCAAAAAAGCAGATATAGAGAAGATCTTGAATTCAAAGTACAACAACTAGAATTACTCACAGAGTTAAGAGACAAGAGAGCAAAAACTCTTTGTTTAAGTGTGGAGTCTTCAGATCTGACAGATCATATGATAGATGAACTATACCACATTATTCAAGACCACACAGGAAACTGTTCTTTAAAATTCATAGTTAAAGATCATAAATCAAATACAGAACTTAAAATGCCAAGTCGCAGTTTGAAAGTTCCTGTAGACAATGAATTCATTAAAAAAGTTGAAGAATTACAAGTATTTGAATACGTAATTGAATAAAAAAAGACGGAGACAATGAAAATTACATTGCCTCCGTCCTTATACTTCTGGTTTAAAGCTTTACAGTACTTTAAAAGACTGAATATATTTTCTTTCTACTTCTTTATCAAAGCTACTTTTGCTTCCTGAAAAAATAGATAATCGGTATTCTATTCCGTTGATAATAGTAATATAAATATTACCAAAAAATTTGACTTTTTTGCCTTGACCGTCTTTTACTTTTCCTTTAATTGGGTTTTGTAGTCCGGCATATCCTCCTTCAATTTCCCAGGGAATACACTTTTTAGGGTCAAATTTTGAGTTGAATGCGTCTGCTGTCACAATGATTCCTTCTGCAATTTTCATGGCATAGTCATCTGTCGGAATCTTTTCTTTATAGATAAATGCACTGAGCATAATAATCATTCCCTTGTATGTACAAGTTGCGGTAACAACCGTCATATCATCTTCTGCATCCAATTTGTCATCATAATTAGTTGGGAATTCAATTTGAAAATGTGCGGTATCACTTTTGAATTTCTCTTGTCCATTCACTATTGCTGTGGACAATAATAAAACTAGAGACAATATCACTTTATGTAGGTAGTTGTTTAAATTGAACATAGTAGAACTAAGTTAGAATTATTTTACGCTAATTCCGCTTCTCCAAAAAATGAAAGCATATTCAAGCGCTATTTCTTTCATTGACTCAAACCTTCCGCTTGCACCTCCGTGTCCAGCATCCATGTTGGTATGAAGTAAAACAATGTTGTTGTCTGTTTTGTATTCACGCAGTTTGGCAATGTATTTTGTTGGCTCCCAATATTGAACCTGTGAATCATGTAATCCTGAGGTGATCAACATTGAGGGATAATCTTTTGCTTCAATATTGTCATACGGTGAATAAGAAAGCATATAATCATAATACACTTTTTTATTAGGGTTACCCCATTCATCATATTCACCCGTGGTTAAAGGAATACTGTCATCTAACATTGTAGTAACTACATCAACAAAAGGTACTTGCATAACGATTCCTTTCCACAATTTAGGTTCAATATTAGCAATAGCTCCCATTAACAAACCTCCTGCAGATCCTCCCATGGCAAATACGTTTTCGCTATCAGCAAATTTGTTATCCACCAAATGCTTTGCCACATCAATAAAATCGTAAAAAGTATTCTTTTTAAACAACAGCTTTCCTGTGTCATACCAATGTCTTCCTAAATATTCTCCACCTCTTATATGTGCAATGGCAAAAACAAAACCTCGATCTAACAGTGATAATCTTACAGATGAAAAGTAAGGATCAATCGTGGATCCGTAAGATCCGTAAGCGTAAATTAAAATTGGATTTGAACCATCCTTTTTAAATTTGTCTTTGTGATAAACAAGAGAACAAGGAACTTTAACTCCATCACGTCCATTGGCCCATACACGTTCAGACTGATAGTTTGTCGAATCAAAGTCACCCTGAACAACTTGCTGTTTTACAAGTGTCCATTGAAAGTTTTTGAAATCAACATCATAAACTGAATGGGGTGTAGTCATTGACGTATATCCAATTCTGAAATTATCTTGATCTATTTCAGGATTTGTTCCCAGATAAAGCATGTAGGTTTCCTCTTTGGGAGGCAACACAAAGTTTTTATTTGATTTTCTATCGTATATCTTTAGTTGAGACAAACCATTTTCTTTCTCAACAACCACAATGTGAGATTTGAATACTTCAAAATCTTCTATGTAAATATCATCATTGTGTGCTTGAATTTCTTCCCATTTATCATAAGATCTGTCAGATAGATTACATTTTACTAATCTGAAATTTTCTGCATTTTTATTGGTCTTGATAAAAGCAATGTTTCCATCCATCTCAGGATAGTATTCATGGTCTTCTTCTCTTGCTAGAAACAATTCAAAATTGCTATCATCATCAGCACTCTTTATTTGATATTCTGTAGTTAAAGTACTGTGAGAACTTATGAGTAGATGCTTAAAATCTTTATTGATTTCAACAGAGCAGATGTAAGTATCATCTTTTTCTGTATATATAATGTTGTCTGATTTATCTGAAATATTGTACTTGTGAACTTGATAAGGACGCAGTGTTTTTACGTCCCTTAAACAAAAGTACAAATCAGTATTATTGTTGTGCCAGGCCAGGTCTGAACTACAATTTTCTATTTTATGGTCCAGTATTTCACCTGTTTTTAAATTTTTGAATCTTATTTGATACAATCTCCTACCGGTTATGTCTTCAGCAAAGGCCATTAGTGTGTTGTCTTTGCTAATTGTAAAAGAAACTACTTCATAATAGGGATGATTTTTTGCCTCTTCATTTTCATCCATTAAGATTTCTTCTTCAGCTTCAAGAGATCCATTTTTGCGGCAGTGGATAGGATGTTCCTGTCCGGTTTCATAACGAGAATAATACCAGTAACCATTCTTTAAATAAGGGGCTGACATGTCATCTTCTTTGACACGTGCTCGCATTTCTTTAAACAACAATTCCTGAGCTTCTTCTGTTGGTTTCAGAATTGCTTTTGTGTAATCGTTTTCTGCATTTAAGTATGAAATCACATCTGGATGTTCTCTGTCGTTCATCCAGTAATAATTGTCAATCCTTTCTGATTGGTGAATCTTCAGCAACTTGCTGATCTTCTTCGCTATCGGGGGTTTGATCATCTGGTAGATAGAATTTTTTATAGGCGTTGTCAATGTATTTTTTATCTCTTCCGTAAATATCGGGATGAAAAATAACATTTCCACTACTATCTCCTGTTACAGTGAAATATTCTATATAAACTTCAAAAGGATCTTTTAGTTCAATAACCCTTTGGGTTCCTCTGTAAACAAGACTGTCTAAGGTATCAGCTTCCATGGCGTTAACTTCAGATGATAATATAGATTTGGCTAAATCAAATGGTCTGTGAAGTCTAATACATCCGTGAGAGTAGGCACGCACATCATTTTCAAATAATCTTTTAGTAGGCGTATCATGGATAAATACTGAGTGAACATTTGGGAATAAGAATTTTATTTTCCCCAAACTATTTCCTGCACCACCATCCTGCCTTACTCTATAAGTAAAGCTATTTGTACCAACACCTGACCAGTCTACAGCAGTAGGATCAATCTGTTGTCCATCTTTAAATACCTTGTATCCTCTTTTTGAAAAGTATGCTGAATCTTTTCTTGCTCCGTATAAAATCTCTGTAGAAGCAATAGAGTAAGGCACATGCCAGAATGGATTGGTGATCATTCTTTCCATAGATGCATGGAATTCTGGTGTTTGCGTATCATATGCACCAACTATTACTTTGTGTTTACTTTTAAGTTGAGTACTATCAAAAAAGTAAAGTGTAAATTCAGGGATATTCACACGAATGTACTTCGCTGGATATGGTTTCTTTTTCCATCTCCATTTTTCCATAGAAATGGCTGCGTGATAAAAGCGTTCATTGTTACTTTCATTTAATGCTCTTCCTGTCCATTTACCTACGATTCCGTCATCTAACAACCCATTTAATTTTTGGAATTTTTTAAGTTCATGGATAAAATTACTGTCCTTATCACTGATAGAAGCATCAAGATATCCATGACCTATTAAAGCTTCATGAGCTGCATGATAACACTTAACTGAATCTTCTTTAAATGCAGGAATGTCATAAGTCATTGTATCCAAAGTGTAAGTGTCTAAAAACTGTACTAAACCTGTTTGTAACTGTTTATATTCCCAGTTTTCCGGTTGATGCGCCAGAATGACTTCAGCAGGATCTGATCCTTCTCGTACTTTGTCAAGTTCTGCTATGAGATCAAAATCTAAGGAGTCTTTTTTCCAGGTGTAATTACCTGTTGTTGGATCTACACAACCTGCATCCATGTGTGATACATACAATAGAAAGCCGTTAGATAAAATCATCTCAGCGTCTAAAATCGAAGTGTTTTTTGTTTCCCTGATTAAAGAGTAATTGAACATTTCAGGCATGAATCCATGATGACGCGCATTTTTTATAAGATCATAAAGTACTTCACCTTTGTCATTAAGTTTATTGTCAACAATCCAAATAGGTTGAAAATCATTTGTTTGATAGAAAGAAAGCACCTCAGATGAGGCCATCAATGTATCTCCATCAAATACCAAATAATCAGCTGATTTATATTTAGATTTTAATTCATCACTGATGGCTTGTTCTTCTTCAGTAAGTACTCTTGAATTTCCAGAACATCCAATTAATGAAACAAAAACGGCAAGGGTCAGTATAAAGTGTAAGTAGCGTTTCATCTTATAATTTGATGCAAGGTAAGTAATTCATCTAATAAGATAATCAATTATTAATTAAATGTATATCACCTATTTATTATTAGTTGTTACTATTCTAATTTCCGTTAAAGGCTTTAGCGATAATGACTTTAAATGGAAGTGGATGTGGAATCCATATCAGGTAGTACACCATAAACAGTGGTATCGTTCATTTTCTCATGCATTTATTCATGCCAACTGGATGCACCTTATATTCAATATGTATGTATTGTATGGGTTTGGTGTAGCTTTAGAAAAGAGTATGATCTTTTTATACGGCCCAAAAGGGTACATGTATTTTGCTTGCCTTTATGTAGGTGGAATTTTGTTTTCAACCTTGTTATCATTAAATCAACATAAGGATAATATGCACTATAATTCGTTAGGTGCATCCGGAGCAGTTATGGCTGTGATGTTCGGTTTTATTATGATTCATCCATCAGTTGAGCTGATGTTTATTTTTGTCCCTATACCTATCAAAGCGTACATACTTGGTCCAATTATTTTAATTGCGGAGTATTTCATGGCTAAAAGGGGAGGTACCGGGATTGCACATGATGCCCATTTTGCGGGTGCAATCTTTGGAATCGTCTTTATGATAATTGTAGATTATCATTTGCTCTTGGAATTGCCTCAAAAAATTGGATTATGAGTGGATTTGTGAATTTTAATGGAAGTTTGTTGCCTGCTGATAAGTATTCAATCATGGCCGGTAATAGGGCTTATTTATACGGAGATGGACTATTTGAAACAATTAGGGTCATCAACGGAAAAGCCATTAATCTGGATAACCATTATATGAGGTTGTCTGAAGGTATGGAAGCACTGCAAATGAAACCTCCGGCAAATTATTCCGCATCATTTTTTGAAGAACAAATCAATGAATTGGTTGAGCAAAATAATATAGAGCAGGGTGGAAGAGTAAGATTGAGTGTAGACAGAAAACCCGGAGGAAATTTTTTGCCTAATTCCAGTCATGTAGATTACTACATTGAAGCCTATCATCATGATGAAAATAGGTTTGTGTTAAATGACAGGGGCTACAAGATTGATTTGTATGATGAGATTAAAAAAGATATCTCTCCACTGGCAAAGTATAAAACAAAGAATGCCCTCATTTATATCATGGCAAAATTATCTTCTCAAGAAAAAGGGGTAGATGATTTGCTGATTCAGAATTATAAAATGGGAATTATTGAAGGGGGTAGTTCTAACTTATTTGTTGTAAGTAACGGAGTGTTATATACACCCGGACTTGATTTAGGTCCATTGGCAGGCACCATGAGAATGCAGATCATTAATATCGCTTTGCAAAATGGAATTAAAGTATATGAGTGTAACATTTCACCTCAAAATTTATTGGTGGCTGATGAGGTGTTTTTAACCAATGCCATTCAAGGTGTTATATGGGTGGATTCCTATCGAACAAAACATTATGGTAAGGAAATGGCTAAAAATCTGACTTCATTATTAAACGATCAGTGGATTTAGCTGTAGAATTATTAACTTAAAGGAGTATTTACAAATTACCCATGACTTATTTTATGAGACACATTTTTCTTTTACTTACATTATTATTTTCTTTTTCAATTCAAGCTCAAACAGCCAAGCAAGTTAACAAAGCAATTAAAGTATTTGGCAAGGATATAGACAAAGGCCTTGATAAGTTAACTACTTATATGTCCAAAGAAAAGTATCCCAGCTTGTATGCTTTTGAGGTGCTTGTAACTATGGAACATTTAAAATACTTGTACAATGTTTCAAAAGGAGATGAAATTGAAGAGGCAATGATAGAGGAAAATGATGGGGAACCACTTGATTCTGTCGGAGTTCAACTGATAGATGACATAAAGAGATTTAGCAAAGAAAACTTTCTGGATGTATGCCGCTATAGTTCGTTAGCATCTTTTTCACAAAATGCAGATATGTATCTAAGACAAATGGTGGCAGAGGAGAAGCTTGATACAAATGTTTCTGATGATGGATGGGAGCTTTTTGATGAGGGTAAGTTAAAAATAGATGATGGTGAATTTGAATTGGCTGAACTGAATTTCAGAAAAGCTATGGATAAAGATTCAGGATTTTATTTGGCTAATATTTACCTGGGACACACATTCTATTATAGAGAAAATTATGATTCAGCCATGTTCTTTTATGAGCGATCAAGAACAGCTTATCCTAATAAAATGTTACCTAGAACTTGTATTGTAGATTGTTTGGTTCAACAAGGTTTGTTTTACAGAGCTAAAAAAGAATGTCAACAAATGCTTTTTCTTTATCCGGGACATGACATTAAGTCAAAATACAATGAAATTTTATCGGTAGAGAACAAAGTGATGAACGACCGTCGTTTTACCCGGTATTTTTATCCAAATACTATTGGAGAAGATGACGCAGAAAGATATGGACCTACTTATTGGAAAGATTATAGAGATGCAAAAAAAGAAGTAAGTAGATATTGTAATGAAGATGGTATTATTGAGGAGAATGGTTTGACAAAAGACAGGTATTTGGAAGTGTATAGTTTTAGAAGAATGTTAGAGGAAAACCAGGAAGATTTGCCTGATATTTATGAATTTCCTTTAAGAATGATGGAAGATGGGTATCTAGAACCTTTTGTTTTTATCTCTATGTTTCACATTGATATTTTACCACAGTTACAAGATTATATGTCCAATGAGGACAATCGCAAAAAATGTGAAGACTACATTGATAAGTACTTATTGGAAACTAGAGAAAAACACTAGTTCAAAGAGGCATCTTTAGGAAAGTGAGCAAATGCTTTGTATTTGCCACCCATGCTCTCCATATAGTCATTCCAAATACTGTTGTAATCAACATCCATGATGTCATCAATGTTTTTGATATCTGAAACTAACCAGGAGTTGTGTTTTAATTCTCCTTCCAATTGTTTTTCTACCCAGCCAGAATAGCCTAAGAAAAATCTTATTTGATTGTGGGCTACTTGATTACTGGCAATCATTTCTTTGAGAATTTCAAAATCACCTCCGGCATATAGTTTACCTGTGATTTGAATACTTCCCGGTAAAGCATCTCCAAGTGTATGTATGTAATATAGGTTTTTGGTGCTAACAGGGCCTCCTTTAGATATTTTTGTATCAAACTCAGGCATCCCTTCAAATTCTGATAGTTCAATATCTACATAATTGTTGAGGACAAAACCGAAAGTACCTTCTTCATTGTGCTCACACAGCAAAATAACTGCTCGCTGGAAAAATTCGTTTTCCAGAAAAGGTTCTGTGATTAACAGTCTACCTTTTTTAGGCGCTAATGAATTGTATACATTCAAATCCAGCATACCGTAAATATAAGGAATTCCTACCTTATCTTCTGATAATAGAAAGAATTAGTTATCCAATATTTTTGCACCTTTGTAAACAATGTCAAAAGTGGATATCAAAAATAAAAGAGCAAAGTTCGAGTACGAATTTTTAGACGACTTTGTAGCGGGTATTGTGCTTACTGGTACAGAAATAAAGAGTATCAGAAATAACAAAGCAAGTATCACAGAGGCTTACTGCGTATTTGTAAAAGAAGAACTTTACATCAGAAATATGCACATTGCCGAGTATGACAAAGGTTCATACAACAACCACAAACCCAATAGAGACAGAAAATTATTGTTGCAAAGAACTGAATTAAGAAAATTGCAACGCAAACTTAAAGATCAAGGTTTGACAATAATTGCTTCTAAGTTGTTTATCAGTGAAAACAATTTAGCAAAACTCAATATTCACCTTGCGCGCGGTAAAAAGTTGCACGACAAACGTGAAGATTTGAAATCAAAGGATACAAAGAGAGATTTGGATCGCGCTATGAAAAGGCATTAAAATTCGTATTCTTCGCCCTTTTTTTCTTGCTCAGACAATGTCCAGTCATCTGTAGTTGTAGTTTGCAACCACATATTTCCCGACTTTCTCCAAACCTGAACATTTACACCAAAATGGTCTTTGAAGTTCTGTTCAAACGTAGCAGTTTTAGTATGACCGTCAATAGATAATTCTCCTTCGTTATGAGATTTTCTGATATCTTTTAAATAAAGATTTTCATCATACATACTTTTGTAAGTACTTGCTTCACCTTCTTCATGCGCTTCAGCAAAAAACTCAATTTTTAAATGAGGGAATTTATCATTAAAAGCTTTTTTAAGTTCTTTTAATTGGATGTCGTCAGATATTTTTAAACTGTTCATTTTGTGTTTTTTCTTCAAATTTCATCACAAAATAAGACTTTCAACCTAAACGTAGGTCAATTAAAGGCATGATTATTATCAGATTAAATGGAAACTTATTTATAAAGACCTTTTTCTTTGCTTTCTTTTTCCTGTTGATCTAATGTCCAGCGATCTGTTGTAGTAGTTTGGATCCACATATTTCCAGCTTTTCTAAGAACCTGAACGTTAACACCGAATAAACTTTTGAATCCACTTTCAAAATCTCCAGTCAATGTCTGTCCATCTATGGATAGATCCCCTTCGTTATGAATAGATCTGATGTCTTTTAATAAAAGCTCATCATCATACTTGGTTTTATAAGTGCTTGCTTCTCCCAAGCCATGTGCTTCAGAAAAGAACTCTAAACGCAAGTGTGGAAATTTCTCCACAAACTTCTCTTTTATTTCTCTAAGTTGTTGATCGTCAGAAATCCTCATGGTCTCCATAATCGCTTGTATTTGCTATGAAATACTGTTGATAACATCAATATACTAAAATGTCAACATATATCACAAATAAATATACGATCTAGTTTATTTTCTGGTTTCAGGTAGATTCAGAACTTCGCATGTAAACACATGGAAATGGATTCCCAAACTTTTTCAGCTGTTTTATCCCAATTGAATTTCTTTGCCTGTTCAGTTCCCTTAGCTATCAATTCAGTTCGCAAAATTTCATTGGCATCAATTTCATTCATGGCGTTGGCCATATCTTCTACTGAAAAAGGGTCAAATAAAATGGCTGCATCTCCTGCAACTTCTGGCAGTGATGTTTTATTTGAACAAATAACAGGACATCCCGCTTTCATTGCTTCTACTACAGGAATTCCGAATCCTTCAAAATAAGAAGGAAAAACCAGTGATTTTGCAGAAGCTACAACTTTGGTTAACTCATCTAAGGATAAATGTCCTGTAAAAATCACATCACCTTTGAACTGCATTTTGCTATATGCATTTTCTAAAGCCTCATCCTTCCAAAGCTTTTCTCCAACAACAATCAACTTAAAATCGCTTTGACTATTTTTCTTGTACAAATCAAAAGCTTCAAAAAGGCGAGGAACATTTTTACGAGCGTGTAATGCTCCCACAAAAACAAAATAATCTACTCCACTGGAATATTTTTGCTTTACACTTTGGACTTCTTCTGTTGAAAGTGGTTTAAAAGCATCATTTGCTCCATTATATGCTACAGTTATTTTATCAGGATTTATATCGTACTGTTCTATTATATCTTGTTTTGAGTACTTTGAAACAGTTAATAAATGAATGGCTTTTTCAGCGAATTGAGGAAAATACTTCTTATAAAATCTCAAATATTTACCCGGCAAATCGTTGGGATAATGTTCAAAATTCAAATCGTGCATCACTCCGATTTGTGGTATATCAGTTTTTAGTGATAAAAATCCATCCGGAGAAAAGAACAAATCTATCTTATACTTTTTTAATGCTTTAGGTACAGAAATATTGAACCAATACTTTATTAAAACAGCAGTCCTTGTTGGCGGATTTAATACTACCGGAGTGACATTTTTTGCAAAAATAAATGAGTTGTCATATTTGCGATCAAAGAAAAAATAGAACTCGTGCTCAGGGTGGGCAATGACAATTCTTTTAACGGTTTCGTAGGTAAACCAACCGAAACCCTCCATTTTGCTTTTCAGCAAGAATCTGGTATTAATCGCAATTCGCACGGAATAAAATTAGCTTTTTTAATGATTCAATGAATATGATTGTATTTTTGCGTCCCAATGAAGAATTTTATCAAATACATATTGCAGTCATTGCTTGGGTATAAGCGATATCTATTTGTCTTCGCAAGATATAAAATCAATAATCTGAAATCTGACCGTAAAGAAAAGGATTTCTTCGCCTTTTTAAATGCTATTGAAAAAGAAGGTGATTTATTAGATGTTGGTGCCAATATTGGGATTATGACAATACACCTGGCTCAAAAATTCCCAAATAGAAAAATCTATTCTATTGAGCCCGTTCCCTCAAATATTGAAGTTTTATATAAAGTAATTGCTAAGTACAAGGTGAAAAATGTTGAGGTGATCACATCTGCAGTGGGAAATAAAGATGGAGAAGAAGTGTCTATGATTTTACCTGAACAAGGCAAAGTAAAAATGCAAGGGCTGGCGCATATTAAACATGATTCAATCACTGAATGGAATGATGGAATAGAGTTTAAGGTAAAATCTGAAACATTGGATACCCTATTTACAGGGATCAAAATTGTCGGGATCAAAATGGACATTGAGAATTATGAATCTTTTGCACTGGAAGGTGCACAAAAACTGATTTCAGCACATCAACCGGTAATTTATCTTGAATTGTGGGACAATGACAATAGAACCAAATGTTTCGATACACTTCTGAATCTGGGGTATAGTGCATTTGTAAATAGTGAATCAGGTTTAAAACCATTTGATCCAAAAACAGATCACAAACAAAACTTCATTTTTGTTCATCAAGCCGATCAATAATTAGTGAGGCTGTCATTTTTTATTAGCTTTGAATAAAGCCATAAATTTCATGAGCAGACTAGATTTTTTGAAAGAACAGTATGAATGGACAGACAACTGGACCAAAAGTATATTGAGTGATGTTGAAGAAGTAGAATGGGGGTATAATGAACGTGCAGGAACCAGTATCAATTGGCTGGTTGGTCACATGATTATATCTAAATATTTTCATTCAATTATGTCAGTTTTGAATGCTGACGGAGTGCTCATCAAAGAAATTCATAAAGAAATCCCAATTGAATCATATTTCAAATACTATTTTGCCGGAAGCCAACCAAATGCTGATTGGTTAGAAAGACCAGGAAAAGAAGTGTTGATGAAACAATTGAATTTTATCAATAACGTTTGTGTTGAAATGATACCATTGCTGAATGAAGCAGGATTGGATGCTGCAACAGAAATAAAAAATCCGGTGGCAATCAGTAAATATGAAGCTTTGGCTTTTACTTTCAAACACCAAATGTGGCACAATGGTCAAATTGCCATGTGCAAAAGATTAATGAGAGATATTTATTAAAATCCCATGAAAAAACTCTTTGTATTTATTTTGTTAGTTTCTCCATTTCTTGTTTCGGCACAGAAAATCGTTAAGAAGGGAGGAGATTATTTCTTTTATGACTTTTATAATGATGATGATGTAGAGTCTGATTACGATTCTATTTATAAAGTAGCTAAGGACTGGTATTCTGCTATTCACCCGGACGGAAACGTTCATTTCTTTTATCACAATTATAAGTTAAAAGATAAGGCACTGAAAATTGAGAATTCTTCTCTGCATTATCTGTGGGCTGAGGATGACGTCATCTATGCATCAAATACTTTAGGAGATGTCTACTATTGGGATAAAACATGGCACAAAGTCAATGATTATTTTGGTGTGGTCGTTACTAAAAAATACAAGAAAAACAGTTACGCATTATTTGATGGAAGAAATAACCTGACAGGATATAATTTTCACAAAGTAAATAGAGTTTCATTAAAAGGACAGCCAGAATTACTTATTTGCGAGTCAGATAGCGGATTTCATTTTTATTCAAAAGAAGGTAAATTGATATATCCTCATGTAGCAAGCAGATATACCATTGAAGGAAATCAATATCATGAAGGAAAAGAAAGAATTGTAATGTGGTTTGAAGATGGGACAAATGGTATTTTTTCTCCTGATAAAGAAATTTATATTTTACCCAATAAATTCTTTAAGCCTTTCCATTCAATATATTCATCACTAGATGATCTCAATATAGCTTCACCAAATAGTGACGTTTGGATGAAATTGGCGAGTATGGCTGATGATTACGAAGGAGGTTATTATTTTCCTTTTGAAAGATGGACTGAATTGCCTTATTATCCTATAGTTGATAAAGAGTCTAATAAAGTTGGTTTAATAGATTTAAAAGGTGAACAAAAATTGGGATTTGAATATGATCAAATCTTTGTTTATCAGGTTCCTGATCAGCTAATGCATTTTATCGTTACAAATAAAGGCGGGCAATTTGAAATTTTAAATAGTGACTTGGAAGTGGATATGATGTTGGATATTGATGAATGGGTTTCATTTGGATATGCATACGGATACAGCAGTAGTGATACAAAAGCTTGGCTTAGAAAAGGAGATGAATATTATATGTGGGATGTAATCACCAAAGAAAAAGCTGAATTAAATGAAAAGTATAATGGTTACATGAGGGCCATTCAAAATCATGATGGAGAATTTGCTCTATTTGATGAATACTCCGGAATAATGATGAAGCCATTTGAACCTAGAATTATCTATGATAAATTCGGATATATGTACCCAGAATTTGAAGACGATAAAGTAAAGTTTTACAACAATAAAAATGAAGCCGTTTATCCATATGCTGTAACCGCAGTAATTCCATCATACACTCCAGGAATGTATTTGGCGATTGATGGTGACAAAGCCGGTTTGTTTTCAAATATAGATTTGTCTTTTGTGCCTTTAAGTGAGTCATTTAAAAAACTCAATGATTTTAACATTGATGGAGGAGCAGCCAATAGAAGATTAGATGTTTCATACTTGATTGAATGCAATGGTAAAGTTGGGGTGATTAATTATAGAAACGATACTTTGCTTCAACCAATTTATGACTCGGCAATGTATTCATGGTACTATGAAGATTACAAAAACTATAATCCTGAGAATTATAAATACATGAATGAAATTGGATGGATTGGAAGTGACTGCTATATCACCAATAAATCACATGACAAAACCTTAATGGTGAAAAAAGGAAAACCAGTGGCAATGAATGCGGATTCATATATATTCCTTAATAAGAAGAAGTTTATTGTATATGATAAGGCTACACTTAGTGTTACAAAAGATTACAATTTTGGAGGTGAGAAGAAAGAAAGTGTCATAATACGAGATTTTGGAAACCCTAAAATGTCAGGTTTAGTAAATCCGGAAGGAGAAATAGTAATTCCGTTAAGTGATACATATATCTGGAAAAGAGAAGAAGATTATGACAATTTTAAATATTTCCAGATAACAAAATTTGATGGGGATGATTCATATGAGGGAATATATTCTATATCCGGAAAAGAATTGATTGCTCCAAAATATCAGAGTGTTTATAACATGTATCAAAAAGAATTTAGATACTTCTTTCTTGTTAAAGATGAGAATAAAATGTATGGAATAATCAAAGTAGATCCTGATACAGAGCAAGCTACCTGGATAGTAGATATTTCTTTAACGGATTATCGATACGATAGAAAAACGGGAAAAATGAACATTACTTATGCCAATGGTGAAAAGGCTGTTTTAAAACCGGATGGCAGTATTGAAAAATAATATTTGATGTTTGCTAAAACTCCAACTCCTCCTTATTATGCCGTAATATTTACATCTGTTTTAAAAGATGGGGCAGAAGATTATCATGTAAACGCCATTGAAATGTTTCAATTGGCTAGCAAACAAGAAGGCTTTTTAGGTGCTGAATCAGCCAGGAGCGAAATAGGGATTACAGTCTCATATTGGAAGGATTTAGCCTCAATTGAAAGCTGGAAAAATAATCTTCAACACAAGGCAATCAAAGAACGAGGTAAAAAAGACTGGTATGTAAAACATATCGCCAGAATAGCTTTGGTTGAAAAAGAATATTAAAAACCATTGTTTTAATTCACAACACTTTAGTATATTTTGAATGCAAAATTTATGTTGTGATAGTAGAAAGAATCAAACCAGATGAAATTGAAAAGTTCATAGAACTCCGTGAAATTTTCATTGAAGTATTTAAGTCTGATGCACCGGCATTAAATGAACAACAGTATGCTCAATTAAGAGATAATAGGAACTTCGTTGTAGTTGGAGCCACAGTGGGCTTTGAGTTAGTTGGTGGTTTAACAGCTTATCTGGTACCTAATTACTACAAAGGAGGTTTAGATCTATTTATCTATGACATTGCGGTTAAAACTGAACATCAAAGAAAAGGAGTAGGTATTGAATTATTAAAGTTTACCAAGAATTTTTGCCTGGAACACGGAATTAAAGAGATGTACGTGGCGGCAGAAGACAATGACGAACAAGCCTTATCCTATTATAGAAAAACAGACGCCGAAGAAATAGGCGCCCGTTTTTTTATCTATAAATTTGATTAATTCTCAAAGACTATTTTATCTCCTTGGCGTTGGCAACTTTTTGCTTTAGCAAGGCAATTTTCAATACTTCAGACATGTGCTTTACATAATGAAACTTCATTCCTTTTAGGTATTTAGCTTCTATGTCGTTAATGTCTTTCTGGTTTTTATCTGACAAGATAATTTCCTTAATGTTAGCTCTTTTTGCAGCTAATATCTTTTCTTTAATACCACCTACAGGAAGAACGGCTCCACGTAAAGTTATTTCACCCGTCATTGCCAAATTAGCTTTTATTTTTCTTTGAGTAAAAGCTGAAGCCACAGCTGTCAACATAGTAATTCCGGCAGAAGGTCCATCCTTAGGTGTTGCCCCTTCAGGAACATGTAAATGAACATCCCAATTGTCAAATAATTCTTGTTTGAGTCCTATTTCATCTGCATGCGCTTTTAAATATTGATGCGCTAATACTGCAGATTCTTTCATCACATCTCCTAAACTACCGGTAAGGGTTAATTTTCCTTTACCTTTTGTTAAGCTTGTTTCAATATTTAAGATATCTCCACCAATTTGTGTCCAGG
The DNA here is from genome assembly GCF_019740355.2 of Paracrocinitomix mangrovi. Taxonomy (GTDB): domain Bacteria; phylum Bacteroidota; class Bacteroidia; order Flavobacteriales_D; family Crocinitomicaceae; genus Paracrocinitomix; species Paracrocinitomix mangrovi. The sequence continues at coordinate 1,201,310 of NZ_CP091819.1, read as the reverse complement.
CTAAACCTGTTACAACTCCGGCATATTCGTTGCCAATGTATTTATCCTTTGAATGAGCAGGTCCTAGAATATCTAACAAATCTTTCTCTGAGATTTTTGCAGTAAATTTTTCGCCAATTGCAATTTGTTTGGCGCGGTTTCTTACCAATTTTGCAATTCTTTTCTCTAATCCTCTAACTCCTGATTCTGCTGTATATTCTTCTACAACTTTTTCAAGTACTTTAGTTGGAATAGAAATGTCTTTAGCTGTAATTCCATGTGCTTCAATTTGCTTTGGAATCAAGTGTCGTTTTGCAATCTCAATTTTCTCCTCAATGGTATATCCGTTCACTTCAATTATCTCCATTCTGTCTCTTAGTGGAGCCTGAATAGTTGATAAACTGTTAGCTGTAGCAATAAACAATACCTTAGAAAGGTCAAAATCTAATTCAACAAAATTGTCGTTGAAGTGTGAGTTTTGTTCTGGATCCAAAACTTCTAGCAATGCTGAAGATGGATCTCCCTGATGACTCGTCCCAATTTTATCTATTTCATCCAGTACAAAAACAGGATTGGCTGTAGTAGCTTTTTTCAGGTTTTGAATTATTCTTCCGGGCATTGCACCAATGTATGTTCTTCTATGTCCTCTAATTTCAGACTCATCATGTAAACCTCCAAGAGACATTCTCACGTATTTACGTCCAAGGGCTTCTGCAACAGATTTTCCTAATGAAGTTTTACCTACTCCGGGAGGTCCATATAAACATAGAATTGGAGATTTCATATCACCTTTTAGTTTCAAAACGGCAAGGTGTTCCAAAATTCTTTCTTTCACTTTTTCTAATCCAAAGTGATCTCTGTCTAATATTTTTTGAGCTCTTTTTAAATTGAAGTTATCCTTTGAAAAATCGCTCCAGGGTAATTCCAAAATCAAATCGATATAATTTAATTGAACTGAATATTCAGCCGCTTGAGGATTCATACGACTCAACTTTACCAGTTCTTTTTCAAATGCCTTTTTTACTTTTTTGTCCCACTTTTTATTAGCAGCGCGCTTTTTAAATTCATTGATTTCATTCTCAACAGGATTGCCTCCAAGTTCATCCTGTATAGTACGCATTTGCTGATTTAGAAAATATTCTCTTTGCTGACGATCCATGTCTAACTTGACCTTTGAATTGATCTCGTTTTTCATGTTCAGCATCTTAATTTCATAAGATAATTGCTCCAACACTAATTCTATCCTTTCAGAAATTGAATTAACCTCGAGCATTTCTTGTTTCTTTTCAACTTCACTACTCAAATTGGACGCAATAAAGTTTACTAAAAACGTTGGGCTCTCTATGTTTTTAATAGCGAAAGATGCCTCAGAAGGAATGTTTGGATTTTCCTTTATTATCTGCATTGACATATCTTTCATAGAAGAAACAAGGGCCATGTTTTTGTCCTTGCTAACGTCAATTTTTGCATCCATCAATCCTTTCACCTCTGCCTTAAAATAAGGGTCTGTTTGAACAAAGTCTCCTACTTCAAATCTTCTTTTTCCTTGAATAATAACAGTTGTAGATCCATCAGGCATTTTAAGTCGCTTAATGATATGTGCAACTGTCCCAATTTTATTGAAATCTAAAATATCAGGATCTTCAATTGAGGCCTTTTTTTGTGCCACAACACCTATCGTTTTGTTGGTGTTATAAGCATCTTCAATAAGTTTTATGGATTTATCTCTTCCTACTGTAATAGGAATCACAACTCCCGGGAATAAGACATTATTTCGTAAAGGTAAAATTGATAGTACATCAGGTACTTCTTCACGGTTCATGTTATCCTCTTCTTCTTCAGAGATCAAAGGGATAAATTCTGAGTCTTGATCTATAATGTTTGTTAAGTCAAAAAAGTCTACTTCAAATTTGTCAGACATAAATGCAGTTTTTCAGTCAGTTTGTCACCTTTAAATGTGATTAATAAAGGTACTCTTGCTTAAATGTTTTGTTAATTCTGTTTGTTTATAAGGCTTTACAACCTCTTACGTTACTTATAATTCAATCATTATGCCAGATGATCAAATAAGTATTTAAGGATAGATTTGTCACCTTCAGTCAATTCAACTGATCTTCGACCCATCATGTTTTCTGCAACTTCGTATACCTTTTCAAGTTCAAATCTGTCATTGTAATCTTTAGTACCTCCCCAACTAAATGAAGGGATGTACTTGTTAGGAAAACCTGCTCCAAATATGTTGGCACTAACTCCAACAAATGTTGCAGTATTAAGCATAGTATTGATTCCTGTTTTTGAATGATCTCCCATTATTACCCCACAAAACTGTACGTCTGTTTCTTCCATTGCTTGAGTTTCATAAGAATAGAATCTGACATTGGAATAATTATTTTTGAGATTAGAAGTATTTGTATCTGCTCCAAAATTGCACCATTCGCCAATAACGGAATTGCCCATATAACCGTCATGTCCTTTGTTTGAATAACCAAAGAATATTGAGTTTGCAATTTCTCCACCTACTTTACAGTAAGGGCCGATAGTGGAATCACCGTAAAGTTTGGCACCCATTTTTACAACAGCATGTTCTTCCATTGCAAATGGTCCGCGCACAATGCTGCCCTCCATAATCTCTGCATCTTTTCCTATATAAATAGGTCCTTTTGAAGTATTTAAAATGCAACATTCAACTACCGCACCCTCTTCAATGAAAATTTCTCCGTTTCCAATTACTTGATTGGTACTGCTTAGTTGTTGAGTAGTTCTTCCTTTGGTGATGAGATCAAAGTCAATTTGTATGGCTTTTCCGTTTTGTTGAAAAATGTGCCAAGGTTTAGTAATGCGAATGAACTGATCATCATCAATTGTGACTTCACGTTTCTTAAGTTGTGCTATGCCATGGGTAGCTACCCAATGCCCATTAACATAAAGTGATTCTTCTTTTTCTAATCCGGCAACCAGTTTTGCTAGTTCGGGTGTAGGAAAAATATTTGCCGCAATTTTAACACCAAACGATTGAGATTCTCTAAACTTTGAATACAGGTAATTTTCTGTTTTATATTCAATCTCTTCAATTGGTATAAAAGCCGCTAATTGTCTTTTCCATGATTCGGTATTGGTTAATATCCCCATTCTAATTTCGCTTACAGGTCTTGTAAGTGTTAAAGGGGCCAAATCAATGTGAAGCTGATTGTCATCAAAGATTAAATTCATGCGGTAAATTTTAATCAATAAATATAGTGATTACATGTATTAAGTTGAGGCGTTATAAACAAAAAAAGGTCCCGTAAACAGGACCTTTTAACAATTATTTCAGACAGATTAAGCTTTCTTGCGATCTCCGTATCTGTTTTTGAACTTATCAATTCTACCGGCAGTATCAACGAATTGCATTTTTCCGGTAAAGAATGGGTGAGATTCAGATGAGATATCCAATTTTACTAATGGATATTCGTTTCCGTCTTCCCATTTATCAGTTTCTTTTGCAGGTGCACATGAGTTACATAAAAACGAGTAACCATTTGTCATGTCTCTAAAAATCACTAATCTATAATCCTCTGGGTGAATTCCCTTTTTCATCTTATCTCTGTTTAATACAATGTTTTCCCAATATTTGGGAGGGCAAAGATAGGAATTTTTTTATTCGCAATAAATTTTTTCAAGACTTTTTGAATATTTTTTTTCAATCAAAAAATCTGTGCTGTCAAAAATAATAATTGTGAAATAACGTAATTACCTTTGACCAACTGAAATGAAGAAATTTTTAGTCATATTATTCTTAGGTGCTTTGGCCATTACATCTTGTAAGAAAGATTTGCCTTTTACTAAAGATCATTTAGATTTTTCGGTTGATACTTTGTTATTTGATACTGTGTTTACAACAGTAGGTTCAACTACTCAGTCTTTTAAAATATATAACCGCAATAATCAAAAAATTAAGATAGACGCCATTCAATTAATGGGTGGGGAAAGTTCTCCTTTTAGAATAAATGTAGATGGTTATAACACGAATTTTATAGAAGGTATTGAAATACTTCCCAATGATTCATTGTTTGTTTTTGTTGAGGTGACTTTGGATGTCAATGGACAGAATTTGCCTTTAGTAGTTTCAGATTCGGTAAGATTTTTAACCAATGGTTTGAATCAATATGTCAATTTAGATGTTTGGGGGCAAGATGCTTATTTTCATGCGAATGAATTGGTGGAGGGAACCTGGCCAAATGATAAACCACATGTTATTTACGGAATTGCAGCTTGTGGTTATCCTGGATTAGACTCAGGAAAAACTTTAACCATTCCGGCTGGAACGCAAGTTTATGGACACAAAGATGCTAAGCTCATTATCTATAAATCATCATTAGATATTCAAGGAACATATGGTAACGAAGTAGTTTTTCAAGGAGATAGATTGGAATCTTTTTATGATGACATATCAGGTCAATGGGGAGGAATCCATATGGTGCAGGCAAATACATCATCTATAAATTATGCAATAATTAAAAATGGCGCGGTTGGTTTGCAAGTAGATACTACAAATGCCCCCATAACACTTACATTAACAAATAGTATCATTAGTAATCACGATTTTTTCAACTTACTTGTTAACGCTGGGGCCATAGTTGAAGCAAATAATTGTTTGTTTGGTGATGCCGGTCTTATTGGAACTTATTTGTATGCTGGTGGAGAATATCACTTTACCAATTGCAGTTTTGTAAACTATTGGGCAGGAAGCAGATCAGGCCCGGCTTTGGCAATAAGTAATTACTGGGTTTATGAGGGGGCATTGTATTGCAGATCTATTAATAATTCAACCTTTTATAACAATGTGGTTTATGGCACAATTGATAAGGAATTTGAAGTGGATACGGTAGATTGTTCAGTGGATATGACCTTTAGTAATAACTACTTTAAAAGGGATGAACCGTATAATTACCCTGCATATATAAATACTATTTGGGAAGGGAATGCACTTTTTTATGATGTGTCAAACAAAGATTTTCACTTGTCAGAAACCTCACCTTTAAAAGATTGGGGAGATTATTTTGCTCCTTATTCTCCTGCTCTAGATATTGAAGGTGTTCTACGTGATGCATCACCTGACTTGGGATGCTATGAATACGTTCCTTAATTAATTGTGATAGTTGCTTCTGATGTAGAAGGTTGTCCAATCCAAGAGTACTTTTTATAAGCCTTTAGCTCTATTTTATACTTTCCTCCAACCGCAAAAGCATGCACAAAAGATGATTCAGACCATTGCATATCATTTTCTTCAACTCCGGTTGGTCCCTCTATGCTCCATATGTAGCTAAGCGCATTTTTTGAGCAAGATGTAAAAGTAACCTCTTCACCTACAGAAGCAGATGTTGTACTTAAATCAATACAAGCCTGAGGATCTTTACTGCAAGACAATAAAAATACAAATCCGGATATAAGAAGTAGTGCCTTAAATTTCATCTTAGTAACAATACTGAGGTAAAATTATAAATTCTCTTTATGACTTATAATACGGAACTATAAAAATTTAGGTTTGGTTTTAAATAGATGAACATCCAAAATTGTAACAAATTTCGCCAATATTTCGCGGTAATGTGTGAAGTTGTTACTGCTCGCTACGTCTTTAGCATTGTAGGCTACAGCATCAATCTTGTATTGTCTGGCAATGTAAATAGCTCTTTGATTATGAAATTTTTGACTGACAATTATTAACTCGTCGCAATTGAAAACTTTTTTGGCCCTAACAACGGAATCTAGCGTTCTAAATCCTGCATAATCCAAAATGATATCCTTTTTTGGAACACCTAGTTCGATTAAAAAGTTTGCCATATCAGTAGGTTCGTCATAGGAAGAAATGTGGTTATCCCCACTTACCAGAATTTTTTCAACCTTACCTTCAAAGTAAAGATCTGCCGCAGCATACATCCTATTAACAAAGTAGGGATTTAAATTGCCATTTCTACTGTATTTACTAGCTCCAAGCACAAGAGCTGTTTTCTTTTTAGGAATCTTTGAAATGTCGTCAAACAAGTAGTGATCAGATGTTTTTATTACGTACTGATGACAAGCTGTCATGGCTAAAAATAATATGAATGGAAGGTCGTAGTATTTGTAAATCAATTGTTTCATGCGGCAATTTGATTTTTTATTTTGATTTTATTGTTGTAACTTATTAGTGCAATTAAAACCAATTTTTTTCCGCTATTCTTGAAATATTATTCGTGTATAGTCTACACAATAGATAGATTTTATCTTCGTTCAATGATTATGGCAAAGAAATTGCTTTACAATAACAGATAGAAAATAATTTGTAACCAACCGGCAATTCAGAATTATAACAATTGCAAAGGAAATAAAACCAAACAGAGAATTATGCCAGTCAACCCTATTTATCATCACACAGAGGATAAGCTCCAGGAGGAGCTTAGGTGGGTAAAGTACGCGAAGGAGGATCCCAAGGGGTTTGAGCCACTTTACAACAAATATTACGAACAGATTTTTAGGTATATCTACCAAAGAATGGATGACAAAGACACCGCATATGATGTAACCAGTCAGGTGTTTTTAAAAGCGCTAAACAACATTCATAAATATGAATATCGTGGTGTGCCATTCGCTTCATGGTTGTATAGAATCGCAAAATCTGAACTGTATCAATCTTTTAGAGATAAAAAAGCGAGTAGAACAGTTAATGTTGAAAGTATGCATCTCTTTGAAATGATTGAGGAATGGGATGAAGATAAAACCTTAGAAAACCGTGCAAAGCTTTTAAAGGTTATCGAAAAACTAAATGAAGAAGAAATTCAGATGGTCGAATTAAGATTTTTTGAGAAAAGATCATTCCGTGAAATTGGAGATATATTAGATCTCACTGAAAATAATGCAAAAGTGAAATCTCATAGAGTGGTTAAGAAAATGAGAAAGATTTTTGAAAAGATTAAATAATAATAATGCCTCGGTTGCTCCGGTGGCCGAGGCAATAAAGCTTTACAGCTAATAAGATAATGAATAGAGGAGAAGTAATCAACATGAATAAAATAAGTAGTTCTTACTGGGCCAGTTATTTTATTTATCGAAGAAAATGTCTCCCGGTAAGTAGGAATTAAACATTTACTAATGAAAAACGTAAAGATTAATTTGGACAGACCACCAGTCGATTCCAAATCCATACAAGCTCATAAAGATTTTAATGGCTTGTTAAAAAACCACGCAGTGATGACCAAGCCTTTTTACAAATCGTCCTGGTTTATCGGCACCACAGGTTTAGCATCAGTTTCAATAATCGTTGGAGGAGTGATAGCATTTAGCGGGGAAGAGCAACTTGCGGATCAATCGGTTTTAAACACCGAAGCACCTCCGGAAGTAGAGGTAACAAGTAGCCAACCACAATTGATAGCTTTTAATGATGTATCAGAAAATCTGGAAAATTTAGCGCAAGTTGAAAATGACCAGTCCACTAAACAAATTATTTCAATTAACAACTCAACAACAGAAGATATAGATGATAAAACTAATACTTTAGAAAACCAAAAAATCCAGGATCAAATTGAGTCAACAGATGAAACTGTAGAGGAAATTGATGTAGAGAAAATCGAAGCACATGAGGTAAAACATGAAGAAGCTAAAACAGCAACTAATTATACTGATGTGTGGCCAAGGATTAGCGGTAAACTAAATGGTTATATCTCAAAAGAAGAGTTAATGGATAACAAAGGTTTAACGACACAGTCTGATATCAACATTATTCATTTTGAATTACATGTGATAGATGGTCTTGGAGGAGAAGTTCACTACAAAGAAGAAAGCAATCAATTGAATGAAGAAATGAAGGAGGCGATTGAAAAAATTGGAGCAGGAGAAACTATATTTTTCGAAGAAATTGATGGACAAACCAAAGAAGGAGATGTTGTTAGACTGAACCCTTTGAGGTATGTTTTGTTAAATTAATAACGGTTTACTAAATCGTTAAATAAGTAGAATTGTTCAAAAAATACTTGACAAATTAGGTATTAACTGCTTATTTTTAACATAGATTTCTTATTTTCGTTGCCGAAGGTATGTGATTTATAAATGATGAAGAAACTCTTACTTGGTTTAATATCATTGTCTGTAGTGTCTGGCGTATGGTCTCAGACTCATACGAACTTTACCACTTCTGATTATTGGAAGGGGCAACGTAAAGAGTTGTTGTTTGGTATTGGCGCTACAAATTTCCTTGGGGATTTAGGTGGTTTAAATAAAATCGGTACCGATTATTCATTTATGGATCTTGAGTGGGTCACTACTCGTCCTTCAGGTCACTTAGGTTATAGATATCGTCTGAGACCTTGGGTAGCAACTAAATCTTTGTTACAATATGGTGTTTTAAGAGGTTCAGATCAATTGACAACAGAGCCGTTCAGACACAATAGAAATCTTAGTTTTAAAACGCATTTAATTGAATTTTCTCAACATCTTGAGTTAGTTATTTATAACAACGAGCATTACGGTAGAAGAAACAAAATATATGGTCTAAAAGGACATAGAAACAAAAATGATTTGTTGTATTTGTTTAGTGGAATCTCTGTTTTTGCTTATATCCCTCAAGCTGAAGATGGAACCAATTTACGTCCATTAAATACAGAAGGTCAGGGTTTACCTGGTGGTCCAAAAAAATATGGATTGGTCAATATTGGAATTCCTTTCGGAATGGGTTTCAAACTTGGTTTGGATAGGGTATGGAGAATGAGCTTTGAATTGAGCTATACCAAAACTTTTACAGATTATCTTGATGACGTATCTGGAGTTTACTATGATTGGGCTGGTAACGGATATACTGAGCCTGATTATGCAGACCCTTCTTTAGGCGCATTTCCAAATTGGACAAATCCAGGAGAACAAAGGGGAGACTCTAAACAAAAAGATGCTTACTTCTTTTTCAACGTTTCAATCATCAGAAACTTGACACAAGGAAAAGGTGGTAAAGTGAAGTGGCGTTACCGTGCAAGATACTAGTTCTATCATTGCTTTTATTATTGAATTTCAGGAAATTAAACGTAATTAACACATGGTTGAAAAATAAATCATTGTGTATGCATAATTTGTGAAGAGAACTATTATTTTTGTAGAAAGATATGCGACTAGATGTATAAACTCTTTTTACGACCCATTTTATTTCTTTTTGATCCTGAAGCAGTTCATCATTTTACCTTCAAATCGATTAAATTAAGTCGTAAGATACCCGGAGTTGGAGCATGGAGAAGGTTAATCTACAGTGTAAATGATAAGTCGCTTGAGAAAGAGCTCTTTGGAATAAAATTTAAAAACCCCGTAGGAATTGCCGCAGGGTTTGATAAAAATGCGCTTTTACTTGACGAGTTAGAAGATTTTGGATTTGGATTCGTGGAAATAGGAACAGTTACCCCTAAACCACAAAATGGAAATCCTAAACCAAGATTGTTCAGACTTAAAAAAGATCAAGCAATAATCAACAGAATGGGCTTCAATAATGATGGCGCCGAAGTGATTGCCGGAAGATTGAAAAACAAGAAAACTAAGTTGACTATTGGTGGTAATATTGGTAAGAATACGGCCACAGATAACAGTCAGGCAAAAGCAGATTACATTTTTAATTTTAAGCAACTGCACGAATATGTTGACTATTTTGTAGTTAATGTAAGTTGTCCAAATATTGGAGATGTAAAGAAATTGCAGGATCAGGACTTTTTGGAGGATTTGTTGACAGAATTAAAGCAATTAAATGCTACTTATTCTAATCCAAAGCCTATCTTGCTTAAAATTGCTCCGGATTTAAATGATGGACAGTTAGATGAAGTAATTGAAGTGATTGAAAAAAGTGGTATTGATGGTGTAATTGCTACCAATACAACTATAACAAGAGATAATCTTCAAACTTCAGCTGACAAGCTCCAGCAAATAGGAAAAGGAGGATTGAGTGGTAAACCACTGACAGATCGAAGTACTTATGTGATTCGATATTTAGCGGAAAAGTCAAACAAAGCTTTTCCAATTATTGGAGTAGGGGGAATTCACAGTGCACATGATGCTATGGAGAAACTGGATGCAGGAGCTGATTTAGTTCAGGTATATACAGGCTTCATTTATGAAGGACCCAAATTGGTAAAAAAGATTAATAAAGCAATTATCAACCGAAATCGATAATGTTAAAATTGATTGAATGTCCTAGAGATGCAATGCAAGGATTGCACGATTTTATACCCACTGATGTGAAAGCCGGGTATATCAATCAATTGCTTAAAACCGGTTTTGATACGATAGATTTTGGAAGTTTTGTTTCTCCTAAAGCTATTCCTCAAATGAGAGACACAGCAGAGGTTTTATCAAAATTAAATCTGTCTTACACCAATTCAAAACTACTTTCAATTGTCGCAAATAAAAGAGGGGCCGAGGATGCTTGTCAATTTGAAGAGATAGATTATCTGGGATTCCCTTTTTCAATTTCTGAAACTTTTCAAAAAAGAAACACCAACTCATCAATTGAAGAGTCTTTTGCAAGAGTAGAGGGCATTCAAGAATTGTGTGTTCAGAACAATAAAAAACTGGTTGTATATCTTTCAATGGCTTTTGGTAATCCTTACGGAGATCCTTGGGAAACTGAAATTGCAGCTTATTGGGGATCTAGATTGCACAAAAATTTAGGAGTTGAGATTTTGGCATTGGGTGACACAATTGGTGTTTCTAACAGAGACAACATCACAAAAATGTTTACCGAATTGATGAAAGAGCTTCCTAATGCTGAAATAGGAGCGCATCTACACAGTACTCCAAATTCTGTTATGGAAAAAGTTTCTGCGGCCTATGAAGCAGGTTGTAGAAGATTTGATGGAGCAATCAAAGGTTTTGGCGGATGTCCAATGGCTAAAGATGATCTAACAGGGAATATGCCAACTGAAATCATGTTGTCTTATTTTAATCAAAATAATATTGGAACGAATATTGATTCAAATGAATTCAATTTATCAATGGAAATGGCAAAAAATGTATTTCCAAACTAATTAAACACTATGAAAAATTTATACACTTTATTAGCCTTAGTTTTATGTATTAACATCTCTTTCGCAGGAGAAAAAGAAGAAGATTTATCAGACTTTACTTCGGTAGAATCAAACGGAAATTTTAAACTTTTTTTAAAGAAGGGAGATAAAAACCACATTAAGGTTATTAATAACGAGCCAGAGTTAGAGGATAATCAAATTGTATGGGAAGTAAAAGGAGGGAAATTGAGTTTGGATATCAAAAAGACGCTTTTCAAAAAATTGGAGTTGGAGATTTATGTAACGTATAATGAACTTTCTACTATAGATGCTAAAGGAGGATCTTGGATTCAAGTAGAAAATGTTTTGACTGGAAATGAAATTGAGTTAAACTGTTCAACTGACGGTATTATTTCTGCAGAGTTAGACTGCAAAACCGTGAACGCATCAATTGCAGCAACAGGAAATGGTAATATCAAATTAAGAGGTAAAGCTGATTACGTTAATTTAAAAGTTGCTACCGGTGGATTTATCACAGCTAAAGCATTAGAAGCTAAAGAAGTAGTTGCAAAAATTTCTTCTGGAGGTGAAATTTCTTGCTGGGCAAAAGAAAAAATGGATCTTAAAGTTACTATCGCTGGTGTGATCAAATACATCTATGATGGTGATGAAGCTAATTTTAAAGAAAAAACTACTGGAGGAGAGATCAAAAAATTTAAATCTTAATGATTAAATACACATTCTTTTTCTTTCTAGCAGCATTTTTAGTTGCTTGTGGCGGAGATTCTGAAAATCAAGATAATACTGACAAAGTTCAATTTGAAGAACCAAAACCTTTTGTAAGAGAGGTGATATTGATAGACACCGTTCGTCCTCAATTAGATCCGGTTTGTATTGATATCATGGAGAAATTGCAGATGTGTACCACTTCAGATACAAGTAAATTAGCGCCCTGTACTTACGAATATTTTAGAGTTTTTGATCATAAACCTTTACAGGATTATAAAGGAGGATTCATAGTTGAAATGCGTCAAGGATTGTATGGTGCACCAACTCCTCAAATTATCATTGTAGAAAACGTCAATAACGAATATAAATTAGCCAATCAATATTTAGGTTGGATGATTGAAATGAGAACTACAGAGCATGGTCACAGTGAATTGTTGATCGGATATAAAGATCCGGATGTTGGTATGGTGGCTATTAGACATGAATGGGACGGTCATAAATATGAGCCGGTAGATGTAGAAGAGATTAACAATCATTTCGTGAAGCCTGAAATGAAAGATTCAATCAATAATATATTCTTGCCGGCTTTTAGTGCGGGACATTAATTGTATTGTGTCTTAATGCTTGAAACAATCCAACAACAAATACGTAAATTTGAACAATGCTAAAAAGAGCAGTTGTCATATTTACATTCTTAATCCTGAACTTTAGCGGGTTTTCAAGAGATACCTTGTACGTTACAGTTCCTGATATTGCCTTTGATGACATAGGAACAGATGTTACTTTAGACAGAGCTACTTGCGAGCTTCCGGCTTTTTATGTCAGAACTGATGATGAAGGAAAAAGAGACACCGTTGATATTGAAGAATCTGGGTTTACAGCCTATTTCAATAAAGATGGTGATATAAATATTGAGGGATACGAAGTTGTTGTATCAAACAATAAGCCTTCAATGATCCCTCTTTGGATGTCGATTATTCCTCCTTTGTTAGCGATTTTATTGGCACTAATTTTTAAGGAAGTTGTATTCTCATTGGTATCCGGAATTTTTATTGGTGGAGCTATTTTAGGATTTTATGCCGAAGGATTTATTGGGATTTTTACCGGTTTTTTCAAGATCATAGAAACTTATTTAATTGGTGCAATGCACGATACCGGACACCTCTCAGTTATACTGTTCTCAACAATAATTGGTGGTATTGTAGCCCTTATTTCAAAGAATGGTGGAATGCAAGGAATCGTGAATTCTATTGCCCGATTCGCCAACAATGCACGAAATGGACAATTGGCTACCTGGTTTTTAGGAATAGCCATCTTTTTTGATGATTATGCCAATACGTTGGTAGTTGGAAATACCATGCGACCAATTACAGATAAATTAAAAGTATCCAGAGAGAAACTGGCTTACATTGTTGATTCTACTGCTGCACCGGTTTCTGCTATAGCATTTGTAACTACCTGGATTGGGGCTGAGTTAGGATATATCGGTAAAGGATTAGATAACATTAACAGTGATGGGACACAAATTTCAGAAGGTGTATACTCCATCTTCTTGAATAGTTTGGCTTATTCATTTTATCCAATTTTAACATTGTTCTTCATTTTCTACTTGGTTTACAGAAAAAGAGATTTTGGTTCAATGTACAAAGCAGAAAAAAGAGCCAGAGCAGGTGAGACTATTAATCCTGAAGAAAATACCGGAGATTTAACAGAATTGGAAGATGTTGCACCTGTAGAAGGGATTAGATATCGTGCTTTTAATGCAGTGATTCCGGTAGTTATTATAGTATTCGGAACTTTAATTGGACTTGTGATTACAGGTTTTGATTCTTTACAGTCTACAATCTCATCTATTGATGAAAGTGCTGCAGTAGGAAGCTGGAGTGAGATTTGGGGTAATATGCATGTAATTGATCCTTCTATTGATTCTTTTACTAGAAAATTAGGAACTTTAATTGGTGAAGCCGATTCTTATGTTGCATTGCTTTGGGCTTCTTTGGCATCTTTATTTGCTGCCATGATGTTGACTATTGGACAAAAGATTTTGACTTTACAAAAAACAGTGGACACAACTATTGCCGGATTTAAGACAATGGTTCCTGCATTACTTATCTTGGTTTTGGCCTGGGCTTTGGCCATGGTAACAGAAGAAATGCATACAGCAGAATTTTTGTACCGTGTAATGAAAGCAGCTGATATTGCTTATTGGTTGATTCCGGCCTTGACGTTTATTTTAGCAGCTGTTGTAGCCTTTTCAACCGGGTCTTCATGGTCGACAATGGCATTGGTATATCCTTTAATTTTGCCTGCAGCTTGGGTAATAAGTTCGGGTGAGTTAGGTGACGCAGATGCATTGCCAATTTTTTATAATACGGTAAGTGCTGTGCTGGCAGGAGCAGTTTTAGGAGATCATTGTTCGCCGATATCTGATACAACCATTTTATCTTCTTTGGCCAGTGGGTGTAACCATATTGATCACGTTCGAACTCAGATTCCTTATGCCCTTACTGTTGGAGGTGTTTCCGTTGTATTAGGAACACTTTCTACAGCTTTAGGTATGCCACCAATTTTGGCTTTTATTCTGGGAATTGGAGGATTAATTGCAGTTGTAGAATTCTTTGGAAAAAAGGTGGAGTAATGGCTAAGATTATTGCACTTGACTACGGTAAAAAAAGAACTGGAATTGCTGCAACAGACGAATTGCAAATCATAGCTTCAGGCTTAACTACGGTAGATACCAAACAACTTTTTGATTTTTTAAAAGATTACTTGAGTAAAAATCAAGTGGAGAGTATTGTTTTAGGAGAACCAAAAAAGTTAGACGGAACAGATACACACAGCTCTGAAGATGTTAGAAAATTAAAGGATAAGTTAGGCACAACTTTTGGTCTACCTGTGCACATGGTAGATGAGAGGTTTACATCTAAAATGGCCTTTCAAACCATGATTGATTCAGGGTTAAAAAAGAAACAAAGACAAAATAAAGCATTGGTAGATGAGATTAGTGCGACAATTATTTTGCAATCTTACCTTGAAACCAAACGATAAAAGAAAGGTATAATATTTATAATGAGGTATTTATTATTCATAGTATTTGTATTAATACAACTGTCTTTAAAGGCGCAAAAATTTACTCCAAGTGGAGATAAAGTTTCATTTTTTTGTTGTGAAGAAAATACATTAGCGGGCGTACTCACTTTTGATAAAGTATGGGGATATCCAAAATACAAGAAGGGAACAGATACAATCATTTCTATAGAACCAATTGTGTATCCATTACCGGTAGAGAAAGATGGCAAATGGGGAGCAATTGATAAAAAAGGGAATGTAGTGCATGACTTTAATTCAGCTTATCCAACCTTATACACAGATTCAGGAAAAGTAATCCTTAAAAATTTCAGTTATAAAAACTTTGAATGGGATGACACACCTAATAGTTATTTATCTGTTTTAGATTCAACCGGAGCGCAAAAAACAAAGTATATCGTAGAAGATGTGCACAAAGGCTCATTTCTTGCTACTGAAGATAGTTTGAGCTGGGGGATTTTAGGGTCAGACATGAAAACCTTGATGCCTTTTGAATACATTGGTCCTCATCACAAAGGAGAAGAGTTTATTTTTTCCACTTTAGGATATTTAACATGCCGCAAAAATGAAGCTGGTAGTTTATTTGGAGTGGTTAATTACAAAGGAAAAGTTGTAATACCGTTCAAATGGAAATTATTGAATTATGTGATTGAAGATGAAGATCACATTTATGCAATGAATGACTATTTGAAAAGAGGGTATATCAACATACATGGGCAAACTACCTTGGCCTTTAAGTATGAGTCGGTTCCTAAAGTTTTGACAGATTCCAATTTTGTAATGACAGAGGATTATGTTTATTTCTTGGATAGAAATCTACAACAAATAGGTCCTAGATATGATTCATTTGAAAGAAAGGGAGATTTATATTTCTATAAAGTGAAAGGCAAATGGGGAATAATGGATGAAAACTATAAAGTGATTATTCAACCTGTTTACAGTACAATAATGGATGGTCCTAGAATTAAAGGAAATCCTGAGTTCAGATCATACATTGTACTTAAGTATGGTAAGTATGGTTTGATAAAAACAGATGGAACGGAAATCATTAAACCTGCTTATGAGTGCCTTTGTGGCTTCAGTTATTATGCTCCTTCAAATTATTACATTGAATTCAAGAAAGAGGAAGTTTCTTATAAATATGATGAAAACGGTACCCTGATTGAAAAAGGAGGGAAGGGGAGTGATGCCTGTTTCTGTGAATAGTTATCTATGATTATTTCTTTGGGCAAATTCGAGTTAGAGAAAACGTCAAAACTTTTCAGGTTTTTAAGAATGTCTAAACGCATTGAGGAGCAAGCAAAAGCTTCAAAAGGTGTATTAGACGTAAAATTAAGTGGTGGAAGCATTAAAAAGTTCTACGTCATTACTGTTTGGGAAGACATTGATAGTATGAAACAGTTTGCTCATAGCGGCGCCCACATGGAAGCTATAAAACAAGCTAAGGAACTATCTTCTCAAATAAAACTACTTTACTATGAAGGAACTTTGGTTCCTGAATTCAATGAAGTGAAAAAGATCCTGGAATCTGATGAGAATGTAAGAACGTACTAGTTTTTCAACCTAATTCCTTTTTCATCAATTGAAATAAGTCTGTCTTTGTATAATGCTCCTATTGCTTTTTTAAAGACTTTTTTAGAAATACCAAACATGTGTTTAATGGTTTCAGGTGAAGATTTATCATGAGCTTCTATATATCCACCTGCTTTTTGCAATTTTCTTAGGATATCACCTGCCACACCAGTGATGTGCTCATAGCCCGAAGGTTGAAGTGCAACATCAATCTTATCGTCTTCTCTTAATTTTTTAATAAATCCTTTCAGATGCTCTCCCGGTTGTAATACCTGAAAGATTTCGTTCTCATAAATCAATCCTGTATGCAAATTGTTGATGATAACATTTACGCCTAAATCAGTTTTGTTCATCACAATTAGATCAACTTCCTGGCCTTCTTCGTAATCTACGGGAACATTATTTAAGTATCTATTAACCTTTGAAGATGCTACAATTCTATCTGTCTCTTCGTCCAAATAAACATAAACAAGATAATATTGTCCTTCTCGCATTTCCTCTCTTTGTTCGTTGAAAGGAACCAATAAATCTTTCATTAATCCCCAATCCAAAAAAGCACCAACTTTTGTAAGCTGAACTGCTTTTAAGTAAGCGAACTGGTCTACTTCAGCCAAAGGCTCTTCTGTTGTAGCAATTAATCTGTCTTCAGAATCAACATAAATAAATACATCAATAAAGTGATCTACTTCTGTTCCTTCTTCTACATATCTTTTAGGTAACAAGATCTCTCCATCTTCACCTCCATCAAGATAAAGTCCAAAGTCTACCTCTTTAACAACCTTAAGTGTATTTATTTTTCCTATTTCTACCACTTGCCGAAAGTACTATTTTGATTTGTAATCTGCCTGATTTTAGACAAAAAAAATCCCGGCTGCCGTAAGCTCACCGGGATAAAACTAATTAAGAATTAAATTATGAAATTAACTGTGCTTTAGGATATAATTCCATCCATTTTTTTAGCTGTTCTTGCGTCTTCAAAGTGATAGTAGTTTTACTATCCAACTGCAATTTGAACTTTGGCTTAGAGTTTTTTATTTCATTAATTATTTTCTCTACTTTTTCATTTGACTTTTTACGTGCCATGATCATTCATTTTGCTTATACAAACTTAACATTTATGTAGACGTTTTAATGTGACTTAAATTACATATTTTCAGAATTTTAGATAAAAGTATGTTTAAACAAGATTAAACTAGATATTATGTCTATGTAGAATTAGTCTTAATTATACTTCAACCAACGATTTTTTTCAGATTCCATTCTTTTGCCAAATTTTTTAGGAATTTCACATGAAATTGAGATCAAATTTTGTGTAATTGGGTGTGTAAATTTTAAGTCCGTTGCACACAGAAAAAGGCCTTTGTTTTTTAGCTGTAATTCTTTTGGACTATACAATGGATCTCCAAGAATTGCATGCCCCATTTCACTAAGGTGAATGCGTAATTGATGTTTTCTTCCTGTTTGAGGATTGAGTTTCACCAAACTTAAATTTGAAGATCTGACACTAGGTACAGTTTTGAGTGTTTCAAATGCAGTTTTAGCTGATTTTCCATCAATGTCTGAATCTATTAATCCAGAAGCTTCTGGTTTGCCTAAAACAACTGCGTGATATGTTTTACCAATATTACCTGATTCAAATTCTTTTCCGAGTTGAATTCTGGCAGTTTTTGATTTTGCAACGATTAATAATCCTGATGTTTGCTGATCAAGTCGGTGTACTACTAATGGCCATGGCAAAGCATCTGAAGCATTAGATTTTTCAAGGTTATAAAGAAGAGCATTAGTAACTGTTTTAAAGGCATTTCCACTGCTTAATAAACCTGCAGGCTTAAAAATAACAGCAAGATATTGGTCTTCAAAAAGTACCCTTAGCTTAAGGTGATATGGTTTTGGAGGAGTAACTTCTAAATCAATTAGTTCAATTAATTCTCCACCTTTTAACCACCAACCGGTTTGTGTATTTTCTCCATTGAGTTTAATTTCCCCTTTATCAATGGCCTTTTTGACGCTTTTTCTACTGGGTAATTGATCAAACAGCCCGTTTACGTAATCGTAAATTCTAATTGGATCTACTAATTCAGGAACTTGGTGTTGAGCAATTAGCTTCAAAATTAATTCATGTTTTTAGTGAAAATGCGAATCAATTCATCAGGTGGAATAACATTGTTTGGATAATCATGCATTCGATTTAAAACCTCTTTAATTGCATCTTCATCCAACCCAAGTTTGATTCCGGATAATTTGATCATTTGCAATTCATTTGGACTTATTTCCCCGTCAACATTCATCAATAAAACCAATCTATGAAATTGAATTATTCGTTCAATATGTGAAGTTGGGGGATTAAAAGGAGCCGGTTTTTCAAATAATGCCAGGATTTCATCATCTGATAATCCTATCATGTTGCCCATGGTTTTAATTAATCCTGATTCCATTTCATCCACATATCCGTCAACTTTTGATAATTCTATTAATTGAGAGATAAGGCTTTTCTTTTCGTCCATTTGGTGAGATTTCTGGGTTTACACAAATATACTATTTATCATTTTAGGGCTAAAATTGTCAGTTTGAATGCCATCTAAATCATTTAATTCAAGTCATTGCACTATTTATCTAAAATAATTTGTATTTTTTCACTATTGAGCCTCAAGTAATTAGATTTTGAAATTGGATTGCTTGAATTTATGAGTCAATCTCCCATGATTATTTAATGAAGTACACATTACTGTTATTGGCAATGTTTGGCCTGGCTTTTAACTGTATGGCTCAGGAAAAAGATTCACTCGCTTCTAAGTTCGAGTCTATTGTTTATTTCATTGATTATCCTGCCATAACATCAAAAGCTAAATGCGATTCAATAATTAGAACAAGCAGAAGTAATTGGGCCGGATATACTGATGAAGAGAGTGATTATTTTGCTTCATTAATCGAAGAGAAATCAAAAAAAGTTAAGAACAAGGAATCAAAATATTTCTGGCTGAATTTATTGGCAGGTTTTCAATCTGTAAGACAAAATGTGGGTGGTGCTAACATGGTTTATTTAGAGTGTCTGGATATAGCAACGCAAATTGGAGATTACAAGAAAAAGGATGTGGTTTACATGGCCTTAAGTAACTTGTATTATGAAAACGGCCTATATGACCTGGTTATAGAAACTTGTAAAAACAGAATTGGAAATGGTGAAGAAAGTAGTGATTCCAGCCTTCTGATCCAATCATATAAGTTTGCGGGCTGGTTTTACACCAATATTGGACAACAAGAGGAATTCAGAAATTATCAGGATTCGGCAGTTTTTTACAATAAAATAGTTTATGAAAATGCCCCCGAAGGAGATAATTCAGTTTTTGGCGAAGCAGCAATCATTTACAGTTTTTCACTGGCTCGTTCGGGTAAAAGAGAAGAAGCTTTAATCCTTACAAAACATTGTGCTAATGAGGTGTTTTCAGAGAATCCGAATTACAAAGCAAGATTTTTAGAACAGGTCGTTTTAAATTATAGTGCTCTTGAAGAAAGAGATAGTGCCTTATTTTATTTAGATGAAATGATAAAGCATTCAAACGGTTTAAAGCCAATTGAAGGTGCTCAAAAATTCCAATTGCCGGATGGTCAATTAACTACTATTACCAATCAGCCTTATGCCTTGTTGACTTATCAAAAACTGGGAATGGATCAAAAAAGTGTTGACCTAATCGAGTATATCAGAAGCATAGATTCTTTGAATATCCATTCATACTACGATCTGATGTTTGATAAAATGGCTGCTGATGCTTATTTAAATCTTGGATTATACAAAAAGGCTTCAGAAACCTATAATAACTACATTGAAAAGAAAGAAAAGGCTCATAAAGAAGAAATTTCAAGTCTTAGAGATGCCGGAGTTGGGTATGCAAATGCACAAATCAACATGGAGCAGAAAAGAGCAAAAGAAATTGAAAATCAACAAAGATTATTAGCAGAGCAAGAAGCGCAGAACAAACGAAATATTATCATCTTTTTTAGTGTTGGGTCATTTGGATTGATACTGTTTTTAGCCTTAATGATTAAGCGATTTAAAGATTCTCAAAAGCAAAAACAAATCATTGAAATTCAAAAACAGGAAGTTGAAAAGCACCGAAATAAAATAATAGACTCAATTAGGTATGCCAAACATATTCAAAACTCTATTCTACCGAATGACAATAACATTAAAGAACATTTACCTGGTTTCTCCAAATTCTATTTACCAAAAGACATTGTAAGTGGAGATTTTTATTGGTTTTATCATGAGAATAATATTTCTTATTTGGTTTTGTCTGATTGTACCGGACATGGAGTGCCCGGCGCTTTTATGAGTTTGATTGGATTCAATCTTTTAAAAGATATTATAGTTGAACAAAAAGAATCTCAACTTTCAAAAGTGCTGGAGAAAATGGATGAAGGCGTAATTCAATTCTTGAAACAACACAACGAACATGCTTCTGATGACGGGATGGATATGTCAATTGTAAGAATTGACCATATAAAAAATGAACTCACTTTTAGCAGTGCTAACCAAAGTCTGTATGTTAAAAAGGGAGAAATAGTTGAGCTAAAAAGTGTTTTCAGATCAATAGGTGGATATGTGAAAAAGCGATCTAGACTTCCTCATTTTAATGAAGAAAAGATAAGTTTAGAAGGAGTGGAAGCAATATTTATGAGTTCAGATGGTTTTGAAGATCAATTTGGAGGAGAGCACAACGAAAAGTTGGGCAAAACCAGATTCGTTGAAATATTAGCCAAAGTTGATAATCCATCTTCTAAAACAATTGAAAATGCATTTGCAGAATGGAAGGGGGATAACCCTCAGTTGGACGATATTACTGTACTAAGCCTATTTTTCAAAAGTTAATACGAATCCCATCTGGCAGCATAGCCTCTTGAATCAATATGAATAGTTTGTGTTCCCGGATATTTTCCAATCCCTCCTCTTGAACCGATAAGTGGTTCCAAAATATCTAAACAAATGGCTTTATCTTCCTGATCCCAATGACCACTTTTGTCTATGTCTCTTATCACCAGGTCTATCGCTTTGCCATTAATGTGTTGACTTTTACTTGCTCCACCACGCACTTTGTTACACAATGGATGTCTATGACTTTCTCTTACTTCAAATCCATATTTATCATAGCCTTTTTCTTCCAGTTTTTCTATAAACTCTAAAAGCATGTACAATACATCTTTGTCATACAACCAGTATATTTTAGTATTCGCGTCTAGATTATCTCTATTACCAATTTTGTATTTGTCAGGAGCGATAAAATCATTGATGCGATATTTTCCCACTATGATTTTGTAAACATCTCTTCCTCTGATGACTTTGTATTTCTTGTTGCGGAGTTGCTTTTCAAATTTTCTATCGGGATCTGAAAAATTTAGATAGTCATCATCCAAATCAGCATAGGTAATTTCATCCAATGAATTAAGTACACTGTCAATACCTTTTTTTGTTAAAATTTCGTGTTGCCCTGTTGCTTCGTCGTAAGTTTGAATTTCTCTTTTTTCTTTATCTGCACAGGCGGTGGCTAAAAGCAAAACACTTAACAAGAAAATAAATTGGGTTTTCATGATTTGGGTTTTTGGTTGTCGTAAATATAAACCCGCCACATGTAATGTATTACAAATTGCCTTTAATAGTCTAGAGAATTAAGAATATTTATGAATTGACAACAGGGTCTGTGCAAACAGGTAAAACCTTGATCTTTAAATCAAGATGTTCTTCAGCATATTTTATAAAGAAATAGTAGTTCTTGAGAATGCTCCTATCTAAAACATCTTTTGACCAGTAATAAACCAAAACAAATTTCACATCTTTCTCTATCATGAAGGATATGCTCTTATCGGCATACTTAAAGTGCTTTACTTTTTGTTCCCAGGATTCGACAGCAATGGTGTCATTTACTCCATAACCCTGACGAATAATTTTTCTGCCAATATTTTGTTTGTGAGATGTATTCTCAATGGCATTTTCAAAATCTTCTTGATCAGAAGAAAGACAACCTAAATATGTAAGTGAGTCCTTATCACTTAGATTATAGACAAAACCTCTTGGAAATAATATCACGTTCTCATCTGTGTAAACTACAGATTCTTTAGTTAATCCAAGTTTTTTTAGGCACTTATCAAATTTCATTTGCCCATAGGCAAATCCTACATAAGTAAAGATGAGTATGAGTAAAGCTTTGGGTTTCACAAGAGTTAAGATACTTATTTTCTAATAACAAGTTTGTCTTTTCTCATGATTCCATTTTGATCCATGCTCACCAAAACATAGGTGCCACTTGAAAGGTGACTTAAGTTAATTGGATTAATTCCTGGGAGCAAAGCTAGGTTTGCAAGCTGCTTACCGTTGAGGTCAAATACTTTTAGCAATGCACCATTTTCTGAATTGATATTGAATTGACCGTTATTTGGATTCGGATAAATTTTATTGATGTCATAAGTAGCCATCTCCTCCGTTCCTGTTACATCTGCCATGTAAAAATCCCAAATACCACGTCCCCAGGTAGCAAATCTCACAATGTCTTGCGAAGCAATGTATTCACAGCTAATGTAATATTGAATAGGAGCTACATCACCACTTAAATCAAACCATTCTTCTTGATTCATATCATATACATACGGCCCGGCATCTGTTGCTGCAAATAAAAAGTTCTCTTCAGGATCCATGCACAGCTCATAGCAAGTTGCATTTGGTAAGTCACCATTGTTCAATGGGACAAAAGTTTGCCCACTGTCTATAGACATGTAAACACATGATGAAAAATAGTTGGTCCCTCCTAAAAACACCAATCCATGAGTTAATCTGGATGCATAAATATCTGAACTGTAAATCCAATCATTTCCCGGTCCACCAGCTTCTGTAGTTTGTGTCCAACTTGAACCGGCATCCTCTGAATGGAAGAATTTTCCATTTTCAGTGGAAACATACCACTGAGATGGATTTAAAGGTGTCGTTTCCACTGCTGAAATAGGTTTGCCGGGTTGACCTGAAGCAGCAATAAAATCAAAATTGTATTGAGTTGGAACTGCAGTAGAACCGATATTTTGAAGTTTAATCAAGTATGATCCAGAACCTCCGTTTATGTTTCCTCCACCTACTAAAATGTAGTCATCTGAAGCATTTGGAGCCGAAGCAGTGGGCACAATCCAACCGGCATTAGGTAAATCAGATCCATCAACCTGATACCAATAATCTGCTCCATTATCTAAAATGGCATTTCCATAATAAGAGAAATCAGCTCCGGGATATTGGGTCCAGATAGCTTGACCATTGTTTGAAAATTGCTGTTGACCGTAATCTCCTGAAATGATTTGCTCAAATTGAACTTTTCCAGGAATTGATGCTAAACCTGTTCTTTGAAATCCTTGATCTTGAGTTCCGCCTAAAATAAATGCACTGTTAACCGGACTGGTTGCAACATCATAAAACTGTCCTACATTCAAGTCTACCATTCCTATGTTTTCAGTAGTAGAGAGATTGTCATAAGAAATACTCAATCCTCCGTGATTAGGAATCAAAGTAAACTCTGTTCCAGTACTTGTTTTGTACGATTGAATATGCATAATATCTGCATGAATGTAATTCACCGGATCTCCATAATACTCCCACCAATCATTTACTTTATTAAAGTTATTTCCTCCATTTATTGATCTGTAAAGTTCAACTTCACCAAAGTAAACAGCATCCGGATTATCAATACTGGTTCCAATTCCAACTTCCCACGACGGAACCGGAAGGTCTGCCAATTGATTAAAGGAAAATCCACCATCATTTGATTTATAAAGGATATGTTGATCCATTAAAACATACATGATTGTATCTGTAACAGAAGTAGTAATTTCTAGTTGACATTGTGCTCCCCCTTGCAAAGCTAAAGCATCTGCAATTTGAAATAAGCTGTCATCCTGAAAAACCCAAACATCATCATCATTATCCAAGATATAAGCGGTATTTGAGTTATAAATACTTGCCATTGAAGCAAAGTTTGGACTACTAGAGTTGAAAATATGTTCTATTATAAATGACTGCCCATGATCCTTTGAATAAGCCAATTTATTTTGATTGTTTCCGGCAACTGATTTGTAAGTGTACAGGAATACGATTGTACTATCAGCATCATTTAATTCAATTAAGTCAATTGAAGATCCATCCCAAGTACTCCCAATAAATCCTGTTGCAGCTGTCCAAGTTGAACCTTCGTCATCAGAATAATAAACACCATTTCCAATAGCTGCTAAAATCCTTAAGGTACCATCTTGCAACCTAATACATTCAAGCACATCTGTTCCCAACAAATAATGATCATTCAAGGATTCCCAAGCTCCACCGTTGATATCTCCTTTGAATAAAATACCACCATCACCTATTGCATAGATGGCATTTGTTTGCTCGTCAAAAGTGGTTATGCGCACATTTCCTGCTTGATTGGTTGATCCTCTCTCAAACCATTCTCCTGCAAGAGATCCATTGGCGTAACTACTTACTGCTTTTAATCCTTTTCTTTCAATTCTCGCTTGAATTTTTTGTCTGAAAATTTCTTCATTGATGGCTCTCCAGTTTGTTTCTGCTCCACCATGGATAATATCCCAATATTGCTCTTTCTGTTCTTCATACTCTTTTTCATTGGCCATTTTTTCATTGACCTGGGTAGGAATAGGAATGCGTTTTTGGGTTGAATTTTTAGTATTCAAAGACTCAAAACTGTTTTCAGATTGAGTTAAAATGGTGATTGTAATAGCGGTAGTAGCAACTATACCAAATCCTAATAATCTTTTCATCTTGACAAAATAGTGATGCAAAATACGAAAATTGAAAATTAAGCGTTAGCCTAATTGCTTTCAGGATTGAAGTCCTGACTGAATTAATTACATTTGTGCGATAATTACAAAACCATGAGCAAAGAGCCTAATTTTAATTCTGAAGAACTATTGACGTTTCTTTGGAAAAAACGCAAACCCATTATCATTATCACTGTTGCCGCAATCGTATTGTCAGTAACGGTTTCCTTGATGATGACACCTTATTACAAGGCAACAGCAACTGTCTTTCCTACCAGATCAAATTCAGTAGATTTTCAAGGTACTGCCAGAAATTCAGTGGTTGAATTTGGAGATGAAGCAGATGCTGAGAGATTATTGCAAGTATTGATCTCACCTGAAATTAGAGATAGCTTAACTATTAAATATAAGTTGTACGAGCATTATGACATTGATTCCGGAGCGAGTCAATCAAGAGCTAAGTTTCAGAAAGCTTATGAAAATAATGTACAATTCAACAGAACAAGATATAACTCAATTACAATTGATGTATTTGACAAGGAACCTGAAGTAGCAGCTGATATGGCAAATGACATTGTTAGGTTAGTGGATACTGTTATGAACCGAATGATCAGAGAGCGTTCTGTTGGTCCTATGTGGGCTGTTCAACATGAAGTTGAGTTGATAAAAACAGAGATGGGTGATTATTCAGACAGATTGAAGGCTTTAAGTGATTCTGGTGTTGTTGGAATTGATGCGAGAGCTAATTTAAATGCGGATATTTTAGAGGCAAAAAGATCAGGAGACAAGGCTTTAGTAGCTGAGTTGATGAAAGAGAAAGCTGCATCAAAAAAGTATGGAGCAGACTATGATTTGTATTCAAATTTATCTGAGTTTTTTAGTTTGAGATATTCTAATATTTTAGATGTAAATGACCAGGCAACACAGTATGCCAACACTAATATTCAGCAAACAATACGTCATTCAATGGCTGAGGTACCGGATAAAAAAGCGAAGCCTAAAAGAGCTGTGATTGTAGTCTTTTCAACTATTTCTGCTTTTCTTTTCGCCGTTTTTGGATTGTTGGCTATTGAGCGTATTAAGCAGATCAAAGCAAAGGTTCAATAAAGCCATACAGCTTTGGTAAAATCATTGAACAAATACAGTATTTACCTTTTGGCGACAGTTTTTATGTTAGCCAATATGTATCTAACCTATAAAGGAGAGTACGTGTTGAATGCTGTGCCTATTGCACTACTTTTGGTGTATACAGCCTTGTACCATTTTGATAAGCTATTTTATTTCATTGTTTTATTTACCCCATTATCTGTCAATATTGAAGAGTTTGTTGGAGGAGATATTGGTTTATTTGTACCTACAGAACCCTTATTATTTGGGATGTTATTGTTAATTGGTTTTAATCAGGTAAGAAAAAATCAATTTGAAACGGCCTTTTTGAAACACCCAATTACCATCATTTTTATCATTCAGCTATGTTGGATTTTGTTGACCACTATTACCAGTGAGATGCCTCTGGTGTCGTTAAAATTCTTTTTAACTAAGTTGTGGTTCATTGTTCCAATCTATTTTTACGGATACTACTTCTTCAAGCAAGAGAAGCGTATTGAATGGTTTATTGGATTGTTCATTGCATCCATGTCAGTAGTTGCTATGTATACCTTGGTCAACCATGCTGCTAATGGATTTGATGAAGAAACTGGGCACTGGGTAATGTGGCCATTTTTTAAAGATCATACTTCATATGGAGCCATCTTAGCCCTGGTTTATCCTTTGTTTTTTGGGATATTTTACATCAAGAAAGATCAACCTTTAATTAGATTGTTGATGATCTTTTTAATCCTCTTATTTGGGTTTGCGATCATCATGTCATACACAAGGGCAGCATGGATGTCTTTATTTGGAGCATTGATTGTTTACATGCTGATAAAGTTTAAAGTAAATTTCAAGTACCTGGCAATGCTTGGGGTAGGTGTCATCATTTATATAGCAGCAAACTGGACATCAATTAATCATGCTTTAGAAAAAAATAGATCAGAACATGCTACAGAAGATATGAATGAGCGTCTGGAATCTATGGCCAATGTGACAACAGATGCTTCAAATTTGGAACGTCTAAATCGTTGGGGAAGTGCAATTAGAATGTGGCAAGAAAGACCGGTATTGGGATGGGGACCCGGAACTTATGCCATGGTTTATGCTCCTTTTCAATTGTCTTCAGGAATGTCAATAATCTCTACAAATTCAGGAGATAGAGGGAATGCGCATTCAGAGTATTTAGGGCCTTTGTCAGAACAAGGATTACCCGGAATGCTGTTAATGATTTTATTGGTTATCTACATCTGTTATACCGCAATAGCCTTGTACATTCGAATGCCAGATGGAGATATGAAGGTGCTTTTAATGTGCGTTTTTTTAGGTTTAGTTACCTATTTCTCACATGGAATATTGAACAACTATCTGGATACAGACAAAGCCACAGTTCCGGTTTGGGGATTCACGGCTTTTATAGTGATGTTGGATTTAAAATATCCAAGAAAACCTAAGACTTCTTAACGTATTTGGTAAGAATTACAATCTGCTGACCATTTACTCTACCTTCAATATGTTCAGCATTATCCTGTACTAAATTGATGTTTCTCACTGCAGTTCCTCTTTTTGCTGTAAATCCAGCACCTTTAACATCTAAATCTTTAATCAAAACAACCGAGTCTCCTGCAGCCAGGGTAACTCCATTACTGTCTTTATGAATAACAGCTGTTTCTCCTTCAGCAAGTAATGTTTCTTTTGCCCACTTTAAATCCTCATCTTCCATGTACATCATATCAAGTAAATCTTGCGGCCATCCCTCACTTTTTAAATTGAACAACATGCGATACGCAAGTACCTTAACAGCTGCATTCTCATTCCACATGGAGTCATTTAAACATCTCCAATGATTAGAATCTGCATTATCAGGATTTTCAATTTGAGATTGACATACTTCACAGATATAAGCACAATTGTCTACCGTTTCATCAATTTTAGGCGGAACGATATAAACATTTAGGTTTTCTGTTGAATTGCACAATTCGCAGCAATTTCCGCTTCTTTCTTGTAAAGTACTTAGTACACTCATTTCAATAATTTTTTGCTAAAATAGGGTTCTTTTGTACAATTTTGACGTTTAAATCGTAAAGGCACGTAAATTGCAACACTTATTTCATGTTTAAAACTAAATCATATCTTCTGCTATTGTTGCTTATTGGATTGCAATTCAATGTGTTTTCTCAATCCCATAAAGATTCAGTAAGTGTTGATAATTTCAACGAAGAATTAGCGGATAGCTTGATTTTCAATTTAGTGAACAGAGAGCGAATGGATAGAAATATGCCAAAACTCTTTAAGAGTGAGCGTTTATCAAAGGCGAGTAATGTGCATGCCGGCGAAATCAAATCTTCAGATAAGCTGACTTATTCGGATACTCAAAGTGGAGAATGTATTCAAATAAATGAGATTAAAAATGGCTTTACCTATGATGAATTGGTAAAAGTTGTTTTTAAAAAATGGATTAAATCTCCCGGTCATGAAAAACTTTTAATGGGAGAATTTTTCCTTTATGGAGGAGTATCTATTCAGTTAAAAAAAGTGGAGAGCAAAGTCATTATTTATGCAGTGATGCAGGTTTCTTATAATGAATAACGAAATTCTCGGTTTTGAGAAATGTTGTAAAAATCTGAAATTCTATCTTTTGCATCTTATAGAGAATACAACTAGTTCATTTCAAAAAATAGAATTAATTAATTTGTATTTCAATTACCAAAAATAATTTATATTTGCACCCCAATTGAAAATTGCCGGCGCGGTAGCTCAGTTGGTTAGAGCGCAGGATTCATAACCCTGAGGTCGGGAGTTCAAATCTCCCCCGCGCCACTAGAAACCAGATACATTAAGTGTCTGGTTTTTTTGTTTTTTATTCGCAATCTTGTTCGTAAAGATTAAGATACTCCATGATAATCGTCACAGCCTCATCCTTTAAGAGGTTATTTTCATACTTGGCATTTTTGATAAAAGTTTGTCCACTTTCATAAATCTGACACCAATCACCAAAAAGATGCATCTGTGAAACTACCAGACACCAAACCACTCCTGAAGCCATGTTTTTTGAATCTCTCCAATATGCAATAAAAGCCCCTTTCATAGAATATTGCGGAGTGTTGTAATTATCCATTGCCCTTAAATATGACCAGCATACTAGATCATCTGTAGTTAGTAATCTTGTTTGTTCAGTTTCTTCAGGCATGTCTTCACCTTCACTTTTTAAGTATTTGAAAACATCTTTGGTTAACCCTTCACGATTCTCTATCAATGCGTCTTCAAATTTTTGGGTATAACCGGATTCCCAACCAAATGAATTTATCATTGCCAATTTGACATCACAGCCAATTTTGTCACTTAAAATCCACTTTAATGCTTTTTTATCCAGACCATTTTCCTTGGCATGTTTTACTTCTTTAACATCCTCATAGGCTTGCCAAAAAGGTGTTGAAGTTAATGGAGAGTCAGCATAAGAAACTGATGCATAACTCATTGCAAATACAGCTAAAAAAAACAAGAAAATAGATTTTTTCATTTCAATTCATATTATTCCTTCAAAACTGCAGTTTAACAGGGCTTTTTGAATTCTCTAATCTAATAATAAGATTTTAAAACAAAAAGCTATGAAATGCGTATGTAACAAGGATATCTAGATTATGCAACGCAAATTTCTTACCAGTTTAATTCTTATTGTTTTACTAAACTTTTTAGTAAAGCCATTTTATATTATTGGTATAGATGCAGAAGTTCAAAATAGGGTTGGAGAAGAAGTGTATGGAAATTATTTTTCGCTATTAAATTTTTCTTTTCTACTCAATATTTTACTTGATCTTGGAATTACAAATTACAATACTAGAAACATTGCACAACATCCTCAACTGCTGCAAAAACATTTCTATAAAATTTTGTCTTTGCGGATGGCATTGTTTATTCTATATGCCACATTTACATTATTAATGGGCTTGTTTGTCGGCTATAATAACTATCAGTTTTATTTACTGAGTATGCTGATGATTAATCAATTCTTAGTGGCTTTAATTCAATTTGCCAGATCTAATTTTAACGGATTAATGATGTTTAAAACGGATGCGTTTATTTCGGTTCTTGATAGGTTACTATTGATTGTTTTTTGTTCTGTTTTACTGTGGACCAACTTTTTCAAAGGCGAATTTCAAATTGAATGGTTTATCTACGCACAAACATTAGCATATGCAATTGCTGCAATCATAGCTGTTGGATTATTGGGGAATAGAATAGGGCAGATTCAATTCACAATGAAGCGTACCTTTTCAATGGCCATTATTCGTCAAAGTTTTCCTTATGCATTATTAATCTTATTAATGATGATGTACAGCAGAATTGATGCTGTTATGTTGGAAAGAATATTGGAAGATGGGAAAAAACAAGCCGGGATTTATGCTCAAGGTTTTAGACTGTTAGATGCAGTTAACATGTTTGCCTTGTTGTTTGCAGGTTTACTGTTGCCAATTTTTGCTAGAATGATAAAAGAAAAAGTGTCTTTGCAACCTATGGTTGAATTGGCATTCAAGTTATTAATGTCTGCAAGTGTGGTAACGGCGCTAATTCTGTTTTGGAACAGTGGCGTAGTAATGAATTGGAGATATCCGGATGCTGAAACTGTTTCTTCAACAACTTTTGGTTTGATAATTCTATGTTTTATACCTATTTCATTGAGCTATATTTTTGGAACACTATTAACGGCTAATGGAAGTTTGAAAGCGTTAAATTTAATGGCTTTTGGAGGTGTTGCTTTAAATGTTGTATTGAACTTGATTTTAATTAATAAAATGGAAGTTGTAGGTGCTGCCACGGCTACAATTGTCACACAGATATTAACAGCAATAGTTCAGATGGTTATTGCTTACAAGATTTTCAAATTCAAAATCAACTTCTCACTTTACGGCAGATTGCTATTGCTTGTGGCATTAATGATAGCTGCATTTATTGTTGCCGATCATTGGTTTGCCGATTTAGCAGGAGGATACAAAATGCTTATCGAGCTACTAATAGGCGTAGCTTTGGCTTTTGTTTTAAAACTTATATCTATAAAAGAATTGCTTGGTATTCTACAGGATAGTTCTAAAAAGTAAGGAAAATCAGTATCATAAGCATAGCAACTGTAATTCCTACTAATCCTTTAGTAAACTCGTAAATTTGCCATCTGAAATTCGTGAAATAAAACAAGAACATATTTGGAATCAAACATGTCATTAAAACATCTTGCTGCTGTTCATTGCTTGTAAAAGCTAAGGACATATAATCAGAGAAACTAACCTCTAAACCTCTTGTTTTTACAAAGTAGTAAAAAACAAATCCTATTACGGCAAATAAGATTCCTGCCATAATACCGAACATAATTTTGTCTATTTTCTTTAAAAACTTTTCCATCTTAGATATTCCACTCATTTAATATTGAAATAAGGTGATGTGCTGTCATGTCAAACTGAGTTGGTACTACTGAAACATAATTATTTGCCAATGCCCAAAGATCAGTGTCTTCCCCTTTATCTGTGTTTCTGTAATCCCCGGTAAGCCAGTAATAATCACCACCAAAAGGATCTTGTCGTTTATCAAATGAATCTTCCCAATAAGCTTTACCTTGTCGGCAAATCTTGTATCCTTTTAAATCGGATAATTTTCCTTTGGGAATATTTACATTAAGGCAGGTCCCTGTTTGAAGATTATTGTCTAAAACGCCTTTGGCAATTAACTGAGCGTAGTGCATTGAAGCATCAAAGTCAGCATCAGCATGATAGTCTAACAAAGAAAAACCAATACTCGGAATTCCTTCTATAGCACCTTCCACAGCAGCAGACATAGTTCCTGAATAAAGCACATTTGTGGCAGCATTTGAGCCATGATTTATACCTGAAACCAATAGGGTAGGCCTGTCTTTTAAAACTTCATATATCCCCAATTTTACGCAATCAACAGGTGTGCCTGAACATGTGTAAGATTCAATTCCGGGAAAAATATTTGATTTTTTAAGACGAAGCGGTTCATGAATTGTAATGGCGTGTCCTTTTCCCGATTGAACGGTATCAGGTGCAACAACCAAAATATCACCTAAAGGTTTCATGGCCTCAACCAAAGAAGCAATTCCCTTTGCTTCAATACTGTCGTCATTTGTTATAAGAATAAGTGGCTGACTGCTCATGCTTCAAATTTAGTCACAAATTTATATTCACCTTGAATATGAAATACAAATTGCAAACAAAGTAACATGAGTGTTGAATAAATTTCTATTTGGGAACTAAGAAAAGTAATACGCCTTTGTACGGAACAGCAATTTTTCCGCCGGGTAACTCAACAATGCCATAACAAAGCTTGTTGTCCGTTTTGTGAACTTTTAGTGTTGAAGGCAATTCCTCAGGTTGAGGTTCTTTTACTTCTTTGCCAAAAACCCTAAAAATATAGTCGTCAGATGTCATCATTTCCACTTCGTAAATCTGATAAGTCATTGGATCAATTTCAGCTCCCGTCATAGTGGAGTCTTGAACTTTTATTAGTGATCCTACTATTAGATTCAATTCAGTAGTATTAAGCGTATTTTTGCTTAATACTGTGTATTTTTCAACCTCAAAATTACCGTAAATTGAATTAATTTTTTTGGCCCTGTCAAAATAAACAGCAGGACTGATTTTTCGCTCAATTTTGACTTTATCACGACTTTTAATGGCAGATGAATCAGTTTGCAAATAAGCGATTGAGCTTATCAGTAAGGCTAATGATGTAATTATAGTTTTCATCTTAATTGGTCTGGTTTGTTGAAGAATAATTCTCAATTCCTGTGCCAAAAATGAATTACTATTCTTTAAGGTAGGTGGGAGGATTTCCTTCAAGTGTATTTATCACAGCTTTCAAACCACTAGAGACACCAGCTTCATATTTTCCTTCTCTGAACAAGGGAACCATTGAATTGTCAATAATTTTGACGCAATCATTATCTGAAATTAGATGCTGAGTTCCAAAGCCGGTAACAAATTCTACACGACGTGCACTCATTATAATTAGCATCAAAAAGCCATTGTCTTTATTTTTTTGTCCAATTCCCCATTCATTGAACAAATCGGTGCCAAATTGATGTGAATCCTGAAAACCGATACTATCAACTATAACAATTGCTAATTGATTTGTTGTAGCCTTTTCATGCATGCCAATTATAGAATCAATAACTGAAGTAAGAGAGTCGGATAAAATATTTGCTTCATCAGATATACAGCTTCCGTTGATGCTTCTTTGATTTGGAATTTCTTTGATATCTAGTTTCCAAATGGTATCATGTTCATGCTGAGATATTGCATGAAACGACATAAAGCAGATTATAATAAATAGTATTCTCATCTTGCTACCAGCTAGATCCTCCGCCTCCTCCGCCAGAAGAACCTCCTCCGTATGATCCACCACCACCACTGTATGATGAACCTCCACCATATGAAGATCCTCCACCATAACTGCTTCCTGAACTACTGCTAGGTTTTTGTTTTTGTGGAATAGTGTATCTAGTGGTTTTACTATGACCACAGTTTTTACAAGAATAATGTCTTTCTCCCGTACCTGAACTTGAGTAAGTGGCAGGCGTAATTACGCGATCATAAACCTTATAGTAAGTTTTAAATCTACATTTTGGACATTTACGGAATTTAGAAAACCATCTTTTATAGGCTAATACCAATACATCTTCTCTATTAATGGTAACCCAAACATCATAATCTATTGATTTTACTTGTTCTTCTGTAATTTGACCTTTTTCTAAGAACTCATTGTCTTCAGACTCACTCAGTTTGATCATGAATTCTCCGGTTTTCTCACTGAACCTTTCTGTATTTCTCCATTTCGCCATCAATTTTCTATTGATAAAATACAATCCTAAAAATGGAATAGGCATGGAAATAGGAAATACCAATAAGGTGAAAAGTTTTAGCAGATGATATCTTCTATGAAGGTTTTTTGATAGGAAAGCAAAAATTAAAAATATCACGTATAATCCGGTGAATCCAGCAACTAACATTGCATAAAATCTAACCAGGCTTTTTTCAAAAAATGGTGTACTCGGTTCAGGTACATCATCTTCATACAAGTAACTATAGTCATAATCATTGCTTTCTACATAATTATTAGTCTTTGTTAAAAAATCAGGAGGAGTTCCGTAAAACACGTCTGCAACAGCTTGCATTCCTCTTATGATTCCCGTGGTGTAGTCATTTTTCTTAAAGTATGGGATCATTTCTTTTTGTCGAATATCTTCTCCCATTAAATCCGTTAAAACAATTTCAGTTCCGTAACCTGTAACAAATTCAACTCGGTGAATATCATTAACAACGACACATAAAAATCCTGTGTTAGTTTCAGCATTTCCTATTCCCCAATGATTGAACAAGTCTGTAGCCCACGTATGAATATCACCTACATCACCTACCGAATTAAGACACACCACAGACATCTCATAACCGGTTTCATTGGCTACCATTCTTAGTATTCTATTCAAGGAATCTCTTCCTTCATCTGACATTAAAAAATGTGGGTCGGTTACATATTGGTTTTTATCCTGCAGTTGAACATTAGGAACCTGTTTGTAATCTGATATTACTCCTGAAGTATTGATTCTCGCATAATTGGCTTCGGCATCTTCAGAACTTAATGGAGCAAAGTATCCATTTACGAAAGGAGATGTCCTTTCAACTTCTATGCTATCAATATTGACATTAAGTGAATCATCAAAATCCTGAGGATCTTCATCTTGCCCAAAAGAAGAAAATGCCAATAATGTTGTTAAAAAAAGTAAGCCAAATAGTCTATTTGCTACTGAAGTATGGTTTTGTCTCATATTCAGGGAATTTATCAGTGTTCTTTTTTACTAGAATGTTATAATGTTTAACGGCTTCGTTGTAATTCTTTTTTTGATAAGCAATTCTGTTTTCAGATCCTTCCATTTGTGCCATTAAACTCATGACACTTTTGTTCTCACCTGTTTCTTTTGCCAATTTTTTTGCCTCATTAATTGATGTAGCCAGATCATTTTCTAAGGCAAATCGCTCTTCTCCCTCAGAATTCTTTATTTTTTCCTGTAAACTGCTTATGGTTTCTTTTAGGGCAATAGATTCTTCTGTTGATGAATTGATAGCAGAAATTAAATCCGGAATTAAGCTATTTCTTCTGTCTATTGCTGTTTGAACCATGTCCCATTTAGATGCAACATCTTCCTCTGCTTCAATCAATTCATTTTTAATTCTGTCGTATTCAGCAGAATTGTGTTCTTCTTGAGTGCTAGCAGCTTCTTTAGATGATGCCAGGCTAAAAAAAAACAAGCCAATTACTATCAAAACAATAGCCACACCAAGTATTATGAACAGTCTTTTCTTGCTTGACGCATCACCCGCTAATACTCTTTTCTTTTTGTCAATGGTGCTAAGAACCATTACTGCAATTTGATCTCTTGGGTCAACTTTTAGCTCTTGTCTAGCATGAAATTCAGCTTTGTCTCTATGTTCATCACTGTGAGTTTCCATCCAACGCATCAAATATGACTTTGCCAATACGGCATTTCCATTTTTGATGTAAGGATTAATTGCAGTTGCTTTTTCAGCCTCAGCAATAGCTTCTGAGAAATTACGGGCTTTGAGATGGTCATCAGCTGCTTTGAGGTGTTCATGAGCTTTCATCTGAAGATTGTTCCATTCTTCTTCAGTCATTCCCATACTGATAGCCAATTCTTTTAGTTCTTTTAAACTCAATGGTCTTTCTTCCAATGTGTCATCTGAACTTTGACTTGCCTCAACTACAGCTTTTATGTGTTCTTTGAATTTTTCCTCGTTGTAATCCATAGCTTACTTCAAATATAACATTCTTGATAATTAGGCTCTTGTAATTTCAATGATAATATCATCAAAAGCTACTTTATCTCCTTCTCTTAGTTTTCTTCTTACTCTGTTTTCAACTTCTTCATTTACCAAAATGGATCCTTCGGCGATAAGAATTTTTGCATGCCCTCCTGTTTGGGCTATTTGTTCAACTTTTAGAAGTTTGTTTAATTCAATAAATTCCTGATTATCTCTCAGTTCAAATGTTCTATTTGTGTTCATTGTAATATGATAGTATCATTTCAGAAGCCTGGTAAGCTGTTATTTCATCCTTGTTTAATTTCTTTCTTACCTCTTCTATGTATTCGTTTATTCCTTTGGTGTGATAAAAGGATTGTAATAGTATATCTTTCAAGGTTTCCATCATCCAATATTCTTGTTGATGTTTCCTTTTTTTCTCAATCCAGGAAGAAGGACCAAGTTGATCTACAAATTGAACAAGAATTTCCCATACCTTGTCAATTCCTTTATTGTTATAAGCACTGACTGTTTCAACTTTAGGGATCCATCCATTTTCACTTGGCGGAAATAGATGCAGGGCATTTTTATATTCTGATCTGGCTAGATTGGCCTTTTTTACATTTTCACCATCTGCCTTTGTGATTAGAATTGAGTCTGCCATTTCCATGATGCCTCTTTTAATTCCCTGAAGTTCGTCTCCGGCTCCTGCTAACATGAGCAATAAAAAGAAGTCTGTCATAGAGTGTACTGCAATTTCAGATTGTCCAACTCCTACTGTTTCAACAAGAATAACGTCAAATCCTGCTGCTTCACATAGGACAATTGATTCTCGGGTTTTTCTTGCAACACCTCCTAGTGATCCGGCAGTAGAGGATGGTCTGATGTAAGCTTTGTCAGATTTTGAAAGCTCTGACATTCTTGTTTTATCTCCTAAAATTGAACCACCAGATCTTTCACTACTTGGATCTATTGCCAGAACAGCTACTTTTTTTCCTTGCTCAATCAGATGCATGCCAAATGTTTCTATAAATGTGCTTTTACCTACACCAGGAACACCTGTGATTCCTATTCTGATTGAATTCCCGGAAAAGGGAAGGGCCATTTTTAGTAATTCCTGTGATTTTTCAATATCACTTTCTTTTTCACTCTCCAATAAAGTAATTGATTCACTTAAACCTGTGATATCACCATGCTTGATTTTTTCAAATAAGACAGTAGGAGTGAGGCGCCCAAAATGTTCTTTTTTGTGCGCAAGTAATTTGGCTATTTGATCTTTATTTGGACCTTTTTGATCTGTCATTACGGACCTGAAGTTGTATCTATTGAGGCATTTTTGTAACTATCAACCCAAGCAGGATCTTGTACATCTCTCAATAATTTAAATAATGTATCACCGTAAAAATAGTCAAGAGTAATGTTATTTATACCGTATTCTTTTCGAAGAAAGTTTTTTTGAGGGACTGAAGGTGAATATTGTCCTTTGCTCCAGCCCATTAGGTCATATTCAAATGGGTGTTCATAAAATCTGATTTTCCATAAGTCCCAAAAAGGCCTGTCATAGTATCCAACAACTTTGGTTCCGGATTCATTCATTAGTAAAAAACAACTGTCAACCTGATACTTTTCAAACAGATTTATCCTTTCCGGATTTAGTTGTGGATTTGGCCAGTGTCCTAGAGCTGTATACATAAATCTATCTGCCCTCACAACTTGAGCGTTAATAATGTTATCCCCCAATTTGGTTATAAAAGCATAGGTAACCAGTTGCGAATGTGCACTGGTAAATAAGCCTATTGCAAAGTAGAATTCACGCTTATCTTGACTATAAGATGAACGCAATTGCAAAAAGGCAGTTAAAAGTAATATGTACTTCAATTTAGCCATTGAAAAAACAGTCCTTGAAATTACTGATTTCAAAGCTGTTGAACAAATATTTGTCTCCTAATAGAGTATACGAAAATTATACCATTTTGTTTGTCTGACAGATCGTCAAACAATTGGTTCAATTCGTCACGGAACTTCTGAATTTAATCGAATTATGTTCAAATGATAGGCTTAGTTGTTTACATTGTTGATAGTGAAGGGATTATTTGTTATACTACTTTTTTGTACATGTCGTATTTGGGCACAATCAACTTGTAATGATTATACAGCTGTTTATAGCACAGTAGGACAGTATTCTCAGCCAACTGATCAGAATTGTACATTACTCTGCTCACCAACTGGTTCATTTCCTTGGACTGGTGCATCATGCGCGGGTTATATAGATGTTTCCTTTTTTAATCCTCAAACATCATTCACCCTCTTTTTTGGTTCTGTAAATGATATTGATACAGCTACAATATCAATAGATGGAGGAGGTGTTATGACTATTACAAACGCCGTTAATTGTACTGTGAATGACTCCATTGTTGGTGGATATAATTGTAATGGAACTTATGGGGATGTTGCTTTTACTGTAAATTCAACTCAGCCATTTCAAAATCTTTATATTCTTAATTCAGGTTGCAGTTCTGGTTGGATTTTGTATTGTCCCGAATTCAGTGACCCGTATGCCGGGGAAGATACTACAGTAGTGCTTTGTAAAGATTCTTTGCTAAATGTTAATGACTTTATTCCAGGTTCTACTCCTGGAGGAGTATGGACGGATATGTTGTCAACAGGCGAATTTGCAGATTCAACTGGTTTACTTAATCTGTACAATTTAGATTCTGGAATATATCAGTTTTATTATCAGGTTGATGGCTGTGGAACTTTTGATGATGCTTATGTCACTTTACATTATGGATTAGATTCTACTTGCTACATTGATACAACTACTCAAGATACAACGGTTGTGGAAGAGCCTGTGGATACAGTGGATCATGCTGTGATTAATGCCTTTTCACCTAATGGGGATGGAGTGAATGATCTACTGTGGATCAATGATCTTGATTTATCTAAAAACAATACCGTAAGTATCTACAATAGATGGGGAGATCGAGTAGCCTTCTTTCAGAATTACAACAATACAGATGTTTATTGGGATGGCAAATTTGGGGATAGGGAAGTAAGTATTGGCACTTATTACTATTTATTGCAGTATGATAGTGGAGAGTATAACAAAGGCTGGATACAAGTTGTGAAATAAAAAAAACTCACTGATTAGGTGAGTTTGAGTTTAACTATTTTTCTTTTTATTAATGTATTCATGGTTTCTAGATAAAAGACGCCACCACTCTTTGTTTTCATCATCTTCTCTATAAACTCTAATGGCTCCGGCTCTGACAAGTATTTTTCTAAGTTCATCATCATCAAATCCGCCTAAATGTTGTTTCAAAGTTTCAAAAGATCTGTCAGTATAGGATTTGTGACTTAAAAAATGAATAGCTGTAGTTTCGGCCATAAAATCGGTTTTATGCGCAAGTTGAAGTTTTCTTATTTCTTGTTTGAATTTTACGAATTGAAGAGCAAAAGAAATTAATCCTCCAACTAAGGCGGAAATGCTTGAAATCATTATAGTTTCTATCATATTTTACGATTATAAATTTGTTAAATACAATCTACAAACTGAGGCCATAAACTATTTACGTTCTGACATTTTTTCTTATTAAAATAAAGCTCAATAGAAGAATTGAAGGATAATTCAGTCAATATGTCAGCAGAATTCGAATGGCACATTCATTGGGTAATGAAAAATGAACCAAAAAAATGATTGATAAAAATGGCGACAAAAGGAACTGTTAACGTACAGACCGAGAATATTTTTCCACTTATTAAAAAGTTCTTGTACAGTGATCATGAAATCTTCTTAAGAGAGTTGATTTCAAATGCTGTGGATGCAACTAGTAAATTGAAAGTATTAAGTGGATCGGGTGAAGTAAAAGGAGAAATAGGAGATATTACCATTGAAGTTATTCTGGATAAAGATGCCGGAACCTTAACTGTTAGAGATAAGGGAATTGGGATGACTGAAGATGAAATTCAAAAATACATCAATCAAATTGCATTTTCAGGTGCTGAAGAATTCGTTAAAAAATACGAAGGAAAAGAAGGAGCAGAACAAATCATAGGTCATTTTGGTTTAGGATTTTACTCGGCATTTATGGTGTCTGAGAAAGTGCAAATCAGAACATTGAGTCATCAAGAGGGAGCTAAAGCAGTTCAATGGGAAAGTAATGGAACTCCTGAATTTGAGATCACAGATATTGATAAGGATTTTAGAGGTACAGACATTGTACTATACATTGCAGAAGATTCAAAAGAATTTTTAGAAGATGCTAGAATCGAAGGAATCTTAAATAAGTATTGTAAGTTTTTACCGGTTGAAATCAAATTTGGAACTAAAACTTCTTATCAGGCAGATCCTAATGGAGAAAAAGATGAGAACGGAAACGTAAAACAAGTAGAGGTTGAAGTTGATAATATTATCAATAACCCAGAGCCTGCCTGGATAAAATCTCCAAGTGATTTAACTGATGAAGATTATCAGAAATTTTACCGAGAGTTATATCCAATGTCTTTTGATCAACCATTGTTTCATATTCACTTGAATGTAGATTATCCTTTTAATTTGACAGGGATACTCTACTTTCCTAAGTTGAAGGAATCTATGGAGGTACAAAAGAATAAGATTCAATTGTACTCAAATCAAGTTTTTATTACAGATAGTGTAGAGGAGATTGTACCTGAGTTTTTAACCTTGTTACATGGTGTGATTGACTCTCCTGACATTCCTTTGAATGTTTCAAGATCTTATTTGCAAGCTGATGGAAACGTTAAAAAGATTTCATCTCACATTACCAAAAAGGTAGCTGATAAATTGGCTGAAATGTTCAAGAATGATAGAGAAGACTTTCAGCAAAAGTGGGATGATTTAAAAGTGTTTGTGGAATATGGAATGCTGACAGAAGATAAGTTTTATGACAAAGCAGAGAAGTTTGCATTGTTCAAAAACACAAAAGAAGAGTATTTCACAATTGAAGAATACATTGAAAAAATCAAACCTATTCAAACAGATAAAGATGATAAATTGGTGATTTTATATGCGAATCACAAAGATGCACATCATCAATTTATTGAAGCGGCAGAAGACAGAGGTTATGATGTTTTGATTTTCGATAGTCCGCTTACTCCACATTACTTACAAAAACTAGAAAGTAAATTGGATAAGGTGTCGTTTGCAAGAGTTGATTCAGATACAATAGACAACTTGATAAAAACGGATACTGAATTACCTTCTTTGTTAACAGATGAGCAAAAGGATAAATTGAAACCTATTTTTGAAGAAGTAGTTTCACAAGAGAAGTTTCATT
Source organism: Paracrocinitomix mangrovi (assembly GCF_019740355.2). Taxonomy (GTDB): domain Bacteria; phylum Bacteroidota; class Bacteroidia; order Flavobacteriales_D; family Crocinitomicaceae; genus Paracrocinitomix; species Paracrocinitomix mangrovi. The sequence goes on along the minus strand of NZ_CP091819.1, from coordinate 1,159,952 downwards.
TGTCTTTTGAAAACATGAGTGAAAAAGATGCTCCTATTGTGATTACTCAACCAGAGTTTATGAGAAGAATGCAAGAGCAGCAAAGACTAGGTGGTGGAGGATTTATGGGATCAATGCCTGAAATGTATGATTTAAAGGTTAACTCTAATCATCCATTAATAGCTGCCATATTAAGTAAAAAGAAAGAGAACAGACAAAAAATGGCAAAACAACTGACTGATTTAGCAATGCTTTCTCAGGGCATGTTACAAGGTGAGGAACTCACTAAGTTTGTCAAGCGATCTGTTGAGCTAATGAAATAAAAAAAAAGCACCTCATTGAGGTGCTTTTTTTTTAGTTAATTCTTGAAACCGGTTTTATATCACCATCCATAAATGGATTTCGGTTTGTAAATCTTAATGAAATTTCAAGTCCACCTCTTGTGTTAGTGGCAGGTTTAAGTCCTGAAACGTTAACGTCATAACTCACACCTAATGCAAATTGGTGGAATTCCATCAAAATCATTGGAGTAAAGGCATCTCTTGCTCTTAAATATCCCCCAATTGAGATGGCGGCACTTTGCTTGTATCCTGTATACTTAGAATCTTGTTGAAGTTTAATTCTGAACAATGTTCCAATCAATAATTCCTTTGCTTTACCTTGATAGTAAGCCATGAAACCAGGAACCCAAGCATATCTTGATTCTTTGATAGAAATAATACCACTACCATGTAGAACATATCTCATGTACAATCTTTGATCTGTTCCTAAGTAAGAGTATTTAGGTCTTGATAAATGGTAAACTGAAAAACCTGCATTGAATTTTAAATCGTGGTTATCTGTTACATTGATTCTTCCCAATTTATTATTATAACTCCAAACTACACCTGCTGCAAAATCAGCATGAGTAAATGAGTCAGCTCCATAGTTTTCACCTGAAGATAAATTTGGATTATAATTGGTTCCGTCATATTGATTACCCCATGTTAAGTAGGTATAATCAATACTTCTTTGAGCAAAACCGGCCATTAAACCTAATCCAATTGTTTGGTGCTGCGCATTTCTAATGTGATAAGCTAGTGAGAAATTCCCTTGTGCAGTTCCCATTTGAGAATCTCCTGCTTTATCAGAGAAAAAGTTAATTCCCGCAGCAAAGTATCCATTATCGGACTGTTTTTTATTCAATTTAGAATCAACAGAAGCACCAAATGTTTTGTAAGGTGATCCTATTTGTCTCCATTGATCTTTATAATTCAAATTAACTGCAAAGTCGAAATTCACTCCAACTAGCGCAGGGTTCTGAGACATTGGTTGCGTAAAGAACTGTGAGAAATGCACATCCTGGGCATAACTCAAAGTACTTCCTATTGTTGCAATTATTAGCGCTATTCTTTTCATAAAATGTAATTATCTAATCAAACTAATATTTCCTTTTTGATCAACTGGTTCTCCATTGATCAAATATCCTTCTAACACATACACGAATACGGCAGAATTTAACATCTTTCCGTTCCAGGTTCCATCCCAGCAAATATTTAAGCTGCCTGATTCATATACCTTTTCTCCCCAACGATTGTAAATTCTAAATGACATAGTTTTCATGCAGTCACTATACACACATAGTACGTCATTTTCACCATCATTGTTCGGAGTAAATGCAGATGGTACAAATATATCTCCACAAACGATTTCCACAAACATGGTCATACATTCTGTTGCTATACATCCATTAACATCCTCCCCAGTTACACAATAATAAGTATCCTGTAGAGGATTTGCAATAGGATCAGGGCAATCTGAACAACTTAAATCTGTATCAGGTGTCCAATTATAGCTTACTCCTCCTGATGCATAAAGTTGCGCTTCATCACCATAAGTTAATACAGTATCTGGTGTAATTGTAATCGTTGGTGGCTGATAAATGTTTACTAATACTGAATCAGTATAAGAACATCCATTACCATCAGTTACTGTAACTGTATGCATTGCCGAATCTAAATCACTTACAGTAGCTGTAGTTTGTGTAGTATTGTTCCAAACATAGGTGTAAGCTCCAACACCTCCGGTTGCAGAAACACTTGCTCCTGCCAATTCAGGTGCACAGCTGTGCATTGGAGTTAAAAATGCCGCAACTGAATCCGGTTGAATTATCGTAACATCTGCGGTTACAATACATGCACCATCTGTTACGGTTACAGTATAAGTTCCTGCTGGGACATTTGTAGCAGTAGCTGATGTTTGAGGAGGAGCTGTAGACCAGCTATATGTATATGTTCCGGATCCTCCTGCAACTGTTACACCCATAGATCCATCAGCATCTCCATAACAAGTAACATTTGTTGTAGTTGTAGTTAACAATGGATCAACAACTGTGATGTTTTGAGCACTGTTTGCTGAACAAACACCATTTACTACAGTATAAGTAATATTTTGTGTTCCTCCTGATGGATTGAACATTGATCCTGAAACACCATTCCCTGTCCATGTTCCTCCGGCAGTACCAGTAACACTATTGTTTAAGTCCACTGGTGCATCTGAAGCACATAAAGTCATTGTGGTCCATGAAGGATCAGGCGTAGTTCCTATTGTTATTGTTTGAGTAGACGTTTCAACACAAGGTGCAACACCTATTGTGTATGTCACGTCTTGAGTTCCATTTGCCGGATCAAACATATTTCCACTTACTCCGGTTCCTGACCAGGTTCCACCTGCTGTACCTGTAATTAAAGTATTTAAATCAACAGGGCCATCTGTATTACAAACTCCTGTTGGAGGATTCCAAGATGGATCTACATCAGGGATTACTGTAATAGTTTGCTGATCTGTACCAATACAAGGTGCAGTTCCAATTGTATAAGTTACTGCAATTGGTCCTACCAATCCGGCAGGGTTAAATGTGTTTCCACTTACACCGTTTCCAGACCATGTTCCTCCTGTGTCTCCTGTAATCAAAGTATTTAAATCAATTGATCCAGCAGCTTCACAAATTGTTCCAGGAGAGGTCCAAGATGGATCCAGTGCAGGAGTAACGTTTATGGTTTGAGTCAGTGTGTTGTTACAAGGAGAAGTTCCAACATCATAAGTTACACTTTGTGATCCGGATGAAGGGTTAAACATGTTACCTGTCACACCTGTACCAGACCATGTTCCACCAATATCTCCTGTGATTAGTGTGTTCAAATCAATAGGTGCATCATTTTGACAAACGTTGGCAGGTGGTGTCCATGCAGGGTTTCCTGCTTGAGTTACCGTAATAGTTTGAGTTGATACATCACCACAAGGAGCAGTATAGGTAATAGATTGCGTTCCAACAGAAGGATCAAATGAAGTACCTGTAATACCTGTTCCAGACCAAGTTCCACCTGCATCACCTGTTACTGTTGAGCTCAAATCAATTGGAGCGTCATCTGAACATGGCGTAGGAGGTGTCCAGGATGGATCGCAAGGTGCCGTGGCACAATTAATTACCCAACCTGAAGTACAACCGGTATTAAGTAGTGTTAGTGACGAAAAAGGCACGGTAGAACATACTGTTACTAATACGTTTCCGTAGGATCCTGATCCGCAGTTATAAGGTCCAACAACGTTACCGTTTACTGCTGCATTTACCGCCGTAATAGTTAGGGAACCACCAGTATCAGTAGATAAAGTTCCATAATCATTAGTGTTAACGGCTCCGTAGGATACAGTTAAACATGTAACAGGAGGTCCGGTTACAGTACTTACAATTGTTCCTGAACAGCTAGATCCGGTCCAGGCTGCTGTTCCACCGGTAATGGTTCCCGGAACATTGGCTCCGCATGCCGCATTTGGATCAGCATATCCAGATGCTGAAGAAGTACCGGTAGATGTGTAGTTTCCACAGTTATTAGGGGTCTGTCCTATAGAATAACTAGACCATAATAACATTGAAAGAAACATGAGACGAAGTAATTGTCTTTTCATAGGTTATCTTATTAAACTAATATTGCCTTTTTGATCAAAGGGTTCTCCATTAATCAAAAAGCCTTTAAGGGTATAAACAAAAACTGCTGAGTTCAAGGCTTTACCATTCCAGGTTCCATCCCAGCAAATATTCATATTATTGGTTTCAAATACTTTTTCTCCCCAACGATTATATACTTTAAATTCCATTGTTTTGATACAATCACTGTACACACAAAGGAGATCATTTTCTCCATCAAAGTTAGGAGTAAAGGCAGAAGGTACGAAAATATCTCCACATACAATCTCTACAAATACAGTGATGCAATCAGAATTTACACATCCATTAGCATCTTCACCACTTACGCAATAGTAAGTGTTCTCTAGTGGTTCTGCAATAGGATTAGGGCAATTAACACAACTTAAATCAGTTTCAGGAGTCCAGGTATATTGTACTCCTCCACTTGCAATAAGTTGAATTTCATCACCATAATGGATAGTTGTGTCATTGTTGATTATATCGATTGTAGGGGCATTCCAAACATTTACAAATACAGAATCTGTAGCTGTACATCCATTAGCATCTGTAACTGTTACTGTTGCCATGGTGGAATCAATTCCTGTTGCAACTTCTGTTGTGCTTGCAACAGGAGTCCAGTTATAAGAAAATCCTCCTACACCTCCTAGTGCCACAACACTTGCTGATCCTAAATTTGGTTCACATGCATCCATCCCGGTCATTGTCAAAATAATTTCAGCCGGTTCAACTATTGTAACATCTTGAGAAACTACACAACTACCATCAGTTACTGTAACTGTATAAGTTCCTGCAGCTAAACCTGTAGCTGTAGCTGAGGTTTGAGGTGGAGTTGAATTCCAACTGTAAGTTTGACTACCACTACCTCCGGTTGCCGTTACTGTTGCTTGTCCATCATTTAAACCAAAACAGCTTACACTAGAAACTGAAGTTGTAAGTTGTAAATCGATAACGTTGATAGTTTGAGTTAATGATGACTCGCATCCTGAAGTTCCTACAGTGTAAGTAATATCCTGTGTTCCAAAAAATGGATCGAAAACAGTTCCACTTACTCCATTCCCTGACCAATTTCCTCCGGTATCTCCAGTGATTAAAGTATTTAAATTGATTGGAGCATCAGAAATACATAAACTTTGAGTAGTCCAGGAAGCATCAGCAGATGGATCAATTGTAATGGTTTGTGTAGATGTTTGTTGACATGATCCACTTCCTACTGTATAAGTTATACTTTGTGTACCTACAGAAGGATCAAAATTATTTCCAGTAATTCCTGTACCAGACCAAGTTCCTCCAGTTGTTCCGGTAATTGTGGTTGATAAATCAAATGATCCAGATCCTGCACACAGTCCAGTAGGAGGTGTCCAGCTTGGATCTGGGGTAGCTACCACATTTATATCTTGCGTTGAACTTGCGTTGCAAGGAGAAACACCTACTGAATATGTAATTGAGATATTTCCACTTAAGCCTGTTGGGTCAAAAGATGTTCCTGTTACTCCGGTTCCAGACCATGTACCACCAGTATCACCAGTTATTAGTGTTGATAAATCTATGGCCCCATCACTTTCACATATAACAGCCGGATTTGTCCATGATGCATTGGCAGTTGCGTTTACAGTGATAGTTTGAGTTACAGCATCATCACAAGGAGCTGAACCTACGGAATATGTAATGTTTTGCGTTCCTACTGAAGGGTCAAATGTACTTCCTGAAACTCCGGTTCCTGACCAGGTTCCTCCTGTATCACCAGTGATTAAAGTATTCAAATCGATAGGAGAGGAGGCAGTACAAATACCGGAAGGTAAATTCCAACTTGCATTGGCTCCGTTGGTAACAGTAATTGTTTGTGTAGATGTGGCATCACATGGTGAAGTTCCAACTGTATAGGTGATTGATTGAGTTCCAACAGAAGGATCAAAATTATTTCCTGTAATACCGGTACCGGTCCATGTTCCACCAGTGGTTCCTGTAATGTTAAGTGAAAGATCTACCGGACTATCATTTGTACACAGGTTAGATGGAACAGTCCATGTTGCAATGGCAGTTGTGTTTACTGTAATGTCTTGAGTTACATTACAACCGCCTGGAGCAGTATATGTTATTGATTGAGTACCTGATGATGGATTAAATGAATTTCCTGTAACTCCGGTTCCTGACCATGTTCCTCCTGTATCACCTGTAATTAATCCATCAAGGTTTATGGGTCCATCAGTAGAACAAGCAGAAGTAGTTGTCCAGCTTGCATCACATGGAGCAGAACATAAGTTGGCATTAAAATCATCAAACCAAATTGAATATTGAGCAGCCCCTCCTGATAATACTGAAAAGGTGTGATTACCTCCAGTCATAATAACTGTAAAAGTGTGTTCTGTCCAACCAGTACCAACAGGAACTTGAACATCCGGTCCTATTTGTGATCCATCTAATCCAAAAGAAAAATGAGCGTTAGAAGTGTTTTGACCAGAAGCACCTGAGCCTTGTGGCCCACAATACCACACTGATAAACAAACTTCCTCTCCTCCCGAAAAATTAACAGTTGGTGATTGGATATTATCTAAACCTGCATAAAAGTATACTGAACAAGATCCTCCGTGTGCTCCCAATTGAGGAGCGTAATTTGTAGCGCCAGTTACACAACCGTTGTTTCCTACCGCAAATACAGGGTGTGTACCGTCAATTACTCTTCCAGCATCATTACCACAGGTAAATCCAGTAACACAACCACATCCACCGCCTGGACCATTTTCAAAGTCTCCACTGGCAAAAAGCTGTGCTTGGGCAGTACCAAGTTGTAAGCACCAGAATAGTAGAATAGTTATTTTAAAGATTGAGCAATTGTTCATCATTACAACGTAATCTGCCAATCAATTTAGATCGAGTCAGGATGTAGGGTACGGTTTATCTTTAACAAAATACGTATTAATTAAGTATATAGTTGCTTCTGTATTTAGCTTTTTTATACAATTTGTTAAGAATAAAACAATATGAGATGAATTTATAAAAAATAATGGGAATTACCATTGGACTAATTTTTGTATCTTTTCTGAAATTAACCAGTAAAATTGATCCCATGAGAACAATAGCATTAAGTATTTTAACCCTATTATTTGCCACTACAGTTTCAGCACAAACCTTGTTTAAAACGGGGAGTACAGAATTGGATAATGATCTAACAATAATCAATAAAGAGGCAAAAACAGATTTAGGACTTTTTAAAACAGATTTATCAGTAGAATTTGGAGTAAGTGTTGGTAAGATTGATAATCTTTTAAACATGAAAATGGAGCCAGGTGAAATTTATTTGTCACTAGAAATTTCAAAAATTGGAGGAAGAAGTTTAGATGATGTTGTCAAATGTTATAAATCCAATAAAGACAAAGGATGGGGTTACATTGCTAAGGAAATGGGGATCAAACCCGGATCAGCAGAGTTTCACGAATTAAAGGGTAATTCAAAAAACAAAAAGAACAAAGGTAATTCTGGATCTAAAGGTGGTTCCAATGGAAGCAGCAATAAAGGAAATTCTGGAAAAGGAAATTCCGGAAAAGGAAAGAAATAAACAATAGAAAATTTTTTACTGAAATCCTGATGCTTTTGGCATCAGGATTTTTTTTGGGTTAAAATCTCCATTACTTGAAGTATATGAAGAGGATTAAACTCAGTAAAAATGTGGTTGTTAAGAAAACAGTAAGTTGAATTTTTTTCGTCCTGTTACTCTTCTGTTTAATCTGACGCTTTAGTTCACTTAGGTCTTCTTCAGTCAATTTAATGGTGTGCAATTTCTTTTTAGCGCACGTTTCGCCATTATAATCGCTTTTACCTCTTTTTCGCTTAGATCTAAGTTCTTTGCGATTATTCTTAATAGAGGTAAGCATACTTTGTATTGAACCTGCTCCGCCGGACATAATGATACTAATATAAGCAAAAAACTAATATAATTAGCAATTGAATAAAAAAAATAATACTATTTTAGATTAAATCAATACAAATTGTAATGGCTATTGGGTTTGGACCAGGAAAAGACATGCTGAAAACAGTAAAGTCTCAAAGAAAACATTTAAAAGGAGATAAAAAGAAGACTGGAGCACCTGCGGTTGGAGGTTCAGCAAATGCGAATCCTAATCATTATAAACCATTAAAATTTGACAAAAAAGCAACACCGGAAATGTTAGCTGAAATCAGGACCAAAAGACAACAAAAACAAAGAGATCAATTCATTTTAACGATAGTGATATTTGTTGTTTTGTGCGGACTTATTTACTTCGTGATTTAATTTCTCTTCATTAATACAGCAATTCCAATTGACATAAGTAGAATTGAAATAACTGCTTTGACAATGATAAAAGGTTTCATTATGGACTGCCCAATCTCTCTTTGACTTGTTATATCACCAAGCATAATAATTAAGATAATTACACTGGCCAATAAAATTACAAAAGGGTAGTATTTCTTGATCATAAATGAAAAGTCAGAATTATCGCAAAGATAAAACGAACATATCATTATGAGCTTCAGATTTAGTAAAACCTAGTTCGAAAAGATACTTTTTGTGGATATCGTTGGTTGTAACAGAGGTTATTTCCAGAAATCCTTCATTTTTGAAATCATTGATTTTATGATCAAAAAACTGTTGTCCAATTCCTTGATCACGGTATTTTTCAATTAGGTAATCAACTTCAACATGTAATTGATCTCCCTTTTCTTGATAGATAAAGATTCCTACAGGGTTCCCTTCAATCTTTAATAAAAACACCGTGGCAAAATCGGTTTCTTCAATGGCGAAATCAGGAAATATTTTTTCAATTTCAGAGGCGTGTTTTTCCATGAAATTTGAAAAGATTTCAGAATCATTAGAAATTTGTAGAATTTCCAGTTGCATAGTAGACATCATAGTGTCTGCAAGATAGTGAACTAAAGCGGCTTACTTAGAAGATGATAAGTTTTTGTTTTAACAATTTCTGACCATCTGAAACTATTGCCAGGTAATTTCCTGAACTTAAATTTGAGATATCTATTTTGGTACTTTCAACATCTAAAAGTTTTTCCAAAACTATTCTTCCTGACATATCAGTGATAATCAGTTGTTGTTTTTCAGTAAAATCAATACCTGAAATTGTTAAAAAGTTTTTAGCAGGGTTTGGGTAAATAATGAAATTTTCGTCCTTTTCTACAAATTCTTCGGTTGAAGCGCTTGCTGCTGTGTAACATAAACTGTCCATTTCATCAGCAGTTAATTCCCTATTATAAATTCTAACTTCATCAACTTCGCAATCAAGGAACTTTTGATTACTGAAAACATCTTTTCCAATTCCCAAATTTGCAGCAGAAGAAATATCAGGATTTACTGTTGAATTGGACTGAGCACCCTCTAAAGTACAGTCTATATAGATTAGCCAAGTATTGGCTCTTACCACACCAATAATGTGATGCCAACTGCTATCATTAATTGAAGTTAAAGAATATCCTGTTGATCTGTAATTTCCTGAACCATCACGCCCTGCAAATCTAATTTTACCCAAACTCATTTGAAAATGATATCCGTGATCATTTCCAGGATCATATTTACTTACGATATCTCCAATCCCGTCAAAGGTGGTACGAACAAAAACTGAAATAGTAATTGAATCTGTGATTCCTCTGTTATCAGTTCCGCAATCAACAAAAGAAGAATCTGAACCATTAAATAATATGGAAGTATTACTTCCTCCATATACTCCTGTTGAGTATCCAACATTAGAAGGAATTCCGTTTATCGCATTTACACTGTAGTCGTTGGCATCTCCATCAAAAGGGTAGTAGGCAACAAGACCAGAATCCAAATTGACCTGAGAAAACATAAAAAATGGAAATAAGAAAGAAAGGCTAAGTAAAATAGATTTCATCTGTGACAGTAAGTTGTGTGTTGTCACAAATATCTAAAATATCTGCTAAATAATCAGTTATTGAATACCAACTTTATCCTTTTCTTCACTAGTTAATTGCAGTATATCCGCAATTTTTTGTTTTGAAGGCTTTATGGTAAAATAGTAAACTAGACCTATGGCTCCTATTATATAATAAAACGAATTCAAAGTCATTACTACAGCAATAAAACTGACTAAAACTGTAGCTTCTGTCATGGCAAATTTTATAATACTTGAGGTGAAAAAAATGGAGATTCTTTGCTGTAAACTCTTGTCTGGAGTGACTGCCGCCACCATTTTTTTATAAAGAACATTTCCTCCTGAAATTCCTAAAACAAGTACAGCAGGAACAACAATTATAAACGGATCTTTAAATGTTGGTACCATGAAAAATCCGACATTTTGGGTTGAAATAAATGAAATCACTCCAAAAGCAATCATCCCCATTGCGAGGGCAAAATAAATGATGCTAAATGTTCTTAAAAAAGTTGAGGGGTACATTTTATTTTTCTCCTATATGTTTTAAATAAAAGTTATTGTAAATGTGGGTTGCAACGTCTCTTCCCAATTGTAATCCTGCAACGTTATCAGCTTGAATATGGTATCCACCTAACACTCTAGATTGACCTGCCATTTCAGCAGTTCCTGAAAGGGTTTCAAAATGAAGTGTCACCGTATCTCTTAAATCATTAGGATGAGTTAAAGCGCCCGGCACCAATTTTACCGATTGTCCAAATTCATTGCTACCTGTATATAATTCAAGTGCTTTACTGCATGCTCCACTAACCGTACTATGTCCGGATGTGTAACTAGGAAATGGAGGGCAAAGGAAAGTAGCAGGAGAATATGGTCTCCAGTCTTCACCATTCATTTCAATCCAACCTTCTTCAGGACCAGCCCATCCCTTAATTTTTTGTCCCTTATAATAATGATGTACCAATGCATAAGGTCTGGCAAAATCATAGTGCATTTTAGAATCCCAAGAAGCGATAAACGCATCCATTGCAACTATCTGGTTAAGGAAATACATTTTCACATCTTCGTCTAGTGTGTGTTGATCTCTTTCTGATATGTATTGTGCAAAAATTAACCAGTGACCTGCTTGTTGAACAGATTTGGGTCCATCCCTCATAAATTCAACTAAAGCCATTTCTTCTGGAGTTAAATTTGCTTGTAATTCTACAACTTCGGCTACTTCTTTTTCCAATTGCTCTGATCCCACTTGAGGTGGAGGACCCGGTCTAAATTGACTAGCTGAGTCCAGACCAATTGGTTTAACTAATTGCCAATGTGGAGTAAGACATCCCGGGGCATATTTATTGCCGTTATTATCCAGAAAATACTTTGGTTGCCAACGGTTGATGTCATTGTTTTTATCTACTGGATTTACCGGTTTGTACATGGTGTAATCAAAGTAAGATATGCCGTTTGAACCTTCTACAGTAGCGTATTGGTTTGAGCCATCTTCTCTTCTGATGTCAATAACTGTTTGTGCAGCTAGATTACCTATTCCTTGCGGAGTTGAAGGATCAATAGACTCGTCTTTTGGATCGAAGCCTAATTCGTTCATAAAGTCCGTGAACATTGTACTGTCTGAATAATAATAGTGCATCATTGCTCTGTAAGCGGCATAACTTATAGCCTTTTCCTTGTTTTCAAGAGTTCTTTCTTCTTCTGGTCTTCTGTCAGCATTTAAATAAACAGGAATTGCCTTGTCGTCATAAACTGACCATGCATCAAAAATTGAGACAAAAATCAGACTTAAAAAACGTGAAGAAATGGTAGGTCTTGGCTTAAACCATTCAGTGTCATTGGCTGTTGCATCCAAGGCGATTTTTGCCCATTTATAGGCTAGATTATCTTTTCCTTTTGGTTCTTCAACAGTTTGTGATTGCTCCTGATTTTCATCAGAGGAATTTCCTTTACATGCGCCCAGCAACAATGCTAACGCAATGATCATTATAGATTTGAACTTCATGAGATGGTGTAATTTGTTCAAATCAAATGTAAGTATTTCAATTAATTAACAAAATCGTTTAGATTTTTACTTTGTTAACAAGATATCCAAGATGGTAGTTCAATTATGAGTTAGTTGCCTTTTTTACCTTATGTGGAAGTAATACGATCAATGCACTGATTATTACTAAATTTTTGATAATGTATTGACCCAAAAGGGAAGGACTGTAAAAGTGTTTATTGAAACATGCGTCTGACATAAGGAAAAGTGGGGTGAAGGTGCACAAAATGTGAATAATACCGGCATATATTACAAATCTATTTCTGTAATTCACCAAAAGACATATCCCAATAGCGCATTCCCAAATTGCAAGTAAAATAATGGAAACGTTCTTTGGAATTAAATGAAAAGTGAGTAAAGTAATCGTTTCACCAGCTACGCCTTCTGCAGGACTTAAGTGAGGAAAAAATTTCAGTAAACCGAACCACAAATATGCTATTCCTATACTAATGGATAGGAGAATGTTTTTGTCACTTTGAATCTTGTTTATGACAAGTTTCAGCATAATTAGGCAATCATTTTTTCAATCTAACGATCGTAAAATTAAGTTGTTGCCTCTTGTCTTCAAATGACAATTGTCAGCTAAAATGAAATTTTCTTAATGTTGGATGGCGTTTTCCAAGCACTTCAAAACATTGGTTTTAATTCTTTCTTCAATGTTAGTGTTGTCAGCTTTTACGAATTTTTCACCTATGATTTTTTCGTACAGTTCAATGTATCTGTCAGTAACTGAATTAACAAATTCCTCAGGCATGTGGGGTAAGGTTTGTCCATCTAATCCTTGAAAATCGTGTGCAATTAGCCATTCACGAACAAACTCTTTAGACAATTGCTTTTGTTTTTCTCCCTTTTGCTGTCTTTCTTCATATCCATCTGCATAAAAGTATCTTGAAGAATCAGGTGTATGGATTTCATCAATTAGATAGATTTTTCCATCTTTTTTACCGAATTCATACTTAGTATCAACCAGGATAAGTCCTTTTTGAGCGGCTAGTTCAGTTCCTCTTTGAAAAAGGGCTCTGGTATATTTTTCTAGTTGAATGTAATCTTCTTCTGAAACAATCCCTTTGGCAATTATATCTTCTTTTGAAATGTCTTCGTCATGACCTTCTTCTGCTTTTGTAGCAGGAGTAATAATTGGCTCTGGGAACTTATCATTTTCCTTCATTCCTTCCGGCATTGGAACTCCACAAAGAATTCTTCTTCCAGCTTTATATTCTCTGGCAGCATGACCGGACATATAACCTCTGATCACCATTTCAATTTTAAAAGGCTCACATTTGTGCCCAAAAGCCACCATTGGGTCAGGTGTATCAATTAACCAATTTGGAACAATATCAGCTGTTTGTTTTAAAAACTTCGCAGCCAATTGATTCAAAACTTGTCCTTTATAGGGAATAGCTTCGTGTAAAATGTAATCAAATGCTGATATTCTGTCAGATGCGACAATCACCAATAGATCATCCTGTATGGTGTACACATCTCTAACTTTACCATTGTAAACAGCAGTTTGTCCGGGAAATTGAAAAGAGGTTGATTTTATTGCGCTCATGCCAAAAATATTTGCACGCAAATTTAGCTCATTATCACTTAAAAATCAGAGATAGTTATGAACAGAATAGATAAATATTCAACTATTCGTCGTCTTTTAAAGCTTGAATAATTTGTTTTACCAATTTGTGTCTGATGACATCTCTTTCGTCCAATTGTACCAGTCCAATTCCTTCAATGTCTTTCAACTTATTGATCGCCATGTTTAACCCGGATTTTTGGTTTCTAGGTAAATCTATTTGTGTAGCATCTCCTGTAATAATGAATTTGGCAGACTGTCCCATTCTTGTTAAGAACATTTTCATTTGAGCTGTAGTGGTATTTTGTGCTTCATCCAGTATCACATAAGCGTTATCTAATGTTCTACCTCTCATAAATGCCAAAGGAGCAATTTCAATAATTCCATGCTCTATGTATTCAGCTAACTTTTCAGCAGGAATCATGTCTCTTAATCCATCATAAAGTGGGGCCATATACGGATCCAGTTTTTCACGCAAGTCACCAGGCAAGAATCCTAGATTTTCTCCGGCTTCCACAGCAGGTCGGGTAAGAATAATTCTTCTAACTTCTTTGTTCTTTAAAGCTCGCACAGCTAAGGCTACTGAAGTATATGTTTTTCCTGTTCCTGCAGGTCCAATAGCAAAAACCATGTCATTTTCCATGGAAGCTTTGACCAATTTTCTTTGATTAGCAGTTCTTGCTTTAACAGATAATCCACCATTTCCGTGAACAATTGTTTCACCGTGATCTTTGAAAGGGATTTGTTCTGAATCTTGTAACATTAAGTTTTCAATGTTGTTTTCAGTCAATGAGTTGTAACGATTGACATGTTTCAACATCAATTCCCATTTCTTTTCAAATTGATCTACAATTTCCGCTTCGCCCAAAATTTTTAAGAGATTTCCTCTTGATACAAATTTTAGTTTAGGAAAATATTGCTTGTAAAGTTTAAGCTTAGATTCGTTTATACCCAGCATAACCACTGGATCTACACCGACAATTTCAATGACTTTTTCGTGCAAAATGTTAATTAATTAATTTGGATTAAAGAATTCAACTAAAAATTAGAATTATTTTTGGTTATAAAATTAAGAATTTCTAGGTTGAACGCGCTATTTGATAAAAATATTGCATCCTAAAAATTGTGTAGAAGTAAGATGAAGATAATTACCCTGACAACAGATTTAGGTTTGCGGGACCATTATGTGGCCGCAATCAAGGGGCAATTATATTCCAAAATTAAGGATAGTAGGGTAGTTGATATTTCACACGAAGTACAACCTTTTAACCTTGCTGAAGCTGCTTACTACATCAATAATATTACAGAAGATTTTCCAGAAGGAACCGTACATTTTATAGGAGTTGATCACCTACCTGTTGTGTCCATTGCTGCTTCAGATAATAATCTATATCCAATTGTCATGAAGTTGAAAGGGCAGTATTTTGTTGGATGTGATAATGGTATGTTTTCTCTAATAAATGGCTTTGAAGAAGCTGAAGAAATCATCCGCATAGATAATTTTAGTGCTAAATCTTCTTTGAGATTTCCAACAAGGAATATCTATTTACCAGCTATTGTTGCAATTTGTGAAGGAAAACCTTTGAGTGACATTGGTGAGACAATGAAGTCGGTAAGAAAAGCATTTACAACCCAACCAACTATTGAGCAGGATTTAATAAAAGGAACTGTCATTCACGAAGATAAGTACGGAAACGTGATGGTTAATATTACCGAAAAGTTGTTCAAGGAAGTAGGTATGGGAAATCCATTTACTATATTCTTTAGAAACAGTAAGTACTTTATTGAGAAAATATCCAGCAATTATTATGATGTCCCAATGGGTGAAAAATTGGCACTTTTTAATGAAAACGGTTATTTGGAGATAGCTATTAATAAAGGAGTTCAAGGAAGTGGAGGAGGAGCATCTTCTTTGCTTGGGTTGCATGTAAAAGATACAATTAGGATAGAATTTCATCCAAAAGGATCTAAAAACAGAATTGAAGAATTACTACAAAATCAGTCATGAGTATACAGCGACTAGTTAAAATGACCTTTAAAAAGGATAGATGTGATGATTTTCAGCAATACTTTACTGAGATTCAAAATAGAATAGAATCACAACCCGGATGTGAAGGTGTTAAGCTGTTAAAGGATCATGCTGATTCAGGAATCTTTTTTACATATAGTGTTTGGAAAGATCAAGCATCAATTGATGCATATAGGAATACAGAATTATTTGGACAGGTTTGGCCTAAAGTTAAAGAATGGTTTGATGATAAGCCGGAAGCCTGGAGTACAGAATTAATAAAATAATTGAATGATGAAAAAACATTTATGGATATTGACAGCAACGGCATTTTTATTTGCATGTGGTGGAGAAAATGAAACTAATGAAAGTGAAGGATTAACAGAGGAAGATTTGACTTGTGAAAGCGCGGATGTAGATGAATCAGTAGAAAATGAGGTGGATGGCACATTAGAAAACGGAGATTTTATTCCTGAAAATTCTGATGGTTTATGGCAGATTGATGACTATGCTGAAATGATGATGGGACAAAAAATATTTGCTTCTGCAGATGCAATGAATAACAATGGAGATGGTGTAGAACATTATTATCAAACTTTGGATTTAAAAGGAGGATATGCTGCGGTAACAGGAGCGTATGAAGGTTGGAGTGAGTTTGTACTTTGGAGAATGGCAGATGGTAATGATCTTTTGGGGACTATGTCGGCAGGATGTGGACCAGCTTGTGATTATGACTTTAAGTTTTACATTATGAAGGATGGTGAAAAAGTAGGTGAAGGAAACAATTTAATCCCAAGAATGGAAGTTGAAGATTACGGAGCTAGCTTAATGCCTAAGATTCTTGAAAAATATGAAGGAATTGAGTATCAAGAAGATTATCAGTTTTTCTATAATTTTCCACAAAAAGGAACTTCAATGGAGGTTGATATAATTGTTGGTGCAGATGAAGTTAGAATTCCTATCATGATGTTGAGTTGGGATAAAAAGAAATTCTCAGTTAAAGAAAAGTATACTGAACTGAATGAAAGAATGGGGTAATAGATGAGGAATACGGTTCTTTTTGTTATTTGTTTTTTAGCTGTAAGCCGGGCATATTCTCAGGATTACGCACGGAAACCGTATGCCTCAATTCATTATTATGCCGAATCAATTCTAGGATCTCAAATTGTAAGCGATAAAGAAGATGTGAACGTTAGGTCGGGTAAACTGTACTACTATAAGGAACTGGATCTAAATGGAAGCTATGTTCATGTTTCTGGTGGATATATGGGTGATTATTATTTATCCATGTGGAAAATGGAAAACGGAAACGATTTGATTGGTGTTACACATTTTAATTGCCAACCTTTTTGTGTGTATGAATGCAGCTTTTTTGAATACTCAAAAGATGATTCAACTGAGGTTTCAAAGGATATTCTACCAGTTGGTAAAATGGTGAAGCACATGAATAAAATTGCGGCAAAAGTTAAAAGTATTAAACCTGATGTGAGTGAAGATAATCCACAATTTAAATTCATATTGCCCCATGATCAGGGTGTTTTAGGCTTGTATATCTCAATGAACAAAAATCAAATTGAGTTTCCTATCATGGATTTAAAATGGACCGGAACCAAATTTTCAATCGTTACTAAATACAAAGAGATTCCGGCACTATGAGAATTTTTATAGCAGCACTTTCTATACTTTTTATCACTTCAACTTCCATTGGACAAGTTGGCCTTGATTCTACAAGAGTTAATGATCTGAAAAAATTTGAATTTGGAGGATTGTACAGAAGTACAGTTTCATTTAACCTTGGTGGAGTTACTGGATGGGGTGGACTTACTTATGATGTGTTATTGTCTAATAATGTTGGATTTGAAGTAGGCGGAGGGTATCTTGGAGGTGGATTCGGATTTGATTTTTATCCCTGGAGGGTTGAAAGAGGAAAGACTCGTTTAAAGATTAATTTGAGAAATTTTGTTGCCAAATCTGATACTCCTGATTGGGTAATGAAGCATTCATTGGGAATAGGATTTGCAAGGTTCACGCATTACCGTTTTAACTGGGCGGTTGATGCAGGTTTGGCTTATCCTCATTTGTTGAATTCATTTTCATATTACGATCCGCCGGGAGGAAGAAACGTTTTTCCTGTTATCAATTTTAAATTGGGCTTCCGATTTTCATATCGCGTTTGGAAATACAATAAGGATAATTTATAGTATAAAAAAAGCCGCTTTAAATTATAAAGCGGCCTTCAAGTATTTTGAAAAGACAATTATCCAACAATCTCGTCAGCTGAGAAATGGAAGTTACTTTCAATAGTTGCGTTTTCATCAGAATCTGAACCGTGAACTGCATTTTCAGCTTTTGATTTAGCAAATCTTTTTCTGATAGTTCCTTCAGCAGCCTCTGCCGGGTCAGTAGCTCCAATTAAAGCTCTGAAATCAGCAACAGCATTATCTTTTTCTAAAACAGCTGCATAAATAGGTCCGCTAGACATGTAGTCAACTAATTCTTGATAAAAAGGTCTTTCTTTGTGTACTTCGTAGAATTTACCAGCTCTCTCAGGAGTAAGCTGAGTTAATTTTAAAGCAACAATTTTGAATCCACCTTCAATAATTGCATCAATAATTTTTCCGGCATTTCCTGCAGCAACAGCTTCAGGTTTTATCATTGTAAATGTTCTATTTCCAGCCATTTTTGTTTTGTTTCAATTGTTAATTTGGCGCAAATATAGATACTCCAATTAAAACAGTAAACATTATTTACTATCGATTTTTATAAAACGGTTTAAATCCAATCAGTTTTAACGTATTCATATCCTATTTCAACCCATTATTTCTTTAGTATCGAATATATTTATATTATAAATTTAGGTAAGCCTAAAAATAAATTTATATATTTGTAAAAGAAATTTTTAAAAGGTGAAAATAATATTTTTGATATTCCTTTTGTTTTCTGCTGTCTACGGCTTTAATCAGTCATTTCAGTTCAATGGTCACATTGCGTCTAATGGTCGTGCAGTTTCTTTTGCCAAAGTGATTTTAAGTGATCGCTTTTCGGTTTTATCAAATGAAGAAGGTGATTTCAGTTTTGAAAATATTCCTTTAGGTGAATATGAATTAAATGTAAAGGCTGTAGGTTATAAAGACTTTCAGCAAAAAGTTAATCTCAATAAAAACATCACTGATCTTCAAATTGAATTAGAGGATAATGAATTGCAATTAAATACGGTTGTAGTGACAGGTACTATGCGAGAGACTTCCATTGCAAATTCACCCGTTAAAATTGAAGTTTTGTCACAATCCTTTTTTAAAGGATCACCGGTTTATTCTGTGATTGAAGCCATGCAAACAGTTAATGGTGTTCAAGAACAAGTTAATTGTGGTGTTTGCGGTACAAATGATATTCACATTAATGGAATGGAAGGACCATATACCTTGGTTTTAATTGATGGAATGCCAATAGTTTCAGGATTGTCTTCTGTGTATGGTTTTAATGGGATTCCTACTTCACTGATAGATAGAGTTGAAATTGTAAAAGGGCCTTCGTCTACTTTATATGGAACAGAAGCCGTTGGAGGTGTAGTAAACATTATTACAAAATCACCTGAAGAGTCGGCACTTTTTGAGGTAGATGCAAATTACAATACGCATCAAGAATTGACAACAGATTTTTCAATTACTCCTCAACTATCTAAGAGAGTTTTTACAACTTTTTCTGGTGATTATTATTTTAACAATAGAAAACTTGATCACAATCAGGATGGATTTACTGATATTCCACTAAACAACCGTATTTCGTTGTTTAACAAATGGCAATTTAAAACCAAAGACAACAAGGATTTACTCAATTTAGCTGCAAGATATTATTTTGAAGATAGATTTGGCGGTGTTTTGCATTGGACAAAAGAGGATAGAGCCTCTGATTCTGTTTATGGTGAAAGCATTCTTACCAAAAGGGTTGAGTTAATTGGTTCCTTTATCATTCCTACAGTAAAAAGGAATTTCAAATTAGATTTTTCAGCAAATTATCACGAACAAGATTCTTACTATGGAGATGTGAGCTATAAAGCCCAACAACAGGTTTACTTTTCAAATTTTGTTTGGTCTCAAAAGTTGGCTAAGCGTCATTACATGATTGCCGGGCTGTCTAATCGTTATCAAATTTATCAAGATAATACACCATCTAATACAGATGAAAACACTTATGTTCCTGGAGTTTTTATTCAAGATGAGTTTGATGTAACAGATCGATTGAAATTGCTTGGAGGAGTTAGGTTGGATTACCATTTTAATCACGGTTTAATATTTTCACCTAGATTCAGTTTAAAGCAACAATTTGGTTCAACAACAGCCTTGCGATTCAATTATGGAACAGGATTTAGACAAGTGCATTTGTTTACAGAGGATCATGCTTTTGTTTCCGGTGCAAGAGATGTCGTTATTTTAGAAGAGTTAAAACCAGAAAGATCTCATAATGCAACGCTCAATTTTAATCATTCATACGCATTTAAGGGTTACGGAAACTTTGATTTGGACCTTTTTTATACCTATTTCCAAAACAAAATAATACCGGATTTTGACCAGAATCCTAATTTGATTGTCTATCAAAATTTGTCCGGTTATGGGATAAGTCGTGGGATATCGGCATCTATTAATCATGCTTTTTCAATTCCCCTAAGGGTAAGGATGGGAGTTACATTAATGGAGGTCTTTGAGATGACTAAAGACAGTAACAATTTATCAGTTAAAGAACAGCAGTTTTTTGCGCCTAAATTCTCCGGAACTTTTGGTGTAAACTTTAATTGGAAAAAAATCGGACTTGAATTTGCCTATCAAGGCAGAGTAATGGGACCGCAACGTTTGCCTGATTTTGCTGAACCATTTGACAGACCTGATCAATCTCCTTGGTATACCATTCAAAATGTTCAAGTGACGAAGTCGTTTAAAAATATCAATTTGGAATTGTACACAGGAATCAAAAACATATTTAACTACACCCAGCCTTCACCTTTAATTGACCCAATGAATCCCTATGGAGACAATTTTGACACTTCATATGCTTTTGGTCCTTTACAGGTAAGAAGATTCTTTTTAGGAATTAGATGGAATATTAAAAGAAAATAAGATGGCAGGAACAAAGTCTTTATTAACACAGGCCGAAGAAAACTATTTGAAAGAAATATTTCATTTGGCCGGACAGGAAAAGCTTAAGGTGTCTACCAATGCACTGGCGGATAAATTGGATGCAAAAGCATCTTCCATAACTGATATGTTGCAAAAACTTAAAATTAAGAAACTGGTAGCCTATCAAAAATATAAAGGATGCGGTTTAACTGCAGAAGGTGAAAGAATTGCTATTCAAATTATCCGCAAACACAGGTTGTGGGAGACTTTTTTGGTAAACAAACTCAATTTCGGATGGGATGAAGTGCATGATGTCGCAGAACAATTAGAGCATATAAAATCAGTCAAATTAGTAGATGGAATTGATCGTTTATTAAATCACCCAAAATTTGATCCACATGGTGATCCAATACCTGATAAAGAGGGAAATATAGATTATCAGGAATCTATGGTTGATTTATGTGATGCAGCAATTAATTCGGTGGTACAATTGGTAAGTGTAAATGAAAACTCTTTGGAACTGTTAAAATATCTAGATGAAATCGGTCTTAATATTGGTTCGGAGATTGTCATTCATAATCGCATCACTTTTGACGAGTCAATGATTGTGCAAATAAACAAAGGAGAGAAAATCAGTCTTTCCAAAAAAGTAACAGAAAATTTAGGTGTAAAATTCAAATCAAAACTTTGATTAAAATGAATAAAAATTGGTACATATTTATTGTTGGTTTAGTGTTGTTTTCATGTAGGTTAGATGATGACAAGGAGCAAAATCCTGAAGAACCGCTTCACATTGTTGCAACAACTGGAATTATTGAAGATTGTCTTAGCAATATTGTAGGTGATAGTGCAGAAGTAAGTTCTATTATGGGACCTGGAACAGATCCTCATGTTTATAAAGTAACTCCAGGGGATGTTGAGCTATTGGATCAGGCTGATGTGATCGTTGCAAATGGATTGCATTTAGAAGGAAAAATGGCTGAAACGCTTGAAAAATATGGTAGAGAAAAACCAGTGCTTTTTGTTTCAGATGGTATTGATAAAGCAGATTTAATAAAGTCTGCAGATTCAGATGATGCTTATGATCCGCACATCTGGTTTGATACAAAATTGTGGATGACCGGAATGTGGCAAATAACTAAAGAATTAGGAAGGATTGATACCGCTAATAATCATTATTACAAAGATAATTACGATCGTTATTTTGATGAGGTTGAGGAGGCAGATAAGTGGATTAAAACTGAACTGGAGGGAGTAGAAAAATCTACCAGAATTTTAGTGACTTCCCATGATGCCTTTTCTTATTTCGGTAGAAGATATGATGTTCACGTTAAGGGGATTCAGGGAATTTCTACGCTATCTGAAGTAGGATTAAAAGAAATCTCTGATATGGTTGATTATGTTATTGACAATAAAATAAAGTCAGTGTTTATTGAAACGTCAACATCAGATAAAACAGCTCAATCAATAGTAGATGGATGTAAAGCCAAAAAATACAATGTAGCAATTGATGGTCCTTTGTTTTCAGATGCTTTGGGAGAACCCGGAACCAAAGGGGGAACCTATATTGGAATGATTAAGGAAAATGCTATCACAATAGTGGAGGGATTAAAATGAAAGAACCAATTTCTATAGAAGTTCACAACCTAACAGTAAGTTACGGAGCCGGTCCTGTTTTATGGGATATCGACTTTGAGTTGCCAAGTGGAAAAATAATTGGAGTTATTGGTCCAAATGGTTCTGGTAAAACAACTTTACTCAAAGCAATTATGGGGTTGCTGCACCCTTCTTCAGGCTATGTTAAAGTATTTAATAAATCTTTGGACGAAGTGAGAGAAAGAGTGGCCTATGTTCCACAAAGAACAACTGTAGATTGGGATTTTCCGGCATCTGTGTATGATGTGGTGATGATGGGTAGGTACAGAAAATCAAACTTGTTTAAAAGAGCCAATAAAGCGGATAAAGAAATTGTGGATAATGCCATTGAGAAAGTTGGCTTAACTGAATTCAAAAACAGACAAATTTCACAGCTTTCAGGTGGGCAGCAACAAAGAGTTTTCATTGCCAGAGCACTCGCTCAAAAAGCAGAACTTTATTTAATGGATGAGCCATTTGTTGGAGTAGATGCGGCTACTGAAAGTTCAATTCTTGCCATTTTACAGGAGATGCGAGAAGAAGGAAAGACTGTGCTGATAATTCATCACGATCTACAAACTGTATCTGAATACTTTGACTATTTGGTTTTATTGAATACCAGATTAATCGCCAAAGGAGAGTTGTCTGAAGTATTGACAAAAGAAAACCTTTCAAACGCCTATGGTGGTCAGTTGACCCTATTATCCAAAGTGGTAGAAATAATTAAGAAAACTGAGTTTCCAATCAGAGAAAAAGATGTTGACTTATAGATATGCAGGAGTTTATAGATTTCATATCATTTAAAGATCCCAATGTTGTTTACGTTTTATTGGGAATGCTCTTCATTAATTCGTCTACAGCTTTGATTGGTACTTTTGCCTATTTGCGAAAAAGATCCCTGATAGGTGATGCTATAGCACATTCACTATTGCCCGGAATTTGTTTAGGTTTTCTAGCAGCAGGTGAAAAAAGTTTGCCTTATTTATTGGCGGGAGCATTTGTATCCGGATGGTTATCCACTTTTGCGGTAGACTTGATCGTATCTAAAACTAAGGTGAAGCAAGATGCTGCAATTGGTATCGTTTTGTCTACCTTCTTTGCTTTAGGAATTGTATTACTTACATACATTCAAAAATCCGGAACAGGAAAACATGCAGGTTTGGATCATTTTTTATTTGGGCAAGCAGCTGCAATCACAAGAGCTGATATTTGGGTGGTAGGAGTAATATTTCTTGTCATTTTATTGATGATCATCCTTTTTTACCGCGCGTTTATTGTGGTGTCATTTAACCATGAATTTGCTCAATCTGTAGGATTGCCTGAGAAGTTGATTTCATTTTTCATGACCTCATTAACGGTTTTGGCAATTGCTGCCGGAATCCAGGCTTTAGGCGTTGTTCTGATATCTGCATTAATCATTACACCTGCAGCCACAGCACGTATGTGGACTCATTACTTAAAAAAGATACTGGTTTTTGCTGCCATAATTTCTGTGGTTTCAGGAATAGGAGGAGCTTATGTTTCCTATGCTAATTCAGGAATGCCAACCGGACCTTGGGTAGTGGTGTTTTTGGCATTCTTCGTATTCGTTTCTATTGTAATTGCCCCCGGTAAAGGATTGATAAGTAAATACAAAAGGACAATTAAAAACAATAGAAAAATACTTCATGAAAATATTTTGAAAGCCATTTATCAATTTCATGAAAATCAAGGTAATCATGAAATGAATTTGGCCATCTCTATTGAAGATTTATTGAGTGTTCGAAACTTTGATACAGCCGTTATGATGAAGGGACTAAAGCTGCTAATTAAAGAGGGATTCATTAAAAAAGTTGATAATAAATATCAGTTAACTGAGGGAGGAATATTTGAAAGTCAAAGAGTTGTTAAACTCCATAGATTATGGGAGCAGTATTTACTCAAAAGAACACAAATAGATACAGATCATGTGCATTCTGGAGCTGAAGCTATAGAGCACATTATCACGCCTGAAATAGAAAAGGAACTAGAAAGAGAATTAGGAATTGATGGTATTCCAAAAGAAGATTATTAATGAATGATTTATTTATCATATTAACGGCAAGTTTGGTGGCAATTAATGCCGCAATCCTGGGAGTGTTTTTAGTGCTAAGAAAAATGTCATTGATAGGAGATGCTATTTCACATGCTGTTTTACCGGGAATCGTAGTGGCCTATTTATTCTCGGGTGACAGAACCTCTCCTTTATTATTACTAGCTGCTGCCTTTACAGGAGTATTAACTGCAGTGATGATTGAATGGTTATCTAAAAAGGTGAAGATTCAATCTGATGCCGCTATTGGAATCACCTACACCTTGTTATTTGCATTGGGGATGATCATGATTTCGGGATGGTTTAAAGGAAATGTAGATATTGATTTGGATTGTGTTTTATATGGGGATATTGCACTCATTAATTTGGACAAGATTATCATTGATCAAAACTTGTATTTGGGTCCCAGAGCATTGTATATTGAATTGGCAGCTGCAATTGTTGTAATCACTATCACTGCAATCGGATTTAAAGGGTTTAAATTACTTTCTTTTAATCGTGATTATGGAATTTCATTAGGGATTAAAATGGGGAATTGGCATTTTTTAATGATGGCCATGGTGTCATTGGTGACAGTTGTATCATTCGAAGTAGTTGGTGCAGTATTGGTGATAGGATTTCTAATAATTCCGGCCGCAACTGCCCAGCTTTTAACTCATAAATTGGGGAATATGCTTGCCCTTTCAATTTTCTTTGGAGTTATAGCAGTTGTAATCGGATATTATGCTGCAGTTTGGATGAATGTGAGTATTACCGGGGCAATGATTTCAGTCTCTGGTTTGCTTTTCTTTATCGTAATGCTATTTGTGGTGATAAAAAGTAAACAAGTTTAAGTTATAGAAACAGAGGCTTAATTACTCTTTCATCTCTAATCTTTTTCTGCATAAATGTTGCCCCAGTTTTATTTGGCTCAGATGTTTGTTGTCAGATTTATATGGTTTTAATTCTGTGTATTTGTTTTGAGCAATTTGAAATACTTCAATGGCTCTAATCGTCTCGAGAGAATCATAAGTTCCGCCAACCAATCTCCAGCCAACGTTGATGATTCCATTCATATATGCTTCTGCATCATTATTCTCAATAAATGCGCCCTTGAGAGTAATAAGTTTAGCTTCTACTTGATCTGAAGTGATCATTGTAGCTATTGAATCTCTCCAATTATAGTTTCGCTCTTCAATGTCTTTATTTCTCCAAAACTCCTTTTTCGTATTGGGATCTTTGATGAGTTGCCATCTTGGGTCATAAGGTAAGTGCGATTTACTGAACTCAACCGGATCTTCAAAAATCCATTTCATTTGAAGATCTTTCTTAAACTCCGGGCTCTTGAGTTCGGGTCCTAGCCAGGTAACATCCAGGCATTTCCATTCGCCATCTACATAAGCAACATTCCAGGCATGTCTGCATTTTAGCTTGGTGAAGTATCGTTGAAAAAAGTTGCCTCTTCCAATTCCTTGAACGGTATAGCAAAGTACATTTTCATTGTCACAAAATTGTTTCAGTAAGTTAGAAAATCCGCCACAAACAGCAGATCTGTAATACAGTACTTCCCTCGCTATTTTATTTCGGTTGATTTGTTTCATATGCTTCAAATCATACCGGATGTTCTTAGCAATCCAGTAACTGAAAATCTGCACCTTTTCAGCTTCATTTTTACAAGGCTTAACAAGAAATTCAGATACTTTTTTATGATCCTTTTGAATAGCTCTTGGCAAAGTGTCAGCATGTGCTTTTAAATGTGATGGAAGTTCACATCCGGCATTGACATAAAAGACAATGAGTAGATTTAGGGTTAAAATGATTAGTCTCATTATTCTATTAACAGATGGGCCTGTTAAAAGTTACATCAAGAATTTTTGCGGTTGTCAAAAGCTATTCTAAAATCTTGAAATTTATTAATGAGCATTTTTCTTTTTGAATTGATTTTATCTAGCAATTCCTTGTTGGCCTTGAAGAATTTTCTCAGTCGATATCTTGAACGCAGAATGCCTAAAATAGAACTGTACACAAGTGCTTGCAATCCTGTTAAATACAATACAACGGGTAATAATAAACTGTAAAAGGCTAGGGGAGTGAGTTTCCACAACAAAACAATACCTAAAATGTACCAAAATGAAAAAATCACCATTCCCGTTGCAAGTATAATAGAACCTTTAAATGTTCCTTTTACATTTATTTTTTTCTGAACAAATGTGGTGATTTGATAAGGGATAATGTTTCCAATAAATCCTATTAGAAATAAAGGCGCACTCCAAATAATGAAGAATATTTGGGAAAGATGAGGCTTTTCTCTGTACTTCCTTAACTCTCTATCGTGAATATTATTGGTGCGTAAAATTTCAAAATATTCGTTGAGTTCATCTACCATTTTGTCATAGGCATCACTGTTGGTAGATTTGAAATAATTAATAGCGTTTACAACTTCTTGATTCAATTCAAATTCACTTTCCTGATCTTTGAATTCAATTCCCATTTCAGTTTTTAAATCCCTTAGATATGATTCCTGTATTCTACTCAGTAACTCTTCTTGTTCATACTGTTCAATATGTATAACTGTATTAATCAATGCAGCTTCCATATCGGTAGTAAGAGCTTTTATTTCTTCAGCTTCCTTATCGTTTTCTTTAGTAAAATAATCACTGGCTTGAATTGGTTCACCAATATTAATAAAGAGATCCGATCTAAATTTGTGAGGATCGCTATAATTAAGACCAATAGGAAGGATGCGAATGTTTATTTTGAAATCAGTAGAAATTTCAGCAGCCCTTACAATTCTCGCTACCCCGGTTTTTAATGGGTTTATTTTTCTTTCAGCAAAACTTGCTCCTTCAGGGAAAACTATAATTGATTTCCCAGCTTTTAAATGTTCAATGCATTTGTCAAAAATTGCGTCATTTTTGTGAGCATCTTCAGGCATTGTTGATGGACGATAAATAGGGATCATGTTCAGAAACTTGTTCATGAACCAGTACTTAATTCCCTTTCCCATGTATTCTCCGGCAGCTAAAAAGTAAACTTTGGGTTTGATGGATGTGGCAACAGCTACTGGGTCCATAAAAGCTGATGGGTGATTGGAAATAAAGATGTAAGGACCTTCTTTGATTTGATCCAATCCTTTTATATCAATCCTTCTGAAGTAAGCTTTAAGCGTAAATCGACTCAGTATTTTTAAAACCTCATACATTGGAGGTAAATATAGGAGATATGATTTAATTCAATTTATTGGATATCGCCTTTGATTTTCTCATTTGGCGATTTTTGAAGATTAACTACCTGTAGTTATCCAACCATATTTGAATGTACATTTAGATATGTAAGCATCTTCCACCCAAATGTAGTTTGCATTGATTTTGTTTTGAATCCACTTGTCAATCACTTCTTGCTTTTTCTTAGCCAAAGCAGCCATTTGAATCAATTGATAATCATCTTTTAAGTTGGCAAGATGCGGTTTTGTTTTATCCAATAGTTTCACAATTCTCACACCTGATTTTTGCTCCATATAATTATCATACAAACTAGGTTTGCTGTAGTCATTTACATTAAGCATATCAACAAATCTTGACATTGAAGGATCAATTTCATTAATGTTTTGCAAATCCCATTTGTAATCACCTGAGTAAGGATTGATAATTTTTCCACCCTTGCCTTTTCCGTTTTCATCTTCAGTG
The DNA here is from genome assembly GCF_019740355.2 of Paracrocinitomix mangrovi. Classification (GTDB taxonomy): domain Bacteria; phylum Bacteroidota; class Bacteroidia; order Flavobacteriales_D; family Crocinitomicaceae; genus Paracrocinitomix; species Paracrocinitomix mangrovi. Next base: position 1,132,035 of record NZ_CP091819.1, on the reverse strand, counting down.
AAAATATTGGCAGCTTCTTCAAAACTGATTTCACCTTTGTTTATGGCATTGTAAATACTATCTAACTTTACTTTACAAGCTACCAAAGCATTTCTGTCTGTTTGAGGGCTTACAAGTACATGCCTTACATGGTAGTTATCTCCTTTTCTTTCAATCATTTGAATGTAGTGATATCCAAATTGTGTTTCAAAGATTGGTGAAATCTCTCCTTTTTCTAGCTTGAAAAGTTCAGCTTCAAACTCTGGTACCATTGTTCCTCTTGTTTGCCAACCTAAACTTCCTCCTTGAGTTTTTGAACCAGGATCATCAGACGTATTGAATGCCTCCATTTTAAAAGAGATATCACCGTTTGTTACCCTTTCTCTTGAAGCCTTGATTTTGTCAAATGCCTTTTGTCTATCTTCTTCAGTTAATTCAGGATACAATACAATTTGTGCCACTGATACTTTTGAATTGATGTAAGGTATACTGTCTTTTGGTAGATTGTTATAGAAAGTTTTTACCTCTTTTGGTGTTACATCTACACCTGAAGTAATCTCATCTTTCATTCTTTCAGCCTGCATACGTTTTTTGATAATTTCAAAGAACTCAGCTTTGATTTGGGCTACAGATTTACCATAAAATGTTTCCAATCCTTTTATTCCGTCTGGCATTTGAGCAGCAATCATATTCAATCTACTCTCCATTTCTTGATTTACAACTTCATCACCAACTTCAACACTGTCAATAACTGCCTGATGAGTTAAAAGTGCTTCATACATTAATCCTTCTAGTATTTCACAATCCATTCCGCTTTCAATAGCAACATTGTTTTGCAAAAGGCTTAATTCCTGATTTTTAATATCTGAATAAAGAATATACTCATCTCCAACCTTTGCAACGATTTTGTCGAGCATGGTTTTTTGAGCATTGGCATGATGACTTATTCCTACCAACACAATGAAAGCTGCTAAGATTTTACTTGATAGTGACTGAATTGCTTTCATACCCTTCTTTAATTAAATCATTCTTTATTGTAGTTCTAAGCTCCTTTATTCTTCTATTCAAAATTCGCTCTTTAATATTCTTTTTCTCAAACCCTAATGGTGAGATTGTGTTCTTTAACTTATAGTCAATTACATTTAAAAAATAATGATACCCATTTTCTTCAAAACGCACTTTTGACTTTTTCATTATAAACTGATCCTTTTTAATGTCTTGTAGTGGAATTTCTTTTAATAAATCATCAAAATAAATCCAGTTATCAGGATCATAATAATAATTGGTCGCATAAATTTTGGCAAAAGCTTCAATGTCCTCAATATCTGTTGGTCTGTTTAATCTATATTTTGCACCCACTTCATCAATATTTGGTGCATCAACCGGAATCTTGATATAAAGCACTTTTACTAAGTAGTCATTCAATTGAAAATCCTCTTGATGACTTTCATAGTAAGCTTTAATTTCTTCATCCGAAACAACAGTATCTAGTTTTTCATTTACCAAAACCTGTTCCAGTTCATATATGTAAAGATCGTTTTCAAACTCCCTCACCTTTTGATCAATATGGTTTTGATCAACGTTTTCGTTTGCTTTAGCATGGTGAACTAATATCTGAGTTTCTACCCATTCATTGACATATGCTGAAGCAACAACGGCACTGTCTTGCTTTTCATATTCAATACTGTTAAGGTAGGATTTTAGATCAGCTTCAAATAATTGTTCTTCATAAACCTCTGCTAATACTCGGCCTTTGTCTTCTTCAGATCCACAAGAAACTAAAGTCAAAAGACCTAATAAAAACAAAAACTTTTGCATCCTGAGTTCGAAATTAGGGAATAAAAACTCCAAATTGAAACTAAAACTCTTTGGTGTGAAGAACTTTAACAATATTTAGCGATCTAGTCGAGTCTTAAATCCTTGTGGATTTTTTTCAATGAGTAAAGCGCATCATAGTCAACTTCATACTTATACTTCTCTCTTAACGACTTGATCCACTCTTTTTCAAGTTGATTTTGATAAGCTGCAGTTACTAATCCTTTTGCTTCACTAAACTCTCTTGGTCTTGGTTCTAAAACTTCCTCAACTTTGATCACATAGAATTGTCCATCTTTTTCCCAGATTTCACTCACTCCTTTTTCGAAAGTACGGGTCTTTTTACCTTTTTTATATGAAAAAGCATCAGTAGAATTTGAACTGAAAACATGCTTCTTTACAATAAGATTAAGTTGAGAATTTTCGTTCACAATTTCTTGAATTTTACCAAAAGATAAGGTGTCTGTATTCAACAATTCCACTACCTTTTCAGCAGTTGCTTTGTCTATACACTTGTATAATTCACCTTGATATCTTTTAGGATATGTGAAATCTGATTTGTGAGATTCATAGTAAGATTTTATTCCACTAGTGTCTTTTGAAGCTTTATTCCAGATCTCATTTTGCATGATTTCAAAAATTAATATTCCATCACGGTACTCTTGAACTAAAGCTTTGAATTGAGGATATTTTTGTTCTAGTTGACTGTCTTCATATTGCAACAACTTCTCAATTTGATATTCTTTAAATCTCGCTTCAACAAAAGTTTGCATGTCTTTTGTTCTCTTTTGATTTTGTAAAGACATCAGGTATTGTTCAAAATCTTTTACAGTGAAAAATTGATCTCTAAAAGTGAATAATACATCATCATCATGAGCGTCAGATGTTAATCCTTTCCAGTGTCCCATAAAGTATTCATCACCTATGCTAAAGAACATTGGTAACAACTTGGCAGCATCTGCTTCACCAAAACCATAATCTTTTTTAAGTTTATTGATGAAAGAATTTCTGGTAGTTTGAGCTCTTTCGTCCTTTTCAACTTTCATTTTCAATTCACGATACATTTCTTCATATGAAGGAACCGGAGTAAGGCTAACTCTTTTAATGATATGAAAACCGTAGGCAGTTCTTATTGGTTTACTGTAGTCACCATCATTTTGCAATTTAAATGCAGCTTCTTCAAATTCAGGAACCATTCTTTGTTTTGCTCCTGCACCAAATTCAGGTAAAGCACCACCTCTTCCTTTAGAAGATTGATCGTCAGAATATTTTTTTGCTAAATCATCAAATTTTTCGCCTTTCTCTAATAAAGCATAAATTTCATTTGCCTTTTCTTCGGCAGCTTTGATTTCTTCTTCTGAAGCTTTATCATTTGCTAATACCATGATATGAGCTGCGGTCATTTTTCCTTTTGCTGGTCTTATCTCATGTACTTTTAGAATATGATAACCAAAACGCGTTCTAACTGGCATTGAAACACTTCCTGGTTCAGTTGTAAACGCGGCTTCTTCAAAAGGATATACCATTTGTAAAGCAGAGAAATAACCTAAATCACCTTTATTCATTGCAGCTGAAGGGTCTTGAGATCCTCCTCTTCCTATTGCAACTTCACCAAAATCTTCGCCTTTCATAACGCGATCTCTTAAAGCCATAATTTGGTCATAAGCTCTTGCAGTATCTTCAGGTGTAGCTGCCGGATCAACACGAATTAATATGTGACTGGCATGAACTTCATTTTTAATTCTGTAATATGCTTCCTCAACTAATTTTTCATTCTGCTTTTTGTCAATCAAATATGGCATAGCCAGTTGTTTTCTGTACTCTGCTAATTCAGATTGCAATCTAGGAATGGTATCATAACCTAAATGCTCAGCCTCAATTACTTTTAATTTGTAATTGATGAATAATTCCATGTAGCTGTCTAGCGCTTTCTTTTTGTAAGATAAACTGTCATTGTTTTTTTCGTAGATGTAAATGAACTCTGAAGCGTGAATTTGATGTCCTTCAATTGTTAAAACAACCGGATCATTTTCATCTTCATGTCCAAAACTTACTGCACTAAATAATAAAGCGAAAATTAAAAATTGTAGTCTCTTCATTTTATAAATTACTTTTTACTATAGTTTGGGGCTTCTCTTGTGATAGAAACGTCATGTGGATGACTTTCTAAAATACCTGCATTGGAAATTCTTACCATTGGCGCTCCTTTTAAGTTGGCAATATCAGCTGCCCCACAATATCCCATTCCTGCTCTGATACCTCCAATTATTTGGTGCATTACTTCAACCAAATTTCCTTTGTATGGTACTCTTCCTGAAATTCCTTCAGGAACTAATTTCTTTTCATCATCTTCACCTGATTGGAAATATCTGTCTTTTGATCCTTTTTGCATGGCTTCAACAGATCCCATTCCTCTGTAGGTTTTGAATTTTCTTCCCTGGAAAATGATAGTTTCTCCCGGACTTTCTTTCACTCCTGCAAACATTGAACCAACCATAACTGAATCAGCTCCTGCTGCAATAGCTTTTACAAAATCTCCTGTATATCTAATCCCTCCATCTGCAATAATTGGAACTCCTGTTCCCGCTAATGCCATGGCAACATCATTTACTGCTGATAACTGCGGAACTCCAACACCTGCTATTACACGTGTTGTACAAATTGATCCAGGACCAATTCCTACTTTAACTGCATCAGCACCTGCATCTACTAAGAATTTAGCTGCTTCAGCCGTTGCAATGTTTCCAACAATAACGTCAATTCCTTTGTGATGTTGTTTAATCTCTTTTAACTTATCTACAACTCCTTGGGTATGTCCGTGAGCTGTATCAATTACAACTGCATCAACTCCGGCTTCTACCAAAGCATTTACTCTTTGTAAAGTGTCATGAGTAACTCCTACAGCAGCAGCTACCCTTAGTCTACCGTATTTATCTTTACAAGAATGAGGATGTTCCTTAACTTTTATAATATCTCTAAAAGTGATCAATCCTATCAGTTTGTTATTGCTATCAACCACAGGTAATTTTTCAATTTTGTGTGATTGTAACGTTTGTTCAGCATCAATTAGTGTGGTACCTTCTGAAGCAGTAACAATATTTTCGCTTGTCATTACTTCAACTATAGGTCGATCTACTTCTTTTTCAAATCTTAAATCTCTGTTGGTAACAATTCCTACTAACACTTTATTGTCATCAACTACAGGTATACCTCCAATGCTGTTGTCTTCCATTAGTTTTAAGGCATCAGCAACTGTTGCACTTTTGTCTAAGGTGATTGGATCTATTATCATTCCACTTTCTGAACGCTTTACTTTTCGAACTTCTAAAGCTTGTTCAGCAATTGTCATGTTTTTATGTACAACACCAATTCCACCTTGTTGAGCTATTGCAATTGCCAATGCAGATTCAGTAACCGTATCCATTGCTGCAGAAACAATTGGTGCTTTTAACTCAATGTTTCTACTAAATTTTGTGCTAAGCTCAACTTGATTTGGAAGTACCTCAGAGTACCTAGGAACAAGCAGTACATCATCATAAGTCAAACCTTCCTTAACATTTTTTAGATCTGCAATTCCCATATTTTTGAATTTTAAGTGACAATAAAATTCCCGCAAAGGTAATAAACTTTGATTGAATATACCCCGCGAAAATTGATGGAATATTGAAGACGTATTACTCTATTGATCCTATCGTAAATTTTGTTAAATAGTTTTGGATAAGAGATTATAATAAGGATATTTGTATCAAGGATTATGAAAAGATTAATAGCATTTGCAGCAATCGCGTTTGTTTTTGTAGTTGTTAAAGCACAAACAACTACCAACAATCAAAACCAAAATAACAATACGCAAAAGGATTCGGTGAAACTTATCCAAATGACAGGGATAGTTATTTCTGACAGTATGGAGCGTATTCCTTATACAAAGGTGTCTAATATGACAACCAGAAAAGGGGTGATTGCAGACTTTTACGGTTATTTTGCTTTAGTAGTGCGTCCGGGTGATACAATTCGATTTACATCACTGGGGTATAAAACAAAAACTTATTACGTTCCAAATGAGACAAAAGATGAGTTTAGTTTGGTTCAAATTCTAAAGTTTGATACACTTACAACCGATCCTGTTGATGTATATCCTTGGCCTTCAAAAGAAGCGTTTGCTGATGCTTTTGTTAATATGCCAAGTCCTAATGATGATTTAAAAAGAGCAAGAGAAAGATTAACACCACAAGAAATGGCTTATGTTGGTGCTTTGATGGAATCTGATGGTTTGTCATCTTACAGTGCTTACCAACAACAATTTTATCAAGATCAATACACCAGGGGACAAGGTCCTCAAAACAACTTGCTAAATCCCGCTTCGTGGGCTGATTTCTTAAAGGGAATTGGTACCGGAAGATACCGTATTTCTAACTAGGGTTTAACAATTCTTTTAATGCTGCCACATCAGGGATTTCTTTCAGGAATCTGAGTTCCTTTTTATTTAAGTCTACAAAGCCACAATAATGCTCAAGGCCATTTGTTAAGATCAAAATGGGTGCTCTTAATGTACTGGTGTATTTTGCAATTTGATAAAAAGTATCCTCTGTCAATGCAACATTTGGAGCTTTACATTCAACGATAACGTCTACTCCTAATTCTTCATTAAAAATAGCTATATCACAACGTTTTTTTAAGCCATTGTAATCAACCGTATACTCGCTTACCATTCTTCCTTGCGGATAGTTTTTATGCTGAATGAGGTATTGGATAAAGTTTTGACGAACCCACTCTTCAGGAGTACAAAGAAGATATTTTTTTCTGAGGACATCCCAAATTTTATCTCCTTCTAATTTTAAGTCAAACTGCGGTAAGTTCAATGGCGGATACATGTCATAAAGGTAAGATTTTGTAATTGAACTTAAAATGAATATTGTTGTTGATATAAGGTCTAGTATATTTGCGTCAATGCATCTGAAAAAATTATCTGCGGTAAATTTTAAAAATCACAGTGAAGTGAATCTTGAATTCAGTCCTGAAATCAACGTATTTATTGGTAATAATGGTCAAGGGAAAACAAACCTTTTGGATGCTATTTATTTTTTGTCGTTTTGCAAGTCTTTTCTAAACCCTATTGATAAACAAAGTATAAAGATTGACGAGAAATTCTTTTTAATAAACGGTAGTTTTTCTAAGGAAGATAAATCAATTGATATTAGCGTTTCTGTTCAACAGGGTCAAAAAAAGAAGGTTAAAAAGAACAAAAAGGAATATGAACGTTTAGCTGAACATATTGGTCAGTTTCCAACGGTTATCATTTCTCCTTATGACACTAACCTGATCATTGAAGGAAGTGATACCAGACGTAAATTTATTGACAGTATTATCTCTCAGTATGATCGAATGTATTTGGATACCTTGATCAGATACAACAAGGTGTTACAGCAAAGAAATGCATTGTTAAAGCAGTTTCAAGAGTTGAGAATTTTTGAAAATGAAAGCATTGAAGTTTGGAATGCTCAATTGGTTTCATTGGGAGATGTGATATATCAAAAAAGGAATGCTTTTTTAAATGATTTTATTCCAGTTTTTCAAAAGTATTTCAATCTGGTGGCTGATGAAGCTGAGGTTATTTCTATCAGTTATGAATCTCATTTGACGGAAGGTAATTTTGAAGCGCAATTAGAAGAGTATAAGAGAAAAGATACGGCCTTAGGGTATACCAGTAGGGGAATCCATAAAGATGATTTGGTGTTTTTAATTCATGGACATCCGGTTAAAAAATTTGGATCCCAGGGTCAACAAAAGTCATTTTTAATCGCTCTAAAATTGGCGCAGTTTGAATTGATCTCTGAATTGTTGAAAATGAAACCAATCTTGCTGTTGGATGATATTTTTGATAAATTAGATCACAACCGAGTTGAACGCCTAATGACGTTAGTTTCAGATCATGCTTTTGGGCAGGTTTTTGTCACTGATACGGATGAAGATAGGGTAGAAAAGGTGTTTCAAAAAATTGACATTGAAAGAATTGTTTTTAAAGTAGGAGGAGATCAAGTTGTCAAAATCTGATAAGGACCATATAAGTATGAAGCAAGCCATGCAGCAATACCTCAAGGCTATGGGGGTAGACCAAAAAATGCATGAAGCTGCTGTCTTGTCCCAGTGGGAAGAAATAATGGGGGAGGCTGTAAATAAGCGAACCGAGAAAAAGTATATTAAAGAGGGTGTTTTATACATTGAATTAAATTCATCCGTAATGAGAGATGAGTTGATGCACAAACGTTCAGAAATCATTAAAAAAATAAATGCAGTATCCGGATTTGATATCATTACAGATATCTATTTGGCTTAAAAATGATTAAATAAGAAACCTTATATTAGTAGCAAAACTCAGATTAAATTATGAAACGAATTTTCTTAGTACTTCCAATTACTTTAATTTTTGTGGCTTGTGGTGGAGCTAGTGAAGAACAAACTAAAGCTGCAAAAGAATTGTGTGATTGTATTGAAAAAGCCGAATTTGGAGATTTTGATATCGACTACTACGAGTGTAATATTAAAGTAGAAGCTAACTACCCCGGAGAAACTTTCGCAGATGAAGGCTTCAGTGAAGCACTAGAGGAAAATTGCCCTGAGGTAGCAGCAAAAATTACTGAAGAGTAATATTAATCTTCTATTGTGATGCTCTCTATAGTATCACCTTCTACTATAGCGTCAATTACATCTAATCCTTCGATTACTTTACCGAAGCAAGTGTGGTTACCGTCAAGGTGAGCAGTATTGTCTCTACTATGGCAAATAAAGAATTGAGAACCACCGGTATCTCTACCTGCGTGAGCCATTGATAATACTCCTCTGTCGTGATATTGCTTTTCAGCATTAACTTCACATTTAATTGAGTAACCTGGTCCACCTCTACCTGTACCTTCAGGACATCCACCCTGAATAACAAAGTTAGGAATCACACGGTGCCAAGTAAGCCCGTCATAAAATCCGTCTTTAGCAAGTTTGGTGAAGTTTTCAACTGTAATCGGCGTTTCTTTGTCGTACAACTCTGCTGTCATTGTACCTTTGTTTGTAACGATCGTTGCTTTCATCTTAATTTTTCAATTTTCTTAATACAAGATTAATCATTCTAAGGCATTTTTTTTATTAATTGGATTTAAAGAATTTAACATTCTATACAGAACCGGGAATAATTATTATTATTGACAAAGTTTGTCGTAAAACAAATAGTAAAATTTAACCCTTAAAATTTAAGACATATGTCAGAAGTTGAAAATCTAGCGGATAGTGTAGCTCCAGTTGAGGGCAAAAATTCACCAAAAGGAATCAAATCAATAACAGTGTTCTCATACCTGGGTAAAGTGTTGTTGATTATTTTATCTATTGGTTTTATGTTGATGCTTTATTATATGAACGATATGTTTGTAGATGATGCACAAGATGCTGAAATGTCAACTTCTGAATGGCTAATGTGGTCATATATCACTTGTAGTTTGTACATCATTACCGCAGTAGTTGGATGGATAGGAATTAGAAAAATGGTAAAAGGAAAAAGAAAAGGTTTTTACATGCATACCTTGGCAAATCTTACAATGGTTGGATATTTATTATTCAGAGGAAACCTTTTAGATTACTTCATTGCTGCAGGTTTAGCATTATTTATTTTCCTTTATTTGCCTTTTCTTGGTAAGTTAAAAAATTAATGTTCGTCTGTTATTGCGAATAAGTAAATTTGCAATATGCTTAAAGATTCATATTCCTTTGAAGAACTTAAAATGTCTTCACAGCTGGTTAGAGATTTAGTAGCTGAAAGTGAAAAAGTTCGTCCATTCATCAATCGATTTTTTGATTTCAATGCGATAATCGATCAAATCAATGAAAAGAACTTTAGTGAAGAAAAAAGAAAAGTACTTTACAAGGTTTTGAATGAGCAAAACAAGGATGTTCAACTCTCTGTTCAAACAAAATGTCACATTGAGTCACTACAATCTGAGAATACATTTACAATAACAACGGGGCATCAACTTAATTTGATGACTGGTCCATTGTACAGTATTTACAAAGCTGTTCAAGTAATTAAAATTGCGAATCAGCTTAAAGAAATTCATCCAACCTACAACTTTGTTCCGGTTTTTTGGATGGCCACAGAGGATCATGATTTTGAAGAAATTAGTAAGATCCATCTCTTTGGTAAAGCAGTGCAGTGGGAAAAAGAAGGGCAAGAGAATCTTGTGACTGGGAGAATAAGTACTGCGCAAATTGAGCCTTTTCTAAGTGAAATTGAAGGTTTTTTTCAAGATCCAAAAGCACAAGAAGTGCTAAAGAATTTCACGGATATCTACAGAAATACCTCGAATCTTACTGAAGCTACAAGACAATTGATGAATGAATTGTTGGGTGATTATGGTTTGGTGATTTTAGACGGAGATGACCCTGAATTAAAGTCATTTTTTGCTGAACACATGATTCTGGAAGTGGAAAATCAAATTGGATTTGAAACAGTACAGAAATCAGATGAAGAGTTGGAATCAAAAGGTTATCATCAACAGGTTTTTGTAAGAGAATGTAATTTGTTTTACATCCATAAAGATGGAGTTAGAGAACGAATTGCCCTTAATGAAGATAGATTCGAATTTGACGGTCAATCATATTCAAAAGACGATTTAGTTGAATTGATTAGAAAGCAACCGGCACAATTTTCCCCCAATGCATTATATCGTCCATTATACCAAGAAGTGATTTTACCAAACCTTGTTTATGTAGGTGGAGGTGGAGAGATTGCTTATTGGTGTCAATTAAAAGCAATGTTTGAGAAACACAATGTGGTGTTTCCAATGCTGAGGTTAAGAGATTCAGCAATTCTCTACAATCAACCACAAGTAGACTTGTTGAATGAATTAGACATCTCTTTGTTTGATTTGAAGTTAGGAGTAGAGCATTTAATTAAAGATATTGCTATTGAAAATGCTGATGCAGATTTACAATTGACAGAAGCTGAATCATTGTTGATGAAGTCAAAAAGTGCTGTGCTTGAGAAAGTGTACAAAGTCAATGAAGGATTAGCTCAAATGGTTGAGGCAGAATTTGCCAAAATGGTCAATAGCATTGAAAAAATAGAATCAAAAATTATCAAAGCAGAGAAAGCAAAACACGAAAAAGTACAAAAACAATTAGTGCGTGTTAGGGATAATTTTTACCCAGAGAATAGTTTTCAGGAACGCTACGATAATTTTTTACCTTACTACCTTAAAAACGATCAGTTAATTAAGGATATTTATACTAATTTAAAGGTTGAAAAAACTCCTTTGATTCAATTAATCAATATTTAAACACTACAACATGGCTTTTGAGGCATCTGAACTAACACTGGATAAAAACGGTAAAATTTATCATTTGGGAATAGGTCCCGGTGATATTGCTGAAACAATCATACTTGTAGGTGATCAAAATCGAGTTGATTTGGTGGGAACCTTCTTTGAAAAAATAACTTTCAAAAATCAAAACAGAGAGTTTAGCACGATTACCGGAACTTACAAAGGAAAGCCAATGTCAGTAGTTTCTACAGGTATAGGCACAGATAATGTAGATATTGTATTGAATGAAATTGATGCAGTTGTCAATATTGATTTGGAGAATAGAAAAGAGAAAGATGAAAAGGTGTCACTAGATTTTATCCGCATAGGAACTTGTGGTGCACTTCAAGAAGATATTGATCCTGGAACTTATATTATTTCAAAATACGCAATTGGTTTAGATGGTGTAGCTAACTTTTATGAAGTGCCATATACAGATGACGAAAAATCTGCAATGGATGCCTTTATAAAGCACAGCAAATGGGGAGATAAGTTGAATTATCCATACATAAAAAGAGGTTCTGATAGATTGAGAGAGCAATTAAAAGAAGGAATGGAAGAAGGAATTACAACTACAGCAAATGGATTTTATGGTCCTCAAGGTAGAGCAATTCGCATTCCTTTAAGTATTCCTGATTTCAAAGAAAACATAAGAACATTTGTTTGGGATGATACAAGAGCAACAAATCTTGAAATGGAAACTTCGGCTTTGTACGCTTTATCAGATGCCTTGGGTCACAGTGCTATTACTTGCTGTCTGGCTTTGGCGAATAGATATTCTAACAAGTTTATGCCTGATTATAAGGATCAGATGATGGAATTAATTGAAACTGTGTTAGAAAGACTTCATCATTAAACATCAATTGTTAATTCACACTTTTTAACATTTACATTTTTAGCTTTAAACGCTTCTTTTTTAAGGGTTTGCGATTTGCGTCTTCATGAAAAGATCAAAGTAAACTAACATTATGAAGTGTAAAACATTTGAGCTGAGCAATTTATTCCCGCATTGAACCGCCGTACATTTGTTTCAGTGGATACATTGAACACAGATACAACACAATTAGCAGCCTTAATAAGACTAGTTGAAGATCCAGATCCAAATGTTTTTGGACATGTTAAATCAAGGTTGATTGAAATGGGTAAAGATGTCGTAACATCTTTAGAAAACACCATTGAAATTAGACAGCAACAATTTGCTTTTGACCTGGATCACGAAGATCGATTAAGAGATATTATCAAAGAAATATATTTTAATCAGGTTAAAATTGAATTGGAACAATGGAGAAAGTCTTCTACCAGAGATTTGTTAAAGGGAGCTTTAATTGTATCTAAATTTCAGTATCCGGACGTTGACGAAAAAAGAGTAGAACAAGAACTGGAGAGTATCAAACAAAAAGTTTGGTTAGAGATAAATGAAGACAATACTGCTTTTGAAATCGTAAAAATCTTTAATCACGTTTTGTTTGACATTTGTGGCTTTACTTCGTCTAAAAATAATTTTTACGCAGCAGAAAATAGTTACATCAACGAAGTTATCACTTCACGTAAGGGAAATCCTCTTTCATTATCTATATTGTACTCAGTTATAGCGCAAAAGCTTCAAATTCCTATTTATGGAGTGAATTTGCCAAATCACTTTGTATTAGGTTTTGTAGATGAGTTTCAAACCTTGAAAATGCTGGGAATGAGTGATGATAGAAACATACTTTTCTACATCAATCCTTTTAGCAAAGGGCGTATTTTTGACCACAATGAGATTGAAAATTACCTACGTAGCTTAAATTTGCCTTTGCAGAAGAATTATTTTGAACCGTGTTCAAATACAGAAATACTAAAAAGGATGCTTACAAATCTGACCTTCGCTTACAACAAGGAGGGACAGCAAGAAAAAGTAAAAAGCATCAACGAGTTACAGCTTATTCTGGACTCTTAGTAGCCTGTATTCTTACTTTTTCGGTCTCGGCGCAATCCAAAAGAATCATTAAAAAACATGAAATCAGAGATGGGATCTCTCCTAAATCTGTTGTGGCTAGTGGTACAGGCTTATTTGCAGCTCAAAACATGATGTACAGGCATACCATTACCATTTATGATGAAAACGGTAATAGAAAAGCCAAAATCCGTGATGCTGTTAACCTAAATGCTTTTGGATTTAATCAATACAAAGACGATAACTATCTGGGGGCTCCTGTAGAAGCCGCATTTACAAAGGACGGAAAGTATCTTTGGGTATCCAATTACAATATGGAAGGGGATGGTTTTGAAAAACCCGGTTGTGATGGATGTATCGGAAAAGAATATGACCCGGGCTTTTTATACAAGATAAATTCAGCCACATTTGAAATTGAAAATGTCGTACAGGTAGGTGCTATTCCTAAGTATTTGGCTATCACACCTGATCAAAATAAGTTATTGGTCAGTAATTGGACCAGCAGTGATGTTTCAGTAGTGGATTTAAACACGGAAAAGGAAGTTGAGCGAATTACCGTAGGAGCCCACCCAAGAGGAATAGCTATTACTGCGGATAGTAAAACGGCATTTGTTACTGTTATGGGTTCTACAAAAGTGGCTGAAATCAATTTAGATAGTTATCAGGTGAGTTATATTGAGAATGTAGGAAAATCACCCCGTCATTTGATTTTGGGAAATTCAGATTCTTGTCTTTACGTCTCTTTAAATTCTGCCAGATCAGTATTAAGGTATAATAGGTTTTCTGGTCAAAAAAGTTATTGTAAAACACAATCAGGTCCCAGAAGTATGTGCATGTCACCTAAAGATGACTTCTTATACGTAGTAAATTATTTTGACCATTCTTTTTCTAAGATTTCAACGCGTTCAATGGAGGTTGTAGAAGAAGTAAAAACTGGAGATAAACCAATTGGGATTTGTGGTAATTGGGATGATTCAGAAATTTGGGTGGCTTGCTATTCAGGTAAGATTGAGATTTTTAAGGATTTTCATTTGGATAGTTTGCATCACGGAACTTCTTTGTTTGGATATGATTTGTCATCATTCTGGAAACCAAATGTCCGAGAATCATCTGAAAATGAGGATGAGTTAGTGGAGGAGGATCTAATGGTTGAAACAAATGAGATAGAAGAGGAAATAGAAGAAAATGAAGTGCTGCCGGTGGTGTTCAGCAACAAAAAACCAATTAAACCATTAGCAAAACGTGACTTTGTTAAACAAACAGTTATTGAACCTAGTTCAGGTACATGCAAATATCATTTAATTGCCGGTTCTTTTTCAGACATCAATAATGCAAAGGGAAGAATGACAGAGTTGGTTGATAAGGGTTACGCCGCACAAATATTAAATGGGAACCTAAATTATGTTTCTGTGGCATGTTTTGACAACCGTGAATCAGCAGATGACAACATTGGAAAGATTAAAGCAGATACAGGTTATTCGGTTTGGGTTTTAAAAAGATAATTACTGCTTTTTCATTCGGTAAGCAGACATAATAATCCCTGCAGCCTGAGCAACATTTAAAGACTCTGTATCACCAAATTTTGGAATCGTAATTCTGGTAAGATGCGACTTTAATTCATCAGATAATCCGTGCGATTCAGACCCCATTATCAAGGCACATTTATCAGGAAAATTATAAGTGTATAAATCCTCCCCATCCATATCAGCTCCAAGAATTGTGTATCCTGCTGCAATTAATTTTTTAACAGCATCCATTAAGTTTAAGTAGCTTATTTCTTGTCTAAAAATTGCTCCCATTGAAGATTGTACCACCTTTGGATTATAGCAATCAACGGTGTCTTCAGAACAAATTACTGTATTAATTCCAAACCAATCGGCAGTTCTAATAATCGTTCCAAGATTTCCCGGATCATTCACATTGTCTAATAGGATTACAAAAGAATCATTTGGGGTATTAAGTTGTTTTTCATCTGGAATTTTAACTGTAGCTAACACCGCATTTGGTGATTTTAATCCAGATATGCGTTCCAATTCTCCTTTAGAAATAAGCCTTGCTTTTGGATGATTGGTTTCATATTCAGCTGTGTGATAAATGGCTGTAATCTCTTGTTTTTCAGATTTCAAAAGCTCATTTACCATTTTGATTCCCTCTACTACAAAAGTTTGTTCAGAATTCCTGAATTTTTTCTGTTGCAGGCTTTTAAGCAATTTTATTTCATTTTTTGAGAGAGACATCTTTTATTCGGTTATTTTTGTCTGTGTTAGCAACATTAATCACTAAAAATAGGCTACTGCAAAGATAGATTTATAAATGGATCTTCGGTTTTTCAAATATTTCATGTTTTTATTGCTTGGATTAGTGATTACCAGCTGTAGACAAGCTAAATATGTGCCTGATGGAAAGTATCTTTTAAAGAAAAGTGAAATCTATTACATGGCAGATGGCGATTCTACGGCAGAATGGGAAGAAAGTCATCCCCAAATCAAAGAATGGGAGGTAGAAGAGTTAGTTCAACCTAGAAGAAATTCTAAGTTTCTAGGGATGAAGTTCAAACTGAGATTCTATAACAGCATTGACACAAACAAATACAACAAACAGGTTGAGCGCAAAAAAGTAAAGCACGATAAAAAGGTTGAAAAGAAGCGTAAAAAAGTCAATGAGGTTAATGAAAAACGAATCAAGAAGGCAAGAGAAAAAGGCAAGGAGTATTACCGTCAAAAAGTATATAAACCTAAGGATGTAAAATTGGGTTGGAGACATTGGGTAAGAACTCGTTGGGGCGAAGCGCCTGTAATTGTGGACACAGCTAAAATTCACAAATGTGAAGATCAGATGAAGATTTTTCTATCTCAGAAAGGATTTAGATATGCTGAGATTACGGATTCAATTGAATACCTAAAACCCAAAAAGAAAAAGGCGACCGTTAAATACTATATCAAGCCGGGCAGACCTTATGTTATTAATAAAATCACCTTTGATGATGATCCTTATACCCGAAGAGTAAAGGATATGTACTACAACAAGAAAAAAGGTTATTTGGAAAACAATGAGTCTTTGCTTAAAGAAGGAGCATTGTTAGATGAGGATAATTTGGAAGAAGAAAGATCAAAATTTACATCCTTTCTTTTAGATGAAGCCTATTTTGGTTTTACAGAGAATTACATCAATTATGTTGTTGATACTACAGTTGGAGACTATAAGGCAGATGTGGTGATATTCGTGAAAAAGAAAAAAATCATTGATGTTTATTCAAAAGATACTGTACTTACTACTCATCATCCTTATCTGATAAATGACGTAACCTATGTTTTACACAATCCTGATTCCTTGTCATTTAAAGACTATGAATTGTACAAAGAGAGATGTAAAAAGTTAGGATTGGAGATTAAGAAAAATGACGGTACTTATCAATTGCTGGATACGCTTTATATCGTGGATACTGTTATTACCAAACAGTTTATTAATCTTAATAAGGATATCAGGAAAGATCATGATTTAAAGGTGTTTCAGAAGTTTATTGATACCAATATTAATTACAAAGGATATTTCATTTTCAATGAAGAGCCATTTATAGATCCTTATTTGTTGGATAAGCAAAACTTTCTTGAACACACGGAGGCAGATTATCCGCATTATGCAAAAAACTATTATGTAGACAGATCATATCAGGGCTTTTATAGGTTGGATATTTTTTCCAGAGTTGTGGCTGACGTTTATGTCACACCTGGAAAACCGCTAGGAAACACAGTGGATGTTACTTATGAAATGACGCCTACTCCAAAGCAATTTTTTAATGCTGAGCCTAGAGCAACCAATACCAGTAGTATTCTTGGGGTATCCGGTATGGTGTCTTATACAAATAAAAACCTCTTTAAAGCGGCTAATCAATTACAAATTACCATGGAAGGTGGTTTTCAATCTCAGCCATTGGTTGTAGGAACAGGTGAAGAAGGAACAAAGCGTTTTGATTTTAGAGGTTTGAACACATTTGAATGGGGACCGGAAATTAAATACAGGATTCCGAAGTTATATCCAATGACCAAAAAAATGCAAGAGAATGTTTCTAAAAGGATGTTACCAACCACCGAAATGAATCTCTCTTATAACTATCAAAGAAGACAGGAGTTTAAAAGACATATTGGTGAATTTGGTTATAAATGGGAGTTTTGGTCTGCCAGTATGACTCAGATTATAACGGTTTCTCCGCTCAGCCTTAATTACGTAACGTTGGATAAGGATTCACTATTTAATTTAAACCTGATTCAAACAAATGACCCATTCTTAATTAACTCATATTCTGATTTCTTTTCAATTGGGATATTGAATTTTAACCACGATTATTCTAGTACTCGTAAAAAATCTCAGGATTCTAACAAAGGAAAGAAACTTAAAAATCATGCAATTAGTAATGTTTTTGACCTTAGAGCGGCTGGTTTAGTAATGAATAGCATTTTTGCTGCAGCAGATCAGGATTCAGCATTTGTTCCTTCCTTTAATGAAGAAGGAAAACATGTGTTAGGAGTGCCTTTTGCACAGTTCATGCGATTTGAGAATACGCTGGTATTTAATCAATACATAAGCAGGTATCAAAGAATGGTGTACAGGTTTATTGGTGGAGTAGGGTTTGCTTATGGTAATGGAATTTCATTGCCTTATACAGAGAGTTTTGTTGCTGGAGGATCTAACGATATTAGGGCTTTTCCTGCTAGAACTATGGCGCCGGGTGGAACCCAAACTTACAAAGATCCTAACGCTACATCTACACAAATTGGAGACCTTAAATTGGAATTGAACCTGGAATGGAGATTTAGAATGACCGGTTCATTACACGGAGCATTATTTATGGATATCGGGAATATATGGAAACTACAAGCCGATCCATCTTTGGCTTTTGATCCTGGTGTTTTCAGATTTGATGATTTCTATAAACAAGTTGCTATTGGAGCCGGTTATGGTTTTAGATATGACATTGAATTCTTAATCATTCGATTAGATCTTGCCTGGGCGTTGTATAATCCATATCTGGATGCAGGAGAAAGATGGTGGTTAACAGCCAAGGATCAATATTACAGCAACTTTAAAGTTGATGCTAATGGAGTAAAAGTAAACTACGTTTTACCTCACAGATTAGCCTTTAATTTCGGAATTGGATATCCATTTTAGTGGTATGAGAAAAATACTTTACATCATTGCATTTTTGTGGTGCTTTCAATCATTTGCCCAATTTGAGAATATAATGCTACCCAAGCCTAGGGGTGCAAAATATCCTTATTCTCAAGTAGAACCTTCTATTTGTATCAATCCAAAAAATACAAATGAAGTGATTGCCGGAACAGTGATGAATGACTATTACTATTCCACTGACGGAGGAAAAACCTGGAAATCTAAATCAATTGGTTCCAAATATGGAGTGAATGGCGACCCGTGCATGGTGATTGATACACTTGAGAGATATTATTATTTCCATCTGTCAAATATTAAAGGTGAGCACTTAATAGGAGGAATGGTTGGGCAATATTCTAAAAGTATCAAAGGAAGATGTTGGAAACATGGTAGAACTGCTCCAAACGATAAATATCATGACAAGGAGTGGGTAGCTGTTAATAGACAGAATAATCATTTATACATGACCTGGACACAGTTTGATGCTTATGATTCAAAACTGGATAAGGACAAAAGTAATATCATGTTTTCTAAAACATTAGATGGTAAAAACTGGTCTGAACCTGTTGATATATCTTATTATGACGGAAATTGTTTGGATGATGATAGAACAGCAGAAGGAGCAGTGCCATCAGTTGGACCAAACGGTGAGATTTATGTGGTTTGGGCACGCAATGATTCACTTTGGTTCAATATGTCTTTAGATGAAGGTGAAAGTTGGCTAGAAAAGGAAGTGTTTATTATGGATCAACCAATGGGATGGGTGATCAATATTCCGGGAATTTATCGTTGTAATGGTTTGCCGGTCACGGCCTGTGATTTGAGTCAATCTGAACACCGTGGTACCCTCTATGTTAATTGGGCCGATCAAAAAAATGGAGAGAATGATACTGATATCTGGTTGATGAAATCAAAGGATGGCGGTAAAACCTGGTGTGACAGAATCAGAGTTAACACAGACACTTCCAGGCATCATCAATTTTTAAGTTGGATGACCATTGATCAAACAAACGGTTATTTATATTTTGTTTTTTATGACAGACGCGAGCATGATAATGATCGTGAAACGGATGTTTATCTAGCTGTTTCCAGAGATGGAGGAGAACATTTCGACAATATTAAGATCAGTAAAACTCCATTTAAACCAAACCCAAAGATCTTTTTTGGTGATTACACAAACATTTCAGCCCACAATGGCGTAATAAGACCTATTTGGACACGTTTACACTATGGCCAAATCAATGCTTATACAGCTTTGATTGAAGAAAGTGAACTGATAAAACTGAAGAAGTAGCTAAATGCAATTATCTGTTATCATAGTTAACTATAACGTTGAGTTTTTTCTTGAGCAATGTTTGAATTCTGTTTATACAGCTTTAAAGCATGTTGAAGGAGAAGTTTTTGTAGTGGATAACAATTCAATTGATGGCTCACTGGATATGGTCAGATCCAAATTCCCGGAGGTTCAGTTAATTGCAAATAAGGATAATGTTGGTTTCTCAAGAGCCAATAATCAAGCAATTAAAATTTCAAAGGGCAAATATGTATTATTGCTCAATCCCGATACAATTGTAGAAGAAGATACTTTTCAAAAAGTAGTGGCATTTATGGATGAACATCCTGATGCTGGAGGTTTAGGAGTTAAAATGATTGATGGGAAAGGTAATTTTTTACCTGAATCAAAAAGGGGGTTGCCAACTCCTAAAGTTGCATTTTACAAGATTTTTGGTTTGTCCAGATTATTTCCAAGATCAAAGAAATTTGGGAAATATCACTTGTCTTATCTAGATAAAAATGAAACTCATGAAATTGAGATATTATCAGGTGCTTTTATGCTTATGCGTAAAGAGGCATTGGATAAAGTTGGTTTACTGGATGAGAATTTTTTCATGTACGGAGAAGATATTGATTTGAGTTATCGCATCATTTTAGGTGGATATAAGAATTATTATTATCCGGGAACAAGAATCATCCATTACAAAGGAGAAAGTACCAAGAAAAGTAGCGTCAATTATGTGTTTGTGTTTTACAATGCAATGATCATTTTTGCGCGTAAACATTTCTCTGAAAAAAACGCAAGATTATACTCCTTTCTTATCAATATGGCTATCTATTTCAGAGCTAGCTTGGCCTTGGTAAGTAGGTTTGTTAAAAAAGCATTCATTCCGTTTATAGACATTATTTGCATCATTCTTGGCTTGTTTTTAATTGCTCAGAATTATATGCAGATTGAAAATAAACTCATTCCTGAACAGTTGTTATTTGTTGCTTTGCCGGTATATGGAGCCGTATGGTTCTTATCTCAAATATTTGTTGGCGGATATGATAAACCAATTAGGTTAATTAAGAATATAATTGGTGCTTTAGTAGGAACAGCTGTCATTCTTGTGGTTTACGCCCTTTTAAGTAAGGATTATCAATTTTCAAGGTTAATCATATTAATGGGGGGAACCTGGGTAACCGTTTATTACATTGTTTCAAGATTGATATTGCACAATTTAGTGGGTGAAAATTATAGGATAGGAGGGGCTAAAAACAAGCGTTTTGCAATTGTTGGTGATGCTGAGGAATCAGAAAGAGTTCATCAAATTTTATTACAAACCAATAGCAAAATACAATCTGTTCGTTTTTTGTCTTCTGCAGATGAAAAATCTGATCAAAAATTTATCGGAACAATTAATCAACTAGATCAGGTGATTGATATTCACAATATAGATGAGGTAATATTTTGTGCTAAAAATGTTTCTGCCGGAAGTATCATTAGTAAGATGTTAGAGTTAGAGGAGAGGGATGTAGATTTTAAAATCGCTCAGCCAGAATCTTCATTCTTAATAGGGAGTAATTCAATTGATTCTAAAGGAGATTTATATGTGATGGATATCAATCGCATTAATAAACCTGCTAATAGAAGAAACAAGAGAATGATTGATGTTGGTTTGTCTTTGATTTTAATGGTATTGTCTCCTGTGTTGATCTTTCTTTACAAGAAGAAAGGACAATTTTTAAAGAACATGTTAGGCATTTTTATAGGTAAACTTTCATTTGTAGGATATGCACCTATTCATCATGCTTCAAACTTAAAACTGCCATCCATTAAAAGAGGTGTTTTAACTTGTGAGATGGTACTTCCTAGTGCTAATGTAGATGAAGACTCAATTTCCAGAATGAATCTGATCTATGCAAAAAATCATTCCTTTCTAATGGATTTAAAAATCATCTTTAGAAACTTCAATCAATTGGATCGTTAGAAGTCGTCCAGATTTTGATTTCTATCCTGTACCTTTTCGTAATTATTAAGTTTCAATGATACTGTCAACATAATCATTGGTGCTCTCGGATATCTGTAATCTTCAACATATACGTTTTGTGTGTAAGAATAATCAACTCGTCTTTCAGTTCCAAGTATGTTTCTTCCTTGCAAGTTGAAAGTTAGTTTGTTTTTATAAAAGCTCTTTTTTAAGGAAATATCCTGTTCAAATGAACCTTGGCTTTCTCCCTGAGCAGTAACAGATCCGCTTCTATAACTACTTACAAACTGTAGCATCCATCCTTTGAAGTTAAAGGTGTTTGTTAGTCTTGTATTCCAGTTAAATGATTCTGCGCTATAATCTACATCATCCAATGAACCTGATAATTGATAATAATAGGTGTTGAAACCTAAATTCAACTTATACCATTCAGTAAATGAGTAATTAAATGATCCTTCAACTCCACCAGACAAAGCAGTTCCAATGTTGTAGGGTTTTCTAATTAATATACCATCTTCATAAACTGTACTGATTCTGTTGATTACATTAGAATTGCTTCTGTAATATCCTTCAAAACTGTAAAAACCTTTCTTTTTTAAAGGTTGCATAAAACTCAATTCAAATGCATTGATGTACTCTGGTTGTAGATTTGGATTTCCGCTTCTAACACTGTAAAGGCTTTCCCAGGTAATAAAAGGCTCAAAGAACCAGCTTCTAGGTCTTTCAATTCTTCTGGAATAACTCATCAAAATTTGACTTTTATTATCAAAACTATATGACATGTGAGCAGAAGGAAACAAGTCTAGTCTTTTGATTGTTGTAAATTCAATTGCCTGAGTTGAACTAATAGTTCTATAAGTGTATTCGGCTCTTAAACCTGCTTGATATCCAATTTTCTTATGTTTTCCTCCGAAAATGGCGTATGCTGCATGTACATCTCTCACATAATCAACATCCGAGCTAAAAAGTGCATTTAAATCATAAACACCTGTTGTATCGTTATAGTTGTAGTTTTTACCTATATCACCACTTTTACCAAATTGAGCTTGTAAACCTGTTTCAAACTTGTTACCGTTTTTAAATGGTAAAGCATAATCAACATTTACTCTGTAAAGGTTTGAAGGACCAACCTCTGTGTATATATTCCCCGCTTTTAGGTCACCATTTTCTTCATAGGTAAGCGTAGAATCATTTTGCACAACAGATCTAAGATTGGCAATAGCAGTAAATGCGATATAATGCTTCTTATTTCTTTTGATATTGTGTTGATAATAAATATTGTTTGAGCTTCCCAATATCTCAATATGAGGGTGAGAATTGGTAAAAAATTGATCCATTAAAGTGTCATCATCATAACTGTAGTAATTAGTTTCATTGATGAATCTCATTAAGGTTGAAGTGAACTCAGAGCTGATAACAAGATTATGACTGTTATTTGGATTGTATTGAAAGCTTGCTGATCCACCCCAAGAATTTCTTTTGTGATCATTATATCCATCACTTTCAAGTCTATTTACCAAACTATCATAAGTTGTGGTTCTAATAGAAGATTCATCACTTGGTCTACTTCTTTGGTTGTATTTAGCAGTTAAATTGAATGAAACTTTTTCTTTTTTAAATGATAAGGCTACGTCTCCGTTGTAATTGTCAAATCTACCTGCACTGGCATTGATTAAACAACTGATTCCTTGTAATTTATTTTTCTTAGTTATAATGTTGATCACACCTGAAGTTCCCTCTGCATTAAACTTTGCTGAAGGGTTTGTAATGATTTCAATGTCTTGAATATTGCTGGCAGGTATTGTTGCAAGTGCATCTGACGCTTCAAGCGTGGTAGGAATTCCATCAATTAACAAGGTAAAACTACTGCTACCTCTCAATGAGATGGAACCATCTGAATTCACTGTTACAGATGGAATATTGGCTAAAATCTCAATAGCAGTTTGCCCTGCTGTATTCTGCATATCTTCTACGTTCACCACTTTTTTATCAATTTCATAAGTGATATCTGGTGTTCCACCGTAAACATCAACTTTTCCGAGGGTTGTAGGAGCAAGGCTTAAATCTTTTAATTGATAAGTTGAAGCATTTTCAGTCAGTTCAATATCTGGAAAGAAAAGTGTGTTATATCCAACAAATGTGACCTTTAATGTGTATTTTCCTAAAGGTAAATTAGGTATTGAAAATTCACCTGCATCACCACTCACAATTCCGCCAACTACCTTTGTAGTAGTATCTTTTAAAGCCATTACAGTTGCGTAAGCAATAGGTTGATTTGTGATAGAATCTTTTATGTTTCCATAAATTTCTCCCTTCACATCAGATTGGCCGGGCTTTTGGGGAAAAGCTGTTACTCCGAGAGTTAATAGTAATATGGTGAGTAGTGTTCTGGTCATAATTCCCGCAAAATTACAAGATATAATTGGTTAAACATATATTTGTAGTGACATTATGCCCAAATCTTAAGTAATGGTGCAAAAATCTTTGATTTTTTGTAACTTTATGGCAAACTTTCTTACTCATCTATACGTTCAAAGTAATATGAAATTAAAACTTAAAGTTCTATCTATCCTATCATTTGTGATGACCGGAGTTTTTTCTTATGGTCAAGGAGGATATTGCGTATATCAGGTTGAAGACTTTTTACCGGGAGCATCAGGATCTAATCCTTATCAATTGGTGGAATACAACGGAGAGATATATTTTGCAGGTATACACCCATCAGCAGGGGCTGAATTATTAAAGACTGACGGAAACTTTATTCAGTTGGTAGAAGACATTCGTCCTGGAGGTTTGAATTCACAACCAAATAACCTTACAGTTATGAATGGTGTGTTGTACTTCTCTGCAAATGATGGAACAAACGGTACAGAACTTTGGAAGTATGATGGTGTAAATGCTACGCTAGCTGCGGATATTAATCCTGGAGCTTTCCACAGTTATCCATCTAATTTTACTGTTGTTGGAGATAAACTTTACTTCTCAGCTGACAATGGTACAAACGGAATTGAAGTTTGGGTATTTGATGGATCAGTAGCAACAATGGTTGAAGATTTGAATCCGGGAGCTGGTAGCTCAATGCCATTGGCCATGTTTGGAATGGGAACTGATTTGTTTATCAGTGCCGATAACGGAACGCAAGGATTTGAATTGCACAGATACAACGGGACAACAATGTCCTCTTATGATATTAATCCAGGATCAGGACACAGTCAACCTAACTTCTTTTACAACTGGAACGGAACCTTATATTTTTCTGCTACAGATGGTACTTTAGGAACTGAATTGTGGAAGTTTGATAATGGTCCTGTTTTGGTACAGGATATTCAACCAGGAGGAGCAAACGGAAATCCTATTGATTTTACGGCTTTTCAAGGAAATCTATATTTCAGAGCAGCTACTTTAGCTACAGGATCTGAATTGTATAAATATGATGGATCAACAGTGACATTGGCAGCTGAAATTATGAGTGGAGCATTGCATGGGTTTCCTGATAACTTAATTGTATATGGAACTAAATTGATGTTTACTGCCAACAACGGAACGAACGGTTATGAGTTGTATGAGTTTAATGGTACAACTGCTACTATTGTTCAAGAAATTGGTGTTGGTGGATCTTCAGCATTCCAGGCTAATAATGCAGAAGACTTTGTAATTATTGGAACAAAAATGTATTTGGTAGCGAATGATGGAACAGGTGAGGAGTTATGGGTGTATGATGGAACAACAGTTGAGCAAGCTAAAGATTTAAATCCGGGTGCGGCAGATGCTAATCCAACTGAGATGTTTGTTTCTGGTACAGATTTATTTTTCACTGCCTCAAATGGATCAGATGGTGAAGAGTTACACAGGTTTAAAACACAAGCCCAATTATGGGATTCAATTCAAGTAGTAACTTGTGGAAACTGGACTTCTCCTGGAGGCCAATCTTTTTCAGGTGATGGAAATTATCAAGTAGTTGATAATATAACAAGTCAAGAATGCCCTGGATGTGATAGTACATTGTACATTGATTTAACTATTCAATCATCTGGTTTAATTGAGTTGAACTATAATGTTATTAATTGTGGATCTTGGACTTCAGCAGGTGGTCAAACCTATACTACTCCTGGAACTTATTTTGTAACTGATACTTTCAACTCAGTACTTTGTCCCGGAACTGATAGTGTAATTAACGTTGATCTTGAAATAGTTCAATTGAGTAATTCTGTTATTTCATTTAGCGGTGTTTTAGTTGCTCAAGCGAATGGAGCAAATTATCAATGGTTAGATTGTGATAATAATATGGCATTTATTCCTGGGGCTACAGATCAAGACTTTATTCCTACTGCATCTGGTAATTATGCTGTTGCTTTGAGTCTTGGTGGATGTCAGGATACTTCTGCATGTTTCTTTGTGGAGGTTACTTCACCACCGGATGGAATCAATGAATTTGATTTAGATGAGTTTGTTCAGATTTATCCAAATCCGGCAAAAGATCAATTAACCATTCAAACTGAACTTACAGGTGAATTTAATATAAGGTTGATGAATCATCTAGGTCAAGAAGTAATCAGTATTAGTTCAAATGACCAAACTAAGGTATTAGATGTGGGAAGACTTTCTAAAGGTTTATACCTGGTTGAGATTTCTAACTTGGAAGGTAGAACGATCAAGAAATTGATAATAGAATAGTATATCAAAAGATAAAAAGAAAAGGGTCCCTGTTAAGGGACCCTTTTTTATTTGGCCACAATATCGTTTAGCCATTCTTCGGCTTCTGTGTTATTCTTAAAAATCTTAGAGTTTGGTGGTGATTTTCTTAGCCTAATATGGTATTGAAACATTAAGTTAACGGCTAAGCTGTCTGTAATAAAAGCTTCGGCTAAACGTACCGAGTTAAGAGAAGAATCTGTGGCCAAAAGTTTACAAGCTTCTGGAGTCATATTGAGGTTGGCATCATTGCCGTCAATAATAAAGGGACGAGCAATGCCTTCGCACAATGATAAAGAAGCTTCAATATGTTCTTTTGCATCTGCATATCTAAACTCCTCATTTTTGTCAGGTATATTAAATTTAATATGAAGTCTTCCTTCTTCATCTAAATACTGTTCACCTGTTTTTAATTTGATCATTTGTTTGGCATTATTGTTCATGCCACAATAGTCAAATGAAATGCCAATCACTTAATAATCAGTAAAAAAGAATCCCTAAAACGTTGAGTAGTTGAGTTGTAGATTTAAATAGGAATTTGCAGATGGAAGTATATTTCCACGGAATACCGTGACTTTTGTCGAGGATCAATTAATATCCACGGAATGTTGATGCTCAGGACTTTGGACGTTTAATTCCCAGTTTTTTCATTCTGTCTCTCAAGGTACTTGGCTTGAGTCCTAATTTTTCAGCAGCACCATTATCTCCATCAATCACCCAATCCACATCATTCAATATTTTTAGGATGTGTTCTTTCATTACAAGATCCAGGTTTGCAAGACTCTCACCTATTTTAGATTTCTTGTGATTGTCTTCTTTTATATCCGGAAAAGTTAGACTTTCATCTTTAGATAAGATAATTGCTCTTTCAATGGTGTTTTCAAATTCTCTGACATTTCCCGGCCAGGAATATGATTTTAAAAAATTCATGGCGTCATCAGAAATGTAATTGATTTCTTTATGATGCTTAGTTGCGTATTTGTTTACAAAGTGTTCTAGCAAGAAAGGTATATCTGAAGTTCTTTCTCTCAATGGAGGAATGTTAATTGGGAAAACATTTAATCTGAAATAAAGATCTTCTCTAAACTGACCATTTTGAACTTCTTCTTTCAAATTTTTATTGGTGGCTGCTATCACTCTAACATCAACAGTTCTTACACTTTGTCCACCTACTTTTTCAATTTCACCTTCTTGAAGAGCACGCAATAATTTAGGTTGCAAATCCAGTGATAATTCCCCTAATTCATCTAAAAACAAAGTTCCTCCGTCAGCCAATTCAAACTTCCCCATTTTATCTTGAGTAGCTCCTGTAAAGGCTCCTTTTGTATGACCAAACAATTCACTTTCTATTAAATCTTTAGGGATAGCTGCACAATTCACTTTTACAAGTGGTTTTGTGTTTCTATTACTAATATTATGAATGGCCCTTGCGATTAACTCTTTACCTGTTCCTGTTTCACCTGTGATTAATACGGTAGCATCTGTGGTGGCTACTTGTTCCACCTGATTAAGTACATCTTTAAAATTCTCACTTCCATAAACCATGTTTTCATAGTTGTTTTGAAGCTGAATTTCTTCTCTTAAATAAACGTTTTCCTCCTCTAACTGACGCTTAAGCATATTCACTTCAGCAAAGGCTTTTTTAAGTTGATTTTCTGCAAGTTTCCTTCCGGTAATATCCAAACAGGCGCCAATCATTTCAACAACTTCTCCTTTTTTATTGGTTTGAACACCGGCCCAGGACCTTAAATACCTTATTTCTCCATTTGGTCTGATAATTCTTTCTTCAAAATTGATTTGAGATTTAGTGTCTAAAGCTCTTTTAATGTTGTTTTGAGCTATTTCTCGATCTTCGGGATGAACTCGCTCTAAATACCCTTCAAATGAACTTTTAAAGTTGTCTTTAGAAATACCATAGATTTCATATAATAAATCTGACCACTGAACTTTATTCTCTATCACGTTCCAGCACCAGACACCTAGTTGTGAAATTTGTTGAACATGTTCTAACAATACTGCGTTCTGTTTGTTTTTGCGTTCAAGGGCTTTTCTTTTAGAGATATCTCTTACCAAAGCACATACATAATTTACACCTTCTGACTCAAAGGTATTTAATGAAATCTCAACGGGAAAAACTTTGCCTGATTTGGTTAATCCCTCCATTTCATAAATACTACCGGCATTTAATAGTCGTCCTGTCTTTCTAAAATCCTTAAGTGCATCAATATGTACTTTTTGAAAAGATTTAGGCATTAAGGTGGTGATAGATTCTCCAACGATATTTGAAATGGAATAACCAAAAATTTCCTTAGCACCACGGTTCCATGAAAGTATCTTCCCATGGTCATCAGAAATAATCTGAGCATCATTGGAAGCATTTCTGAGAGCCAGGCTAATTAGTTGATCCATAGACAAGAATGAGAACTAATTATAAATCTAAGCATTATTTATCAAAAAAAAAGCGAAGCCATTCAGCTCCGCCTTAAACCATATACTTGAAGAAAATTTATTATTGTCTATTAAGGTTTTTGTATTGTGTTGTCAACCACCGTTACAGCTGTTGCATTGTCAAACCCCATTTCTTTATAAGAAGCAATTGCGCTATTCGCATCTTCTTGAGAATCGAAAGCTTGTGATAAGTAAACAGATGATCCATTGTCCTTGATAGATTTAACTCCATCTACATTTCTTAGTTTTTCAACCATTGAAATTGGCGCAGAATTAGTAAAACTGCACAATTGAATTCTGTACTCAGGTTTGTTGTCATTCTTTACACCTGGATTGTCACTTCCGAATGCAAAGTTGTTAATCAACATCAAACTCATTACTGCTAAACTTAAAACTACCGCTTTCATATTATTTATCTTTTGGGTACACTGCTAAATTATGCATAAGTGACTGAAAAAGATGTGTTTGATAGCGGTTGTTCGATAAGGTGGTGACTAAAATGGTCTTTTCAACTAATTAATCCGATAAATGGTAAAAAAAGCTCGTTAAGTATTTTTTAGTTGAAAAAAATAGTCTGTAAGTCAGTGAAATAAGGGTGTTTAGCTGTTATTTAAAAACGAACTTTTTTAAATAATCGTTATTTGAAGATACAATAACAGCATTATCTACAATGATCATGTCTCTAGCATCAGAAGTAACCATAAATCCAGATTCGGATGGTTTTAAAGGCGTAAACTCTCCTTTTCCGTTACCAATTAAGAGACAACCTCTACTAGCATCATACCTCTCTGTTTCCACTTCAGTAACGTAATTATTTCCAACGGTTAAAATGTCAAGGTGATTGTCTTGATTGAAATCATACAATAGTATTTGATTAATTGGTCCAAACTGTGCTTCTACAGGTAATTCACTTAGTTTATATCCCTTTGTTGAGGACATTAAAATGCAAGAAGAAAAATTTGAAGCGGTTAAATGAAGTGATTGATTTAGTTTATTGTCTCCATAAATTTTGACAAGATCTGCATTGGCAAAAGAATCGTAATTAGGGAATTTGTCTTTTAAAAAGGGCATTTGTTCTGAAGAGCATTCTCTACCTCTAACCGGATAGCAACTGCCATAAGTGTGTTTTCCTAGAACTATGTCCAAAGTGCCATTCTCGTCAAAGTCGTTGACATATATCTCCAATGGTTTATTTTCAGAAGGATGAAACTTATTGTTTTGACCAATATTACCTATTACAAAGTCAGGTTTACCATCAGAATTTAAATCTTCTGATGCAATGCTCATCCACCATCCAACGGTATTGGCCAAACCATATTCTTTAGTCTTATTAATGAACTTATTATCCTCATTAATAAAAACGCTAATAGGCATCCATTCACCTACACATATTAAATCCAAATCAGTATCACCATCAATATCAACAAATTCAGCATCCGTAATCATTCCGGGAGTTTTGAGGTCAGGAGAATTATCGGTGACATCCTTAAATTTTCCTTTTCCATTTTCTAGTAAATAAGAATTGGGTGCGTAGGGGTATTTGCCTGGGATTTGTCTACCTCCAACAAATAAATCTAAGTCTCCGTCATTGTCGTAATCCGCGGCAACTACAGATTGTCCTGAATTAATCATTTTAGGTAAACGCACATAAGTTTCATTAGTAAACACTGCTTTTCCGTCATTGATATACAAACCATCCTGTAAATTTTCATTGTACGCAATTTCATTTGGGTTTTGTGTATCCCAGTGATATTCATTGGAACCACTAACGATATACAGGTCCAAATCGCCGTCATTATCACAATCAAATAAAAGTGAACCTAAATCTTCCTTTTCTTTTTCAACTTCCCATGGTCCGTGTCTTATATCAAACTTTCCATTAGGCAATTGCATAAATAATGCGCCCGCAAATTTTCGACTTCCCGAAATGAAAAAATCAGTTAATCCATCACCATTTACATCCCCACTTGACATTAAAGGCCCCAATTGTGACATTTTGTGTGGTAATAAAACCTCCCTGCTAAAATCATCAATAACAAATTCTTGGTGTTTGTAAGAAAAAGGAACATTATTGACAAAAACAGGGGATGATTTATGCAGTAATATTCTCTCATTTTCCGTTGCTTCAGTTGATGAGATTTTCAAAGTTTGGCCGGCTTTCACGTTTTCTTTTATAACAGATTTGCCGTTAGAGAATACTATTTGAAGTTGATCAATGGTTTGAATTTTTCCTAATCCTATGTGAATTATTTTATCTACTGAAGATTGAAATCCTCTGGTCATTTGACATTCATGATAATAAACACGACCATCTGCAAGTGCATAGATTTTTGCTCCTTCATACCCTTTATCTATGTCGATTTTTAAGTAATGGTTTTTCGATTTTAGTTTATTTTCAAGAATATATGAGGTGGTATCCATGTTATTTACAACCAGATCTAAATCACCGTCTAAATCTAAATCTGCATAAGCAGCACCATTTGAATTTATCGGTACGTCCATTTTCCAGCTACTAGTGACATCTTCAAATTTATATTGTCCGGTGTTTTTGAAAAAGTAATTAGCTACTTTGGTTTCGGCAGCCATTTCAAGCACTTCTTGAAAATCTTCAGCTTTGTAATCTAAGCTTTCTAACTTCTTTAAATAGTCATTGTCTCTAACTTCTCTTTTAAAACCATTAGTTATGATAATATCTTTAAATCCGTCATTGTCAAAATCAGCAATGAGGGGACCCCAGGACCAATCTGTTTTTGCAACACCCGAAAGTAAGGCGATATCAGAAAAAGTTCCATTTCCATTATTGAGTTGAAGAGCGTTAAACATATATTCTAGCTGGTTTCCAAATTCAACTGATTTCCAAAAATCAAATCTGTTCATACCGGCCATATTTTTCTTTGATTTGATATGATCATCCACGGCCATGTCAACTACCATAAAATCTACATGTCCATCATTATCAATATCTGCAACATCACTTCCCATTCCATTGTACTCAATATGCTTGGTTCTCAGTTTAATTTCTTCTCTGAAAGTTTTATTCTTTTGGTTGATATACATGTAGTCTTGACCGATATAATCATTAGAGATATAGATATCCTGGAATCCATCTTCATTAAAGTCACTTATTGAAATACCTAATCCAAAACCAAAGTTTTTTATCCCGGCTTTGGCAGAAATATCTACAAATACACCCCCTTGATTTTCGTACAGTTGATCTGAATAAGGAAATTCATTCATGTTTACACTTTCTACTCTCTCACCAACAGGATAAGGTCTGTTCATAACATAGAGATCCAAATCACCATCATTGTCCATATCAAAAAATGCACTTTGATTAGTTGCTCTTGCCGTATTTACACCATATTTTTCTGATTGCTCATCAAAGGTTTTATTACCCTTATTGATGTAAAGTAGGTTAGATTTTAGATCACCCATTTTTTCAGATCCTGATCTTGATACATAAATATCCAACCAACCATCTTGATTGACATCAGCCATTGTAACTCCAGTATGCCATCCTTCATCAACTTTGTTATCCAGGGCTTTTTTAGTAATGTCCTGAAAAACCATATTTCCTTTATTCAAATACAATTTATCAGACACTTGATTTCCGGTAAAGTAGATATCAGGTAAACCATCATTATTAATGTCTCCAATAGCTACTCCGCCGCCATTATACATGTATTGAAAATTGAGGTAATTTAGATCAATCGTCTCGTTTAAAGTATTGGTGAATTTAATTCCCGAATGGTCTTGAGAAACAGCTTCAAAGTACATTTCACTTTGTCCAATTGCTATGCAATTGAATACCGCAATAAATCCGGTAGCAAGCCATTTATTCATTTAGGAGCCAATTAAAAACTTTGATGCTATCACTATTTGATGATACAATTACGTAATTGTCAATAAGAATCATGTCTTTAGCATCTGTATTGACAAAAAATCCAGATTCATTTGGAGCTAAGGTTTTAAAATGGCCGTTTCCGTCACCTAATAAAAGAGCACCACGGCCTCCGTCATATCTGACAGTTTCAATTTCTGCAGCAAAGTTATTTCCAACTCCAAGAATGTCAAGAATTCCATCTCCATTAAAATCATCAACCAAACTAGCGTTAATTGGTCCTAATTGCGCTTCAATTGGTAAGTGATGTAATTCAAAACCTCCTTCACCATTTGACAGAATTACACAATTTGCAAATTCTGTAGCAGAGTAGTGGAGTGCGCTATCTAAATTTTGGTTACCATAAATAGTTTCAAGATTAGCATGGGCAAATTGGTCATAAGTAGGGAACTTATCCAATATAAATGGCATTTGTTGAGACGAACATTGTCTTCCTCTTACAGGATAACAATCTCCGTAAGTGTATTTTCCAAGTACTATGTCATTTGTGCCGTTATTGTCAAAGTCTTTTACAAACACTTCTAAAGGCTTTTCAATTGATGGATGGAACTTGTTATTTTCTCCAATATTACCTACAACATAATCCGCAATTCCGTCTCCATTAAAATCTCCTGATGAAATAGACATCCACCATCCCACAGATTTATCAAGACCTAATTCAGCAGTTACATTTTTGAAAGAGTTATTATCGTTTCTAAAGAAGGTAACGGGCATCCATTCTCCGACACATATCAAATCCAAATCCCCGTCATTATCAAAATCTTGCCAAACAGATTCAGTAATCATTCCAGGATTTTTAAGATCAGGTGAATTGCTGGTCACATCAGTAAATTTACCGTCGTCATTTCTAAGTAAATAGCTTTGAGGAGCAAAAGGATAATAACCCGGAATCTGTCTTCCTCCAATAAACAAATCTAAATCTCCGTCTTTATCATAATCTCCTGCAGTAACTCTTTGACCGGATAAGATCATTTCAGGTAATCTATTAGCTGTTTCATCAGTGAATTGACCTTGGCCGTTATTGATGTACAATCTGTCTTGTAAGTTTTTATTGTATTCTATTTCTTTAGGATCGCCGGTATAAAACAAATATTCATTTGATCCACCAATAACATATAAATCCTGGTCACCATCATTGTCACAATCAAAAAAGAGTGAACCCAGTTCTTCTTTTTCTTTATCATTTTCCCATGGACCTGAGATTTTGGTAAACTTTCCTTTGGTCAATTGCAAAAACATGGCACCAGGATAGTATCTAGAACCTGAAATGTAGAAGTCATCCAGTTTGTCCCCGTTAATGTCGCCTTTTGACATAAATGGCCCCAATTGCGACATTCTGTGAGGGATCAATATCTCACGCGCAAAATCATTCATTACATACTCGGTATGTTTATAATTGATTATGTTAGATTCTCTGAAAATAGTAGGAAGTGGAAATGTTCCTTCATCTAGATAATTGTTTTCATAAGGTACTTTAACTTGTTGATTTGCATTTTGAGATGTCATATTCAGGTATTTTTTACCATCCGCAAAATCAACTTTGATTAAGTCAATCTTCTCTGCTTTTCCAATTCCAAAATGTATTACAGTTTCAGATTTAGAAAGATAACCGCGAGAACCATATCCTTCTTGATAATAAGTTTTTCCTCCTGCATTGATCCAAATTTTTGCACCTTCTGCATGATCTCCCAAATCAATTCTGAAAAAATTGTTGCCATTATCCAGTTTGTTTTCAATAATAGTGGATACATCTTCCATATTATTTACTACAATGTCAACATCTCCATCCAGGTCTAAATCAGCATAAGCAGCTCCATTTGAATTGATCAAATTACCTGTTTGCCATTCTTCAGTATTCAATTTGAATTTGAGATCTCCTTCATTTTTGTAGAAGTAATTTTCCACTTTAGTTTCATCTGCCATGGCTAAAACTTCTTCAAAGTCCGAAATATCATAGTCAATACCTCTCAATTTGATTACATAGTCATTATCTCTCACTTCTCTTCGGTATCCATTGGTAATCAACAAATCTTTTAAACCGTCATTATCAAAATCTACAAATAAAGGACCCCATGACCAGTCAGATTTTTGAACTCCTGATATTTGAGCGATTTCTGAAAAAGTTCCGTTACCATTGTTTAACTGTAAGGTGTTGTACATGTATTCATACTGTCTACCATGATCAATAACAGATTCCCAAAATTGATTTGGATTCATTCCGGCCATGGTTTTTTTTGATTTGATATGATCATTTGCGGCCATATCTACTACCATGATATCTACAAATCCATCATTATTGAAGTCGGCAATATCACATCCCATTCCAAATTGAGAAACGTGATTGGTTCTTTCTTTCAGTTCATCTTTGAATGTTTTGTTTCCCTGATTGATGTAACAGTAATCAGGCATTACATAGTCGTTGGACACATATATATCTAACCATCCATCTTGATTGATATCTGAAATGGCAACACCTAGTCCAAAACCTCTATTTTGAATTCCTGCTTTTTCACTGATATTGATAAATTTTCCATCAACATACTCTAATAGATCATCTGAACTTGCGTAGTTTTCTTGAGTTTCATTTTCGTCATAATCTTCTTCGTAAGGCCTGTTAAGCACATATAAGTCAAGATCTCCATCCTTATCCATATCAAAGAAAGCTGCATGATTGGTACCTTTTGAAATATCAACGCCATATTCGGCAGATTTCTCAGTAAAAGTATTGTCGTGATTGTTGATGTAAAGTAAGTTTGACCTTAAATCTTTAAAAGAACTTAATCCAGAACGACAAACGTAAATATCTAACCAACCATCTTGATTCACATCTGCCATTGTAACGCCTGTATGCCAACCTTTATCTACATTGTCATCTAAAGCTTTTTTGGTGATGTCTTCAAATTGTAGGTTTCCTTTGTTGAGATATAATTTATCCGCAACCTGGTTTCCTGTAAAATAGATGTCTTGTAAACCATCATTATTGATGTCTCCAACAGCAACACCACCACCATTGTACATGTACTGGAAATTGAGGTAATTAAAAGTGTCTCTTTCCGTCAATTTATTGGCAAAATCAATACCAGTAGTTTTTTGGTCAAGTGTTTTGAAGTACATGCTTGACTGTCCAAAAACAAAAGGAGTGAATGATCCAAAAATGAATAGAAAGAAAAATATCTTTTTGTAAGAATTGTTCATATAGATTGAGTGGAATACCTCTAAATTAAGTAATTGTATTGACTTTATTGACGTAAAGGAAACAATAATGATGCCTCAAAACAAAAAAGCCTTTCGAATTTCGAAAGGCTTTCAATATGATATTAATTGTTTTTTACAACAACTCGTCAATTATCACTTCAATGTCTTCTCCACGAACGATTAAAGCCACAATGCTTTCAACGTCTACATCATCAATACTGTTATATCCGATTCCAACAGCAATTTTTTCCAAGATGTCCATTTCAGCATCATCTACATTACCATCTACTTGTACCATTTGAATTAAATTCACCATTTGCTCAAAACGCTCAGTTCTGTCAGCAGGTGGAATAACAGGGTATTTTTCAGGATTTGATTTTATAGCTTCAATTTGCTCTTTTGTCAATCCTAATTCTGAACCGATAACATTTAATAATTTGTTTTCTGCTTCAGCAAGTTCACCATCAGAGTTGGCAATCATTACTAGGTTTCTGAAATGTCCTTTATCTTGTTTTCTTTCTCCGTGTTCGAAAATATCAGCTATACTCATTGATAAAATTTTTGGCAAAAATAGTTAAAGTTGATTTGTCTGTCCCAAAAACAGCTTGAATTTTAATAAATGTTTTAAACATTTACATTTTGCAGCAACTCTTCATAAAGTGCTTTGACCTTTTCAATTGTGCGATCAGCACTTAATTCGTTGTCAATTCTCTTTTTTGCATTCTCAGCTAAAGTGGAAGTGAAACTTCTATCGTTGTACAGCTTTAAAATGGCATCAGCTAATGCTTGTGGATCTTTTTTAGGTACAACAACTCCGCTTACACCATCCTCTACTAACTCAACGTTACCTGCAATATCTGTAATAATAGGCGCTTTTTTAAGCGAC
The DNA here is from genome assembly GCF_019740355.2 of Paracrocinitomix mangrovi. Lineage (GTDB taxonomy): Bacteria > Bacteroidota > Bacteroidia > Flavobacteriales_D > Crocinitomicaceae > Paracrocinitomix > Paracrocinitomix mangrovi. The sequence continues at coordinate 1,095,431 of NZ_CP091819.1, read as the reverse complement.
ATAGCTTCAATTACAGACTTTGTAATTGACTCACCCATAATGGAAGGAAGCACAAAAACATCTGCAGCCGCTACATTCTCTAATGCGTTAGGTCTAAAACCTGGTAAATGGATTTTGTCCTTATATGGCCCCGCATTTATTAAAGCCATATTTTCTTCATCATCCATGCCTTTACCTAATAAAACCAAATGAATGTTCAAGCCTTCCGGTAACATATTCATTGCCTGAAGCAAATAGGGGATACCCTTCATTCTTCTATTATTGGCAACGTTGATCAGCAAAAAAGCATCCTCAGGGATTCCAAACTCTTCACGAATATTAGAAGGAGAAACCTTATCATACCAAGAAGTTCGGTGACCTTTGTTTATGGTGACAGCCTTTTGTTTGTTGTACAGCTTTTGTTTTTTGATGATTTCCTCAACACCAACAGAGTTGCACATAATTGCATCCACTCTTGGATGAAGAAACTTCAAATAGGCTGTTGGATCATACCAATGAATGTTTCCACTATATCCTCTATATAAAACCACTTTAGTTTTTAGTCCTTTAGCAGCTTTAATTCCGTGGATAATTGCACGACTATTGAATAAATGAATGATATCATAATCCTCTTTAACAATAGTTTCTCGAATAAACTTTTGTTCTTCTTTATCAAACTTTTTTTGAGGATGAAAATCAATGACCTTGATGCCGTTATCTCTAAATATTTGAGCATATTCACAATCGCCATAGGTCATAATGTGAACGTCAAGTCCTAATTTTTTTAAACCAATAAAAATTTCAGCTTCAGGACGAACTGAATGAAACTCACTGTAATCGCTAATGGCTAAAACTTTAATTGGCATTAAAGGATTTGAAATTTGCTTCGAATCTACAAAGATTTTTACTTTTATTTTGGAAGTCCGAGTAAATAAGGAACACTGATTCCTCTTTCTTTGTGGATTCCTATTTCCCAATTAAAGCTCTCTGAATTTTCCAGACTATCCACCAACTGCTTCATTTCCTTTACACTATAAGTTCTTAAAACAGAAATAACACCATCCCACATTACAAAAAGTGGAACCAAAGGGATTATGTAAGTAAAAATAATTCGTCCTAATTTAAATGGGTGAATAAAGGGAGTTGTAAGAATTAAAGAAATTGGTGAGAATAAATTTTTAATAAAATGTGGTACGTCTCTTTTTTGACCTTCAAAAATTCCTATTGGAACTTTAGCATCCACTGCGTTTTGTAATATTTGTCTGGCATCTTCTTCTTTAAAATGGTGAAAAGACAAAAATTGAGTACGAAATGATTTGATCTCTGAAGGCACATTTTTAGCATCAACTTGCTGATCAAGATAGCTAAATACTTCAGGATCATATTTCACCATTTTTTCCAAAGCCGTTTTATTAGGATAGTAATCACTCAACGTAATTTTTATATCCGGCATTTCTTCCTTAAGGTGTTGAGATAGTTTTTTCCATCCACCTCCACCTCCTGATCCCAGATCCAAAACCTGATGGGTTCCTGAAGCTTCAATTCCTTTTTTAATTAAGGGAACCACTCCTTTATAGAAGTCAAAGGTGTTAGTAGCAAACTGAAGAAAATCTGTTCCGTAATCTCTAAGATTTTTTGGAAACCAGTTTAAATCCTCAAATTCAAATGCATGTATTCGGCCCATTATTAAATAATTTGATCGAGAAAGATATAAAGGATTGAAAATACAAAAAGAAAAATAATCCCCATCCAGGCTATTATTTTAATCCAAAGCGGAGGAGTGTTTTCAATTCCAACATGTTTTTTACCAACCAAGATCAAATTTAAAACGGCAATAATTGGTGCTAAAATAAATGAGATTGAAGTAGAGATGTTGACCATTTGCTTGAAAGCTTTGGGGTTTTCTTTTGACGGTAAAAAGAGGTAAATCAAAAAGAATGCACCTAATGAAATAACAATTAATAGGATTCTGTATGTTTTCTTATTCGATAAATTTTGATCGTCATCAGTTTTGTTGGGCACAACCAGTTGAATGATGGCTGTCATGGCTCTTGAATATCCGTCAAAAACAGCAATGCAAGTTCCAAACATGATTGAAAATGCAGAAATGGCTATAATCCAGTATGCCCACTCACCAAATGTTGAAGTGTAAAGATTAATTACATCTCCAGAGAAACCAACCGGGCTGTCCGAAAATGTCTTACCGGTACCAAACATCACAAAAGTTCCAAGTGTTAAAAAACAAATTGATAAAACGGCTGAAAGTAAATAGCCCAGATTAAAATCAAATAAAGTTTCTTTCAATTTTGGATAATATCCTGTTTGTTTAATTCTTTCAAGGGTCCATAAGCTGTTCCATGCAGATAAATCTACGGCAGTGGGCATCCATCCCATTAATGGAATCAAGAACAAAATAAAGCCTTCTCTATTTACATTATCAAAGCTAAACAATGGCTCATTTCCCTGAGGGCCTTTCATTAATACCATAATAAAGGCGATTAGGGTTGAAAGCAAGAGTGTGATAGCAATGATTTTAATTAAACCGTCTAAAAGTTTAAAATTATCTGAAATTAAAATGGTTAAACAAACTATGAAAACAATGCCTGTTGTAAGCAGTATATCGTCCAATCCGAACAGTTTTTGCATAAATGCAGAAGTAACATAACCTACGGCGGCTGTTACCAAAAACATACTTATTAAAGTGATGATAAAGTAGAGTAGAAGTGCCCACTTTCCCAAATCAGCATAACCACTAATGATACTTTTTCCTGTAGCATTGGCGTATCTGCTTCCGAATTCAAAAAATGGATACTTGAATAGATTTGCCAATACAATGGCAAATATCATAGTAAAACCAAAATTAGCTCCTGCTTGAGTGGATTGAACCAAATGAGAAACACCAATTGCAGTTGAAGCAAAAAGAATTCCGGGTCCAAGTGTTTTTAGAAGGTTTTTCAATTAGATTCGTGCTTGGTCTTAGACTTTTTACCTCCTTCAGTCCATTCGTACCACACATCAATTTTTTCTCCTTTTACATAAACCCCTTTTGATTTTGGATTACCTGATGGAAAGTATTCCTCCCATTCACCATCTTTGGATCCATCAACATAATTTCCGTTTGAAATCATTTGTCCATTTACATGGTAAATATTCCATAAGCCTACTTGAATGCCTTTTTCATAAGTTCCTTTAACACTCACACTTCCGTTATCAAAAAATGTAGTGTATGATCCATGTTGAATTCCATTTTCATAATTGATTTCAGAACTCAATTTCCCATTTTCAAAGTATGATTTAATGGTTCCTTTTGGCTCACCATTTTCAAAAACTCCTTTTTCTTTTAAGTTTCCGTTTTCGTAGTATATCTCGTACGGACCTGTCTTTTTACCATTGACGTAAGTAGTCATGCTCTGCATTCTACCATTCTCAAACCATTTTTTTGAAACACCTTCTAATTCACCATTATTGTAATTAGTTTCTTCAATCATGGTTCCATTTTCAGCCCAATACTGAGCAGTTTTGTCCAATTTACCATCAACCCAAATCTCTAAAGATTTTTGCTGACCATTTGGATACATTTGGGATCTTTCACCATTCAACGAACCTTTTGAATAATTTTCAATTCTCAACAGTTTATCTTCCTTATCGTAAAATTTCCAGGTTCCTGTTCTTTGCTCACAAGCATACCATCCTTCAACATATGAGCCATTTCTCCATGCCTCTTTATGTTTTGTGGTGTCACATTGAGCGTTTGAATAAAAACCTGTTAAAACTGCAGTAAGTAGTAGAATATTTTTCATAATCAGTTCATTCTTGAGCCGCTAAAATACTAAATTTTAAAACTTTGACTTGGTCTTTTTACCATTCTCATCCCAATTAAACCATTTTCCGATTTTATTGCCTTCTTTATCAAAGCTTCCCTTAGTTTTAGGAGCTCCATTTTCATAATACTCTTCCCAAAATCCAACTTTTGTGCCATTGTCATAAGAACCTTTTAATTTGATGTTTCCATTTTCAAATCTTTCAATATAATTTCCATCAAATTCATCAAGTGTAAATACACATTCTATTAGGATATTTCCATTTTTGAAGTATTCTCGATACGGACCGCTTAACTTATCGTCTGAGTAATTAGCATCTTTAAATTTTTCGCCGCTTTTGTAAAACCCTTGATAGTTTCCATTTTTCATATTGTTATCAAATCCGGCAATAAAATATTGAGATCCATTTTCGTAAAACCCTCTTAATTCCCCAGTTATTTGACCATTTACTAACTGTCCACTTTCTTTTTTATAACCGTTGTCATAGAAATTTGTGAAGGGCCCTGTCATTTCATTTTTGTAATAAGTGACAGTGTATTTTGGATTCCCATTTTCATAAAAGGAAGTATACTGACCATTTTTGTCGCCATTTTTATATACCACTAACTTCTCCAGATTTCCATTTTTATAAAATATTCTCAAGGTATCATGGCGTTCTCCATTTTGATAAACCCCAGTTTCTTTTATAGCGCCATCTGGGTACCAACTTTGATATTTTCCATGAGGTTTTCCATTGATAAAATTGTCTCTTTCCTGAATTTGTCCTCCCAAGTAATAATATTCCCAAACCCCATGTCTTTCACCACAAAGCAAAGTTCCTTTAGTAATCGTATCATCATTCACTACTTTGAAGAATGGTTCAATAACTGATGCTTGCTTCCATTCAAGTTTTACTAAATTGTCTTTCGCAAAGTGATTTTTCTTTTTACCATTTTGAATAATTTCAGAATGCTCTTCAATTACTTTAACAGTAAGGGTATGGTCATTTTCATTGAACACCAAACATTCAACTGTTGCTATGTTTAGCCAACCAGTAGTTGCCATTCCTAAAAAGTTAGATTCAAAGAACTTACTCATTTCTGCAATCTGTCCTACTTTGGGAATTGTGGGCATGTTATCGGCAAGTATCTTTACCTTTGCACTATTGTTTGTAACAAGTTTGCCTTGTAATGTATAAGTAGACGAATCACATTGGGCTATAACAATGTTGCTAAAAAGTAATAATAAGGTAACGATATAGGTATTTTTGAATGTCATCACATTGGTAATTTTAACAAAAATAGTTCCGACTTAAAACTGAGCTTAAAAAATATCTTAAAAAATCACAAGAAAACCTAGAAATAGTAACACTTTGGAATAATTCACGTATGTCTATTAATAAGAGATTTAAATAAAGAATGAAAGGAATAATATTAGCAGGAGGTTCGGGAACGAGATTGTACCCATTGACTAAGGCCGTTTCAAAACAAATTTTACCCATTTATGATAAGCCAATGATATTTTATCCATTGTCTGTCTTGATGCTTTCCGGAATTAGAGAAATATTAATCATTTCTACTCCTCGTGACGTATTAGTTTTTGAAGAATTATTGGGAGATGGTAGCCATTTAGGGATATCAATTTCATACAAAGTTCAACCATCACCGGATGGACTTGCCCAGGCTTTTATTTTGGGTGAAGAGTTTATTGGAAATGATACAGCTTGTTTGGTATTGGGAGATAATATATTTTATGGATACGGTTTGTCAAAAATATTGCAAAAAGCAGCTGAGATAGAAAAAGGAGCTGTTGTTTTTGGGTATTATGTAAATGATCCTGAACGATACGGAGTTGTTGAATTTGACGAAAATAAAAAAGCTATTGGTTTAGAAGAAAAACCAGCTAATCCAAAATCTAATTACGCGGTTACAGGACTTTATTATTACGATAATACAGTGGTTGAAAAAGCCAAAAGTTTAAAGCCGTCAGCAAGAGGAGAATTAGAAATTACAGACTTGAATAAATTGTATTTAGCCGAAGGAACTTTACAAACAGAATTGCTTGGAAGAGGGATGGCATGGTTAGATACCGGTACACATGAATCATTAATACAGGCTTCAAATTTCATTGCATCTATTGAACAGAGGCAAGGATTAAAGGTTTCTTGTATTGAGGAAATAGCATATCGTAAAGGATATATTGATGAAAATCAGTTAAAAAAATTAGCTGAGCCACTTTCTAAGAATCAATATGGACAATACTTATTAAAGCTTTTAGATCAAAAAAATAAGACCTTCTAAAAATGGAAATGTTAAAATCAATATTTGCTGATAGTTTGAATGGATTTACACCAAAATACATTCCTCTGTTTTTGTTTCAGTTGTTAGTTGCAGGATTGTTAGGTCTGCTATTGCAAAAGGTTTTGAATCGAAAATTTGAGACCATAGTAATAAAGAACGGAACACTAATGGCGATTGGTATCGCTTTAATAGTAGCAATTTCAAAAAATTCTTTGCCATTTTCAGTACTTGCTGCAGCTGTTATACTTCTATTAGCTCTTGGTGAAAAGAGAAATCAACTACAAACCATTGGACTTTTTTTAGTTGCCTTAACAGGTGTAGGATGTGGGGTAGGAAGTGTAATCCAAACACTTATTGGTTTTGCGCTAATTGTGCTGGTAATAATGTTTCTACCACTTAAAGATGATGTGGAAAAAAGCTAAAATAGATCAACTACTTATTTTTTATGTTTTAGCTCTAGGTTTAATTGGATTATCCTGGAAATATGGTCTTGTTGAGTTGACTGAAAGTGATATAACCCAACAAAATGAAAAGTTTTTGGCTGAAAATAATCTGCAAATTGTTGGAAATGGAGGAGATATTCAAAAAGTTGAAGCCTATAATCCTGCAATGAAAATTCACGTTTCTATTGATGGTGGTGAACATTTTGTGCCATTTGGAGATAAGATCGATTTGTCAGATTTTGAAAATTCAACAAATATTTATTATCCTGCCTCTATTCGTTGGAAACCTGCATTTAACGAAGCTAAAAAGCTTAAATCGTTGGTTGTGATTCTTGAAAATCAAACCACAAAAACAAGAAGTAATCGCAAGTTTCTTACTTCCCTTGAAGGAATAGATACTGACTTAGCAATAGTAAACTTATCTATTCCCAATAATGAATTATTTGATCCGGTAAATGGACTTTTAGTTTTTGGAAAAGCCTCTTGGCAAAATCAAGACTTCCAAGAATCATGGTGGGATAGGGATGCGAATTTTACCCAAAGAGGTGCTGAATGGGAGCGTGAATGTCAGTTTCAATATTTCGTGGACAATGAGTTGGTTTTGGACCAAAATGTAGGTTTAAGGATAAGTGGAAATGCAACAAGAGGCTTTCCTCAAAAATCATTTAAAATTAATGCCAGAACCAAGTATGGAAAGGATAAATTGAAGTATAAATTCTTTGGAAAGGGTGGTTTAAAGAAATACGAATCACTTGTAATTAGAATGTCAGGAAATGATAATGTAAAAACAATGTTTGCGGATTGTTTGATGCAGGATTTAGCTGCTGAATCAAATGTCTTAATCCAAAAGTATCAAGCGGTAAGACTATATATAAACGGAAATTACTGGGGCCTACATAATCTAAGAGAAAGAATTGATGACTATTTCATAGCTAAAACTTCTGGTGCTAAAAAAAGTGAAATAACAATTTTGGAAACAGGAAGTGCGTATTTAAAAAATGGTTCAAACAAAGATAGAGATGAGTTTATTAAACTTATAGATGAATTAAAATCTGTTGAAAGTGTAGATGGTGAATTATATGATAAAGTAAAAGAAGAGATCTCGATCAAGTCTTTTATTGATTACATTTTTTTCGAAACATATTATGCCAATAATGACTGGCCTTCTAATAATTCAATTTGTTATAAAGCCAAAGGAGAAAAATGGAAGTGGATGTTAAATGACCTTGACTATTCATTGGCTTATCCTGGTGAGCAAAATGTAAATTTGAACATGTTTGAAAGAGCCGAGAAATTGGAAGATGTACATTCAATTTTGTTTTGCAAACTATTAACAAATAAAAAATTCAAAGAGAAGTTTAAATCAACTTGTGACAACAATATCCAGCAATATTTTAATGAAGAAAAGGTACTTGAAAAGTACAATGTTTTCATGAACACTTATCGCCCTGAAATACAACTGCAATTGGACCGTTGGAGAAATATTAGTTCAGTTGAAGTATGGGAAGAAAATTGTGATAAAAACTTGAAGTTTTTATTGAACAGGAAAGATGTGTACCAAGCACAATTAGATCAATTGTAAATGATAGCAGCTTATAAAGAACATATTCAGTTTATTATGATCCTTGTTTTCATGTATATCATGGGGGTATGGGTTGATCCTACTATTTACATAATTTTTCCTGTAGTATTGGTATTACTAGGTATTAAACAGAGATTCTTTGAGTTATTCATTACAGCTATTTGGATGTTGATATTATCAGACTATATCCCCGTAGCAAATGCAACATACCAAGATTTACAATTTGCTAAGGATTTGAAGCCACTCATTCCTTTAACTCTTGCAGCTTTTGCAGTTTTAAATAGAGAGTTATTCTCTCCGATTCCAAAGTTTATAATTTATTTTGTCCCTTTCTTCTTGGTAGTCTCTTTAGGACTTTCACAATCTATTAATATCACTGTGGGATTACAAAAAACTATTTCTTATGTTTTAATGTATATTATGATTCCTATTTATGTGAACTATTTGCATAAGGAACAAAAAGAACTTTTTTGGATTTCCTTACTCACTTTTTGTATAGGGATGTTGACGATTGGAGTTGTTTTGGGATTTGCTATACCCGAAATAGGTGTACTAGGAAATTCAACAAGATTTAAAGGAGTTTTTGGTAATCCTAATGCAGCAGGTTTTTTTGCGACTTTAATATTTATTTTATGGGTTGTAATAGAGGAATTTCAACTGGCAAAAATAACAAAGAAAGAAAGGTGGTATATTTTAACTATTATTTTCACCACAATAATATGGTGCGGTTCAAGAAATGCTTTACTTACAACGTCTATATTTTTTCTTACTTATAGTCTGCTGAAAATTAACTGGGGTATAACATTAATAGTCTTACTTTCATTCTTGGTATTTAGTGATCAAATATTCAATTTATTTGTAGAGGGAATTGCATTTTTTGGATTAGAAGAATTTTTTAGGGTGAGTAGTCTTGAGGAAGGATCCGGAAGGTATGTTGCCTGGATTTTTGCTTGGGATCAAATTCAGGATACTTTTTTTATAGGTGGAGGTTTTGGGCATGATGAACACACCATGCGTCCAAACTATTATTGGTTACAGATGGAAGGTCATGATGGAGGGGTTCACAATTCGTATCTGTCAATGTGGTTTGATAGTGGAATTGTTGGTGTATTCAGTTATTTTACTGCTTTTTTAACTTTAATTTTTAAATCTATTAAACATAACAATATATCTTTTGCCTTTGCTGTTGCCTTGTTATTCAATATCACATATGAGTCTTGGCTAGTTGCATCTTTAAATCCATTTACAATAATATTTTTGACAATTCTTACCATACTAGGACAAAAACTAGTTGGAAAAAATTATGTTCCAGTTGAAAAAGATGAACATGAAGATCATATTCTGGAAATAAGTCAACTTAAGTCCCAAACTCATTAAATGTCCAAATGCCTAAGAAAATAAATACAACTAAACTTTTTAAAAGACTAATTCTTGTAACCTTACTGGGTATGGTTGTTGGACTTTTTGTTTTTAACAGGTTTGTAAAGCGGTATGGATATGATGGCGCATTAGATTTTATCACCAATTACTATCACAACAAACAGTTGGCCAATGAAGTAGAGGTATTAAACATGAAAATATCTATGTCTGAAAAGGATTATGATTTCTTATCAGATAAAAGGGATGAGGCCTTGGAAAGAGGGGTTCAAATAAATGTAGGAGATAATTATGTAGATTGTGATGTTGAGGTTGACGGAGAAAAATCTAAGGGAACAATAAGACTTAAAGGACATATGACGGATCACTTAGAAGGTGACAAATGGTCTTTTAGAGTGAAAACTGATGAACCGATTCTTGGCATGTACAGGTTTTCATTACAACATCCGGGTACAAGAAATTATATATATGAATGGACCTATCATCAATTATTAGCGCATGAGGGTATTATTCATTTGAACTATGACTTTTTGAATGTTGAATTGAATGATAAAGATCTTGGAATTTATGCCATGGAAGAGCATTTTGGTCAGCATGTTTTAGAACATAATAACAGACCAAAAGGAGCAATTTTAAGATGGAACCCTAATTTGTACTGGGAATGGAGAATAGATGAATTGCACCATATCTACTTAGATGAGGAGTATTCGGCTTATTCTTCTTCATTTGCAGAACCATACGATAGGGGAACAGTAAAAGATGATGAAGAATTACTGCAAAACTATCAAAAAGGTGCTTCTCAGCTTGAGGCTTTTAGAAGAGGTGACAAAATCACATCTGAAGTTTTTGATGTCGAATTGATGGCTCGCTTTCACGCAATAATTGATCTGGTAGGAGGATATCATTCTTTAGACTGGAGTGATGTTAAGTTCTATTATAACAATGAAACAGAATTGATAGAACCTGTGGGGTATGAGAGTTTCAGTGTTCGAAAATCAGAGAGAATAGCTGGTCAAAGACTTCCTGATGATTATGGTAAAGTAGATGAGGATTATCACAATCAATTATTTAGTGATCCCGTATTTTTCAAAGCATATATTAAAGCGCTTGAACGCATTTGTGATGAAGCATACTTCAATGAATTTATTGCCTCAATTTCAACGCAATTTGATCAAAAAATGGGAATCTTATCTAAAGAGTTTGCCTATAGAAAATTCCCTTTTGATCCATATTTTGAGAACATTGATTTGATTAGACATAATCTTGAATTACCAAAACCTTTTCATGCCTTCACTCAAAAATGGGATGATTCAACTGCTTATTTTGAGCTAGCTCCTGTTACAGACTTTCCAATTGAATTGGTAAAAATCGAAATTGATGGAAAAGAAAAAGTGAGTTTAGAAGGTATTATTTTACCCGCAAAAGCTAGAAATACATTTGCAACTTACTTTCCTCTGAAGGTCAATCATCATTCTAAAAAAGTAAAGAATTGTGTGATTACTGCTAAAATCCCTGGAAGTAAAAACGAATTTGAAATTGTGGTGGAAGAGTATAGCTCTTATCAAACTGTAATGGATTTGGATGAATTTCTTACACCAAAAACTAGTATTGAGGAGCATCCAAAAATTGTTTTTAATGCATATGATTCAATCTATTTTTTTGATGAAATGGACATTAGCATTCAGGAAGAGTATGAATTGACAAATGGTAAATTGAGATTACTCCCAGGACAAAAAATAACTTTCTCTAATAATGGAAGTTTCACTTTTAATAATTCAAAATTAGAGTCTTTTGGAGCCAATGAAAATGAAGTATTACTAATTGGAGAAAATAAAGGTGAAACTATTTCGGCTTTTAATAGTGAATTGGATTTTAAGAACACCAATTTTGTTGAAATGAAGAATACATTATATATAGTGAATTCTACAACATCTATAAATCACTGTTCTGTCGCAGATGTGCAAAGTAATTTTATTCAATCGCTAAATTCAGAAATTGTAGTAGTTGACAGTTATTTTGGCAATGTAAAACAATTCGGATTATTGGATAGAAGTAGTTTGACAATGTCCAATGTTCAGTCGAAAAAGGGAGATACTTTTTTACATTCTGATGGTTCCATAGTAAAAATGAACAGTTGTAATATTCAGGAACATAAAAAGGTATTTGAATTAGACCATCTCGCTATTAATAAAGCCTGGAATATTAAACTTAATGAAAATGAGCAAATAGGTTATTTGAACAATAGCTCTGAATGTCATTTTTATGGAGGGGATTTAGGAAATGCTGATGTAGGTTTTGAAGTTGCTGATGCTAAAAATAATTATGCATCTATTTTAAACATCTATAAATCAAAGCAAGACCAAGTTAAAAAACTAAAGATTTGAAACAGTTACTTTTAATCATATCGATTATAGCTGCTAACACTCTTGTTGCACAATATGTTTCTCCTTTTAATGGCCTAAATGTAAAAGAGGATTCTACAGGAAATTACAAATTCATAATCAGTGGTCATTTTTATGGTGGATCAGCTAATTCAAGTGGATATCCAACTAATACATTGCTAGCTAATATTGATTGGATAAATAGTGAGAATCCAACAATGCTTGTTTGCTTGGGAGATTTGTTTTTGGATGTAAGAAATGATATTCCTTACTACGAACGATCACTGTTTTCAAAATTAAATGTGCCATTGATTAATTCGGTAGGAAATCATGATTTGAGCGGTGATGTGTATCAAGAAAATTATGGAAACACTTATGGAAGCTTTGAATTAAATGGTGATTTACATGTGATTCTTGACACAGAATTAGATGATGGTGATATTAATGATGATCAGTTATCCATGATCCAGGGAATTTCCAAAAATCAATACAACAATGTATTTGTTTATGCTCACAGAACAATATGGAAGAGTCAATATCCTGAAATGGAAGGGATTTTTGAAGATAACACTCAATCATTGTTGGCTAATAATTTTGAATCAGATGTTTATCCACTTGTAAAAGAGATTTCAAAACATACATCTGTTTATTGGTTTGCGGGATCTTTAGGAGATGCACCTGCTTCATTTTTTTATCATCAAGATGGAAACATACAATTTATAGCCACTGCAATTAGAGGGTTAAAAAGAGATGCATTTTTATTGGTTGATGTTAAAGATGGTGAGGCGACATTTACAACACATTCTCTAACAGGTCAGGATTTAGAAGAATTAACATATTACAATGTTGATTTTTGGCAAGAAAATGTGGGAAAGGAACCTTTTAATTGGCGTCTTTTACCATTGTACATTAAACAAACCGTTTTAAGTTGGTCATTCTTTTTTGGAGCGCTTTCTGCGTCATTATTTATTGGATTCATATATCTGATCAGAAAAAAAAGAAAGGCTAGAATTAAACCTTAATTGCGTGCCAAAGTCATAATACTAAAATCAAACTAAACTACAGTATTATGAACCATCCAATTATTTACAATATGATTAAAGCTTTACTTGGGGCTATTGTTTTTATGGCTTAAGTTGGTAATTTAGTATTGCCAGCTAAAAGAATGAATAAGGAACAAGATATAGCATCACTTTTGGTAGCCGAAATTGAAAAGGTTAAAGACTTGATAATAGAATACAAAGAGTCAACTCAGCCTATTGAACCTGATTGTGCGATAGGAAGAGTCTCTAGAATGGACGCTATTAATAATAAGTCAATTAATGAAGCTGCTTTAAGAAAGGCAGAAGCCAAGTTAAAGAATCTTGAATTTGCGCTTTCAAATGTGAATGATCCTGATTTTGGGAAATGTGCCAAATGTAAAGCAGAAATTCCAATTCAGAGAATTATGTTGATGCCTCAAAGCAGGTTTTGTGTAAAGTGTGCTAAGTAATCTTAGATAGATTGTGCCAATGTGCCATCATCAAGAATATCTTCTTCACCATGTTCTTCTTCAGGCTCAAATTCATCTAGTACCATGTTGACATGTTCTGCTTCATTTTTAGGAACGAAAAACAAAGCAATTAATCCTAAAACAAAGAATGTGATTAATGATAGTACAGATGTTCTGATGTCTCCAAAAATTGCTTCTAAAGCACCAAATGTTACCATTCCTAATACAATTCCCAGTTTTTCTGTAATGTCATAAAAACTGAAGAATGATGCCGTGTCTTTTGTTTGAGGTAAAAATTTAGAGAAGGTTGATCTGCTCAATGCTTGAGTTCCTCCCATTACTAAGCCAACGCTGGCAGCCAAAATGTAAAAACCGGTTTCAGAATCCACAATTTTGTACGCGGCTGTGCAACAAAGTACCCATATAAATAGTGCTCCTCCAAGCGTCTTAATATTACCAAATCTCTTTGAAGATGCACTAAAAACAAAGGCTCCCAAAACTGCTACAAATTGAATTATTAAAACGGCTATGATCAATCCTGCCTCATTTGAATCAGGCTTATTAAAAATTTCTTTTTTCGCAAAAAGCACAGCCATAAGCATTACAGTTTGCACTCCCATACTTAAAAAGAAAAAAGCAATAATGTATCTTTTTAAGCGAACAGTTTTCCAGGTAAATTTTCCAACCTTTTTTAATTCTCTAAAACCGTTTGACAATAAACCGTTTACTACTTTTTGCCGCTTGTTTGCTTTTGGTAATTTTCTGTAGGTAACCTGCGCAAATCCTGCCCACCATATACCCGTTAATACGAAGCAATATTTGGCCGGAACGTTAAAAGCCTTAATTAATACTAAAGAAGTTACTAATAGAATAACACTCCCAATGTAACCCATTGAGAAACCTTTAGCACTAAGTTTATCCTGTTCTTCCGGAGCTGCAATTTCAGGTAAATAGGCATTGTAAAAAACCAAACTGTTCCAAAAGCCTAAACTTGCAAGGAACAAGGAGAGCATACTTAATTCTAAAGCGTGCTCTGCATCAAAAAAATACAATGAAGCGGTTGCGGTTGCACCTAAATAACAGAAAAACTGGAGATATCTTTTTTTACTTCCTACGTAATCTGCAATTCCAGATAATATGGGAGATATAATTATAACTGCTACAAAAGAGGCCGCTATTACATAGGAGTAAAGGACAGTGTTTTTAATCTGTTGCCCAAAAAAAGTGACTTCATCACCCATTGGTCCAGTACCTATTGCAGCAGTTGTTTTTTCGTAAAAAATCGGAAATATTGCCGTAGATATAACTAATGGATAAACAGAGTTTGCCCAGTCATAAAATGTCCAGGCTCTTTGAACACTTTTATCGCCCTTTTTAATTTTAGTCCCCACAACTCAAATATGGCAAAAAAAAACCAGCCACAATAAAAATGTGACTGGCTTTATATTTTCTTTTGGATCTAATTACTGATTCAAAATAAAGGTGACCCTTCTATTTTTGGCCATTGAAATTTCGTCAGTTCCAGATTCCTGCGGCTCATTGGCACCCATAGGCTTTATGGCAATTCTATCCGCTAAAATTCCTTTATCCATTAGATACTTTTTAACAGCTTGTGCTCTTTTTGTATCCAATCCTTCTAATTTATCATCAGTTGATTCTTTTGCATCTGTATGTGCAACGATAGTTAATTTATATTTATCATTAGCTTTCATTACATTTTCAATGTTTGTCAAATGATCAAAATCAGAAGTGGTGAAGTTACTTTTTCCATATCCGAAGTATAACTTAGTGTATTGAACAATCAAATCATCACTCATTCCTTCAGGATTAACTGCTGCCTCTTCATAAACATATTCAGTTTGAGCAGTTGACTCATCAATTTTGCAATCACATTCAGACTCATCATCAATCATTTTAACAGAGATATCATCAATGTAATAATAAGCTGACATTACAGACATTCCAGTAAAGTCTTTTGCTTTCTTTAATCTTTGATTTTCAGTTTCTCCATTAGATGTGAAGTTTCCAAGTGTCAAGAATTTTTCACCTCCTTTAGCTGTGTAAATCCCACAAACTTCTTCCCATCCAAAAAATGCATTGATAACAGGGTTATCTCTGTGCATCATGTCAGTTGGAACCTGAATAGTTTTGTTTTCATCAATGTTGTATTGCTTTTTAGAAAAACTGATACCAACATTGTTAGCTGCGTATTTAGAACCTTCAGCTAAGTTTACGTAAAACTTAATACAGTATTTAGCATCTTTTCTAAGAGGCAATTTTAACTTGGTTGAAAGATACTGTCTTGGTTCTTTATCGTTGTACGAGAAAATTCTGATACCGGCATAGTTTTTACCTTCTTTAGGTTCTTCATAACCTACAAAATTTTCAGGTGTTCCCAAACCATCTTTAACTTTTGCCGAGAAAAGGTCTGCAGCAGCTTTAGTTGGAGACATCCAACCTACAGCAGCTGTAATAGCTCCCTCTCTTTTGATTTTTCCTTCAATCTGCTCGAAACTTCCATTCTCTACCATATTATCATCATCCTGGGCAAATGATAAAAGTCCCACAGTAAGTGATAATAATGAAATCGCAATTTTCTTCATTTTGTGTGTTTTTTTTAGTTTTTTGTAAATCCTTTGACAGTGTCAATAAAACATTTAACTTTTTCTGGGTCTGTATCCGGATAAACTCCGTGCCCTAAATTAGCTATATGCCTTTGATTACCAAAAGAATTTAGCATGTTTTTTGTTTCCTTTTCAATTGTACCAAAGTCTGCGTAAAGTACACATGGATCAAGATTTCCTTGTAAGGTTTTGTCCTCCCCAACCAATGCTCTACTTTCAGCTATGTTCATGGTCCAATCTAATCCGATTGTCTGACAGCTCAATTCTCCTAACTCTTTCCTAGCGTAATACGCACCTTTTGCAAAAACAGTTACAGGAACTTCATTAATCGCATCACATACCCTTCTTACATACTTCATACCAAACTCAGAATATGCCTTAGGACCTAATATCCCCGACCATGAGTCAAATATTTGAATAACATCAGCTCCAGCAGCTATTTGCTGCTTTAAATATTTGATTGTTACAGTTGTAATATCGTCCAATAATTGATGTGCCAATTCTGGATCTTGATATAAAATTCTTCTTGCTTTTGAAAATGTTTTTGATCCTTCACCTTCTGTCATATAGCAAAAAATTGTCCATGGAGCTCCACAAAATCCAATCAGAGGAACTCTACCATCCAATTCTTTTTTAGTGATTTTGATGGCTTCAAATACATAAGACAATTTATCATTGACATCAATATCTGCAGAAACCTTAGACAAATCTGCTTTTGACTTAATAGTATCCTCAAACCATGGACCCTTTTTTTCAACCATTTGATAAGGTAATCCCATTGCTTCAGGAATTACTAAAATGTCTGAAAATATAATAGCAGCATCAACTCCTAGCAAATCTACAGGCTGAATTGTTACTTCAGCTGCTAATTCGGGAGTTTCTACCAATTCTTTGAATCCACTTAAGCTTGCTCTTACCGCTCTGTACTCAGGTAAGATTCTGCCTGCTTGTCTCATTAACCATACGGGATAACGTTCTGTTTTCTCTCCGTTAATTGTTCTGAGTAAAAGGTCGTTTTTTAATGTTGTCATAAAATTACCACTGGATTGGTTGACGATCGTGCGAAATTAATAATTCGTTGGCTTTACTGAAGTGTTTACACCCGAAAAATCCTCTATGTGCTGATAAAGGTGATGGATGAACTGTTTTAAGTATGTGATGCTTAGATTGATCAATCAATTCTATTTTCTTTTGGGCCTGTGATCCCCATAATAAAAACACAACTCCTTCTAAATTGTTTGAAATTGATGATATTACTTGATCAGTAAATGTTTCCCAGCCAAAACTTTTGTGCGAATTGGCTTCATGTGCATTAACAGTTAGAACAGTATTTAACATGAATACTCCTTGTTCAGCCCATCTTTCCAAATTTCCATTTTCAGGAATTTCAATTCCCAGATCTGTATTTATTTCTTTGAAGATATTATTCAAGGATTTTGGAAAGGGTTTTACATCCTTTTGAACTGAAAAACATAAGCCGTGAGCATGACCTGGCGTAGGGTAAGGGTCCTGACCGAGAATCACTACTTTAACTTCATTGAAAGGACATTGATTAAAAGCGTTGAAAATATTTTTTCCTTTTGGCCATACATCACCTTTTTGATAAGCTTGCTTTACATTATCAACGAGCTGTACGAAGTATGGCTTGTCAAATTCACCATGCAATACAGTTTTCCAGCTTTCTTCAATGTCAACGTTCATAAGGCCAAGTTAAAATTGATCCATAAAAAAAGCCCATCTACCAAAGGTAGACAGGCTTCAATTTTTTTCTTCACAAATCTTATTTCAAGTTGTTAACGTGTAACGTTAAGCTTGATTTCAAGTTAGAAGCTTTGTTTTTGTGGATAACGTTGTTCTTAGCTAATTTATCCAACATAGCAGTAACTTTAGGAAGCAATTCTTGTGCTTCTTTTTTGTTGTTAGTATCTCTCAACAATGCAATAGCGTTACGAGTAGTCTTATGCTGATACTTGTTTCTTAAACGCTTAGCATCATTTGATCTAATTCTTTTTAATGCTGATTTATGATTTGCCATAATCTAAATTTTCTCTTCGTCACAATTCCGCAACTCCGGCGTTAAAATTAAAATTTGTAGCCCATAGGAGAATCGAACTCCTGTTTCAAGGATGAAAACCTTGCGTCCTAACCACTAGACGAATGGGCCAATAAGTTTCCGGATCCAATCTTTTTCAGTCCGTTTTGCCGAAAAGCGAGTGCAAATATAAAGCATTAAAATTTTATTTCAAGCAAAAAAATGAAAAAAAATTTCACTTTTTTTTAATCTCCAATATTGTGATCAGATTGAAACTTGAATCCCAGTCTTTTACCGGTTTTTAATTTTGAATTACTGCTTATTTCCAGTAACTCATTTACAGAAACAATATTCACTGCTTTATATGGTGGGATTAAAAGGTCAAAATCAAGTGCAAAAATTCCTATTTGATAAACCAGATCTTCTAAAATTTCTGCATCTATTGTTTGCTGCATAAAATTTCTGTACAACAACCCTAGATTTCCTTTTCCCTGTACTTTAAAATGATCTTCTTTATTGATGAAGATTCTGCATATCATGTACCCTAAATCATTCCATCTATTGTATTCATATGAATCGGCTAAGAAATCATATACATTAATAATACCGCAATAAGCGTTGTCCGGATTTTGTTTTACATAAGATGTTTGAGACGAATAATCGTCATCTGATAATTTGAAGACATTGGTATGCATGTGAAAAACTAGTACGTCAGAACCTAAATACAAACGCGCTTCAGTATCACCATGATCTTCATATCTGAAACGTACACGTTTGTCCGGAATATTTTTACCCAATTCCTCAATTCCTTTTTCAAGAACAGTTTTTAATTCTGCAAACCACTTAATGGTATTGTTGTACACATCTTGTTTATGTGCAGATTTCTTTGATAATAGGTTTAATAAATTCTGACGATCCTCTGTTTTTCCCATATTAATAAGCTTTAGCAAAAATGACTCTTTGAGCCGAAGGCTTTCCTGTCACCATGCATTTTCCTTCTTCTTTTTCCCCTTCTAAAGGAATGCAACGAATTGTTGCTTTGGTATCTTGTTTAATTTTTTCTTCAGTTTCTGCTGAACCATCCCAATGAGCTAAAAAGAATCCACCGTTCTCAATTTTGGATTTGAAATCTTCATAACTATCCACTTTTTCAATGTTTGATTCTCTAAATTTAAGTGCTCTTTCATACAAATTGTCCTGAATTTCTTTCATTAAATTATTGACAGTTTTAACCACTTCATCCAAAGCCACTGTGAATTTTTCTTGTGTATCTCTTCTGGCAACTTCAATTTGACCATTTTCCAAATCTCTTGGTCCTATTGCTAATCTAACCGGAACTCCTTTTGCTTCGTATTCTGCAAACTTCCAACCTGGACGTCTATTGTCATCATCATCAAATTGTACAGATAACCCTGCATTCCTCATTTCCTCAATATAAGGATTCAATTTGTTTTTGATCATTTCAAGTTGCTCATCACCTTTAAATATTGGCACTATTGCGACATGAATAGGTGCAAGAGCAGGAGGTAATACCAAACCTAAATCATCTGAATGAGTCATGATTAACGCACCCATTAACCTTGTTGATACTCCCCAAGAAGTAGCCCAAACATAATCTAACTTACCTTCTTTATCTGAAAACTTTACTTCAAAAGCTTTGGCAAAGTTCTGTCCAAGAAAGTGAGAAGTACCTGCTTGTAAAGCTTTCCCATCTTGCATCATTGCTTCAATACAATACGTTTCTTCAGCACCGGCAAATCTTTCACTTTCAGATTTTAACCCCTGAATGACAGGCATTGCCATGAATTGCTCTGCAAAATCCGCATATACCTGAACCATTTTTTCGGTTTCTTCAATTGCTTCAGCTTTGGTAGCGTGAGCGGTATGTCCTTCTTGCCATAAAAATTCCGCAGTTCTTAAAAATAACCTAGTCCTCATTTCCCAACGAACAACGTTAGCCCATTGATTAATAAGAATAGGAAGGTCTCTATAAGACTGAATCCATTTTTTATAGGTGTTCCAAATAATGGCTTCTGAAGTAGGTCTAACTACTAATTCTTCTTCAAGTCTGGCATCAGGGTCAACCATTAGCTTACCCTTTTCATTAGGATCTGTTTTTAATCGATAATGGGTAACAACCGCACATTCTTTTGCAAATCCCTCGGCATTCTTCTCTTCGGCTTCAAAAAGGCTCTTTGGTACAAACAAAGGGAAATAGGCATTTTGATGTCCTGTTTCCTTGAACATTTTATCCAATTGATCTTTAATCTTTTCCCAGATAGCAAAACCATAAGGTTTGATCACCATGCATCCTCTGACATCTGAATGTTCTGCAAGTTCTGCGATTTTAATGATATCGTTGTACCACTTTGAGTAATCATCTTCACGTTTTGTGATCTTTTCAGCCATAAATTCTGATTTTACTTATATTATTGTGCTAAATGGTTTAGTTCCTACATCTCAATCTAAAACCATTTAATCAACAATTGTTAATTTTTTCCTAATTTTGGTATAATATTTGTAACTTATTCAAGTGAAAACAAATGTAGGAATAATTATTTCCTCATTATAAACCAATCCACAATGAAAAAGTCAATATTATTGATCGCGCCTTTGACTTTTCTCGTTTCTTGTGCCGGAACGTCGCAGTTACACGACGACGCGTACAATGCCGCTAAGGCACCTTCCATAACGAAGGTTAACGACGAAGACGGGTATGCAGATCACATCAAAAATCAAGAAAATTTATATCCTGTTGAAATCGATTCTGGCAATAAGCAAATGAATGGATTGAATCCTTCTTACTATGGTGGCAATGGTAGCTATCAAGGTAATTATTACAACCAACAAAATTATTACGGTAATGTAAATTATAGTAACGGTTATTATGATAGCTGGGGAAGAAATACATGTCCAAATTTATGCTCTTCTTATATGAGTTTTGGAAGTTGTTGGCATACCAGAAACATGAATAATCAATATGCTTATGGTTATAATGGTTTTTATCCAATTGGATATCACCATCATGATCACTGTTGTAATGGAGCATATTATTATGGTTACTATAATCCAAACAATATAGGTGGCTGGGGATCAAACTACAGCTATTATTACGGAGGAATGGGCTGTGGTAATGGTTATTATTATGATAATCTTTATGGTTATTACGGTAATGGATTCTATAACAACAATTACTATGGCTATCCTTACTACGGCTATGGTTACGGCAATTGGTATCCAATGAATACCTGGAATAATAATAATGCCTGGAACGGAAATACATCTGGTTCTAATGACAATGTTACTGCTGGTAATCATCACTATGGTCACAGAGGAGGAACTAATACTGGTTCTAATTCACAAAATAATTCTTCGTATGAACATACTGTGAAGCAAGCATCTTCACAAGCAACTCCTTTCCCGGCTTATAATGTAGAGAATCTAAATACGGATGGTAGTTCATTAAAACCTGCAAAGGAAATTGTATCTGTAAATAATGGTAAACCTCAAATTGGTACACCAGTTAATTCGCAGATAGATAAAATTGAAAAACCAACTTATGTAAACACTAACGGTACTGACGATAAACCTGGTAGTTTTGTAAATAGTAGACCTGTAAATAATCAGTCCAATACCAACTTTACAAACCAGACAGTTGATAAAGGAACAAGTAGTAAACCGGTTACAACTTCAAATTATGTTGCAAAAGGTAAACCTGCTTCAAATCAATTTACTGGCTCTAAAGTAACAGCTGGAGGAACTTATAGCAAGCAAACCAATAATACTGGTTCAAACTCAGCTTCAAGTAGTGATTATAATCACCATCCTAATAAATATGGTAATTATAGCACCAATAACGGAACTACTTCGGCTCCTTCAAATAGTACTTATTCAGGACAAACTAATACGTCAAGTAGAAGAAATGACTCTTCTGGCTCTAGTAATTCAAGCTCTACTAATTCTGGAACTACAAGAACTTATAGAAGTTCTTCTAATTCTGGATCTACCTATAGTGGAAGTAGAAGTTCTAGTTCTTCGGGAAGTTCAAGCAGATCAAGTGGCTCATCTGGGTCATCTGGCTCAAGTGGTAGTTCATCTAGACGTAAGTAATCATGAAGAGATATAGCCTCATATTAGCCTTGGTTTTTATACCGGCATGGGCATTGTTTGCCCAAAATGAAGATGATGCTTTGAGATATTCAATGACATACTTTGGTGGGTCGGCAAGAAATATGTCGACCGCCGGAGCTATGTCTGCCATGGGTGGAGATTTCAGCATGGTTTCTTCAAATCCTGCTTCACTAGGAAGATTTACTAAAAGTCAGTTTTCTTTTACTCCTAATTTGGAAATAGCAACAGCAACTTCAAGTTTTTACGGTTCTCAAGATTATGATGTAAGAATAAAAGGAAACATCTCAAATTTGTCTTATATCAAAGCATATGAACTTGATCCAAGAAAATTCAAAAACTGGTATAGTGTCCAAATTGGTATTGGAATGAACAGAATTAAGAGTTATAATCAAAACATGACCTATGGAGGTGAAGTTGACTCTTCAATTCTACACTCTTTCATAAGAGAAGCAAATGGTACAAGTTCAGATTTTATTTACGATTATTTTCCTTTTACTGCTGGTTTGGCTTATGATGTATTTGCGATAGATCCGGGAGCCGAACCTGGTACTTATACAACTCAATTTCAAAATGGTAAAGCTGATCATTATAGAACCATTCAACGTGAGGGAGGAATTACCGAGTTTAACGTACTTACTGTAAGTGGAAATTATGGTAATAAATTGTTGTTAGGAGGCTCTGTAAATGTTTTATATACTAAGTTTTACGAAAAATTCAATCATAGAGAAACTTTTGATGCAACTGCTAACTGGTTGAATTGGATAAACTATACAGGAGAATTAGACATACAAGGTTATGGTTTAAATATGAGAGTGGGGGCTATTTATATGCCAACGGAGAAGTTCAGATTTGGATTGGGTATTGAAACGCCTACAGCTTATTGGATGAATGATTATTGGAAAAATAATATGTCTTCAGGTACAGATTCTGGTGATAAATTTGTTGAAGGGGAATTCATTCCTACAGGTTCTTATGAATACAGGATAAGAACTCCGTTTAAGGCAAATGTTTCGGGGGCTGCTGTATTTAGTAAATATGGTTCTGTTGGTGTTGAAATAGAGTATGTTGATTATGGAGACGCAAAGTTAAAATCAAGAAATAATTCATCCGCTCCTTATAGTTTTGCTTTAGAAAATTCGCAAATAGATAACATTTATCGACCTGCCATTAATGCAAAAATAGGTTTAGAAGCAAGGATTACACAAAGAGTTTATGCAAGAGGAGGATTTGCCTATTATTCAAATCCATATAAAGAGTCCAGTGGTAATAATCAGGAACCGACCTTATTAATAACAGGTGGATTTGGATACAATTTTGGAATGACCTATATAGATATTGCTTACGTGTTAAAAGGGAATAATGAAGACTATTATGCTTACGATCCAACAATGAATGGAAGCTTTGCACAATTTAGAACCAGAAATTCTCAGTTAGCGCTAACTATTGGAGCTAGATTCTAAGATTTGTTTTACTGAATTATGTACTTCTTTTAAGATGTCTTCCTGAAAGCCATAAAAAACAAATTCGTCACATTTTCCTGTTGTGAACTCTTTAAGACTCCAGCTACCACCTATTTCAGCTTTCCAGTGGCCGGTGTATTCTGCAATGGTGATATTTGAATTATCAATAGAAATGTCAATACGATAATGAGTGTCTCCTTTTTGATTTGACCAATGTGTCTTAATATCCATAATTGACAAGATAAAAAAAGCCTATCAATTCAGACAGGCTTTAGAGCGGGAGACGAGTCCCGATAGCTATCGGGACGGACTCACGACCATGAATTATTTTAAGTGTATAATCAAAAAACAAAAAAAAGCCTATCAATTCAGACAGGCTTTAGAGCGGGAGACGAGACTCGAACTCGCGACCCTCAGCTTGGAAGGCTGACGCTCTACCAACTGAGCTACTCCCGCTTTTATTTAACTACGTCCTGATTGGTGTTGTGAGACGCACAACAAATATACATTTTTACCTTAAAGATGATAAAATCGGATGGTAAAATTTTGTTGATATTAAAAAGTAATTGATTCAGGATAAATTTTTTCATACCCTCCAGAAATCGTAGATTTGTACCTCAATTTTCACAGAAGTATGAAAGATTTCAGAGATCTACTTATAAAAGTATATTCAGAAACAAATCAATTTGGAAGACTTTTAGGAACAGAGTTAACCAAATTTGAAGAAGACGGAATAGAGTATAAACTTGTGATTTCAAAAGACCATCTCGCAACACCAACAACTGCGCATGGTGGTGTTATTGCCGCTTATATGGATGGAATTATGGGAGTTGCAGCTCTGCACAGATCATCAGCAGATGGTAATTTGGTTTCAACTGTAGAATTTAAAATCAACTATATTTTACCAGTTAGAAAAGGAGATGTGTTAATTGGAAAAGGAACTATTATTTCTAAAGGAAAAAGAATCATTATTGCCCAAGGTGAAATTTTTAATCAGGAAAGTGGAGAGTTAGTAGCTATGGGTACAGGAACATTTAATGCTTACCCTCATCAAAAAAGTGGAATGACTTCACTTGATTTTGATTTCATTTAAGAAGCCGACATTCAAAATTAATTAGTTTTGCTAAAAAAAATCTCATGAGCCGTTTATCAGAAAGAGTCAACAATTTGGCCGAATCAGCAACCATTGCTATGGCTGCTAAAAGTAGAGAGCTTATTGCTCAAGGTAAAGATATTATCTCATTAAGTTTAGGAGAACCGGATTTTAACGTTCCGGATTTTGTGAAAGTTGCAGCCAAAGAAGCTGTTGATCAGAATTTTTCTAAGTATATGCCGGTTCCTGGTTACAAGGATTTACAAGAAGCAATTGCCGGTAAATTTTTAAGAGATAACGGCTTAAAATATGATGCTGATCAAATAGTGGTTTCTACAGGTGCTAAGCAAAGTATCGTTAATGTTGTTATGGCAATGGTAAACGAAGGAGATGAGGTAATTGTACCAGTTCCTTATTGGGTTACTTATGCTGAGCAAGTTGCCTTATTTGGTGGGGAACCGGTTTTTGTAAAAGCTGGTATTGAAAGTGATTTTAAAATAACTGCAGATCAACTAGAAGCGGCAATTACGCCAAAAACAAAATTGATGATTTTCTCTAACCCATGTAATCCTACTGGATCTGCATATTCAAGAGAAGAATTGGCATCATTAGCAGCTGTAATAAAGAAATACCCAAACCTAGTAGTAATTGCAGATGAGATTTATGAGCACATTAATTTTGTTGGAAAAAATGTGAGTTTAGCTGCGTTTGACGATATCTACGAACAAGTTGTTACAGTAAATGGAGTGTCAAAAGCATTTGCCATGACAGGATATAGAATTGGATACATTGGTGCTCCAAAAGATATTGCAAAGGCTTGTGCTAAATTGCAAGGACAGTTTACTTCAGGTGCAAGTTCAATAGCTCAAAGAGCGACTAAGGCAGCAGTTGAAGCAGATCCATCTGAAATAAAATTTATGGTGGATGCGTTCCATAAAAGAAGAGATTTAGTATTACAAAAGATGGGAGAGATTGATGGTGTTAAATTGAATGTTCCTGAGGGAGCTTTTTATGTTTTCCCTGATATCACTAACTTTTTTGGAAAATCATACGGCAATCATACAATTCAATCTGCAACAGACTTATCAATGTATTTATTAGATGAAGCATTAGTTGCGGTTGTTACTGGTGAAGCTTTTGGAGATCCTAATTGCATCAGATTATCTTATGCTGCAGCAGAAGAAACTTTAATTGCAGCGATTGACAGAATTAAATTAGCATTAGATAAATTGAGTTAATGGGAAGCATCAACACGATATTTAAAAATTTTCAAGGCAAAAAAATTATTGTTTTAGGAGATGTAATGGTAGATACCTATATCGAAGGTAAAGTGACCAGAATTTCACCTGAAGCTCCTGTCCCGGTAGTAAACTTTAAAAGTAGAACTAGCCGTTTGGGAGGTGCAGCCAATGTTGCTTTGAATTTAAAATCGTTAGGTGCTGAACCTATTATATATACCATTATTGGTAAAGATGAGGAAGCAGAACATTTTTTAAAGTTGATCAATGAAGCTCAACTATCTGCAAGAGGAATTATTCAAAATGATGAGCGAATTACAACTGTTAAAACCAGAGTCATTGGAAACAATCAGCAATTGGTAAGGGTTGATCATGAAAAAACAGATCCTATTTCTTCATCATCTGAATTTACTTTGATCAATGAAATAAAAGATTACTGCAGTAAAGAAGATGTTGCAGCTATCATTTTTCAAGATTATAACAAAGGGGTTTTAACTCCGGGCTTAATTGAAGAAATAGTAAAGTATGCTAATGAAGAGGGAATAATTACTACAGTTGATCCTAAAAAGGAAAACTTTTTCTCTTACAAAGATGTTACATTATTCAAGCCTAATCTGAAAGAATTGTCAGAAGGGACGCAAGTAACTATTGATTTGAATGAAAAAGATACATTCCTGGAAGCAGTTAAGGTAATTAATAAAGAATTAAACCCGAAGTTCACTTTTGTTACCATGAGCGAACATGGAGTGTATATAAATGAAGCTTCAAAAAATCATTTTATCCCGGCATATCCACGACTTATTGCAGATGTGTCAGGAGCGGGAGATACAGTAATTAGTGTTGCAACCTTGTGTTTGGCGAGCGGATTAGATCCTAAAACCATTGCTACTTTGGCAAATTTAGCCGGTGGTTTGGTTTGTGAAAAAGTTGGAGTAGTGTCCATAGATAAGGACGAATTGTTGAAAGAAGCAAAAGATAAAATTTAAGTTGGGAACATCAGTAAAACCATATAACAAACAGCAATCTTCTAAGAAAGAAGAAGTAGCTGAAATGTTTGACAATATTTCGCATAGATATGATTTTTTAAATCACTTTCTATCTATGGGGATTGATAAGATTTGGAGAAAGAAAGCAGTTAGAATTCTTAAGCAGTATGAGCCAAAAATTATTTTGGATATTGCAACAGGTACGGGTGATTTCGCTATTTCATCTATGCGATTGAATCCTATTAAAATTGTGGGTCTTGATTTGTCAGAAGGGATGCTTGAAGTAGGCAGAAAGAAGATGGAGAAGAAAGGTTTGTCTGATAAAATTGAAATGATTCAAGGAGATTCTGAAAATCTGCCATTTGAAGAAAATCATTTTGACGGAATTACAGTAGGATTTGGTGTACGTAACTTTGAAAATTTGGAGAAGGGATTAGGAGAAATGTTACGCGTTTTAAAACCTGGTGCTCCTGCTATAATTCTTGAATTCTCTAAACCAAAGAGATTTCCTGTAAAGCAATCATTCGGATTTTATTCTAAATACATCATACCTAAAATCGGTCGTTCTATTTCAAAAGATGAAGCGGCTTATACATACTTGCCCGAGTCAGTTGCTGCATTCCCTGAAGGACAGGCTTTCATTGAAATAATGAAAAAAACCGGCTTCAAAAACATCAGTTCTAAACTTGTATCTGGAGGAATTGCCACAATTTATGTTGGTGAAAAGTAACATCTGCTATTTTTCAACGTTATTGGTTTAATTAATCACATTTAAACTGTATGAACGTCTGATTCAGATTTACTAGATTTGCATAGCCTTGAAAAAATTGAGTTTGTTCATATTGTTGAGTGTGTTCTTCTGTGGAGTAGGATGGGGACAAAGATTTGGAAAGAATTATCCACGTTTTGATAATAAAAAAGTCCATTTTGGATTTACTCTTGGTTTTAATACTTCAAATTTTAGATATACCCTTAATGCTGATTCATCTAACATTGATTCAATTACAAACATCAGCATAGATAAACAACCCGGATTTAATTTGGGAATAATTAGTTCTTGGGATATTCATGAAACAGTTCATTTAAGATTTATTCCCTCTTTATCTTTTCAAGAGAGATTGTTCACCTATACTTATTGGAATAAGCAAACCAGCTCAATGGAGCAAAGAGAGAATAGATTGGAATCAACGTATTTAGATTTCCCTTTACTTCTTAAACTGCGAACCAAGCGTATTAACAACTTTGCAGCATATGCCATTGGTGGAATGCAATATAGCTATGATTTAGCCAGCCAAAAAGATGTAGATCAGCAGTTGGGAGATCCAATTGTAAAGATTGAAGCACATGATTGGTCTTATCAAGCGGGAGGAGGATTTGATTTTTGGTTACCTTATTTCAAATTCGGAATAGAATTAAAAATCTCCAATGGAATAAAGAATGTTAGTATTCAGGATCATTCATTCTTTATGGATCCTTTATCATCACTAAAAACGAAGGTGTGGTGGTTCTCCCTTACATTTGAAGGTTAGATTTTATTTTATCTCTGTGATACACGAATTACAATTACGCATACCTGCAGATCATATTCACAATGAAGAATACATCAATGAGCAGATTTGTCGAGAGCTAAGAGTTCGCATAGATGACGTCAATCACATTGAGATTCTAAAAAGATCTATTGACGCGCGTAAAAAACCTGTGAAGTATAATCTTAAAGTGGCAGTTTACATCAATGAAGAATTCAATGATGAAACTGATTACTTTCATCCGATTGATGTAAGTAATGGAGATGAGGTAGCGATAATTGGAGCCGGTCCTGCCGGTTTGTTTGCTGCATTACGCGCTTTAGAAATTGGTATTAAACCCATCATTTTTGAAAGGGGTAAGGATGTTCGTTCAAGAAGAAGAGATTTGAAAGCAATTCATCAAGATCATGCTGTAAATCCTGAATCAAATTATTGCTTTGGAGAAGGTGGAGCAGGAACTTTTTCAGATGGTAAGTTATATACTCGTTCAAAGAAAAGAGGAAATGTAAAAAGAGCATTGGAATGGTTTGTTCATTTTGGAGCTGATAAGGATATTTTAGTGGATGCTCATCCTCATATCGGTACCAATAAACTTCCTAAAATCATTCAGGAAATGAGGGAAGAAATAATAACGCGTGGAGGAGAAGTACATTTTGATGCTAAATTAACTGATTTAGAGATTGAAAATGGAAAGCTGAAAGGAATTACAATCAACAATGACAAGAAATACCAATTTGATAACCTTATTCTAGCTACCGGCCATTCAGCAAGAGATATTTTTGACTTAATGAAGACTAAAGGAGTTGCAATTAAAGCAAAACCTTTTGCATTAGGTGTTAGGATAGAGCACGATCAAAATTTAATTGACCAAATTCAATATCACGGAGAGTTGAGTGGTGATAATTTACCTCCGGCTTCATACTCTTTAGTTACTCAAGTGGACGGAATGGGTGTGTACAGTTTTTGTATGTGTCCTGGAGGGATAGTAGCTCCGTGTGCTACGGATACTGAAGAAGTTGTTACTAACGGATGGTCTCCATCTAAGAGAAATAATCCTTATTCAAATTCAGGTATAGTAGTGCAGGTGAGTCCTGATGATATTGCCCCTGGCTCAAACGATCCATTTGTTTGTTTGAATTATCAAAAAATGGTAGAGCGTAAGTGTTGGGAATCGGCAGGTAAGTCGCAAAAAGTTCCTGCACAAAGAATGATAGATTTTATTGAAGGAAAAGTGTCACAATCATTACCGCAAACATCTTATCAGCCCGGTTTAGTTTCAGTTGATTTAAATGAGGTTTTACCAAAATTGATTGCAGAGAAATTAAAAAGAGCATTTAAGGATTTTGGTAATAAGATGAAAGGTTATCTAACCAATAGTGCAGTTTTGCATGCTCCAGAATCAAGAACTTCATCTCCTGTTCAAATAGATAGAGATGATGAATCATTAGAATCTACTAATGTCAAAGGATTATATCCCTGCGGTGAAGGTGCTGGCTATGCGGGTGGAATAATTTCCGCGGCGATAGACGGAATGAAATGTATTGACAAAATCAAAGAAAAAAAGGATGCCCAGTAAGGACATCCTTTCATCTATTATTTTGTTTTACAAGTTTTAATTCCGAAAGGGGCATACAACGGACAAAATCCAATTAGACTCGTCAATAAAAAGACTCCGCCAAGTGCAACTAAAACAATTCCTAAAGTTCCGGTAACTACATTTCCAAAGTACAATCCTGCTAATACGCCCGCTAGAATTACTCTTATAATTCTATCTGCATTTCCCATATTTTTTTTCATAGTTCAAAGTGTTTATTTAGGACCAAAATTAGGGAGATTGAAAAATACATGTTACAACATTTATCATTTTTAAATAAGACTTTTGTCAGAAAACTTCGTCGAAAAAATATAGGGGTTAAGCAAATTCATTTGGTATAATTAATCTGAAAAGTTATCTTAGAATTAAATCAAAAGTTACCTTATGAATTTCACAAAAACACTAGTATTATTTTTAGGATTATTATCATTTCAATCATTTGGACAAGTAAATCCACACGCAATCGGTATTAGATTTGCTTCAGCTTATTACTCAAATGGAGCAGAGATTTCATATCAGCATGGTTTTGGTGACAAAAACCGTTTAGAGTTAGATCTTGGAGGTAGAAGACACAAAAACTGGGCTCATATTGGCTTAGCGGCTGTTTTTCACTGGGATTGGAATATCACAGAAGGTTTAAACTGGTATGTTGGACCAGGAGCAAGAATTGGACAGTACAGATCAAAGTTTTATGATTCTTATGGATTGACACTTGCAATTGGAGGACAGATTGGTTTAGAGTATGATTTCAATCAACACAATGCTCCAATATTAATCAGTTTAGATTGGAGACCAATGTGGGGATTCTACACATATAGCGATTATGATCCATTTGGATATGAAGGAGGATTCTCTGTCAGATATACATTTTAAATCCTACAACCTGATATAAATAAAAAAGCCCCTGATAATTCAGGGGCTTTTTTTTATTGTCCTTGTTACAATTATTCAACTGTTACGGCTCCTACACTAAATACACTGTAAGAGTTCTCTGTCATCATAATTTGAGCAGCATAGTTTGGCATCAGCATAGTATATAAACTATCTAAATCCCATGTATTAGGATTTCTGAACCATTCTTGCATGTTCATTTTAATTTCAATATTGGCATTTCCTGTCAAATCCATTGATTTGTTTAAGTGAATGTTTGCATCATTAGCAACAAATGTTGAATTATCCGGATTTTCGGTTCTAGTGATATTGTGATACTGGAAATTTATGGTGTCAGTAGCGTCATTGATATATCTTCCTTCAAACTTCAATTGGTGGTAACCACCTCCAAGCATTTCAGGTGAAGACCAACTAGCACTGTTCAAATCAGCATATTCCCCTGAGATATTTTTAGAATCGATAAATCCATAGTTAAAACCAATTCCTGTGTAAGGATTCAATCCAACAACTTCAGGTAAAACATAAGTTAAAGTTGAAGTGTCTGTTAAATCAACCAGGTGATATCCTTCAATCATTATACTGTCTCCACTTGCTTTGTATAATCTAACATCAGTAATTAAATACTGAAGCTTAGTAACACTGTAAGTGTTTCCTTCAGGAGTTGTATAATTTAACTGATCAAAAACATCTGCAGTTAACACTGAACCATCTACATTATGCGAGAATGTTAATGTAACTGTACCTTCTGTTGGATAAGTACAAGATCCATCATCTTTTTCTGCTTCTGATGAGTAGTTTTCAGCTGTTTCATCCGTACATCCTTTCTTTTTACAAGAAGTTGACAATGCCATCAAACCAATTGTTGATGCGAATAAGATTGTTTTAAATGTTGTTTTCATATTTTAGATATTATAGATCAACCCTAGGTTGATTCTTTGTCTTGTTATTAATTGCGAGTATCCATTTAGCTTATTTTTAACTGCTCTTTGATACTCAGTAAAAAGTTTAAATTTTCCCCAATAAAGTTGAAAACCTCCTGAAAGGTAATAAATCGAACCTCCTGTATCTTCATGAATGATTGTTGATTCATCCATTGTGGCATTTTCAAAATATGTACCAGCCATTGGTAAGAACGTTAAGGATTTAATTTTGGTTTGATAAAACATCATTAAGTTGAAATTAAATGTATTACCATATTTATATAACTCACTATTCATGGTATTCCACTTATAGTTTGCCATACTCATAAAGCCTGTATTTTTAATTTTCATATTGTATTTCATCATCCAAATAATATCCCAACTTCCACTTCCAGGTTGTAAATCTAAATTAGGTCGCTCATTGTTAACCAATTTGTCAATTTTGCCGAGGGGAGCTTTGATTCCCATTCCCAATTCAAGTCTTTGTGTGAAGTTTTCATTCTTGTATGTCTTCAACGGGTCAATAAGTTGATAAGACTGAATGATTACCGGATCACCAAAGCCATATATTGGATACTGACTTATATTGTTTATTAGTTGGTTATTGAGCGTAAAAGGTAAAATGATATATGTTTTTAATCTGTAGTTAAATATCAAATTAGCCCTTAATTCAAATGTATTGTAATTTTCAGTTATTGTATTTCCCCAAAAATTAGGATTATTGCCATGTGAAGCGTGTTTTGTTAAGGTCTGCGTTCCAGATAAACTATATTGCCCATGCATAGATCTGTATCTATAATACAATCCAATATTGTGTTTCTCATCATTCGGAGTTAAACCCAAGTAAACACTGCAGCCATCACATGCGAATCCTACTGAGAAATACAGTAACATCAAGGTTAATGTTATTGATTTCATAAGTTAATTGATAGATTCAAAATAATTTGATCGTCAACTAACTTAATTCAGGAGGTGATTTGGCTGGAACTAAAAAGTGTTCCTGAATAGAATAGAAATAGGTATTTCTTGTAGTATTTGAACTAGTAAAAGAAGGGAAATCAATTTCATTCACATTTTCAAAAGCTCTAAATACAAGTAAAAAATTTCTCAATTGCTTTCCTTGAGTAATAGGGGAGTCAGATTGAACTTTATTGGTCAATTTTTTTTCAAGATAACAATGACCATGACAATTTAGTTCAGGTTTGTCAATGTTTTCACAGTGGTTTTGCTCAATAGAATCTTGATTGGCATAGAAGTGCAAAATCGTAACAGTTCTCCATAACATAGCAGACATGATGAGTGCTATAAAGAGAACTGAAGATATTTGACCGAACAACTTCATATTACAAATTTAACGACTCTTAGAATTAATACACCTGACAGAAGTCAACATTTTATATATTAGGAGAACTAATTATTTTCTCATGAAACACAAAAAATTTCTTTTCATTGCTTTAATATCCTTATCTGCAGGTCTTTATGGATGTAAAGCAATAGCTAGAACTGCGGCTAAGTATTGGACAAAAAAGCAGATTAAAGAGTTTGTAGAAAATTGTGAGGAAAGATCTTCAAAACTGATAGGTGAGGAGAAGGCTGAAAAATATTGTAATTGTGCAGTTGATAAAGTGGCAGAAAAGTATCCAAAATTTGAAGATTATAAAAAGATTGGCATAGTTGAAGCCTTAAAAATTGCCAAAGATTGTAAGTAATTGATTTTTATCATTTTTTGTTTTGGCTGAATGTGGTAATTTTTGATTGCTCAAAAAAACTATAATGCCGTTCAATAGAAAAGACCACTTGAACCCTGGAGAGATACGTCCACGGTTTAAATTAAAATCCCAATTGTCAGAAGAAGAAATTTTTACTCGATTGGTTGAGTTTGTTAAAGAAGATGATACCGTAGTAGGTAAGCAGGTTCACAATTTATATTATTTAGATATTCCTATGCGGGACAGGCATTTTTGGTCTCCTGAATTAAGGGTGTCAGCAGAAAAGGATGAGTATGCAGATCATGATGACACAATTATCAGGGTAAATGTTGGTCCCCAATATGTTGTATGGGCATTTTTTGTTTTTGTTTATTCCTTTTTAGGGATTGTATCTTTATTTGGAGGGATTTATGGCTTGGTTCAGTTAAACATGGGCAATAAAACACCTTGGGTTTGGTGCTTGCCTTTTACTTTATTATTAATATTTGGAGTTTATTTAATTGCCAAAAGTGGACAAAAAAAAGGTCGTGATCAAACCCTTCATTTAGTGAGTGTTGTGTATCATGCTTTGGGTCATGATAACGTAGAAAGAATTGATTCTTATTAAATGTTTTTTTCTGATAAAAAAATGCATTATATTTGCCGCCGCAATAGATGAATTTCAATTGTGATCAAAAGCACAAAGGTGCAATTTGAAAAATGGTGGTTGTAGCTCAGTTGGTTAGAGCGCCTGATTGTGGTTCAGGAGGTCGTCGGTTCGAGACCGATCTTCCACCCAAAGTAAAACCTCTCACGTAGTGAGAGGTTTTTTTATTTCCAACGAACGTAGAGAACTTGTTCTCAAAAGTGAGGGGGAAATAAAAAAAGAACCTTTGCCAAAAGGTTTTACTTTGAAGGCCCAACAGAAGATGTAAGGTCCAGCGAAGCTATACCGATATGATTGTTCTCAAAAGTGAGGGGGAAATAAAAAAAGAACCTTTGCCAAAAGGTTTTACTTTGAAGGCCCAACAGAAGATATAAGGTCCAGCGAAGCTATACCGGTATGATTGCTGTAATTCAATCCTTAATCTTATTTTCGCAGTTCAAGTATGATAAAGGCTACACCTGCAGATAAAGAATTGTGTTTAAAAATTCTGAAAGATACATTTCATAATAGCTATTCAGCTAGATATGTAATTAAGCAAGATCAAAAGAAAGATCAGAGATTTCAATATCTGTTAGAGTACTCATGGCAAAAAGCCTTAATGAGAGGTGAGGTATGGTTAAATGATGACAAATCTGCTTGTGCCATTTGGCTTAATTCATCAAAATCTGCTTTTTCAATGAAAGCTTTATGGTTGGATTTAAATCTTGTTTTCAAATCTGTTGGATTCAGGAGAATTCCAAAAATTTTGAAACGTCAAAAGGCAATTAAAAAAACACAACCTACATCTGCTCATTATTACTTATGGTATTTAGGTGTAGACCCTTCTATACAAGGAAAGGGGACTGGGTCTTCCTTTATGAAAGAACTGTTACAACAAGCTGATATCAATAATATGCAAGTAGTTTTAGAAACGGCTAATCCTAAAAACCTTCCGTTCTATGAAAGGCTTGGATTTAAAATTACCCATCATTTAGATTATTTGGGCTACCCACTAAAAGCCTTGGTATACCAACCAAAGTAATTACTCTTCAGACTTTTTAAATTTCTCTTTTAACCAAGCTCCGAACTTAGGGAACCAATCCATTAGCTTTTTAAAGAAATCTATTCTTAAAGTAATAATTAACATGATTGTCATCAACCACATCACACCAATATTGGCCCAATAAGTAGGGACATAGGTGTTTAGCATGGCTATTCGCTTTCTAGGCGCGTAAAAATGAGCATTCCAAAAATGTTGATCATATGGATCCAGATAAATTGGATCTGATTTTTGAACCAAATATCCATTTGAAACAACAACTGAAGACAATTCAGCTTTGTTTCTTACAAACTGCTCAAGAGCGTCGTTTGTATAATCATTTACCAATGACTGATAGCGTTCAATTCCGTAATTATCTACAATTTGCTTAGTCTTAGCATTTTTAAGATCCTTGTTTTTCTTTCTAACATTCTCATAATGCTGACTCAAAATATCAAAATATTTGTCCGTGGCAGTATAGAAAGAAGATAATCCATCTTTAGTGTCACTCACTCTTTCTAAGAATTCATCTTTCTTTTCTTTGCTATCAAAATTCATTTGAGATATGTACAACACATTGCTTTTTGTTTGTACGTCAAATAAGTTTTGATCATTTTCTCCAGGTCCCCATTTTTGACCATTTAAAGCATCTGAACTAAATCCTTCTTGATCTGGTTTTTTAATACCGGTTATGTATCCATTTTCCAGCTCATACTTTGTATAGTATTTAGGGAATGTATAAGTCTTAACCTGGCTGTTTTCACCGTACAATTCTGGGAACAATTCTTCAAGTTTAATATCATCAACACATTCGTTGCATGTTAAGTTCTTGATGAAATTTTCTTCTCTTTCAATCTCATTTTTAAGGATTGTATGTGCTTCAACAGTTTTGGCCACTTTAGAAAAATCTCCAAGGTTCATTTTCATGAATCCTTCTTGGTTTTTCATCTCAGCTAACCAGGTAACTTTTTTCCAAGAAGCAAAGCTCTCTTTCTTTTCAACATCAAAGAAGATTTCGCCGTACTTGTTATCCTTGAATTGAGACACTGCCATAGCTTCATAAGCCCAACGAGAAGCCATTACGTTACCAATTAACGGTACGGAACTCTCATTTCCAAACATTGGATTAAGCTTATCAAACTTTACAATTACACCACTGAAAAGTAATTGTGGAATAATCAAAATAGGAATCAATATGTAGATTACTTTAACACTATTGAAACTAGCAGAAATATTTAAGCCAAGTAAGTTGGCAAAGCAGGATAAGGAGAATAGTATTAACCAATATTGCCACCACATTCCGTAGATTTCAAGTACCAAATTGCCTATTAAAACAAAGAACGCCATTTGAATAGCTGAAATAATGAACATGATTGAAATCTTAGCTGTTAGATAAGATCCTTTACTCAAATTCAAAAATGATTCTCTTTTTAATATTTTTTGATCCTTGATTATCTCTTCTGCTGCTACTGTTAAACCAATGAATAAAGCAACAATAACTGAAATGAAGATAAATTGTGGAATATTTTGGTTATCTCTAAAAGTGTATTCTACTCCGTCTTGGATGTTGTAAAATCTTACAAAGAACGCTAAGACAAACGCTAATAATGGTGCTTCTAATAGGTTGATTAACATGTATTGTCTGTTCGTTAATTTAGACAATACATCTCTTATGAAGAATACACGTAGCTGTTTTAAAAATCCTGGTTTTTTAAATGTACTTTCTGGAATTTCAAGCACATTTTCAGTCTTGTCCGGTTCTGGTTCAAGCTCCTCTAAATAAGACTTGTTCCATTCCTTAGGACTGATTTTTCTATGCTGTGTTTGATTACCGTATTCATCAACAACCTTTGATTCAATGATGTTGAAAATCTGTTCAGGGTTTACGTTACCACAGACCGGACATTCACTTTCATCACTTTTTACGTGGTTAATACACTTTTTAAAGTACATCACCCCATCAACAGGGTTTCCATTGTAAATAGGGAATCCACCAACGTCTAAAATCAATAATTTATCAAACATCTTAAAGATGTCTGAAGATGGCTGGTGAATTACAACAAATATCAATTTACCTTTAAGAGCTAACTCTTTTAAAAGGTCCATGATGTTTTCTGAGTCTCTTGAAGACAAACCAGATGTTGGCTCATCAACGAATAAAACAGAAGGCTCACGGATTAACTCTAAGGCAATATTTAAACGCTTTCTTTGACCTCCTGAAATTGTTTTTTCCAATGGAGATCCAACTTTTAGGTCTTTTGTTTCATAAAGTCCTAATGAAGAAAGGGTTTTTAATACTCTCTTGGCAATTAACTTGTCATCCATTCCTCCGAAACACAACTTTGCGTTATAAAATAGGTTTTGGAAAACTGTTAATTCCTCAATTAAAAGGTCATCTTGAGATACATACCCAATTACACCTTCAATTTTATTTTTTTCACGGTGAATATCTACACCATTGATAGTAACTTGTCCTTCAGCAGGAGTGTAGTTACCATTTAATACATTCAATAAGGTAGATTTTCCAGCTCCGGATCCACCCATGATTCCTAATAAAGAACCAGACTCTTCAGCAAAATTAAATGTCTGAAGACCAATTTTACCGCTCTTAAATTTATAGACTACATTCTCTGCTTTAAAAACAATTTTAGCAGCTGAAGTGTCAGAAAGGAATGCACCAATAATATCAGAGTAGTAAATAGGTTGAACCTTACTAGATCTGATAGAAGATCCCTGGTTTAAGATTACGTGTCTTCCTTCTAAAAGCGGCTGACCATTTAAGTTCAGTTCAGAGGTTCCAAGATATTTAAAGAAGTGAAAGTTTACACTTGTAATCTTTAGTACCCTAATTTGACCTTCAATTCCTTCAGAATAGATATGTTTTGCCTGCTTAAAATCTTCTTTTGGATTAGCAGTAACGTACAACATATCCTCGTTGTCAATAATTCTATCAATAGGAGCTTCAACAAAATCTTTGATAATGTTGTATTCTTCCATTGACACATTAAATGTATCGGCAACGGTTTGAGCAAATTCTAATTCTTGAGCATCAACTACTTCATTTGCATTAATAAATTCAAGAATACGAACAAGTACAATTATTTTTTGTCTCTGAGCAAGTTCCTCATTAATTTGAGTACAAATTCTTAGAACTTTTACTGAGTGAACAGAAGTCTTTTTTCTTTTACCGTCTTTCTTTTTAGATCCACCTTGGAAAGAAATTAGGAATTCGTCAAAAATCTTTAGGTATTCTTCCACGGCAGCATGGCTCAATTCCTGTGAAAGGAATGATTCCACGATTTTTCTACCTTCACCGGAAGTGACAGGTTCTTGACTTTCAATGTTTTCATCAACTCTTGCAATAATTGCAAAGAGCTGCATGAGGGCTTTTAATATTCGTTCACTCATTTAAGAGAAGCTGAAGTAGTTTATTTATTAAATCCAATCAACAACACAAGGCATCCAGACACTTTTTTATCAATATCCAAATAAGCCTCAACGTAGCAATCTAAGGTGTTGTCAACTTTAAAATCCCAATAAGGGGCATTGTCGTGATCAGCGTTTGAGAACAAAAGGTTTCTATCCTGGTCGTAAACGTTAAAGATCACATAGTTGTCTTTAGTTCCGGCCGTAGTAGCAATTCTATATAGGGAACCTCCGTAGAGGGTTACTTTAAATTCAGCAGATTGTTCAGCATCAACAAATGCTTGATAAACCTGACCATCAGATATAAATACTTTACCTTTTTTACTGTCTTTAGCAAGGTAAGTATAGCAAACATTAACTAGAGAGTCACATTCCTGACTTTTAGCTCCAAACGTGATTAATGCAACTGCAAAGAATAATAATAACTTTTTCATATCTACTTATCCGATTAATCCGTTTCTAATGTTTTTTACTTTTTCTATAATTCCGCTCAATACATCACCTTCTATCTTTACAGAAGATTTACTTTTTATTGTTGTTTGATTGTTTTTAGCGTCAGTAATTGGTTCAACATAAGTGTAGTTGAATTCAATTTTTTCAAAGTCTTCTTCTAAACTCTTAAGATCATTGATTAGGTCGGTGTACATCTCTTCTGTGTTGTATTCTTCAAGAAGATCTACAATTGTACCCAAAGCAGTTTTTTGCTCACCAATTCTGTTGGCAATGTCTTGACTTTTTGTGTTTTCATAACTAACAGATGCAAAATACATTGCTTCAATCCATCCACCGGTTAAAATCAATGTAGCTACATCATGCTCTTCGTTATCTTTTAAGAATTTGTCTCCTTCACGATAACCTTCAGACATAATCACTAACATTGAATCCTGGTTGTTACCATTATCAATAAAACGCTCCAATAATTCGTTGTCAAAAGCACCTGCAATCCCTAACTCATCTGATAATTTCTCAATTGAAGATAAATATGAAACAGCTTTAGTATTGTTCTCATAAATTGTAGCATATCCCAAATCTGCTCCATAAACACCCATATTAATAGCGCGCTTATATTCAGTGGTAAAATTGGCAACACCTTCAGGATCAGTCAACATTTCTTCATTAAATGTTTCCACATTGTCTTTGATCATGTTCACCATTTGAATAGGGGAAGGAATACTAAACATCTTTCCACCAATAGCAGTATTCATGGACTGTTCTATATCCACATCAACGTTGTTGACATCATTGTCATCTTGAGTTGTGTCATCAACTTCAATGTCGTCTCCACCGCCACATCCTAAAAGAAAAATGCCTAAGGTGAAAATGTATATAGACCTAAGTGCTAATTTCATATCTCTTGAGTTTTGAAGTCAAAGCTATAAAAATAATTGAATTTTCAAGTCCAAAAAGTATCTATTAATGATTATTTCTTTAGTTGGTTGATTATTATTCAAATTTGGTTGAAACTTTATCTCTTTGAATCAGTAATATTCATTAATTTTGATGCATAATAACAGATGTTAAACAGACCCAGAAGAAATAGAAAAAATGACGCAATCAGATCTATGATTGAAGAGACTGTTCTGCGTCCTTCTAACTTGATTTATCCTTTATTTTTAAGTAACACCAATATTGAAAAAGAACCTATTTCATCCTTACCGGATGTTTACAGGTTAAATATGGATGGTATTTTAAAAGAAATTGAGGAATCGATTGAGGCGGGCATAAAGACATTTATACTTTTTCCTGTAATACCTGAGTCATTTAAAGATAAGACGGGTTCTTATTCATACCAAGATGATAATTTTTACTTACAAGGAATTAGAAAAATTAAGGAACACTTCCCCGGAGTAGTTTTGATGAGTGATGTAGCTTTAGATCCCTATAGTACTGATGGTCATGATGGAATAGTTAGAAATGGGGAGATTTTGAATGATGAAACATTACCAATATTGTCAAAAATGGCTGTTGCTCAGGCTCAAGCCGGTATTGATATTATTGGCCCATCTGACATGATGGATGGGAGGGTTAGAACAATTAGAGAGGCTTTGGATGTTCATCAATATGAGCATGTTTCAATAATGTCTTACACTGCCAAGTATGCCAGTGCATTTTACGGACCATTCAGGGATGCTTTGGATTCAGCTCCAAAAGCAGGGGATAAGAAGACTTATCAAATGAATCCGGCAAATAAAAATGAAGCTTTGAGAGAAGCGGAATTGGATGAAGCAGAAGGAGCAGATTTTTTAATGGTTAAACCAGCATTAGCTTATCTGGATGTAATTCATCTTTTAAAAGAAAACAGCTATTTGCCAATTGCTGCCTATAATGTAAGTGGTGAGTATGCTATGCTTAAAGCTGCTTGTGCCAACGGATGGTTAGAATACGAAAAAGCAATGCCTGAAATGTTGTTGAGCATGAAAAGAGCAGGTGCGGATAGTATCCTTACTTACTTCGCTAAAGATTATGCCCAACTGTATAAAAAACTACTTTAAAGTGTAGTGAATTGGATCTTTGTATCCATCTAAAATCAAGTGAACTTCTTCACCTTTTTTATAACCTAATGGTGTGATGTCAAACTGCAAAGTGTCGGTTATATACTCGCGGCAATTATCATCATTATTTTTATGTTGAAGTAAGATATTTCTTTTTGGAGGTAAAGATTTCATCAAGGCTGTTGAACCTACTAAACTGAATTCATGTTTTTCACAACCACCACTATAAGAAACGATCAATGTCATCACATTTTCATCAATGGATACTTTTTCAATATTCGTAGATGCAGATCTATACTCATCAAGATTATCAGCCAATACAGCTGTTTTAGTGACCTTGTCAGAAGTAGCAGTTTCTTTACTGTTTCCGCATGCAGAAATCATCAACAATGCTAATCCAAATATTAAGTGATAAGTTTTCATATTTAACTCTATTCAATTAACGTTCCAAATGTTATTTTTTTACCGGTTTTAATATTATTGCCAGTAAGATTATTAGAAGCAATATCCCTCCTAAAACAACATATTGATGAGGAAAGTTTATGATAGGATCTTCTTCTGGAGCCATTGTTTCAGGTTTAACATAAACATTTGTATCATTGGCGGCCGACATCACCTTTTCTTTTAGTACATTATAGTCAAACTTCCACTCTTCAATTCTCGGAAAATACTTTCTAAAATTGGGAATCTTATAGTTGTTCTCACTTAATTTAGATTTTACCTCATTTAGATTTTCTAAAATTTGCTTATCCCAGATATTGTAATGACGTCCTAAACTGTACGCAATATAGGCATGAGAGTAATTTAAATAATATTCAATGATAACTCCCATTTCCCTGCATGTTGCAGCAATTATTGGGTCATCTTCATGCACAAATACTATCAATCTCTTAAGCACATACTCTAAATTTCTAAGAGGTGTAATAATTTCACTATTGAACTCCTCACTATCTTTTGGTAGTTCCTTAATTGTAGAGTCTAATTCCCATCCAAGAACACTATTTTCTTTATACCATTTACTATTGTCCCTTTGCCCAATTTTTGCATTGAATATTTTTCTAAAGAAATAGATTTTCGAATATTGGATAATCATTGGGCTTTCATGCTTTATTTCTTCCAACCCTCCTTCATAATCTTCATTTAAATAATGAATCATTAAATGATCAAACCAAAAATTTTCTTCCTTTCTAATATCGACATGAAGATTTTCAAAATAATATTCAGACAATGACATATTTCCTGTTTCCAATGAAATTCTTGCAAACTCAAGACTATCTTGTCTAGTCCACTGTGTCCTTGGTTTTAGTTCAAGGCTATCAAGAGAATACT
The DNA here is from genome assembly GCF_019740355.2 of Paracrocinitomix mangrovi. Lineage (GTDB taxonomy): Bacteria > Bacteroidota > Bacteroidia > Flavobacteriales_D > Crocinitomicaceae > Paracrocinitomix > Paracrocinitomix mangrovi. The sequence continues at coordinate 1,052,962 of NZ_CP091819.1, read as the reverse complement.
TAAGTTTCTCATCAGAAACACCTCTTTTAAATTCTCCTAATGTAAAATAAGGCGTTGGCTCTGTTCGGTACTTATAATAAACGTACTCAACCGAATCACTTTGAGAAAAAGATAAATGACTCCATAATAGGAATAGTATGACTGCAATAAATTTAATGGGCTGCTGTAAATGCATACTGAATAATGTTTGCTCCCATTTTTAAGGCTTCGGTTCGTTTAGATTCACTGTCACCATGAACTTCTTCATCTTCCCAACCATCTCCCAAATCACACTCATATGTATATAAGCATATTAGTCTTCCTTCATGCATAATACCAAATGCCTGTGGACGTTTGTCTTCATGCTCATGAATTTTGGGAAGCCCTTTTTTGAATTCGTATTTTTGATGAAAGATTGGATGTGTAAAAGGCAATTCCACAAATTCATTATTTGGAAACACTTTTTGAATTTCTGTTCTAATAAACTTATCCATCCCATAATTGTCATCAATGTGAAGGAATCCTCCACCAAGCAAATAATTCCTTAGGTTTTCAGCGTCTTCTGAAGAGAATACAACATTTCCATGACCCGTCATATGTACAAAAGGATAATTAAAAATATTAGGATCTCCCGCTCCAACAGTTTCTACTTTTTCAGAAATATTAGTGCCCAAATTTTTATTGCAAAATTTCACGAGATTAGGTAAAGATGTTGGGTTGGCATACCAATCTCCTCCTCCTGAATATTTTAAAACAGCTACCTGATAAGATGACTGTCCAAAAACCGAAAGGTTTATTATTAACGCTATGACAATAAATAAACGGTATGACATGCTAATATTGCTGCTGTTTCAGTTCTAAAACGCGAATCTCCTAGGCTAATTGCCTGAAATCCTTTTTCTTTAGCTAATATAACTTCTTCAGGTGTAAAATCACCTTCAGGTCCAATTAAAATAACGAATTCTTTTCCACTTTTCACTAAATCTTTCAATGCTGATTTGTCTGCATCATCATTGCAGTGCGCAATTAACTTTACTGATTCACCCAAATCACTTTTAATAAACTCATTAAATGATTTTATCTCATACAATTCAGGTAGATAAAGGTTCCCCGATTGCTTGATAGCAGCAATCATACTTTTCTTGATTTTCTCTGTTTTTAAAATTTTTCGCTCTGAATTTTGAGAATAAATCGGTGTGATTTTTTTGATCCCCATTTCAGTTGCTTTTTCAACAACAAAAGAAAAACGATCCATGTTCTTTGTAGGAGCAATAACAAGATGCACGTTTAAAGGTGAAGCAGTTTTTTCTAGCTTTCTAACTATTTCAAACTGTACTTCTTTCTTTACTGCAGTAGAAATTTTAGCTATGTAGCTATTTCCCTTACCATCAATAATATTAATAAGGTCTCCACTCATTAAGCGCATAACCTTTGAAGCATGGAAAGATTCATCTTCATTTAAAGACCCCTTTTCAATGTCGCCACAAAAAAAAGTGTGTTTGGCTTTTTGCATAAATTCTATTCTTGAATCAAAGTTAATAAATCAAAAAAGCAATCGAACTAACTTTGCATCAGATTCATAAGAGATTTTGCCCACTTTTGTGGAGTATTTTTGCCTCCCAATTCATGGCTTATTTTTCCCATTTCAATTAGCTCTTCTGTGTTTTTGCTAAATACCTTTAATATTACTTTTTTTAGCTCGTCAGAATTATTTGGATTTACAATCCAACCATTTTGATCAGGCAAAACAAAATCTTCATTTGCTCCAACTTCTGTAGAGCTTATAATAGGGAATCCCGCAAGGGCGTATTCATGTATAACAACACCCCAAGGTTCAAAATTAGAGGGTAATACAAATACACCTGTTTCTCTGATAACTTCATCAAGCTGATCAGGTTGAATAAAGCCCAAATGTTTGATTTTTGGATGATTTAAAGCAGGGATTTCACCTTTACCGATACACCATAGCTCCCAATTGCTATTTGTCTGTTCTACAACTTCAATAAATGAATTCCAAAGTTTTTCTATTCCCTTTACTTTACTGTATCTTCCAACGAACAATAATCTTTTTGGAAAGTTTTTTTCTTTCTCAGAAAAGGTACTTTCATAATAATTGTTGAAAAGTTCATAATCACATGAATAGGCTCCCATACTAATGTTAATCTCCTTAAAACCTAACAACTTGGCATATTTTTTTTGTTTCTGTCCTGGTACAAAACACTTTGTATAAGAATTCTTTTTATATAATCTAAACCTCACAATATTGAGGAATTGTTTAATGCTGAATTTCCACGCGTTGTCAAATCCAAGAACGACATTTATTTTCTTAGAATACATCTTGCAAATTTGATTGAACATAGGAGTTTTCCATCCACCTACGAAAATTGCATCTGGCTCTATTTCTTTCACTTTTTGTAAAAGAGATCCATAAGTGTACTCGTTCTTAAAACTTATGTTTAAGGAAGTGTTTGAGAAATCAAAAGGAGCAGAATTATTTGGCTGTTCGCATATTATATAAATTTCATTGTTTCTAGATAATTCCTTAACGCAGGAAACAAAATATCCTGCCAATTCCTCATATAAAATTAGTATTTTCATCCTCTCAATTCAGTTATCTAAATGGCTATAAATATAATTAAGTACGAAGATTGGATGCTTGATCAGGTCACTAAAATGTTTTGTGAGCAATATGATTTTAAAGCGGAAGAGTTTCAGTTATACTTTAAAAATTTTTATGAAACGCCATATCAGCAAGATAAATGTGTTAGATATGCTGCGGTTGAGGGAGATAAGTTGGCTGGATTTCAATCCTTTTTTTATTGGCCATATAAATTAAATGAACAGGTGTTTAATTCTTTTCAATCGGGTAATTCTTTGGTTAACCCAGAATTTAGAGGTCAAGGAATTTTTGGAAAGTTACTCAATGCAATACATGAGGACGAATTCAGACAGGGAATTGATTTTCTAATGGGGTTTCCTGTTCAAGCATCATACAATAGTTTTTTAAGAGCAGGATGGAATAATGTATTAGATCTCCAATGGTATGTTAAACCTTTAGGTCCGGTTTCCATTATTCGAAGTATAAAAGAGGTTAAGCTTGGGCAGTTTTTCAGAACAGAACCTTTAATGATTAAAGAGTCAATCCAAGAACAGTTTAGGTTCAACAAAACAACTGAATTTATAAAATGGAGAAATAAATTATCAGAAAACACCTATTACTATTTCGTTTTTGAAGATGAGAATGAAGTGTGTCAGTTTGAAGTAAAAATAAATGTTCGAAAAAAAGTAATTAATGAACTTATAATAGGAGATATCCAAAGTTCATATAGTTCTTTAGAATTTTTAAACCTTGCTTTTCAAGCATTAATTAAAGCATGTAAAAGTTTAAAATTTATTTCAATAATTACAATTGCAGTAAACAATGCGGCCTCTGATGAATTATTAGACATTTTAAGAGAAAAGAAATTTAAACCTCTTAATAAAAGTGTTCATTTCATTACACATCCAGTCAATTGGAAAGGTCAATTGGATTTAGATGAAAGCTGGAGATTGTTTAGATCCGATATAGATACATGGTAACATGAGATTTAATAGATTATATCATACAAAAGGACATTTTGTTAAAACCATAATTGGAAATGTTTATACTGCCATTTTCGGCTTAGGAATTTCTAAAGGAGACTTATTAGTTCTTAATTATCATAGTACTCCTGAAAAATTACACCAGTCTTTCATAAAGCAAATTACTTACCTTGAAAATAAATTCACTTTTTTAAATCCTTCTGATCTAGAAGAGTTCATGAAAGGAAAGCTTGATGAAAGTAAAAGATATGTTTTATTGACATTTGACGACGGATTATTGAATAATTTGAAAACTATTAAATACCTAAATAACAAGGGTGTATATTCGATTTTATTCGTAGTTCCAGGCTTTATAGATTCGGAAGACGGAAAAGCCTTTTATATCAAAAATATTAGACCAGTTATTAATGCAAATATTGATAATGGTAATGAAGACTTTGTCGCCATCAATTGGGATAAATTAGCCGAATTATATAAAAATGGTAATGTAATAGGGGCTCATACTCATAATCATATTTTGACTAAAGATTTGGATCACAATTCAATTGTTGATGAGATCGTCAATTGTAAGTCAATAATTGAGTCAAAACTAAATTGCAAAGTGGAGATGTTCTGCTCTCCCAATAATACTTTGATGAGTGTAGGTGATTTAGCATTGAAATTGATTCAAGATAATTACAAGTTTCATTTCACAACAATACCAGGAAGTAATTCTGTTCATAAAAATTCTTTATTTATTAAAAGAGTTAATGTTGAATCTTTTTGGACCAAAGGAGCTTTTAAATTTGCATTGAGTAAAGTTGAAAGAAATAGATACAAAAATGAAAGGTCTACTTATGAAAAGTTGATTGAAAATAGTAAAAAGTAAATGGAAAAATTAGCACTTAAACTCTGCATGGGTAAAGATATTGGAGTTCACGGAAATCTTTTCGGTGGTATTATGTTGTCTTGGTTAGATGAAACTGCAGCAACTTGGGCGTGTAGTTTATGCAGAAATCCAAATATGGTTACGGTTAAGATAGATGAAACAAATTTTGAAAAACCGGTTAAAATTGGAAATCAAGTAAATATATACGGCGAAGTAAAAAGTGTTGGTAATTCTTCAATGACCATTTATGTTGAGGCAAGAAGCTACAATTTTTATACTGGACAAGAACAAATAGTATGTTCAACTATTTTCATTTTTGTTAGAATTGATGAGCACGGAAATGCTATTCCTATTGATTCAGATGTAAGAGAACAATACGCCCATTTATCGAAAGATTAGATCAAATATTGATTATTCAAACGGCCTTTATTGGTGACGTTATTCTAGCGACTGCATTGCTGGAATCTATACATGATAAACTACCGCAAGCTAAAATTGATGTGCTTGTTCGTTCAGGTAATGAAGGACTACTGGCGAATCATCCATTTATTAATAAAGTATACGTTTGGGATAAAAAGAATCAAAAGTTTAAAAACCTCAAATCTATCCTGAAAGAGGTTAAGAAAACAAAGTATGATTTGCTTATAAATCTTCAAAGATTTGGTTCTACAGGCTGGTTTGCTTGGCGAGCAAAATCAAGAATTAAGGTAGGATTTGATAAGAATCCGTTTAGTTTTTGTTATACCCACAAAGTAAAACATCAGGTACAAGACGGTACCCATGAAATCAACAGGAATTTTAATCTAATTAAAGAAATAGGGGAGTTTGAACTTAAAAAACCAAAGCTATATCCGGCTCAATCAGATCTTGACAAAGCAGCTGCTATAAAAGGAGATGGAGAAATAGTTGTTTTAGCTCCTTCATCAGTTTGGTATACCAAAGCATTGCCGTTAGAAAAATGGATAGAAATTATTCAACAATACAAAGAAGATGTTAAAATAGTATTGATTGGAGCCAATAGCGATAAAAAATTATTGGATGAAATTGTAGAAAAATCCAAACGTAAAAACGTGCATAATGCAGCCGGAGAACTTTCATTATTAGCGTCTTCGGCACTTATCTCTATGGCTATCATGACTCATGTAAATGATTCGGCTCCACTTCACCTTGCCTCTGCGTGTAATGCCCCCGTGACTGCCTATTTTTGCTCAACTATTCCTGAATTTGGGTTTGGCCCATTATCTGATAATTCAACAATAAAACAAACTACAGAAAAGCTAGATTGCAGACCTTGTGGTTTACACGGAAAGTCCCAGTGTCCTAAAGGCCATTTTAAGTGTGGTAAAACGATTGACGTAACCTTTTTTTAATACAATCGTTAAACGAAGCTAATATGGAATTCGTCTAATAAAGTACTATCTTTGTCGGACTTTTGGAAACTGTGGGGAAAACTTATTTGATATGCCTGTTAATTTTGCTGGGCAAGCTTTCGTATGCTCAGGGTGATTCTCTTTTCTTTAAGAAAGTTGCTGTTCTTGAAGAATTGTTTGGTGAATCATCATATAAGCCTATTGGTTTTCAGGATACTTCATTAAAAGTCATTGACTACATTTCATCATTACAGCAATCTAAAACTACAGCCACCAATTCTGCTTATTTAGAGAAACAATTGGAACTAGCTGAAAGAGATTACGGTCTTTCACTTACCGGTTCATATCTAGAAAACATCAATCCCACAGTTGGTGATTTAGAGGATAATCTGGTTTATAACAGAAAATTTAGTGTTGGAGCTAAATGGGATGTGCTTAAAAGTGGTTTTCTTGAGAATAGAGCAAAAGCAAAAATTTTAGAAGACAGGATTTTAAGAGAACAACTGAACCATAGCTCAACTATCGAAAGCTATAACTTTTTAAAGCGATTTGATTACACAATTTACACTTTCAATGTTGTCAAAATCAAATTGCTATACGAAAGAGAAAGACAATTGAAAAAGCAGTACGAGCTAGTGTCTGAGTTGGTGTACATGAAACGTCTTAAAAAAGAGAAGCTAATTGAAATGGAAAGTAGATTGGCTGAAGTTCAAAGTTTAATTAATGTATATCAAGAGTATAATCTGTATTTGAATCCTTCATCTGAAGAGATAAGTTTTAGTCAGGATAATCTTCCTTTGATTGATCTTAATTATCCTAAAATTTTTAAAATGTTGGGCGAACAAACAGATAGTTTGCTTGCTGAACGCCAATACAAGAAATATTATTCATGGTATCATGAGATGTCATTGAGTCCATACGCAAGGTTTAATTATTACGATCTAATTGGTCCACAAAATAGATCGTTTTTCTCTGCAGGTGTCAACATCAATGTGCCAATACCTTTCAATACCAAATTGAGAAATGAAGTTGAAAACGAACGATACAAATACGACAATGAAAGGCTAGTGCAGGACAGAGCTTCTTTACATGAGAATATCCTGGATATCGGATATGAATTCCGTTATAAGATGAAGCAGTTTATTGGTTTTATTCAAAAGCGTAAACTGTTTATGGAGAAGCTGAGGGTAGAGAAGGTGAAGGTAAGATTACAAGATTCAAATATAGATCCTCTAGCAGGATTAGACTTACATGATGATTTATTGAGAATTGACATTGAGCTGATTGATCTACTACAGAACATGTATCTAAAGGCATTGAAGATTCATTCTAAAATTCCTTATTCCAATATCCGTGATATAGTGCAATACCAAACAGTGACGGAGATCAATGAGTACATTGATGACAAAGAACGTTCAGTTTATGTTTGGTCAAAAACTTTTGCAGATTATTCTCCTGAGTTTTTAACTGAATATGCGATTTACAATGAGTTTAAAAAGGTGGTTGTAGCAGTTGGATTAGAAGATACTGTAAAAGGCAAGGATGTTTTTATGCAATATGCTGAACAAAATGCGGAGATCACTTTTATGATAGGGAAGAATGATTTGATGTTTGATCAAGATCCTGCATCCTATGTAGATAAAGTGATTAAAAAGTATAATGTGGTGAAACCAAAAGGGATTCATTTGGATGTTGAACCTCATACTTTTGAAGAGTGGAGTACTGAAAGACAGCGATTAACGAAACAATATTTGGAGATGTTAGGTAAAATAAAGACGTATTGTGAGGAGCGTGAGTTGAGATTAGCTGTTTCTATACCGTTACACTACAGTCATCAAACGATTGATCAAATTTTGCAATTAGCTGATGAAGTGTACTTTATGTGTTATGAAAATGTTGACAGTGATTACATAGATAGAAAAGTGACTCCATTTTTAGACTATGCTAAGGATAAAATTGTACTGGCTTTGAGAACAGAAGACTTTGGCAGCAGAATTGAGATGGAAGAGAAAATAAAAGAGTTAAGTAAACTAACCGCAGTGAAACGTTTTGCGTATCACGACTTGAGAAGGATGATTTCATTTGATGAAATCAATATACAGAAGTAGAGGACTACTTGTGAAAAAATGAAAAGTGTAAATTTTAAACGAAAGGAAGAAAGTTACTTAAGGTACTTTGAAGAACAGAGTGCCCGTAAAAGTAAACGCTCATTTAATTGGGACCGTTTCGTTTATTTGGTATTGTTGGCACTTTTCTTATTCTTTACCGGAAGGTTTATCGTTAATTCTTATTTCTACATTGAAGGTAACGGACAGGTGTTATTTGAAAGTGTTGACATTAGACATACAGATGATATCAGAATCTTAGAATTTATGGTGAAAGAGGGAGATGATGTAGAGATTGGTGATACGCTTTTCACATATTTCCTGGATGAAGATTATTTTGGAGATGGAGGTGGATCTAACTCTGTAAGCATAGCAGGTGGTGGAAATAAAGATTCTTGGATTGAACGAGAAATTTATAATCTCAAGAAAAGTATAGATCTCAATACTGTTCGCATTAAAGATGAACAAGAACTATTACAAGTTTACAAGGATGATAGGGAACGTGTAAGGAATGAGGTAATCTTAGATGCGGTTTCACATACAAACCTTGAAAACCTGGATTATCAAATAGCTAAGTTGGAATCTGACATTAATCTGTTGAATAGCCAAAATAGTATTTACCGTCGTCAAATAGGACACCTAAAAGATATGTTAGAAGATGAGGTAGAGCAACAAAAAATTGAAATTATGCAAAGAACCGGAGCTACCGGTTTTGATGACAATGGTCAGCCAATATTTAGTAATCTACCTGGTAAAGAAATGGTAATGTTAGCAGGAGTAGAGAATATACAGGGATACAAAATATTTACTTCTCCAATTAACGGTAATGTTACCAGAATTCACAAAATGGCATTTGAAGTAGCCTTGAAGACAGAGAACATTTTATCAATCCACCAGCCTAATAACGTTCACATAAAAGGATTCTTTAGTCAAGAGGACTTGAGATATTTACATGAAGGTGATATTGTAAATGTTGAATTTGCTGATGGAACAGAAAGTCAAGGTATTGTAGATCGTTTTTATTCTGCAACCTACATCTTACCTGAAGAATTTCAAAAGAAATTTGAACCAACTACACGTACTTTAGCAGCAGATATTTTGCCAATTGGTAAAAATGATCTGGACATGTGGAAAAAATATTACAAGCTAAGTGTGAAAATCACTAAAAGAACATTTTAATGGCAGCTGAAATTAAATTAGATAAAGAAAAATCCAGCGTGCAATTTGCAGGTTTATCATTCCTGTTGATTGAGTCATTGGATTTGAATGTGGAGAATGTTCAGTTCCACAATGCCGTTATTATTAATGTTCATGACAATGACTTTATTCGTCAGATTGTTAGAAGAATACGTTCTCATGCAAGTCCTGATGTATACTTAAAACCAATATTTCTATTAAAAGGTCAAACTATTACAGATCCCCTGGTAAATAGATTGATTGATGGAACATTGTTTAGCCTTGATCAAATTGAATTGATAGTTCCGGAAGTTGAAAGAATACTGACTAAATCACAAGATTTACATTTTACCAATTCCATATCTTTTGAAGCGCAAATGATTGAGAAGGTCATCTGCTTCATGTATACAAGTGAAAGTCAGATTCTGGAACCAATTCCTTATATCTATTCGGCTACAAATTACAGTTATCCCATTCTATCGGTAAACTTTAACCAAAGAGACGAGCACATGGCTTTGGATGTTTTGGATATTGCTGAAAAAGAAGGGATTTTTGATTCCAATTATGTAGATAGAATTTATTTGTGTCCTTCTTGTCAAAGTGGCCACATGAGTTACAGAGAGGTTTGTCCTAAATGCGGAAGTTCTAATTCTACAACAGAGGATATTATTCATCACTTTCCTTGTGCATATGTAGGACCATTGTCTGATTTTACTAATGAGATTGATGATCAGTTGGATTGTCCTAAATGTAACAAGCGTCTGCGTCACATTGGAGTAGATTATGATAAACCTTCAGTATTACATGAATGTAAAGCTTGTGACCACAAGTTTCAGGATTTTAATGTGAAAGCTAAATGCTTGTCATGTGGACAGGATAATGGGGTGGAGCAGCTGAAAGGAAGAGAAATTAGAAAGTATACACTGACTAAAAAAGGACAAATTTCAGCCATTAACGGTTTCGTATCAACTTCAAAAGACATTGAAGAAATTATAGGAACAGTTAAGTTTGAGACTTTCTCAACTATGTTAAAGTATGAGATTGAACGTCTTAAGCAAACAGATGGTGTATCTAATATCTGTGCAATACATCTGTCTAATCCTTCTCAGATTTATTCTAAAATGGGATCAGAGGTGCAAAAAGTGTTGTTGAAAGATCTTGTGAAAGTGATCAGATCCAATATCCGTACATCAGATATTATTTCATTCCAAAGTTCTTCAACAATTATCTTGTCAATGAACGAAATCCCAACTAGAATTTCCAAGCGTATTTTAGGTGAGATTGTAGAAATGTTGAAGAGATTGATTGCTACAACTTTTAAGGATATTGAGGTAGAGTTTGAATACGAAGTAATTAAGTTGGATCATAAATTGTCTCCGCAATTGCATATTCAGCAATTGACGAAGGCCTTTGCATAATGTTTGAAGAAATACTAGACAATTATATCAGGTTTTTACAGTCTTTAACTGTAGAGCACTTCATCAGATTGTTCTGGTTTTACATCTTTTTTGAGTTTCTAAGATATTTTGTAATGGAGTTTGCTGTGCTTAATCTATGGAAGTTGAGCAAATTCATTAATCGTAAAAAATACGACAAAGCCAGACAGCAATTTCTCTTTGAAAATCCATTGATTTCTATCATCATTCCCGGTAAAAATGAGGGAAAACATCTTTATAAATTAATCAAGTCACTCAATGAACAGACTTACAAGAATATTGAAATTATTGTAGTGGATGATGGTTCAGATGATGATACTGAAATCATTGGTAGAGATCTTGAAAAGGCAGGATTGGTTGACGTTTTTATTAGAAATGATGTAAGAGGAGGAAAAGCTTCCGGGGCAAATACTGCCTTGCGTTTTACTAAAGGGAAATACATTGTCCATTTAGATGCGGATTGTTCGTATGATCGTGACGCAATGGAGAAAATCATCATTCCATTTTACCTGGATGAAGATGTGGCAGGTGTTGGAGGTAATGTGATGGTGCGTAATTATGATGAATCTTTGGTGACTTCATTACAAGCTATAGAGTATTATGATACCATTAGTATTGGCCGTGTTGTAACATCTCATTTAGGAATATACAGAATTATTTCAGGAGCATTTGGTGCTTTTAGAGCAGATGCTTTAGAACAAGTAAAAGGTTGGGATATTGGTCCGGGATTAGATGGTGATATTACCGTTAAACTAAGAAAGCTTGGATATAAGATTAAGTTTGAGCAAGAAGCAGTTTGTCTTACTTCTGTTCCAAATACCTTTAAAAAATTGACCCGACAAAGATTGCGTTGGGATAAATCCTTAATTCGTTTTAGAATTAGAAAACACAAGGACGTTTTGATCCCTAATCAATCATTTAGCTTTTTAAATTTCTTTGCTTTTTTAGAGAATATCACGTACAACTTGATTTTAAATTTTAAGTGGTATTTCTATCTGATTGACATGTTGATTCATTTCCCATCTCAATTGGTAAACATTATCATCACCAATATTTTGCTGTATACATTTACCAACTTCACCAAGTTTGTTATTTACAGTTTATACCGTTCCAGAACAAATGCTTCTTACACCTATTTCCTTGTATACATCCCTTGTATGGTATTCTACTTTGGTTATTATTTAAGATTGGTGAGAACCATTGCTTATTTCCAGGAGTTCTTTTTCAAAAGATCGTACAAAGATCCATGGAATCCTGAAAAAACATCTGTACATGCTCAACGCATGAATCTATAAGGTTCTGTTTATTTCAAAATGATAATGTGTGCCTTTATCGTCAGATGTACGACTACACGTGCCGTCTAATTGCTCTGTAAAGGTTGAGATAAGTTCAAGACCAAAACTATAATCTTTTTGTGGAGGAATCCATTTACCATTGTCTGAGTAGGTGATATGCGCTTTATCTTGTGAAATCTGTTCCACTTTAATAGTGATTTCACCATCCGTTTTTTTTGTAAACGCATGCTCCAATGAATTTGATACCAATTCATTAAAAATGAGTGCCAATGGAACAATAGATTCAGTTTGTACGCTTTTAATATTAGATGAAATTTCCGTTTGAATTCGAATGTTTACCGCGTAAGAACTAATTAAATCGCTTATTAAGGTATTCAGGTAAAGTTCAAGGTCAAGAGCTGTAAGATTTTCAGATGAGTACATCTTTTCATGAATAATCGCCATGGCAGATACTCTGTTTATTGAATCTACAAAATAGTGCTTGGATGACTCATCTTTTACTTCATAAAGCTGTAATCTTAAAAGGCTAGTAATTACTTGAAGATTGTTTTTTACCCGGTGATGAATCTCTTTCAACATAATAGTTTTCTCTTCATTACTTCGCATCAACTCTTCATTAGCCGTTTTATATGCTTTTTCAGTATGTCTAAGCGCTACTAAAACCTTTGTAATGATATAAGAAAAGACAATTCCGCAAATGATAATATTAAGAGCAAAATTGAACTGTGAAAAATGAGTAAATTCTTTTACAACTCTTGTTATCACACCACTTTGTTCCAGAAAAAATATCGTCATCACAGCTGTGATATTTATAAAAATATTGACTATTCCCCAAATTCTTCCAAGTACAAAAAAGATGTAAATGGCCATACATACAATCCAGAAGAAGTCTACAAAATGGCCAAAATTAGAGGTGACTGACATGTTGTAGATAGTCATGGCCAAATTAAGAGCAATTGCTACCATTGCAGCAATACGGTAATTTTTGAATCTATATAAAATGAATAAAACAATGGCACATAAAGTAGCGCCGCCAAGAAGAGGATACATATTAATGTCTCCCTGGGTCAAATTCAAAACACCTAAAGCGGTCAATAAAATGGCTAAAAAGGTGAACAATCGAGTAGATAGCGTATACCTTGCCTGATCTATATAACTCAGTTCAGAAACTTCAATTTTATTTTTGCTATTCGTGCTCAATATGATCCCAAAATGCGGGATAACTTTTATTCACGGCTTCAGCATTTTCTATTTCAATTCCGTCTTCAGTCAATACAGAAGCTATTGCGCCTGCCATTGCAATTCTGTGATCGTTATTTGAATGAATGTAGCCTGAATTAAGTTTCCCTGTACCATGAATCAACATGGTATCTTCCTTAATTTCAATTAATAAGCCTAATTTATTAAATTCATTCTTTAAAACTACACCTCGGTCACTTTCTTTGTGTTTTAATCGACGAACGCCGTGAATTTTTGACATTCCAGCACATGCTGAAGCTAGCACTACTAATGGAGGAAATAAGTCTGGACAGTCTGTTGCATCAAATTCAAAAGGAATTAATTTATTTGCTCGAATTATAATATTAGATCGATCAACGGTATAATTCCCTCCTGCTTTTTCAATAGCTTCCAAAATTTTTACATCTGCCTGATGTGAATGGATATTTAACCCATTTAATATTATCTCGCCTTTAATCGCTCCATATACCGCCCAAAAAGCCGCTCCGCTCCAATCACCTTCAACATAATAATTGCTCGCTTCATATTTTTGCTTACCCTGTACTGTGAAGATATCGTGGTCATAGGAATGTGCTATTCCAAAACTAGATAATACTTGACTTGTCATCAACAAATACGGAATACTTACAGGGTTTTTTATTGTGATCTTGCTGTCTTGTGCACATAATGGAAGAGCCATCATTAATCCGGAAATAAATTGAGATGATAAACTTCCATCTACTGTAATTTCACCTCCCTTCAGTTGACCATTTATCTCAACGGGTAGTAAACCATTATTGGTTGTTACCGCTACTCCCAACTGTGGCAAAAATGATTCAAATTGTTTTACAGGTCTACTTACTAATGATCCTTTGCCTACAATTTCATAATCACCTCCCAAAGCTGCTGCAATTGGGACAGTTAATCTCAGCCCCAATCCGGATTCTCCAACATTTAATGACCTGGCAGTTGGTGTGAGATTACCTTTAATATTTACTCTATCACCATCCTTTTTAAGTTGTGCTCCTAACTGCAATGCAACATTCAAAATGTGTCCAACATCATCACTTTTGCCAATATTATATAGCTCACTTTCTTCAGTACAAAGACATGCAGCTAAAATAGCCCTCTGTGCATAGCTTTTTGACGCCGGAGCAGTTATTTCTTTTAAATCAATATGATTGACTTTTAACCTCATTTCTTATTCATCACGGCCGTTTGATGTCTAATTGATTCTTGGTGAATAGCTTCTAAGTATTTACTTACAAATTTGGCAGATAAACCATTGCGTTCAGCATTTTCAAGTTGAAGTTCTTTAATTTCTGCCCATCTTTTAGGTTGAAGTATGGTGATGTTATGCTCTTTTTTATATTGACCAATTTCTTCTGCAACTTTCATTCTTTGTGCAATTAACTTGATCAGTTCAGCATCTATTTCGTTAATTTTTGATCTTAGTTCGCTCAGGTCTTCTGATACTTGAATTCCTTCTGGTGACTCCTTTCTGATAACAAGATTATCAATGATCTCAATTAAACTATTTGGCGTTACTTGTTGATCTGCATCACTCCAGGCATTTTCAGGATCAATGTGGGTTTCTATCATTAATCCGTCATAAATAAGATCCATAGCTTTTTGTGCTACATCAAATATCATATCCCTATTACCGGTGATATGACTGGGGTCGCAAATTAAATTGATATCAGGAAAATGTCTTTTCAAAGCCAAAGGTATTTCCCACATAGGATCGTTTCTATACTTTCTGCTCATTACAGATGAAAATCCTCTATGAATGGCGTGAACCTCTTCAATACCCACATTCTTAAATCTCTCAATCGCTCCAATCCATAAGTTTAAATCAGGGTTAATTGGGTTTTTTACGAGAATTTCAACATTTGAACCTTCTAATGCATCTGCTATTTCTTGCACAGCAAATGGATTAACTGTTGTTCTAGCTCCGATCCATAATTTGGTAAACCCCGCTTTTAAACATAGTTCAACATGCTTTGCGTTGGCCACTTCTGTAATGACAGGAATCCCTGTTTCTTTACCCGCATTGATTAACCATTCAAGTCCTATTTCTCCAATTCCTTCAAATGAATTTGGTCTTGTTCTAGGTTTCCAAATACCTGCTCTTAAAATATCAACCTTCCCACCGGCTTTAAGTTTTTGAGCAGTTTGAATTACTTGATCTTCTGTTTCTGCACTACACGGTCCTGCAATGATAATAGGTTTTGATATGTCGGATATTTTTGTCATTTCTCTGATTTTCTGATTCTCTGTATTGCCGCTATTTACTTCTGTTCTCAAAATCAAACATACGTTTCAAAGTTACCGTGAATATTTGTTTCTTCAACTTTAAATGAACCTTTTTTAAAGTTGGTTTTATACAATGAAAAATCGACTATTATGAGACAGCTTACATCAATATTAAAAGTGACTGCAATGATGATTCTGCTTTGCGCTTTTTCAATTAACGGATTTTCACAACTAAATAAAGGTATCATAAATGGTACAGTTGTATCAGATTATAATTCTAATGCTTTAAAGGGTGCCACTATCAGTATTACTAATGATGCGGATAAAAACATGGTGTTTAAAACAACATCTGATGACAAAGGTGCTTTTGAAATTAAAGATGTTCCTGCGGGAAAATATTATTTCAGATGTGATTTAAAAGGATATGATAAGTATCGTAAATCACATGTAGAGGTTGAAGGAGGAAAAACTAAAACCTTGAAGGTGATAATGAAAATGCCTGTTGTAATCGAAAAAGATCAGCCCGTAGTAGATCTTGTACCTGTTGAAAGCGAATCAATAGATAAATCAAATTCAACAATTAACAGAAGCTATTCTAAAGAGAGAAAGAAAATGTCTGCTAATTATTCATTTTCTTCTAATTCATCCAATGCTGTAGGCGGATCAAGTACTTATGGTTATAAATCAGGAGAGGACCAATATCATAATACAGAGTCTTATGCAGCTATAGATGAAAACGGATTTAAAAGTTCTACAGCAGATCCGCTTTCAACTTTTTCGGTTGATGTAGATGCTGCTTCCTATTCAAATTGTAGAAGATTTATTTTAGCCGGAACCAAACCTGATAAAGGAGCGGTAAGAGTAGAAGAGATGATTAATTATTTCAATTACGATTATCCAGATCCGGTTGATGGAAATCCATTTTCAATCACAACTGAAGTTGGAGATTGCCCTTGGAGCGAAAACAAATTGGTGCATATTGGATTACAGGGGAAAAGAATTGATAAGAAAGAGATCGCAAACAACAATCTAGTTTTCTTATTGGATGTTTCAGGATCTATGAACTACCCTAACAAATTGCCTTTGCTTAAAAAATCGTTCAGAATGTTGGTGGATGAGTTGGACAAAGACGACAGAGTGGCTATTGTAGTTTATGCCGGAGCTGCTGGATTGGTTTTAAAATCAACTCCTGCAAGTAAGAGTACAGAGATTTTGGAATCACTAGAAAACTTAAGAGCAGGAGGTTCAACAGCAGGTGGTGAAGGAATTAAGTTAGCTTACAAAGTAGCAAAAGACAATTTCATTCAAGGAGGTAATAACCGAGTGATTTTAGCTACTGACGGAGATTTTAATGTAGGAATGAGTTCAGATGCAGCTATGCAGGAATTAATTGAGGAGAAGAGAAAAACAGGAATCTTCTTGACTTGTTTAGGATTTGGAACAGGGAACTATAAAGATTCTAAAATGGAGATTCTAGCAGATAAAGGAAATGGTAACTACGCGTATATTGATAATCTTTTAGAAGCTAAAAAGGTATTGGTTACTGAGATGGGAGCTACTTTAAATACGATTGCAAAAGATGTGAAAATTCAGGTTGAGTTTAATCCATCTATCATTGAAAGCTACAGATTAGTAGGATATGAAAACAGATTATTGAACAATGAGGATTTCAATGACGATACAAAAGATGCCGGTGAAATTGGAGCTGGACACTCTGTTACGGCTTTGTATGAAGTAGTGTTGAAAGGTCAAGGAACTGAGGCTACTCAACCAAAAGTGGATCCTTTAAAATATCAAACACAAGATGTATCTAAAAATCATGGCAATGAAATGTTGACTGTAAAGTTCAGATACAAAGCACCAGATGGAGATACAAGTAAATTATTGGAAAGAGTATTGGAAAACAAGATTACTGCTGAAAATAAGTTGTCTGAGAATTTCAACTTCTCTGCGGCAGTGGCAGAATTTGGAATGTTGTTAAGAGATTCAGAACATAAAGGGACTGCTAGTTTTGATCATGTATTAGCGGTGGCTTCTAAAAACATGGGTGGTGATAAAAATGGTTACCGCGCAGAATTCTTGAAGTTAGTAGATGCTGCAAAAGTGGTTTACAACTAAAACAAAAAGCTAAATATCAAATTCCCGGTTCGCCTTTCAACAATCCGTGTAGTTGTTAGTGTGATCCGGGAATTGGTGTGTTTCATAATATTGTAAAGGGTTATTCGTTAATTTATCATGCGTTTAACCCTTTTTTTATTCCCATTTTTAGGATTCATTTCCTTGTCTCAAGAAGTTCCACTAAGTAGAGAAGAAATAGCTCAAAGAGTTGCTGTTTTATGTTCCAATTCGGTTATTTCAGATAGTCTGAATTACATTGATTCTGCGTGTACCTATTTTAAGGGTAATGACTTGTACTCAGGATACGTAATTCATCAATTTGATGAAAAACTTCATTTTAACTTATACGCAAATGGTACTTATCTAGGAGAAGAATGGGCGTTTAATGAAACAAATAATTGGCAAAATGCAGATTCACTAATATCCCGTTTAAAATACTTTATAGTAAAATGCGATACAAGTAATCAGATTATGAATGCGGTGTATTATTACGATTATAATTCCAATAAAATTGAGAGTGTTTATTTGTCTAAAAGACTCATCTGTCACCAAAGAAAAAAGGAAGTGTTTGACGTGATTTTTGGAGGTAATGATTACCATGAGTTACCTTATATATCATACTATGAAAATGGAAATCTAAAAGAAGAAACAGGAGGAATGAAAAATTTCAGAGAAGGATGGGTAAATACCTATTATGAAAATGGTAAAAAACAAATCAAACACAAGTTTGAAGATGATGGCAAATCTGGTTTCATCAAGGAGTGGGATGAAACTGGTAAGTGTGAAAGAAGAATGAAATTCAAAAATGGAAAACTTAGAGGTTTTTGGGTGAAAATGGGTAATAAAGCTACGCTTTCATTTATTGCAAGGCATCAATTAAAAAAGCAAGAAAAACAGTTGAATAAAAACAAAACAGAAAAAGTAATTTCTAAGAAAATAAATTGTGTTGAGGTGTAAATTTCATTTCATGTTGCAATAAAGCCTTTTTCCGTTCAAGACCCCATGCATATCCGGTTAACTTTCCATTTCCACCAATAATTCTATGACAAGGAATTAAAATAGCAATTGGATTGGCTCCATTGGCAGCAGCTACAGCCCTTATCGCCTTTTTGTCGCCATATATTTCTGCCAATTCCATGTAGCTGATTTTTGCCCCAAACGGCACTGATCTCAATTTTGCCCAAACCTTTCTTTGAAAAGAGGTTCCCTCGGGGTTTAAAGGAATAGTGAACTTCTTTAAATTCCCCAAAAAGTACTCGTCCAATTCAAACTGCAAAATCCCAAATAAAGGATGATCATCATTTGATACAGTTGAAGTATCCTTCACAAATTTCAAAGCTGAAATTTCATTCTTTGTCATTTCAGCTATCATTGTACCAAAGGGTGTTGATATAATATGTTTTAAAGTTTGATCAGACACGAAATAAGGATTAATCTCTCTTAATTAAATAACTGTTGGCTTGGGCCACTGAAGTTACTACTAAATCATTAATGCAAAGATGTTTTGGTAATGTTGTACTGTAGTAAACTAATTCTGCAATATCTTCTGCTGTCATAGGTTGATAACCTTTATAAACATCTTTTGCCTTTTTCTTGTCACCATGAAATCTAACCGTAGAGAATTCAGTATCTGCAGCACCCGGAGCAATTTGAGTTACTTTAATTCCGTGTGGCAATAAGTCAATTCTCATTCCTTTTGTAATGGCGTCTACAGCATGTTTACTGGCACAATACACATTTCCATTTGGATATACTTCTTTTCCGGCTGTTGATCCAATATTGATGATATGACCTTTTCCTCTCTCAATCATAAATGGCATTACTGCTTTAGATACGTACAATAATCCCTTGACATTGGTGTCAATCATTTTGTTCCAATCTTCGGTACTTCCATCTTGAATTGGATCTAACCCACTTGCTAAACCGGCATTGTTCACCAACACATCAATTTTTTGAAAGCGTTTGGGTAAAGCTGCAATGGCGTCATATACTTCTTGCTCATTTCTAACGTCAAACACCAGGTGTTCAACGCTTATTTTATATTCTGCTTCTAATCTTTTTTTAAGATCTAACAGTCGCTTTTCTCTTCTTCCGGTAATGATCAAATCATGTCCGTTTTGAGCAAATATCTCAGCTGTTGCTTTTCCAAATCCGGATGTAGCTCCGGTAACTAGTACTTTTTTAAACTTTGCCATCTTATTTAAAGTCTTCTGGATTTGTGGGTACGAATTCAAAATTAGAGTCTTTTTCTAAAATTTCGTGTATGCTTGAGAGTAAAGTGTAGGAACCGTCAATAAAAACGCCTCCCCATTCATCAACTGTATAGGTAAATGCTCCCTGATTTGTATTAATTTCCAATGAAACTAGAAACAACAAGTCTGCAGATCCTTTCAAGTCGGGTTGAAGTAAGGTGATCGCGTTTAGCACATCAGTCAATAATTCCTGGCGTTCATCTCCACGCATAAACTCAATCATATAATCACCACCGCCATAAGCAGGTCTTAATCGATATGAATAAGTAGCTTGTTCCATGGTATTGATTTTATTTATAATTGAGATACATTCTCAAATTTAGGATCAACTTGCAGCAATTCGTCAACTTTTTGTAAAACTTGTTCCGGTCCTGATAATCTTGTTATACCCCAGCCATCAACTGTAAATGCTAAATCGCCAAGCTCAGTTAATATTTCGGTGGATACTTCGTCAACAAACCAAAAATCTCTTGCTTCTCCATGTTTTGCATTTAAACTTTCCAATGCATTTACAAGATCTACCAAAAGTGTATCCAGTTCCTTCCCTTTGTAAAACTCCAAAAATTTTGATTTTCCGTTTCTGGAAGTCTTGTTGCAGTATGAATAAATCCTTACCGTCATCCTCATAAATCTAAAAATTAATCAGGAGCATTCTTATCAGAATGGTTATTTTTAAAGTCAAAATTTTGATCAAATGAGTACTATTCTATTCGAAATAAAAGATAATGTGGCTTATATCACCCTAAACAGACCTGCGGTGTATAATAGCTTTAACAAGGAAATGTCCCTTGAAATGCAAAACAGATTAGACGAGTGTGAAGAGAATGATGAGGTGCGCGCTATCTACATCAAAGGTGAAGGTAAAGCTTTTTGTGCTGGACAAGATTTAGGTGAGGTGACAGATCCAAACGGACCTGAGTTAACATCTATCGTTAGAGATCACTACAATCCAATTATTGAACGAATTAGAAATATTGAAAAACCAATTATTGGTGCAGTAAACGGTGTTGCAGCCGGCGCAGGAGCTAATATTGCCTTAGCATGTGATATTTGTGTGGCAACTGCATCTGCTTCTTTTATCCAGGCTTTTAGTATGATTGGATTGATTCCTGATTCTGGAGGAACTTTTACATTACCACGTTTGGTAGGATTTCAGAAAGCTTCTGCATTAATGATGTTAGGTGATAAGGTAGGGGCTGAAGATGCTGAGCGAATGAACATGATTTACAAATTCTATTCAGACGAAACTTTCGACGAAGAATCAAAGAAATTGGCAATGAAATTAGCTCAAATGCCTACAAAAGGCTTAGGTTTAACTAAGAGAGCTTTGAATTTATCAATGATTTCAGATCTAACTACACAATTAAAAACAGAAGAGGAATTGCAAACCATAGCTGGATCAACTTATGATTATAACGAAGGAGTTGCAGCCTTTTTAGAAAAAAGAAAACCATCATTTAAAGGAGAGTAATAAGGTAAAATAGTGATTGGTAATTAGTTGAATAGTATGTCGGATTTTACAGAATTACAAGCTTGGAAAGAAGGACGTATATTTCGAAATACGATTAGGGAGTTTGTTCAAACATTGCCAAAAAATGAGGAGTATAGATTGAAAGATCAAATTATTCGTTCAAGTAGATCTGTTACCAATAATATTGCTGAAGGTCATGGTCGTTTCCATTATCAGGAAAATATACAATTTTGTCGCGCAGCTAGAGGATCTTTGACAGAAACAAAAGATCACTTGATTATTGCTTTAGATCATGAATACATCAATCAGAATGAATTTGACGATTTGATGTCTCAATATGAAAAATGCATTAAAATATTAAATGGTTATATTAATTTTCTCGGTAGAGAAAAACAGAAATTTAATGACAATAAAAAGAATTCTAAATAACCAGAATCTATTTAATCAATAACCAATTAACCAACATCCAACCAAATAACTTGAACCTATTGAACCAATAACTATTGAACCAATAACTATTTAACCAATCAACCAACAACTAATTAAACTAAAATGAAACAAAAGATATCAATACTCGGAGCAGGATCAATGGGGTCCGGAATTGCACAGGTAGCTTCACAATCAGGTCACGAAGTTGTATTGGCGGATACAAGTCCGGAGCAATTAGATAAAGCAAAAGCAGCTTTAGCTAAAGTGATGGGAAGATTGGTTGAAAAAGGAAAAATGAGTACTGAAGATGCTCAGGCAATTCAGGATAGAATCAAATACACAACTCAATTGAGTGATTTTGCTAATTCGGGATTGGTGATAGAGGCGATTATTGAAAATCTGGATATCAAAAAGAAAGTATTTACCGAGATAGAAGGAATAGTGGATGCTAATTGTATTTTGGCATCTAATACTTCTTCTCTTTCTGTAGCTTCAATCGCGGCGGCTTGTAAAAAAGCAGATCGTGTAATAGGAATTCACTTTTTTAACCCGGCACCATTAATGCCGCTTGTAGAGATTATTCCTGCTGTGCAAACTTCGGCTGAAACAACAAAAATCTCAAGAGATTTAATTGATAGCTGGAAAAAAGTCACTGTTTTAGCTAAAGATACACCTGGGTTTATAGTAAACAGAGTAGCTCGTCCGTTTTATGGTGAGGCCTTAAGAATTTATGAAGAAGGAGTGGCAGATTTTGCAACTATTGATTGGGCAATGACTGAACTTGGAGGATTTAGAATGGGACCTTTTACCTTGATGGATTACATTGGAAATGATGTAAACTATACAGTAACTGAAACAGTTTTTGCTGCATTTTATTATGATCCAAGATACAAGCCATCTTTCACTCAAAAAAGACATTCTGAAGCCGGTTGGTACGGAAGAAAGTCGGGTAGAGGTTATTACAATTATGCAGAGGGAACAGAAATGCCTGCACCTAATAAAGATGAAGCAGTAGGTCAAAAAATCCTGAATAGAATATTGGTGATGTTGATCAATGAGGCAATTGACGCAGTGTTTTTGAATATCGCTTCGGCGGAAGATGTGGATTTAGCTATGACCAAGGGAGTGAATTATCCAAAAGGATTATTAGCCTGGGCAGATGAAATTGGTTTAGAAAAAGTATTGGCAGATTTAGAAGCCTTGCAAGCAGAGTATGGAGAAGATAGATACAGACCATCTGTATTGCTACGAAGAATGGTAAGAGAAGGCAAATCTTTCGGGGTACCTGCTTAATCAAATTCAATAAAATATGAAAAGAGTCAAGCCTAAACCTTGGCTCTTTTTTTTACCCTTTTCTCTAAGTCACAGAATCTCCCTACAACCCCTAACTCAAACACTCCAAACTCATCCCTAATAACTCATACACTCATCCCTCATAACTAATCACTCCAAACTCATAACTAATCACTCATCACTCATACACTCCAAACTCATCCCTCAAAAACTCATCACTCAAACGCTCCAACATCCGGGTTACCTTTTTTAATAAGCTGACATATACAAATAACTCTTGACGATACTAAGGGTTGGGTCTTTTCATAACGTAGTGCTATTGCTAATTTGGTTAAGCACATTTTTTTGCTCGGTTGCAGTTTTTAATTCATTTTTTCAAGCAACCGAGCTTTTTTTTACTCTTTTTTATCTGTTGATATTCAGTATTATAAGTAGTGTTGTTCCATTTTTCTGAAAAAAATCAGATTACTTTTTTAACTCCTTTACATTACTAAGTAGAACACCAAAACTTATTAATATGAAACTATTAACCCAAAGCTTAGTATTATCGGTTTCAACCTTTTGTTTTGCTCAAAACGATTTACCGATATATGAGAATGTAAAATTTGTAAAGGAACATGAGATGGATTTGGATGATCATTCCATTTTCATTTCATCTCCTTTTGCAAAGAGTAATCTTAACTTCCCTAAAGATGATGAATTCAAGGGCAAAAAGATTAAAAAAATCACCTATTTGTATTCAAATAACAATGTAAATCCAAAGTATCAGCAATCTAAATTAAGTGATGACAGATACGCCAACCTAACTTCCAAAATAGGCGCAGATAAATTAAAAGACGTTGAATGGGAAACCAAGGCACAAGTGGGATGCGGAAATGTTCCTTGCTCACAAAAGTTAGATCACGGATTTATTGTTGAGTTTGAAAATGACGATCCAATTATCGGCAAAGAAAAACTACCAATTCAAAAAAGAAGGTTCCCTGCCAATCAAGCCAATGTGGTAAAAGGCAAAAACGGAACACAAATTCAGGTGCCGGCCAATGCCTTTGTAGATGCTTTTGGAAAAAGAGTAGAAGGGGATGTGGAAATCCAACTGCAAGAGGCTGTTACACCTGAAGATATCGTCTTGGGAAAACTATTGACACTTACTGATAAAGGAGAGGTTTTACAATCCAGAGGAATGATCAATGTGCAGGCTTTTCACAATGGAAATGAGGTGTATTTGGACAAAGGAAAATCGCTTCAGGTAACAATGGCCACCAAATATGAAGAAGGCTTTGCACATTACAAAGCAGAAAAGAAAGATGGAAAACTGGTTTGGAAAGATCCAGAATTGATTGGTGAGGCTAAAAAGGCTGCAAATGAAGTTGATAAAGATGTTGTCAATAACAATGAAAACGTAAATGGCGTTCAAGCGGTAATTTTATTTGAAGATGATAACCAATTCGTTGGAGGTGCAGGAAATGTAGTTTACGTAGTAACAAACGTAATTTTTAATAACAAAAAACTGACCCAAATTAATTTGACAGACGGTAGGGATAATTGGAAAATTGAAGGAGAAGATACCAATAAGGAATCGCTAAGTAATACAGGCTTATCGGATGAGATGAAAGATGAATTAGCCGTGTGGTTTGAGGCAGATTCTGTTTATTCAGTAAGCGGTTTAGTGATGGTTGCAGATAGAGGAATTCCAGGATTGGCACGCAGACCAACCTCAAGGTCTAAGGGGTCTAACTCGCATGTGTTGTCTCATGATGTGCAAAACGCCTTTACCATGAACCAAATGGGTTGGGCCAATGTAGATAGAATCGCAGGAGGAAAATACATGAGGCTAAATGCAGAGGTTGCAACCCCAGATAGCTTAGAAGGATTCGACTTGTCACTGATTATTCCGGCGCAAAACATTTTTATTCCGGGTTACGAAAAAATGGATGGTAAATACTCTTTTACTCATGGAGATGGGGAGAGACAAATGAGACTGCCGGAGGGAGAAAAAGCCTATATCGTTATGTTAGGCAAAGTGGGCCAAAAAGTGGCTTTCCAAATGAAAGAAATCGTAATGGGACAAAATGAAGTGGAACCATTAGAACTCACTTTAATGGAGAGAGAAGAAGCCATTGAAATCATTAAAAAAACCTTGTAGGGGTAATCTATATTTTTTCATGTGTATGCAGCTAACGAGCTGACGGAGGTTTACCGGATTGACCCACAGTGGTTGGTCCGGTTTTTTTTATTCAAAGTCGTCAAGAATCTCGTCTTTATCCGGATGATCTTTTTCTTTAGCATTGGGAAGTAAAAAGGCAATCAAACCTATTACAGATCCTGATAAAAGTAAAATTGCAGCAAATGGCCAATGCATTATTTTAAACAGTACACCTAAAATTACCAGGCCACCACCTATATAAAAAAAGTAAGAGTATTTGTTCAGGGTTTTATCTCCCTGTTCATCTGAGGCTGGTGTGAATATAAAGGCTATAAGTAAAATGATTCCACCTGCAATTAGTGATAGTTTGGTGTACGGAATGTGAATCATCCGCAAGGCAAAAGACGAAACCACCATAATGGATCCTATGATGAATAAAATGTCCCTTAGCTTTTTCATTACTCGTTCATGGCATCCGCTTTCATTTCATTCACAGCTTCAGCCTGATGCAATTTGTGTAACCTATCCCATTCCTTTACATCTGCAATGGAAGGATAAAGTGAGTTGAGCTTGTCAATATAATCTTGCGGAAAGTATTTTGGGTTTCGTCCAAATTCTTTTGAAACTACCAGGTAATCTATCAGTCCGGCTTTTACGGCGTTTTTATCTGCCGATATTTCCGCTTTTTTAATAAACGAATTGTAAAAAGAGTACATAAAACCAAACCACATTAAATTCACGCTTGATCTTGGTAAGTAATCTGCAACATGCCCCAATTCGTGTCCTATCCAACCAACTACAACATCTGACGGAACCCTGCCATCTTCAAAAAGTTTATTTTTTGTAAAGTAGTTTTTACTGATGATTACTTCATATTGTCTCCATCTTCTGGGTAAAATCAATGTTCTAAGTCTAGGTTGTGCCAGCATAAATGATTTGCGTTCAATCACCCTGAATCTGAAAATTATCTTTCTGTCCTTTAATTCTGGATAATGCGCAAGTGCCGTTTCAATTTCCTTTTCTAAGTCTGCTGCTTTGATTATGTGTTTGTCTGTTCTCATGGTATGCTTCCCCGAAATCAATTACTAAATATAAGGAATTTAAAGATTTAGCATTCAATCTCTAATTATGTAACAGAACGTGAATTAAAAATTATATGGTTAAATGAAAAGAGCTTTTTTCATATTAATGCTACTGTCCTTCTCTGCAAAAGCGGGAGATACTTTGGTGAAACATCCCCATTATCCCCCACTTATTTATGAGGGGGATGATTATCGCTTCTATAAATATACAGTACGTTACATACCTGAAAATATGCTGCACTGTTTCAAAATTTTGGCTACTTGTGGAGACGAAACTTTGTGCCGATTTATGAAAAAATCTGAAGAGAAAGTAGTAGAAGAAGGCATGTACAAAAAGGGATTCCGCTTGCGTAAAGAATTTTGTTTGGAAGGGTATTCTTCATTTACCTCTGTTTTTCATAAGCGTGGCATCTATTATCCACATGCCATGAAAACGTATATTTTATTGAGTTTTCATCAGTACTTGAACAAAGAAAGAATCCGTTGGCACGATAATAAACGCATGTCTTTAGCAGGTAAAAAAGAAGTTAACAAGGCCTGGAAAAAAAGAATGAAACGCATTTTAAACCCTCCAAAGGCCGAGCGTGAAATGGCACCTGCTTCACCACAAGATGCAGATCATTTAGATCCTATTGAAAAGGAATTTTACAGTTATTAATAATCCCTCAGCTAAAGTCTAAATTCTAAGATCTGCTAAGCCAAATAAGCAATCTCGTTCTCATTTAGCTCAACAATAATATTGTCTTGTAATGTGGTAGAAATATGAACACCTACAAAGTCTGCCTGTACCGGAAATCTACGGTGAGTGCGGTTAACAAGTGTGGCTACTTTAAGCATATTCAAAGGCTCTTCAAGTAATACGCGCACGGCGTGAATCATTGTACGGCCCGAGTTGATAACATCATCAACCAACACCACAGTAGCACCTTTTAGTTCCTCTTTTTCAACTGACATTTTAATCTCATGCTCAAGCGGAACGTTTTTATCAATGATAATTTTCACCAGTCTTAATTCCTGATCAGTGTGTTTAGCTAGTTGCTCCACCAATCTTTCTGCAAACAAATAACCGTTGCCCTCAATACCCACAATAAAAACACAAGGCTCTTCAAAAGTATTTTCTAAAATCTCAAAAGCAATTCGCTCCGTTTTTTGGCGAATTTGTTCTTTGTTTAAAACCACCAGTTTATCATTCATAATTCAAATATAGTTAATAATGAGCGAGACAATCATATTCATAACAAGCAAACCGAAGTCCAACATTTAAAATCTAAAGTCTAATGTCTAAAGTCTAATGTCTAAAGTCTAAAGTCTAATGTCTAATGTCTAAAGTCTAATGTCTAAAGTCTAATGTCTAAAGTCTAATGTCTAATGTCTAAAGTCTAATGTCTATCTTTATACAAACAGATATAAAATCCAAAACATGACTGATCAAGAAAAGCTTTACGAAACATTAGGAGAATTAATATATGCAGTAGCAATGGCTGATGGTGTAATCCAAAAAGAAGAAAGAGAAGCTTTATCTCAGTTATTGAACAGGCACAGCTGGGCAGCAGAAATAAAATGGTCTTTTGATTATGAAGAGGCTAACAAATCTACTGTTGAAGAAACCTATAATAAAGTCATTAACTATTGTCACAGCTATGGGCCGTCTCCAATTTATAAAGAGTCTATTGCAGCTATGAAAACCATTGCTCATGCCTCTGATGGTATTGATAAAAATGAAGACAATATTATCAGTTCCTTTTCAACTGATCTAATTGCAAGGTTCCAAAAAGATATTGATAGATTGGGTTAACCCCTTTTTAGTTCAAAATTAAGTCTAAAATCTACCATCTAAAATCCAATAATGTGGAAAACAATCACAAATTGTTGATTGTTCGTTAAAGTATTCTGAGTAAATTTGCAGGCAATTTAATTGCAACATTCCTCCCCTTATGCCTAAAGACAATAGCATAAAATCCATTCTAATCATAGGAAGTGGACCAATCGTTATCGGCCAGGCGTGTGAGTTTGATTACTCTGGATCACAAGCGGCCAAATCACTTAGAGATGAAGGTATCGAAGTAACTTTGATTAACAGCAACCCGGCAACTATCATGACCGATCCGGTTGTGGCTGACAACGTTTACCTCAAGCCTTTAACTGTTGAGTCCATTGAATATATTTTAAAACAACACAAAATTGACGCCGTTCTCCCTACCATGGGTGGTCAAACCGCACTTAACCTTGCCATTAAATGTGATGAGGTAGGTTTGTGGGAAGAATACGGAGTTAGAATTGTTGGTGTTGATATTGATGCCATTGAAATAACTGAAAACCGTGAGGCTTTTAGAGATTTGATGGAGAAAATTGATATTCCAATGGCACCGCAAGCTGCTGCAAAATCTTTCCTTGAAGGTAAAGAAATTGCTCAGGAATACGGTTTCCCACTTTGTGTTAGAGCTTCTTATACCCTTGGTGGTGCAGGAGCTGCAGTAGTTTATAACGAAGCAGATTTTGATAAACTCTTGACAAGAGGTTTACACATTTCTCCAATCCATGAGGTGATGATTGACAAAGCCGTAATGGGATGGAAAGAGTATGAGCTGGAGTTGTTAAGAGATGCCAACGATAATGTGGTGATCATCTGTTCAATTGAGAACTTTGATCCTATGGGTATCCATACAGGTGACTCAATTACAGTGGCGCCGGCAATGACTTTATCTGATACTACTTACCAAAAAATGCGAGACATGGCCATCAAAATGATGCGTTCTGTCGGAAATTTTGCAGGTGGTTGTAATGTTCAGTTCGCCGTTTCAAATGACGAAAATGAAGATATTATTGCTATTGAAATTAACCCTAGGGTTTCTCGTTCATCTGCATTGGCTTCAAAAGCTACCGGATATCCAATTGCAAAAATTGCAGCCAAATTGGCCATTGGTTATCACCTGGATGAATTAGAAAACCAAATCACCAAAACTACTTCTGCCTTATTTGAACCAACTTTGGATTACGTTATCGTAAAAATCCCAAGATGGAACTTCTCTAAGTTTGAAGGTGCAGATCCTATGTTGGGATTACAAATGAAGTCGGTTGGTGAGGTAATGGGAATCGGAAGATCTTTCCAGGAAGCATTACAAAAAGCGTGTCAATCTCTTGAAATTGGACGAAATGGTTTAGGAGCAGATGGTAGAGAGTTGACAAATCAAGATAAAATATTACATAGTTTAGAATTCCCTTCGCATGACAGGTTGTTCCATATATATGACGCCATCAAACTGGGAATTCCTTTTAAAACCATCAAGGAAAAAACTAAAATTGACGATTGGTTCTTGAGACAAATTGAAGATTTAATCTTGTTGGAAAAACGAATTCAAAAACACGGCATCAACGATCTTCCTAAAGATTTGATGTTTGAAGCCAAACAAAAAGGATATGCAGACAGACAAGTTGCACACCTTTTAAAATGTTTGGAGTCTGAAGTGTACGACAAGAGAACTGAAATGGGAATCAAACGTGTGTACAAGTTAGTTGATACTTGTGCTGCCGAGTTTGAGGCCCAAACACCATACTACTATTCAACTTTTGAAGAAGAAAATGAATCTGTAGTAACAGATAAAAAGAAAATTGTGGTGCTGGGTTCAGGACCAAATAGAATTGGTCAGGGTATTGAGTTTGATTACTCATGTGTTCATGGTGTATTAGCTGCAAAAGAGTGCGGTTATGAAACCATTATGATCAATTGTAATCCTGAAACAGTTTCAACAGACTTTGATACAGCAGATAAATTATACTTTGAGCCGGTTTTCTGGGAGCATATTTATGATATCATCCTACATGAAAAACCAGAGGGTGTAATTGTTCAGTTAGGTGGACAAACTGCCTTGAAATTAGCTGAGAAACTAGAGCGTTATGGTATCAAAATTATGGGGACCTCATACAACGCACTTGACCTGGCAGAAGACAGAGGAAGATTCTCTACATTGTTAAAAGAGATGAACATTCCTTATCCTAAATTTGGAGTAGTTGAATCTGCTGAACAAGCTCTTGACTTGGCCAAAGATCTTGGATATCCATTGTTGGTGCGTCCTTCTTATGTATTAGGTGGACAAAAAATGAAAATCGTAATCAACGATAATGATTTGGAGCACCACGTAGTAGATATCTTAAATGAAATGCCTGAGAATCAAATCTTATTGGATCACTTTTTAGGTGGTGCAATTGAGGCAGAAGCAGATGCTATTTGTGATGGTAAAAATGTGTATATCATTGGAATCATGCAACACATTGAGCCTGCAGGTATTCACTCAGGAGATTCATACGCAGTATTGCCTCCATACAATTTGGGTGACTTAGTGATCCAACAAATTGAGGACATTACTAAAAAGATTGCTGTAGCCTTAGAAACAGTAGGTTTATTGAATATTCAGTTTGCGATTAAGGACGATAAAGTGTATGTGATTGAGGCCAATCCAAGAGCTTCAAGAACGGTTCCGTTTATTGCAAAAGCTTATCAAGAGCCTTATGTAAACTACGCTACCAAGGTGATGTTAGGAGAGAAAAAGGTAACAGACTTTAAATTCAATCCTATTCAAAAAGGATATGCAATTAAAGTTCCTGTATTCTCTTTTGAAAAATTCCCTGATGTGAATAAGGAATTAGGACCAGAAATGAAATCTACCGGTGAAGCCATTGAATTCATTGATAATTTAAGAGATCCTTTGTTCCAAAAGATTTACAGCGAACGTAACCTATATTTGAGTAAGTAAGATGATTTTGTTGAGTGTAACGGGCCTTTTTAGGATGGTTTTAATCATCCTTGGGATACTGTTTCTACTCCAAATTGTAGGCAAAATGGCTCAAGCACGCCGTAATATTGCCGACCAGGATCAAATGAAACGTGAAGAAGCCGAAGCTAATCGCAAGGCGAAAGAAGCACGTGATAATTACGGTAAAACTTCTATCAGCAAAATCGATAAACAAAGATTGTCAGATGCTGATTATACTGACTTTGAAGAAATCGATTAGATGAAATTAGCACGTAAAATACTCGTAAAAATATTGGGTTTAAAAGCTTATCTTAAACTCGTAAGTCGTACTTATATCCGCATGATTCGCAATGGTAAAATGAAGGATAAATATCCTGAATTGTACTTTGTAAAACAGATTGTAAGTGAAGGAGATACCATTTTAGATATTGGTGCCAATTTAGGATACTATTCCTACTTCATGGCCAAATATGCGGGTAAATCAGGTAAAGTACTAGCTGTTGAACCAATTCCACTTTTTGCTGAAATCTGGCAAACCAATATGAAAGCTGTTCGCCATCATGGAGTGCAGCTGCATAACTGTGCATTGGGAAGTGAAGCTAAACCTCAGGTAAAAATGTCTATTCCAATTGTGGATGGAGTGGTTAGACACGGTTTAACCAAAGTTGCCGGAGAAGAAGGAATTCAAGGAGCTTCATACATGGATTATTCAGTTCCAATGCGAGTAGGGGATGAATTGATTTCATCAACCAATATTGAGAAATTAGACTACATCAAGTGTGATGTTGAAGGATATGAGCAGTTTGTTATGCCTTCATTAGACAAGACAATAGACCTTTATAAACCATTCATTCAAATTGAATTGAGCGGAGATGAAAATCGCAAAAATGTAGTTGATTTTCTTCTTAAAAAATCTTATCAAATGTTCATTTTAAAAGGGGATTTCCTTAATCCTATTCAAAAAAATGATATTTTTAGCGTCGATCAGGATTTCTACTTCATTCACCCTGATCATATGAATAAAAGAGAGCATTTGATCCGCAAATAAAAATCTATGAACAGATTAAAAGAAATTTTCTTTCAAAAGTCCAATTTATGGCACTTGGGAGCCGTTGGACTATTTTTAATTATTGCTATAGCGTTTGCACATCCTGCGTTTAAAGGGTACAGTGTAAATCAAGGGGATGTTACCAACTACATTGGTATGTCTCAAGAGATTAAAGACTATGCAGATTCTGATGGTCAAATAGGATGGACAAATGCCATGTTCTCCGGAATGCCATCAACGCAAATCAACATGGACTATGGTGGGTCTGATATACCTCAGTTTTTAAGATCAGCTTTTAAATTGTGGTTGCCAAGACCGGTAAGTTTCTTATTCATCTATTTTCTAGGATTTTATTTACTGGCTTTAAGTTTAAAAGTGAAGCCCTATTTTGCTGCTATTGCGGCAATTGCTTTTGGATTATCATCTTACCAAATTATTATCATTGAGGCTGGTCACATTACTAAAGCCTTAGCTATTGGATTCAGTCCACTAATACTGGCAGGGATGTTCTATGCTTACCGCTGGAAAAACTGGATTTTGGGAATTGGTTTGTCTTCTCTTTTTATGACCTGGGAACTAATGTCAAACCACCTCCAAATCACCTATTACATGATTTTTGTGATGTTGGGTGTTGGTATAGTTGAATTAATTAGATATCTCAAGAAAGAAGACGGAGTTAAAAAATTCTTGAAAATCACAGCAGGATTAATAGTTGCCTATGTTATTGCCGCTTTGGTAAACATTGGAAATATCATGGGAACCCAGGAGTATATGAAGTATACTACCAGAGGAGGTAATGATTTAACTATTTCAGCTAGTGGAGAAGAAAACAATGAGATCAAAACCTCAGGATTAGACAGAGAGTACATCACTAATTGGAGCTATGGTAAAAGTGAAACATTCACCTTTATTGTTCCTAATTACAAAGGAGGAGAAACTCAATTAATCGGAGCAAATAAAGACAACGAACCTTATCTTGAAAATGTAGAGAATCCACAATACCGTGATTTTGTTAAGAATCAGGGAAATCAATATTGGGGAGATCAACCATTCACATCAGGGCCTGTTTATTTAGGGGTAATTGTAATGTTCCTTGCATTCTTAGGACTTGTTTACTCAAAAGACAAATTGCGTTGGGCACTTTTAGCAGTAACTATTTTAACTGTGATGTTGTCATGGGGTAAAAACATGATGTGGTTTACAGATTTGTTTATTGATTATGTACCGGGTTATAACAAGTTCAGAGCTGTAACAATCATCCTGGTGGTGGCGCAATTGTGCGTTCCATTATTGGGTGTGTTGTTTTTCAAAAGATTGCACAAAGAGAGAGAGAAAATTGCTGCTAATTTGATTCCATTTTTTGTGGTTTCAGGTTTGTTTGGAGTGATTTTGTTGGCATTTTTAGCTGCACCTACAGCTTTCAATTCATTTCTTTCAGGTGCTGAACAAAAGACTCTTGACGCAATAACTGATCCGCAATTGTATGACCAATATGCAGTGGCCTTTGGTGAATTAGAATCTGTTCGTATTTCAATATTTAGAGGTGATGTAGTAAGATCATTGTCATTATTTATTTTGGCATTTGGATTATTGTTTATCTACATCAAGGGAATCTTAAAAAATGTGTTTGCCTTTGCAGGAATCCTTGCTGTGCTTGTGCTTGTTGATATGTGGATGGTAGATAAAAGATATTTGAACACAGAGAAAAGAGGTAGAAACTACACACAATGGGTTGAAACCTGGAAACAGCAGTATCCTTATACTGCCGGAGCAGGGGATATGGAGATATTTAACCGTGAAGCGCAAAGAAATCCTGAATTATTGTTCCGGGTTGACTCAACAATCAATGCTCAAAGCTTTGATGGTATGGAGCCTGGAGAAGTGAAAAGAGTAAAGGATTGGATGAGATTCAGAGTGTTGAATAGAAACACCAATTTCAGAGTATTAGACATGGGTAATGCATTCAATTCTACTTATGTATCATACTTCCACAAGTCAATTGGAGGATATCATGGTGCTAAATTAAGTAGATACCAGGATTTAATTGAATTCCATATTGGTAAAGGAAATCCATCTGTACTTGACATGTTAAACATGAAGTATCAGGTATATGCCGGAAGGGATAATACAGGAAATCAAACTTGTCAATTTGTAAGAGAAAATTACACTGCTATGGGCAATGCTTGGTTTGCTAAAGAAATCAATATCGTTGCTACTGCAGATGATGAAATTCTTGCTTTAGAAGCTTCTAATTCAGCTAGAATTAAACCGGGCTCAGCTGAGTTTCAAGTATTAATTAACCATGAACCATTGGTTAATGCCGTTGAAATTACAGGTAATGAATTAGTAGAAGTTGTTTATCCGATAAGATTAGAAGACGGAACAATTTCAACTGATACAATGCAACAAAATATTCCAATTAAAGAAGCAGAAGCAGCAGATTTATCATTGATTCCGCCAAGTGAGGCTTCGCCTGCATGGAATTGGGCATATGATGCAAGATTGGATTCATCATACATCAGAGTAATGACTGTTACAACTTCTGATAGACAAGGTTTTGTTCCTTGGGAAACTACTGTTGTGAATGAGGAGTTCAAAAATGTGGTGACTCAAGATAGTTATTCAGGAAGTGGAACCATAGAAATGACGAATTACAGTCCGGATAAAATCACTTACAAATCATCATCTGATGACAAACAATTGGCGGTTTTTTCTGAAATCTATTATCCACTTGGTTGGACTGCAACTATAGACGGAAATGAAGTGCCTATTGCAAGAGTAAACTATGTGCTAAGAGCTGTAGAAGTTCCTGCAGGAGATCATGTAGTAGAGTTAGTTTACAACATTCCGCACAAAAGCACTTTTTATACTTTGGCTTTAACAGGTTCAATATTAATGATCTTAATAATTGGTTTTGGAATTTATCTTGAAACCAAGAATACTGCAGCTGAAGAGGATGAGTCTGCTGAATGAAAAAGGTCCTGATAATAACATACTATTGGCCACCGGCAGGAGGGATAGGTGTACTAAGGTGTTTAAAAATTGCGAAGTATTTAAGGTCGTTTGGATACGAACCGGTAATCTACACAGTTAAAAACCCTTCTTATCCTTTTGAAGATCAATCAAACTTCAAAGATATTCCTGAGAATATAGAGGTTATCAGAGGTGCTGTAGTTGAATTTGAGGCAGTTTTTAAGAAGCTAATAAGACGTCAAAAGCAATCCGTTAACAATATAGTATTTGGACCTGAGAAACAAAATTGGTTTGTAAAATTAGCCATGTGGGTAAGGGCAAATTACTTTATTCCTGATGCTAAAAGTAGATGGATCAAACCTTCGGTTAAAATTCTGAGTAAATATTTAGAGGAGAACAAAATTGACGCTATTTTTTCAGATGGTCCTCCTCATACAAACACGGTTATTGCTTGTGAAATAGCAAAGAAATTTGGAATCCCGTGGTTGTCAGATTATCAAGACCCTTGGACACAGGTAGATTATTACAGCAAGTTCCCACTTAGTAAAAAGGCTGATAAAAAGCAAAAAGCATTGGAGCAAGAAGCTTTTAAATATGCCGATAAAATAGTATCAGCAAGTCCATCTTTTAGCGCCGGTTTAGAAGATATTGGAGCCAAGAATACAGATGTACTTTATTACGGCTATGATGAAGATGACTTTAAAGATTTAGTTCCTGTACCTGATAAAGAATTCACGCTTGTTCATGCAGGAATTCTGGCAGGAGATAGATATCCAGAGAATCTTGTAAAAGTGGTGGGCGAACTTATAAAGAAGAAAGAAAGCTTTAGACAACATTTTAGATTGAAATTGATGGGATCTGTTGAAGAAACTACTCTCAATAAGATAAAGGAATTTATACCGGAAGAAAACCTTATTTTAACTGGTCATGTAAGCAGAGAAAGAGTACTTCAAGAGTTGATCAACTCCCACATCTTACTAATTTTAGTTAACAAGGAAAATAGCAAAGGCAGAATTCCGGGTAAATTGTATGAGTACTTCAGAGCCCAGCGTCCAATACTACTAATTGGTGATATGGAAGGAGATGCAGCAGAATTGATAAACATTACAAACTCAGGTACTTGTTTTGAGTACGAAGAAGCAGATAAGCTAAAAATCCAATTGGATCAAATGTTTACCAATTTTGAAAATGGAGTTGATTCATACACAGGAGGTAATTTTGAGCAATTTTCTAATTTTAATCAAACTAAAAAAGTTGCAGATTGGCTTGACACTATTTTAAATGAAAGAACTTAATTCTACCAGATATAAAGGGTTATGCTTTTTACAGGAAGATATTGGAAGAGATGTTGAAATTGCTATTCCGATTGTCTTTGCTGCAGAACATTTTTTAAACTGTGAGGTGATATTTGAACTAAAATGGAACGCTCACTTAATTACCAAACATAAGCCTGATTTTGTCATTATTCCTGCTAATTGCATTGGGTCACTTATTTATCACAAGATTGCTAAATATGCGGATGAATTAAATATCAAGATATACAGTTTTATTTCAGAAGGTAACTTTAATACGAACATAAATCACAATTTTTTTGGTTTTAATAACGAAAGACATTTTTATCAAGATTTTGTTCAGTGTTGGTCAAAAAGGACACTTGAATATATGTCAGAAAAAGCACCGGACCAAAAGGATAAATATGTCCTTACAGGAGCTGCAGGTTTTGACAGGTACGTGATGTACGATTTTGCCCAAAAAGTTGACTTTTTAGCCAAATACAACAAAGAAAAATTCGAGAAAGTTATCTTGTATTCTGGATGGGCATTTGGTAAAGTGCAATATGAATTAGGAAGAGTAGAAATAAGTCAAGATCCTGATAAAAGAGAAGCCAAAGTAAATTGGGTTAATGAACAAAGAGTGATTGTTCGTGATATGTTAAAGCATGCCATTGAATCCAATCCTGACACATTATTTATTTTAAAACAACACCCGGCTGAGTATTATCCTGGATTGAACGTTAAGCAGCTGAATGAAATGTCTGAATTGGCAGATTATGACAATGTATTATACGTTACAGGACACGTTGAAAATATACACGATTTAATAAGTGTTTCTGACATATTGTTAGGATTTGAAACTACCTCCGCAATTGAAACATGGTTAATGTCTAGTCAACCAACAATTTTTTTAAACAGTGAAGTTGATTTTGACAGGGTTGATATTTACCAAGGATGTTGTATTGCCGGGAATCCTGAACAATTGAATAATTACATTCAGGAATTTTACAATACCGGTAAAATTGTCGATTTTGAAACGGATGATTTAAAAGCCAAAAGAAATGAAATCATTGTAAATTCAATAGGTTTTGGTGATGGCTATAATCATATTAGAAACCTATTCTATTTTAATGAAACTCTTCACAGAATAGATAGGAAAAAGATTAAATATACGCGTAACAAGGAATTTTTCAGACTCTATTTGTTTTTCAAAATAATGAAGCCTTTTTATAAGATAGGTTTAGTGAATAAATTGCCTTGGTTTTCTAAATTTAATTGGGTTTTTAAAAGGTATAAATTAGAACACGTTCCTGAACTTCAGGCAAAATACAATCCTTTTATTGAAAGGTTTTATAAAGAACAAAACTTAACAAAGGATACTTTATTGGAATTTTGGAAGTCGCAGGATTTAAAAACTAAATGAAAATTACTTTAACTTAGCTGACTATCCTTTAATTGACTTGCTGTAAGAATTAATAGAATAATGGGAAATTTCGACTTAAACGATAAATCTATTTTAATAACCGGAGGAACTGGATCCTTAGGTAAAGCTTTAACAAAAAGAATCTTATCAAAATATCCAAATGTACGTTTGGTAATTTTCTCAAGAGATGAGCAAAAACAGTTTTTAATGGCCCAGGAGTTTCCTCAGGAAAAGTATCCAAGAATTAGATATTTTATTGGGGATGTTAGAGATTATGACAGGCTTAAAAGAGCTTTTAAAGGTGTCAATTATGTAATTCATGCTGCTGCTATGAAACACGTTCATTTGGCTGAGTACAATCCAATGGAATGTGTTAAAACAAATGTGTTAGGAGCAGAAAATGTAATCAATGCAGCATTGGATTCGGGAATAGAAAGGGTAGTGGCATTGTCTACAGATAAAGCTGCCGCTCCAATCAACCTATACGGAGCCACTAAACTTGCATCTGACAAACTTTTTGTTGCAGCAAATAATATTAAAGGAGTTAACCCAATTAAATTTTCTGTAGTTAGATATGGAAATGTGATGGGATCTAATGGCTCTGTTATTCCTTTCTTTTTAAACAAAAGAAAAGAAGGTTTCCTTCCAATTACAGATAAAACAATGACCAGATTCAATATTTCACTTGACGGTGGAGTTGATATGGTGATGCATGCTTTAGAACATGCATGGGGTGGAGAAATTTTTGTTCCTAAAATCCCATCTTATAAAATTACAGATGTAGCAGAAGCAATTGCTCCAAGTGTAGAACATAAAGAAGTAGGAATCAGACCTGGTGAAAAAATTCATGAAGAAATGATTACAACTTCTGATTCATTTTATACTTATGACCTTGGTAAATATTATGTGATTTTACCTGCGGTTACAAATTGGAGCACTCCTGAATTTGTTCAAAAAATGGGTGCTAAATCGGTTCCTGCCGGATTTACTTATAATTCAGGGAATAATGAGCAATGGGAAACCGTTGAAACGTTGAGAGAATTAATAAAAGAGCACGTAGATCCTTCTTTTGAAGTAATGTAATGTCCGAGTATAAAATTCCATATGGTAGACAAAACATTGATCAAGATGACATTGATGCGGTTATTAGTACCCTGAAGTCTGATTTTCTAACGCAAGGACCAAAAATCGCTGAATTTGAGCAAGAATTTGCTGCTTATGTGGATGCTGATTATGCAGTAGCTGTTAGCAATGCAACGGCTGCCCTTCATATTGCTGTTATGGCCCTGGGGTTGAAAAAAGGAGAAAGAGTAATTACAACTCCAATCACCTTTGCAGCTTCTGCAAACTGTGTAAGATATGTTGGTGGAGAAGTTTGGTTTGCAGATATTGATCCTGAAACCTATTTACTTGACATTGATGCCTGTCGAAAGCTAATAGAATCAAAACCTAAGGGTTTTTTTAAAGGGATTATTCCGGTTGATTTTGCCGGTTTACCTATAGATGCGGAAGCTTTTAGAAAACTGGCAGATGAACACAACTTATGGATCATAGAAGATGCATGCCATGCACCTGGAGCCTATTTTTCAGATAGCCATGGTCAAAAAATCAAAGCCGGAAGTTGTGTTTACAGCGATATTACTGTGTTTTCATTTCATCCCGTAAAGCATATTGCTTGTGGCGAAGGAGGAATGTTAACAACTAACAATAAGGCAATTTTTGAGAAGCTATCTGTGCTACGTACTCATGGTATTACCAAAGAAAACATGTCTCAAAATGATGGTGGTTGGTATTACGAGATGCAAAGCTTGGGATATAACTACAGACTAACAGATATGCAAGCTGCGCTGGGAATTACGCAACTGAAAAAGAATCCTGCAGGAGTTGATCGTAGAAATGAAATAGCTGAAAAGTATAAGAGAGCTTTTGAAGGAAAAGTTAAGTTTCAGCATCTACCTAACAATTTTTTAAATGCCCATCACTTATTTGTAATTGAGGTTGAGCAAAGAAAAGAACTTTATAATCACTTGAGAAGTGCCGGAATATTTGCTCAAATACATTATATCCCTGTTCATACTTTACCTTATTACAAAAATATTGGGTATGATGGGGCGAATTTGGGCAATGCGGAGAGCTACTATCAAAAGTGTATTAGTCTTCCAATGTATCCAACTTTAAAGGATGAAGAACAAGATTACGTGATTAATAATGTATTGAGTTTTTTGTCATGAAAAGTCTTTGCGTCATACCGGCCAGAGGTGGGAGTAAAAGAATTCCAAGAAAAAATATCCGCGATTTTTTAGGGAAACCTATAATTGCCTATTCAATTGAAACCGCCATAAATTCGGGTTTATTTGATGAAGTAATGGTTTCAACAGATGATCCTGAAATTGCCAGGATTGCCGAAGAGTATGGTGCTAAAGTTCCATTTTTTAGAAGTGAAGAAAATGCCAATGATTTTGCCACTACAGTAGATGTTTTAAAAGAGGTCTTTGAGATGTATAAGCAAAAAGGGCAGGAATTTGATATCGCTTGTTGCATTTATCCTACAGCTCCTTTTGTTAGTGAAAAAAGATTAATAGAGGCTAGAGAAAAGTTAATTTCAAACAGCTATGATGCCGTATTCCCTGTATTGAGGTTTAGTTTCCCTATTCAAAGAGCGCTGAAGATAAAAGACGATAAAATTGAAATGTTTCAACCGGAGAATATGCTGGCAAGATCTCAAGATTTGGAGCCTGCTTTTCATGATGCAGGTCAATTTTATTTTTTTGTTCCTCAGGTGATAATCAATGCAGGTACCATGTGGACAAGTAATACATCTTGTATAGAAATTTCAGATCTGGAAGCACAGGATATCGATAATGAAACAGATTGGGAGATTGCAGAATTCAAATACAGTTTCAACAAATAAACTTCAATATTTATGCATTTATAGTAGCTTTGTGTCAAAGCTTAATGAATGAGTTCTGAGATAAAACTAAATACTGACTTTGGATATTATGAAGTAACTCCTAAACCTTCAGAAGAAGAGCTTAGATCATACTATGAAGAAAAGTATTATCAAGAAGAAAATGCTACATACAGGTCTAGCTATTCAGCTGAAGAACTTCAGTATTTTAGAAACAAAATTGCCCAAAAAGATCACGTAATAGAATCAATCCTAAAAAAAGAATCTGCTTCGCTTTTGGATGTTGGTTGTGGAGAAGGCTTCACAATGGACTATTATTTCAAAAAAGGATGGCAGGTTAAAGGAATTGATTTTAGTGATTTTGGATTATCATCAAATCATCCTCATTTAGCAGATCACCTGATTCAGGGAAATGTATTTGATTCTT
Source organism: Paracrocinitomix mangrovi (assembly GCF_019740355.2). Lineage (GTDB taxonomy): Bacteria > Bacteroidota > Bacteroidia > Flavobacteriales_D > Crocinitomicaceae > Paracrocinitomix > Paracrocinitomix mangrovi. Next base: position 1,012,085 of record NZ_CP091819.1, on the reverse strand, counting down.
TGAACCAATTAGAACAAGCTGGAAATAAGTATGATTTAATTTGGTTGGATAATGTATTGGAACATGTTATTGATCCTCAATCGTTGTTAAAATCATGCTTGAATTTAACCAATGATGGGGGAATGCTAGTTATAGAAGTTCCCAATGATTTTTCCAAATTGCAAAAAGCATTGAAAGAATCAGGTAAAATTGAACGTGATTATTGGGTGGCATTACCTGATCACTTGTCTTATTTCTCAAAAGACAGTTTGATCAATTTGTGTAAATCCGTAAACTGGAACGCTCATAAAGTTATCTCAGATTTTCCTATCGAATGGTTTTTGGCCAATGAAGTTGCTAATTATAGCAAAAACAAAGAAGTTGGTAAATATGCGCATCAATCCAGAATCTTCATTGAGAACTTTTTGAATGATAATTCGGGTGACATGAATGATTTAATTGATTTCTATGATGCAATGGGTAAAATTGGACAAGGAAGACAATTAATTGGCTTTTTTACAAAATGATGAAGCAATTCAGTGCACTTAATAATAATGTTTTTGATAAAGGTGATTTTGTCATTACCCCTATTAGGTTTCAAGATATGGAATCTATTAGGCAATGGCGAAATAATCAAATGTCTGTTTTAAGACAGCAAAGGACTTTAACTCCTGAAGATCAAAAAAACTACTTTGAAAAGGTGGTGGCACCTTTATTTGAACAGGAGAAACCAACGCAATTGCTATTCAGTTTCTTGGAAAATGATCAGCTGATAGGTTATGGAGGCTTGGTGAATATTTCATGGAGAGATTTAAGAGCTGAAATGTCATTTTTAGTTGATGATAAAATCGCAGCAGACGAAAAACATTACAAAACATGTATGTCTAGCTTTATTTCGCTAATCAAAATGTTAGTTTTTGAAGAAATGAAATTCAATAGAGTGTTCACAGAAACTTATGATTTTAGACATTATCATATAAGTATCCTTGAGGAGAATGGTTTTGTTAAAGAAGGAGTATTAAGACAGCATATTAGAGAATTCAATGAGTTTCACGACTCAATAATGCACGGTATTATTAGAAAAGATTATGGAGGAATATAAAAATAAAAGAGTCTTTGTAAGTGGAGCCGCCGGAGTAATTGGAAGAGAGATGATTCCTATTTTGGTGAATTATGGGGCTGTTGTAATGGCAGGAGATTTAGAACCAATTCCGGATAGTTTCCCTTCAAAGATTAAATACCGTAGAGGAGATCTTAATTATATTACTCAAGAAGAACTTAATGAATTTAACCCGGAAATTTTCATTCATTTGGCTGCTACATTTGAGCGTTCAACTGAAACGTATGAGCATTGGGAAGAGAATTTTTGGCACAATGTAAGGTTGAGTAATCACCTAATGACATTGATGAGAAATGTGCCTGCTTTAAAACGAGTTGTTTTTCCATCAAGCTATTTGATTTACGATAAGAAACTTTACAATTTTGATCAGCCACAAGAAAATGCTGTGAGGCTAAAAGAGACCGATCCTATTAATCCAAGAAATTTAACGGGAATGGCAAAATTGGCTCACGAAATTGAATTGGAGTTTTTAAGTCAATTCAAAAGAGATCAATTTACGTCTGTTTGTGCAAGAATTTATAGAGGATATGGTAGAAATTCTAGAGATGTCATATCGCGTTGGGTAAGAGATTTATTGAATAATAAAAAGATTTTTATTTATCGTCCTGAAGGGATTTTTGACTATTTGTATGCTGAAGATTCCGCTAAAGGATTGTTAAGGTTAGGTTTGTCAAATTATGAAGGAATCATCAATTTGGGAACAGGAAGACCAAGAAGAGTATCTGAGTTAATTGATATTCTTAGACAGCATTTCCCAAATATGGAGGCGGAGAATGTGGATTCGGATATTCCTTACGAAGCTTCTCAGGCGGATGTAACCCTTTTACAGAATACCCTGAACTGGGTACCTGAAAGAGATTTGGAAAATACTATTCCTGATATCATTGAGTTTGAGAAAAACAGAGAAGTTAAAACTGAGGTGAGTTTGCCAAATGTATTGGTGACAAGTATTTCAAAGAAAGTTCCATTGGTTACTGCTGTAAAAGATGCTGTGAAGAAAATCAGTGATCAACCAAAAGTATATGGGGCTGATATTGACGGAGATTGTTTGGGAAGATATTTTGTAGATGAATTTTGGTTGATGCCTGCATTAAAAAACTTATCAGTAGATGATTTGATAAAATACTGTAAAGAACAAAATATAGGTGTTATCATCCCTACCAGAGATGGAGAACTTCCATATTTTTCTGAAGCAAAAGCAGCATTAAAATTGGCAGGAATCAATGTGATGGTGTCTGATCCTAAAACAATTGATTTTAGTCTTGATAAATTAAAATTTGCACAGTATAACAAAGTGGCCAACTTGGTAATTGAAGCTACTGAAGATGTTGATCAGTTAAACGCAGATACTTTTGTTGTAAAAGAACGCTTTGGTGCAGGTTCATTATCTATCGGATTGAATTTAGATAAAGCAGCTGCAATTGAACACGCAAAAACTTTAGAATCCCCCATTTTTCAACCTTATGTAAAGGGAGAAGAGATTTCCATTGACGCTTATATTGATCAAAACGGTGAGGTAAAGGGAATCATTCCAAGAAGAAGAGTGAAAGTGGTAAATGGTGAATCTCAAATCACCAAGACATTTAATAGTGATTCAATAACTTCAACTATTACAGATTTTATTAAACAAGAATCATTTAAGGGACATCTTACGTTTCAAGCATTTATTGACGAGAAAGAAAAAATGCAGTTGATTGAGTGTAATGCAAGAGTTGGCGGAGCATCTATGTTGTCCATACAGTGTGGTTTGGATACCTTTTATTGGTTCTATCTAGAGTCAATAGGAGAAAATATTAGCAATTATCCATTTATTAAATCATTCAAGGATGTCACACAAATTAGATATCCTAAAGACATGTATTTATGATAATTGTTTTTGATTTGGATGATACATTGTATGAGGAGATCACTTATGTGAAAAGTGGTTTTATGGCAGTAGCCAACTTTGTGTCAAAACAAAACAAAGGATTAGATAAAGATGTCGTTTACAAAGAGTTTATTGATATTCTTGATAAAGAGGGAAGAGGCAAAGTGTTTGATTTGGGTCTGAAGAAATTCAATTTGTACTCAAAAAAAATGGTGAAAAGTTGCTTAACTGTTTACAGGCTTCACAATCCAAAAATATCATTACATAAAGCCGGAAAAGATTGCCTTAAAAGGTTTGAAAAGTATCCAATGTATTTGGTGACTGATGGCAATAAAGTGGTGCAAACAAAGAAGATTGATCATCTGGGAATTAGAAAATACTTTAAAAAGGCAATGCCTACTCACAATTATGGTGTAAAAAATGCCAAACCAAGTATTTATTGTTTTAACAAGATTTTACAATGGGAAAAAGCTCAACCTGCAGATCTGGTTTATATTGCAGATAATCCAAAAAAAGACTTTGTTAACTTAAATAAAAATGGATTCAAAACAATAAGAGTTTTAACTGGCCCGTATAGTAATTATAAAGCAGAAAAAGGGTTTGATGCAATGTTGTCAATAAAATCACTGGATGAGTTGACTCCTGAGCTTTTACAAAAATTATGATTTTTACAAGATGAGAATAGGAGATTTTGAAATAGGAAAAGGTAAAACATTCATTATAGCTGAGTTGTCGGCAAATCACAATGGTAGCCTTGAAATTGCTAAAGAAACTGTTAGAGCTGCAAAACGAGCAGGAGCAGACTGTATCAAACTTCAAACTTATAAAGCTGACACTATTACGCTTGATGTTAAAAATGATCAATTTAAAATTAAGCATGGAACTGCCTGGGATGGAAGATATTTGTTTGATTTATACGAAGAAGCTCATTTGCCCTGGGATTGGCACAAGCCACTTTTTGAAACTGCAAAAGAAGAAGGTTTGATTTGTTTTTCATCTCCATTTGATTTTACGGCAATTGATTTGTTAGAAACGTTTGATGTTCCTGCGTATAAAATTGCCTCTTATGAGATCACGGATATTCCCTTAATTGAATATGCCGCTTCAAAAGGTAAGCCTATTATTATTTCAACAGGAATTGCTGAAGTAGAAGATATTGAATTGGCATTGGATGCTTGCAGAAGACAGAATAACAACGATATTATCTTGCTCAAATGTACTTCTGCGTACCCAACGGATCCAAATGAGGCTAATCTTTCAGCAATTGCTACAATTGCCGATAAGTTTAATGTTACACCTGGTTTTTCAGATCATACTCTAGGTATTGTAGCACCGGTTATGTCAATAGCATATGGGGCAACTGTAATTGAAAAACACTTTATTTTGGATAAATCTGAAGGTGGTGTTGATTCACATTTTTCTTTAGATGAAAAAGAATTTAAAGAAATGGTTGATGCAGTTAGATTGGCTGAAAAAATGGTAGGTGTCAACAAATTTGTCACCAATGATAAAATGAAAGGGCAACGTGATTTTTCTCGTTCATTGTATATTTCTGCTGATGTTAAATCTGGTGATGTAGTGACGAAAGAAAATATTAAGTCGGTGCGTCCGGGATTTGGATTGCATCCAAAGTATTATAAAGAAGCTTTAGGCAAAACTTTTGTTGTAGATGCTGCTAAAGGAACACCACTTTCATTAGACATGTTTAAGTAAACTGGAATTCAATTGGGAATTATTCAAAAACAGGCATTACGTAGTACCATAGTAACTTTTATTGGTGCGGGATTTGGCGCAGTTTCCAGATTGTCAATGCCTGTGATATTGTCTGAGATGCAAATTGGTTTTTTAACCTTGCTGGATGCTGTTTCAGGAATGTTCATGACAATATTCTCTCTTGGATTTGATCAGATTTTAGCCCGTCTATTCCCTAGATTTAGAAATGATAGCAATGGACATAACGGATTCTTTTTGCTAGGGATATTTTTATCCTTTATCGGTATTGGAATGTCCTTTATTGCCTATTACTTCCTCAAGGATTATTTACTCCCAAATTCAGATGTTTATGGCAACTACAGCAGTTTTGTCATTTTTATTTTTCCTCTTATCTTTTTTAGAGTTTTGTTCAGAAACATGGATGGTTATGCCGGTATGTTGATGAATACCGTGTTAGGAGCATTTTTAGATGGTTTAGTTTCTAAAGTATTATTGTTGTTGGGTTTGATGGGGTTTGCGCTTTCTTGGCTCAACTTTGACCACCTTACTTTGGTGTTCGTATCTTCTCTGTGCATTCCGGGCTTAATTATCACCTTTTATGGTTTGTTTAAAACAACTAGTATTACGCTCCCTTCAAAGGAGTTTAGACAGCCTGAAATTCGAAAAGAAATATTCCAATACATTGGATTCGGTGTGTTGATGGGAGCATCAAATTCTATTATATTTTACATAGATAGTTTAATGGTGAATAAACTAATTTCATTGGAGGCATTAGGGGTTTATTCTACCTATTTCTTTGCTGCGAGATTAATGTCTATTCCTTCTCGTTCACTTGGAAGAATTTCAACAGTTGTTTTGGCAGAATCATGGAAGAATAATGATATTGATAATATTGATGAGGTCTACAAAAAGAGTTGCTTGAATCAATTGTTAATAGGAACCTTTTTACTTGGCGTTGGTTGGGCTTGTCTTGAACCCGCTATTCATTATTTACCCGGAGATAAGTCTTTGCTTTATAATGCAAATAAGTATGTTTTCTTCTTTTTAGGGATAGGATTGTTGGTTGAGCTTGCTACAGGGGTAAATGCTAACATAATAGGTACTTCTAAAAAATTCAAATTCAACACTTATTTTAATTTATCACTTGCTGTATTCGTAACTATTTTAAATTATATTTTTATTCAACTATATAGTTTAGAAGGAGCAGCTTTAGCTACAATGACTGCTATGATTTTAGTAAATTTTATGCGTTGGTTTTTTCTGGTGAAGACATATGGATTTCAACCATTTGACTCAAAGTTTTTAAAGGCTGCAATATTCAGTTTACTTTTCATTTTAGCTGCTCATTTTATTGATTATGATGCAACTCCTTCAATTAAAATAATTATCAATGCTGTATCTTTTACGGCTGTCTTTGTAGGGGTAGCTTACTTTTTTAATCTTTCAGAAGATTTGAAAAACCTGATCAAAAAAGCAGTTCCATTTTTGAAGTAAAAAAGAACTTTAAGGCAGTTCAAATTGTTGTTAATTAACAATTGAATCCTAAGAAATAAATCAGAATACAGAATATTTAAAATGAATTAGCCCTTTATTTGTATTGATGTTAACAGCTGAAGTAAAGAAATATATTGAAGGTAAAATATGTGTTGTAACTGGAGGAGCCGGCTTTATTGGTTCTAATCTGGTAGAAACATTGCTACAGCTGAATGCTAAAAAGGTAATTGTGTTGGATGATATTTCAACGGGTTCATTAGATAATATTGAGGAATTCAATGATCTTCCCAATTTTCAATTTGTAGCAGGTAGTATCACAGAATTAGATACTTGTGTTAATGTATTTAATGGAGCAGATATTGTTTTTCAATTGGCAGCCTTAGGAAGCGTTCCGCGTAGTATTGACAATCCACTTAAAACAAATGAAGTGAATGTGACAGGCTTTTTAAATGTGTTAGAAGCAGCAAAAAAGTGTCATGTTAAAAAGGTGATTTATTCATCTTCTTCATCAATTTATGGGGATGATGAACATTTACCAAAGCAAGAAGAGTTAACGGGTAATCCATTATCTCCTTATGCAGTTTCAAAACGCACTAATGAACTTTATGCCAGAGTATTTTCAGATCTGTATGACATGGATATTATTGGCTTAAGGTATTTTAATGTTTATGGTCCAAAGCAAAACATTAATGGGCCTTATGCTGCTGTAATTCCTATTTTCATCACTAATCTTTTAAATGGTTCGCCTTGTTTTATAAATGGTGACGGAAAGATTTCTAGAGATTTTACTTACGTTCAAAATGTAGTGGAGGCGAATATTTGTGCCGCGGCTAACTCAGATAATGCAAAAGATGTCATCTTCAATATTGCTATGGGTAACCAGCTTTCGTTGAATGAACTTTACGAAAATATTGAGGCTCATATTCAAAGTGGTTTAGATCCAATCCATAGAGATAAAAGGGTAGGGGACATCTCTAGTAGTTTGGCAGATATTAAAAAAGCCATAGAGCAAATATCTTATAAGCCTAAATACGAATTCTCAGAAGGAATCAAAAAGACAATTGATTGGTACAAAAATCAAAAGTAGCCTTAGCAACCTGTTAAGTTCGCTGGATTTTCTTTTTGCTTACTCTTTTTCTTCATGTAATTTTTACGAGCCTTATCATAAGTTTTTCTGTCCACTCCTTTTTCTTTTAAAAAGTCATCAGTAGGATATTCAGGCCAGTTTTTAACGTCATCTTGCTCTTGTTTAGTCAAGAAAGGATTTTTTGCCGATTCAGGCTTTTCAGTTTCTTCTCCAAACTCGTCAAAATAATGCTCTTCAACCAAAGAACCTTTCTTGTAAACTCCTTTGAATTTTATAGTGTTTTTCTCAGAATTATAATACTCTTCAAAAACCCCATCTCTGATTCCTTTTGAATAGTTTTCTACGGTCCAAATTCGTTTGTCTTTTGGATAAAATCTTCTTGATTCTCCTTCAAGACAACCATTTTCGTGATTTTCTTCATACAACAATTCACCATTGTCATAATAGTATTTACTCAAGCCTGTTTTTTTACCTTTTTCAAATTGCTGCTCTGATTCAACCAATCCGTTATCGAAGTAAGTAATGTATTTTCCATTCCAATCTCCATTACCGTACATGATTTCTTTCTTCAACGTCCCATTGGGATAAAACTCTTGTTTTCTACCGTCTAATTCTCCCATGTTCCAAGTTTCAATTTTTTGCAAACTTGAATCAGGATAATAATAACGAGACTCTCCATTTTCTGCTCCCATTACGTAGGTCTTTTCCCATTTCAAACTTCCATTGGCACGATACAATTTCCAGGTTCCGTTTTCTTTACCTGTTCCGTTTACGTCATGTGATCTTATTAATTGAAGATTCCCGTTTTCATACCATACAGTATCCACGCCTACAGCAAACCCTCCCTGAAAAGTTAAAAACATCTCCAGGTTTCCGTTATAATGACACATAATACAAGAACCTGTAAAAGGTTTACCGGATTTTTTATGCATCATAGCTCCTCCTTGATCTTCGTCCGGATAAACAGTCTCCACACAATTAGGAACAATCCTAAATCTAAGATCACGACACTTAGGTGGTTCGTTTTCTTTTTTTTGTGCAGATTGATCGATTGTTTTAAATCCATCCTGACCAAATGATAAGTTAGACATTAATAAGATGGTTACGATAGCTGTAATGTGACGCATAATTCTTGTGTTTGCTCAATTTGAAAGTTCAAAATCCTGCTTTAAATTAACAATAATACTTCAAAATTGATGCTGTATTGACTTTCAATTATCCTGTAGGATGTGCTTTCAATGCCGTAAGCATTTCTGTAGGAATAGCTTGTGTAGTTCCATTGATGTAATCCATACATACTATCACTGAACTGCCTTCTGCTCTTAAAATTCCATCCTGGTTGATAATCTTATAATACAAAGTAAAGCTTGAGTTACCTAAATGGGAACATCCTACCTCTGCAATTAATTGATCTTGCAATTGACCCGGAGAGTGGTAAATCACTTCATTTTTCTTTAAAATAATTCCGTTTTTTCTCCAATCCCATTCCATTCCTAACTGCGATACAAAAAAGTGCATGCGAGCAGATTCAAAGTAATGTAAATAAACGGCGTTGTGAATATGGCCTGCAATGTCGCAATCAGCAAACCTTACTTGTATTGGAACTTTGATCATTTATCAAGTTTTTCGAATTCTGAATTGTTACTTCTGTATTCAGGTACAACCCATTTCATGAATTTAACGATTTCTTCGTTATTCTGATATTCGAAAAGCATTACCAATTCAGAGATGCTATTTGAAATTTCTTCAAAATCATATTCTCTTACTTTGGCAACTAGAATTTGAGGATGATGTGTAGGAAGGGTATTTTCTTCATTGGTCAACAATTCCTCATATAATTTTTCGCCAGGTCTTAAACCTGTGATCTTAATTTCAATGTCTTTACCAAGTTCTAAACCACTTAGCTTAATCATCTTCTTAGCAAGGTCATAAATTTTAACAGATTCTCCCATGTCAAAAACAAATATCTCTTTGCCTTCTCCCATCAATTCTGCTTCCAATACTAAAGAAACAGCTTCTGGTATGGTCATAAAAAATCTGGTAATATCTTCATGCGTAACCGTTAAAGGTCCACCTGCTTCAATTTGTTTTTTAAACAATGGTATAACAGATCCATTTGATCCTAATACATTACCAAATCTAGTAGTGATGAACTTAGTGTCTGATACTGAATTGGCAGATTGAGCGTAAATTTCTGCAATTCGTTTTGAGCACCCCATTACGTTTGTAGGGTTTACAGCTTTGTCTGTAGATATAAGAACAAAATTGTTGACCTTATGCTCAATTGATAAATCAACAAGATTTTTAGTTCCCTGTACGTTTGTAAGGATAGCTTCTGAAGGATTATCCTCCATTAGCGGAACATGTTTATAGGCAGCAGCATGGAATACAATGTCAGGTTTAAATGTATTGAATACATTTTCTACCCTTTGAAAGTTTCTGATATCAGCAATTACACTCTCTGTTAAATCAAATACATCTTTTTCTTTCAACTCCATCTCCAAATTATATAAAGGAGATTCGGCTTGATCAAGCATGATAATTTTTTCAGGTTCCAAAGCAGTTAATTGCCTTACAATTTCACTACCTATACTTCCTGCTGCACCGGTAACCAGAATAGTTTTGTTTTTAAATTCCGATTTCAATCGGTTTGAATCTAACTTAATAGATTCTCTTCCTAACAAATCTTCAATTTTAATTGGCTTGATTTGCCCCGTCGTAAATTCTCCATTGATCCATTCAGTAGGAAGTGGAACATTTAAAATCTCAACGTTATTGGCTAAACAAGTATCAATTACAGCTCTTTTATTTGTTTTAATCGGCTCTTTAATAGCCATAATTAAACGCTTGATTTCATGCGTTTCTATAATTTTATCTAGTGACTTGCTATTGTATATTTTCAATCCTTCCAGAGACTTACCGGTTTTAGAATTGTCATCATCAATAAAACACACAATTTTCCCAGCCAATTTTGCTTCTTTTTCTACTGTGTGTTTGGTAATTAAACCATAAGTGCCGGCTCCATAAATTACAGTCGGAATTTGATCTTTGTCTCTTTTCAACTCTTCCATGTAAACGAGTTTTACAGCAAATCTGAAAACCAGTAAGAAAGAAATACACACAAAGTATTCAACAATGATTACAGAACTCGGAAATAAGTAACTGTCCTGATAGATTTTGAATTTAAAGAATGAAATGGCCACCATTACGAGTGTACCAAGAGTTGTAGAAAGAATTACCTTTTTAACATCTGCAGTAGCTGTATGCCTTAACATCCCTTTGTGCACACCAAAAATCAGGAACATAACTCCTCTAACCAATAAATAAATTGGTAATCCTGATATAAAAATGTGGTACTCGGTTGCTATAGGAAGATCAGTAGTGTCGAATCTTACCATATAAGCTACCAGTAGTGCAGCAGTAGCTATCGCTAAATCCACTAAGAAAATAGACCACCTGGGTACGTTTCTGGATGGTAACCGCATAAAAAAGGTAAATAAAATTGTCTTTTCTACCTCTTAATACGTATCAAATCTGAAAAGGATAGCTGTAATTTTATAATTTTTGAATCTTTAAGGATTCTTTTTGTGTATCTGTTTGTACTACAAGTAGATAACTGCCTGAGCTGAACTTAGCTAAATCGATTTGGAATTTGCGCTCACCCACTGGTAATTCACCTTTATAGATGTGTTTAATTTGCTTACCATTTAAAGCATATAAGTAGATGTCAAAGTCAGTTTCTTTTTGAACATTTAACACAAAGTTTGACAAATCAGTTGTGGGATTGGGAAACAATTTGGTTTCAAATACTTGTCCTTCGGTAATCTCTGTCATTTTGTTAATGATCAAAGTAGCTTCATTGTCAACATCTTTAATGGAATCTTCAACATACGTTATAAATTCAGGAGTAAGTTCAATTTCTCCATCTATCATTTGGTCATCATAGAGCGTATCCTCAACAACATCCACTAATGTATCTTCTGGTATATCAGGAGTACAATAGATATTTGATTCTGGAGCAATAGCAATTTCTCCTAGCATCATTATTTCCACTTCTTGTTCAGTAGTGTCTTCTACTTGTAACAATTCAGGAATTACAAATTCTTCTTCTTGTTCTGATGTGTAAGCTATTTTGCCTTTTACATGATGTTTATCCGGTTTAATTTTTTTGGTAGTGTCTTTGTCAATTGTGAATGTTGTAATTGACTCTGAAGATCCAGTAGAAGCAGTAATATTAAAACTACTTGTAAAATCTGTTATCATTTGTGTATCGCTCGTTTCACAAGAGGTAAATAATGTCATACCAAAAGCGACTAAACAAGCGTAAAGAAACTTGCTTTGAAAAGATCTGGGACTCTGATTTTCCCAGGCATAAAAATTATCATTCAATTCATCCAACTGTGATTTTTTAAATCTTCCACACAGGTGTTTACCTGCATTTTCCTTTAGGATTTGTTTTATTTCATTGGGACTTTTGTTACTGAAATCAAATACATCAATTTGACAAGATCCGCAGAAAGCACCTTTTTGAGTTGGTGTAAAATCTTCCCAGTTTTCGTGACAAGGTGTTGGAATGCTGATATTTTTCATAGCTGTTTTAATTAGTTTCAAAAATCAGTACAACCACTTTTAAAAAAGGTTCAAAAAAAATGGAGGTATCCCTACCTCCATTTATCCCTCAAAATGAATCCTTAAGATTCATGCATGAAAAAACCGCCAATGCGGCACTAACCCCAACTTTTAATTTACTTTTTGAACCTTGACAGTTTCAACTTGTTCACCTGAAATTACTCTTACGATATACATTCCAGAATTCAATTCACTCAATTGTAAATCAAATAATTGTCTGCCGGATGGTAATAGTCCATTATGAATGTTTCTTACCAATTGTCCATTCATGTTATATAATGTGATGTCAAATTGCGCTTCATTATCAATTTCTACAGCCAGTTGAGCATTGTCTGTAGTTGGATTAGGAAAAGCTTTTGCTTCAAAGTAATCCGGATCTATAACAATCGGTTCTGCCAGTGTTGATTCTTCAGTAGTATCTGTACCTCCTTCAACAATTGTTATTATTCTTGGCGTTTGAGCAATCATTCCTGCTATGACACCGCGGGTATAAGATTCTACAATCAAAGGTTCCTCTTGATAAACATCCACTACTCCTGCAGTGGTACAAATAATTTCTTCTACTTCAAATATCTCTGACATTTCAACTGACTCCACTTCACCCACATAGTCCAATAGATCAATAGTTTCGTTTGACAAATCAGTATTTATATATGTAAGAACCCCTTCTTCATTTTCTGCCATTTCAGTTAATTGAATATTTTCAATAACTGTTTTGTCTTCATTGTCGCAGCTAAACAAACTCAATCCAAAAACAAATACACAGGCTAATAAGAACTTGCTTTGAAATGTGCGTTCTGTTTGATTTTTCCAATGCGAGTAATTGGCTCCTATCCTACGCAATTGTTCATTTTCAAATTGCCCACAAATGTGTTCATTTTGATGTGCATCTAAAATTTTATAAACTTCGATATCACTTAATTTTCTAAAATCAAATGTATCCGTATTGCATTTAGTACAATAGTTTCCTCTCTTGGTAGGAGCCATTGCATCAAAGTCTTCATTACAAGGATTGGGAATAGAAATCATAGCTCAAGTTTTTTAGTATTTACAACTCACAAAATGAAAAGTTCATTTTATTGATGCATTCGGGTTAAGTATTCCATAAAGGAAATATTTAGCGTGTATGATTGCTATACTAAAAAGTCAAAACTTTCGTATATTTATTCAAGTCTACTACCCAAAAAAGATGAAAAAGTTAACCCTCCAATTTTTTATTGGCTTCGTTATTATATGTTGTTCAGTTGCCAATACTTTTAGCCAAACTACCTTTACAATCAAAGCCAATGTTGTTGATTCAGTAGGAGTACCAATTGAATTTGGAAATTTTATACTCTTGAACCCAAATGATTCAACCATTATCAAAGGAGTTGATGTCTGGGAAGGAAAAGTAGAGCTAAAAGGAGTGGCTGACAAAGAAGTTTTAATTAAAGTTACGGCATATGCTCATGACGCCTATTATCTAAAAACAACATTGATTCCTGATGAAAATAACATTGTAGAACTGGAACAAATAAAGTTGAGTACCAAATCAACCGATTTGAATATCGTTGAAGTTGTATATCGTAAACCTCCTTTTGAAAGAGCACCAGGAAAATTAATTGTCAATGTTGAGGAGAGCATGTTGGCAGATAGGGGAACAGTAAGAGATTTATTGAGAAGTACTCCTAATGTGATTGTAAAATCAAATGATGAAGTAATTGTAGTTGGTAAAGGCCCTGCTATTATTTATCTGGATGGTCAAAGAATAATCTCATTGGATATGTTATCCTCTCTATCTTCTAATGATGTAAGCAGAATTGAGGTGATTGAAAATCCTTCAGCCAGATATGATGCAGAGGGAAATGCTGTAATTGAGATAATAACTGTAAAAGGTACTTATAATGGCTATGAAGGTTCTTTGGGATTAAGAGGAATGAAGAGAACTGAAGAACAAGCGGCTTATTGGGGCAGGTTTAGATACAGAAAGGATTGGTTTTCAACCTACATTGGAGCTGGACAATATACCGGAAGATTACACGAAGAAGAGTCTTATTATCGCACAATAAAATCAAATCCTGTGATAGATCTTGAAAATGATGTGCTGCGTGTTACTGATCATAGATTTGACAGTTGGGTATGGGTAGATAATGATTTTAGAATTGATTCTGCCAATACAATCTTTTTAAACTATAGTTTTTCAAGAGAGAAGTTTATTGTGGATGTTGACAATTCTAACAAAGTTTATGAGGATAGCGTTTATCAAGGTTTGATAAGTAGTACGACAGTAAATGTTCCTAAAAGATTTTCCCATTCCGTTTCAACCGGATATGTGCATACAATAGATTCATTGGGTAGTGATTTCAGAATAGCAGGTCAATACACCAACTTCAATTTTTCTGGAGAAGGAGATATTTGGCAACAAACAGATTTTAATAGTACACAATCTAATCGCTATAAGAGTACCAGCAGTTCTGGAATTGAAGTTTTTATGGCTCAGGCTGATTTGTTAAAGAAATTTAATGATAAAGTAAGCTTTGCTGCAGGTATTAAAAACAGTTACGTTACCAATAATAGTGGAATTGATTTTCAAGCTGAGACCACAAATGGATGGATAACGGATTCATCTTATTACAATAAGTTTGATTATCATGAGAATGTGGCAGGTGCTTACTCTGAATTGAGTGGTAGTCTTAAAAAACTAGATTATCAAATAGGATTGAGATATGAATGGACAATTACCAAAGGAGATTCGTACGTTGGTGGAGTAGGTGTAATTGATAGAGATTATCACAATGTTTTTCCAAACATCCAACTGGATTATAATTTTACTCCAGATTTAGTTTTGGGTGCTTCCTATACAAATAGAATTCAACGTCCAAAATTTCAAGACCTTGATCCTTTTATTGAGTACATAGATTCACTTACTTCTTTTAGAGGAAACCCAAATTTGTTACCGGCAGTTTCACATAATGCTCAACTTAGCTTAATTTACATGGAGTATGCTTCTATTTCTTTTAGCTATACGAAATCCTTTAATCCAATATACTTAAGCGTGGTTCAAAATCCGGGCACTAATACGTTCAGTGCCATTGAAGACAATGTGAAATCAGCTGAATTGTATAACATTGGAATTGTACTTCCTTACGAATTAAGCTGGTGGACTACCTTCAATTCATTTTCTTACACATTTAACTCGTTTGAAATTGAAGATGATGCCCAAATTGTTGTGAATACGAAACCTACCTTATATGTGAGTTTATGGAATGAGTTCAGAATACCAAAAATCTGTGATATTGAAATTTCTTATGAATACACTGTTCCCGGAGCTCAGGGATTTTTCAGTTTGCAACCTATGCATTATTTCTATGCTGGCGTATCGCGTAAGTTTTTCAATAAAGCATTATCTGTGAGATTCAATGTCTTTGATATCTTCAAACAGTATGTTGAACGTGGTGAATCTGCCATGCCTGCATTTGATGTAAGCTACCGTTCATGGCAAGACACAAGAAGCTTTATGCTCACATTAGAGTGGAGTTTTGGTAAATTAAGAGATAGATCAATGTCAGGAATTGTCATTGATGAATCAGAAAAAGAAAGGCTGGAAGATTAAAAGCTTAAAGTGCTTTCAAATCGTCAATGGTCTGTTTTGGATTATCAGATTTAAAAACAAAACTCCCGGCAACCAATGCATCAGCACCTGCCGCAACTAAATCGGCTCCGGTTTGTGTATTGACACCACCGTCCACTTCAATAATGGTGTTAGCTTCGTTTTTATTGATCAGATTTTTAAGTTCTTTCACCTTTTCAACCGCAGCTTTAATAAAAGTTTGTCCACCAAATCCGGGATTAACAGACATTATTAATACCAAATCAATATCTTTTATAATGTGTGTTAAAACTGATACTGGCGTATGCGGATTTAATGCTACACCCGCTTTCATTCCGGCATCCTTTATAGCTTGAAGCGTTCTATGTAAATGATTACAAGCTTCATAATGCACAGTCAAATAAGCTGCACCCGCATCTGCAAAATGTTGGATATATCTATCCGGATCAACAATCATTAAATGAACGTCCAATGGTTTTTGCGCATGTTTAGCAACAGCTTTTACTGCAGGTAATCCAAATGAAATGTTAGGAACAAATGATCCGTCCATAACGTCAACATGAAACCAGTCTGCATTTGAGTCGTTGATCATTTCAACTTCGCTTTGCAAATTGGCAAAGTCAGATGCTAATAAAGAGGGGGAAACAATAGCCATAGCTTAGTTTTTCAAAAGTGAAATAATTTGTTCTGCTAATTCCAAACCAATTCTGGTTTGTGCTTCGTTTGTAGCAGCTCCAATATGAGGAGTAGCAGCAATTTTTTCATTTGTCAATAAATCTTTTCTAGGAGTTGGTTCGTTTTCAAATACATCTAAACTTACCGCCCTTACTTTTCCGCTATCTAAAGCTTGCAATAAAGCATCTTCATCAATAACTCCACCTCTTGCTGCATTAGCAAGTATTACTCCGTCTTTCATTTTAGCAAACTCTGCAGTTCCAATTACGGCAGAACCATCAGCTTGTTTTGGAACGTGTAATGAGATGTAGTCTAGTTCTCCTATAATTTCATTCAAATCTTTTACCGGTTCAATTGGAACATCAACACGTCCGTGACCTTCAATCAAAACAGGAATTTTAACAGGATCAGTGTAAAGATCTACTGCTTTAACTTTCATTCCAACTCCCAATGCGTATGACGCCAAACTTTGTCCAATTCTTCCAAATCCGATAATTCCAATTGTTTTACCTCTCAATTCTTGTCCTTTACCGTATAATTTCTTCAAAGCTTTGAATTCTTCAGCTCCTTTTTCTGGCATGAATCTGTTTGAGTGGAATACTGATCTTGAAAGTGAGAATAAACATCCCATTACCAATTCAGCTACAGATTGTGAAGATGCAGCAGGTGTATTGATTACATACAAACCTTTAGATCTTGCATAATCAACATCAATGTTGTCCATACCAACCCCTCCACGTCCAATTAATTTCAAATTAGGACATGCATCAATTACTTCTTGTCTAACAGTAGTGGCACTTCTTACTAAAACACCAACGTATCCTTCATTGTTAATAGCATCTGCTAACTGTTCTTGTGGTACGTTAGTGGTAGATACTTCAAATCCTGCATTTTCAAGAGCTTTTACTCCTTCGGGTGCAATCCCGTCATTTGCTAAAATTTTCATGGGGTTAAGCTTTTTTCGTCGCTATTTCTTGCATTACTTCAACTAAAACTTCTACACTGTCAATATTCATGGCATTGTACATTGAAGCTCTGAATCCTCCAACATCTCTATGTCCTTTTAATCCAACCAGACCAGCATCATTCCACATTTTGTTGAATTCGTCTGTTAAGGCATCATCTGTCATTACAAACGTAACGTTCATATTTGATCTATCTTCCTTAACTGCTGTTCCTTTAAATAAAGGATTTGAATCAATTTCGTTGTAAAGCAATGCTGCTTTTGCTTCATTTCTTTGTTCAGCTGCAGCAACACCTCCGTTTGCTAATAAATGTCTCAGATTTAACATTGAAACATAAATTGAAAATACCGGAGGAGTATTGAACATACTGTCTTTTTCGTGATGCGTCAACAAGTTCAAGTATGTAGGAATGTTTTGATGAGTAGATTTTCCTAATATCTCTTCTTTAACAATAAATACGGTAGCTCCTGCAGGACCTAAGTTCTTTTGTGCTCCGGCATAAATGATATCAAATTTGCTTACATCTATTTGTTTTGAAAAGATGTCTGAAGACATATCGGCAACCAATGGTACAGATGTTTCAGGAAATGACTTGAACTGTGTTCCAAAAATGGTATTATTTGTAGTGATGTGTAAGAAATCATAATCACTTGAAATATCAAATCCTTTAGGGATATAATTGAAGTTTTGATCTTCTGAACTTGCGATTATATCTACCTGCAAACCTGCATTTTTACCTTCTTTACTAGCCTTTTTTGCCCAAGCTCCTGTATTTACATAAGCGGCCTTTTTATTGGCTCCACTCATGTTCATAGCTGAGATTAAAAACCCTAAACTTGCTCCTCCTTGAAGGAAAAGAACAGTGTATCCATCAGGAACATTTAAGGCTTTTTTTACTAATGATCTGGCTTCTTCCATTACATCAATAAACTCAGGACTTCTGTGTGAAATCTCAAGAATTGATAAGCCATTAAAATCTAAAACTGCTTTTGAAGCTTCTTCAAAAACTTCTTGCGGTAAAATGCACGGACCCGCGCCAAAATTGTGTTTTGTTTTCATAATACTATGGTTAAGCAAAGACGCAAGCACAAAGGAATAGGATTTCTGTCAAACAGCCATATAATTTATACTAAAGTTTGATTCTTTTTTAAGATTTGTCAGATGCACGATTGAAATAATTAATTTTGCCGTTATGGCGAACTTCACTCTACTAGAAATTGTTTGGAATTTTCATCCAAATGTGATTCCGGGATATAAAATACCAGCCTGGTACGGAATTATGTGGGCTTTGGGATTTTATTTTGGATTCATCATTGTTAATCGCATGTATAAGTCTGAAAAAGTTCCTGCAGACTGGATGGATAAAACTTTCATGTTTACTTTGTTAGGAGG
Organism: Paracrocinitomix mangrovi; assembly: GCF_019740355.2. GTDB lineage: Bacteria > Bacteroidota > Bacteroidia > Flavobacteriales_D > Crocinitomicaceae > Paracrocinitomix > Paracrocinitomix mangrovi. Next base: position 993,575 of record NZ_CP091819.1, on the reverse strand, counting down.
AGTTTTAGGCGCCAGATTAGGACATTGTTTCTTTTACCAGGCAGATTATTATTTAGCAAATCCAATTGAGATTATTAAAATATGGGAAGGTGGATTAGCCAGCCATGGTGGAGCGATTGGTGTAATAATAACTTCAATTTTCATTTCCAGAAAGTACTTTAAAAGATCAGTGTTGTGGGTTTTAGACCGGTTGGTTGTGGCCACAGCAATGGTGGGTGGATTGATCAGATTAGGTAATTTATTCAATCACGAAATTGTTGGAGTTCCTACCGGAACTGATAGTGGATTTAAGTTTTTAAGACATGATATTGGAGCGGGAGAGGCTTTGGCTATTACTGGTGAAAATAATGTTGGTGCAGCTTATGATCAAATTGCTAACAATCCTGAATTTGCTCAGGTGTTGGCAGAGGTTCCCAATAGATATCCTGCACAGTTGTACGAAGCAATTTTTTACTTTATCACTTTTGGAATCTTGTTTTTCTTGTATTGGAAAACTAATGCAGGAAAAATCAAAGGTTTTTTATTGGGTGTATTTTTCATTTTAGTTTTCGGATTCAGATTCTTCATTGAGTTCATCAAGTCTAATCAGGCAGATGGATTTATGGAAAGTGGATTAGAAAAAACCGAAGGACTAAATATGGGGCAATACTTAAGTATTCCTCTAGTTTTAATAGGTTTGTTTTTGACTTTTAGGTTTATTGGAAAACTGAAAAAAGGAAAAGATACTCCGGTAGAGGAGTAATCACCTACAAATCGTAATCATCTTCCAGGTTAAGATCCTCATCCGGACCATTGATAATGTTGTCCAGGTATTCTTGTGTGGGTTGTCCATTAATAACCGGACCATCAATTTCTTCAGTCACCACCGGTTTGTCGTCGTATGATTTAATGATGAATATTACAGGAATAATTATTAAGGAAGCAAATACAAATAGCATGAAGAAATTAGAGAAGAGAATCAAGAATAAAACAGTTTGAAAAGAGGCAAAATAGAAGATCATTTGCACCCCTAATGCCACAATTGCAATAACTGTGAGTGATTTCTCTTTCAGTCTCCAGCCCAGTATGCTGGTTAAAATGGCAGCAACGCCCAGGATTAATATGAAAGTTAATTGCCACATGTTTTATAGTATATACAAACTTCCGGGTTTAATTGCTATGTTGAACAATTTAGTGCCTTTTGCCGGTTCACCATCCAAATGAAAGTAGCTTTCTGCATTTAATACCTCCAATGTAAGCTTATCCTTAATGGTAAAAGATTTCCAGTATTTAGATTTATTGATACTTTGGGTAAAAAATTGAGTTCCAACAACAGGAGTACCTATTAAAGGGAATTTTTCTACAAAAACTAACTCAAATTGTCCATCTTGCATATCGGATGAAGGAGAAATTGTAAATCCATTTCCAAATTGTGAAGCGTTGGCTACAGCACATAATAGTGACTTTTCCACATGCGTTTTTCCATCTAATTCAAATTTAAATTCGATTGGTTCAAAAGCTGCGTATGAACTAGCAACCAGCTTAGCGTATGTAAGAAATCCTCTTTTAGGTTGTTCATCAAATATCCCGGCTATATAGCCGTCAAAACCAAAACCTGCAGCACATACAAAAAAGCGATCATTGACAGTGCCTGTATCGTATTTCTTTTTATCAAAGTGATAGATTCTTTCTACGGCAGATTTGATGTTTAAAGGCACTTTTAAATGACGAGCCAAACCATTACCTGAACCTGAAGGAACAATTCCTAAAGCACAATTTGATCCTACTAAATGACTGCCAACTTCACTTACTGTTCCATCTCCACCAATGGCAACAATTGCATCTAAATCATTTCTGTTTGCTTCACAAATTTCCTTAGCATGATCCTTGGATTGCGTTTTGGTAATCTCCATTTCAAAATTTTCAGGAGTTTGTGCTTTAATTAGATCAGGCAAGTCTTCCTTACTTCCAATCCCTGATTTGGGATTGATCAAAAACAATATTTTTTTACTGTCTTTCAATGGATGTTTGGTTATGAATTAATGCATGATTATAGACTTGTTCAAAAGCCTTCATTTTTTTATTAATAATAGATAAAATTTCCGGTTTAGATTCCAGTAAGTTATATGACATGTTGTTATCTGCATAAGCATACAATCCCATTATTTCATCTCCCATTTTTATGAGTTGATATCCGTTGGAGTCAATGTCCATCATGAAGTAATTTTTTTGAGCCACATTTGAAACTGAGTATCCGCCCTTATTTCCCAACATTGAATTTCCAAAAGCAAAATAGCTTTGTTCATATCCAATTAAATCCAATACTGTAGGCATAATATCTATGTGTCCTACTGTTTTTGAAATGTGTCCTTTTAAAATACTGTCATTGGGGTGATATATCATTAATGGAACATGCAGTCTTCCTCTGTCATGTGTATAATGGTAGTCTTCTGAACTTGGTGTATGGTCAGCAGTGATAACAAATAAAGTATTATTAAACCAAGGTTGTTTTCTGGCTTCATTAAAAAAGATGTGCAACGACGAATCCGCATATTCAATACATTTTTCCATTGGTGTTGTAGCATTGGGGAAGCTATTTTCAAATTCATCTGGTAATGTATAGGGTGGATGACTGGAGATGGTAAATACCGTCGCAAAAAACGGCTTGTCAACATCATCTATTTTTTTGGCAGTCCATGGTAGAAATTCATGATCAAAAATTCCCCAGGTTCCGTCATAATGCTCGTCATTATTGAATTCATTACGTCCAACATAGTTTTGAAATCCTAGCAAATAACAGAAAGCATCAAAATTCATAGAACCATTGCTGGCTCCATGATAAAAAGAAGTTTCATATCCCAATTCGTTGAAAATTTTAGGCAATCCGTGTAGATTGTTAGTAGAATAGGGGGTTAGTAGATACTCGTCATTCATGAATTTTGGAATAGAAGCCAAAATAGACGGAACGGCATCAATTGATTTTTTACCATTGGCAAAAGCCCAATCAAATACCAGTGATGAATCTACCATCTGATCAAAAAATGTGGCATTAGACTTGCCTGTTTTGTTCAGTGAAGAAATATACTCTATGCTAAAGCTTTCCAGGATGATGATCATGACGTTTTGATCCTTGTATCTGCCCACACCTTTTTCTTTGTGCACAGTAGGAATCATAATTGCAACTTCTTCTTCACTGAAATAACTTTTTTCTTCAAGATTCAATTGGCCTATACTGCTAATCATTGTATAGGTTGAATTTAAAATCAATTGGACATTTTCAGTGCTGGTATACTTTGAAGCTTCAGTGGGACGAATAGGCTTGTAAACCCAACCTCCTCTGCTAATGAAAACAACCATCAATGCAGATAAAATATAAATTGTCCATTGTTTCCAGGGCTTGATTTGAGCACTGTCATCTTCTATTTGACCAATTTTCTTAAATCCATAAAAACTGGCAAACATAAGTCCTACATAAAGCAAAATGAGCCACCAAAAATCTGCAATGTATGATGGGATTTGATCCCTTAAATCGTTTCCAAATCCAAGCATGGTAAATAAGGAGCTATTTGACCTAGCCATTGAAAATGGATAGTATACAATGTCAACAAGGTTAAAAAACATCCCCAAACTAATAATGATAGAAGTTGTTAGGAGGGTTGTTCTACGAAACCATTTTTTAGTCCTGTCTTTGTTCGGAAATAATTCAATTAATATAATTGGATAGAATAAGAAACTTGTGGTGATCAAATCAAACCACATTCCTGCCAAAAAATCGCTAAAGCCAACATTAGGAAAAGACTCTTTGTTGTAGAGATAAAAGAGCAATCTGCATAAACTGAAAATGAGCATAAAAATGCCCATTTTCAAAAGTAGCTTTCGCAAATATTTTGGTAAGATGTTGTTCATTTGATTTATTTCAAATCAACACGCAACCAGTAGTTGAATTTTTTGGTGTAGCTTTCTTCTACTGCTGCATCATATTGATACCTGGTAGCATTGCTGCCTCCAAGTTTAATCGTATAATTCTTAATAATATTGTCTCTTGAAAGAATCACTTCTATTGGATCTCCAACTTCTTTTCGTCCAATAATTCCACTCAATTCTTCCTGATCTACACGATATCCATCAACTGCAATAATCTCATCATTTACAGAAATTCCTTGCTGTTCAGCCGCACTACCGGCATAAACAGTATTGACAATTAGTTTACCTCCTTGATTTGAAGTTGAAACGCCTAATGAAGCATTTACCTTAGCTCTAGATTGAACCAGTTTTAGTCCAACCCCGTTAAAGAATTTCATATAATCTACGGTTTCTGTACCATAAACATAAGGGTCAAAGAACCAGTCCATGTTTTCTCCCAAGAAATCTTCCAAGGTCTTTTTAAATTCATCTTCAGTAAATCCTGAACCATCTTTACCATAAAAATCACTCCAAAGCTTTTGCATAAAGTTGTCCAATGATTTTTCTGCATTGAATTTATTGATGATATAAAGGTCCAACATAGCAGCTAAAATTTGCCCTTTTGAGTAATATGAAATGGTTGTATTTACCGAGTTTTCATTGTGGCGATAAGCTTTGATCCAAGCATCAAAACTTGCGTGTGCAACAGGCTGAACTTTGTTTCCGGGCTGACTTTCAACATAGTTGATTGTCCCTATTAATTTTCCTATGTAATCCTCTTCTGAGTAAAATCCGGCTCTTCTTAAAATTAACTCATCATAGTATGATGTAAAACCTTCCATTACCCATAATAAATCTGTATAGTTTTCATTGTCATAATCAAATGGTCCAAGTGCTTTTGGTCTGATTCTTTTAACATTCCATAAATGAAAGTATTCATGTGCTACAAGACTTAAAAAACCTAAGTAAGCGCTTCCTTCATAGGTCCATCTGTTAACTTCTAATGTGGTAGAACTTTTGTGCTCTAAACCTCCGGATGGAACAGTTAAGTTGTGAACTATAAACAAGTATTCTTTGTTAGGATTTTGACCAAAAACCTTTGTTTCAGCTTCTACGATTTTTGCCATATCTCTTTGTAGGGTAGGGATGTGGTAGTTTCCTTCACCGTACATGGCAACTGTGTGTTTTACACCACCTGCGTCAAAAGTAAAAATCTCCTGATTTCCAATTTCAATAGGACAGTCTACCAATTGATCATAGTTTTCGTAGCTAAAAGTATTGTTTCCTTCACTTTTAAGAGCAGTTGAAATTTTACTAAATGAAGCATGAGGTTTAATTGCCAAAGTTCCACTCGCATCTTTTTCTCCGGCTACATACATAAACATTGAAGTTCCGTTTACATATCCGTGCGAATCATCCAAAAAGCTAGTTCTTACTGATAATTCAAATGCATATACTTCATAACTGATAGTAACTTTTTTAACCTTTTTAGTAGGAATAATCCAGGTGTTTTTGTTGGTTTTTGTCACTTCAAGGTCTTTACCGTTCTCATCTTTGGCAGTAACCAGATTAACGCTTTTAGCAAACTCTCTTACCAAGTATGAACCGGGAGCCCAAACAGGCATTTTAACCTCCAATTCCTTTGCTTTAAAGTCTGAAACGTACATTTCTACTTGAAAATAATGTGAGTTGGGAGTTTTCATCCCTAATTGATAGTCAATTTTAATCGCTAAAGAATTCAACGAAAAATAAAAGCATACCAGCAATAAAAAAAAGCGTTTAGTCATTTCCTGTGATTTTAGTTCAAAAGTAAACATTTGAATTAAATAATAATTAGCTTTGTCCTATTGCTAATTGGCTAAAACGGTGTATAAACCGCAATTAGTACAATTTTCAGAAATTAATGATGATCAAAATTTACAACATGAAAAAGATTTTAGCATTAACAATTTTATCGGTATTCATTTTATCATGCAAAGGTGAAGGAGAAGGAACTGAAGGAACTTCAAACGGAGATAGCGAGGAAGTTGCAAGACTAAAATCCGAAATGAGAGTGTTGGAAGATCAATTGGCAGAGAAAGATTCTGTAATCAATGAGACAATGATGTTGTTTAATGAGATTGAGCAGAATCTGGCAATGATCAATCTAAAAGAAGATGAGATCAGATTTAAATCAAATGACATTGAGTTAGAGGAAGATGGTAAACAATGGATTTTACAAGAAATTCAAAATATCAACTACTTGCGTGAAGAAAACACCAAGAAAGTAAAAGAGTTGAACAAATCTTTGGAGAACAAAAACTTGCAAATTGAAGAATTGCAAAACATGATCACTAGCCTAATGGACAAAATCCAGGTGCAAGAAGAAGAAATTGAAATGTTGCGTGTAGAGTTAGCTGATTTAGATAGAGAGTATGTTGAATTGTTAGAGGCTTACGAAGAGCAAACAATGATTACTGCTCAAACTTTACAGGAATTAAACAAAGCATATTATGCTTACGGATCTACTAAGGAGTTAGAAGCAAATGGAGTTATTGTTAGAGAAGGTGGTTTTCTTGGAATGAAGAAACGTACTGAGTTGGCAGATAATATGAATGACGAATATTTTACGCCAATTGACATCACTAGAACAAAGACAATTCAAATCACTGGAGAAAAAGTGAAATTTGTAACGGATCACCCTTCTTCTGCTTATGAAGTAGTGTCTACCGGTGAAAACCATACTATTAAAATCAACGATCCAAAGTCGTTTTGGAAGGTATCAAAATACCTGGTTGTAGTAGTAGACTAGTTATTCTTTAAACCAAAACTTATGGGTGACTAATTCGTTTTACTAATAGTTGCCGGCGTCCTTTTTCTATGGATTTATGCTGCCGTATTGTCAAATAAACATGGCGCAGGAAAGGGAGTTACCTTATTCTTTTATAATCTAATTGGAGCAGTAGCGGTATTGTTTTTACTTTGGTTAGTGATAGTTTATCCTAGCTTGGATTGTCATGCTTTTTTGTGCGGGCTGGATGAGATTATTACCTGGATGCTACTAAGCCTGTTAATTTTGATTATTTGGCCTTTAATATTGATTTCTACAGTTAAACGTAAGTGGCCCATTCAGGAAGAAGCAAAACGCAAAAACACAGATGATATTTTAGATGAAGAGATTTAGGCTATTTGAGAATCCACATTACTTTAAACAATGACTTACTCATTGAGCTGTAAACTAAATTCCCATTTTCGTACAAATATGTATAGCCTGCTGTACCTGATGCATTAGGAAGTTCATCAGTTGGTAGTTCATAGTCAATTGTATTGGAGATAACAGCAATGTCTAAATCGCCATCATGGTCTAAATCACAAATAGTGGCATTTTGTAAAAGCTCTGCTGTCCCCTCAATTACTGAGTAATAGGCCAAATCTGTATTAAAGACAATCTTGTTGGTAGTTTTATCAATTACCGCTAAAATGATTTTAGAACTGTAGGCGTATGAATATTCAATGCCCACAACAACACCTTGATATTTTGAAGTAGCATCAAACTTGAATTTTCCTATTCCTACATAAGCCTTTGCTTTATACAAACTATCCAAGCCAAATTCTCTTGCTACAAATTGTGGAATTACTTCTCCATTAAATCTAAAAGTTTGTTTGTCTTTAGCGTATGTCAATAAGTTGGAATAAGCACTTGGATAAATGTGCAAGCTATCTGATTCAAACTTAGGAATGAATTTCAACAAGTTCTTTTGAGAGAAACTATAAAATGAAACTAAGAAAATTACAGATAAAATATACTTCACGGTTTGTCCTTAATTAATAGACATCACCAATAAAGATATGTAAACAACATAAGAACTTAAAAGAATAGCTCCTTTTAATCGACCGATTTTCTTTCCAATTATCATCATTGGAAGCAAGGCCAAAGCTATTCCTAATACCCACCACATATCAAAATTGATGGTTTCAGCTTCAACTCCAATAGGCTTTACAATGGAGGTAATTCCAATAACAGCCATGATGTTAAAGATGTTAGATCCAATTAAATTCCCAACTGATATATCAGTTTCTTTCTTGAATGCTGCCACAGCTGATGTTACCAATTCAGGTACAGATGTTCCAAATGCTACTACTGTAACTGCAATAACTCTTTTCTCCATCCCAAATGATTCTGCAATCTTAATAGCTCCTTCAACCAACCATTCAGCACCAAAGTAAAGTCCAACTAAACCTCCAAGCGTGAATAACAAGGATATACCAATCTTGTCTTTTACTTTGGAAATTTCTTCGTCATCATCTTCAGCAGCTGCCTTGTTCTTTTTCATGGTTCTCCGTGAATTTCTAATGAGGCCAAAAGTGAATATCACCAAAATGCCAAATAACACAATTCCTTCCCATGTTTGAATTTCCAAATCAAGTGAAAAGACAAAGAATAAAATAGTGGCCAGCATCATCATTGGCCAGTCAATGATTTTACTATTTCTTCCGGCTGCGATTGGGAAGATCAATACAGTTATTCCTAATACTAAAGCAATGTTGGCAATATTTGATCCAACAACATTTCCTATGGCAATTTCAGGATTACCATCTAATGCTGCATCAATACTAACAAAAAGTTCAGGAGCAGATGTTCCAAATGAGATAACAGTCATACCGATCACAAGCGTAGATACTTGTGCTTTTTTGGCAATACCCACTGCCCCACGTACTAAAAACTCACCACCTACAATTAAAGTGACAAGTCCTAATATTAGTAAAAGGTACATCATGCTTATTTGTCTTTAGGTTCTTCAGATTGGGTTTCAGGATCGGTATCGGTAGATTCTTGATTTTGAGGAGTTGAATGAACCTGTTTTGGTTTGTCCTCAAGCAATTTGTCCATATTCGTAATGTCCTGCAGGTGTTTGTCCAGTTCTAGGTCTTTACGCATTTCTAATGCCGACTTTTGAATGTCTTTTTTTATTTCATTTGATGCATTGCGGATTTCATTCATTCCTCTCCCTAAATTCTTCACCACATCCGGAATTCCTTTTGATCCAAATAGCATAAGAGCTACAAGAAGTATGAAAAATACTTCCCAGGTTCCAAGACTATTTAAAAAAAGTAACATCATTCAATTATAAAAAAACACCCTGACATGATAAACAAGTCAGGGTGCAAATTTACTTAATATTTATTTCACTATTCTACTTCAGTGCTTGCCTTTTCTTCTTTAGATCTTTTAGAAAAATCTATTACAGCAGGCGTTGCAATGAATAGAGATGAGTAAGTACCTACGACTACGCCTACCATTAAGGCAAATGTGAATCCTTTAATTGCGTCTCCACCCATCAAGAAAATTATCAACAATACAATAAATGTAGACACTGATGTATTGATTGTTCTACTTAAAGTAGAGTTCAATGCCATATTGATTACTTCTTTTTGGTCTTTTTTGTGGTGAATTTTTAAATACTCACGAATACGGTCAAATACAACCACCGTATCGTTTATTGAGTAACCCACAACTGTCAGAATCGCAGCAATAAATGCCTGGTCAATCTCCATTGAGAATGGTAAAATACCATAGAAGATTGAGAACAATGATAATACAATAACAACGTCATGCGCCATTGCAATCAAGGCTCCTAAACCATATTGCCATTTACGGAATCTAAACAAGATGTACAAGAAGATAATAATCAAAGAGAATCCAATTGCGTAGATTGAATTGTTTTTCAAATCCTTTGAAATGGTAGGAGCAAGTACATTAGAAGATTTAATGCTCTTATCGGTAACTTCATATCCCATGTCATTTAATCCACCCAATACCATTGCCTGAACAGTAGTATCTACTTCAAGACCTGGTTCGTTAATTCTGTATTTAGTAGTAATCATAGCTGTATGGCTATTGTCTACTTTCTTAACTTCTGGTGTGTTACCTTCAAATACAGATGTAAGGTTTTCTCTGATTCCCTGGTAATCTGCTTCTTGATTTAATTCAATAACATATTTTCTACCTCCAGAAAAGTCAACACCAAGGTCAAGTCCCTTAGTAAATAGAGAAGCTAAACCTCCTATCACAATTGCTCCTGAAATCAGGTAGAATAATTTTCTCTTTTTAACAAAAGGAATGGCTGTGTTAGTAAACCAGTTTTCTGTGATTTTTGTAGAGAAAGAAACGTCTTTGTCTTTGTCAAGGAAAGATGTAACAATTAATCTGGTAATTACCACTGCCGCAAAGAAAGAGGTGAAAATACCAATGATTAATGTAGTGGCGAAACCTTTGATAGGTCCTGTTCCAAATGTTGCTAAAACAATACCTGTTAACAAGGTAGTAATGTTCGCATCCAAGATTGCAGCCAAGGCTTTTTGGAAACCGTCTTTAACCGCTCCTTTTTTACCTTTTCCATGACGTAACTCTTCTCTGATTCTCTCAAAGATTAGTACGTTGGCATCCACTGACATACCAATGGTTAATACGATACCTGCGATACCAGGTAAAGTTAAAATCGCTTTCATTGATGCTAAAGCTCCAACTAAGAAGAAAATGTTGATGATCAATGCTAAGTCAGCAATGATACCGGCTTTTGCATAATAGAAAATCATGTAAATCAATACAAGACTGATGGCAAAAACAAATGACCACATTCCTGAGTTGATATTCTCGTGTCCTAAAGATGGTCCAACGATAGTTTCATCTACAATGTTTACCGGAGCAGGTAGTGCACCAGCGTTCAACAATCCTGAAAGGTCTTTTGCTTCAAATAAGTCAAATCCTCCAGTGATTGAAGATGAATGTGTCATTTTCTCTTCAACGTAAGGTGCTGAATAAACTAATTCATCCATTGTGATAGCAACAGGTTTTCCAACGTTGTCACCAGTCATTTCACCCCATTTTTGAGATCCTAAATCTGTAAAGTTTAATACAACTCTGTATTCATTGATACTAGTGTTATCAGTAGCTGTGTATGAATCTTTAATATCATCACCGTCTACTCTTGCTCCTCTATCCGGAACTTTAATAGCATATAGGTAAATGAATCCGTTGTCTTGTTTTTGAGCATTTTGAAGTTCTTCCGCTCCCCACATGAATACTAAATCTTCTGGGAATTTAGATCTAACAACCTCATGTCTCAATCTTGTCATGATAACAGCAGTATCTTTTACTTGTGCGATACCAACTACCGGTCCTGCCAATAAAGCATTTCCTTCACGGTTAGTGTTAGGCATCAAGTAAGACTGTAATGGATACTTACGTAATTGCTCAGCTCTTGAAAGTTGCTCAGCCCCTAATGAATCAGGTCCGCTATCAGACTCTTGTAATAATTCGTTTTCAGGATCTTCACCTAACAATTCTGCAGGATCTGATAACAAATTGTTTGTAGTATCAGGTGCTGTAGCTGAAGTGTCGATTGGAAGTTCTGTAGATAAAGTATCTTCTTTATCCTCAGTAATTGCATCTTCTCCAAATAAAGCTTCAGACAATTCAGACTCAATGTTGCTTCCTGCTCCATATAAAATTTCACCTACACCAAAAGGTTGCTCTGGGTTTCTGATGTTATCATAAACCTCATAGAATTCAAGATTTGCAGTAGATTGTAATTTTCTTTTTGCAGATTCCTTGTCTTTAATACCAGGTAACTCAACAAAAATTCTGTTTGAACCAGGTAGTTTTTGAATAGTTGGTTGAGCAACTCCAAAAGAGTTTACCCTTTTCTCAATAATGATTTCAACTCCGTCTAAAGCTTCGTTAGCCTGTCTACTTAAGAAAGATTTTACTTCTTCATTTGAAGAGTTACTTGCTAATTGATCAGGGTTTCTGATTGAGAAAATCTTTGCCAATGGCTCATTTGGATTTTTAGCTTCCCACTCACGAACAAATAGGTCGATAAAATCACCTTCACCAGCATTTGTCTGCTCTTGCGCAACTGCGTAAGCATCATTAAAAGCCGGGTTTCTTGTGTTACCTGCTAAATCCTTTACTAACTCTGGTACAGAAATTTCCAAAGTCACACTCATTCCTCCTTGAAGGTCCAATCCTAGATTGATCTCACTTTTTTGACACTCTGCGTAGGTAAATCCAAATGGATGTGCCTCTTCATTCGCGTTAGATCTCAAATACTCGTCGATATAGAACTCTCTGATTTCCTCTAAATCCAATGCAATTGTTGGATCATAAGTTTCACCACCTAATTCAACGCTAGTTACGCCAAATTCAGGGTTAAGAATTGAATCGATTTTTGCATCTGCAGAATCTTCAGCTTTTTTCTCAAAATTGTTTGTAGCTAATGTGAAAGAAAGCTGGTAAATGCACGCTAGTGCCAGTGCAATCGTTACGGACCAAAAAAATCCTTTGTTTTTCATTGTTTTTACTTAATGTACTTTTTTGAACGGGTGCAAATATAGAACTTCAATTCGATTATACCAATCTATTTAACTGATATTAGGACTTTGTTTAAATAATGTTTCGCATATATTTCATATCAAAACTTCCACTGCCCCAATAAATCAGGATTTTTAGGAGTTTTGAGAGGTATCGGACGATAATAATCTACTTGTCAGAAAAATCTCAAAAACTGAAAAAACACATTAACTTTGTGCTCACTTTTTACTAATCAGTTAGCTGTAGTACATGAAGCAATCACTCAATAAAATTTTCTCAATGCCCTTAACTGTTCTGGCTTTATTGGCATTTTTTATGCTCATTGGCTGGGCAACTTTTATTGAAAATGATTTTGGAAGAGATGTAGCATATAAGTGGGTTTACAGAACTAATTGGTTCACTCTTTTACTCTTTTACCTTTCTTTTTCATTACTGTACAACATTATAAGATACAAATTGCTTCGTTGGCAAAAAATGAGCAGCTTGCTTTTCCACCTAGCATTTTTAGTGATTGCCATAGGAGCTTTGGTAACTCGTTATATTGGATATGAAGGGGTAATGACAATCAGAGAAGGAGCATCTAGCAATATCATTGTTACACAGGATACTTATTTGCAGATAAAAGCGCATGATACGCAAGATCAATACACTTTTGACTTGCCGGTATACCTTGATACCAATGCCATTTCTTATGTAAGTGAAGATACTAAGTGGAGTCATCCATTGAGTTTTGCCTTTAACCACAACAATTATTTTGAACATGCTTTTGATTTTAAAGAGCATAACATTCAAATGAAAAGTTTGGATATCATCCGCAATCCAATGGATACTTTAATTCCGGATGTAGAAGGTGATGCTTATATTGATTTGGTAACCGGTGGAATGCAACATCATTATATTCAGGCAGGAACAACCAAACAATTTGAGAATGGTTTAAAAATTAGCTTTGAAACAGAAGCATTTCCTGAAGCAGTTAAAGTATTTCAAACAGATACAGGATTATACGTATTGTCTCCATATGACATGGGATGGATGAAGATGAATGGTCCAAGACCAGGTGTGATGGATACTTCTAATATAGAGCAAGGAGTAATTTTTAAAGATTCAATCCATGAGTTCATACCTAAACATCTTTATCAAATTGGGGAGATGAACATCATGTTCAACAATTTCTATCTAGGTGCCCGCAAAGAAGTTTTAGCCAGTAATAGAAATATGAATGGCTATGTTGCACTCAGACTTGAAATTGATCAAGATGGTGATAAAACAGAACTTTTACTAAAGGGAGGAAAAGGTCAATATCCTGCTTATGAATACATACAAATAGGAGATATGTATTATGAAATTGCTTTTGGTTCAAGAGTGATAGAATTGCCATTTTCACTGGCATTGAGAGATTTTCAAATGGAAAAGTATCCCGGAACAATGAAACCCTCTTCCTACGCAAGTGAGGTAACTTTGATTGATACCGAAGAAGGAATAAATGAAGATTATAGAATTTTCATGAACAATGTATTGGATCACAGAGGGTACAGATTTTTCCAATCATCTTATGATCCTGATGAAAGAGGAACCATTTTAAGTGTTAACCATGACAAACCCGGAACTATTCTAACTTATTTAGGCTATTTATTATTGGGAATTGGCTTCTTCATTAATTTATTTGGAAAAAATTCAAGATTTAGAATGCTCATTAAAAAAGCAGATGAAATCAGAGAGAAGAGAGAGAAATTGAGTTTAATGTTGCTTTTGTTGATTGGTTTATCCACCACAACATACGCTCAAGATAATCAGCAAATTGATTTACCGGTAATTGATGCAGAACATGCAGATAAATTCTCCAGACTATTAATTCAAGATTTTGAAGGTAGAATTAAACCGGTGCATACTACCGCTTTAGAGCTACTGAGAAAAGTGAGTAGACAATCTTCTTATAAGGATCAAAGTGCTACACAAACCTTCATTAGCTGGCATACACATCCGTTTTTATGGTTTCAAGAACCGATCATTTTTGTGTCTGGCCCTAAACTGAGAGAGAAACTGAACCTTGATGGAAGCAGAGCTGCATTCATTGATTTTATGAATACAGATATGAGCTACATTCTGGAAGAGGAAGTAGCTGAAGCCAATAGAAAAAGTGCATCTAGCAGAAGTGAATACGACAAAGATTTGATTAAAACTGATGAGCGATTCAGTATTATGTTGGGGGTAATTAATGGATATTATTTGAGAATCTTCCCTAAGCCTAATGACACAACTCATACTTGGTACTCTCCTTATGACGGATCAGCTAACAGAACGACAGAAGATTCATTATTTGTTTCTGGCGCTATGAAATTATACATGAACAGTGTAATTGAAGGAACGCAAACCGGAGATTGGGATGGAGCTAATAAAGTAGTGGATTTAATATCTACTTATCAACACAAAACAACACCTGAAGAAATGTTGCCTTCATCAACAAAAGTGGAGTTGGAGATAGCATACAATAAGCTGAATATCTTTAAAATAATCATGAATTTCATTCTGTTTATTTCATTGGTATTGTTGGTTTTATACTTCATTCAAATTTTTGCTACCAGTTTCAAATTTGGCTGGATGATGAAAATCGGCTTTTGGTTGATGGCTGTTTTTGGAATCTTGCATGGTTTGGGATTAGGTGTTCGTTGGTATTTGTCAGGGCATGCTCCTTGGAGTGATGGATATGAAGCAGTGGTATTTATAGCCTTTGTGACGCTAGTTGCAGGAATGATCTTCTACTTTAAAAACAGAATCGTTTTAGGTGCAGCCGGAATTTTAATTTGGTTATTATTGTTTGTTGCCCATATGAACCAAATGGATCCAACCATTACCCCTTTGGTACCTGTACTGAAATCTTACTGGTTAATGATACATGTGGCTGTAATTACGGGAAGTTATGCTTTCCTTGGATTAGGAGCAATGATTGGTTTAATTATCATGAGCCTATTTGTTTTCATGAATAGAGACAACTACAAGAAGATTTTGTTGACTAGTAAAGAGTTATCTCACATTTCAGAGATTATCATCACCATAGGTTTATTTATGCTTACCATAGGAACATTCCTTGGAGGAGTATGGGCCAATGAAAGCTGGGGTAGATATTGGGGATGGGATCCAAAAGAAACATGGGCATTAGCTTCTGTAGTGGCATACGTAATGTTATTGCACATCAGATTCATTCCTTTTATGAAGAGTCAGTTTGCATTTAACTTCTGGTCTTTCTGGGCATTTGGAAGTATTATTATGACCTTCTTTGGTGTAAACTTCTATTTGTCAGGATTGCACTCATATGCACAAGGAGACCCTGTTCCAATTCCGTTGTGGGTTCCAATAGCTGTTGGATTATTTGGAGTCTTATCTCTAGTTGCATTTATCAAATGGCTACAAGCCAAGAAATGGAGAGAAGAGGGGAAAATGAGCTTCAAAGACGACATGCAGTAAATCTGAAATTTTCTTGATTTAAAGCTACTTTTTGTCAAAAGTTGTATTATTTTGGGTAAAACCTTCTACTCTATGAATGATATCACAACTGACGTATTGATTGTTGGGGCTGGTCCTACAGGACTTATGATGGCTAATCAACTTGCCCGATTCGACATCAATTTTACCATTATCGATTTAAAAGACGGACCAACTGTTGAATCAAGAGCTATTGCTGTAACGGCCCGTAGCATGGAGATTTATCAGCAAATGGGACTAGCGGATGAAGTGTTGTCCAATGGGAAAAGAATGGAGTCTTTTAGCTTGTATCGCAATGGTAAAGCAAAAGCAGAGGTGAAAATAGGGGAGATAGGAAAAGGATTGACCGATTTCTCATATATGTTAGCTTTTGAGCAATACAAGAATGAAAGTTTATTGTACAAGCATTTGCAAGCTCAAGGGAAAGAAGTGATGTGGCAAACCAAATTTATTGAGCTCAAGGAATATAAAGAAAAGGTAATTGCACTGGCAGAAAAGGATGGTGATAAATTTGAGATCAAAGCCAAGTATGTAGTTTCTTGTGAAGGAGCCAGAAGTATTGTAAGACGACAATTAGATTTTAGTTTTAAAGGAGGTACTTATGAACAAAAGTTCTTTGTAGCTGATGCAAAAGTGGACTGGAAAGAAGGTTATAATAAATTGATAATATCACCTTCTCAATATAATTTTTGTGCTTTTATGCCATTATCCGGAGATGAGAATTACAGGATAATAGGAACCATTCCGCGTAAGTTGAATAAAGTGCAGGAGTTAACTTTTGACCATTTATCAGAAGTGGTAAAGAAAACCATGAAAATTCCAATGGAATTCAAAGAAGTGAATTGGTTTGCTACATATAAACTGCATCACAGAGCCGTAGATCATTTCAGTGAAGACAGAGTTTATTTAGCAGGAGATGCTGCACATATTCACAGTCCTGCTGGAGGACAAGGAATGAATACCGGATTGCAAGATGCTTATAATCTTGCCTGGAAAATGGCTTTTGTACTGAAAGGTCAGAGCCCTGAGAAGTTGTTGAATACTTATGATGAAGAACGAATGCCTTTTGCAAAATGGTTGTTAAAGTTTACCGATAGAGGTTTTACTTTGATGAGCAGCACCAATTGGTTTTACAGATTTGCCAGAAAGTTCATTGCCTTGCCATTGGCTGCCAGAATGTTTAAAAACAGCAAAGTTCGACCTAGAATTTTTAAAACAGTATCTCAAACCGGATATTCATACGTAGATGCCAATATGTCTATTGATGCCAGTGATGATGAGTTGCTTTTTGATGCCGGCGATAGATTTCCATATTTTCAGGATGACAACTTGCATCTAAAAATGAAATCAGCAGGATTTAGTATGGTTCACATCCATTCATCTCCAATGACAGATGAACAAAAAGACATTTTAAAAGCCTCATTCCATTTGCCAATAGAGGTGATAGAAGATCAAAATACAGAGAAGTGGAAAGCTTTAGGAGTTGTGAACGAAATGTTTATTCTGGTACGTCCGGACAATTACATTGCTTTTATTTCAAATGAAGTAGAGGAAAAGCAGATGTCAGAGTATCTAGAGAAAGTGGGGTTGAAGTAAGATTGTAGTGTCAATGTTTAATACTTGATTTTTAGCCATTTATTGACCTTGAGAGTTTTGTTTTGATTGTGATTGTCAAACTCCAGGATGAATTTAAACCTGGAGCTATTTTTTAACTCAATCCAAGTCGTTTCAGAAAGCAGTTTAAAATTTACTTTCGTCTCAAAGGATGGTCCTTTGATTCTAAATCCTGTGAGTTTTTTTATGCCGGAAGGGTGCTGACAATAATCCTCAAAATCTTTCAAAAATGGAGGTGCATGAAACTTCTTCAAATCTTCAATGGAATCAATTTTAAAGTAGGTATGTTTTGAAGAAGATGAGTAGATGAGGACATCAGATTTGTTTTGGTTGTTTTTTTCCATCAAATAGTAGTCAGGGTTGTCTTTGCTGTAGTATGGGTGAACGTCTTTACAAGTGCTGTCAAAAGGTTCGCGAATCATTCCAACTCCCAGTTTACATACCTCTATTGAATCTTGCCACCTTTCAAAATAATTACTACCAAAACTCACAGAATTTAATTTGATAGCAGACGTATCAGTTGGGTAGATGAATTCGATAAATGTGTTGTAAAATAAGTAGAATTTACTGGTAGTTCCCTGATGCTGATGAACGGTGGTTAGTTTTTCACCTAAAGTAAAAATTGGCGATAAAGAATTCTCTATTGTAGTATCATTCACAAAAAATACAATGTGGTCAAAAGATGGAGATTTACAATCATTTTTCTGGGCCAATAGGCTTGAAAAAGAAAAGAGGATCGTTACTGTGATTAATAAAGGTCTCATATTATTCATTAATCCAACCAATTACTCTGCAAGCTCCTTTGGTATCAAATTCAATCCAATTATTTTTTTTGGAGTTCCATACGGTATACTTTTCAGAGAAAAACATATTGATGTCTTCAGTAGGTAGGTCCATTCCGATATAGTCTGAAGTGACAGCAATAGGAAAAGCAATATTCCCTTTCCTAATAGTATCAGAATTATGCAAAAGAATAGTGGAGCCATCTTCAGCAACAGATCTTTCAATATTGTAGTTATACTTAAGTCCTGAACCAGTTTTTATTTCCAAAGTATTCACATCTAATTGGAGATAACCATTTTCCAAATCTAAATAGACGTACTGATCCGATTTAGATCGGAATTTTGTATTGTGATCAAAGAACCTATTTCTAATAAAAGGTTCAATTACAGTTTTCTTTTTTTTCTCAAGATCATAAGCAACAAGTAAAATACCTATTCCTTTTGACGTTAAAATCTCTAAACTGACTATAAGAGTACTATTATCCAGCCAGTGCATAATTATCTGATCAGAGCTAATTATTTGATTTCGACTGACAAGTGTGTCAACCCAGGTGAAAGTGTCTATTGTATTAGTAGATCCAATTTTAATGAATAACTTTTCTTGATATTTGGATTCAGCAAAGGCGGATTGATTAGGAGATATTACTCTTTTTGAATTGGAAGGTAAATATTGAATTTCACAGGTAGTTTCATTATCAAAATTGTACTTATAATAAAGAGGTTCTTTAAATCTCTCCTGTGTAGTATAAACAACTGAACTGTCGGTGACATTTAGAATTAAACCGTCGATATTAAAAATTTTCTTTGTTTTAGTATCAAAACAAAATCCAAATTTGTACACCACAAAACGATTAGAGGCTATATAATATGGGCCATATTCAAAAGGTTGTTTACTCTTTTTACTCCACCAGGAAATAT
Source organism: Paracrocinitomix mangrovi (assembly GCF_019740355.2). Classification (GTDB taxonomy): domain Bacteria; phylum Bacteroidota; class Bacteroidia; order Flavobacteriales_D; family Crocinitomicaceae; genus Paracrocinitomix; species Paracrocinitomix mangrovi. Next base: position 974,546 of record NZ_CP091819.1, on the reverse strand, counting down.
CAGATTTGTTAAGAATACTCTCTTTTGATACGAACTTTCCATTTTTGAAATGAGTGGCTGTGATACAATCGAAGTACATGTTTGGTTCTGTTCCTACAAACTCGGCTACTATCAAAGCTGCTTTTTTATTCTGAGAAAACGAAACAATTGATGTAAATAAAGAAATTGCAATGAAGTAGAATTTCATAATATTTTTGGGTTACATTGTGCACATAAAGATACATTTTATTCTACCAAACAAGGGTTACCAATTTTCTTTTCAAATAGGTCTATCCATTGTATTCTTTGATCAGAAGGGTTTAGGGCATTATTTCTTTGCCAATCTCTAACATTGTGAGAATATTGCAGATCCATGATTTGAACAACCACTGTATATCCCATTCCATGAGACTGTATAATGTCAGTTTCAATTATGCCTTTTGTATTGTAAACGTTCATGCTGAAATAATCCTCAACAATTGAGGTAGTGTCTGCATAAGTGGTATCAGATTTAATTGAATCACATCCAACAAATTGTCTTACAAACCCTTTACCACGATCTCTCCAAATAATAAAGAAAGCCGAATTTTCTACTCTGCCGTTATCAAAATCATAGTGTAAGGTGAAGATGGTATCTACAGATTTTGATTTTAAATCTTTTATAAATCTGTTGTAAATAGAGTCAGCTTCGCATAAAAAATATTGTGTATCACTTACTGTTCTTTGCTTTTGACCAAAGGAGATAGTTGTGGCAATAAAAAGACCTGCTAATAAGAAAAATTGAAGTATGTAAGTTTTTGTGAACATGTTTGTTGTCAAATTAGTATTGATTGCCTTAAATCGTCCTGTAGTAATACTTAAACTTTGAAGTTTGTTTCTCTTGGGTACTTGTGAAATACGTTGTTATATAATCAAGTAAACCGCTTTGTAGATAATAATATTCAATTTCTGAATAGAGCTTTTTTTCTCTGATTAGCTGATATAATTGCACAACCCTCTTTACCAAATTTCCCTTTGAATCATAAGTGTTTACTATTCTTGTTTGGCAAATGTGTCTGCCAGGTGCACCAATACAAATATCATGTCGGATGATGGAATCTATTAATCCATATTGATTGTAGAAAATGTCTGCAAATCGAGTTGAATCATTAAAGTAACTTACACTTTTGTGATAATCATTAATTTTAAAAGTGTCTGTAGCCATATGCTTTTGCTCTTCATTTAAACTATATTCTGTAAAAATGAAATTTGAGTGCGTTTCCCAGGGAGATTCCAATGCTACTTTTTTTACAGAGTCTGAATTGTATCCATATGACTTCAGTTCAATCTTTCTGAAAGAGGGAGAAGGAAACTGATCCATTTGAATAAAACCAATTTTGTTGTCTAAAGAATCATACATAAAATAATTCTTTGTCTCAAATGGAATCCAAGCTGTGTCAAGATAATTAGGGACGTAAAAATTAGATTCTACCATCCTTCCAAAAGTGTCATAGAGAGAATAATAACCATTTAGATATTGTTCAAAGAACTTTACAGAATCCTCAGGATCATACTCTACAATTTTATAAACTCTATTTTCCTTGATTACACTTTTTTCAAACAAATAGGAATGCTCTTGAGAAAAGAGAGTATTAAAGGAAAGTAGTAATATTAATATGAATAAATGTTTCATTTGTTTTGGGTTAATGTGCGTAGTGCTGAACTATCAATACAAGCAATTTACCGGAAAAAATTTGATTATCTATCTACTGATTTTAAATCTAACCAATTAAACCACACTACATCTGAAACCTGATCCAGTTTGGTTTGCCTTCATATTTTGGGTCTCCAATATCTGTGATTTCCAGCATTTCAAAAACTCCTTTGCCCAGTTTGCGAACATAATTTGAAAATTCACCTATTCCGAAATCTGAATAAGCAAGGTCATAAGTGCATTTTCCTATTTCATTCCAGGCGTTATTTTTTAAACTGTACACTTTCAATGATTTGTATCTGCTGGTACAAGATGAATAATATTGTCCGATCTCATCAATACCATCTTCATCAAGATCTCCAACACTAAATAAGCTATTGGGATGACAACATTCTGAATCTGTAGATAAACGGGGTAAATCTGCAGTAAAGTAATAGGATTGCCCTTCTTCACAAAAGTTTAGAGGATTTAATACAATGGTGTATACTTCATTATCATCATTCAAAATCTTTCCTAAGTTATTAGCTGCTTCAAATGTTGTATTTACCGTGTCGTATGAGGTTGGGAAACATTCATCCAGGTCATAATGCTTAAAATCAACTTCAATCTTGTTTTTCACTAATATGTTCTCAATAATTAGATGGTTTGCTGCGCGAATTGAATCTCTAATTGCATTGGGTATTATAGAATCTTTTTCTGTGAAAGTGGTTTCGCGCACAGTCTCATTTTTGCTTTCAGGATTAGTGCATCCAAAAGCCAAGGTTGAAAGGATTATGAGTAAATATTTATACATTTTTACCTTGGTAATATAATCAGAAATTAAAGCTATCTGGTGTCCATCACTTCATGAAAATTCTCATAAAGCTCAATTTGATCTTCTGTCATTCCCAAGGTGTAGGAATTAACATATAATGGACTAAATCTAATTCCCTCAAAGGCGGTGCTTACCATTTCTTCCATGGTGTCTCGCATTTTGAGAAAATCATTGTGAAAGGTTTGAAACCTCTTTTTTTGAATTTTACATCTTTTAGCATAATCCATCCCTTCAGATCCATTTATACCTTTATTATAATATGCTATAATGTTGTCATATCGCACTTCTAGTACGCTATCCGCTACCAGGAAACAATCTAACGAACAAACATTCATGTCTAAAGTAGTGTATGCGGTGTCAAGGCATTCTAATTCCCATGGTTTTGTTGAGGTGTCCTCCAATTCAATATAAATAGTGTCAGTTTGATAGACTACTTCTTTTACTATTTTCTTTTCAGTTCTGACGCAGGAAAAAAGTAATACGGGCAACAAGATGTATAGCGATTTCATTTGGCCAAGTTATTAGTTGAGCTATTAAATACCAGCAGACTTTATTGACAATCAGATTGCTAATTATTATTCGAAATGGTTGAGGTTGAATTCGTGTTCAAATTAATGTCACATAAGTGAGTAGAATCAAATAGGTAAATGATTTTGATCAGCTAAAATTGAAGTGACCCCAGCTAACTTAGTTTCAATATTGAAATCTATAAAAAGAAAAACATGAAAACAAAATTTTACATATTGGCGATATTCTTCGCAATTGCTCACTTTGGTTTTGCACAAGCTCCTGAAGCATTTAATTATCAGGCGGTAGCTAGAGACGGAGCGGGAAACTTATTAAGTAGCCAGTCATTGGACGTTAAAATTGGAATTTATTCAGGTTCTGGCGCGGCCACTTTAGAGTATGAAGAAACTCATGCTATTACTACTAATCAATACGGACAATTTTCATTGCAAGTAGGAACAGGTACCGTTTCTTCCGGGACGTTTTCATCAATTGGTTGGGGAACAAATGAACATCACTTAAAAGTTGAAATAGATTTGGGTGGTGGTTATGTTGATTTAGGAACAGCTCAGCTTATGTCAGTACCTTATGCTTTACACGCTTTATCAGCAGGACCTTGGTTAGAAAATGGAACTGCGGTATATTACAATGGAGGATATGTAGGAATCAATACTGCGAGTCCGGCACTGTCACTTCACATTAAACAAACTGTTTCAAATAAAGCTATTAGAGTTGAACATCAAACAACTACAGACTATTGGGAGCATGGAATAGGAGTTAATACACATAACTATAAATTTATTTTCAATGGTTTGGGGCGTGCAGATATTGCTTCAGCTGATGGTGCATACATTCAAACATCTGATAGAAGATTAAAGCACGATATAGTTGATTTAGAACCGGTATTGGGTAAGATAATGCAATTAAAGCCTTCATCTTATTATTACAATGGAAACAAGGCAGATGATAAAAGATCATATGGTTTTGTTGCACAAGATGTGGAGCCTTTATTTCCTGATTTAGTGAGAGATATTGAAAATGGATATTCAGGAATTGTTTATGACGGATTTGCGGTGGTATCTATTAAAGCTATTCAGGAGTTGAATGATGAAGTTGAAAATCTTAAGAAAGAAATGGCTGAATTGAAAGCACTAATAAAAGAAAAGTAGTATGAAGAAATTATTGTATTCAACAGCATTTATTGCGACTACTTTTTTCGGACTGAGTTCATACGCTCAGGTAAGTTTAGACCGAGATGTAGTTGCAACTGCGGGAGTAAGTACCACAACAGGATTTCAGGTTTCTTGGACACTGGGGGAGTTTGCGGTTACTTATCACAATCCGGGATTGATATTGTCAGAAGGTTTTCAGCAAGTAGATGCTGCTTCACAATCCGGGATTACAGAAACTGACTTTAATGCCAGTGTTTCAATTTTTCCTAATCCGGTAACTGATATCTTGAATTATCAGATTGAAGGGTTTGAGAATCAAGAATTGACAGGTTCAATAGTTGATTTATTAGGAAGAGAAGTGATTAATATTCCAAATTTCACTGTTGTGAGCAGTTTCAATGGACAAGTAGATATGTCTGAACTGCCCGCAGGAACATGGATTCTAAATTTACGAAGTGTGAACGGCGCTCTCAGTAAGCAATTTAAAATTGTTAAACTTTAAATAAGGAAATGGAGGTGTAAAAAGCCTCCATTTTTTTTAGCAAGTATTAACTTCTTCAAAAACCATTTTCCAAACTCCATCAATTTTAAGAAATCCTCTGCGGTAAATTATTCCTATTTCGATTAAATCAAACTCATAATAGAATACGTTTTTCTTTACATAGATTCTGTCATCCCATCCTTCTTCTTGATTAAAAAAATCACGAAAGTCCCATTTGTCATAATCCCAGTTACTATTATGCAATCTAATAGTTGAATCACATTCACCAATAACACCTAAAAAACCGGTAAAGTCAATTGATTTCTTTTGATAGGAACTATCGGAAATGAATTCATCATAAAAGCTTGTAAAGTCATTGGGCACATTTTCAAGTGTTTTAGAATCTTTTGCATCATGCTTAAACCAGTCCGCTATAAACTCTACAGAATCCCAAATGCTGTTTAAATTATTCGGATAATTTGGACGAATGATTTCATTTCCAACTTGAGTTGTAGTGTCAAGATTGATTTCTTCCTGTTGATAATCAGTTTCATTTTGCTCGGGATTACCACAAGAACAAGAAAGTAAAATGAGAGATAATGTTGTAAAAGACTTCATGTTAGCGACTCGTATTTGTTGAATTTATAAAATCTCATAATTTGAAAATATGAATTCAAGCTATTGTATTAATTCTATTTCTTCTATCCCATAAGGACTTGAACAAGAGCCTTGAATAATTTTAGTGCCATTTACTCTATATCTATTCTCCTTATTAGTAAATTCTGAAATATCAAATTCGTACTTAACAACTTCGTATAGTTCAAGTGAATCCAAAAGAATTTTCCATTTTTTTGAAGTATCTGTAAATGTCAGTATTACGGTTGAAATAGAATCTCCACTTAAGGTAAAATTGTCAACAATCATGCTGTCTTCAAAATTGGAATATTCACAATCCATGCATCCTTCGCATTCACTACAATTTGTTAGTAGAAGACTAATCAAGATAAGCCAGGAATAAAAACACTTTAAATTCATTTTAAAAGGTAAATGTGACAATTTAATGTACCATGTGAGATCTTACTTTGCTAAAATATTCCAAAGGTGTGTAGCCTAATCTTTCTGCCCAAAGTGAGAGATCAATTCCAGCCTCAATAGTCATCCAATTTTCATGGATCGCATGAATCCTAAATTCATCAAATAGCTGATACATTTCAAACTCCTTTGGATTATGGTTAAAGTCCTTTTTTAGCAAGTCTGTAAATTCAACTGAATCAATTTCTACAGTAATATAGGCAGTTTTCCATTTATCAAAATATGGCGATTCAGAATATGATTGTTCAATTATTATGTTTTTATCTCCGCTGGAATCCACTTGTTCCAAATAAGTAAGACATAATTTAAATTCTCTACCAATGCTGTCACAGATGTGTTCCCACATTAAAACTTCAGAATCAGATTTTCTTAATTTTCTTTTTGTATCCCAAGATTCAGGAAATTTATCGGTTGAGTAGGAGAGAATACTGTCAGGAAAGAAATGCCTTTTATGTTTCATATAATCTACTATTTTGCCTTCAGGTGTCATGAATGAATTATATATTAAAATATTCCTACAGGTCATGCCCAAAGTTTGATAGAAGGCAATTCCAACACAGCTGGTTGTGAATAAAATTTTAGTAGAGTCTGCTTCAAATTTTGTTCGGAGAAAGCTGTCATATTCTGGTGAACTAGAGTGAATCTCTTGAATAAGGAAAACCTTAAATGCCGGAGAACATGTGTCATCTAGCATGTATAATAGTTCTGAGATACTTACACTATCTCTCAAGTAGGAAAAATGTTCATGATCATCACCACAAGTTTTAAAATATCTAGTGCCAATCACACCATTTCTATCATACACTGCAGTGTAATGTTTTTTAGTTTTTTCTGAAAGGACAGAAATTGTTTGGTTTTCATTTTGTTCAGCATTTTCAGTTGAGCAGGATATGAAAGTAAACAGAAGTAATATTGAGAGTATTGGTTTCATTTCATAAACATTGCTAAAACAGTATACTTGAACTTATTTTTATGGTCTCTAGCTAACCATGATGTATTTTCAAAACTATCGACAATTTCATTTGCCATCTTTCGAGGAATTAATAAAGTGAGTTCACCATTTGATTCAAATTTCGCAATAAGCGTTTCTTTAGAACCATCATAATAGTATGCTTCGTTTAACGAATTTTTCATAATAGAATCTCCTTTGAATTCTTTCCTGAAGATTAAATGTCTTTTTCCTTGAGATTCAAAACTTTCAAATTGAGATTTGAATTGATTTTTGGGACATGCCTGATAATAACCTTTATATGAATGAATTCTGTGATTAGTGTCAGAAATATAAACACCATCACCTCCAATAGGTGATTGCCATAAGTAATCAAATTTAGAATAATCACAAAGACTATCTATGATCTTGAAATAATGAGTGCTTACTGGTCGGTTCTCATAATTATAAGGTTCTTTTCTATGCCATAATCGATATTTTTTTGTGATAATAATTGGAGAATCCAATGTATCAAATTTGATCTGATCATGATTGAGAATTTTGCCACCAAAGTATTCTTTTCTTTCCACTAAGATGCCTTCATCTGTATAAGAGTAAAAGATAGAATCACCCCCGTAATATTTTATCCAGGTTCCTATGTATTTATTGTTTTTGTATGCTCCGCAATAAACAGTGGTACTTGAATCCCAAGTATGATTGACGGAAATTTTGTAAATACCATCCTTGGATAATTGATTCCAATGTTGAATTATTATGGTATCAGATTGACCATAATGTAAATTGGATTGAAATATAAAAATCAGAAATACGATTCCTTTGTGGATCATTTGGGTTATCCTTTTTTGGTTATAAAGTTTGAAACAGAAAAGGTTACTTAGCTTTGCCCTTAAAGCTAACAATTTCCAACTATAAGATTTAACTATTGATGGTACCCATTTTCACTTTCCCGGATACATAAAATTCTACTCCTGCTAAAGTGATAACTATAATGAGTTCAGAAAGTATATAAACCCAACCTAATACTTCAATGCTATCTGAATGGATAATAACAAAGACTATTGAGGTGATGCAATACATTAAATTGAGTGCACCAATAATCCTTAAGTATCTCCCTAACTGCTCATTTTTACGTGAAATGGCAAATAAATCAAATACAACGAAAAAGCACGGAATGATAGCTAATATGTACAATGCAGAAACAGGAATGCCAACAACTGTATTGATTTTTACTAAAACAACACCCAACAAAAAAGCAGATAAAAGTGCACCTGATGCATCTAATAATAAGAGCTTTTTAGGATTTGATATAAAGGTTTTGATGAGCATGTTCATACTTACTATGACTTTTTTAAAGCTTCATCCAATATACCAAGCCAAAGGAAAAACGGTGTTCTAAATGAGCAAAACCTTCATAGACATCTTCAGTATACCAGCTTCCACTATCGGAATAAAAAGGGTTGTTAGAGTATTCTGTTGATACGGTTGTACCACCAAGCTTTGCGTAGTACATTGATGGTGAATATTCTGCCTGTATGACGAATCTATTACCTATTTTAAATCCAAAATTAAATGGAGTTCCTAATCCTATTGCATAGCCACTGGGAATGGTTGAGGTGCCAAAGGAATCAAAAAAAACAGTACCTGAAATAGAGTCGGATTGTAGCGATTCAAGGTTCATTTTGAATTGACCATGATAAGTGTAAATTGCTTCAAATCCAAAGGACAATGACAATTGTTCAATATTAATTCTTTTGAATATACCGGGTGAAATTGAAAATTTGTTTTGAGTAGCTTGAACGTCTACTTGGTTTCGTGTACCCGCAAAGTAATTATCTTGATATTCAAGAATATTGATTCGCATGTAGTTCATCCTTAATCGTAAATCAAACTTTTTCAAAGCATAAGTTGAAGTTAACTCATAGGCTATTGATCTGTTTTTTAAATCATGATCATCAAATGATTCTGCGTCTATATCATACCAGCCAACTTTTGTGTCTCTGATTGGATTACTGATATGTAAACCGATATTTAGTTGCTGTCCATAAGAATTGAACGCAACCATTACGATAAGGATTTGAGTTAAAAATTTCATAAGTTGTTGATTGAGTTTAGATAAAGCTAAGAAAACTAGGAGAATAGTTGGATATATTTTCACTTTTGTTGAAGGTGTATTCCCGTAGTTTTAATGTATAGAAGTAACAAAAAGTACTAAGTAAGATTATTGATTAGATTCCTTACTATAATTGAGTTAAATTCATTAGCTACTTTCCCTAATCACAACACATTGCACCAGAGTGACATCTCTTTGATCATGCCATTATCATCCAGCAATAATTTGAGGTTGTCATCACTTGAACTTAGAATGTTGATGGTATCTGAATGTTCAAAGTTTGAAGAAAAGGTACTATTTACTTTATTTAAGTTATCTCCAATTTTGAGTCCGTTGATTGCAAAATCTGTTGATTTAATTTTTGCTGATAGAATATATCCATGCCCAGCGGAAATTTGGACGTTTTTATAATATAGTAAATAGTCATCTGCTCCAAATTCCTGCACAATTTCAGGACCTCCGGTTATAATTGAATCTGGTTTTCCGCAAGCCTCAATAAAGCGTTCCAGCTTAAAGGAATCCATAAGCGAAATCCCGTTAATATCAAACCGGATTATTTCTTTTGTTTCTAATTCTTGTGTTTGGATGTTCGTGGTTGGTTCATTGGAACAAGCGCTAAATAGAATTATTGCGGTAAATAGGGGTATGATAAATTGGGTCATTGTTGTTGTCTAATTGTGATAGTTAAAGCTAATAAAACTAGGAGAATAGGTGGTTGTATTTTCACTTTAGTTTTAAGTATGTTTTAATTTTGGAGCAGTCTATAGGTAGCGGAAAGATTAAATAAAATATAGATTCCGCTGGATATAAATTAATATGTAGCGAAAATATTGTATATTAGATGAGATTCCGCTAAAGAATATAAGATGAAAATTATAGGTAGGAAAGAAGAAATCGCAATGATGGAATCTTATATACAAGATGATAAAGCTCATTTGGTTGCTGTGATAGGAAGACGCCGTGTTGGAAAAACATTTCTAATTAGAGAAGTTTATAAGAAGTTCAAAGTATTTGAGATGACCGGTCTAAAAGGTGCAGATTTGAGAAGTCAATTAACCAATTTTACACTTCAAATGAATGCTTACTTTGGAAATGGGAATCAATTTGAGCAGCCCGATAGTTGGTTATTAGCATTTAATCTACTAAGCAATGAAATTCAAAAACAAGAGAATTCCACTAAGCGGGTTTTGTTTTTTGACGAAGTACCCTGGATAGCTGGTAAAAAATCCGGATTTACTGAAGCTTTGGCACATTGGTGGAACAATTGGGCATCTCAACAAAATATAGTAGTAGTGCTATGTGGTTCTGCTGCTTCCTGGATGCTTGAGCATGTAGTGAATGCAAAAGGAGGGCTTCATAATAGGATAACTAAGTTAATTACCCTGCTACCTTTCAATTTAGAAGAAACAAAGTTGTTTTTAAAAGCTAAGAATATTGAGATCAGTGATTATCAAATTATACAACTGTATATGGCAATTGGCGGAATTCCTCATTATTTAGAACAAATCCAAAAGGGCAAAAGTGCAGCACAAAATATTCAGGAAATGTGTTTTGACAAGGATGGCGTTTTAAGGAATGAATTTGAAAATCTTTATCCTGCTTTATTTGACAATGCTGGTAATCACATAAAAATAATAAAAGCCCTATCCAGTAAGTCAAAAGGGTTTGAAAGACAAGAAATTCTGGATACTACAGGTATTTCAGATGGAGGGACATTCTCAAAAATTCTGAGTGAATTAGAGTCATCTGGTTTTATTACAACTAATCTGCCTTTGGAAAACAAAAAGAAAGAAACGCTCTACCGCCTCACGGATGAATATTCACTTTTTTATCTAAGTTTTATTGAAGGTTTAAAAGCTCCTGCCAAAGATGAATGGATGAGGATCAGTCAAGAACAAAAGTATAAAATATGGTGCGGATATGCCTTTGAAAATCTTTGTATGAAACATTCAGATAAGATTAAAAATGCACTCGGGATTTCAGGTGTACAAACTTCTATAAATAGCTATTTACACAAGAAGAGTGATGTATTCAATAAAGGATTTCAAATTGATCTATTAATAGACAGAAAAGATGATGTTATTAATATATGTGAAATGAAATTTTATGCAACTGAGTTCACAATTTCCGCGGATTACGCTAAGAATCTAAGAACTAAAAAAGAGGGATTGAAAATCGTTACTGATACCAAAAAAATGGTCCATTTAACGTTAATCACAACCTATGGAGTAACAAACAATAAGCACAAATTAGACTTAGTAGATAATGACTTTACAATTGGAATTTTCTTTGATTAAAACCAATAAATTCAATTTTTACTATTGATTATAATGGATGTACTTTTTTTCTTTGGAGCTTTCGCAGATATATGAAATTCCACTGTTGTACAAATCCATGTATTCTGAATATACAAGGTTAGGTTGTTTCTCATGATAATGATTGATGATCACTAGTTTGCCTGAATCTAAAAAACTCTGCGCACCTGCATGATCCCACCAATCTTTTTCTTTATTGTAAGATTCATACAAAACACCATCAAAATTTACAGCCTGGACAACATGGTTTTTAGCCATACATTTCAATCCTTTTGAATGAGCATAATCACACAATTCATTGTAATAAGCAATTCCTTCAGCTTCTGTTACATTAATTCCATAAGTGTCATTGCTTTCTTCATCAAAGAACCAATCCATATTATCAAATTCAACCCAATCACAGCCCCAATCAGCTAATTTGTCAATTCGAGCTTTCATAATTTCAATTATTCCGGTAGTAGTTTCTTTGACAAAATATTCTCCATCCCATTCACCCCATTGTTTACTTACTAAATATGGCTGCATTGCGTTAAAGTCATCTCTCCAATTTTCTCCGGTACCAATACTAATATATCCACCTACTTGGTTGTTATTTGTCTTAATCTGGGGGATTTTCTCTACAACTCCGTCAGCAAAAGGATCTACTAATACATAGGCATTTTTGGCTTCTTGAATGATATCGTCAATATTATCAGCTTCATAATTCTCACAATATGCTTGATTATAAACCGCAATGGCCTGACTGTTTCCTTCTGGTTTTACTTCACTGTCTTTTTTGCAAGATAAATTTGCAAAACCCAAAAGACCTGCACAACATATGCTTAAGTACTTAAACAATTTAGTGCTAACAGAATTCTTCATCATCTTTGGTTCGTTTGCTTCAAAATTAAGCTATAAATGACTATATGCTTCGGGAAATATAAAATAACTCAATAAATAAATGATACTGACAAAAACTAATAAAATACTAAAGAGTTTCTTTAAATAGTCATTGAAAGCTAACTAATGTTCTAAGATTGATTTTAATTTCATTCTATATTGATAATATCCAATAACAAGTGTAATTAAATTGCTAATAGCTAGCAATAACATAAGGTTTGCAGAAATTAATCCTATATCCAAATCATTGCCATTTATCCTGCCAAAAACAATGATAAAGTCTAAGAAAAATGGTGCTATAAACCAAAGCAATATTTCAAAAAACACATTTTTTTGAACCCACCTTATCTTGGAACTAAGTACACCTAAAGAAGCTACTACCATCAGTATTACATACAACAAAAAAAGCAATTTCCATATAAAGTTGGCCATTCCTGAAAAGGGATCAGTTGGTGGTGTACTTAGTTGAAATAAAAGAGAGATTCCTCCAATTGTTAATAGGGGAAACAAAACGAAATACAAGTAAAATTTATTAATAAAAGTTTGAATTTCAGATTGATGACTCATGTTTAAAGCTCGCCTTTTCTCAAAAACAGTTAAATTAAGTTTTACAATTGGGTTTTAACAATTTTCTACGATACCACATTCAAATAAATGAAAACCTTTCCCTCTGAATCCATTCTAGTTTCGATACTTGATAAATCAAGTTCAGAAATTCCATGCCCCCAAATGCCATATTTTCCCTTGGTTTTAATTCCATCCATTAAGGTTGTGTCTTTTGAATTTAACATTTCTATTCGAGCTGTTTCAAAATCTTCTTGATATACACGGATGTACTCTCTACTTGTAATTAATACTATTTCTTCAAGGGTAAAACCACCAGAATTGGTAGTTTGAATATCTATTTCAATAGGTTCACCAACAGGATAGTCAATTACAAGTATTGCTTGGGTTTCGGAAAGTACAATTTGATCTTTATTCATCAACATATCTATATCTTCCATAGGATTTTCAATATTAACCCATGGTATAATCCCGTCAGGGAATGTTTCTAACCATTCCGGATCTTCGGTTCTTACTAAACAATCAAAAGAAGCAATTAATTGCCCTTTTGGTTGAAATTGATTAATGTCTGGTAAATCCTTTAAAATATCCTCTAGAGGATTCTTCTTTTCTACATTTTCAGAATTATCATTTCTACAAGCTAAGATAAAAGTGATTAAACTGAATATCAGTAAATAGCGAATTTTTATTTGACTATTTTTCAATGAAAGAATGTTTTTGACTGCCCAGAATTTCCTTAGTGTAAAGTGAAAAGACTTCATTTTATTTCCAAAATTGCCACCACTTCTTGTCTAACTTTTGAACTGTTTCTTTCTTTTCAATCCTGTCAGAACTAGGTTTGCTACTTGGTTCTTGTCTTTTTTGTTTGACAAATACGTATCGAACTGCTTTTTCTTCAGGCTCAATATCCCAAAAACTTTTACCTATAACTGCACCCATTTGATTCCAGATAATTTCAGAAGTGTCTTGAGATTTTTGTTCTACCTCTAATTTCTCTCCTTCTTCAGTTAATCTATTGTCTTCAACCTCCATGATGGACCTTTTCATTACTCCGTTTTCACAGTAGTTTAAATTAAAAGCCATTGATATTTCTGATAAAGCAAAAGTTAAAGAGTTCGCTTCCTTTAATGGCCATGCATCAGTACACATATCCATACTGATAAAAAGGAGTGTACCGTTATCAGAAAAGTAGACATCACAAATTCCTTCTTCTTTCCAATTTGAAGAGGCGGTTTCAAAGTCAATTTCTCCTTGTTTTTCAAGACTCCAGTTTAACTCCTTTTGTAATTCATCAAAATTATTCTCGTAGTTCTTATTTATTGCTAATCCAGAAATATTAAATCCCATAATTGTAATATTAGTTGAAGGTTAAATGTTCCCTTAAAGCTAACAATTTCATTCTACAACCAATTCTTCATCACCGCATCTTTTACTTCATCTGCATGGGTGACAATCATAAAGTGTCCGGCTCCGAGAATTGGGTGTTCAGTTGAATGATTTTTTAAGATTCTGTCTTTGGTACCATGGATGCTTGTTCCACCAACATTTTCGGTTTTGTCCCAATTTAGAATTGCCCGCATGGCCCAACGTAGAAACTTTCCATTTGTGTCTTTGAGAATTTGTTTGAGCAATGCTTTGTCTTCCACTTTTTTTACTCCAAAAAAGTAGTAGGTAAGCGCATTTCCAGATTTTAACAAGAGGATAGGAGCAATTTTGTCTAGCCTTAAATTCCCTGCAATTTTGAGTTTAAAAGGCAGTTCGGATTTGTTGCGAATAGTAGAAATAAGAAACAAATTTTTAGGCTTTCGAATTTTAGCAAATTCCTGTGCAATCATTCCTCCAAAAGAAACTCCAATAAGATTATAATCTTCAGGTATATTTTGAGATTCAAAAAGTCTTTGAGCGTATGACTTAAGTGATTCTTTTTTTTGCGGTGGAATCCAAGCAATATGAACCATTTCTACTCCTTCTAGTTGGAGATTTTGAAATGCTCTGTGGTCAACACCAAGTCCGCTTAGGCAATAGAGTTTCAAGTGAGTTGTTTTTTAGTTTTCAGTCGTCAAATTCATTTTCTTTCTTGAGTTTCTCAACATCATAAAAGGTTGAATCCTTTAAATTGCCGCGCATCCGGGAATAATAAATATTCAAAAAAACTCCGTTTGATGCAGTGTTAATATATACACCATTATCATCATCTCTAATAGACATGAATTTTCTGAAATTGTTAGAATCAGTTAAATAATAATAATATGTTGAACTGGCAAATGCTCCTCCCGAATTATCAACATACAATTCAATAAAGATACCATCCACAATTTCATCAGTTTTTAAATGTTCAAGCTCTTCTCTATTTCTGCGACAGCTAAAAATGAGTAATAGTGGTAATATTATAATCAATAAATTCAGTTTACCCCGTTTCGTATTTATAAATTCGAATTGCATTAAATCGATTTTTTCTTAGTTATTCAATAAAGTATCCCTTATTATTCTATTGTTATAGATTCTTTTCAAAACTACTGTGTCGAAGGATATGTCTTTTTCAGGTATCTTGAAAACTGAAACGTAAAATTCTTCACAGCTGCAACTTACTTCTGGGTAAATATCAAGTAAGGTAAGAACTAAAGTGTTTTTATCTAATTCAAATCCCCCTTCTAAAGTAGGAGATCCAGACTCAATATATGATATTGTCAATATAATTGAATCTTGAGTGCGCAATGTCTCCATTTTAGGTTTAAATAAAGACAGATTATCATGGTTGTATTCTTCATAAACAGTATAGCTAAAACTTAATCTTTGTTTGAGAGAGTCATGGAGACATAGTTTACTTTCAGTTTCATTTTCATCTGATATAGTTTGCTGGTTTTCTCCTGCACAACTACTAATCATATTAAGAATTATAACTACTAAAATGATCCGCATGCTAATCAAAATTCAAGAATTTTATCATTGGGTTACCGTAATAACCAAATATTGTGGAGTCTTGTTCTACACTGTCCAAATAGCTAAGGGAGTTTCTATAATCCAACTGATTCCAATCTTTACGCGACCGACAAGAAAGTAGGAGAAGAAAAATAAAACCGATTTCAATTAAACGCTTCATTTGCTGTGGGTGAGGTCAATTATATAGTTTGTTAAGTACTTTTAGCAATTGAAAATTTCTCCTTCAAACTCACCAAATAGTGGCTAAATCTTCATCTGTTGCTTTGTCCAAATAATTTACAAAATTTCTATCTGCATATTCAACTATTTCAAATTCGCAGGATGAATTAGTTGAAATGGCAATTATCATTTCAGGAAGTACATTTTGGTTTATTCCATGAAATGTAACAGGCGTGTTGGATAATTTTTCAGTTAAGAGATTCTTTTTATAAGTTTTTAGAACCCTATATATGGTGTTTCCAACTACATCAGGAACTACATACGTCAACTTGTATTTCAGCAAGACGTCTAATAGCATTTGGTTTTTATGAACTTTTAGAATTCTTAAATTATAGTGTTTTTGAATATCAAATTCAGGAATAATATCATTGATATATTCTTCTTGCCTAATCTTTGCTCTGGTAATGTCAAGAGCTTCATCAAAACCATGCCCGGATCCATAACTAAAAACTCTATTGTTTGATTTTTGTATAAAGTTATAACCTGATCCTACAGCCAGATCTTCCAAATTCCTGGATTCTAAATATTGGACAGATTGAAATGTAAAACAAAACAGGTCCGGTAAGTCTTGAATACTACTTTTCACAATACTAAATTCTGGACCATAATTGGTTTTTACAAAATCTTCCGCTTGAATAGAGTAGTTGCCCATCTTTAATAAAAGTTCTTCTAAATTTAATAATTATCCATTCTCACTACTTTTCCTTTTCCTCCACACTTACCAATTCCAAATTCAATTGGGTGCCATCAACAAGAGTGTAGTTTATTCTGACAAAACCGTATTTAATTGAAAAGTATGATTCTAAACTAGAACGTCCAATTTTAGACTCGGCAGTCGCAGAAATTTTCCAAGTATCAACTTTACCCAAAGCGGTTGAAATGGAGTCTTTACCAATTATGTTATACCTTGACTTAACATTCAAGCTGTCTGTCCATGTTTGCCATTTGTCGTTTGAATATTTTTGAGAAATGGAGAATGCGTCTGTCCAACTTGTATCTCTTTCAGGAAAATTTGTCATCATTAGCGCAGGGTTAGCCTGAATAGTATTCATAAAGCCGGATTCATACCAGGTTTCTTCAAAAGGAAAAATTTTAAGAAAGTCCTTTGAATTTACCAGTTGCGCAATGCCAAATTCTCTTTGATTGTTTTCACCCACAAACCAAATTCTTGAGCCAACAGATTTAAATTTTTTGCCTTTTTTAACTCGTAGTTCTTGAACAGAAAGAATCAATGTATCCAGGAAGATTGTATCCGTTGTTATTGGTAGTAAATATTCTTCATATTCACTTCTCGAACGTACATTCATTCCTGTTCCTTCAGGCTTTTTAGGAACGATTTTGTATTCCAGTTTATCCTTTATCACTGAATAGGTGAAATGGAAATTTTTACCTACTGTATAGATTTTTGAAAAATCAAACTTGGTGAAATTCCGAGAATTATGACCAAAAGTTAATGCAGGTAGTAATAGAAGTAAAATAAAAATCAAAGATTTCATTCAATCAAGTTTTGGGAAACTACTTTAGTAAAGTTAGTACTTAAGCAATAACTAAACAAATGGTCAGCTATTGCCAATGTATTAAGGGAAACTTTCAACTCCATTCATTTCCATAAACGTTGTCAAGAAGTTATGTAGTGTGAAAACATCCCTACCATTTTGTTTGGTATGAGGTTAAAGGTGTTTTTTCTCACCTTGAAACATTCTTTTATCTAAGATATAGGATAGGACAATCATTACGCTTGCAAATAATATCACCCCAATAATGATACTAGTGAAGAGTTGTCCCATTGGCATTCCATTGACTACCTCTCCATTTTCTAAAGTGTATGTTGAGGGGTACAATTTTATCAGGATGTTATAAGAAACAATGATGGAAATTATTCCAACTACTAAAGAGATTAATCCGGCTATCAATAATATTTTTAATGTCCTCATCTTATTGTAATGTAAGATTAATTAGAGTCAGAGGGTTGGTTAAAATTAGTACTGGATTCCAAATCTCGAACTTTTTAAGTAGGATTTACTTTTCTAATCTTTGCACCAATGTCTTTGAGATTTGGCCCATTCTTTTAAGTAGCCTTGATATGTTAATACATAGTAATTATCCGACCATTCACTATACAAACGACCACTTGCAGATTTCCACTGTTCGTGTTTGGATATTGTAATATCGTTTTTATCAAATTCAGTTAAAACTGATGAATAATATTCTCCTCTTATGTACCGTTTACAAATGGTTTCCTTTGTTGTAAAATTACCTTTTGAGTCGTAACTCATTAAATGAATGATTCGATAGTAGTCAATTTCGTCTTGGATGGTATCTTTTGGAATTTCAGCATATATTAATTTAATTACCAGCTCATCAGACATTATAAATGAATCAAGTACAAAATAATCTAAATGGCCAAGAATGAAAGGATAGCCTTCATGACCCTGATCTTCACTGGTGATAAATGGTAAGTTGATTGCCGGTTTAAGCGTGTCAGAATTAATACCTGCAATATAATTAGTGTCGATAAAGAAATTTAAAATTACTGAACTTGAATCACTAAAACCTTCAGGTCTACAAACCGGTGGAGAATGTGTTTCTTTTTCAGGACACTTAGGGCATTCGCATTTTGATTCTTTACTTCCGCAGGAAGGCAACAGTACAATTAGAAAATAAAAAGTTAATCTGATGTTCATCAATGGTATTTTGGGTTTAGCTAAATCTAGCAATTTATCTATTATCCTTTTTAGATTTTACCCAAGGCCCGAATGAAAGCTTTATTCTGTGATCAGAAAATGTTGTTTTACTATGAGTGTTAATGAGATAGGAGTAAGAAACTTCTACCAGACCAATGTCAAATGCTATGGATGGATAAAAGGAGAGGTAATTAGATTTGTTGAAATCAGTACTAAAGTCAAGTCCGGCGCCAAAACGAATGAGTGCTGTAAGTGGATATGATCTGAAGTGAAATTCAAGACTGGAGTTTAGAAAATTGTTGTTATTCAATTTTGTATAATTCAGTGCTCCGGTATATCCTGTAAAAAATGAAAAGATTCCGGCTTCAGTTGATGCCCTTATCCTTTTGTATTGTAAGCCGTAAAGCATGTTTGATGGTGACCATGAACAGGTGCCTTGAATGTAATGGTAAACTGAATTTAGTTCATACATAAAGAGATGGTCTTTCAATTTAGACTTCTCTTGCGAGTAGGTTGTTCCAAAACTTGATACCAATGCAATAAAAATTAAAATCTTCTTCATGAAACAAATTTCGTTTCATCTCCAGCATTTTAATAATTGAATTTAGCGCTTACCAATGTGGATTTGCGAAAAATGCGAATTATTTAATTCGCCTATAGTTATTCCGCTTTAAACCTTTTTTACTTGAATTTAGGTTTGAAGATTTTAGCCAGCTCCAGGATGTAGTAATAATCTTCAGTTTGATACAATAAAGTTTCTTGTCGTTTTATGCTGGTACAAGTGGTTTTTGAAGAACCATTTTCCCAACTTAAAATGTATCCTTCACAATTAGAAATAGTATCTGTTTTTGTGTAATTAAGTTCTGATTTTTCCTGATCAAATACAAAGCGTTCTTCAATGTCAATAAACTTTATGGGAACGCTATTTTCAAGAAATAAGGTAATCGTTCTTATTCCATTAGAAAGCCCCAATTGAATTTTAATTTTTTTGAATTCAGATGTGTAGTAGATTATCAGCTCAGCTCCACCATCAAGGGCCGGCATATGATCAGACAGCTCCTCCCAAAAGATCGTATCCGAACTTAGGTTTAAATTTTCTATCATCAATACTTTAGAATTGACGGTATCCTCAAATTCATTTTGTGAAAAAGATAAACTAAGAGATAATACAGTAAATATTGTGGTGAGAAGTTTCATTTATGGTTGATGGTGGTTGGTTAAAATTAGTACTTCAACACAAAAATCTCACTTTTTATGCAGAGTTTAACACTCTAATTGCTTTAACAACAAAGTAAGCAGAAACCAGAGTAGGCCATAAAATAAGAAACCATTCAAAGGGTTCTTGAAGAGTTAAGACCCATGTCCATGTTGTTTTTCCTCCCACAATGCTGGTGAATAGCAAAAAAGATAAAATTCCACATAGAAGAAGGAACAGAACTCTTTTTGGTTTCTCATTTACTTTTCCTTTAAGCACCATAATTAATCCTATGTATCCTGCAATTTCAAGCAAAAAGGAAAGGAGTATCATTATTTCAACTAACTCAGGTTTCAATTGTGGAATCAAAACTACTGAGAGAAGTATTGTGAAAAACATGAGAATAGTGGAAAGCACAAATGCTAGTATCGCTATAAATGATTCCCATGTTTTCATTCAATGATAAATAGTTCCCCTTTAACCACAGTTTCCCATAGATTTGAAGACGTTTTTTGTACGTATGAATTATCTTTTGTTTCAATTATTTCCACAGTTAGAATCAAGTCATTGGAAATAGTAATATTCATAGGGTTCTCAATAACTTTTTTAACTTTTAACGTATAGGTGCAATCGTCAAGCCATTTTACTTTGAATTCAATTTTAAGTCCGGCATGGCTGCCATATTCTATTTGATTAGATCCTTTTCTTTCTATGATTGTTACTCCCGCTTTTTCATCTTCATATCTAAATTTTCCATTCTTAAATCTAGAACAATTGAGGTCTTGACTGAATGCATAGGAATTAGTAATTATTAGCAACGAATAAACGAGGATCTTCATATTTAATGGTTTATAACCTAAGGCTAAATCTAACAATTTATTCGTTGAAAGGAGAAGTGAGGTTTAGCGATTATATCAGGGAGCATATTCCACCCTTATTGGAACCGAATATCCTGTGTATCGCAATAAACAAACATTGTTTGGGTTCGTATAGTTCTCAAAGTGGAATTCAAGGTAAATTATTCCATTCTGCAAATCAACTTCTGTTAGTTCAATTCCAGCTATTAAATCTACATATTGAAAGCGTTCCTTTGTCCGTTTAATTGTAAACTCGGTTCCATTCATGGTTTTAAAAGATGATTTTGTGACTTTATCTTTGTTAAGATACATTATAGTTTTTCCGGAGTCATTTTTTGTGAAGTCAAAGCATTCAATCAAAAGCTTTGCGAATTCATAATCCTCCAATTCTATCCATGAAGTGTCAATTTTACAAAGGGAATCAAAATCTAAATTAAGATCATTTTTTACTCTCAACTTGGTTGTAAAGTTAAAGCCGGTAGTTTGTTCATGAAATTCCAAGGGAGCAATGTCTAAATCATTTTCAACGATCTTGATACCATTTTTCTCTAATGCCCAATAAGTGCAAATATTTGATTCAGGAATTAAATATGTAGGGATGGATTTGTTATAAGATTCAATCACACCTTCACAATATGATGGTGAATATAAATTGGCGTAAAGAGCTGAATCTACATTGTATAAATCAAAAATTTCTTCACAATCATTTAATTGGCAGAAGCTATTCAACGAGTAGAGAAATATAAATGGAAAAAAAATGATTCTGAGCATAACTGTCTGATCACAAAAATCAATCCAAATTTTAAATGTTAATGCTTACAAACGATTGAGTAAAGCTAGTACTTGAACATGGTACGTGTGAATGGAAAATGTCGCCTAATACCTTATAAATCATTTTCTATGTAATTCCACTTAAATTGGTCAAAGGTGAAAGTTGTTAAGTCGTTACCTTGAAGAGATTCATTTGAAGAACAGTCCGAACAACTGAAATTTTCTATTGTTCCGTCTTGAACTTTAGCAACTCCACGCATGTAGTCATCAATAATCCAGAATTTCTTTCCGTCTTTTTCTCTTTTTATTAAGCTGAATTTCAATTCTACTGACCAAAAATCAAATTTGTATTTTTCAGGTCCGTCTTCGAGAGTAACCTTTTTTGTGAATTCAGTATCTACAAAGCCATAAGTATTTTCAGTAATCGAAACTTTGATTTTAATCTGGTCTTTTTCTGTCTCGTAAGTACCTCTTGGATAGAATCCCAGCAAAATTAGAAAACCAGAAATAACGAACATACCTGCTATGGATAACAATAAGATTATGTTCGTTTTACTCACTGTTTCAAATGTTTATAATGTTGTATATATTTTTTTTATTTCATCATCAATTTTTTGACAAATTTCTGTGTCATTAAATGATTCATTTTTCACAAGAACTGAAGATAAGTTTAATAGTTTCAATGCTTGCTCAACTTCACTATCCGTAAGAGTCCAAATTGAGAAGTGATCATAAGTATTCAATTGACCAATACTTTTCACCACCTTATTTAAATCCTCATTTTCCAGGTGGTTAGGTGAAAGAAAATTTAGCTTGTAAACATTCCTTATAAAACCAAATTTTGTGGCTGCACTATATTTTGACCATTTTTGATATTCAGCGTTTTCTTTTTCGGAATAAAAGAAGATTCCATTTTTAATTTTTCCTTCAGAAATTGAGAAAATTTTTGACTGGGAAAAGATGTAGCCATATTCAAAACTAAGTACTTCAAATAGTCTTTTTCCTAATGATACCAATCCTTTATCGGTAATTGTATTTTCGTCAAACATTAATTCGATTACAATTGAATCAGAATCAATTTTAATAGTCCTATTATGAGACCAATTTCGAAAGTTCAATCTCATTAATTCATCTGAATCTGAAATCATTAAATGGTGGACATTTTTAAAATCTTTCTTATTTAGTCCATCTAGAAACCCTTTCTTGGTTTTCCATCCATTATTTGGGTAAGGTCCAGTGACATAAAAATGTTCCAGATTCAGATGTAATTGGTCAAACTCGTTAAGCAAAAAATGAATCAAGCTTCTTGTGTCGAAGGCTTCTGCATCTGATTGGGAAACCGCTTTGTATAACTTTAAAAGTCTGTTTTTGCCAATATTTTTCTTAAACAGATTCATTTTTAGTTGACCCTAACTTTTGAGTAAATCTAACAATTTACTTTGTTCAAGAAAATGAAATTGTAGTTGAATTGCGTGTATCTCAACAGCTTTTTTTGGAGAATTGGCAAAAAAGATCGGATGTTTATCTTTACTTATTGTACTATGTTTGGTTTTCTATCTCTACATATAATGGTAAGTAATCTACTTCTTCATGGCCTTTGAGTACTATATGATTTCCTTCTGTTACTATTGATTTGAACATTTCATAAAAGAACTCAGTATCACAGGTTGTAGAGTCAATAATTTGATTAAAAATTGATTTTGAGTCTGACACAATCTTATAGTGAGCATGAACAATATTCTTATCAAATTCCATTTTTAAAGAAGCTACAAACGTATGATTGCCAATCTGAAATTCTTCAACAATAAGGTCAAAATCCAAATCTATATTTTGATCAAGTCCTTTTTGATAAGCCTTTTGCACTGCATCTGATAAATCATTATTCTTTAAATCAGTAGAAATTTTCAATATAGCTTCTTTGGCAAGATCCCAAACAAAGTAAAGTTGCTCTGTATAACTCAAAGAATTGAATTTGTCTAAAGGAAGAATAGAGTCAATACTTATATGGCCTCCATAGCTATGAACGTAGTCGATTGATGCATTTTCAATTTTTTCAAATGAATCAGCTGTCCTTAAATTGATATTGAGAAACTTGATCTTTTTTCCTGAATATAATTCATTTAGTAGTCTGTTCATTAACATAGAAACGGGTACAAACAATCTAGTCAATTCATAAAGAGAATCATCTGGGTTTTTAAACCAAATTAATAATCGAACAATGTGCTTTTGGGTGTTCATAAGGTCAAATTGTAATAACCCACAACGTTTAACTAAAGCTAGCAATTTATTATTTGAAAAGAGTGGAGGTTAATTACCGGATATCAGCTACAATTTTCTTTAAGTAACTGGTACATTCTTTTTGTCCAAATGTTAATGTGATGATGTAATTCTTGAATTAACATTTGGTCTTTGTTTGCTTCCAAAGTATTCAAGTTAAGTTCTTCGATAGGTAGGTAAACATGCCTGGTTTGTCCAGTTCGGTTAATTAAGAAAAGCTGATATCCTTGGTCAGTTGCTCCGGGATGCAAAGGGTTGAAGATTTCAAATTGTTTGAAATCTCTTATTAGGATTACTTTTTCAATTAACTCTTTTAATTGAGTTGGAATTGTTCCTTCAAGCCTTGCAAAGAAAGGTTTATTGGAGTAGGCAGGTATGTTGTCAAAATCAGAAACCTCAAGCTCGAACTGAAAATTTTTAGCAATGGATAAGTCAATTGAGATCAGTTTTTCACTAAAACCGTCATTGTGACTAAAACAGAAAATGTAATCTGAATCTAGTTTAAAGTTTTCGGATTCAAGATCAATACTCCATTTAATTTTTTTGGTGTGTGTCATTGCAACTAATTGCTCTTATCGTTTTACTAAAACTAACAATTTATTCTTTGATAAGTGTACCGGTCAAGTAGCGGAAGGATTCTATACGTTTTATGTTATGCGGCCTTGCTACAATAATAAACTAGTCAATAAAGTTCCTACTAATAATATAAAGGAATAAATTCTGTCAGCAATTAGATTTGTATTGTTACCAAAATCAGGCTCTCTCTTATAAATTGCCAGATATAGCGATCTTAATATTTTATATAAAATTAGAAAACACAGACTCAATTTAGTCGACTTAAACCATGTGTCATTTGAATTTTCAACTGATAAATAATACCCTAACAAACTAAAAATAATAGACAATGAAAGTAATTTCAAATAAGCACTATTTAATCTTAATAACTCATATTCAAGCATTGTCCAAATAAATAAACCGAAGGATGATATTTTAACAAGGGTTACAAAGTTCTCCGTTTTATAAGTTAAATAACCGGCAATTAAGTTTCCTGCTATAAAACAGGAAGTAATTATTAAAAATCGAAAATTAAACTTCTTTAGTTTATTGTTATTCTGTTTTTCTTTGACACTTTTTTTATCAATTTCAATAATCTCAGAGGCACAGTTTTTATATTCGATTGCTGGTTTAGAATATATTATTTCATTATTTACTAAAGCAGTGTTCCCTCCGAAATCTATTTTGTATGTCTCCCCTGATTTTACAACTCCAATTACTTTGTCAAAATCTTTGTCATTTTTCGGTACTGAAATTTGAACAGATTTATTTAATAAGTTTTCTGGGAAGATCTTCTTATCTTTTATTATAGTAAATCCTTTTACTAAGACATTGTTTTTATTCTTTTCAGGATAAGTGAGGTAGTTTATTAAATAATTAAAAAGCTCGTTTTCAATTTCCGTATTCAGTTCAATTACCGTATAATTTTCCTCATATTTGAACAGTTTAAATTTTAGGTTAGAATCTAATTTTTCTTGATAAAGTTCAATCCACTGTTTTAGCGCATCCTTGATGTTAGAATAATTTCCATTTTCTATGAATATTATATTTTCTTTCAGGCTCATTCAGATGAAGCACAATGTTTAACTAAAACTAACAATTTATTCGTTGAAAGGAATTGCTGGCCAAATACCAGTCATGAAATTTAACTATTGAGATTAGTTCATTTTTCTAAATAGTATTCTTTTAGCACTACATTAAATAATTCACCTTCACAATTATAACTTTCGATTTTGATTAAACGACCCTCTTTGTTATATTCATAAAGAAACTTTTTACATCCGTGCTGGAGGATTAACAATTCCCCTTTTTCGTTATATGTGGATTTCAATTCATAAGGATCTTTTTCTCCATCTGTGTAGGACATGACATGCAATACTTCATTATTACTATTGACAACTCCAATTGTTGTGTCACTTATTGGATATGGCTTTCCATTAGAATAAAAAGTTGTGATATAGGATATTGTGTCATGATTATATGAGAAAGTTCTTGACTCTACCAAAGTGTTGTTTTCATACTTAGAGTAATTTATAATCTTTTGATCAATATATTCCCAACTCTGAAGGACCGGTGGGAATTCTTTTATAATACTATCATTACCGTTGTTATAATTCCAAGTAAATTTTGATCCATTAGAATTTCGAGATAATATCTTGCCTTTATCATCATATTTTGAAGTAGTAATTAAGGAATCATCTGCAATATTAGGGTTGTAAGTACTGTGATAAATAACTTTCCCATTCAAATCAAAAATTACATTCTGAAAAATTGTGTCTTGATTTGCCATTTTTTTGAAACCCCAAAAACCAGAATTGTAATTTCCATATACAGTTGAATCTCCAGAGTCAATAACTTCAAGAATGAGATTTCCTTGAACATCATATTCTTTAAAATATTCAAGTTGTTTAATTCCTGTTTCTTTTCCGTTCCTTATTTCGGATTTGTACGTTTCAATTTTTCTAACGGAGATATAATTTCCCTTCAAAACGTTTTGTTCAGTATATGATGAAGGAGGATAGTCCCAAATTTGTCCTAGTGCGGAAATTGTGAAAAAGATAAAGTATATGTTCAGTATAAGTCTCAACTTAAAGCGTTTAACGTATGGATAAAACTAGCAATTAATTCTATGAAAACTGTGTCAGCCTACGGTTGGGTGTTAACAACAGTTTTCTTATTCCTCTTTACGATAATAAGTTGTGACTTTTCCATCCCAACTGATCTCAAGCTTTTTCTGAGAGATAGACTGAATTTCTCCTGTACTTTTAATACAGCCATTACTCATTGAGATATAGGTCACTTGATCGTAGTCACAAATTGTGAACTGAAACTTTACAGTTCCAAATGGATGGTAATTTGCGGTATAGTAACCTGCATATTCCGACAAAGTAGAATCACAAATTCCAGGATATTGAATCATCCAAAGGGTGTCCAATTCGAAATTAATCCATGTAGAATCGTTGTCATCAGTGAAAGTCCAAGTTCCATTGATTAACTCAATATTAACTTGAGCCTGACTGTTCAAGTTGATAATTAATCCGATAATTATGGGTAATCGCAATTGCATAATACGTTTGACTAAAACTAGTAATTTATTCTGTCCATAGAGCTTTTACAAAGGGGAGGATACTTTCTTCAACTAATATATTGTGATGCGATCTCTATTACCAGTTAGCGATCAAAATTTCTGTGCTACTCAATTTTGAGTCTGAACAGAACTGTATAAATGTTGTGATCTCCAGTCCAATCGTCTTCATAAAGAAAGAAAAGGAATTCTTTTTGTCCATGAAAATTCTTTAGTTTTTTTAGAGGATATGATGTTCTCGCTGGTATTTGATGTTTTCTTTCAACATGTATTTTAATGCCGTCTAAAGAGTCCTTTACTGCAAAATAGTATTCGCATTTTACACAGGGATGATCATTTCCATAAGTGATAAAAATTGTATCGGTTTCTAAAATTGAATCACTTTTTAGAACTATTTCGTTATCATTTGACAATTCGTTGTATTGCCCAAGTAATTTGCTATTTAAATGCACGGTCCAATAGTCGAGAGTATCGCAGTACCCGACAAATGGAACCATTATTAGACATATAATTACAAACTTTTTCATTGAACTGTCAGATTAAACCCAACGTTTGTCTAAAGCTAGCAATTTACTTTGTTCAACGAAAATGAAATTGTAGTTGAATTGTGTCCTTACTGTTTTTGGGAGTGTAGCTAAAAAAGGGTAAGACAAGTGTTTTACCTACTATGTTGTGCGTCGTTTTCTACCCTGGGTATAGATCAAACGGATACTCTCGTATGAATCCCCATTTCTCATCAAGCGCGCAATTTACTTGAATTTTAAGATTGGGAAAATTTTCTTGTATAAATTGTTTCTTCTGATCAGTATACTTGTCCGAATCAACATAATACCAGTAGTTTCTTTCTCCATTGTAAGTTTCTTTTAATACTGGTATTCCTTCAATTCCAGTTGAAAATAGATCAGTCATAAAAGAATCAAATTTCATTAAAGTCAAATTGTAATCTGCAGTAGGTAATCCATTTTCCATAACACTATCAAGTTGATGGCTTACAAAAAACAGAAATGGGAATTTTGATTCGAATTCATAGATGTTTTCAAATCCTGGTTTTCTGACGAATAATGGCAACCCTTCGTATTCAAAATTCGCCGTGTACCAAGTCATATTGTGCATATCCATATTGTCTGAAGTAATATTATTTGTACTATCAGTTTCGACAAAATTCGAAGTCTGATTTGATGCGTTATTATCATTACATGACAATATTAGTAATGAAATAATGTTCAAAAGGAATGCAAATTTTATTGAATTTAAAGTCATCTTATAATCACGAACAACGTTTGTCTAAAGCTAGTAATTTATTCAATGAAAAGTGTACCATCCAAAGGCGGACATTGCCTTTAGCTATTATGTTATGCTTCGTTTTTATTCAATAGGCGATAATAGGTTTGCTCCGCTCCAACTATCAATAGTCCGGTAATCCCACCAAGTCCGAGAAGATAAAAAATCTTTATTGGTAAATAAACTGTGCCATTTGAGTGATAGCTCGTAATTATAATGACAAAAGTTTCCATGTAATTACCTATATTAATTAGTATTCCGACAAGGAGCAGTACAAGCTTTTTATTGTAAACCTTCTTTATCAATAGAATGAGTGGTAAAAAAGTGTTGCAAAATATCATTAAAATGAATGTATAGTAATATGGTCCAGTAGCCCTACTCATAAATTTAAAATACTCCGAATCTGAATTGAGTAAACTAACTGAGATTAGAATGATATTTAAAATTGAATATGTTAGAATAAATGATCTCAAAAGACCGAATGAAATTTTCAATTTTAAATCTTTCCAAACCCAACTAATGATTAGAACGACTAGAATAGTCGAGGGGATTCCAATTATTAAATAGTGATTTATATAGTTGAGAATTTGTGTTAACATTTCAATAATTCAGAACGATTGAGTAAAGTTAGTACTTGAACATGGAAAGTACAAAAAGTGAATCTGGCCAATTACATTATCAACCATTATAAGTTTTTACCAGATATTACTCGCAACCAAATTAAAACACACTTTTACACTAAATAAACCTTTTTAAAAGATTATTGATATTTTGTTCTCAAATTATTGGGCATGAATAAATTACTTTTATTATACAGTATTGTTTTTATGGTGGCTTGTGCTGAATCTACCGAGCATAATACTGAAGAAGCAACCGACACCGATACAACTATTACAGATACTGTTGTAGTAGAAGCAGAGATGATTGATTCAACCGTTTTACTTACTGCATTTGAAGGTACAGCTGATATTGAGTTTGAAATGAACTACCTGGGCGAGCCTCATACTTTTCAGTTAACGGCTGAGTTTTATGATGATGAAACACATCCACAATCTGTTTTAACGCTTTACACCGGTTCAGTAAATAGAGGAGTGTTGCCAACGCATCCTGCTGGCTATGGTTTTATTTCGGCTAAAAATGAACAGGATTTTCCGCACAAAATAGCTGATTTTAATGGTGACGGAAAAGATGATTTGCTACTTACTATTCGTGCATTTATGGTTGATTTTAGAGAAACACAAGACAAAGTTGGTGTCCCTTCTATCTATTTTCAAACAGATGATGGCAAGTTTGTTCAAGATTCGGAAGTAGATTTTAAATTGAGAGAAGAAATGTCAATGGATGAAATTAAATCTCTATGTAAAGATGTAGATGCTAATGCGCTTTAATTCTTATGAAAACGTAGTAATAACTACAATTTAATTATACGTTTGTTGAGAATGCTCAAGAAAATTAAGAGAGTTCAATCAACTTTATGGTTTTATGTCCGATTGATCAATTATTTCTTTAATTATCGCAGAGATTTCCTTTTTGAGAATTAAAGTAGCTGGATAACTTAAATGATCATCATCAAAATACAAGATGTCATTGTTATATGATACCTTCACCTTATTGTCTTGAATGAAATTTGAATAAATATCAAATACTGAAACATTTGAATATTTGCTTTGAAGTTGGAATACATATTCATTTGCACCTTCTATTTCATTCAATCCAATAACGTCAATCAAATTGTATCCTTCTATAGGTTTAAATCCCAAGTAAGAAATATATTGACTTGCATTTTTATTTACCATGAAATTTAGTTTTGGAGGTTGCGTAAATAATAGAACTTGTGCATTCATTTCTTCCAAAAATGTCAATAGTTCATTAAATTGTTCTTTTTTCTTGTCTTCCATCCATAACCAATGGCAAACTATTATTACAAGTTTTGGTTTCCATACTTCTATATTCTTCTTAATCGATTTTGCGTAGTCCGTTCTCTGCTGTTTAGTGAAATTCTTCGTTTCATTTTGGTTTTCAATATCTCTTAAATTGAAAAATGGATTTGTTCCATTTGATGTATAACATGAAAGAGATAAGTTTATATCATTTGCAATTTCGTCTATTACTTTTGCCCACATTACTCCATGTGAATCTCCAATTAGCATAATTTCAGGGGACTTGTCTTTTTCACTGGTTATTATACCATTCTTTCTATATGCATCTTTGTTTATTTCTAATCTTTGAGGAATAATTAAACCATAATCTAATTTTCCCTTTTCAATGTATTCGTTCAATTCTTCTTGTGAAGGGGAAATATCATAGTATTTGGTAAAAGAGGTATATCCATTGAACTTGCTATGATAATAAGGGTTGAATAATTCTGATTGATAAAATATTGTAAATGATGAAATTATAATTAATCCTATCCCTACTATTTTTAAGGTGCTTTTATGAGTTCTTGTTTTGTTTTCTACTAAAAAATAAGTCAAGAAAGACAAGATCAGTGTGATGCCTAATGTAACAGCATTTAATAGATGAAAATTCAAATGTTGAAATTTATACGCAAGACTTCCAACTAGCGATATAAGCACCCAATGCCAAAGATAAATTGAATAAGACATTTTACCAATTAGTACCAATGGCTTACTTGACAATACTTTTCCTACCAAACCATCAGACGAGCAAAAAACCAATACTATAAAAGTTCCTATTACCGGGAAGATAACCCAATAATCAATTTGTTTATTGCCATATAAATAGGCTGCCGAAATCAATAGAATTCCAATAGCAGATATTAAAGAAGAATATGAGGTTGGTATTTTTTTTGTAGTGATAAAACAGCCTAAACCTCCCAAAGATAATTCCCACATCCTAGTAGGAAGCATATAAAAAGTGAAGTCCAGATTTTTGTTGATATTCAATTGATAAAAGAAAAAAATAAAACTGAAAAGCGTTACTAATAAAATCGGTATGGCAAAATTTTTAAAGAACTTATATGCCAAGAAAAGAAAGAATGGATAAAGCAAATAGAATTGTTCTTCTACTGATAAGGACCATGAATGTAAAAAGTAAGATTCTTCTGAAGCTCTTCCCCAATAACTTCCGAATTCAAAATACGCATGGAAATTGAAAAATGAGAAAATTGTTGGAAAAACATCTGAAGAAATTTGCTGTACATCTAATTTATATATAATTAAAGGTGAAAATATTAAAACAGACAAAACAACAGTTAACAAGGCAGGTAATAACCTTTTAATTCTTCGAGTCCAAAATTCGAACATTGAAAAATTATTGTTCAAGACTTTATTGACAAGTATATTTGTGATTAGAAAACCAGATATAACAAAGAATACATCAACACCATAATATCCTCCTATTACTTGTTTATAGCCCAAATGAAATAAAACAACTGGTATTACCGCTAAAGTTCTAAGTCCATCAATTTCAGGTCTGTAATCAAGCTTCTTTGGGTTTACTTGCATTTTCTTTATTAGTGAAATGAAAATTTCATTTATCAGAATTGAATTTATAAAACTAGTAAAAGTTCTAAATAAAGTAATTTTAACTTTATTCATGACAATTCAGTATTTAATACTCACAATTATTGCAGCCTTTTGAGGATGAAATTAAATCTCTCTGTAAAGATGTAGATGCTAATTCGCTTTAAGTTGAATAAATAGGAGGTTTGGAATTTTTAAGTTGTTGGATTAGTGTAGGATGTAACTTTGAATTATTTAATAATTAGGAAACCAAACTCCTCTATGTGTTGGTGATCCAATATTAGGACGAACATGATTTTGTTCAAGTTCATCTAGTGATTTGATAGTCTGAATTTCTATTATTTTGGGAATATCTTCTCCGTTAAATACGGTTTGTTTGAGTAATTGAAGAGCATCTTCTTCTGACCAAGCGGAAACTCCAAAACCTAATTTGGAAATAGGATTGTCCTTCGTTTTAATGAAATACCAATTAATTTCAGATTGCCCTTTCACAATTTGGTGAGTTTTGGTTGTAATTATTCAACGTTTAAGCAAAGTTAGGCATTTACCGTGTTCTACGGAAGCCCAGCTGCAATAGAATGCCATCTTAAATAGCGCCGGATATGTAGTTTAGCTACTCTGTTATATAGCGCTATTTATTCTGGTAAAGCTCCATTGCCTTCTTGAAGTCCTTTGCTCCTTGAGAATTAAGTTGCCAGATATTTTGCATTAATTCTGAGTGGTTATTCTTTACCCAGTCAATGAATAAATGCATTTTTTTATTCTCTTTTTCGGCATTGAAGTCAATTAAATTGGATTCAATGGAAACAATTTTCTTTTTAAACAATCTGAATATTGTCTCAGATTTTAAATCATGTCCGTACAAGAAGTTAATTCTGTCGCTGGATTGTTTTTCAGTAGCTATCCAAGCTCCGTCTTTATTTTCTAGAGAAATCAAGGTGTTCTTGGAGTTAAACACTTCGCCCCATTTCACAATGTCGAGAAACTTCTCTTTTCCTTCTAGAACTAGATAACCCTCATCAAACAGTTTAATAGTGTCAGAAAGCAATTTAGATAACTCCTTATAGTTTTTGTTATTGTAGTAATCATAATAGTTATGAATCAACTTGTCTTCTTTTGGGCTCGAACAATTTGAAAGAGACAAACTTCCGGTAGCTATAATAAGCAATAGTAATATGTAGGTGAATGTTTTCATAGGTCTAATGCTACATAACATTTTACTTAAGGTTATTCCATTCGTTTTCAGTTAGGATTTCCTTTAGTTCCATAATCATTATTTCCCCATTTGGCGAGTGTCTTTCCCATTTCACAAAAGCATGATCTTTAGTGTAATAACTATACTGCCAAAATTTTACAGGTTCTTTATAAAAACTGTTGTCAAAGGTATAGCTCCCCTTAAATTTAATAGCCTCTGTTTTCTTACCTAATACCAAGATCGTTTCTTTGCCTATGTATTCTCGAACTTTTTTAAATTCCGTCTCTATACCATCCTCATAAAGTGTCATACTATAATTGTACTCTTCATGAGGTTCCCATAAAAATACATTATTTGAATTGATTTTAGATTCAGTTTTCCTACCATTAGAGAAACTACTATATTCGATAAATTTAGCTCCTGATTCATCAAATTTCTCTTTTGAGAATTCGGCTTTTTCAAACTTGGAATTAAATACTTCAGTGGTGAGTTCTTTTTTTTCTTTGTTTGTTTTTATTTTCCAGTACTGGGACCCCTCGGGATTTCCAATATATTCGAACACATAATATTTAGGTTCGTCAAAGTTCTCTAGTTGATAGTAATATTCCTTAATGTTTTCTGTTTCATTACATGAAATGAAGAGTAAAGAAAGACCAATAAATAGAAGTTGTTTCATTTAAATTTAATTGTACCCAACGTTTGGGTAAAGTTAGATATTTACCATGTTATATGGAAACGCAGCTGCAGTAGAATGCCATCTTGAATAGCGCTGGGCAAATATCCGACGAAAACTTTAGCTATTATGTTAAATGTCGTTTTTCATTCAACATATTCCTTACTGACAATGCCTCCCCAGTCATCAGAATAGACATACCCTCCTGCTTCAAGTCCTTCAACATAACTTCTGAACCATTCACTAAATGAACTAGAATATAGCTCTCTGTACGTGTCATCATGTATCATTCGGATAATTTGACCACTTTTTCCCTCTGGAGCGGGATCCAAATCAATACAGGTGAAGTCTCCTGTCCCAGCCGAGGTTATTGGAATCCAAAGTTTGTTCCACCAATCAGATTTAATTCCAAGTTGGGGGTCGGATTTTGTATTTCTAGCATCAGAATCATTTTCAATAAAATCATTCCATATTTTCCATTCAGCTTCAATTTGTTTTGTTGAAAGTAAAACTTCTCCGTCAACCAAACCTTGAGTGAAAATGTCTTCAGATTGTCCGTTATGAATGCGATAAAATGCTTTAAAATCAGAAGGTAGTTCCGCTTGAATCACATTCTCTAAACTTTGGAAGTCTTCTTCAGTCGCTCCAGGATTTAGTCCAAAGTCAACATCTTTAGCATTGTCATTTGTCCAATTCTCTATGCGATTCCATAGATCAATTTCGTTAGATTCTGATGCATTCATTTCTTCAGATTGTGAATCAAAATTTGAGTCCGCCATTTCTGCGTCACTGTTATTACAACCAAAAAGAAATTGGCTTAGTGCAAATAGGGTTATGGCATGATGAAAGAAATTCATTTCGTAATAGCATATAACATTTACCTAAAGCTAGTAATTTACTTAGTTCAACGAAAATGAAATTGTAGTTGAATTGCGACATGAAGTGTGCCAGACAAGGGTTGGACATTAGCTTTAGCTAATATGTTATATGCTGTTTTTCTCTATTGATTTTATTACTTCATTATCGTAATTGGTGCGCCATTCAACTTTTGCTATTATTTCCTTAAGATTGGGTATTAGATGATTATGATACCAATTAAACCACTTCATTTCGTCTTCTTTACTGTTGATATCAAGAGTAAAAATAATAGAAGTCTTGTCCATGTTTACAGTGACATATCTTCCATTAATTTCATTCCTTAGGGTGAATCCAATGTACTCATCATTGTGAGTTTTGTACTTTAAGATTTCATGAAATTCAGCACTGCTTTTCGCATTGATCCAATTGAATTTCTGTCCACGATCGATAATTGAAAGAGTCTCTTTCCAATTATCTTTTTCCAGAAGATTGATAAGGTTTAATGCCGAGAATTCCTTCTGGTCAACATCCTTTACTAATATAATTTCTTTATTATATCCCATTGAAGCAATTGTCTAATTGCATATAACGTTTGGCTAAAATTAGCAATTTACTTTGTTCAACGAAAATGAAATTGTAGTTGAATTACATGATCCTGACAGCTTTTGGGAGAGTAGGCAAAAAAGGTAAGGACATGCGTTTTACCTGTTGTGTTACTACCAGTTTTTTTCTTGTATTCTTTTTTCAAGTAGATAGTCCTCTGAAATTAGAATATCTCGTACATATGAGACTTTCTTAACTCCATTTTCGGTTCGAGCAAAGCGCAAAACAGCATAGACTGAATCGATTTCATATTCTTCAGAGAACTGAAACTCTAACACATAACTGTGAAGGCGTCCTAATGAATCATCCACTATATTGTATTCACCAATTGGACCTTCTTCAACTGGATATGAATCCGGCAGTGGTCGCACAGAAGCATTATCTTTTCCTAGTCCAATCCAAATATTTTCGTTCTTGTGCTTAACATTATATCCTCTAAACGATTTAATTTGGGATGTATCACAGAGGAAAAAGTAGTTCTGTACAATGGCTGAAGAATCAGAGATCAGAAAATCATTGATTTTTGAAAAAATAATATTGTCTTTTTGAGAATCTAGATTAGGAGTTGTGACTTCCCAATCTAGATCAGTTAAACCATTTTCATCTGATTGATCAATTTCAAAATTACAAGAGAATAAGACAAAACAGATTAAAGAATTTGCGATCAAGAATTTAAATTTTCGGGTCATTTGTTAAATCGTAATTACACAGAACGTTTGAGTAAAGTTAGGTCTTCGCTTTCGTGTAGCTTCAGGGAAGCAAAGCTTGTTGTGTGGTGGCAAGAAAGGGTAGGACATGCGTTTTAATTGTTGTGTTGTGTACAGTTTTTTACAGTAGGTTGGGATATGGTTCAACTAGCGTTGATTTTCTCCATATACTATTTGCAGTCCTATTAATTGACTCCGTTATATCAAAATTTTCAATCAATTTAATCAGAGCATTTCTATCTAATTCTTCCTTTTTATTTGAGTCCAACCAAACTTCACAATTTGTCTCATCTTTTAGAAAGATAGCTAAGAAAGCTGCAAATTCGAGTGTAGATGCTGAGATTGTCCACATATTAATAGGATCAGAAGATTTGTTTATTTCTCCACACCAAGCATTATTTTTTCTATCGGCCAAGTACAAATTTGTCCATTCACGAGAAGCTGGGTTATGAGAGTCACCCTCAGTGTCAACATTTTCTAAGTCTTGAGTCACCCAAGTACAAACCAATCTAAAGTCTGGTCTAGGTTCAGTTATATTTAAATATAAGAGGTAATTCAAGTCAATGTTTGTTAACGTTTAAGCAAAGTTAGTCATTTACCGTATTCTACGGAAGCGCAGCTGCAATAGGATGCCATCTTGAGTAGCGGTGGATATTTATCA
The DNA here is from genome assembly GCF_019740355.2 of Paracrocinitomix mangrovi. Taxonomy (GTDB): domain Bacteria; phylum Bacteroidota; class Bacteroidia; order Flavobacteriales_D; family Crocinitomicaceae; genus Paracrocinitomix; species Paracrocinitomix mangrovi. The sequence continues at coordinate 938,446 of NZ_CP091819.1, read as the reverse complement.
GACGAAAGCTTTAGCTATTATGTTAGGGTTTGTTTTTCAACCTGTAAGCATTTACAATTCTTAAATCAGAATAATATAATTCGATTTCTTCAGTAACAAACTGATCTGCATTCACCCAACCTTTATCAATAAATGAAACATGAAACGAACCCTTCCAAATAGAAAATTGGGTTGATTTTTCATTTCCCCAGTGGTACTTAATTACACGACTGGTATGATCTGTAAAAATAGATGGGTATATTTTACCTATGTCATCTCGGCTTGAACCTATACCGATTCCGTCAACTGTACGGCACTGACAATTGTCTTTAATTTTTATTGAATACACCCAATAAATATTTTTCAAACTTTGTTTTTTCAAGTGTATTTCAAGATCTAAGCTATCTATCAAAACTATTTTTTCTATCAGCCTTGAACTAATGTCCGATCTCCTGTGCCGTCTTTTGATAATTTTAATTCCAGAATATTCTTCTTTAATTTTATTTAAAGTGGTCTGACCAATTAGAATATTATTGACACCTTCAAAAAGAGAAATGCGACAACTGTCTTTTTTTTGAGAATACCCGGAAGTAAACTGAAGTAATAACGAAAAGATAATCAGCTTTTTCATGATTACAAAATTCAAACAATCAATCATCTAATAATAATTGAATCGCGCATTTTAAAGTACTGATTTGTGATTATCGCAATTATCCCTAACGTTTAGGTATAGCTAGCAAATTAATGCGACGTGAAGTGTGCCGGCCATGGGTAGGACGTTAGCTTTAGCTATTGTGTTAGGGTGCGTTTTTCGGATCAATAACAAGAAACCTGCTGTAAGGCTCTTTAGGTAAAGGATATTTTGGGACAATTGTCCAATATATAATGAGCCTATCACTTTCTTCTACATCATAAACGGTGACAGTACTTGTTCGATTTGCTATCTCATATCCACCTTTTTGTTCTAACCAGAGAAATTCAAAGTAACCTGTAGAATCGAATAGTAAATAACAGTATAATAATCCATCATCAAAATCGTAGCCGCACTCAATGTAACTTGTGTCTCTGCAGCTACTATTTTCCCAAATTTTTAATGGGATTTTTGAAAATTTTGTTGAATCAAGACAAAGCGAGTCTATAGATGATTCGTCAGCAAGCCTCCATATTTGTCCAGATTTTAGATTTTCTGTTGAATAACCTTTCTGTTTTCCGAAATTCGTGAATCTTACCTTTTTAACTTCACAGGCACTCGTGTCCTTTTGTGAAAATGAAGTTGTACATAGAAGAAGAAAGGTTATTTGAATTATCCTCATTGTATTTCTATAATGTAATCATTCAATTCTGGTACAATGCACCCTAACGTTTGGCTAAAGCTAATAATTTAATGCGGCTTTAGGGCGCGAGGTAGAGTCGACCGTGTCGACCTATTTAGCTTTAGCTAATTTGTTAGCATCAGTTTTCTCACGCAATACTTCTAGAAGTTTGGAATACTGATTGGCCAACAGTAATGACTCTGCGAAATCAGATAATCCTGAAATCCTAATAACTTGGCGATTTACTCCATCTTTGGATGGTTCAAGATTAACCACACCGACATGCTCTACAAGTCCTTTTTCATTTAAATCAAATTCGTAGAATTCAATCCAATCACCTATTTCGACTTCACCTTTGAAAATTTGACAGTCCAGAATCAATCCTTTTTCAGATGTGCTTAAAAATTCATGTGTTATGATTTGTCCGACAACTTGATCGTGCCATTTATGTCCGCAATGTCTGCATTGACGAGCTTTAGGAGTTCTAGCAAGTCCCCCACATTTAGGACAGTAATTCAAAAAAACATTTTTCGAATGCTCATTGAGGATTCGCTTTGCAGTGTTCAATTTGAATTGATCAAATCCTTCCCTAAGTAATTCTAAAACCTCTGGATCTTCAGAGATGATGCCCTTGCTGATGTACATTTTTCTTCTTACCTCTTGATTTTCAAATGCATTTACTTTTTCGTTTGCAATCCAATGGTTGTATGCTCTACCTTCAGGTTTGGTGAAATACCTTGAGTAATGCATGAAGATATAATGTGCTAGAGCTGAAGACATTAATTGTATCTAATTTACGAATAAAGCACCCCATGCACTTTATCCACCTCAATATCGCAAATAAAAAGGAGAATTGGCAGAACTGTATTTGATTACCGTATTTTCCGCAATAAATATATGAAACGGCCACCATCAAAAGATTAGTGATGAAATTTCAATGAAACTAACTAATCCATCTAAATACTTCCCAAACCTTCTTCCAGCCTTCATGCGTTTTTTGAAAGAGAAATGTTTCTCCCATTCCACAAAGGCCATAGCAATGTTTGTCCATTTCAATTAAAAGATAATTACCATCCAATGATTTGATAGGTTTTGATACACTATAATAGGTGGTATTACCATGGTAATTATTGTCATTGAGAAATTGATCTATCCTTGACTTTGCTGAATCAATTGAAGTAAATTCAAACATGGGATAACAAGCCGTGTTAATATTCCATTCTTTTTCGTGTAAATAGTACAGATCATTATCAGTGAAAATACTGTCTAAACCTTTGTTTTTCCAAATTCTATTTGTGTCTAATTTTTTGTGGAACACATTCAGTAAAGGTTCTACAAACAAAAAAGGAGAATCTGATTTAATCAATTCAATTGCTTGTATAAAATCTTCATCACATGAGTCAACATTTACTCTGTCAACATTATTTATCGCTACAGTGGCTGATTCATTACCATTACAAGCTATCTGCATTAGTGATAATAATGAAGCTGCCAGAATAACCTTTGGGTAAAATTTATTCTTCACTTCTATATAGAATTTTAAAGATACGATTAGGTAATAAATAACATTTCATGATTTGACTTCTATTAGTGGTCTCAAATATAAATGAGAAATATTCTTTTAGTTACTTAAGTCAAATCCGCGTGAACGGGGGGTAATTTATAATTTAAGCCTAAATTCTTCAGGATTGTCTTTTACGGTTTCTAGGATTCCATCAATTCTTTCAACTGTGATTTCATGGCATCCATTTCTGAAGGTTTTAGCTTCAAATTGATCTTTTGCTCTTTCTGAATATCAAATTTCTTGTAATCATAATGCGGCACTCCATCTTTGTAGGCTGTACACAATACAATGGCTTCTGCACCAATAGGTAGTATCGGTTTTTCAGTGTCGTAGTGTGTAAATCCGAAGGTATTGTCCTCCATTTGATATCCAGGTAAATACATTGATTCATTTTTTAACATCAAAGTGGAATAGACAAAATCATAATTTTCCTCATTCTCAACTGAGGTAAAAAGTTCTACTTTTTCAGATCTAGGATCAGTGAATAGTCTATCAATATTAGCCCAACCTATATCATTCAAAGTGAACAAATAACTTGTATTTGGATCTTCTTTAAATTCATTTACATTGCCCACATTCATTAATTCAGATAGAAAAATACCTCCTGCCCAATCTTCCAATTCTACAGAGTCTAGTTTGGTTTCTTTTCTCATGATTTCAATTACACAGCCCTCAATCTCAAGCTTGTTTCCTTCTACACTATTGACATCCCAAAAAAAGTTGTTAATACTGTCTCCATAGGTCTTCTCCAATTCGCTATACTCATCTTCATCATAGTTGTGATGCCAGTACAATACCCTTGTCCAAGCTAAATTCAAGTCTTCAACATCATTATTGAGCATACGTTCATCTTGACTCCATTCCATAACGCTATCATCATTTCTATTTCCGTGCCATGTAGTCATGGCTTCATCTACTTGTTCACAAGGGACAATTACTCCAACTGGAGCATCAGTATTGATATGCAATATTTGATCACCCGCATATGCTTCGAAAAACACCATGCCTCCACTTTGAAGGTTACCTATATTAGATACAGTTGTCAAATTACCCATAACAAAGTCAATAGGTTCTAGAGCCTCTTTGAAATGAATCTCAATTTCACCTTCATAGTCTTCACCATTTAAGATTAATGATTCTTTGTAAATCCTAAGCTTTGACCCATTTTTACAAATCAATGTAGTATCGGAGTTTCCGTCTATAGTGTAGACTTGTGTTTCAATTTGATCGTCATTAAAGACATTGTCAAAGAATTCTTTCTGTGCTTGTTTCTTACTGTCGTTTGAATTGCCTTCTGAGTTATCTGAATCTGATACACATGATGTCAGTCTAAAGACCACAGTGAGAATTAGAATATAATTTTTCATATGATTGATTTCAAAATAACTACTTGAATAGTATTACTGTGTTGCATAACGTTTAAGCAAAGTTAGGCATTTACCGTATTCTACGGAAGCGCAGCTGAAGTAGAATGCCGTCGTGAAGTGCGTAGGCCAAATGGGCGCATCCCGATAGCTATCTGGAGAGTAGACAAGTGTCGGACGTGAGCTTTGCTTACTGCATTATATTTCGTTGGACTTATTTATAAGATTCAAAACGTATTCGGAGTGTTGTCCGTTCCAATAACACTTGACACATCTTTTGTTTACAAATTCATGTTCGCAGTTCTCATATCCGTAAAGAAAGTGTGAGCATTCAGGACACATAGTTTCCATTTGAGAAGCATATCTGAAGTATTCACTACAGCACTCATCACAATGCTTAATTACTTTGTCGTAATTCATTTAATATTTATATTGTTTATTGCTTTTTAGTTAAAAAGGGAAAGTTCCTTGATCAAAAGAATAAGAGAAAAGAATTGTATCTCCATTTTCGACATTTGCATATAAATAACTATTGTGCACTTCGTTAAATTTTGATTTGGAAACGATCCTGTTCAAATTATAAATATATCTCGATTCGGAGATTGAATATATCCGAGCTTTATTCAATTCAATACATTCACGCAGAACTCTGTTGATATGCCTTTTAGTCCAATATGAATCTACAGACTTCAAATCAACTGTATCATTCATAAATGCTGAAGAGTCTTTTAGAGCGGTGAATCGTTCTTTCAAGTTGTTTCTAACACTGTCATGTACTGATATAATATAATTTCCATTTTTGAAATGACTCTCTAATTTCAAATTCAATTTCTTTAGATGAAGTGTGCTTGATTTGCTTTTATTCCTAGGATCTTGATTAATATGGCATGCAAATAAGCAGATAAAAAATAAAGTCGGGCTCCATTTTATTAAACTTTTAAATGAATTTTTTTTCGATAACATTGAATTCATATTACTTGCACTAAATTTTCAAGTAAAGTTAGCTATTTACACCTACTCAACCAGAAGGTTAAATATGCTAGAAAATACCTATTTAAAGGTAAGTATATAATCACATTTGTAGATGCTTTAAATATGAAAAGTTGGACTGCCTATATTCAAATAAATCTTTTATTCATCACATCAGTTTTTAACAACAAATTCCAAAATCAAATCTCCTGAATATCGATTGTTATAATTTCCATTGTCAAAATAGATGTAAAGAAAATTTCTTTTGTCAGCAGAAAACAATTTGAGTTCAGTATCATAACATTTTGAGTCTTGTAGCCAAGAATGATATTGGAGCATTAAATTGAGCAACGTTTGACGTATATTTTCCAATTTAATAGTTGGAAATTGAATTACCTCTCTTTTAATACAGTCAATCTCAAAATCATTTCCGATATATTCAACCCAAAACTCTTCTAGACCTGTCCCATCTGAATTATCAATGTAATGGGTTAATTTTGTAAACTTTCTAGAATAATTAAATTCTGTTAGCCATCCTTTGTATCCTTTTGAATTCAAGGTGTAGTAAACCTTTTCTCTTCCATTCCTGCGAAACAAAGTAATTGCTTTACCAAAATAACTGCTGTCCTTTTTTTCATGATCAGAGTACACTTTGTATGCGTTTTTTATGGTTGTTTTTTTGCCAAATTTAATTTCGTCAATGTAGTTGTAATACTTCGAATTAATAGTTGTGTCATTTTCATTGATTACTTTCCAATGGTATTGTATTTCTCTATTAAGACTGTCATACTTATGTTCAAAAATTTGAAAGGAACCATTAGACACGGAATCATAAATTATTGAGTCTTTACCAAAGTGCGTTTTAAATTGAATTTCCTTATGGTTTAAGCCAGTTCTTGGAGATTTAAACTCTGTGAGGTAAGCCTTTTGTCCATTGGGATATTGATAAATGTAAGTGATGAATCTTGATTTTTCCTTAATTGAATCTACAATCAAAGAATCAAAAGAATATCGGATGTTAATAATCTTCTCTGTTGCATTTGATTTCAATTGATCGAAATTAAATTCTTTTTGGCAAAAACAATTGAATGAGCTTAAACCAAAAATTAGATTAATAGTGAGTATCAAACGCATACCTTTTTAACTTAAAATAATTAAAACGTGACAATTCTTTTTGTAATTGATGTTAACATTTACATAAAACGAGCAATTTACTTTGTTCAACGAAAGTTTTATTGAAGTTGAATTTAGTGCGATCCTGATAGCTATCGGGAGAGATAGACAAGTGTCGGACGTGAGCTTTGCTTACTGAATTATATGCATTTTTCAAAAGTACCTGGCGCATAGCAACAAAACTTCCTGAATAGATTCAAGCTTATCAAGTTCAAGTTTTAATAAATCTGAATCTTCTTTAATGTTCGATTTGTTAGTGTCAATTCCCATTTTCATAATTCCTTTGATTTCTGAAATGTCCATGGTTCGTTCAACTTCCGCTGGAAATTGACCAGAAGCCCAGATTCCAGATTTTTCGTTCTTGGAAAGGAATACTTTTCCAGTACTATCAACGAATCTGTCATTTTCATTTCCGTCCCAGCTCCAGAAGTCAATATCTCCGCAAACCTCTTTAACATTTCGCTTAATTATAGGATCATGTACTATGGTCGTGTCATGATGAAAAATTGGATAAACCAGATCTATTCCTTCTTGGGTTGTTGTCCAAGCTTCTTTAGGACTTCTATGTGGATTTTTGAAATTGTTCATTTTTGGTTACTATTTTTTATTGGCTTTGAATGCCTTAATTAATAGAAGAATTCCAAAAATAAACGATAATAAAGATGCACCATACAGAATCCAATCTTCTAACATATGAGCACGAAATATGAGGTGTTCATGATTACCTCCATAAATCATTAAGATTATGAAGAAAGAGAGACAAATCAAGCTTATGCCATATAATTTAATCATTCTTAAATTCTCTTCCCTAGTTGCCAATGGTTTATAACGTTTGACTAAAGCTAGCAATTTACTTTGTTCAACGAAGGTTTTACTGAAGTTGAATTGCGTGCGATCCCGATAGCTATCGGGAGTGCTGGCAAAAAAGGGAAGGACATGTGCTTTACCTATTGTGTTAGGTGGCGTTTTCTGTTTGTGCAGGATTACTTTTTGTAGACAATAACTTATCTTACTTTTTTGAACTCTTTGTCAGAGAGATTATATTCCCATCTAAGTCCGTAACTACATTTTCAGCATCTTTAGCTGCTATTCGCATAAATTCTTGCTCCATTTCAGCAGTTGTTTCTAATTCATTGTTCCAAACACCAGATTCCTGCATGTGCTTTTGAATTTCGATTAAAGAATAGCCACACATCTCTCGGATTATTTTTATTGTTTCTAGAAAACCTGCCCCATGCAATTTAAGCTTTTGAATAAATTCAATTACATTCTCTTCGGTGATTGAAGAGTAATTCTTAATAATTTTTTCCAAACCGTATTTTGACTTCCCTTTATCTTGCATTTTAATGCTTCATAACGTTTGGGTAAAGTTAGGCATTTATGCCGTCTTGATGTTCGGTGGCCAAAACCCCTCCCGAGTCCTCGGGATGGCTGTCCAACCGTTTTGAATCAACGTAACCTTGGCGAAGTTGATGATGACAGCACAGGACTATGGACAAGAAATGTGTGAGAAGATGGCCGGCCAAGGGGCGGACGTTGGCTTTAGCTATTATGTTATAAACAGTTTTTCACTTAACAGGACTAACTAATTTGCTTTTGTGTATCTCAATGTATGTAAACCGAGCATATCCGAGCAGTGATGAAGTAATTCCAAATTGTTACCAGAATTAGATACAAAGGAAAATCCAATTGTATCTGTTGGTGTCAGGTATAAAAGTACATTTTGATCGTAAATGATTGATGAATTATTATCAGTTCTCAGATCAAGTTGTTCTGGTACGTGCATGTCACATACAACATCAGGCATATTCTGAGGTTGATTTAACTCCCATATAAAAGCAAATAATTCCCAATTGATTCTATTCTCAATGAGCAATTTCTTTACCTCTACATCAAGCTCGGTTCTGACATAAGAATCAACTGTGTGTAAATTTGTTTCTAATAGGCTCAAAACCAAAGTATCATTTATGAATTTAGCTCGCGCTAATGGTTTATTATCTTTACTATAGAATATTGTGTCATTATTTGTAGTGCATTCTACACCAAATTTGAACCATCTAGGAAACAAACCAAACCATAAAGAATCATTGGTAAAAACTAAAACAGAAGAATCAGAAACACCCCCTGTTACATGATCTCCTGCATAATAAATGTCTGATTTTACCTTCAGCCAATCTCCAACTAATGAATCCATAGAAATTATAGGTGAAACTTCTGTGCTTGTATGATTCATATTTTGTTCCTCATTTGATTTGGAATTACAACCAATTATAAAGAAGCAAACAATTAAAAAGGGTGTTGTTCTGTTCATGATGTGAAGATAAGAATGAATTTGAATGGCAGATAAATACGTGAAAACAAATCAAGTTAAATCGTTAATTGTTTATAACGTTTGGCTAAAGCTAGCAATTAATTGCGACGTGAGGTGCGCTGGCCAAAACCGTACCCTGGCTGTCCGACCGTGCCGGCCAAGGGTCGGCGTTAGCTTTAGCTACTAAGTTAACTGCTGTTTTTCTATGAATTGGATCGGTGCTTAGGAGATTACACTAGGAATATAGGTAAAAGAAAGAATATTATTTGTTCATGAAGTTTATTCCATTTATAAAGTAATTGCCTTCATCTGTGCGTACATTAACCAGAGTACCTGAATATTGCTTTTTTATATTTGAAAAGGAAGTGAAAGAAATAGGTCCGTGTACACTTTGAACATATTCATCAATTGAAATAGAGTCTATTGGTTTAGCTATGTTAGAGATATTTAGAGGGTGAAGGCTTGTAAATGTTGTATAAAATATTGGTTGTTGGACACTATTGTCAAGACAAGAAAGTTCATCATTAACTATTAAATATTCTATTGTTACTGTGGAATTGAAATGATATTCAACTGCAGTTATTTTCGAATGAATGAACTCTTCATTACTGAAGCTTAAAACGGTGTCGCCAAGTTTTATTTCTCTAAGAGGACTGGTAGAATGAACAGTAGTTTGAATGAAATTTTCTATGGGAAAACAATAATATTGCTGATCAATATTTGGATAAAGGTTTCTGATTTTTGTTGAATCTGATTCGTTGGAATAGAAAATTCCTAAATACATCAAATCGTGTTTACAATTTAAAAAGTCATAGTTATTTGTATGACCATATAATACAAGACTATCTAATATTGGAAGAACTTCAATGTTACAATCAAGAGAAATGGTGTCTTTTTCTATTAAAACAAAATTTAGAGTGCTCCATTTATCTGAAATTTCGACATTCATTTTTTCGTCAGTATAGTTCAAGTTAAGTCTTCTTGCAGTTATTGGGTTGTTATTGAAAGTCAATTGATGATCTATCGTTCTAATATGATAACTTAAAAAATCGACTTTCAATAAATTTGTTGCAGTTATCGGCATATCAGACTCTAAGTAACGTATTTCATTTTGGTCTAGAAATAAAGTCAAACTTTTGGAACTATCGTTAGTTGTGATGGTAAGGTCATCTAAATGACCAGTGTGCAAAGTGAGGTCAAAGTTATTCGTGTTTATTTCCAAGCTCTTAAGATTTGTATATTTATTAAGATTGATTTCGTGTTCTGAATTGTTATTGATTTTTATTGCACTAATAGAGCTGTCCGGGATGAAGTCATGTTTTGTATTTAGTTCGACACCCAATCCCGAACCTGAAAAAGGCCACCACCAAGTCACAGGACGCATTTCTTCATATAAAGTCAAATCGAAATTGAGTAATTCTGGGGTTTTAATAACGGACCAGACCCCATTTTTTAATACAAATTGCATTTGTTCAAAATAACCAGGGAAACCGAAAATGGATTTGTCTCTTATACCTGTAGAACAATAAATATCAACATATACATTTGATAAAACCTTCTTCTTATCCAACATTATAGAAATAGTGTCAACATAAATGAAATCAGGTACATTTTCTTTCTCTAACCTGATAGGTTGGAAAGCCCTAATAGTGTCAAAATGAATATTGTCAAATGAATATAGACTATAGGTGTAATAACCATAATCATCATAAGATTGGATTTGAATTTCGACAGAATCACTAGAGATTGTATCATAATAAACTACATAATCACAACCTGTTTTTGGTTCAGGATTTAAGAAAGTTAAAGTATCGCCCGATTTTGAATAGCGCACACCAGTACCACTTCCATATTCACTACCTGAATAACTGAAGTTAGCTATGCTATCATTTAATAAATAAAATTCGAATGTATAGCCCCTGCTTTTTTCCCAAGATCCTATTTTTTGATTCCATTCTTGACCAAACAAATGAAGGGTAATAAAGAAGAAAATTAAAAGAAACAGTTTCATAATAGTTTAACTTGAAAAACCTATGAAGTTACAAACCCAAACCACTTGTGATTACATATAACGTTTGGCTAAAACTAGCATTTTATTGTTTCTGAATCAAAGGATATTCTTCTCTCAATTCAATGAACCCGTTTTTTCCACAGACAGTAACATTTGTTAAAAATAGGCTATTGAATGGATTGTTTCGGATTTTGAGTTTAATAGTGATCGTAAGATTTTTTCCTATTACGTTTTCACGATAAATAACTTGATTTAAAGAGTCTTTAACAATGAACGTGTACTCTTTAACGTTGAATACTATCAACGAGTCAGCTTTGTTTGAATATGCACATATGAATGGTGAACCAGCATCAAAATTTGGATTTTTTATTTCTTGATTAGGATACAAACTATTTTCTTCACTCTTCCATGATTTGTAATACCACAATTTGGCAATTATTTCTTCCTCATGAAATGTTGTGTCTTTACTTGCACAGTCTATTTGCCCGTAAGAATGGCATGAAATAATTATAAATAAGAATTGAATTACTTTCATAGTGACAATATAACAAGGAATACTGTTTTTCTGGAAAAGTAACGTTTAGTTGATGAATCGTGGCCTGACGATAGACGGCTATTATTTATTTACAGTCTTAATCACTCTACTTTTTTATTTTTTCAATTTCTTTTTCTAGATCAAATTCTTCTTCTTTTAGGTATTTGTAATACAATGACAATATTGTTCCAGACATATGATCAGGGTGATTAATACCCAAGTCATTCATATATTTTGACAATCTTGAACCTCCCCATAATTGCCAATTATTTCTCATCCATAATCCTATTCCAAAATGAGTTTTTCCAACAAATTCATCAGAGGTCATAGCCCTGACTTCAGCTTTAACAGTATCACTCCAAAATGAATCTATTTGTTGAAAGCAGTCTTCTATATCTTTTGGAATATAGACTCCACGTAAAGAGTCTGTTGAATATCTGACTTTATCTTCGGCCCTCCATTTGTCTTCTATTTTCTTATAAGGTTCAAATATTTTTGATTCATTTATCTCTTGATTATTCAAATAATGCTTAAATGCAATCATTATTACAGTCTGTTGATGCTGATTACTTTCAATACCATTCTCAATAAGATAATTCTTGATTTTAGATCTTTTATTATCTGATTCCGTCCATTTAAAGATTGTTTTATATTCTCCATCCCATGGATAACATAAATTAATTAGACTATCATTAGGAGTTTTTTTGATAATCTTTTGAAGACTATCAGTGCAGTCTACTTTTAACACTTCAATCGCTTCCTCAATTGATTTTGGCGTTTTAATTTTTTGTCCCAACGCCATTTGTGTGGAGAACAGAAATGTTAATATGATGAGTGGATTTTTCATTTTATTGTGCCTAGTCTTCTTCAAACCAAAGATTCATTTCAATTTCTTTCCCTTCTATAATTGGGTTTACAAAAATGTGTGATTTTCTGTGATACATTTTGTCAATAAAAAAATTCTTTACCCTCATTTTATATACAGCCGTGTCGATTTCAATATTGATGATGTCTTTGGTAAATGAAACTCGGTGAGTCCTGCTTTTGTCATCATGCCAGCCATCATAAAATGGGAATTCAATTTTTAAGGGAAATTCTTTTAGATAACCATGATTTGATAAAACCTTCTCTTGCTCCTCTGTGGGATGGCACCACCAATTATTTTGAAAGCAATCGGGGTCCAAGATATTATTTTCCAAATAAGTGATTATACCATTGTCGAAATATGCTTTTGTGAACTCTTGACAGATAATATAGTCTTGACGTTCATTGTATTTTGAGTAAAACTTTAAAGTGTCATCATTTAGATCATATTTTAATCTTTCTTTCTTTTTTTCTAAGCTCACTATTATTGAGTCATTGGATCGATAATAGGAATATTCATCTTCATAAAAACATGGATAGAAGAGATAGCTAAAAGAGCTTTCAGAAATGATAAGATCACTTGTGAACCAAAAATTCCCTTTTTTGTTAGTTCGAATTGAATCTTTGTGAGCAAGGTATGTTCTATGATGTTTCCAGTCACCTTTAATTCCATCATGCTCATTGAATTTTGTTAAGGGCTCATTTACAAAACGAATAAGTTTGTGGGATTTGGAACTGCTCCAATTATCATCATAATAAGATTGTTCTAATATTAGGGTGTCATTATTAAAACTATATTTCCATGATGGAAACTCTTCTTCATCAGGATTTTCGCACAAAAAAATGGAGTCATTTCTTAAACTATACCAATAAACTGTGGTGTCAAGTTGTGATTTATTATTCAGGCAATAAATGCGAAGAGTATCTTCAGAAAATGAGTAATGACAAAACTCTTGTGATTGAGGAGATTTAGAACCGTTATTCACCTCAGAATATTCAATCACTTTCCAATTACCAATTATTTTAGACTCATCATTCTCTCGACAAGAAAATAGTGATAAGAATAATAAAACAAAGAGTGATTTTATGAATTTGGGTTCCATACATGTCAGTTGGCACAATTATTAAGCCAAAAACTTACTGCTAACGTTTGGCTAAAGCTAGCAATTTATTGCGTGCGAAAGTGCGCAGGCCAAAACCCCGTACTCTGGCTGTCCGACCGTGTGGGCAACCCGGACTATGTACACGTTTTGGGCGAAAAGAAGCGTGGATGACGGCGGGCGTTTGCTTTACCTATTGTGTTATGGCCAGTTTTTTGTTCCTATTATTGAAACTTAAAAAATGAACCTTTGACTATAATTTTTTCTTTAAAGAATAAAGTACCTCTAATGTTCCTAAATAATTACTGTCTTTCTCAACTTCATAGGCATTTCGAATTAAAATGGAGATCCAGTTATAAATCTCTTCCATTTGCGGGTTATTAGCCAATTTTGCAGTAAGAATTCGTCTATACCAAAAACCATGTTGAATAGATTTTGAAATATTGTTAGGCTTTAATTCAACTGAGTGATTTAGGTAATGATTCAGATTTTCAATTTTCAACACCTCAAGAGTAAATTTGAAAATCTTTGATAGCTGATCAAATAACTGTTGAATAATTTCATTAAGATCATCAAGTGTTTTAAAATATAGTTGATCAGGGTTTTTTGAAGCGAATCTATCTGAGAAGTATAATTGAACGTCAGATATTGCAAAAGCTCTAGTACCAGGGTTTTTTGGAGTTTCCTGATTAAGTTTATTGGCTATTTCGATCCAAGTATTTTCTAAAGAATTTATTGTGCCAATAAAATGAAAAGTTATTTTAAAGTTTGAGGTTGGGTATCCTTGTATGTGCCACCCTATCCTTAAATTTTTATCTTCAGCTATTTCTGGGAATAAAACTGTATTTGCAAAGGTATTAAATGATTCTGGTCTTCTTGAAAGAGCATCTTCCATTAATTTAGGAGTTCTATCTAAAAAATATCTGATATTAACTTTCATGAATTGGCCATAACTTGCAAATAAAGCACCCCATGCACTTTATCCACCCCAATATCGCAAATAAAAAGGAGAATTGGCAGAACAGTGAGTGTTTACTGTATTTTCCGCAATCTAATTGGATGTTTGATGGTCAGCTTATTCCTAATCTGTTTGATTACTGTTTTTCTTCTTTTCTCTGATCTTTTTGGTGTTTCGCACTATGATTTTAATGAGTAGTGCAATTGAAATTACTGCCAAAATCATGGCTACAAATGAGAAACTTAAAAATCCTACCCAATCAACAACAAGCCATAAAACCACTGCCAGAATTATACTAAATATTACGCCGGTATAACTCCACCCATTTGACCTACTCAGTTTAAGCCAGGAAAATTTCTCAAAGTCTTTTCTTCTTTGCCATGTAGCTAAGGCTATAATGCCAATTCCTAGTATGATAAGTAGTGAAAGAGCATCAATACCATCAAAAACCAAAATTGCTCCCAGAATAACCAGCACCAAACCAATTACAATAAAGGTGGTATATAAATTATGTTTTTCAAGTGGTTCAGTTCGTTTGTTTTCAGCCCTTTTTTCTACTGAAGTATTTGGCTTGGATTCAATTTCTGAAGCTTCTTGCTTATCTTGTTTTTCATCTGATAGATAAGCTGTGCTTTGATAAATTACTAGCTCATCAACTATTGGTTCATCATTTACATTGGATTTATATGGATTCAATGAATCGCCGGTACTTTCTTCATCAGCAACTGATTCATTTGGGTCACTATTTAATTCAGAAGATACTGTATTGTCACCTTCAGGAATGTATTTTAAATGTGACAGTTTCGTATGTTTCTGTCTATTAAAATTATTCCATTTTGAAGTCCCACAAGAAGTGATTCCGGCAATAACAATCAATATCAATAAATGTTTCATCCATTGCAATTTAAGAATTACATTGATGTCAAAATCTAACAATGATCATGATGATAAATGAACCTCTGCCAGGGCGGAGTTGGATAGCTTGCGAAGCTTATTTTAAATACATGAACGGCCAAAGGCAAGGCGAGTTTGTGAGCCCTTGAAAGGGGCCAGTGCATGTTAAAATAAGTGCAGCAACTAGCAAACGCAGACCGTGAAGGCAGCCATGAAAAAAATCTAAATAAAAAGATGATTTTACCCCTTATAAAAAGGAGGCTTAGTAACAACCGCTTTGATCAGCTTGTCTCTTACTTTGATGTAGATTTCAGATCCTTCTGCGCTCAATGCTGTTGGAACGTATCCTAAACCTACCGCTTTGTTTAAGCTTGGTGCCATGGTTCCTGAGGTAACAATTCCTATTTCGTTTCCGTCAGCATCTGCAATAGGGTAGTCATGACGAGGAATTCCTCTGTCTACCAATTCAAATCCTACTAATTTTCTGCTAACACCTGCTTCTTTTTGCTTTTTAAGATTCTCTGAATTCACAAAGTCTTTGGTAAACTTGGTTACCCATCCTAAACCTGCTTCTAAAGGTGAAGTGGTGTCGTTAATATCGTTTCCGTAAAGGCAATATCCCATTTCTAAACGTAAAGTATCTCTTGCTGCTAAACCAATTGGCTCAATTCCGTAAGAAGCTCCTGCTTCAAACACCGCGTTCCATACTTTTTCTGCATCTTCATTTTTTACGTAAATCTCAAATCCGCCTGATCCTGTGTATCCGGTTGCTGAGATAATTACATGATCAACTCCTGCAAAAGGGCCAACCTCAAAGTGATAAAATTTGATGTTTGACAAGTCTGTTGAAGTTAAGCTTTGCATTGCCTCAGCAGCTTTAGGTCCTTGAATAGCTAACAATGAATAGTTTTCTGATACGTTTCTCATTTCAGCTCCCACATCATTGTGTTGTGAAATCCAGTTCCAGTCTTTATCAATGTTTGAAGCATTTACCACCAATAGGTATTGCTCTTCTTTAATCATGTAAATAATCAAATCATCTACAATTCCTCCTTTGTCATTTGGCATGCAGCTATACTGTGCACGTCCAGGGAAAAGAACTGAAGCGTCATTTGAAGATACTTTTTGAATTAATGCCAAAGCATTAGGTCCTTCAATTAAAAATTCACCCATGTGCGAAACATCAAAAACGCCAACGCCTGTTCTTACACATTCGTGCTCTGCTTTTACTCCTTCATATTGTACAGGCATGTTATATCCTGCAAATGGAACCATTTTAGCTCCTAATTTCTCGTGAATGTGCGATAATGCGGTATTTTTTAATGTAGATGTTTCCATGTATTTTGGCTTTAATTTGGAAACCAAATGTAGCTAAATAATCTTTACTTAAGCCGTTTTGAGGCAGGCAAAAATTGCACAAGAATAAAGAGAGTTGTTAAGGATTATTTTTTCTTTTTAGATGGCTGAGGTTCTAATGAGTTGATATACTCCCAGCTTTTGTCCAGCCAAATTTTTACTACTTCGTAATCTGCAAACATCTCCTTGGGTACTTCAACATAGCCGCGCATGGTGCTATTGTATTGAATAACAGGTCCGGTTTTGTACTTTTCCATAAAGGCCGTTTGCTCTTCTTTTCCTAATCTGATAGCTAAATACTCTTGCTTTTTGTCAATAAAAGAGAACATGTGCCCATTGTGAGAGGTGTATGGATTGGCTTTTCCTTTGCGCTCAGTTTTGCCCCATTTGGCAATTAGTTGGTTGTATTGTTCTTCAAAGCTCATATTACTGTTTTTTCAAGTCAAGCAGTACTTTTGATTTAGCTATAATTGATGAATGATTAATTTTTCACCATACTTATCTTCATAATAATGCTGATGCTCTTCACTAAAATAGATTAGAAAGTGAGTGCATTTTGAGATGATTTTAAAATCAGGAGATACTAAACCATCCTTACCGGCATATGAAACTTTGTAATAGCCGTTATCATCTCGTTTTACATAAGAGAATTTACCAATGCTTTTGCGTTTACCAGTTTTGTCCAGCAAGTAGTAATAATCCTTGTACTTTACCCAGGCATATCCGTTGTGAAAGTCTTGCACATCATTGTACTTTTCATTGTTGATGTAATTGCCCGTGGTATCCATATAAGTGTAAAACAACTTGAATTCGTTAGTGACGTGGATAGGTTCAGTATAATTATTACTGTCATCCAAATGAGACAAGCACACTTTTACCAATCCGTCTTGAAAAGGACGACCTTTTTCTAAAAACTTTTTACCATTGGTGTGTACACTGCCGCCAGATCCGTATCGCTTAGGACGTTGAAAAGTAACAGCACGAACAATATTGGCGGTCATTTCTACCAGACCTCTGATGATGCCTTTGCGTCTTCTTCTTCCACCGCCTCCTGCATTGGGTTCATAAGTCATTAAAGGATATTGGCGAGATATGGTTTGATAAGTAAAATCATTAATATACTGGTAAGATGCTGTGTGAAATACAATTCTGTAACCTTCACTTTCATCCCCAATAGAGTAGTAGTCTCCACTCAGTTTTTTACCAAACTCATTGCCGATATATTGCATGCTGTCTTTTTCAAAAATGTGTCTGTCACGACTGATGGCATCTACATAAGCAAATTGGTCCTTGATGAGTTTACCGTCTTTTGAGTAGATGTAAAGTTGTGGATCATCCTTGTCCTTTTTAAAGGCGTAAAAGCTGTTAGGCATTATGGCAACTGAATCAAAATCACCTGAGAAAATGCTATTTCCTGTTTGCCCGTTGATCAAAGAGGTGAGTTTGTTTTTCTTCATTACAAAAAGCTCTTCAGATAAAGGCACAATTGATTCAACAGAGTCAATGCGATATTTTCCTTCATGCTCTAAAATGGTGATTTTATCATTGGTGAGATAACAAACTAAATAGTTGTGAATACTGGCAGTAGTAGAGATGTTTATTACTTCCAGTTTTTCTGCAATTGGGTCATAAACCCTTTTGAAATAGACGTTTTTCTCACCTGTGTGCTGTTCCTTTTTAAAGATGTTTTTCTTGGTGTAATAGGTGTAATGCTCAATTTTGTGATACATCACCTCAATCCATTTTCCGTGCTCAATAATTGTGTCAACTCTTTGCAACAACTCTTTTTGGCTGGAGTACAGGTAAGTTTTTCTTGAAGATTCAGCAAGCATCATTCTACCATACTTTACAGGCGCTTTAATAAAGATGTGTCCCTCAACTTCTTCACCACGTGAATTGATAATGTTGTACAGGTCATGTTTGTCTTTGATAAAGGCGTTACCACCTATAAATGGAGTGGCATACACTCTTTTTGCTTTGTACACCTTGTCTCCGGATTGGTTGACATACAATACCTTTTTCTTTTGGTAAACGGTGGCCACACTGTCATCCAAACAAACAATTGAATCTTTTTTAGGCTTGTAAACTATTTCACTGTTGTATTTCAGTCCGGTTTTTTTGCCGGTTTGATAAACTTCAAACTGAGAGAAAGCAGCAAAGCCAATAAGGCATAATAATAGCGACAATGAATTCTTCACACCACTAGCGTTTATAGTTGGCTTCGTAAAGATCAATCCACTCCTGGGCCGTCATTTTTGAAGCTAATTCGCCAATTAGCTCAAACGGAATTTCTTCCACTTTTTTGAAACGAATACAGCTTTTACCCATGTCCAGTTTTTTGGAATTGTATTTTGGATATTCGGAGGTAAACCACTTCATCAGTTCTGGGCTAGCGTACACACCCATGTGGTAAACTGCAATAAAGTTTTTTTGAGATGCAATACTTAAAAAGGGAAGCGGTTCTTCTGGTTTGCAGTGATATCCTGCAGGATAAAGTGAATGAGGAATCACCCAACCAGGCATTCCGTAACTCATAGCTGCTTCAAAACCTTCTGGTAAGTTAGCTTCAATAGCGGCTACCAATTTTTTCATTGGTTCTTGTCTTTCTTCAGGCAGTTGACTGATATAGTCATCCATATTCACTGCTTCAATTCTCATAAGTGTGATTTGCAAATAAAAGTAGCAATTTTACTTTTGATTGTCAGCATCTTGATCTTCAGCAGTATCTAAAATTTCCCAGGTATGATCCGCCAATAGTTTGATGGTGGCCATCCATTCGTACTTTTTTACTTTGGTGCGTCCCCATTGATTAGGACCAATAATGGATAGAATGCGTTGATCATTTTCATCTTTGTACAAATGATAAACATGGTTGATGATAGGCTCAAATCTGAAATTAGCCTGATAGATTTCTTCAGAAATTTCTTTTCGTTTGTTGATTTTTTTGGCTTGTTCGGCCAGCAATTGCATTTGCTCATAAATTTGAGATAATTGCTGATCTGTTTGGTGTTCCATGGCCGCAATGGCACGTCCTTTTTGCTTACCAACATCTTCTGCTTTAACCAAACCACTTCCTACATGATGCGCATATTCCAATGTCCCCGGATTCTCTGCTACCTTGTCCGGATCAATTGGATTTACAAACTCCTCTTCTTTATTTTTATCAGATTTCTTCATCTATCTACAAAGATAAGCAATGTCCACTTTAATTCTACTTTCTGAACATCAGTGTGAAAGAAATAATTTTTATCTTCAAGCCGTTATCAACCACTATTTAAAAATTTAAACCGAACACTATGGGATATTTAATTGGAGCCGCAGTAATAGCTATTGTTGGTCTAATATTATGGATTGTAAAAGGAAAAAAAGAAGGTCAATCTGCAGCAATGGAATTGGCTGACACCTCTAAAGTATCTGAAGTAAATGAACTTTTTGAAAGCATTTCAGGATCAATGGGAAGCGGAAGCTTTACTCATTTTTGTGAGATCAAAGGAGTTGCGTATACAGATAATCCTTTAAAATCACAACTGGCAGAAGCTGAAGTTGTTTACTACAAAAGTGTAGTGGAGCACAAATATGAGCGTCTTGAAAACAAAAAAGATTCAAACGGAAACATCACAAAACAGTGGGTAAAACATACTGATATTGTTTCAGAAAATGAGCAATGGGCACAAGGTTGGGGTGTAAAAGACGAAACAGGATTCATCAAAATTGATCCGGGAAAAGCAAAGTTGCACACTGAATCATTGATGTCAAAATTTGAACAAGGTGAACCACAACAAAGCGGATTAAGTGTTAAAATTGGTGGATTCTCATTGGGAATTGGCGGAGGAAACAATGGACACAAAACTATTGGATACAACTACCGCGAAGAAGGAATTAAATTAAACACTGAGCTTTATGTATTGGGAGATGCCAATGATAGAGACGGAGCCTTAAAAGTATCTAAGCCACAAGACAATAAGCAACCATTTATCGTATCTACTAAATCAGAAGATGAATTGGTTTCAGGATTAGGATCATCAATTAAAGGATTGAAGATTGGAGCCTTTGTTTGTTGGGGATTAGGAGCTGCATTGGTAGTTGCAGGTTTGTTGAACATACTTGGTATTTTTTAACGGGTCACCGAAAAAAGTATAAATTTGTCAACCGAAATTTATGTCAGGGAAAAACCTTGGCATTGATCACAAACCTAAATTCGAAATATGTCAAACGGAATATTATCCGGAAAGAAAGGAATTATTTTTGGAGCGCTTAACGAGCAATCTATTGCATGGAAAGTAGCTGAAAGAGCACATGAAGAAGGTGCAACATTTGTATTGTCAAATGCACCAATCGCCATGAGAATGGGAGAAATTAATCAACTGGCTGAAAAAACCGGTTCAGAAATTATCCCTGCAGATGCTACAAGCATGGAAGACCTAAAAAACTTGTTTGAGAAATCAATGGAGATTTTAGGAGGTAAAGTAGACTTTGTGCTTCACTCAATTGGAATGTCTGTGAATGTTAGAAAAGGAAAACACTACACAGATCAAAACCACGAGTGGACAATGAAAGGTTTAGACGTTTCAGGGATGTCTTTTCACAAAGTATTGCAAACTGCTTATCAAATGGATGCTATCAATGATTGGGGATCTGTTTTAGCACTTTCATACATTGCTGCTCAAAGAGTATTCCCGGATTATAACGATATGGCAGACAACAAGTCGTACTTGGAGTCAGTAGCCAGAAGTTTTGGATATCATTACGGACAAAAAGCAAAAGTTAGAGTAAACACAATTTCTCAGTCTCCAACAGTAACTACTGCTGGTAGTGGAGTAAAAGGATTCAATGAATTCATCAACTTCTCAGAGAAAATGTCGCCACTTGGTAACGCTTCTGCTTTAGACTGTGCAAACTACTGCATAGCAATGTTCTCAGATTTTACAAAATATGTAACAATGCAAAACCTTTTCCATGATGGAGGTTTTTCAAATACAGGGGTTACACAAGAAGTAATTGAAAAATTTGCTGAATAATCCCGATTTAACTATTTTAAAACCCTGATTCAAATTGAATCGGGGTTTTTTATTTAAACACTATGAAAAAAATACTTACACTGGCTTTTATTGCTACTTCAATTTTCTCTTTTTCACAAAACGAATACATAGCCTGGCCTGCAACAGGTAAAGGTGTGGCTTCAACATTTGTGTCAGATTATCACTGTTTGGGAATCAATCCTGCCAATTTAGGTTGGAGACCCTATGACCAAAAGAGTGTCACAATGGGAACTTCTGAGTTTGGAATTTCATTCTACTCTGAATCATTAGCGAAACAAGACCTGAGAGACAATCTTTGGGGAATTGTTGTCAACAAATCATTAGACTCGTTGACTAGAGAAGATAAGATTGCTGCAGCAAAAGGTTTTGCCTCAGATTTTGCTTTTAACTGGGATTACAACATGTTTGGAATTGCCTACCAAAACGAAAAGTTTGGTGGAATTGCTTTTTCATTGAGATCAAGAGCTACTTGGGCATCTAGTTTTTCATCAACTTTCTCTGAAACATTGTTCCGTGGAAAATTCTCTTCACAGTTTGATTCATTGTCATACTTTAACGGAGTAGATACAACAATGGTTGCAAACTACGAGAATATGAGTCCTGATTCAGCTCAAAATGTATTGTCAGGTTCAGCTAGTATTCCTTTAAATATCTCAGATTTTGTTGGTGACAGTTACTTGAGATTGAGTGTTAATAGGGAATTTCATTTAGGATACGGTAGAAAATTGTTTGGTAAAGATTCAACTTTTGCTTTGTATGCCGGAGTAGGAGCTAAGTACATCCAGGGTATTGCTATGATGCAGTTACAAGGTGACTCAGCCAGCGGAACTTATACCATGATATCTTCATTCAGTCCGGGATTTGACATTGATTACGGTACAGCTGCCATTGGAAATCCATCTGCATTGGTAGGTCAGGCGCAAAACATTTGGAGAAGTCCTGTTGGATACGGTTTTGGATTTGACTTTGGTGTAAGAGCAAGTATTTTAGGTAAACTTCATTTAGCAGCTTCTGTTACCAATATAGGATCAATGAAATACACGGGTAACGTATATGAAGGAAAAGATACTTTGGTTGTTAATTACTCTGCTTCAGGTTTAGAAGACATGAACATCTCTAATTCAATTCCTGAGTTGTTAGAAGAGTCGGGGCTATTTGAGTTAAAAGGAATAGAGGAAACAACAATTAAGTTACCGGGACAAGTTCGTTTTGGTGCAAGTTTGGAGTTAGGAAAAATTGCTCATGTTGGAGTTGATCTAGTGGCGCCTTTTGATAAAACATTGCCAGGTTCAGTAAATGGTTTTGCATGGGGAATGGGAGGTGATGTGATCATCCCTGCAGGTAAAAGTCAAATTTTTATCATGGCCGGATTAACCGGAGGCGGTGGATACGATCTTCAATTACCGGTAGGAATCAACTTTGTGTTGGGAGAAGGTGCTTATGAAGTTGGGGTTGCATCAAGAGATGCAGTTACTTTCTTTGCTAAGAATACACCAACAATTTCAGCTGCATTTGGATTTGCTAGAGTAAGATTCTAGTGAAAGAAACTCAAATACAATTTTATATAGATGAATTAGGACAAAGCTATGGCCTTGAAAAGTATTTCTTTGCCTGGCTTGTTCATTCTTTTTCATCTAAATCAAGCATTCCTTTTGATGATGTTAAAGTTGAGGGTGAAATAGGCTATCCTACTTATGAACAATTTGAAATACAGTGTGACTTAAAAGCTGTTTACAATGATGTTGAAATACCTATGAAGCTGTCGAGAAGGGGAGTAGAAGCCGGAAGTAGAGGTTTTTGGGTGAAGGATAGTTTAAGTTGTAAGCTTCAGGATATTTCATGGGCTCTTAGTTATAATGATGACAAGGTTTTAAATTGCTGGACAACCTCCAATAATACACAAGAAGTAATTGATTTCGTCCAGTCAATAAAAGGAATGGAGTTCAGTAGAATTTGGGTTTTTCAGGATGATGAAAAAGAGCTTTATTTTGATAAGTATGCTGAAATCATGAAGCCTTCTTACCAATCTATAGCATCAGATTCGTTTGAGATAGCTCCTTTGTTTGCCCATCCATTTTACAGATCTTTAATAGATACTCCAGCCAATTTAATTGCTGCTCTGGGTTTGATGGAAGAAGTTGTTTTTAAATCAGATAATCAGACCAATGAAGATTATGACAGCACCATTGTCTTTGAAAGCATTGAGATTGTTTTGAGACTTAAATTGTCCAATAAAAAACATAAACCAACACAGTTGAGGATCAATATTGATGACCAAAAAGATCCTAAAAATCTGGCTTGTATCATGCTTAAAGCAACAGATCCTGAAAAACCGTTTTACCTCAATCAATGTGAAGTATACCAGTATTTTGAAAACAAAGATTACAAGCCAAAGCAGTTGAAATCACTTTTCAATACCATGCTGACTTTGGTACACCTTTAAAAAAGAAAAGCCTGCTCCCCTACGAGCAGGCTTTTTGTTGTTTATGCTGACCCTCTATTAATTTACTATGGCAGATTTTGAATGTCTTGTGTAAGTTGTGCTTCTGTTGTAGCAGTTAAACTTCCAATGACTTCATAATGATTGTCAACAATAGTTACCGGAACAATTGCTGCATGCGGTGTATTGTTGATAAATGCTAGTGCAATGATGTGAATGTTCATCCCCACAGGTAAAGAGTAAGATGGTCCTGTTGAGAATACACTGTTTGAGTAACCATAAACATTAGTCAAACTATTATATCCGTCAAATGAGATAAACATTGCGCAATTTTGGTTGTTTAGTCCGTTTGGAACTTCAATGTCAACTTCAGTGTACGGACCAGCTTGTCCCATGAAGTAATCACAGTTAACCCATCCTAAAGAGTCAAAATAGGCGTTGTAAACAGTTCCTTGTCCCCAGATTAATGATGAATCTGCAGCAGACCAAACCAAAGTATCGTCTCCGGGAGAGCTTTGATAAAAGATTTCCATATTAGCATCAACTCCATTTGGAGCTTGAACATCTGCAGAGTATTGGTAGTAGTCTTTTAAAAATACTTCGTTTCCGTTTTGTGAAGCAGTTACTTTAAATTCTCCACCTGAAATTAATGGCTCTAAAGTTCCGTTGTTATTTCCTATGGTTTGTTTATTCAAAAACATCATGTCTTTTTTACCATAAATTTCTATTAATTCGATAGTAACGTTTCCAGTAACATCATTTCCGCTGGCATCTACAAAACTGTTGGCATAAAAATTAAATACAGTTCCTTGCGATCCGGTTATTGAAGATGCTGCTGTAGCGTCAATAGTAAAAGTTTGTACTGCAGCCGTTTGATTGTTGGCAAAAAAGTTCATCAAAACCTGAGCATCTGCTTGTGGAGTTTCGAATTGACAACTACCATCATCTTTTTTAGCTTCTTCGCTATAGTTTGTAGCTTCAGGATCAGTACATCCTTCTTTTTTACATGAGGCAAGTATCAGAGAGCTTGTTAGAAAAACAAAGCTGATAGTTTTTAAATTCCATTTCATAATCTATGATTTTAGTGTTCATAAATAGGAAACGGAGGTGGGAAGGTTGGTGGGGGGGGGAAGGTTTTTAAAAATTATTTTGGATAGACGTGGATTACATATCTGAAAGTAGGTGTAGGATAATCAATTTTTCTAGCTTTTAAGATAATTTTCTCACCTTTTTGAACCCTGTTAAATTCTTCTTCAGTAGGAACCAAATCATCATAAATTTTTCTTTTGGAATTATTGAAATAAGATGGTTTTTGGTATTTCCAATTGTAAAAGGCTAAGGCTTGTTGGTAGGTAATGTTTTGAATAGACGCTTTTGGATTTGATTTAAAATCGTAATCTTCTATAGTAATTTCATCCTTTACTTCCTGACATTTTCCGCATTCAGTGGTGTGATTTTCTCCAAATTCATGCTTGCAAATTTTATTACAGCTTTTGCAATTGATTCCAGGGTAAATTTTGACTTGTTCTTCAATGATAAATTTTGAATAATCGTATGTTCTTCTGATTCCATTTGACATATCCCAATCTCTGCCCAATTGGTATTCATCTCCTTCATTAGGCTCTCCATAATAATTGCCGTCTGCATACAATTTCCATTGCAAAGGTCCCATCTTATTCTGACGAATTAAATCCTCCCAGTAATACTTATAAACTATCTTATTTTTCTTAAGACGAGCAGTTTTAGCCGAAAAAAGTTGGTCATATTCCTCTGATCCTAAGTGTTTTTTGATCAGCTTTTGAATGTTTGTTGAATAGTTCAAATTAAAATAGCGTCTGTTGACCTCTGTCTCTTTAGAATCAAAAAGGACATAACCAATTTCTTCTTCTCTGTAATACTCTTTAGGATGATCCAGTAGTTTGGCAAGTTCTTCATAGCTTAATGCTGCATTTGGATTAGAATAAACAAATTCTCTGTTGATGGAATCTTCTACCCATTCAATAAATTCAAAATACTCTTGATTAGTAATTTTCCATTGTTCAGTGAAGTCATATTCTTCAGTGAAAAAATGTGTTTCAGGAGCTTTCTTTTTTTGTTGAAGAGTTTGTAGTTCGTCTATTGTTGGTAAGGCAATGTAAATTTTATACGGGAGATGTTGCCTATCAATTTTATCTTGAATTCTCTTTTGAAGAAAATGAAAATATCCCCTTATTTGCGCACCATTGAGACCGGTAGCAGGAAATTCTTCAAATTGCTCAGATTGATAGAAATACTGAGCTAAATTGTAATATATGTCAAATGTAGATTTTGATAAATCCGTCCAAAGCAATTCATCATAACCACAATGAATTTCATTTAATTCTCTTAAACCAAAATAGGGTCCTATTGCAGATTTTGAAGGAACTTTGTAATATACTTTTCTTTTATCTATCGCTTTTATTTTCCAAATTCTTTGATTAGATCTGAGATAGCAATCAGATATCAATGGAAAATACTGTTCTTCTTTTAATTTACTTTTCCAGTTATAATCGTAATTCTGTACGGTTGGGGGAATACTATCAATAAAATTAAATCCGGTTGAATCTGTATATATGGCCTCGTTTATACCGCCACTGTATATTTTACTGACCTTTTTTTGACTTATTGGGTACTCTATTGTTTTAATATTGTGAAAGCAATTGTCAAATTCATGTGTGTTTGGGTCTGTATTAAAATATAGTTTCCCTCTCATAATTGAATCCCAGGAAAAGGCAATGAACTCATTGTATTCAGCAATTGAAACTAGTTCAGTGCTCACTAGCTTGAAAAGCTCAGCTTTTTTAAAATAGATACTGTCTTTAAATAATACGAATTCACCATTCCAGTGAGCTCCAGTAGTATCATTTAAAAATGTAGAAGAAGTGTCATATACCACATCTTTATGCGAGGGCTGGTAGGGATATTCGTTTTGCCCCTCCATTTGTATGAAATTCCCATCCAAAAGTTGAATCAACTTTTTTTGTGAAAACGAATAAGTACTTGAGATAATTGATATAATGACAATGAAATATTTCATCCTCTTTCTAGCATCATTTTAATTTCATTCAACATCAAAGCGGTGGCTCCCCATACAATTTTATCGTTGATAATAAAGCACGGAATGTCTTTGATAACTAACCCTTGAGCTGTTTTTATATCTCTTTTTTGTCGAATCGTTACATCCAACAATAATTCAGGATCAAAAGCAAAAATTTCTTGAACCTCTCTTTCTTCAGGAGTGAAATTTGGAATTCCTTTATAGATGCCAATGTATGGATGAACTAAAAATCTACTTACCGGAATATAGACATCTGTCAGTTTACCTAAAATCTCTATCTGAGTGGGATCTGCACCAATTTCTTCATGTGTTTCTCTTAAGGCTGTGTGAATGGTGGATTCATCTGCATCTTCCATTTTACCGCCGGGAAAAGAAACCTGTCCTCCGTGATTTCCTTTATAATGCTGTCTTTGGGTTAAAATTAATTTGGTGCCATTGTCTTCATAAAACAAAGCTAATACAGCAGAAGTCCTATAATTTGTAACGGATTTAATTTCTTCAGATGACACTCTTCTTTTAGGAAACATCTCAGAATGAGCAAATTCACCCGGTAAATCATTCAAAGATTCCTTTATTTTTTCGTAAATTGACTTGTGTGACTTCATGAAGAATTTAATCTTCTTCTAATTTAACAAATGATTGAAACAAACTCTGCATTTATTTCTAAGGTAGATGATGAAACTATCAAAGTGATTTTTAAACCCAACACTGTTTTAACAGTAGAGGATTATCATAAATATGATAAACACTATGAACAGTTGGTTGATACCAGTAAAAAACTAAAGTTTTTGGTGATAGTTCAGCCTGGTTTCAAAATGAAAAATAAGTTTACTTCCTTTTTCAAAGAAAATTATCGAAAAGACAATAAAAAAGCGGAGGCATTCATTTTAAGAGATCCTCCTTCAAAAATCTTTTTTAAAGTGGGAGTTCGTATTGCCAAACATCAATATCCAATTAGAAGTTTTGAATCTGAAGAAGAAGCACTAAATTGGCTGAAAAAATTTTAGACCTTGGATAAATCAGAAGCAGAGCTGTTATTTGACGTGAAGCAAAAGTTCCTAAGGGAAATTCCGCATCCTAAGCTCATTCAAAAGCAAATAGATTACTTACAGGTCAAATTCCAACTTGTAGAAACAGATAACGTTTTTAAACCCATTGATACAGCTAGTTTGGTGGATTTTTTTGAAGAGTATATCTCACTTTTGATGCCGTTAAAATTGAGGGTGTCAAATGCCAAAGATGCTGCCAAGCTGAATAGTCAATTACTAAAATTGAAGCATTTACAGCAAAACTTGATAGAAAATTTAGCGGCCTTAGTTGAAGAAATCGATTTTGATATTGAAAAATATTCATCTGTAAAACAGTCTGAACCATTTGATGTTTACCAGTTTTCAAAGGAATTGAAGGAAAAGGCCTTGAAAACAGATAATGAAATAAAGGATTATCTTTGCCAGCAAATTGAATCCAAAGAAGCAGAAGAATTGTCTGAGCTGACAAAAGGAGTGGTAAGAGCGGTTAAAATTTTACAAAATGAGTGATAGATACGATAAGTTAAGAGAGTTGTTTGAGGATCAAAGTTTCCCTCTTGTTTATCCTTTCAAATTCATCATCAAAAAGGATCAGGATAAAATGATTCATATCAAACGAATTTTTGATGAAACAGCTGAAATATCTATCAGGGAATCAAAAAACGGTAATTACTCTTCAATAACCATTAAACAAATGATGTTGAGTACAGATGACATCATTAATCGCTACAAATTAATGGAAGAAATAGAAGGCATAATCTCATTGTAGATGGACAATATTAGTAGTACACAAATCATTTTAGGAATATTTTACCTGACTGGTGCCATTGCATTGGTTTTGGCTGCCTATTCTATTTATCTGAAAAGATTTAAAAGAAACAAGTTAAAGGCATTGAATACAGTTTCATTAATAACCTCTAGAGAGAATATTTTTGCTGCTAAAACAAGATTCTTAGTCGTAGCTCCAGAAGTTTGTCATGTAAAAGTTGATTTATTGGATGCAGATGAAAAAGTAATTCAAACATTGATAGATCAGGAAATTACCAATGAAGAACTTCCATTTGATTTTGATCCAACTGCATATGAAGCGGGTAAATATTACCTATATTTAAATTCAGATAACGCAAATATTTTGAGATCTATAACAATTGTGAGATAGATGTCGTTATATACACATGGCTAAATACATTAAACATACCTGGCTTTTAGTTTTTCTTTTTGCATTTAATCAACTGAATGCACAAACTAAAGTTTTTGAGCCCAAGGGAAGTTTAAGTATTGACGTTGGGATTCCTGCTCAGGGTAAAAATGAATCTTTTGGCCGAGTAATGAATGGACTATTCAACGGAGGAATCAATTACCAGTACAATGTTTATAAAGGATTGACTATTGGATTAGGCGCTAAATATTCCTATTTCATTGTGAATTCATTTGCATTAAACAACGTTAACTGGCGTGGTGGTTTACACATGCCTGCTCTGTATGGTAAAATTGGATACGAAAAATTTATTTCAGAAAGATTCTCTGTCAATGCCAGCACTCGTTTAGGGTATGCTATGATGATTTCGGCCAATGACTCATGTCAAAAGATTATGGGAAAACCTCATACAGAAGGCACCTTTTTTATTGAACCACAAGTCGAATTATTATTTACTACTGACAAAAATTCGGCAAGTGGATTTAGCTTAGTGTTAGGATATAATTTTTACATGGCCGAATTTGGTCCGGAATATTTGTGTATGGATGAAATTCCAAATCTTTTTGAGGAAGATTATGTTGGTATCACTCGCTTTTTAAGCATTGGTTTTGGATATCGACATTACATGGGGAGGAAATAAAGGCTTTGATCAAGCAACAATTTGCCTTAAATTTACGTAATTAGCTACAGGGAAGTGATATGAAAGTTTTGAAAAACATATCAATAAGCATGATTTTATTAGCTGTGATAGCCTGTGAAAAGGTTGATCCGCCTAATAATACTCTGCCTGAAGGTGCTACACCTTATACAGAAGCAGATATTCAATTTGTTCCCTATACCTCAGGGGATAAAGTCTTCAAAAAAATGCCTCTTTTAGATTCAACTCTAATCCTTAATTTCAAAGAAAGACTGAGAACAGAAGAGTATTTTGCTTGGGATCAAACGTTTTTCACTTTTAGTACTGATCCTGATTTAGAGTTAGAATTAAGATTGAGATATCTACAAACTGACAATTCGCAAAAAACTTTGGCCATCTATATGCCTTATTACGATTACTCAGGAGTTTCAAGGCATAATATATTTGAAATGCCAATTGATTCAACCAACGTAAGCGAAGGATTTTTTCAGGATCATATAGTTTATCATGACACTATTGTTTTTAATAGTGTTGAATGGTATGATGTATTAGAGGTAGATGAACTTCTTTCTACTGATCCTGCAAAGGATGGGTCAACAAATTTTAGCAAAATCTACTACAATACCGTTTACGGTATCATTAGAATGGAACAAAATAATGGTACTGTTTGGGTGCTACAACAATAGGCTGTCATTTCATGTCCGAACTTAAAATTACTTTTCTAGGAACAGGAACTTCACAAGGAATTCCGGTTATAGCTTGTGATTGCCCTACATGTTTGTCAAAAGATCCTAAAGACAATAGATTACGTACTTCCATAATGCTTTCTTTTAATGATAGAAACCTGGTGATTGATACGGGACCTGATTTTAGACAGCAAATGCTGCGTCATGAAGTGAAAATGGTAGACGCTATTTTGTTTACGCATGAACACAAAGATCATATTGCCGGAATGGATGATATCAGAGCATTTAATTTCAGAGCCAAACGCGATATGGAAATATATGCCACAGAAGCCGTTCAATTGGCTTTAAAAAGAGAGTTTTATTACGTTTTCATGGATAAAAAATATCCGGGAATTCCGCAGGTTGATCTCAACTTAATTACAGATAAACCATTCACGCTTTTTGGAGAAAAAATTATTCCTATTGATGTGCTGCACTATCAACTTCCGGTGAAGGCGTTTAGGGTAAGGGATTTTACATATATCACAGATGCCAATTATATTTCTGAAGAGGAACTGGAGAAAATTAAGGGTAGTAAAATCATTGTGGTAAATGCCTTGAGAAAAGAAAAGCACATTTCACATTTTAATTTGGATGAAGCACTAGCGCTAATAGCCAAATTAAAACCGGAGAAAGCTTATTTGACACACATAAGTCACTTAATGGGATTACATGAGGAAGTAAGCAGAGAATTGCCAGAGAATGTATCTATTGCATATGATGGATTAGAAATTGTCCTCTCATGAAAAAGTGGATCAGGCGAATAATAGGCGTTGTTTCTGTGGGATTTGCTGTATTGCTTATATGGTTCCTTTATCTTAAAGGACCTTCGTTTAAAAACGTTTATAACAGTTTTGGAGACGATATTCCAGAAGAGTATCCGGTTATGGGAATTGATATTTCACATTATCAGGGAGAAGTCAATTGGGATCAATTAGGAGACATGCGCATTGATGATGATTCAATTCAATTTGTTTTCATCAAAGCTACCGAAGGGCTCAGTGTAAGAGATGATAGAAAAAGGATAAATGCATTTGGAGCCAGGTCACAAGAAATAGATTATGGATTTTACCATTTTTTTATTCCAACATTATCTGCCAGTGATCAGGCTGATTTTTTTTGCGAATCTATTGGAGGATACAATTTTGATTTGAAACCGGTTTTGGATATTGAAACTGAAACCACATATAGTAAAAAGAGGTTGTTGGATTCGGTGAATGTTTTTTTAAATAGGGTAGAAGAGCAGTTAGAGGTTAGACCAATCATCTATACCTATTCCAATTTTTACGACAACTATTTTAGCAATCACAGTCAAGAGTTGTTTTGGGTGGCAAAATACAGTAGAAGATGTGATGCCATGGAAAATAAGAATGTGATTTGTTGGCAATTTTCAGAGACAGGAACTGTAGATGGGATCAATGAAAAGGTTGATTTGAATATTGCTAAAGACAACTTCTTTGAAGTATTCAGCAGGTATTAATCAGGAAAGTTTAGGGAAAAAAAAAGAGCAGGCAACTGTGATTTAGTGTAGAGATTTTCATTTAACCCAAAACTTATGAAAAAGTAATACTTCTACGATCAACTTGAGTGCCTGCTCAAACTTTTCTATGTAGACGGCTCTTTTGTTAAATTCTTACAAAACGAAGCCGCTTATTTCAAATTATATAACAAAGTTACAACTTTAAGACGTACAAAAAGAACAATGGTTTAAATTTTTCAGAAAAAATTTTAAAAAATTATTCTACTTGTTAACAATATTAATGCGTATCATCATCATGGTCAGGAGTTCCTGAATTTTCTTCAGTGAAAATTTTAGGGTCATCCTTGTGTCCAGTGAGGTTATCAATAATCTCTTCAAGTTGCCAAATTGCCAATCCTTTAAAGCGTAAAATCTTGTTTTCGTCCATTACAAAAATACGTGGAGTAGAGTATATGTCCCATGTATCAGTGTAGTTCAAACTTTGAATAGTAGTGTATTTTAACAACTCAGCAGGATTTTCCATAGCTATGTTATAGATACTCTGCGTTAAGCCAACATTGATAAACGTTAGGTTGTTGTCTCTGATAAACTTTTTCCATTTTTCAAAGTCTTCACCTGTAGCTTTACCGATAGCATAAATTTCTACGTCACGGTCTTTAAATTTCTTCTCGTATAAAGTCTGCAATTTAGGAGTAGTTTTTTTACAGTGTCCACAATCCGGATCCCAGAAATATAGTACGGTGTACTTAGCATCAATTTTGTGTGAATTGATCCATTTTTTCTCAGTACTATCAGTCAATATTACCATTGGTGCCGGATTTCCAATAATAGTTCCTCCCAATTTATCAACACGCTCACACAGTTTATCTGTATTTTCTTCCGTCATCCAATAAGCATAGTTATTTGGATCACAGTAAAAGTTTTGCCCCATGTATACAAACACCTTATCCATTCCCATGATTTTTGACTTCTCGTATTTTGAAGTAATATGATGAACTGTGTATTGGAATACTTTGTTGTCTTCATCTTTCCAATCCATCTGATCAATCATGATTCTAGCGTATTTAATTATAGAATCAGGAACTTGAACCAAACCTTTATCTGAAAAATATTTGTCTAGTTTATTGTGGTAAACAGGAGATCTTACCAATGAAGGATCTTTAAAATCTATTCCATCCCAATAATGAGCGATATAATAATTGTAAACATAGTTCGAATCTTGAATAACTCCGTTTTCATCTTTTGGAGCTTCAGGCAACTTCATGTCTGATGACAACCAAACCATTTTACCTACAAACTTGTCTTTATTCTCATTCCAAATACGGGTTTGTTCTTCTCTGATAACATCCCCCATTTTTTTCATCTCCTCTTTAATTTCTTCTTTTCTTTTTTCATCAGCCTTTTCATACTCCTCAGAAATTTTTTGACCTTCTTGTTTGTACTTGGTCATAAAGAAGATGTAATCATAGAATATTTTATTGTTTTCTGACTTCTTTACTTCCATCTCAGCAATAAAATTGTTGCTGTTGGTAGTTGTCATATGAACTTCCTTCTCATTATTATCAAGAATAAATTCAAAGTATTTCATTCCGGGAGTGATAACTGCGTACAATCCTGTAGGTTGTTTGCTCCCGTCAAAAGTGATAATTCCATTTTTTGATTCAGTGGTGTCAGCATAATACAGCTTAGACCCCATGTAATTGGCAAGGAAAATAGTTGTGTCCTTAAGACCTTTAACTTCAAATTTTAAATTTTGGGCACTTACTCCCAAACTTGCGATCATTGCTACTAGTACAAGAATCAATTTTTTACTCATGACGTGTTTGTTTTTAAAGATATTCGTGAATGAAAAACATTTCATAATTTCTTTTGATTTATGGATTAATTCCTCCCAAATTTAGGCAGGTTTTAATCGGTAGACGAAGATAAAACTTCTTTCGTCATTACTTTAACATTTCTTTAACAGTTATTGTTCTTTTCCAAGTGAACGTACCGTTTTTCGAACGTTCAAATAATTGGCTACTACGAACAAAACAAAACATCCTAATGCCAACAATATAGTTGTTAACAAACTAGATGATTCAATATTGATGCCATTGTCCTCTAGCCATTTTTCTATGTATGCGTATTTAATGGAAAGCATGATAATTATTGAACCTAAAGTAATAGCTCCAAATATTATTGCCATTTGACTAATAAAGGTTTTTACCAAACTGTTGACAGAATAACCTATTCTAAGTAAGGTTTTGATTTCATATGATGCTCTACTTAAGGCCAATTGCGAGTATTGCACAAATCCCATTAGTGACAGTAAAGTAATTAATATGGATGCAATCCCAAAAATCCCAATAATCACACTTACTACAGTTTTAATTTTTACTACATCAATAGCTGATTTGGCAATGTCCAGGTTCATTTCTTCCATTAAATCCTCTAACTCTCCATAACTGTCATCCTTAATGGTAATAAAAAGCCTATTAGGAGAAATTTCGTTACCTGATCCGTATTTAGCATTGGCGTAATCTAAAAATGACTTTGGAACCAGGATGGAATTTACTTTTTGCGAAAAGCCCACAACTTTTCCCATGATTATGTCTTTTTTCTTTGAGCCTTTTAAATGGATATTTAACCTTGCTGCCATTAACAATTCTTCAGAAACCTGACCAAACCCCTGACTTTGAGCTATACCGTAATTGATAATCATTAAAAAATCCCTAGGTAAAACTATAGGTACAAATTCACTGTTTTCATCCCAGTGCCAGTCCACATCCACATCCATGAATCTATCAGGGATAGATTGAAAAAATGCATCTGCATAGAATTCAGGAATTCCGTCTCCGGGTACTTCTGAAAGTGCTATTTGAAAATCTGTTGACTCAAAAGGAGCGACATCTGTAATGAATTCTTTTTCTTCAATACTGGCAATATCTTCCTTTGTAAACTCAGTACTGTTCATTCCTATCGTAGTGAACTTGGTCACTTTCTTTTGGATGACGATAGAGTTGGGGCCAAACAAATCTTCTTCTCCTGATCTAAATGATTGCACATCTGCCATCAAACTGTAGCTCAAGCAAAGTGAAGTTAGTCCGATTAATGCTCCCAGTGTTGCAAAGAAAAACTGGAAGTTCATGCTGTTTTTAAACAATATTTTTCTCAACATCTCCTTACAGTTTTAATTCTTGATCATATTGGAAACCATGATGACTTCCAAGAGTCGTTAAAATATATCCTCCTTGATTTTTATCTGCTTCTTCATTAATCAAGCTTAGCGCAATTCTGGCATTTTCTTCATCCAAATGGCTAAAAGGTTCGTCCATTAATAACACTTCAAATTTTTGAAGCAGTGATCTAATAATGGCAACTCTTTGTTGTTGACCCAATGAAAGTGTTTTGCACAATTGATTTTTTTTGTTCCCAATGCCAAGCTGTTCTAACATTAATTCTATTTCAGCTTCACTTTTGTGATTTGTAAGTTCATTTTTCAACTGTAAATTTTCCCAAACTGTTAGCTCAGGAAAAAGTTGCAAGTCTTGAAAAACAACTGATATTTTATCACGTCTCAAGTTTATCCACTCATCAAGGGTAAGGTTAGCTATGTAATTTCCATCAAGTGTAATTGATCCTGAATAATCTTTTCGTACACCATATAAAGTGTTGACAAAAGTTGATTTTCCTTTTCCACTACTGGCGTTAAGAAGTATTTTTTTTGGAAAAGTCAATTCAAATGAATTGTTCCAAACGCTTTCAGATCCATGTTGGTATTCTGCTAAAGGTGTTGGTAGTACATTTTGAAAGCTTATTTGCATGGTTTTAATTGTTTGTATGAAAGTAAATCAAATTCTTTGCCATATTCCTAAAACTTTGAATTCAAAAGATTTATGATTTAACAAAAAGCAATTCAGTGTGAGGTATTCCGTCTTCCAGGTATTCTTTTCCGGTTGATTTAAAACCGAATTTTTCGTAAAAATGAACCAAATGAGTTTGAGCTGATAATCTTACTTCATTTAGTTGTAAGGTTTCATCAATGAATCGCATTGCGTGTTTCATCATTTCGTGACCCAGTTTTAAATCTCTAAAGTCAGGATGACTGGCTACTCTTCCTATGGCAGCTTCACCATAATATACACCCGGTTTTAAGATTCTTAAAGTTCCTATTAACCGTTTATCATTAATGGCCTGTAAGTGATAGGCGTCTTTATCTTTTCCGTCAAGCTCCAAATAAGGACAATCTTGCTCAACCACAAAAACTGCAATCCTTAAAGCAATTATATCGTGGAATTCGTCAGTGCTTAGCTCACTGTAGTGTTTAATTGAAATCTCCATAGCATAAAATAGACTATAAATATATCGCTTTTAATTCGCCAGATTAGGTTAAACAGGGATAACTTAAAATTAAGATATTGACAAACCGTTGGTAACAATTCTATAGAATTAATAGATATCTTCTGTTTAAATACTTATCTTTGGGTTGAATCAAAAAGAAATACTATGAGAAAAATTTACGTTTTAGGAATTGCTCTGTGTGCAACAACTTTTTCTTTTGCGCAAGAGAAACAAGCAGGACAAATGGAAAAGTCTTGGGAAAGAATGGAATTGTCTGGTGATAGATCAGAGGATACATTATCTCCTCCTTCATTTTCTGACGCTTGTATTAACAACGGTTTCGGTTTATATTCATCAACAAATGGTGGTTATGTAAACGGAACAAATGGTTACGGTGATATCGGAGCTGGACAAATGTTTCCATTAGATGGTCAAGCAACTGTTGAAGGTTACATGGCTTGGTACGGTGCTATTGAAAACAATGGTGGAGCTACTCAAATTTTGGGATCTATCATGGATAAAAATGGAAACGTATTAGGTGGTACTTTAGCTGCTCACACTGTTGCTTCAGTAGATACTACTGCTGCAGGTGCTGCTGGATGGTATACTTATACTTTTTCATCTGCTGTAGCTGTAACTGATACATTTATTTGTATGACTGCATGGTCAGCTGGTGCTGATACATTAGGATTTGTTTCTACTGTAACTCCTTGTGGAGGATTTGCTTATGAAACTTGGTCTGATGGAACTGTTGCAGATGTTGCTTCTAGCTGGGGAATCACTGTTGATTTAGGATTCTTAGCTTTGGTTAACAACTTAGAGTACACTGGTATCTTTGATACAGAAGCTGCTGACTTTGGAGTTTACCAAAACGGAACTAACTTACATGTAAATGGTATCAACATTGATGCTTTCATTCAAGAAGTAATGATCGTTGATATGGCTGGTAGAACTATTAAGACTTGGCCTATCGCTGATCAGTGGGATAACTATACATTTGATATTTCAAATGTTCCTGCAGGAAACTACGTGATTGCTTTGAAATCAAACAAAGGTCACTACGCACAAAAATTCAATCTGAAATAATCAGATAACAATTTTTAAATTTAATCCCGTCCCGGTTTCGTGGACGGGATTTTTTTTGGATATGAATAAAGCAGCTATTATAGATCAATTAGCAAATAAAATCAGAAATGACTTTTATGGTGAAACAACCGGTCATGATTGGTATCACATAGAACGCGTTTGGAAAAACGCCAAGTTGATAGCGTCAAATGAAAAATGTGATCCTTTTATTGCGGAATTAGGCGCATTACTGCATGATATTGCTGACCATAAATTTGTCGAGAATTTTGAAGCTGAAGAAGAGCTTAGAACACATAAGATATTATCTGAGCTGAATGTTGATGACTCAACTATTGCAGCAGTT
Source organism: Paracrocinitomix mangrovi (assembly GCF_019740355.2). GTDB lineage: Bacteria > Bacteroidota > Bacteroidia > Flavobacteriales_D > Crocinitomicaceae > Paracrocinitomix > Paracrocinitomix mangrovi. Next base: position 900,680 of record NZ_CP091819.1, on the reverse strand, counting down.
TTGCATATTGTTCAAAATGTTTCGTTTAAAGGAGGGATAGGAGAGAATAAAATGAGATCTATAGAAGGTTTAATTGTGCAAGATGCGGATAGATTGGATGCCATTGGAGCCATTGGTATTGCAAGAACATTTGCGTTTGGAGGTAAATACGGTAACATGATTTATGATCCGGAAATTAAACCAACTAACTTTCAGTCTGAAGAAGAATACCGTATAAAAAGAACCCACACTATCAACCATTTTTACGAGAAACTGTTACTATTAAAGGATTTGATGAATACCGATACCGGTAAAAAATTGGCAGCTGAAAGACATGATTATATGAAAGCATTTTTAGATCAATTTTATGCTGAATGGGATGGGAAATTATAGCCTAATTTGGTAATTTTGGTAATGTTATGAAAAGAGTAGTTGTTATTTTCTTAGTGCTGCTATCATTTGGTTTAAATGCTCAGCAAGGTTTTCATTTAGGAGCGGAAGTTTCTCCGTCTTGGAATGTGAATTTACAGCGACAGTCTTCAACAGGCTTAAATAATAGTACGGCCGGTTATGGATTTAACATTGGTGTACCAATGAGGTATGGAATCAATGACCAATTTTCAATTCAATCGGGTCTTACATTTGAGTTTATGGCTTTTGATGAGCGTTTTAATAAGACCTTGATCAGTTCAAACAGACACGGTTCATTGCATTTGCCTTTAATGATGTCTTATGGGGTAACAGACGCCTGGTATTTGAATTTCGGATTGGGAATCAATTATAATTTTTACAACAGACAATGGACATCTTTTGGTACTTTAGATCTAGGATCAGTTACCAATAAATTTCAACCATATACAGGCTTGGGATTGTCAACATTATTAGAGCAAGATAAAGGAACTTTTGAATTAGGTGTATTAGGAAGATTTCATTTTATTGATATGTACAAACCCAGTACCTTTTCAGCAGAAGAATTTAAAAACTACATTATCAGTTTAGATTTAATTTTAAGAATGTATTTTTTATAAATATGCTGTAACCAAAACGCATGATTGCAGTAATGTAATTTAGGAATAGTTTTTGGAAAGAGTATTTTCAGCTTTTCCTGTTTTATAAATTAAAGCCCTTATGAAAAACATTTTACTTTTAACCGCATCTTTAATTTTCTCGTTTACTATATCAAATGCAGCCTATGCTCAGGATGATGATAATGAAGCCTGTAATGAACCTGGTAAAAAGGTAATGAAGCTTATTAAAGAAGCTGAAAATCAAAAAAACGAAAAATTAGAAAGGGTTAAAGCGTACACAGATGCCTTGGAGTTAGCTCCTGAAAATGCCTATGTGTATTTTTCATTCGCCAATTTTAACTACGAAAATGCCTTAGCTGTGCATGATAACTTTGATGAGGGTAGAGTTAATTTTCAGCAATTGAGCAATGCCTATGAAGGAGCTGCAAAGGCGTACAAAAAAACCTTAGAATATTGTCCTAATTATCATTCTGATGTTCATTACAAATTGGGTGTTATCTACTATACACTTGGGGATAAAGGGCAGGCAGCCAAATACTTCAAATCATTCGTAGATTTTAGTGATAAAGATCCAAATAAATACGGGGAAAATTATAGACAAAACAAGAAAGATGTAGAGGCTATTCTACCAGAAATGAAATTCTTTAACGATTTCTTCAATAATCCGGTACCATATGAAGCAGTGAAACTTAAATATGTATCTACTGCTGAAAAGGATGAGTTTTTACCAATGATATCACCTGATAACGAATTGTTGTTTTTTACTAGAAGAGGAAAAGATACTGATAAAGGAATATTAACTAATGTGATTGAGCAGTTTACCATGAGTCAACGCCCTTCTGCATTTGGTGATTTTAATTCAGGATTACCATTAAGATCACCTTTTAATACGCCTAAATATCAAAATTATGGCGGTGTTTCATTATCGCTGGATAATAAAGAGATGTTTATTTGCGCATGTCAAGAGGTAGACTACCAGCAGCATGCTAATTGTGATATTTATGTAACAAGATTTACAAGAACTGGTAAGGGTGGAAATGATTTCATGTGGACGAATCTTGAAAATTTAGGTCCTGCCGTAAATACAAAAGATGGATGGGAAGCGCAGCCTACTTTATCAGCAGATGGAAATACACTTTATTTTGCTACATGGAGAGAAGGTTCTGAATTAACGGATATTTATTACAGTACAAGAGATAAGGATGGAAAATGGACGCAAGCAAAACCTGTTCCCGGACCAATTAATTCTCCCGGACATGATAAAGCGCCATTTATACACCAGGATAGTGAAACTATGTATTTTGTTTCAGATTGTAATGAAGATCGCCTTGGTGGAGGAGGTAGTGATATCTTTTATACTAGAAAAGATGAAAATGGAAACTGGACTACTCCTTTGAATGTGGGTTATCCTATAAATACTCAGCACAATGAAGTGGGCTTAATTGTATCAACAGATGGAAAATTAGGATACTTTGCTTCAGGAGCAATTGACGGTTCAATTGAAATTTATCAGTTTGAATTGTATGATGACATCCGCCCTAAAGATGTATTATTTGTTAAGGGAGAATTAAAAGACGACAAAGGTGAGCCGGTTAAAGATGCTATTGTTGAAGTATCATACAAAAATTCCGGAAAAAATGAAGAAATCCGAGTGAATGGAGATGATGGTAAATGGGCAGCTGTTGTGAAATTGGAAGAAGAGAAAGAAGATGTGATGATTACAATGAAAAAAGAAGGATACTCTTTTGATACGCAATTAATAAAAGCTGAAGAACTTGAAAAGTCTGAGGAGCGTTATGCCTCCGGAGTTAAGTTTGAAATAGAAGAAATCAAAGTAGGAGAGACCTTTGAAATGGATAACATCTTATATGCAACTAAATCATATGCATTAAATGAAGATGGCAAATTTGTTTTGGATCAATTTGTAAAATTTTTAAAAGCGCATCCTACAATTAAATGTTCTATTCAGGGTCACACTGATGATCAGGGTGATGCAAAAGAAAACCAGGTTTTAAGTGAAAACAGAGCCAAAGGAGTTGTTGAGTATATTGTATCAAAAGGAATTGATAAGAGCCGTCTTCAGTATGAAGGTTTTGGTGAAGCAAAGCCAAAAGTTCCAAATAACTCTAATTACAATCGTTCACTAAACAGAAGAACTGAGGTGAAAATTATCTCAATGTAGTATGTTTAAAGACAATTCTCTCAAAGGGGCAAAAGCTTATTTTAAAGAGAAATTAATTTCAAAGTTTAGTGAAAGAGATATTGATATCTTTTTTGAGATGTTGAATGTATCCTACTTTAATCTAACAAAAACCAATTTATTAAAAAATGAACATAGGTTCTCTGAATCTGAATTACTCAAAATTAAAAGGGTGGGGGATCTTCTTTTGGAAAACAGACCCATTCAGCAGATTTTAGGAGAAGTAGAGTTTTATGGTCATCTTTTTAAAGTCAATGAAAATGTTTTGATTCCCAGGCCTGAGACTGAAGAATTGGTTGATCTGATTCTTCAAAGAGAATCCAATGGGAAAATCCTGGATATAGGAACGGGTTCTGGAGTTATTCCTATTACACTGAAGTTGATAAACAATGATTTTGAAGCAAGTGGGGTAGATGTGTCACAAGAAGCCCTTGAGGTGGCAAAAGAGAATGCTCAAAAACTAAATTGTAATGTCAATTTCTTTTATGCGGATGTCTTAAAAGATAATATTAAGGATGAGTATGATATTGTAGTGAGTAACCCTCCATATGTTTTAGATTCTGATAAAATAGAAATGGAAGCAAATGTTTTAGAGCATGAACCTCACTTGGCTTTATTCGTTCCTAATGAAGATCCATTAAAATTTTATAAAGCTATTCTTGATCAAGCCAAAAGAATTTTAAAATCAAACGGAAGTATATATTTCGAATTTCATGAGTTGTACGGAAGTGAAATGAAAGGTTTACTGGAATCAAAAGGCTACATTTCTGTTGAGGTAATAAAAGACATGCAGGGCAAGGACAGAATGTTATATGCAAAAAAAAGCCCTGCTATATAAGCAAGGCCTTTTTCATAGTTTGAGTTAGATTTTATCTCTTTATTACTTTTCTCGTAATTGTTTTCTCGTTAGCTACCAATCTGATGAAATATACACCAGTTGCCAAATCAGTCATTTCAAAAACATGTTTTGAACTATTTAACTGTTGGTTGAATACCAATCTTCCGTTAGCATCTCTTAGTTCAATCATTTCAAATAACTCAGGATTTTCAATATAAACATTTAAATCACTTTCAGTTGGATTTGGATAAATGGTAATTAATCCTATTTCTTCATCTTGAATTGAAGTAGTTGTTTCACCACCTGTAAAGATCGCTGAAGAGTTATTAGATCTTGATGAATTGTAATCTTGTGCTTTAGAAGATGTACAAACTGAAGCTAAGTTGAAAGATACAATGTAATCCAATCCTGCAGTTACAGGAGGCGTATCTGTCATACTTAATTGTGTAGTTCCATAAGTACCTATCAATTGCCATCCATTGGTATTGTCAAATCTGAATAAATCTACATCAGTATAAGTGATTCCTTCATATTTGTCCCATGAAACATTATAGTCTGTTCCGTTTGAAGTATTGGCAACAATGTGAATAGTTTTATGAATAAATGAAGGGAAACTTTCATTTCCGCAGGCATCATAAGTAGTCAAGTAATATCTCCAAGATCTATCCATTGGTGAAGCAGCATTATCAATAAAAAATGATTCTAAAGCGTAAGGTCTTTCTGCTACTTTTTCAAATACTCCTTGTTGTTGAGTTTCTCTGTATACATTAAATCCGTCAATTGTAGAAGCAAATCCCGGATCTTTTTCCCAAATAACTTGATTGTAAGTATAAGAAGTGTCAACAGTTAAAAGGCAGATAGAAGGTTGATATGGTTTGTTGTATCCTACCGTTACCTTTTCTGATGTGTAACATCCATTAACGTCAGTTGCTGTTACAATATAAGTTCCTGCTCCGATATCTGTTAAGTCCTCTGTAGTTTGACCTGAGCTCCAACTAATTGAAGCAATTGGATTAATATTTTGCAATATTGCCATATCAATAGCACCATTGGTTTGACCACAATTCGCTTGGTCAACTGAGTTAAGCCATACATAAGGAGCACCATAGTCCATTACATTCGTAGACCATGTCATTGAGCATCCTGAAACAGCATCTGTAACAGTACATGTGTGAATTCCTACCCCAGGATTAGTGAAGTCTTCCATAGTTGAAGCACCAGAATCCCAATCCCAAGTATATGAACCAGAACCACCAAATGTAGAGATATCAATCAATGAATTGAATTGCCCAGTTGAACAGTCTTCACCTTGAATTTGGTTGACACCAATTTCTAATGGAGCTGGATTTCCAACGTTATAAGTTTTGAATGCCTGACAGTTTCCAGTAGTGTGAATGTGTACAGTATATTCTCCTCCGGCTAATCCTGTCAAGTCTTCAGTTGTTTGTCCAGTTGACCATAAGAAGTAATCTGGTGTTCCACCGGCAACAGTGATATCAATTGCTCCATCTCCTGATCCTGGACAGTTTTGATCAGTAATAATTTCTGTAACAGTTAAATCAGCATCACTAACGGGTGCAGCTATTTGGGATGTACATCCATTTCCATCTGTTACAGTAACGTAATAAGCTCCTGAAGATAGGTTGTTAACTGTTGAAGCTCCTGCTGAAAGTGATTCAGAGAATCCGGTTGTCCAGTACACATCAAATGGAGCATATTGTCCGGTAATTGTAACTGAAGCTGATCCATCCGCACTTCCACATGTAGCATCAGTAGTATTAACACTTAAATCTGGTGCCATAACAATATTTGGAGAAGCAAAAGCGTATGCCACACATCCTGCTGTATTAATATAATCATAACTAACTCCATCATTTGCTTCAGACATATAGCTTTGAATATCAAAAGAGCCATTTGTAATAATTGTTTGATCTATTCCCCAATAGTACTCTCCCGGTCCGGGTGTAGCATATTGAGTAATGTCAACCGGATTATCAGTTGAACAAAAAGTTACGCCAGATAAATCCAATGATGCTGTTAATTCTCCATACAAAGGAATGTTTCCTACTCCGTCAAAAGTATTTCCTCCATCTGCGGTTGAATTTCCATTAATATAAAACAATAAGTTGTCCTCTGATAATTGATCAATAGGCGCAAAGTATGTTGAAATTGATTTAAGTTTAAACGTTCTCAAAGTAGCTCCTGGAACATATGGTGGCTCTTCTACAATCATATATTGAGCATCAATATATCCTAGATCTGCTCCAATACCAGATAAATAAGTACTGTCTCCATCTAAATCTTCAATTGTGACAGTTAAAAAGTGTTTTTCATATCCACTATAACAAAGTGTATCAACAATTTCATAACTCGCTATAGTTGGTAGATTTTGGGCTGATGCGCTAATGCTAGTCAAAAGAACCGCAGAAGCAAATATTTTTTTGAACATGTTTTGGTCTTTAATAGATATGTAAAATTAACGTATTTGTAGAAGATAAGGTTGGTTTTATCTTTAAAATAATATTAATAATCGAAAATTATATAAAAAAATCCCGCTCTAAAACCTTTAGAACGGGATGTTTCTCATTGTGAATAACTTACGTTAAATGTTTTCAATCACCATGGCAGATGCTCCACCACCTCCGTTACAGATTCCGGCAGCACCATATTTACCATTATTTTGTTTTAAGACATTGATCAAGGTTACAATTATTCTTGATCCTGAATTTCCAAGAGGATGCCCTAAAGATACAGCTCCACCGTTTACATCTACTTTGCTAGGATCTAAACCTAATTCTTTTGTGTTGGCAATTCCAACTACTGAAAAAGCCTGATTTAATTCCCAGTAATCAATATCTCCAATAGCTAGTCCTGCTCTTTTTAAAGCAACAGGTACTGCTAAAGATGGCGCCATAGTGAACCAATCCGGTTCTCTTGCCGCATCTCCATATCCTTTAATTTTTGCAATTGGTTTTAAACCGTGTTTTTCAACTGCCTCGGCAGAAGCCAATATCAAAGCTGAAGCTCCATCATTTAAAGTGGAAGCGTTAGCTGCTGTTACTGTTCCTTCTTTGTCAAATACCGGACGTAATTGAGGAATCTTGTCCATGTTTACGTTTTTGTACTCTTCGTCTTCTGCTACAACGATAGGATCACCTTTTCTTTGAGGAACTTCAACAGGAACAACTTCATCATTAAATTTTCCAGCTGACCAAGCGGCTGCAGCTCTTTTGTATGAATCAATTGCAAAAGCATCTTGTTCTTCTCTTGAGACATTTTTTTCTGTAGCACATTTTTCAGCACATACTCCCATATGTACCTGGTTATAAACGTCAGTTAAACCGTCTAACACCATTCCGTCTTTTAACTTGATATCTCCTAGTTTAACACCATTTCTTCCATCTAAATAATGAGGAACCTGTGACATATTTTCCATACCACCAACAACTACTATGTCATTGTCTCCAGTCATTATACTTTGTGCTCCAAAAGAAATAGCTTTCATTCCCGAAGCACAAACCTTATTAATAGTTGTGCAAGGAACGTTTTCGCCGATTCCTGCTTTTAATGCTGCTTGTCTTGCAGGAGCTTGACCAGTTCCTGCTTGCAATACATTACCCATAAATACTTCATCAATAAGATTTGCACTAACATTTCCTTTTGATAATGCACCTTTTATAGCAATTGAACCTAATTGAGGAGCAGGTACTGTTGACAATGCACCCATGAAGCTTCCCATTGGAGTTCTGGCTGCACTTATTATATAAACTTCTTTCATTTGATTGAATTTTTCTACTGATTTTGGCTTGCAAATTTAGTCAAAAAATTACGTTTTCGTGAAGCTCTTCAATTAACTAGGTATTAAATCGATATAAATTTGTTTGAATCAAAAGGAAAGACTATCTTTGCGACCCCATTTCAAAAGGGTTGAAACGGGAAACAAAAAACGAAACCGGATTCGTTATGTTAAACACTCTCACTTTCCGGTAAGTGAGATACAAATCGGAGCCACATGGCAGAAGAGGAAAAAACAACAAAGTCTGCTGAGAAATCAGAAGACACAAAAAAAGCAGCAGCTAAAAAAACTACAGCAAAGAAATCTACAGCTGCTAAGTCCACTGAAAAGAAATCGGACGAAAAATCTACAACTAAAAAAACAACTACAGCTAAGAAAACAACTACAGCTAAAAAAACTACTGCTAAAGATGCAGAAGAAAAAGCTGAGAAAGTTGATGTAGCTGCAGAAGTACAAGAAGTAGAAGAAAAAGCTGCAAAAACAACTAAGAAAGCTGCAGCTAAAGTAGAAGAACCTGTAAAAGAAGAATTTGATTGGTTTGCTTACGAGAATGATGGTCACACTGAAGCCGAAGTACAAAAATTAAATGAAGTTTACGATTCTTCACTAACTCAAATTGAAGAAAAGGAAGTAATTGATGGAACTGTAATTGCATTAACTTCAAAAGAAGTTGTTGTAAATGTTAATTACAAATCAGAAGGAGTAATTCCTATCAATGAATTCAGATACAATCCTGATCTTAAAGTTGGTGATTCAGTTGAAGTATTTGTTGAACAATTAGAAGACAAATACGGACAATTGGTATTGTCACACAGAACTGCAAGAACGCACAGAGCTTGGCAGAAAGTAAATGATGTATTAAAATCAGGTGAAGTAATTACTGGTTTTGTTAAATGCAGAACTAAAGGTGGTTTAATTGTTGACGTATTTGGAATCGAGGCATTCTTGCCAGGATCTCAAATTGATGTTAAACCTATTAGAGATTACGATCAGTTCGTAGGAAAGAACATGGAATTCAAAGTTGTTAAAATCAACCACGAATTTAGAAATGTTGTTGTTTCTCACAAAGCGCTTATTGAAGCTGAGCTTGAAGAGCAAAAGAAACAAATCATTGGTGGTCTTGAAAAAGGTCAGGTTCTTGAAGGAACTGTTAAAAATATTACTTCGTACGGAGTATTTATTGACTTAGGTGGTGTTGATGGATTGATCCACATTACAGATTTATCTTGGGGTAGAGTTAACCACCCAGAAGAGATCGTAACATTGGATGAGAAAATCAACGTTGTAATCTTAGACTTTGATGATTCTAAAAAGAGAATTGCTCTTGGTTTAAAACAATTACAAAGCCATCCTTGGGATGCGTTGGATGACAACCTACAAGTTGGAGACAAAGTAAAAGGTAAAGTTGTTGTAATCGCAGATTACGGTGCTTTCGTTGAAATTGCTCCTGGTGTTGAAGGATTAATCCACGTTTCTGAAATGTCATGGTCACAGCACTTAAGATCAGCTCAAGACTTTATGTCTGTAGGTGATGAAGTTGAAGCTGTAATTTTGACTTTAGATAGAGAAGAAAGAAAAATGTCATTAGGTATCAAGCAATTAATGCCGGATCCTTGGGCAGATATCGATCAAAAATATCCTGTTGATTCTAAACACAAAGCAACAGTTAGAAACTTTACTAACTTCGGTGTATTTGTTGAATTAGAAGAAGGTGTTGACGGATTGATTCACATTTCTGACCTTTCTTGGCAAAAGAAAATCAAACATCCATCAGAATTCTGCAAAGTAGGAGATGAATTAGATGTTGTAGTTCTTGAATTAGACAGAGATAACAGAAGAATTGCTTTAGGACACAAACAATTGGAAGCAAATCCATGGGATGAGTTCGAAGCAGAATTTGCTGAAGGAACTGTTCACGAAGGAACAATCATTGAAGACAAGAAAGATAAAGCAGCTGTTGTAGCTCTTCCTCATGGTGTTGAGGCTATTTGCCCTAAAAAGCACATGAAGAAAGAAGATGGAAGCAACGCTACTGTAGACGAGAAATTACCATTCAAAGTTATTGAGTTCAACAAAGACGGAAAGAAAATTGTTGTTTCTCATACTAGAACTTTTGAAGAAGGAGATGATCGTCCTACTAAGAAAAAAGGTAAAACAGGTGGTGGAAGCAAAGCCGTTGAGGAAATCAATAGCTCAAATGAAAAATCTACATTAGGAGATTTGGATGCACTATCTGCTTTAAAATCTGAAATGGAAGAAGGAGAAAAATAAATCCTTTTACCTAAATAATTCTAAAAGGGAGGCTTTAAAAGTCTCCCTTTTTTATTTTAATACGTATTATACTTCGTGAACGAGATTTACAATAGATTGATTGAAGTTGCAAGCGATAAGCTTTATAGCAATGAACTTAGTGATAGACATGATTATGTTATCAATCTAGTTGACACTGAATTGCAATCTAAAAAGAGTCCAACTGAATTGGATGTGTTTAAAGAAGTCAAAGTTGCGCTCAATCAATATTGGGACATGCGTAAAAGGATGTTGACTAATCAAGTAAGCAATGATGATAGAAAAATGCTATCAATGTGTATCATTGGCTTAAACGGCAAAATATCTTTTCCTATTGAAGAACGTCTGAAAGATATAGACTATAAAAAATTATCCAATTACGAGTACAAGCTTTTAAAGGATGATCATTTAGTCAGTTTGATTGAGATAAGTCTATACATGAATGAGTCTGTAGGTTGGTTGATGGAGTACCTACTGGATGATACCAAATAAAAAACCCGCAGATGAAAATCTGCGGGTTTTCTATTTATTAAGTATTGTTATTATTTCAATACAATTCTTGAAACTGCTGTTCCTTCAGAAGTCATGATTCTCATCATGTAAATACCTCTTTCTTCAGAGCTTAAATCAAATGTATTGTTGTAATAGCTTGAGTTTTGGTTGATTAATTCACTATAAACTAATCTTCCGTCAATGCTAATAATGTTAATTGATACTACACTAACACCTGACTCTAATGACAACTGAACATCAAATTGTCCTTGAGTTGGGTTAGGGAATAAGTTCATTTCAGAGATACCGTTGTACTCTTCAATGCTAGCACATTCTCCAAAAATTACTAATACAGTATCAGTCCATGTACAGTTGTTTCCATCTGTAGCTGTTACAGTGTACTGTCCGTTAGCTGTAACACTTTCTGTTGCACCTGTATTTCCAGAAGGAGTCCAATAGAAATTAGACAATCCCGGTCCTGGATCTAAAACAACAGCTCCAGTTGCAGCACATGCTACAGTGTCTTCACCTAGATTCACAGCAGCAGCAGGAGTGATGTTAGCTTGTACCGGAGTTCTGATATCTGAACAAGCAAAACTTCCGAAGTAAACTGTTCCGTTGAACAATCTTGGATAGTTTAATCCACCAAATGAACTACATAATCCTGTACCTGCAGTTACAGTAATGTCACCAGCAATGTTTGTATAGTCTGTACTTACTGTTCCTGTTGTGTATGAAGCTGCATATTCAAGGTAGATTCCAACAGTTTGTCCAGCAGGTAGGTTAATTGGATTATTCAAAGCAAGATAAGTTGAAGGAGATCCTGTACCACCAGAAGTGATAGTGTATGATCCTTCAGTTGTCCATGCACCTGCATTTGTTTCGTTTCCAAGATGTGATCCCATAATGTAGTGAACAGTCACAGGAAGTGGGTTACCAGCAGTTACTGTTGATCCCATATCAAATCCTGAAATTACTGTACCATTAGTTGCAGTTACATCAAACATTGATCCACCACCACAAGAGTTACCTGCAGCATAAGTAGTTTGAATAGTATCTAAACCATTTTGTGGATACTGTAAGTAATATGTGTCTTGAGCAGTGATTGAAGGAATAGTATATACATTTCCAGTTCCTACTAAGTTACCACCTGTTGCAGCATCATACCACTCATAGTTAGAAGTATATGTAGAATCTGCATATAAGTTAGTTACGTCAAATCCACAACTTGGATCAGAACCAGCTCCTTGAGGCTCAAAAGGTACAAATGAAGCTGCCATTGATACTGTATCATTAGAAATGTTTTGATCGTTTGGATAAACTGTATAAGCAGTAATCATTACATCTCCACCGTTGTACGTGTCAATTGTTCCAACCAATACTGTATCAACTTGGTTAAAATTGATTGTGTTAGTATAAGTTGTGTTTAAAGTAGCAGTAACTGCTCCAGTAACTTCAACTACAATAGGTAAACTAGTAATTGGAGTAGCATAGTTTGTTACGGCAACTTTAATTTCAGTAGTTGCATTTCCACATTGGCTAGCTCCTGGTTGGATAATTTCAACCATAACTGCATCATCAGATAATGCGTTGAATTCATCAGCTCCCGGGTCAACGTTTGTTCCCATTGGTCTAGAATCACCATCAATATCAATAGTTACACCTACTGAGTTATCTCCTATATCATTAACTAATGGAGAGATAACGTGTAAGTCATCCATTGCAACGAATACAGGGTCAGTTTCTACTGAGTTAATATTTAAAGTTGGTTGTGCAGTTTGCCATGCAGTTAAATCAGCAATTGCTCCACCTTCATATACAAATAAAGCATTGTCTGTCCAGTAAACGTTGTAATCTGCATAGTTGAAATCAGACAATAAATCAACAGAAGCATAAAAAGCTTCATCACTTTCACTATAGAAAATATTGTTGATAATATCCCAGTTTTCACATGTAGATAATAAATAGAATGCTGGAGTCGAACTTCCGTAGTTAGCTACTGTATTGTGAACGAAACTAACTGAGTCAGATGCACTGATGTACATTCCGTAATCAGATTGACTGTAAATCATGTTATTCGCAAAATTTGATTTTTCAGTTACTGTAATACCTGCACTTACGTTAGCATAATATAAATACATACCATAATCCGGAGCTTTAATTGAGTTTCTCTCGAAATTAAAGTTGTTAACATAATATAAATACATTCCTTCACCTTGAGTGTTAAGAACTGAATCTACGTTATTTCCAATAATGTCAATAGAATCTTGGTAATAAGCATAAACTCCATAATCATCTACATTGTAGATAATGTTGTTTGTTACTTGGTTACCAACGCAGAAAGTAGTAGAAGTAGTCATTCCGTATAATGAAATTCCTCTTTCTCCTCCTGTAATTGTATTTCCGTCAAATACACAATGAGTTGATGATTGACCAGTAGAGTTATCATTAGTTGGATCATTTGAAGCCATAATTCCGGCAACATCAACAATATTCAATGAGTATTCCATTTCAATGTTACAATTCAAAATACTATCGTACTCAGCAACATTTGTTAAGAAAACTCCCCAAGCATCTGTTGTTCCAGTATTTCTAATAGTAAAGTTTTTGAAAGTAATGAAATCACCACCATCAAGGTTTACAGTTCCATTAGATCCTGTTCCATCATGTTGGATAGTTGTTGTTGAAGCATCACCTCCATCAAAAGTAATTGTGTTTGTTGCGCTTGCACCAAAAATTGAAGGTAAAACTACTGCTTCATTGTAAGTACCAGGAGCAACGTTGAACAATACTGGTCCATCAATTCCACAATTTGTTAAATCAGCTACTGCCTCAGCAAAGGTTGCATAATCAGGAGTTGTACCTCCAATTGCATAAGTACCATTCAAAGGAGTACAGAAATTAAAACATAAAGTATCATTTGATGGTACGTTATCTGTATTTCCATTTGGATTAGCTGTCCATACACAAACATCTGTATGACCTATTGGGAAGTTATAAGTTCCTAATATAATAGAAGATGATGTTTGACCTGATGTTAAAGCAGAAGGTAGTGTTGTAGGTGTCTGTAAAACTCCATTTACACTCCAGTTCACATCTCCGGTATTTACAGTGTTGTTACCATAGTTTTGAACTAAAGCTGATACGAACTGTACTCCCGGTGATACTGGATTAGTAGGTTGATCAATAGCTACAGGTGCTATATCATCAGCAATATCTACCATTATTTGGAAGTCATCAATAGCCATATCACTAGTAAAACTTGTTCCAGTTAATGCTGTGAATCTGAACTGAACAGTGTTTCCAATATATGATGTTAAGTCATGACTTGAAATTTGCCATAAATCCTGGTTATCTGTTCCAGAAAATAAGTTCGTCCAAGTAGTACCACCATCAGTAGTAATATCAAAAGACATTGTTCCCATTGTAGCTCCATACATGTGATACGCGAACTGCATTGATGCTGCAGTTGCTGCAGATGGAAGTAAAAATTCCGGGCTGTACAAATAAGCTACTTGACCATAACAAGAAGAGGTCTCAATTAGCATATACATTCCTGTACCTGTTCCCGGATTATAATCTACTGAAGGTCCAGTTGATCCAGAAGTAGTTCCTCCTGAGTCTCCTTCCCAATCAGTATCATCTGTTGTTTCATTTGTCCATCCAGGAGCCTGCATTGTGTATACAGCAGAACAAGATAATCCTCCCTGAGTCTCACCTTCAAAATCCTGAATGTAGGGGTAACTTGAAATTACCTGAGCGTTAGCATTAATACCTAAAAGTATTACTGCTAAAGCCCCAATTTTAAGTAAATTTTTCTTCATTGTATAAAATTTAATTAAGGGTTCACGTTAATTTAATTGGAAACAAAGTTACGTGTGTATATAAGACCGTACAATAGTAAAATTGTCCATTGTGTTGATTTGTGCTTTTCTTAACAAAGTATCTATAATCCTGACTCTTTTTAACATGTTTACATTTGTTATTTATTGTTTTTCAACAAGTTAAAAAATGACAATTGACTTTTTCAAAAACATGTTAATTTTACATTTATGAGTAAAGAAAAATCAAAAGGTCTTGCCCTACATTGGAAGATTTTAATTGGTATGGCATTAGGAATTGTCTGGGCATTTATTTCAATCTATAAAGGATTCAATGAATTCACTAATGATTGGATTGCGCCTTTTGGAACCATCTTTATTCGTGCACTTAAGTTTATAGCTATTCCTTTGGTAATGTTTTCTATCATAGTTGGAATATCTTCATTACATGATATAAAAAAATTGGGTAGGGTAGGAGCTAAAACACTAGGAGTTTATTTAATTACTACGGTTTTAGCTGTTTCAATAGGTTTAATATTTGTAAATATTGCCCGCCCTGGAGATGCTATTTCTGAAGAACAAAAAATTCACAATAGAATTGAATATGAATTGTGGGTTAAGTCGCTTGATGGTGCAGTTGAATTCAAAGATGATATTAGATTATCTGAAGATCCAAAATATGCTGCTATCGTTGAGAAGATTTCAGGTGAAGAAGTTGTTGTTGATGAAAATGTTGCTAAAGTCCAATCTGCTGCTGATGCCAATAAAGATGCAGGTCCATTGTCTGCACTGGTAGATATGGTTCCTGAAAATATTGTGCTTTCACTTGGGAATCCTAAATTGATGTTACAAGTAATTGTGTTTTCTATCTTTTTCGGAATATGTCTCCTTTTTATTACTACAGAAAAATCTGCGCCAGTTATTAAAGTTTTTGATGGAATCAATGAAGTATTTTTAAAAATGGTAGATGTTGTAATGAAAGGGGCGCCTTTTTTTGTTTTTGCCTTGATGGCAGCCAAACTTTCATCAATGGCAAACTCAATTGATGAACTTCTTGATTTATTGGCTTCTTTGGGACAGTATTCTCTCGTAGTGATTGTAGGACTTTTATTCTTGATTTTTATGTACCCATTACTTGTGTCAATGTTGGTTAAAAAAATTAAGTATGCTGAGTTTTGGAGAAAAATTTCGCCGGCTCAATTAACAGCCTTCTCTACAAGTTCGTCTGCTGCTACTTTGCCTGTTACAATGGAATGTGTTGAAGATGGGGTAGGAGTTAAAAAAGAAATTTCAAGCTTTGTTTTGCCTATTGGCGCTACTGTTAATATGGATGGAACTTCATTGTATCAAGCTGTAGCTGTGATTTTTCTTGCTCAATTGCATGGTATTGATTTAGCATTAGGTGAACAATTGATTATCGTTATGACTGCTACTTTAGCATCAATAGGTTCTGCAGCAGTGCCTAGTGCGGGTCTTGTAATGTTAATGATGGTGTTAATTTCTGTAGGATTGAATCCAGCTTGGATTGCAATAATAATTCCGGTTGACCGAATTTTAGACATGTGTAGAACAGTCGTAAATGTTACTGGTGATGCATCCGTAACAACCATTATTGCCGCAAGTGAAAATGAACTTAAAACAGAGAGTTAACCTAGAGAAGTAATTTTAACTTCACTTATTTCTCCTTCAGTATCAACAACTAATTGAAAATCTTTGCTTTTTTCAGTTTGTTCAAACTGAATGGTAGTATCTTTTGTAAATACCTTTCCATCAGTATTGATAACTTCTACCTGAAACGTAATTTCCTGGTCCATGCTGGAAGTATTCTGAGCATCCATAATAACCAGTGTCTGTTTTCCCAAAGATTCCCAGCCTTTTAATTGATAAGTGTACTGAGCTTGCGAAATATCTTCGTTTTGTTTTTCAGAACAGCTTATAAAAGTCACAGCAATAAATAATATGTAAAGTAAGCGTGTCATCTTACATTATTATACTACAAAAAGTGAAAAAGGTTTAATTTGAATAGAAAACTCAGTTATTACCGATCATTAATTCCTGATTTTGTAGTTGACCTAACCATTCTTCAGCATCCTCTATTTTGGTAAACACTTTAGTAGGAACTACAGGCTTTTGAAATGATAAAAACAAGTTTGCCAAAAGTTTTTTTGATATCGAATTGATAATTATTGCGTCTGCTTTTTTATAAAAAGATCCTTCAAGGCTTGTTACGATTTCTCTGGCTTCTTTAGATGTAACTGTATTAGCACCAATATTGATTAAATTGTAAAAGCTTTTGCCATTACCCAATTTGAGGGCTGCTTTTTTAAGTTCTTGGGCATCTACTTTTCCAAAGTTTTGATTACTGTCAACATTAATAAATAAAGTATTCTCATCCTTAATTTGAACAGTGGAAATTCTACAATTAATCTCTTTCATGGGTTTGTTTATTGCGTTGCAAATATATTATCCGGCTTTTGATTTAGAAAGAGAAATTAGGTACTCTGACCTATTATTTAGACGAATTCCAAATAAAAACGGATGAGTGTTTTACCCATCCGTTTCTCTATAAAAATGATAAATTATTTTTTACAATTTATTAGCAAGTTAACATCCCGCCGCAAACATTGATTGTCTGTCCAGTAACATAGCTAGATAAATCAGATGCCAAAAACACTGTAGTTTTCGCTACATCTTCCGGGGTTCCACCTCTTTTCATAGGGATACCATCTCTCCATCCTTGTACAACGTTTTCATCTAAGGCTGCAGTCATTTCGGTTTCAATAAATCCAGGAGCAATAGCATTACATCTAATGTTTCTAGAACCTAATTCTTGCGCCACAGATTTTGTAAATCCTAACATACCTGCTTTAGATGCAGCGTAATTAGCTTGACCCGGGTTACCTGAAACACCAACTACTGAACTCATATTAATAATCGAGCCTGATCTAGCCTTCAACATTGGTCTCATAACGGCTTTAGTTAGGTTGAAAGTAGATTTAAGATTGACGTCAATAACTGCATCCCAATCTTCTTCACTCATTCTCATTAAAAGATTGTCTTTTGTTATACCTGCATTATTAACCAAAATATCGATCGTACCAAATTCTTCTACAACAGCATCTGCTAAATCTTGTGCAGCTTGAAATTCTGCAGCGTTAGATTTAAAACCTTTAGCAACACCACCATTCGCAGTTAACTCAGCTTCTAAAGCTTTGGCTTTTTCATCAGATGACAAATAAGTAAAAGCAACTTTGGCACCTTCTTTTATAAATTCTTGAGCAATTGCCTTACCAATTCCTCTTGAAGCTCCGGTAATAATTGCAACTTTTCCGTCTAATAATCCCATTTTAATTTTTTTTCAAAGATAATTTAATATCTCTTTTTTTAGAGATTCATTTATGAAATGTCTCCTGTTTCAATAAAACTTTTAATCATGTCATAATCTTGGGTTTCAAAAAAAATTATACATTAGTTCTATATTTAATAACCAGATACCCATTGCTTTAATTGAGATTTATGCAGTTGATATAAATCTTTTAAGAAAGTGATAAACGTCACTTTACAATCTTTCTCCCTTTTTAACCTTTGTATCGTATATATTATTTAAACCTATGAGAAAACTCTACGTTTTATTGGGAATTATAGCTATTAGTATTTCATTCTCAACTCACGCACAAGTCCCTACATGTGGGACAGATGTACCATACTTTCAAGTGGATTTAACCGGACAACCTGATGGTGTTTGGGAGTCTCCTTCACATTCGAGGCTAGGAAATTGTTGTGGTACTTCATCTCCGGATAGATGTACATCTTTTGAAATTATTTTGGACACAGGTGCCACAATGATCAATTTTGAAATTGCTTCAGGAGCTATTCCTCCCGGATCAATGTTTTATCAAATTGGTTGTGGTCCGCAAGTTCCGGTTGGTGATGCAATTTGTATTAGTGGGGTAGGTCCTCACTATCTTACTTTTTGTAAACCTGGAAATAATGAAAATACGTACAGAATTACTTCTATACCTAAGCCAACTTTTCCAAAAGATGATTCAACCAGAATTGGCTGTACACTTCCGATTGAAATACTTGGTTTAGAAAATATTACCATAAATTCTATTTCTCCGGGAACTCCTGGGCAATACAACTCATATTTAAGTTGTCTTGACTGCGGAACGCCAAATTTTGAACCTGGTTTATCTGCTCCGGCATTTATAGATTACGAAATATGTGGTACTCCAACGGCATCTGCTTGTGGGTATGTTTATACTTGTGATACTGTAAGATTATATGCTTTTCAAGCGTTAGATGGGTCAGTAACTCCTAATCCTGCAGAGTTTTGTAGTGGAGGAGGAGGAGTTGTATTAACTGCATCTGCAACAGGAGGTGATGCAGTTTATTCATATGAATGGTACAATAGTTCCTCTGTTTCAGTTGGAACAGGTTCGGCATTCAATGCGACAACACAAGAAAATTTCACAGTTAAAATTAGTGATGGTTTGGTAAGTCCAACTTGTCCATCAGAATACATTACAGTTCCCGTTACTGTTGGTTTACCTCCGACAGTAAGTGCAGGAATAGATCAAACTTTATGTGCAAATGATCCTGAGGTGTTTTTAAGTGGTTCGGTTACTAATGCGGATGGCGCAGTATGGACAGGAGGTACAGGAACATTTAATCCAAATGATTCTACTGTATTTGCTTCATATATGCCTACTTCTGCTGAGTTGACAGCAGGTTCGGTTACATTAACTTTGACTTCTTATGGTGCCGGTGGTGGATGTACTGAGGATTTTGATCAGGTAACTATTTTCTTTTCAGATACAGTTGACATTTCATTTACTTCGCCAACTTTGAATTGTTACAATTCTACGGGTGCTTTAACAGCTAATGCAAGTTCAGGAACTGCTCCTTATACCTACTTCTGGAGTACAGGAGCAACAACTAATTCAATTTTTGCTGGTGACGGAACATATTGGGTGGAAGTTACTGATGCAATAGGATGTTCGCATACAGAATCAGTTACTTTAACGGCTCCTTCTGAAATGAATTTAACTATGTCAAGTACTGATTGTTCTTTTGACGGAGCAAGTGATGGTACTGCATCTGTTGCTGTAGCAGGAGGAACTCCGGCTTATACTTATTCATGGGGAACTGGAGGAACAGCCGCTACTGAAACTGGATTGAGTTATGGTGTAGCAACAGTAACAGTTACTGATGCAAATGGATGTATTAAAATAGGGAGTGTAGTTGTTAATGAACCGCAATGTTTAGCATTCTCAGTTGCAGCATCTTCTACAAATGTTTCTTGTTTTGGAGGAAATGATGGGACAGCTTCTGCCGTGGCAGCAGGTGGTTTACTTCCTTATTCTTATAGTTGGAACACTTCACCGGTATCTGCAGGTACACCAATTAGTGGATTGTCTGCCGGTACTTATACTGTAACTGCTACAGATGGAAATGGATGTGTTGATTTGGCTACAGTTGCTATTACTGAACCAACTCAACTTACAAATACAATGACACATACCGATATTGCGGTTATTGGTGCTAATACTGGGGTGGCTACAGCTAACCCTTCAGGTGGTACCCCAGGATATTCTTATTTATGGACTCCCGGAGGTGAAACAACACAATCTATAATAAATCAGTTTGCAGGTACATATTATGTAGATATTACAGATTCAAAATTTTGTTCAATTTCTGATAGTGTCATTATTAATGAGCCGCCTTGTAACAATTTAGACATAGGTTTAGTTTATTCAGACATTACTTGTAATGGAGCATCAGATGGAAAAGCTACTGTAGTAGTAGCACACGGAACTGCACCTTACACTATTACTTGGAGTGATGGTCAAACCGGTACAACTGCTACTAACCTTTCAGCAGGTTCATACACGGTAACTGTGACGGATGCATCAAATTGTACAACATTCGAAAACTTTACAATTACTGAGCCTTCAGCACTAAGTGTTGGTTTAACGCCTACTGCTATTTCATGTTTTGGATACGCTAATGGTACGATTGATTTAACAGCTACGGGTGGTACTTATCCTTACTCATTTTCATGGGAAATTGGAGGTGTAGTAATAACTAAAGCAGAGGATTTAGTTAATCTAAAGCCAGGAACATATTCGGTTACAGTAACTGATGCTAATGGATGTGTAGAAACAGCTTCAGTTGGTATTACGCAACCTGCTCAAGTAGCTGCAACAGCAACTAAAATAAATGCTTTGTGTAATGGTGACTCTAATGGATCTATTGATGCTACTTCTACTGGTGGAACTGCTCCTCATTCATATTTATGGCAAGGTCCTTTAGGATTTACATCTACTTCTCAGGATATTTCAAGCTTATCAGCTGGTTTATATACACTTCAAGTAACAGATTTAAATGGATGTACTTTAGTAACTCCATTGGGGGTTTACATTGATCAGCCTGATACTGTTATTATTCATAATATTTCAGTTAGCTGTCCAACTCCTGGTGCAACTAATGCCAATGTAGTTGTTGATAGTGTTACTGGAGGAACAGAAGATCTTTATGATATTTCATACGATAACGGTACTACATTTAATGGTTTAGGGAATTATACAGCAACACTTCCGACAGGAGCTACTTATCAGGTTGTTGCAAGAGATGCAAATGCCTGTGCTACTGTTAATCCGTATGTTTTAACTATTGATCCTGTCGTTACTATCACCAATGTAACTTTTGATCCTTGTATTCCTGCAGGAGCTACGGATATTCCTGTTACAGTTGCTGCAACTGGAGGTGATGGAGGTCCTTATGAGGTGTCAACTGATAATGGGGCAACATTCAATGCTGCTGGAGTTATGACCATTAACCTTGCAGTTGGAAACTCTTATAATATTGTAGTAAGAGATGCAAAAGGATGTTTGACAGTTGCAACTAGCATTACTATTCCTAACGAATTAATTGCAACAGGAGTCATTCAAAATGAAGTAAGTTGTCTTGGTGAATCTGATGGAAGCATTGATTTAACAGTTACTGGTGGAACTACCGCATATACATTTGCTTGGACTGGTCCAAACAGTTATACAGCTACAACTGAAGATATTTCGGGATTATTTGAAGGAACCTATGATGTAATAGTTACTGACGCAAATGGATGTACAGCTAATGAAAGTGTTGTCTTAACTACTTTTGTAGATGTGACAAACCCTACAATTACTTGTCCATCAGATATTTCACAATCTAATGATGCAGGTGTTTGTGGAGCATTAATTATTTATGCAACACCGGTTGGTGTAGATAATTGCCCACTTGGAGTTTCTACAATAATGACTACTGGTTTAACTTCTGGCTCAACATTCCCAATCGGAACTACATTAGTAACTTATGAAGTAACTGATAGTGCAGGTAATACTGCAAGTTGTAGCTTCAATGTCACAATTAACGATACAGAAAACCCAACCATTACTTGTCCTGCTGATGTAACAGTTTCAAATGATGCCGGAACTTGTGAATCTGCTACTGTTACACTTGGTACTCCAACAACAGGAGATAATTGCGGTGTAGCAACAGTAACAAATGATGCACCGGCAACATTCCCTGTAGGAACAACAACAGTAACATGGACAGTAACAGATATTAATGGGAATTCGGCTACCTGTACACAAGATGTAACGGTAAATGATAATGAAAATCCAACAATTACTTGTCCTGCAGATGTAACAGTGTCTAATGATGCAGGAGTTTGTTCAGCAACTGGAGTAACGTTAGGTACTCCAACAACAGGAGATAATTGTGGTGTGGCAACAGTAATAAATGATGCACCAGCTACATTCCCAGTAGGAACAACAACAGTAACCTGGACAGTAACAGATATTCATGGAAACTCAGTTACTTGTACACAAGACGTAACAGTAAATGATACTGAGAATCCAACAATTACATGCCCAACAGATGTGACTGTAAATAATGATCCTGGAAATTGCTCAACTGACATAGTAAATATCAGTTTAGGAAATCCAACAACAGGAGATAATTGTGGAGTAGCGACAGTAACAAATGATGCTCCTGCAACATTCCCTGTAGGAACAACAACAGTAACTTGGACTGTAACAGATATTCACGGAAATACTGCTACCTGTACTCAAGATGTAACAGTTAATGACAACGAAGATCCGATTGTTACTTGTCCAGCTGATGTAACGGTAGATAGTGATGCCGGATTATGTGAGGCAACAACAGTAACTTTAGGAACTCCTACCACTTCTGATAATTGTGGTGTAGCAACGGTAACAAATGATGCACCGGCAACATTCCCAGTAGGAACAACAACAGTAACATGGACAATTACAGATATTCATGGTAATTCAATCACTTGTGCGCAAGATGTAACAGTGAATGATAATGAAAATCCAACAATTACTTGTCCTGCAGATGTAACAGTGTCTAATGATGCAGGAGTTTGTTCAGCAACTGGAGTTACTTTGGGTACTCCAACAACAGGTGATAATTGTGGTGTGGCAACAGTAACAAATGACGCTCCAGCTACATTCCCAGTGGGAACAACAACAGTAACCTGGACAGTAACAGATATTCATGGAAACTCAGTTACTTGTACACAAGACGTAACAGTAAATGATACTGAGAATCCAACAATTACATGCCCAACAGATGTGACTGTAAATAATGATCCTGGAAATTGCTCAACTGACTTAGTAAACATCAGTTTAGGAAATCCAACAACAGGAGATAATTGTGGAGTAGCGACAGTAACAAATGACGCTCCTGCAACCTTCCCTGTAGGAACAACAACAGTAACTTGGACTGTAACAGATATTCACGGAAATACTGCTACCTGTACTCAAGATGTAACAGTTAATGACAACGAAGATCCTTCTATCATTTGTCCTGGTGACGTTACAGTAGATAGTGATGCTGGATTATGTGAAGCCACTACTGTTAACTTAGGTACCCCTTTCACAAATGACAATTGTGGTGTAGCAACGGTAACAAATGATGCACCGGCAACATTCCCTGTAGGAACAACAACAGTAACATGGACCGTTACAGATATTCATGGTAATTCAATTACTTGTGCGCAAGATGTAACAGTGAATGATAATGAAAATCCAACAATTACTTGTCCTGCGGATGTAACAGTATCTAATGATGCAGGAGTATGTTCAGCAACTGGAGTTACTTTGGGTACTCCAACAACAGGTGATAATTGTGGTGTGGCAACAGTAACAAATGATGCTCCAGCAACCTTCCCTGTAGGAACAACAACAGTAACCTGGACAGTAACAGATATTCATGGAAACTCAGTTACTTGTACACAAGACGTAACAGTAAATGATACTGAGAATCCAACAATTACATGCCCAACAGATGTGACTGTAAATAATGATCCTGGAAATTGCTCAACTGACTTAGTAAACATCAGTTTAGGAAATCCAACAACAGGAGATAATTGTGGAGTAGCGACAGTAACAAATGACGCTCCTGCAACCTTCCCTGTAGGAACAACAACAGTAACTTGGACTGTAACAGATATTCATGGAAATACTGCTACTTGTACACAGGATGTAACTGTTAATGACAACGAAGATCCAACTTTAACTTGTGCTCCTGATCAGACAGAATATGCTGATAACAACTGTGAACATGCTATTTTAGATTATACTTTGCTAGCAACATATTCAGATAATTGTGGAGCAACAATTAGTCAATCTCCGGTAGCAGGTACTTTAGTATCAACCGGTGATACTACAATTGTTCTGACCGTAATAGATAATGCAGGTAATACTGTAAGTTGCTCATTCAATTTAACAGTGTTAGATACTATTAGCCCAGTATTTTCTGGATGTCCTTCCGATATTTTGGTAAACAGTGATCCTGGAAATTGTTCGGCAGTGGTTAGCTGGACGGCGCCAACATCTGTAGATAATTGTGGTGATACAATCACTAGTAACTTCAGCTCAGGAGATACATTCCCTGTAGGAACTACAACAGTGGTGTATGTCGCAACTGATCTTTCAGGAAATACAGATACATGTTCATTTGATGTAGTAGTTACTGATAATGAGGCACCTGTCTTAACATTCTGTCAAGCAGATACTAGTTCATGTGATTCAATTATCTTGTATGATCTACCAACAGCATCTGATAACTGTGGTGTAGATACAATTATTCAAACTGCAGGTTTAGGATCTGGTGCTGTATTCCCTGTAGGAACAACTACAGAGACATATGAAGTAACAGATATTCATGGAAACGTATCTATTTGTTCTTTCACTGTGACAGTTCATCCAAAACCAACAGCAACAGGGGTAACTACAGATGTAACATGCTTTGGATTGTCAGATGGATCAATTGATTTAACTCCAGCTGACGGAACTGCTCCTTATACTTTCTTATGGAGTAATGCAGAAACAACAGAAGATGTTACAAACTTAGGTCCTGGTGATTATTCAGTAACTGTTTATGACGCCAACTTATGTCAGTTTGATACTTTGTTTACTGTGGCTGAATCTGACACAATACAAGTTGACGTTACCTATGGAAATGTAAGTTGTTTTGATTCAACAGATGCTTACATCAATATTATTCCAACTGGTGGTACAATGCCATATATGTATAACTGGAGTAATGGAGATACACTTCAAAATATAGATTCATTGTCAGCAGGAATTTATGACTTGACATTGACAGATGATAAAGGATGTATCTATCAATTGTCTGTTGAGATACTTGAGCCGGATTCAATGTTTGCAGTATCAGTATTGGAGCATGCAACTTGTTTATCAGCAGATGGTTCAATTGATTTAACTCTTCATGGTGGAACATTGCCATACACTTATAACTGGAGTACTGGTGATACACTTCAAGATATTGATAGTCTGGCAGCTGGAACTTACTCAGTTTTAGTGACAGATGTAAATGGATGCTTCTTGAATTACGAAGATTCTGTGTATGCCATAAATCCACTTGGCATAAGTCATGAGATTGAAGATGTAACATGCTATGGAGATGAAAGCGGAAGCATTGATATTGAAGTTACAGGAGCTGTTTCTCCTGTGGTTTATAACTGGTCTAATGGCGATACAACTGCTCTTATAACAAATCTTGTAGCAGGAAACTATTATGTTACAGTAACTGATAGTAATGGATGTGTGATTTCGGACACAATGGATGTTTATCAACCTGATTCATTATACCTTGAGTTTATTCACTCAGAGTATGACGGAGGCTTTAATGTAAGTCATTACCTAAGCGAGGATGGCTGGATTGATATGTCAGTAATTGGTGGGGTTTCTCCTTATTCTTACACTTGGTCAAATGGATCAACTGACGAAGATATCGAAGATTTAACGGCAGGTTTGTATACAATAGTAGTAACAGATGCCAATGGATGTTCAGTGTTTGGAAGTGATTCACTAATACAACCACTTGAGCTTGAAATGCCACAAGGATTCTCTCCAAATGGTGATGGTTACAACGACTATTTCGTAATCCATGGAATTGAAGTATATCCGAATAATGAGTTGTTGATTTACAATAGATGGGGTAACCTGGTTTACTCTACAACAGGGTACAATAACGATTGGGAAGGATTAAACAATAAAGGAAAGAAACTACCTGATGGTACCTATTTCGCAATCTTAAAGATTGATGAATTAGAACAGCCATTGACAGGATATATTGATTTAAGAACTGTTAGAAATAAATAATAAAGAAACTAGAGAAGGTATGAAAACAATGAAAGTAATATTAATAGCATGTTTGACACTTCTGGTGGTAGACAATGCTAAGGCTCAGCAGGAGCCAATGGTGAGTCAGTACATGTTTAACGGACTGTTTCTTAACCCTGCTTATGCCGGTAGTCAGGAATGCATAACTACAACTATGCTTTTCAGAAAGCAATGGGTAGGTTTTGATGGATCACCATATACATTTACAGCCGCAGCAGATATGCCCTTGGTAGATAACAAAATGGGAGTAGGTTTAGTTGTGTCAAACGATAACATTGGAGTTACCAACCAAACTGATATCGTAGGAAACTATTCTTATAACGTTAAGTTATCTGAAGAAGGTAAATTGGCATTTGGTTTAAAAGCCGGAATGTCCATTTATTCAGCTAAAGTTTCTGAATTAACTACCTGGGATGAGTCAGACCCAATGTTTGGGTCAGATATCCGCGGACAAGTAATTCCTAAGTTTGGATTCGGAATGTATTACCATCAAAAAGAAAAATGGTATGCTGGAATTTCAATTCCAACTCTTTTAGCTTACGAAAAAGGAATGGGATTCTCTTTCAATATTAACAAGACATCTTTTATGAGAAGACACTTGTTGATTACAGGAGGATATATTTTTCAGGCAGGCGAAAATGTAAAGTTAAAGCCAAGTATTTTGATGAAGTATATTACAGGTGCTCCATTTGAAGCAGACATTAATTTTAGTGCGTTGTTTAAAGAGACAATCTGGGTTGGAGCTTCATTTAGAACAGGTGATGCATTAGTAGCATTATTGGAGTATCAGGCTTCGAATAGTTTTAGAGTGGGTTATGCCTATGACATAACATTTTCAAATATCCGTAAGTACTCTGCAGGATCTCATGAAATCATGATTGGATATGATTTTGGTAAAGGAGATACTAAAGAAAAAACACCTAGATATTTTTAGTAAAACAGATTAAAAAGAGCATTTCATGAGAAATATATTTTATAGCAGCTTAATAGCGCTAATTGGGATTGTATTGGTTGGGTGTAGTGCAGAGAAGTATTTTAATGAGGGGGATAAACACTATGAATATTTAAGATATTCTGAGGCAATAGCATCCTATGAAAAAGGAATTAAAAAGGATAGAAACCTTGAAGTTCTTGAGAAAATGGGTAATGCCTATTATTTCATGGGCAAGTATGAAAAAGCAATGGAGCTTTATGAAGAGTGCATGGCAAATAAAAGTGCAGCTGACAAGTTGAATTTTTACTATGCACGAGCTTTAATGGCTACAGGAAAAACTAAAGAAGCAAAAGGCTATTTAACAAGATATCTTTTGAGACATCCAAATGATGTGGTTGCAGGTATGTTATTATCATCTGTAAACTCTATCAATGAACGTTATATAGATACAAGTCTCTTTACATTAGAAAAAATTCCTACAGATGATTTCACCGGAGCTTTTAGTGCGGTTGAATACAGAGATGGAATTGTTTTCTCAGGAGAAAAGGAAGTATTTAGAGGATCAAAACAAAGTCCTTGGACCGGTAATTCATATTTGGATTTGTATTACATGGAAAAAGACGAAGATGGGAACTGGTTGTCCCCGGAAATATTGCAAGGAACTATCAATGGAAAATTTCATGAGGGTCCTGCATCTTTTTCTAAATCTGGAGATGTAGTGTACTTTACAAGAAGTAATTACTTCAAACGTAAAATGGAAATTAGCAATGAAGAGGAAAATAACTTGAAAATATTCATTGCAAAATCAGAGGATGGAAAATGGAAACATTTGGAGGAGTTGCCATTTAATTCAGATAATTACTCATGTGGGCATCCTGCTTTGGCAAGTGATGATAAAACCTTGTATTTTGTTTCTGACATGCCTGGAGGTTATGGAGGTACGGATATTTATGTTACTAGATTTGAAAACGGTGAGTGGACAAAACCGGAAAATTTAGGAGAGACAGTAAATACGCCGGGTAATGAGATGTTTCCATATATGCATGATGATGGAATATTATACTTCTCTTCTGATGCACACAATTCAATGGGTGGGTTAGATGTGTTTTTAACCTATGAATACAATGGGCGTTGGATGAAGCCTGAAAACTTGAATTATCCTCTTAATTCCTTAAAAGACGATTTTAGCTTTGTGTTGTCTGAAGATAATACAACAGGGTTTGTAACGTCTTCTAGAGCGAATAAGGATGAATTATATGAGTTTAAGAAAAATGCACCAACATTTATTCTGTATGGTAGAGCAAGAAAAAAAGATTCATTTGATCCAGTTGCAGGAGTTACGGTTGAGATTACTAGAGGATCTGATGGAAAAGTGATTACAATGACCAGTGATAAGGATGGTAAATTTGAATATCAATTAGACGTTGAGGAAGAATACCACTTATTGTGCACTAAAATTGGATGTTTTACGAGAACGGATAAAGTATCTACAAAAGGGAAGAAGTATTCAGAGAATTTTTACGCCGATTTCATTGTTGAAGAAATTGAACTGAACAAACCAATTGTACTGGAAGATATTTTTTATGACTTTGATAGATGGAACATTAGACCTGATGCAGCAACGGAATTGGATAAGTTAGTGAAGCTTTTAAAAGATAATCCTACTATTCATATTGAAATGGGATCTCACTGTGATGCCAGAGGGAAAGATCATTACAATCAGGTATTGTCTGATAAGCGTGCATTAGCTGCAGTAAGATATCTTATCTATAAAGGTATTGCAGCTGATAGATTGAGCTGGAAAGGATACGGAGAAACTGTTCCGAGAAATCAATGTGTTAACGGAGTTAAATGTTCTGAGGAGCAACACCAAGAGAACAGAAGAACAGAATTTAAAGTAACTAAGTTATAGACGACTTATTCTGAAAAGGAAGCAAAAAAAAGCCTGATGAATTCATCAGGCTTTTTTTTAATTGTCTTGTGCGTCTGCAGGTGGTTCAACCAAAATTCTACCGCAATGCTCGCAAACTATGATTTTCTTTCTTGCTTGAATATCAATTTGTCTTTGAGGCGGGATTTTGTTAAAACATCCACCACATGAATCTCTTTCAATTGAAACAACAGCTAATCCATTTTTTGAGTTATTTCTCAATCTTTCGTAAGCTGTAACCAATCTCTCTTCAATTCCTTCTTTCGCTTTTTCAGAATCTTTGATCAATTTTTTCTCGTCCTTCTCAGTTTCAGATGAGATATCGTCAAGTTCTTTTTTCTTGATCTCTAAATCCTTCTTGCGTTCTTTTAACTTCTCGTCAGCAACTTTGATAACTTCAGCTTTGTGCTCAATGTTAGCTTTAGCTTCGTTGATTTTTTTCTCAGAAAGTTCAATTTCTAATTCTTGAAATTCAATCTCTTTAGAAATAGAATCAAATTCTCTGTTATTTCTAACGTTTTTTTGCTGTTCGTTATATTTCTTGATAGCAGCTTTAGCGTCTTTGATCATATTTTTACGATCAGACATTAACTTGTCTAAAGCGTCATTTTCTTCATTTAACTTGGCTAATCTCGTCTCCAATCCTTCAATCTCAGCCTCCAAATCTTCTACTTCTAAAGGCAATTCACCTCTTAAAGTTCTGATTTTATCAATTTGAGAGTCGATTTGTTGTAAAGCGTAAAGACTGTTAAGCTTTTGCTCTATGGTGTTTTCAGCAGTTTTTTTCTTCGCCATTTTATCAATAATAATTTACCGGATTTGTGTTTTCTTCCGTCAAATAGAGTGCAAATGTACTAAATTTTTTTCTGATCATATCAGCAATTAGATCAATTGTGAATTGCTCACTTTCATAATGACCAATATCAGCAATAATTATTTTGTCTTCTGCATCAAAAAATTCATGGTATTTAAAATCTCCGGTAATGAAAATATCGGCCTCTGATCTAATGGCATTTTTTAATAAAAAACTACCTGAACCACCACACCAGGCTACCTTTTTTATAGGTTTATTGAATAGTGCTGTGTGTCTGATACATCCCGTTTTGAAGGTGTTTTTAAGGAGTGCAAGAAATTCTTTTTCATCCATAGGATGTTCCAATTCTCCTACCATACCTGACCCTTCAAATTTATTTTGATTATTTAAAGGAACCAAGTCATAAGCTACCTCTTCATAAGGATGGGCAGCTAACATTGATCTTACCACTTGTGATGAGATATGATTACTAATTAAAACTTCAATTTTAATCTCCTCTTCTTGATGTCTACTGCCTTTTTCGCCATAGGCAGGGTTTGAATTCTCGTTGCCTTTGTAGGTACCTAATCCATCACTGTTGAAACTGCATTCAGAATAATTTCCAATATTGCCCCCTCCTGCACTGAATATTGCGTTTTTAACAGATTCTGCAGCATCCTTAGGTGTAAAAACAATTAGCTTTTGTAAAACATCATTAGCAGGAGATAATATTTCAGTTTTATTAATTCCGATTAAATCTCCAATTTTTTTGTTGACACCATTCTGGTAATTGTCCAGGTTAGTGTGAATTGCATATAAACAAATGTTGTTTTGAATGGCTTTAATTACTGTTCTTTCAACATAATTTTTACCGGTCAAACGCTTTAATCCTTTAAATACAATTGGATGATGTGAAATAATTAAGTTGCACTTTTTATCTATAGCTTCCTGAACAATTTCTTCAGTACAATCCAATGAAACCAAAACTCCGGTAATTTCAACATCTGGGTTTCCAGCTATCAAACCTGAATTATCATAACTTTCCTGGCTACTCAAAGGAGCTAAGGATTCTAAATAATTGGCAACTTCTTTTACTTTCATATAACAAAGATAATCAAGCTAAAATTCTATTTTTGGCAATTGCACTGAAATATAGCAGATGGAAACTTATCAATTTAAAGGATTACTCACAAATGAAGGATGGCTGGATGACGCTTTTATTACTGTAAATGATAAAGGCATAATAACGGCGATAAGTCAGCAATTTACGGGTAAGGCTAATAAGTTAAATGTTTATGCTATTCCTGGTTTTCAAAATGCACATTCACATGCTTTTCAGTATGCCATGGCAGGATTAGCTGAAATTCATTCGACCGATAGAACACCTGATGATTTTTGGTCATGGAGAGAAGCAATGTATCAATTAGCCTTAAGTATTTCGCCAGATCATTTACAAGCTATTGCACAGCAATTGTATTCAGAAATGTTAAGACATGGGTATACAAATGTTGCCGAATTTCATTACGTACACCACGATAAGGATGGAAAACCTTATGCCAATATTTCAGAAATGGGTGAACGTCTGGTAGCGGCTGCATCTACTGTGGGAATAGGGATTACGTTGGTTCCGATTTTTTATCAAAAAGGAGGGTTTGGGAAGAATCCAACAGAAGGGCAAAAAAGGTTTATATCCGCAACAATTGAAGATTATTACACTTTATTAGAAGCATCCGAAAAATCTTGTTCGTACTATTCGCACGCCAATGTTGGTATTGGAATTCATTCAATGAGAGGAGTAGAGCCCACTGATATTGTTAAGGTTGCAGAGCAGGGTAGGCAGGATGTACCTTTTCATATTCATATTGCAGAACAATTAAAAGAGATTGAAGATTGCCTAGATTATTTGGGAAAAAGACCAGTTGAATGGTTGCTAGATACAGTAAACTTGAATGATAGATTTCATTTAGTTCATGCTACACATCTAACAAAACAGGAAACTCAATTATTAGCCGATAGTAGAGCAAATGTTGTTTTGTGCCCATCAACAGAAGGGAATTTAGGAGATGGCATTTTTCCTTTAAGAGATTTTATTTCCATGAATGGAGCATGGAGCATTGGTACAGATTCTCATATTGGATTAAACCCTTTTGAAGAGTTGAGGATTTTGGATTATGGACAACGATTAACATCTCATAAAAGAAACACGTATTACACTCAAGAGGAGGGAGATGCAGGAAAGTTTGCAATCAATCAAAGTTTAATAGCTGGTAGAAAAGCAATGGGAAATAATGAGTCTATTTATTTTAAAATAGGAGAACCATTGGATGCTGTGTTGATGGATGCTTCAAGTGCACTGATACAAACTTCAAAAGAAGCCAATTTGGCAAGTACATTTGTTTATAGCACTGATGTAAGTATGCAATATGGTACTATTTCAAAAGGTAAGTTGGTAGTAAAGGAAGGAAAGCACTTCCTTGCCAATTCAACAAGTGCAAAATTTGTAAAAGCAATTACTCAGTTGGGAAATCGTTAGCGTAAGATTCATTGATAATTCTTTCCACCTTATCACCGTGTTTAACCACTTTTTTTGCCCACTGTAATTTAATAGCGGTTTGCTCATCTTGTGATAATTGCCAATTCACCTTTTCTTTTCTGATTCGATCTGTGAGTGCATAAAGCGCCAATGCTACAGAAACAGAAATGTTATAACTTTCAGTGAAACCATACATAGGTAACTTTACAGCTGCATCTGAATGCTCAATTGCTATGTCGGATAATCCGGTTAATTCTGTTCCAAACAATAGTGCTACCGGTTGATCAAGCGGTAATTCATCTATTAAACAGTCATTTTCATGTGGAGTTGTTGCCACAATTTTATATCCCCGACTTTTTAAATGATTAATTGTTGCAACGGTATTGTTTTCTAATTGATTGTATTTGTTGATGTTGAGCCATTTTGAAGAACCCATATCAATGTCCTTGTTGGGCTGATATTTATTTTCGTTTTCTATGATATGAACATCTTGAATTCCAAAGCAATCGCAAGATCTTAAAACTGCAGCTGCATTATGTGGTTGGAATATATTTTCTAATGCAATGGTAACATATCTGGTTCTATCAAGAACAATGTTCTCAAATAGATTTTGCTTGTTTTCAGATATATGCTCATAAAATTTATTGAGCATCCATTCATTTTTAGTCATATCACAAATTTATAGAAACAAAAAACCCCCGCTATTGCGGGGGTCGAAATTTATAAAAACTAATGTTATTAGTTTACCTTTTTAGAAAGGTCAGCTCCTGCTTTAAACTTAACAACGTTTTTAGCAGAAATTTTAATTTCTTTTCCTGTTTGAGGGTTTCTTCCTGTTCTAGCAGCTCTTTTAGAGATTGAGAAAGATCCAAATCCTACTAAAGAGATTTTGTCTCCTTTTTTCAATGCAGTCTCAGTTGCAGCGATAAATCCTTCTAAAGCTCTTTTTGAATCTGCTTTCGACAATCCTGATTTTGATGCAATTGCATCTACTAATTCTGATTTGTTCATAATCAATTTTGATTTTTGTCACGTATTATACGTGACTGGTTAAACAATTTTTTAATAACAGGACAAATATATTCGAATATCCATACCACACAAGGGTTACAGCACAAATTACCCCCATTTTGTTAATAAATTCGGCAAAATGTTGATAAAGTCGACTAAAACACCTGATTTTATAAGGGTTTGCGACCTTTTTATTGTTCATCCAGAAAGATTCTGTCTTTGCCAGCAAATTTTGGTGATTGTATAGACAAAACTTTAATAGGTTTAGATGAAAGTACTTTTAGTGCGTGTGGAGTATTTTTTGGAATGCTGAAATAATCACCTTTTTTAATGACGAATTTTTCGTCACCAACAGTCATTTCCCCTTTTCCTTCTAATACGTAAATGTTTTCGGTGTGGTGAGCGTGCTTGTGTGGACGAACCGATTCTTTTACCCAAATGACAAATGATGTCTGTAATGAATCATCAGCAATTTTTTTTACATGGATGTTGTCATAAGATGAATCGGGTTTAATGTCTTTTGTATTATATATGTCTTGAGCGAAAATAACCAGACCAAAAATCAACGAAACAAACAACATTCCTTTTTTCATCTTGCTTTATATTAAATCAACATCTTTCATATCAAAACCCAAAAGAAAATCTGAAACAGACATTCGTTTTTTTCCTTCAAGCTGCATTTGTAAAACTTCAATCCAACCATCTGAAGTTCCAAAGTACAATTGATGATTTTCAATTTTGATTTGCCTGTTGTGATTAAGACCATCAAAATGTGGAATAACATCATATAATTTTAGAGACTTTACTTTGCCATCTTTAATAATTTCTGTCCATGCGGCAGGGTAGGGTGAAAGCCCTCTTATTTTATTATATATAGCAGCAGTACTATTTGCCCATTGAATTCGACAATCTTTTTTGAAAATTTTTGGCGCATCTTTTAGTTCACCACTAATTAATTCAGACTGTGGCTTGCCAATAGCTTTTCCATCAAAAATATTGTGAATTGTTTTTACCAACAGTTCGGCACCTTTCACCATTAGCTTGTCGTGTACCATTCCTGCATTATCAGCTTTATCAATTTCAATCTCTACCTGATCAATTATATTTCCGGTATCAATTTGTTTCTCTATAAAAAAGGTAGTTGCTCCGGTTTTTGCATCTCCATTTATAACGGCCCAGTTAATTGGAGCCGCTCCTCTATATTGAGGCAAAAGTGAACCATGTAAATTAATTGTACCAAGTGAAGGTTTTGCCCAAACTATTTCGGGCAACATTCTAAAAGCAACAACAACATAAAGCTGTGCATCAATTTTATCCAATTCCGCAATGAATTCAGGATCTTTCAAATTTTCTGGTTGAAGAACAGGTATGTTATTTTCAAGGGCAAAGTTCTTAACCGCAGAAGCAGTAAGTTTTTGTCCTCTTCCTGCAGGGCGGTCTGGTGCAGTAACTACTGCGGCTACTTCAATATTTCCCTGAATTATTTGTTTAAGGGATTCAACTGCAAAGTCAGGAGTTCCCATGAAAATAATCTTTTGTTGCATGCTGCAATTTTAAGAATATACAGGAAGTTATAAAAGAAATAAGATGCCTTTCAATCAACAAAATTTAAATCTGAAAAGCATTCTTGTTTTGTATAACTATATCGTCAAGAAAGAAAAACCTGAATTAACGGCCATTACCTCAGGAGCATTGATTGTTATAATCGGAATTTTTTGATCATTGTTAATCATCTCTTCTAAAAATTTATGGAACATAGCACGAATACCTTGTGAGAAATAGGCAGCAGCAATTAAGTCTGCATCAACTACTCTTGCGTAATCCATCAATTCTTTTTCATACGAATCTTTTCCAGGTAAAGTCACCATATTGTGCTTTACATTATTTTGGATCAGGTGTTTTCTAACGATAGCCTGATTTGTTTTCATATCTCTCAACAGCCATTCGTCAGCACCTCTATAACCAACCAAGTGAATTGTAGCATCATACTTCTCTGCCAATGAAGCGGCAAAGTGAGTAATTTGTACACTTTCTTTTTGGAAGCTAAATGGCATTACAATGTCATTGATCTCTGTTTTCTTTTGATGTTCTTGTGTAAGAATAAAAGGAACAGAAGAATTGGCTACCACTTTCATGGCATCACTTCCAAAAAACTTTTTCAATCCTGAACTACCATGTGTTCCCATTACAATAACAGAAGCGCTGGTAGACTGAGCAAATTTGTTGATATCCTCAAAAATGTTACCCACCATTACTTTATACTCAGTAGTTTTTTTCAAATTCTCAGGTAAGTTCTTTACAAAATCAGAAAGCTTAAGCTCAGCCGCTTTTGATTCTTCCTTCTTTTTAACAATATGTAATAACATAACCTGTCCACCACCTGTTTCAGCTAATTGATGTGCATAGTGAAATGCCTCTTCAGTTACAGGAGTAAAGTCGTAAGGAACTAAGTATTTGTCAATGGTAAGATTGTCCATAGGGTTTTAATTTTTGCATTGTCGCAATTAAGCAACAGTCAAATATATCAAATTAATTTTTGGATGCAGTCAAATTTAATTGACGTTTTCTAAAGTAATATATCAAGTATCCTCCACTTCCAATTCCAAGCGCAATAAAGTAAATGTATTCAACCCACCAAATACTTACAATGTCCCATTTCCATTTTTCAATGAACAAATAACAAGCAACAAGGTAGATGAGAATTGAAATTAACTCAATAATAAAGGAGTGCATTGTCTTTCCCAATGCGGATACTGAATGAAACAGTACTACAACAACAGCAAAGATCACGATAGAACCACTAACAAATCTCAAAGCGTCTACACTGTCTTGAATTATTTGAGAGTTTGCCGTTGGGTTACGCTCAACAATTTGAATCATCCATTCAGGATATAATACTGAACCATGAAATAATGCTACAATACTTAAAAATGAAAGCAATCCAATTTTAAATTGAATGGATGGTATTTTTTGCTGCTCTTCTCGTCCAACCAAATTACTTACATATGTTCTGGTGGCCGAAGCAAATCCAAATATTGGCACAAATGCTATAAAGTACATATACCTAATGTTATGTGCTACTTCTAAATTCTCAGTACCTAGATGTTCAATCATACTAAAAAATATCCACCAGGTAGATAATGAAACTACTCCTTGAAACATCAATGGATATGATAACTTGATTAAAGGCAAGTAGATGTACTTATTGAGTTTAAGTTTGAGATTGTAATTAAATTGTTGGTAAGCTTTGCCTTTAATAGCAACATATAATAGAAAGAAGAATGTGACAGC
This sequence comes from Paracrocinitomix mangrovi, assembly GCF_019740355.2. Taxonomy (GTDB): domain Bacteria; phylum Bacteroidota; class Bacteroidia; order Flavobacteriales_D; family Crocinitomicaceae; genus Paracrocinitomix; species Paracrocinitomix mangrovi. The sequence continues at coordinate 864,025 of NZ_CP091819.1, read as the reverse complement.
CTCTGCAATAGAAGAAGCTATGGGTGCTCCTTTCATTCCCAGTTGAGGCAATCCAAGTTTTCCAAATATCAATCCATAATCAAGCAAGATATTTGTCAACGCCATAATTAGAGTAGAGGTAATAATGATGCGGGTTTTTCCCAGCCCAATAAAAAAAGCAATCATTGTCACTTGCAAGCCTGCAAAGAAAATTCCCCAACTTCTGTAATGGATAAAATCAGACATGGCAGTTCCGATATCAACTGATTTTGTTGTTGAAGATATCAGTATGTCTGCAAACAACTGAAATGCGGCAAAAATAAGCGTTGTCAAAAGAATTTGTAGAAACTGGGCATTGAATAATGTCAATCCAATTTCAGAAAACTTCTGCTCGCCATATTTTTTTGCAATGGTAATTTGTGCGCCATCAGCAAGTCCTCTACACAACATAAACAAAGCCATGTACATTAAGCTTCCATTACCTACAGCAGTGTAGGCAGTATTACCAAGTTCGCTAACAAATGCACCGTCGGTTATAGCTATAACTGACTGAACAAAAGTTCCGAACATCAATGGTAAAGCAATGATCAATATCCGCTTATAGCTTAATTCCAGCATTTTCTATAACACTTGAATAACCAAGCCTTTTAAGTATTCACCTTCTGGATGTGCTGCATTTATTGGATGATCTGCCGGTTGATGTAATTGTTCTAGAATTCTAACTTCTCTTTCTGCAGCAATGGCCGCAGCGATAATAGTGTTAGTAAACAATACTTTATCAATTACTTGAGAACAAGAAAACGTAAAAATTATTCCGCCTGGTTTAATTTGGCGCATGGCATGTGCATTTAAGCGCTTGTATCCTTGAACTGCATTGTGTTTCGCACTTCTATGTTTTGCAAAAGCCGGTGGATCAAGAATGATAATGTCGTAATCCTCTTTAAGGTCTTTGATAAACTCCATTGTATCAGCAACAATCGATTCATGTCGCTTTTTATCAAAATCAGCTAAAGCCACATTTTCATCTGTTAAATCAATTGCTTTTTGTGAGGCGTCCAATGAATGGGCCAAAGTAGCTTCATTATTCAAAGCAAAAATGCTAAACCCACCTGAGTAACAAAAGGTATTAAGTACTTTTTTACCTTTTGAATATTTTGCTAGCAAGGCTCGGTTTTCTCTTTGGTCAATAAAGAATCCTGTCTTTTGACCGGTAATCCAATTGATGTAAAACTTATTGCCATATTCTTTTGCTACTAAAGGAACTTCAACTTCTCCATGAATAAATTGATCTCCCATGTAATTCACGGTATCTTTTGGCAATGTTGATTGAGACTTTAGATAAATGCTTTTTAGTTTATCTCCATATACTTTGACCAAAGCATTTTTTATATGCTCAATATCATTGTACATCCCTGAACTGTGACATTGTACTACCAGATTATCTGCATAATGGTCAATGATAAGTCCCGGTAAATAATCACCCTCAGCATGAACCAGACGATAAATGTTTGTTTCAGAATTATCTGTTAACCCTAAAGATGACCTTAGATCATAAGCACTTTTGATTTTGTCAAAATACATTTGAGCAATGTCATTAACTTCATCAAAAGATAACATTCTAACTGCAATAGAACCTCCTGAATAATGTCCAATACCTAATTTTCTCCCTTTATTGGCTATAACTTCAACCCAATCGCCTTCTTTAATGCTTTGGTCTAATTCTTTGATAGCACCTGAAAATATCCAGGGGTGTTTACGGATGATGGACTTATCTTTGCCCGGTTTTATTCTTACTGTTAACATGCTTAATAAAAGTGAGGGACAAATTTACACCTAAATTCAATTAGCGAGCCCATCATTGTTAACTTTTAAGAAAAAATTAGTATTATTTGAACCTAGTTGCCAAAATTTCGTCTAAGTAATTATAATAGAAAGGTTTGTTTAGAAAAATTGTTTTACATATAACAATGTTATTTGTTGCGTTTCAGCTATATGCGCAGCAAACTTCACTTGCTGAATATAAAACATATAACGCTTATCATGACGAAGCTGCGCGTTATCAAAACCTTAATCTGGATTCTGCCCAAATGTATATGGACAGTTGTATGATGATTGCCAACGAAATGCAGTCGGATTACTATGTCGGTAAAACCTATCAATTATACGCCAGGGCCAAATTTTACAGTAATCAAATAGATTCAGCCATTTTATATGGAAACTATTCAATGGAGATGTTAAAGGAGTATCCAGATTCAATTGAATATTTTTTGGCAGAATACAACCAAGGTAACCTTTTGTTAGCTAAAGGAAATCACATTGAAGCGCTTGTGCAATTTAAGAGAGCGGCAAACATCATTGAAGACAATTTTGAACAATATGTTATTGTTGATGAAGAAATGGTGCATTTGAACAGGGCTTATTGCTATGCAAGTATTGGTATTGTATTAGACGATTTGGATGATTACGAAGGAGCGTTAGAGAGTTATAGAAAATCATTGCGCTTATCGCACCGAGTAGAAAGTTGGGAAAGTGAAGTATTAAGATCTGCTGTTCTCAATAATATGGGGATTTCGTATTTGAATCTCAATAATTTTCAACAGGCTGAAAGCTATGCTATAGCCGGAATGGAGCAAAAGAAAAAACTTAATCAGGAGAGTTCAATTGGATACAGTTATCAGTTGCTGGCCAAGATAGCATATGAAAGATCAAAATATGATTTGTGTTTGCGTTACTTGAAAGAGTCGGATGAGAAATTCAGCATTCTAAATAATTCCGACGAAATGCATAAAAATGATTTTTTAAGAGCTGAGTGCTATTATAGAATGGGTAATTATGATAAATCCATGGAGAAACTAAAGCCGCTGGAAGAGATTTATTTAACAAGGTTTACAAAAGATGATCAAGCAGAGTTTTACGAACTGATGGCCAATATATATCAGCAAAAAGGTGATTTGGATACGTCCAATGATTATTTGAGGATAACCTTAAAACTCAGAAAAGAGATCTATTTGAGCAATGATAAAGGGTTTGTGACAGAGTTTGTAGATTTTATTGAAGATGAGGAAGTTCAACTTAATAACAGAATTCAGAGCTTAAAAAATAAACAGGAAAAAGAAAAATTAGAGCTACAGATTAAAAATGATAGAGAAAAAGAAGTTTGGATTTATACTTTGTTCTTGGTTTCAATCCTATGTTTGATCATAATTATAATGGTTATTGCTAACGCATTTAGAAGGAATAAAAGAATCAATGCGGATTTAAGTAATTCAATTGAAGAAAATAAAATATTGTTCAGAGAAGTGCATCACAGGGTTAAGAATAATTTCCAGATTATTTCAAGTTTGTTGAGTTTACAACAGGGAATAGAGGAGGATGAAAGAGGTAAAAAGGTTTTGACAGACGCGCAGGGAAGAATTCAATCTATGTCGCTTGTGCATGAAATGCTTTATCGTAAAAATGAGGTAAAAAGTATTGATTTTGCTGATTATACAAATGAGTTGATTGGAATGGTGATTGGCTATTATGTTGAAGATTTTAATCAGGTAAAATTCAGTGTTGATAGTAATGTCAAAAATATGGACCTTGAGCTGGCTATCCCAATAGGTTTGATTATCAATGAAGCTGTGACCAATTCAATTAAATATGCATTTGATTCTTATGATGAAGCTGAGATAAATGTGAGTTTCAACCAAAATGGTCAAGGTAAATATCACTTATTAATTACTGATAATGGTAAGGGTATTCCGGAAGAATACCTGAACGGTAAAATTGAAAGTTTGGGGATAGAATTGATCAGTATATTAAGTGAACAGCTTGGAGGCGAAGCTAAAATCACAAATACAGATGGAACAAAGATAGAATTGGAGTTTTAATCTAATTTCTACTTCCAAAAATTGCACTTCCAACTCTCACCATTGTACTACCTTCAGATATTGCAATTTCATAATCTCCACTCATTCCCATAGAGATAGTAGTAAATTCAGTTGCGTCTGAAAAATGTTTGGTCTTTAAATGATCAAAGATTTTCTTCAAGTCATGAAATTCTTCTCTTACTTGTCTGGTGTCTGAAGTAAAAGTTGCCATTCCCATAACTCCACAAACTTCAACGTTTTGCATTGAATTGAATTCGTCACCATTCAAGTATTCAATAGCTTCTTCCAGAGAGAAACCAAATTTTGAACTTTCCTGAGCAATATGAAATTGTAAAAGCACTTTTTGAACACGATTAAATTTTTCGGCTTGCTTGTTTACTTCAGCTAATAGTCTAGGGGAGTCTATTCCGTGAATAAGATGAACAAAAGGAGCAATGTATTTTACCTTATTTCTTTGTAAATGACCAATCATGTGCCATTCAATATCTTTAGGTAATTTTTCAAATTTATCAGCAAGTTCAAGCGCTCTGTTTTCACCAAATGCGCGTTGACCGGCATCATAAGCTTCTTGAATCATTTCAATAGGCTTAGTTTTGGATACCGCAATTAATTGAACTTCCTCAGGTAAATTGTCTTTGATTTGAAGTAGATTGTCCTTAATCATGTTTCAAAGATATAAAGCATCTGAAACATATTGTCAGCAATTTCGGTAAGAATTACATCTCCAAAATAATGAATTCGGTTCGTCTGTTTTGTTGATGCTCCAATTCTGAGCAATCAATACCATCTGAGCAGTGATTAATCAATTTTGATTCACCATATCCTTTTCCGGTAATTCTATCCGGATTTGAGATACGCTTTTTAATATAATCAGCAGAAGCTTTTGCTCTTCTGTCAGATAAGCTTTGATTTTTCTTATCTGAACCTCTTGAATCAGTATGAGAACCCAATTCAATTCTCATATTTGGATTGTCATTCATTACCTGAACAATTTTGTCTAGTTCAATTGCAGCATCTGGTCTGATGATTGCCTTATTGTAATCAAAGTAGATAGGATTCAAATCAATAATTTTAGTAAGATCATTACCTATTTCAACTTTTTCCATTTTAACATCTAAATCTTCAAATACATTGTATCTACCTTCTTTATCAAATAAGACATTGAAAGTTACTGTTTGTGCCAGGTATCCCGGTCTGGTTAATGTAATATTATAACTTCCTCTGTCTTCCAATTTTTTGTCAGGTAAAGGAAGGTTGAAAGAACCTGAAATATCGGTAATGGTGCTGTCTTTGTATTTGTCAATCATGTTGTCCAATATCACAATTTTCACACTGTCCAAAGGTGTTTGATTTTTTGCATCCTTCACCAAAAGAAATAATGAAAGGCCAGGATCTTTTTCAAGCACAAGTGTAGTGCTAAATATCTCTTCTTCACCAAAGGTCTCAACCATTGATTTATCTTCAAAATAACCTTCTTTTGTACCAAAAAATTCAAATTTGTTTTCAGGATCTACTAAAACAGAAAACTTACCATTTTCATCACTTGTAAAAGTTTCAATTTCTTCAGTGTCTAAATTTTTCATTTGAACAGATACATTGGCCAGGATATTACTGTCTTTATCCATTGTTACCCCTTCAATTGATTTTTTTATTAGACCAAATGAATAGATGTCCATCATTCCAAAACCACCATTTCTGTTTGACGAGAAATAACCACCTCTACCATTACTGTTCCAGCTGATGTAAATGTCATCTCCTGTAGAATTCATTGGATACCCCATATTTTGTGGTGCACTCCAATCATTTCCTTCTCTTACTGAATAAAAGAAGTCATATCCACCTGAGGAGTTATGTCCTTTAGAAGAAAAGTACAATGTTTTTCCATCAGGAGTTAGAAAAGGTGCGTCTTCATCTTCCTCTGAATTAATTCTGAAACTAATTGGTTTTGGATTAGACCATGTTCCACTTTTATTTTCACTTATGTATAAATCTAAATTTCCGGTTTCTGATCTTGCACTAAAAATGAAAGTTTTCATGTCTCTTGAAAAAACTCCATGTGGTTGAAAGTAGTAGCTCCCAAATTCTGCAGGTAATGGTTTTAAATTATTAAGACGATCTTCAGACATGGTAGATATCCAAATTTTATTCTGATAGAAAACCAATACACTGTCTGTTCCAAATACCTTTCCTACTACGCACTGATGAGTAGTTTGTTCAATACTTGGATTAAAAGTGGATGCAACAGATTCTTCTAAGTCAAAGTAATAGATGTTTTCAAAAAACATATTATCGGCATCTCTTCTTTCTGAATCATAATCTTTGTAACGCGCATTGTAAAGTAAAATCCCCATATCATCCAGGTACACTGGTGTGTATTCAGATTCAATACTATTGATGAAGAAATCCATGTTTTCCACTTTGTATGGCTCATAGATAGTTTCTTGATTGTTCATTGCATTAAGGCAATACCTGATACTTTTATCAACATCTTGCTCTATTTCACTTGTTAAAGTGTACTTTTTAATTCCGTATTCTTTGAAGAAATTGTAGGTTTTAATAGCCTCTTCATGTTGCTCTTGAAATCGCAATACATTGGCTTTGTTGTAATAAATTAGATAATTGGTGTCTTCTTCAATGTTTGTTAACTGTCTGTCGATATACATGGCAGCTGAATCATAAACCTGATAGACATTTAAATAAATATCAACTATTCCTTTTAAAGCTTTTTTGTTATTTGGTTCCAGGCTTAATACTTCTTTGTAAGCCTTTAAAGCAGGTGAAAAGTCATTTCTTTTATGAAATTTTTCAGCTTGCATCAATGATTTTCTTGCGCTTTCTTGCCCATTAACTCCAAAGCCAAAAATCATCAAAACAACTATTGATAGTAGAATTCGTGCCATTAAATTTGAATGCTTTACTTTACTAAACTAACTTTTTAAATGCAATTATTCCCCATAAACATTTAAAAATCTAATTGGTTTTACGCAATTTATTCAAGTATGGATACAATTAAATTTCTGCCTGAAGCATGATCTCTAAATTCTCCTAAATAAATCCCTTGCCAGGTTCCAAGTGCCAATTTACCATTCACTATAGGAATAGAAATTGAAGTACCTGTTAATACTGATTTGATATGTGCAGGCATATCATCTGCTCCTTCAAATACATGTTGGTAATATGGTTCATTTTCCTTGATGTTTCTGTCAAACCAGTTATTCATGTCCATTAAAACTGTCGGGTCTGCATTTTCATTAATACATATTCCGGCAGAAGTGTGTTGAATAAACAAATGAAAAATTCCTTGTTGAGGTAAGTCAGGAATATTGGATAAAATTTCTCTGGTTATAAGATGAAATCCTCTTGATTTACTTTCTAATCGGATGTTGAATTGTTCCATATCCTTTTAATGCTGTGAAATTGATGAGTATAGTCATTAAAGTCTTTTCTAAAGATTCCTTTTTCGTCATAAGTGTCAATACGCACGTATCCTGCAGCATGAATAATTTCTTTCTCATTAATAATTATTCCTACATGATGCACGGTACCCTTTTTGTTAATAAAGTACATCAAGTCGCCTATTTTTCTGTCATTGTAATCAACTCTTTGTCCAACCTCACATTGCTGCGAAGCATCTCTTGGTAATTGAATTCCGTGAATTTTAGCAACCATTTGTGTTAATCCACTACAGTCTATACCAAAGATTCCTTTACCTCCCCACAAATAAGGTGTGTTGAGATAAAGTAAGGCGGTGTCAATAAATGATTCAGAAATGTCAGGATTAACGAGTAGGGTAGTGCATTCTTGATCTCCCAGATAAAACTTATCGTCTTCAATAAAAGGTAAGTTAGAACCAAAAATGATGTGCTGTTTCCCTAAAGGGCCTTCTATTGGAAGTATTCCAGTGTTGACAGTGTCATGTTCCACATTAACTCCTTTTTGGTAGGTAGATTCATCCACAAAGTACAATTGCTTAAAATCCATGTACCCTTCATAATCATCAGCAGGAAAGTAAATTTTGGCCCATGGCTTTTCCAGTGAAAGAATTTTGACATAATCTCCAAAAAGTAGTTGCGTCACAATTTCGGCTTCATCACTTGCTTGGGCTCTAACCGGTGCAATGGAAACCTGACAAATTCCGTAATCTGTAATCATTTTAATGAGGTTTTAATTTAAGCAGTGGTTTTTCAATAAAGTAGTAGCTAATTACTGATGTTAGTATGATCACCGCTAAGCTTGAAGATAAATATAAAATACCGATCAAAGGACTTGATAGATTTAATTCCAGAAAATAATCCAACAATAAATACATCACTATTAAATGATACATATATAAACCATAGGAGATTTTGCCAAGAAAATTAAAGACGCTAATCTTTCCAAATTTAAAAAATGAATGTTCTCCTCTTACTTGATCCAGAATGACAAATCCAAAAAACAAACTCAATACAAACCTTTCAAAAATTACAGCTTCTCCAATAAATATTTTATTCTTGGCAATACAAATACCTAAACCTAATAGATAAATAGCAATTACCCAGATTAGCTGAAGTGATTTTAATTTTTCTAGCCATTTCTTTCCTTCAAATAGTGAAAGTCCGATAAATGCACCTGTAAGAATATCCTGACAAACAGCCAAAGTGTGATAATAAAGCACACGTTCATTATCCATATAAAGCCATCTGAAAACAAATGCGCCTATATAGAGAATGATAATTAGATGGATCAATTTAATTTTTTTAAGTTGATGAATAACCACAAAAATCAAACTCCAAAAAAGATAAAATTGTTCTTCAACAGCTATTGACCATGGAGATGTAAGAAAGTTGATTGAATCCGTAGCTCCCACATTGATTTCATCAAAATTGGCTAAAAAGGCAACATACATTAATGGGTTGTGGTTGGTACTATAGCCATCAATTATAAGTGGAAATATGACAAAACCTATCAAAATCACAATAAAATACAATGGCCAAATTCTAAGTGTTCTTCTAATTAAAAAATTCTTTAAAGAGAATTTCCCCTTGTATTTGATTTCGTGTAGTATGAGATATGTGATTAAAAAACCTGAAAGCACAAAGAAGAAATTCACTCCCAGGTGTCCTTTGTCAACAATTACGTATAGCTTGTCAAAGATCCAATTGTCTTTGATATCCGGAAAATAACCTTTTAGGTCTGCGAAAAGATGAAAAATAAAAACGCTAAAAGCCGCTATAAATCTAAGGGCATCTAAGTTTTTAAAATGAACCACCGGGAAATTTTTATGAGAACTACTGCCCAAACTTTTGCTTTGTTTAATTTTGCTATCAAATTTAAAGGATTTTGGAAAATTTAGAAACATTTGACGTTGCCATCATTGGTGGTGGAATAGTTGGAGCAGCAACTTTCTATAAATTACAATTGCGTAACCCAGATTTAAAGATAGTGCTATTAGAGAAAGAAGAGCGTCTAGCGGCTCATCAAACAGGACACAACTCAGGAGTAATTCACTCAGGATTGTATTACAAACCGGGATCTTTAAAAGCTAAAAACTGTGTTAAAGGCAGACATGAATTAGTTGCTTTTGCAAAAGAAAACAATGTGGATCATGATGTTTGTGGTAAAGTTGTTGTGGCTACTAAAGAATCTGAATTGCCTTTCATGAATAAGATCTTTGATAATGGTTTAGCTAACAATACAGAGGGAATTGAAAAGATAAATGCTGAGCAAATTAAAGATATTGAGCCTTATGTAGAAGGAATTGGTGGTATTTGGGTACCGTGTACAGGAATTATAGATTTTGTTGGTGCTACAGAGAAAATGGCTGAGATTGCTTTAGCTAAACAAGCCAATTCAAAATTGATGTTGGGGCATGAGGTAATAGAGATACAAGACTTGGATAATGGGCACATCATTGTTACAGATAAAGCAAAAGTTCAAACTAAAAGAATGATTTTCTGTGCAGGTTTACAAGCAGACAGAATGGCCAAAAAAGATGGCGTTAAGCTCAAAGAAAAGGTAGTTGGATTTAGAGGTGATTACTATGAATTGACGGATGAGGCTAAACATAAAGTGAAGAATTTGATCTATCCTGTTCCAAATCCTGATTTTCCATTTTTAGGTGTGCACTTTACACGAATGACTAATGGTGAAACAGAATGTGGACCTAATGCAGTGTTTACTTTCAAGAGAGAAGGGTATGGCAAAACAGATTTCAGTTTTAAAGACACTATGAATGCTTTGAGTTATGGTGGAACTTGGAAGTTGTTTTTTGGAAATATGAAGTTTGGTATCAATGAATACAGAAGAGCTTTTTCAAAAAGATTGTTTTTAAAAACCCTACAAGGCTTAATTCCTTCTTTGGAAATGGAGGATTTAAAACCTGGTAGATCCGGTGTGCGAGCACTTTTGTTAGGAACAGATGGTGATACTAGAGATGATTTTAGAATTGAACATACTGAGAATTCAATTCACGTATTAAATGCTCCATCTCCTGCTGCAACTGCATCATTGGCAATTGGTGAATATGTTGCTGAAATGGCAGAAGAAAAATTTGGATTAAAAGCATAAAAAAAGACGAGAGGAAAATTGCGAGGAGAAGGGGAAGTGACGCTATTTCCTCCCGTCGGCACGAATTAGTTAATCATTAACTTTCCGCTTTTTACAAGAGATCCTGATGAGTATACATAATAGTAGTAAACGCCATTGTTTACACTATCAACATTGATCTCCTGCTGATCCATATAAATGGATCTGGTTAACTGTATGCTACCATTTTTATCGACTAATTGAAATATTACATTTTGCTCGTCCGTTTTGAGCGAATAGTTAACAAATATTTTTTCTACTGCAGGATTAGGATATAATTTGAAATCATCTACATCTACAACAGGAGGCATTAAAGGTTGTACCATACCGTTTCCACCAGAACCACCATTGCCGCCGTTATTTCCATTTTCATCATCAATATTTCCTGATAAATCATCATCACCATTTGGTCCACCATTTCCATTTCCCGGGTTTGAAGAATCTACGCCGTCTTCATTGTTTCCATGACCATTATTACCATTGTCATTTCCTCCACATCCACCTGAGCCTCCATTGTTTCCGTTACCGTTGTTTCCACCACAATTTCCACCGTTGCCATTTCCGTTACCGTTATTTCCATTGCTACCGCCATGTGGTCCATCATCTCCATTTCCACAGCCACCGCCGTTTCCGGGATCGTCATTACCATTGTCGTCATCATCATCTCCGCCTGGAGGATTGTCATCACCACTTCCATTTCCGGGATCATCATTTCCATTGTCATCATCATCTCCTCCTGGTGGGTCATCATCACCATCATCACCGCCACCACCATTATCGTCTCCGGGTCTGCTAATTGGATCGTCAATCGGATCATAAGGATCATCTCCTCCGCCAATAGGATCTCCGGTTGGATCGAAAATGACTACGTCGTCATCTCCTTGCTGTGAAATTGGATCACCCTGGGGTTCAATAAAATACAATGAATCACGAACGCCTTCGCAACCAACTGCGCTTACAATGTTATATACTAAAACAGCATCTGCATATCCACCTGATCCTACCATATATTGGTACCAGGGTAAATTAGATGTTGTATTTCCGGTAGAAGGGTCGTATGTGCACCAAAATGGATCTCCGTTTATGGTCATATTAACCGTGTAAACCAGATTTCCATTTTGGATGTCATACGTGGTGTCAGTAAAAAATAAATCGGGTACGTCGCAGGGCGCGTCGTTTTCGACACCATTTGATGCAAAAAGGGGGCTGATTGATATTGAAACAAGGAAAAGAAGGGTTAGCACTTTCATAGGGGTTGAGGTTGGTTCAAAGTCCTTTGAATAAGTTTGTAACAGCCACCCTTAATGTAGGTTTATGTTTAGTTCAAAGGATAAATTGGTTGGTTTCTCCTCATAAGTTAAGAAGAATTAAAACCCTTGTCAATGGAAAAAGATCAATTATTCGACAAAGACCTAAAAGGTTTAGATAAATCTAGTTTTCGAATAGATTACTATGAGTGCATAATAAAAATATGCTGATTATCAGAATTTTAGCCTTGCTAAAGGAACTGTTTCTTGTCCTACAAAGTCGTGCTTAAGATATTTGTGATACCCAGCTATGGCTATCATCCCGGCATTGTCTGTACAAAATTCAAAAGGCGGAATAAAAGTCTTCCAGTTTTTCTCTTTTCCTATCCTTTCAAGTTCACTTCGCAATAAAGAATTGGCAGAAACACCTCCCGCAATAGCCACTTGATTAATTTGATATTTGTTACAAGCCTTAATCAGCTTATTAAATAAAGTCTTTATGATGGTGTGTTGAAAAGAGGCGCAAATATCGTTTAGATTATCCTCAATAAAGTTAGGGTCTTGTTCAACTTCCTTTTTCAAAAAATATAACAATGCTGTTTTGAGCCCACTAAAACTATAATCGTATCCTTTAATACTGGCAATTGGAAATTCAAATCTGTGTGGATCACCTTCTTTAGCATATTTGTCAACCAATGGTCCTCCCGGATAAGGAAGTCCTAAAAGCTTTGCTGCTTTATCAAAAGCTTCTCCTGCAGCATCATCTAATGTTTCTCCTAATATTTCCATGTCAAAATAATCTTTGACCAAAACTATTTGTGTATGTCCTCCTGAAACGGTTAGGCAAATAAATGGAAATTGAGGAATTTCATTTGCTCCAGTTTTAATGAAGTGAGCTAAAATGTGAGCTTGCATGTGATTAACATCAATCAAAGGAACATTTAAAGCTTGACCGAAACTTTTTGCAAAAGATACTCCTACCAAGAGTGAACCTAATAATCCCGGACCTCTGGTAAAAGCAATTGCATTAATTTGATTTTTCTCAATTCCTGCTCTTTTTATTGCTGTATCTACAACCGGAATAATGTTTTGTTGATGGGCTCTGGATGCCAGTTCTGGAACCACTCCTCCAAACTCTTCATGAACCTTTTGTCCAGCAACAATATTAGATAACATTTTACCGTTTTTCAGTATAGCTGCTGATGTATCATCACAAGATGATTCAATTCCTAAAATAATGATGTCTTCTGCCGCCAAAATGATTATTTTTATACCAAATATTTCGAGATCTCAAAACTACGCAAAATACTACTTTGGACATCAAATGTCATATATGTTTTAGCAGAGCTAATCATGTTTGTGTTGATTTTCCTGGTATTAGCGATAAGAACATCCTGGTTTCAAACCTGGTTGGCTCAACAAGCAAGTGCTTATTATTCAAAAGAATTTGGGACGAAAGTTTACATTGAAGAGGTTGATATTAATCTTTTTGATCAGGCCGATATAAAAGGAGTTTATCTTGAAGACATAAAAAAAGACACCTTCCTTTACACAAAAGCGATCCATATTGATATTGCTGATTGGAGCTTAAGAGATGAATTTGTTGATATTTCTAATGCTACCCTAGATGAGGGACATATTCATATGAAAGTGTATGAAGGTGATTCTACCTTAAATTTTCAGCACATTGTTGATTATTTTGAATCTGATAGTGAAGATACCACCAGTTCAAAATTCAAAGTAAAGGTTGAATCTTTTAATTTAAATGATATGCACTTTGTCTTTGATGATCAAAATGCAGATTCTACAAAAGGTATGGATTTTAGCCATATCGATTTAATGCACTTGTCTGGAGGTTTCTCAAATTTTGAACTTTTTGGTGAAGACATTGGGGTCACCTTAGACGACTTAGAGTTTATTGGCAGTTCAGGATTGACTTTGAGCAATTTATACACGGATGTAAAATTCAATAGTAAAGGTGTCACCTTAAATAATCTGAAAATTGGATTAAATCGTACTTATCTAGCCGCAGAATATTTACAATTTAAAACGCCTAATGGAGGAGAAGATTGGGGCGATTTTGTCAATAAAGTTCAAATCAATTCCAAGTTTAAAAAATCAGTGTTATACATTCAGGATTTATCATACTTCGTTCATGATATCTGGGGAATGGAAGGTAGAATAGATATCAATCAATTGACCACTTCAGGCGCGGTTTCAGGAATGAATATTAAAGAATTGGATCTTGATTTGTTGGATACTACTAAAATCAAAGGATCATTCATTATACCAAAACTTGGAGACATTAATAGTACGCTATTTCAGGAAAACATAGCATTATTCAGAACCTCAATTAGTGACATTAGAAAAATGAGGCTTGATCGAATTTTAGATGCATCAGGCATAAAGACTTTGGAGAAAACATTGAATCAATATGCTGCCGCGGATGTGGTTGAATTAACAGATGGTAGTATGATTGGATATATTACCGATTTTGTTGTTGACGGTAAACTTACATCCGGTATAGGAAATGTAGATTTAGATAGAGGTTTGAAATTTAAAATGATAGATGATCTTTATTACTACTCTAGTTCTGAAAATGATGAAAAAGGAAACATCATTGTAGAGAATTTAAACATGGGGGCTATATCCGGAACAGATATTTTGGATATGGTTAGTGGTACCATCCATTTAAAAGGAAGAGGTTTCAATGAAAAGAATCTAGACGTAGAATTTGACGGAGATCTTCATCAAGTAGGTATTTATGGATATGAATACTCAGGGATCTATGTTAAGAATGGTCATTTTACCAATAACAAATTTGTAGGTCAAATAACGGTAGATGATGATCATCTGGCCTTATTGTATGACGGTTCGGTAGACTTAAAAGGGCAAATGCATTTTCAATTTGATGTACGAATTGATAGTGCTGCTTTAGATGAATTGACGGGTAAAAACAAAGAGATACACCAACAGTTAGTTTCTAAAATTAAGGTTGATATTACCGGAACTGATATCAATAAGTTCTACGGTAAACTAGAGTTAGATGATTTTAATTACAATGATGGGAAGGTGGCATTGCAAATGGATAAGCTGACGCTAGATGTGAGTAGAAATGAAGAAAATGATACAATAAAACTGCGATCACCTTACATAGATTTCGATTTGTATGGTAAGTATGACTTAAATGATGTTGGACATGCGGTGGTGGAGCAATTTTCTTACGTAATGTCCAATTTGATAAAGGTTGACTACAAAACTGAAATGAAGGATTATAATGAGCATTATGAACTGTCCGTCAATCTTAAAAATGTCAATCCTTTGATGAAGTTTGTAGATGAAAATATTTTCATAGGGGAGAACACTGAAGTAAAATCTGAATACAATTATGCAGACAAGAGTTTTATTTTAGATGTTAATGCTTATGAACTAGGTTATCAAGGAATTAAATTCAAAGAAGTAAAAATTGAGAATCACATGTACAGTGAAAAGGTGAATTTAGCGTACATGGCAGATTACGTGCAAGTGACAGATAGCTTTGCTGTATCAGATATGTCTCTTGAGTCATATATTCAGGACAATAAATCAACTAATCTATTTGCCTGGGAAGGAATAGATAAATCTGAACCTGCATTGTTCGCTTTTGAAACTAGTATTTTAGAAGATCAAAGTATTTTAACGGCATTCAGACCTTCATTCTTTTATTTAAAAGGACATAAGTATGATGTAGAGCGTCAGTCAGAGGTGTTGGTGCATGAAAAAGAAATTGCCATTAGAGGAATGAAGATCTCCCATGGCAGTCAATACGTTGGCTTGGATGGAACTATTTCTCAAAATCCGAATGAGTGGTTGAATTTTCAGGTGCATGATTTTAACCTGGCCGATTTGAATGATATTATTGGTGATGTGGTGATTCTTGACGGAATACTCAATCTTCAGGGTAGAATAGCCGGTTTGTATGAAGATGTTAAAATGGAAGCCCAGTCTAGTATTGATGGTTTTGCATTAAATGAATACGAAGTTGGAGAAGTTGCCTTAACGGCCAGGTATAATAATGAGATCAAGAGTATTGCTTTAAACGGAGACTTGAGAAGAAACAAGGCAAGAACATTCACATTTAAAGGAAACTACTTTTTAGATAGAGAAAAAGAGAATATTGATATCACAGCCAATTTTACCCAAACAGACATTAGTTTCTTAAGTGCGTTTGAAGATCCTGAATTGTACACCAACATTCAAGGAATGCTTGATGGTAAACTTCTAATCAAAGGTGAACTTGATAATCCAATAATTACCGGAGCATTGGATGTTGTAAATGCAAGAGTAAAAGTGCCAATGTTCAATGTATTTTTTGGAGCAGGAGGAAAAATCAAATTCAGTGATGGAGAAATTATTGCTGATCACTTAAGGGTGTTGGATCAAGAAGGTAACAAAGCAGATGCACAACTTCAAATTTACCACTACGATTGGGCAGATTGGGTTTATAATGTGAATTTAGACATGGACGTTCCTGGATTGTCAGATAAATTCCTGGCCATGAATACTTATTACAAAGAAGGAGATTATTATTATGGTAAGGCATATGTATCTGGTTATGTAGCTATTTCTGGTTTTGGAGACCAAACAGAAATTGAGGTGAATGTTAAAACCAAGGAAGGGACAGATCTAGTTCTTCCAATGTATGGTAGTGGTGAATTATCCGAAAATTCATTCATCATTTTTGATGAAGACTATTTCAAGCCGGATAGTTTAAAACAGAATAGCAATGAAGATCTTCAAAATGTTAAACGTTATGGTTTAACCATGAATATGGAGTTTGATGTTACCAGAGCAGCTCAAGTTAAGATAGTTTTTGACCCAGTTTTAGAAGACCAAATAGTTTCAAGAGGTGTTGGGCATCTAGCCATCAATATTGATGATTTTGGAGATATGAAAATGTTTGGGGAATATGTCATCAAGAACGGAAGATATGATATGCGCATCAAGCAAGTGGTTGATGAAACATTCAAACTTAAAGAGGGTGGAACTGTCAGTTGGACAGGAAATTCTGAAGATGCCAACATTAATCTGGCAGCACAATTTGAAAGAAATACATCTCTTCAGCCAATTATTCCTCCTGAAACAGGCGCAAATAGAGGAAAGGAATTAGTACTAGGAGAACTTAGAATGAAACATACATTGATGAGCCCTAAGCTGGAGTTTGATATTTTGGCTCCTAATACGGATCAGTTAGGTGAAACAGCTTTGATGGAAGTACGTGCAGATGGAGATGAATTGAATAAACAGTTCTTTTCATTGTTGCTTTTCAAATCTTTTATTCCGCGTTACGGAACAACAGGGGGAAATAACGCCATGGCATTATTAGAATCTCAAGTAAATGCACTACTAAGTGGGATGTCGGAGAATTATAATATTCAAGCGGGTATTTCAGATGAATCTAAAACTATAGGTTTTGAAACTAAAATTACTGACCAAATTACAATTTCTACTGCTGTAGGTGTTGCCAATAATGATGGTTCTGAAGGTTCTGGAGATTTTGTTGGAGATGTAAATGTAGAATACAGATTGAACGACGACGGTACCTTTACTATGAATTTCTTTAACGAGTCTAATACGTCAGCTTCTGCAGAGTCTGGAAAATATACGCAAGGAGTCTCTTTACACTACCAGGAGACATTCCATACAACTAAACAATTTAAGTTGTTACAGACATTCTTAAACATATTCAGAAAGAAAGAAAATAGGGTAGATGTGAAAAGTGGAAATACAGGAAGACGAGTAAAGGTTCCACCAATTGAAACAGATTCTACCGGAACTAATTAAATTTGCAACATGAAAAAAGTATTAGTAGCTAATAGAGGCGAGATTGCCTTAAGAATAATGAAAACTCTTAAAAGGATGAATATCCAAACAGTAGCTGTTTATTCTGATGTGGATGAAGATGCTCCATTTGTGAAATTTGCTGATGAAGCATTTTGCATTGGTGAAGCAACTCCTTCAGAAAGTTACTTAAACATGGATAAAATTCTTGAGGTTGCTATAACTACTAATACTGAAGGGATTCATCCTGGATATGGATTCTTGTCTGAAAATGCAATTTTTGCTGAAAAAGTTGATAAAGCCGGAATCAAATTCATAGGACCTTCTATTGAGGCAATCAAAGTAATGGGAGATAAATTGGATGCAAAACAGGCTGTTAAAGCTTTTGATGTGCCAATGGTTCCTGGTACTGATGAAGCAATTACAGATATCGCAGAAGCTAAAAAAATTGCAGCAGGTATTGGATACCCTATATTGATCAAAGCTTCAGCCGGTGGTGGAGGTAAAGGAATGAGAGTGGTTGAAAGTGAAGATTTATTTGAGGAACAATTTGATCGTGCAGTTTCAGAAGCAGTTTCTTCATTTGGAAATGGAGCGGTATTTATTGAGAAATTTGTACAACAGCCTAAGCATATTGAAATCCAAGTTTTGGCAGATGCTCATGGTAATGTGATTCATTTGAATGAAAGAGAATGTTCTATTCAAAGAAGACATCAAAAAGTAGTTGAAGAAGCTCCATCTCCAGTAGTTGATGCGGCTTTAAGAGCCAAAATTGGTGAGGCTGCCGTTAATGTTGCCAAATCTTGTAATTATGAAGGAGTAGGTACTGTAGAGTTTTTGTTGGACAAGGACAAGAATTTTTATTTCCTGGAAATGAATACACGTTTGCAAGTAGAGCATCCGGTTACTGAACAAATTACAGGATTAGATTTAGTTGAACTTCAAATTCAAGTTGCTAGAGGTGAAGAGTTATCACTTAAGCAAGAAGATGTTGGACTCAATGGGCATTCAATTGAAATTAGAGTTTACGCAGAAGATCCGGAAAATGACTTTTTACCTGATTTAGGTAAGATTGTGAAATATACAAAGCCAAAAGGATTGGGAGTTAGGGTTGATGATGGTTATACTGAAGGAATGAAAATTCCTTTGACTTATGATCCAATGATTGCTAAACTGATTGTTCACGGTAAAGATAGAGATGAAGCAATTGAAAGATTGTTAAAAGCCATAGATGAATATGAAATTATTGGTTTTAGTACAACTTTAGGATTCTGTCATTTTGCAGTGGATCATGAAGAGTTCAGAAATGGAAACTTTACAATTAACTTCGTTGGAGACTACTATAAGCCAGAAATGTTGAGAGTAGAGTTACCTGCTGAGGTAGGTGAATTAGCTTATGAAGTATTGAAAGAAATCAAGCAACAAGCAATTCCGGTTCAAGAAGATCAGCATTTTTCAGCATGGCAAAAAAGAAAATAGGTCACTGATTTCTCAATGACCTATTCCATATACTTGAAGAATAATTTTATTCAATCACAAGTCTACCTCTTCTAATAATGCCTTCCGCATCCATTAGATTAATTAGATAAACACCTGACTCCAGGTTTAAGTTGTATTGGGCAACAGTTCCTGAACTTACAGTTTCAGTATAGATGGTTGCTCCTTTCATGTCTGTAATTGTCAATAATTGATTTTGATTAAAGGCTGTTAAATCAATGGCAAAGCTTCCATTGTTTGGATTTGGATAAATATTCAAACCTCCTAATTCATATTCGTCAAAACTTAAAGTTAATGCATAACAACTTGATGTGTCAACACAACCATTTGCAGTTACTTCAACGGCAAAATTTCCTGTGCTACCGTTGTAAATGTTTGAAGTTGCTCCGTTAACTACCGCATAACTGTTTCCACAATCTAACCACTGAAATGTGCCTAAATTTGAGTTAGCTGTTAATGAGTTCACCCCAGCAGTTACACTCGTATCTACATCATTAATCGTCAATGCAATGGTGATGATACTATCACATCCACCAATGTTAGGAATGGTATCCATAACTGTCATTGTTCCGGCAGTTGAATAAGTTTCATCACCTGAAGGAACTGTATATGTAAAACAAGCTGTTTCTGTAATTGAACTCGTTGTGTTTGAACATGGGGTTCCAGCTGTACCTACAATTTCAAAATCATCAATACTTAATGCAGGATCTGATCCTGAAAATCCTGCATCTGTTGCATTATTGAATCTAATTCCAAATCGCAAACTTGCCTGATTATCCCATGCTGCATCAGTTAATGTTTGTTGAACCCAGGTTCCTTGTCCGTAGTAATTAGTCCCTGTTTTTTGAGTCCATGTAGTACCTCCATCTGTACTATAATAAAGTTGTCCTGTAGCAAATTGACTAGCTTGATTAAGCCACCAAAAACTTAAGGTAACATTTGTATATGAAGTGGTACTAATGTCTGCTGTCATTTTGACAAAATTGCTGGCCGGAAAAAAGCACAAAGCGTTATCAGCTAAAGCATAGTTAGCGTTTAGAACTCCACCATCTGCAAAAGCTTCCTGGCTTAAAATATGCAGGTAACCTCCATTTGCCGAGCTAATTCCTCCCGGTTGAGAAGGTGTTGTTCCAATTGGCACAGTATTACCGGCTAAACAAATTGAAGAAGTAATTGTACCTCCTGCATAGGAGCTATTAACTACCCACATATTGTCACCTCCGGTTCCAACAACTCCTCCCTGGTCTGCTGTATTTAAAGAAAAGCCACCGGCTCCTCCTTCAAAATCTTCAAAAAATAATTGTGTTTGGGCTGTTCCTAACAAGGTTAAAAAACAAGCCGAAACAGATAGTAAAGTTTTCTTCATACTCTTAATTGTTTTTTTCAAGGTAAGAAATTAAACTAAAAAATGCTAAACCCTAGAATATTAAGACTTTGATTAGTATTCGGTTAATAAGACTTAGTATTAGGAAGGTAAAATTGCCTATATCCGAACTTTTGCTACCGATTCTGCAGATCCATCAGTTTTATTCATCAGCATTTCAATCATCCTATCATTTATAGAGATAGGAGGAACAAATTGCTCTTCACTTTTTTTCATCCTCCCATTATTTATGGATACTCTTATGTTAGTTACAGCAAGATAATTTTCACCTTGTGGAGATTGAAAAAGATTGAAAAGCACATGATTTTTACCATCATTTTTGGTGTAAACTAATTCATCAAATGAATCAGTGTCTCCTTGCTCAAGCTTGTTGCGAAAAGCCGGTTTGTCATAGATATACTCAAAAGGTCCAATTTTTTGTTCTTTAAACCATTTGTTAGTGAATTCGCAAAATGGTTTTTTAGAAGTTTTGGTGACAAGCGAAATGGATGTTGCTATTATAATCCCCAATTCACCTATCCAAATTAATGCTAAAGGAAGTCCGGTGAAAGTAATGCCAAAAATTCCCCAACTGCCATAAGTATAGAGTACACCCATTATGGTGAAAATCTCACCCGGTCTAAAAATCTGTCCTATACCTCTTAGCAAGTTAGGACTTGTAACAGCCATTCCAAATGTAGAATTGCCTACGTAATTCGTTGTATGCAATAGAAAGTCAGCATAAAATGCCCATTGTGCGTACCATGCAAAAATGCCTGCAAGTGAAGCGTATAAAATAGAGGTCTTTACGTTTCGAACTTTACCAAATTTTAAAACAAGGTAATTGACTCCTAATCCAACTAGCAAACCAAATCCTGCCGTGATAAAATAGTTGATATAAGGAAAAGGAATGTACCAAATAGCTAATGAATAAATAAAAGCAAATGGTATGATTAACAGGCATAAACCTACAAAGAAGAATACTGAAGTAATATCAGATTTTCCGGAAGGTTGATAATAAAAGGTGTTCCTTTTTTGATTGTGATCTAAAATTGATTCCATAAGTTTTGGTTTATGGAGCCAAAATAGAAATTAATTCTAATTGCTCTTTAATGTCTGAAATAAAATGGAATCGGTTAACAGTAAATTAGAATCACTCAATACCAATTCTTTATAAATGCTATCTGAAGAATGTGAGGATAATTCATTAATCTCTACAAATTGTGTAGAGTCAATATAAAAGTAAACAGTTGATTCAAAATTTTCATCCAGATTTTCTTTTATTTCTCCGTTCCAATATGATTCTGAATATTGATTATATACTTTGAGTATGTTTGCGTTCAATGTGTCAATATTAAGTTCATCATTGGTAACATTTAATATTCTACTTCCTAATAACAATCCTTTATTATTTACAACTGATAGATAAATATCAAAATAATCGTTTTTACTGGAATTTAGAAGTTGTTTGTTGCTTACAAATATGCTGTAATCAGAACATAAAATATACTTAAATGTGTACAATGGAGTCTTTAATGGGGTGTACTGGTCAAGCTCCAGAAATTCTTGTAAATCCCTATCTAAGGTATAGGTATAATCTTCTGATGAAAAAAGTCTTTTTAACTCCTCAAGTTTATGAATCTCAGGAATTCGTTTTTTTTGAACTATGGAATCTTTTAAAATGCTATGTCTTTCAACCTCGAATTCCTTGTTGTTATTTGTAGAACAACTTAAAGAAAATGTCAATATTGAAATTACATAAAGCCGAATTCTCATTACATTATCCTAGGATACTGCTGAGGATCCACCTCTGACATTACATTGTAAATGCCATTGAAAATACTTTCAAAGTTTGGTTTTGAAAAGTAATCACCATCAGTTCCATAAGCCGGTCTGTGATCTCTTGCAGAAATCGTAACAGGTTTTGAATCTAAATGATAATAAGCTTCTTGCTTAACCATAATTTGATCTAGCATATATGCAGTGGCACCACTTGAAACATCTTCATCTACAATTACCAATTTATTTGTCTTGGCAATAGACTTAACAATGTCATGGTCTAAATCAAAAGGAATTAATGTTTGTACATCTATTAATTCAACTGATACACCTACTTCTTCTAATGATTGTGCAACTTCTTCACAAATAGCAAAAGTTGATCCGTATGAAACAACAGTAACATCTGTACCTTCTTTTACCACCTCTACTTTACCTAAAGGCTCCATGAATTCTCCGTAGTTTGCAGGAACTTTTTCCTTTTTACGGTATCCATTTAAGCACTCTACAACCAAAGCAGGTTCATCTGATGCCAATAAAGTATTGTACATACCAGCTGCTTTTGTCATATTTCTAGGAACACAAACATACATTCCTCTCAAGGCGTTAATGATCATTCCCATTGGAGATCCTGAATGCCAGATACCTTCTAAACGGTGACCTCTTGTTCTGATAATAAGCGGTGCTTTTTGACCACCTTTAGTTCTGTATTGAACTGTTGCAAGGTCATCACTCAATATTTGAATTGCGTATAACAAGTAATCCAAATATTGAATTTCAGCAATTGGACGTAATCCTCTCATGGCCATTCCAATTCCTTGTCCAATGATGGTGCATTCTCTAATTCCGGTATCACTAACGCGTAGTTCACCAAATTTCTCTTGCATTCCCTCCATACTTTGGTTTACTCCTCCAATTTTCCCAACATCTTCACCAAATGTTAATACTTCAGGTCTGCTCTCAAATACTTTATCAAAATTGTCTCTTAGGATAATTCTTCCATCTGTTAATTCATCTCCTTCATAAACCGGAGCAACACCTTCAATATTTAAAGCGCAACTTTCAGATTCTGAATGAAGATAAGATGAGTACATATCCCAGTTCTCTGCTTCTTTATCTTTTAGCCAGGCAATCATTTGAGTTTTAGCCGGACTTTCTTCTCCACGCATGTATCGCAATGCTTTGTAAGTGGCTGCGAAAATGTCTCTTTTGATAGGACCCATTGTGTCCTTCAAATCTTTAGCTACTTTCTCTATGAACACTGCGTTAGCTGATCCTTTAGCCATTGCATTCATTAATTCAACAGCCTTGTTTAAATCATCACTGATTAAGGCGTTAAACTCTTTCCATGCCTCACCTTTTTGATCTCTAACATGTTTTTTTGCCTCTTTGTCAATATTTTCTAATTCTTCTGCGGTTGCTATTTCAGCATCAAGAATGAATTCACGGAATTTTTCAATACAATCCATGTCAGTTTCCCACTGTAGTCTTTCTTCAGACTTGTATCTTTCGTGAGATCCTGAAGTAGAGTGACCTTGAGGTTGGTTCACTTCTTCAACGTGAATCATAACAGGTACATGCTCATCTCTACATAATTTGATAGCTTTCTCATATGTTTCGCATAGATGTGCATAGTCCCATCCTTTGGTTTTAAATATTTCATAACCGGTAGATTTTTTAGATCTCTGCATTCCTGACAAAGCTTCTGAAATACTACCTTTTGTTGTTTGATATTTTTTAGGAACAGATATTCCGTAACCATCATCCCAAATAGAGATGGCAAATGGTATTTGTAAAACTCCTGCTGCATTGATAGATTCCCAAAAAGGGCCTTCTGAAGTACTGGCGTCACCAATCGTTCCAAAAGCCACTTCATTACCCTTATTGGTGAAGTTGGTCATTTTGTGAAGGTCTTTGTTTTGACGGTAAACTTTAGAAGCCAAAGCAAGTCCAACCAATCTTGGCATTTGACCCGCAGTAGGCGAAATATCAGCAGAACTGTTTTTTTGTTCCATTAAATTTTTCCAGCTTCCATCAGGATTTAAACTACGAGTAGAGTAATGTCCACCCATTTGTCTTCCTGCAGATGCCGGTTCCTTTTCAGGATCAGTGTGAGCATATAGCGCAGCAAAATATTCTTTTACTGTCAAGGCTCCAATAGCCATCATAAATGTTTGATCACGATAATATCCTGATCTAAAATCTCCATTCTTGAATTGTTTCGCCATAGCGATTTGAGCCAATTCTTTTCCGTCTCCAAATATTCCAAACTTGGCTTTTCCACCTAAAACTTCTCTTCTTCCCATCAATGAAGCTTCGCGTGAAATTCTTGCCAATTTATAATCTTCTAAAACTTCAGTGATATATTTTTTATCGGTTGCGTTCAAAACTTCTTCTTGTTCGGCCATTTATGATTGAATTTAAGTGGATAAAGATAGCAATATTTTAGCTGAAAGCTTGTCAAAAAGGCAATTTCAAACATAAAAAAATCAGTACTTCATTGTATTTTAAGCTTTTTCGAATTATCTCAAGAATTAATAAGAATATAAATTACCGTTTACTTAACTTTGGTCTCTACGCTTACAAACAGTCAATTAAACATGGATATAGCAGAAAAAGTGTACATAGTTACAGGAGGAAGCTCAGGCTTAGGTAAAGCCTTTGCGCATGAATTGGTAATGAATTTGTCCAATGTGGTAATTACAGGTAGAGATCTGGAAAAACTAAAAGATGTTGCTTCTTCGCTTGGTTCAAATTGCCTTTGGTTTCATGCAGATATGACAAGTGATGAAGACATTGATAAATTAATTGACTTTACCTTAAATAAGTTTGGGAAAATTGACGGAATTATCAATAATGCCGGGATAGGTGTAAGAACGCCTATTGAAGAATTGAGTAGAGAAAAAATGAGGGAGGTTTATGAAGTGAATGTATTTGGAGCAGCCATGCTGGCTTCAAAAGTTACTCCTTTGTTTAAAAAGCAAAAGTATGGTGATATAGTAAATATTGCATCTACTGCAGCAATGAAAGGATATGCTACAGGTTCAATTTACTCTTCATCTAAATTTGCCTTGCGCTCAATGTCCCAAAGTTGGGCTGCAGAACTGCGTCCTTTTAATGTAAGAGTAATAAGCATAAATCCTAGTGAAGTACCAACGGCATTTGGTCAGGAAGACCGTGTTGAAAAGGAATTGGCTGAGAACAAATTGCGTCCTCAAGAAATAGCCGACGTTTTAATAGCTGCCCTTAAAATGGACAGAAGGGGATATATTCCGGAAGTATCAGTTTTTGCGACTAACCCTTTTTAGGATTTTTAATCAATTCAGTTAATAAAACTTTACCTCCTAAGTTCAATAAGTTTTTATCGATACTTAATTTACTTCCCTTTGTTTGTTTTGTTAATGGTATAGATAGCATGGCAATTATTTTTTTTGTTTCTACTTAAGTTAAATACAATTTGCATGCCGAAACGTTCAGTTCTTTTAAATCGGACCGGTTTTTGATTAATCGGTAGTAAATTGCAGTTGAACTGTTATTATATGTAACGACTTTCATTTAGTAACCGTTTGCTGTATATTAGCCGAAACAATAACAATTAACATTCTTTAAATAAATAATGCGCATGTCAATTTTAATATCGCTAATGGCCTCAGTGCTGGCTTTGTTTTCGTGTGGAGAAGAAGGAGAACCCATTGAAAGTGATACAATAGAGTTAGTTAATGAAGATCATGCAGATCATCAGGATGATACACTCATATTTAAAGATATCATTCCATTTAGTGTAGATACTTGTGACAAAACTTCAATAGAAGATTGGGATAACTTTCTGGGGATTCCTTATGGTGCCTCTGAATTTGCATTGGATAGCATTTTAGGAAATACAAATGGTGCTACTTATATGAATGACTCAATGAATTTTGTGATGTATTACAGAGAAGTGCCTGGAGCACCTATTTCTGTATGGACCAGTGCCAAAACTGCCAGAGTTGAAATTATTTACCTTGAAGTGACGGGTATTGAACCTTATTTTCAATCAGATATTGACAGTGTCGTTACAAGATATAATATTCCGGAATGTGATGCGCAATGGTTAGGAATGACCGAAAAAGAAGTGATTGAGAAAATGGGTGAACCAAGAAAATCAAATGAAACTGAATTAAAACAAGACGTCATTAAAACAATAATGTATGATGCCGAAGATTTTAGTAAATCCGTGAGTTTCATTTTTTATAAATCTCAAGATTATAAGTGTTCAGCTATTTCAGTTAACTGGTTTTACTAAAAGGTCAGCCTTCAAATTTCCAATTTAGTTTACCATTAGCTGGATTGATTGATGTCACATAGAACAGGTGATTGTCTGATTCCCAAACAGTTATGATATAGTTTTTGTAAATGATATTCCTAGATGGATGATAGGTTTGATCAATACCCTCTTTATAAATTTGATTTTCCCAAATTATTTCATCTGAATCATAATTAATAGCGGTTAGCCTGGGTTGGTCTTTATCTGCATCTATTGAGGTGTGGCTGAAAACAAAAACCATTTTATCAATATGAATCACATTTCTATTTCTAGGGATTTCTCCAATATCTTTAATTGGTCTTAAAAACTCACCATTTAACCAAATACTATCTTCTTGTAGTTCTTTCCATATCAAGGCTGTGTCTGAGGCAATCAACTTTTTTATTATTCTCCGTTTGCTCTCATCTAATAGTAAGCATGTAGTGTCTCTGGTGATAACAGTATAATTCTTTGCAAAATCATCTTTTACATTTAGTTTTTCTTCTAAGGTCATTGAGGGAAGAATTGCTTCTTTTCTTTGATCTGAAAAATTCTCTACGGTGATTTCTATTCCTTTTGGTTTTGATTTTTCAATACTCTCATAAAATGCAGAAGTTCCAAACTGTTGATAGTAATCCAGTGAATTGTATTGGCCTACATTTTCATTAGTCATAAACTCTGCGGGGGAGTAATAAAAATTTTCTGCTTGGCTATTTTCTACATGAAATTTATCATTACTAAAGTCCCAGTCAAGTTTATAGATATCTTTTATTTCAGGATGAGCATCCAACAATTTTACTTTGACAGATTCATGGTCATATAAGTCTGTTAATTCAGGAATCTGCAGACAAGAGAATTCATTATTGAAGCTAAACCATAGTTGATTGTCATTGTAGAATAAAACTTCAAAATGATCCCAGCTATCACTCTCAATTTCATAAGTAGAAATAATCTCACCATTATCTATGTTAAGCAGTGATATATGAATGAAATCTTTGAAAAATTTACCTACTTTTCTTTCTTCATTTGATATTAGTAATACATAATCTGATTGTGTTGTCTCAATGAACCAAATACGTTCCAGGGTGTCTCTTTTGTCTTTTTTTAAAACATTGTTACCCACAAACAAAAAAATCATCACCCCTACAAATAGGATGAGTGCAATAGCTGAATTTCTTGTAGATTTCTTCATTATCTATGAATAGCCTTCAACATGCTGAATAGGTAATGCACTTTTCAAGAAGCTTCCTTGTCCGGTTCCAACCAATCTTCCTTTTTCGTCAAATAATTTTGAACTGGCAGTAAACATCTGTTTACTCATAAAATCCAATTCTCCTTCAGCTTTTATTATTCCTGAAGTGATGGGTCGCAATAAATTAATACTGAATGAAGTGGTTACAATAAAGTAGTCTTCTACAACTGTTTGACAGGCAAAATAAGCTGCATCATCTAATAATTTAAAGTAAACTGAACCGTGTGCAGACATGCCTGCATGAAAATATCTTTTATCTACCGGTAATGTAATGCTTGCTTTTTTATCTGCTAACTCCATGTGAATTCCCTTGTAAAATTCATGGATTGGAGCCAGTTCATACATCTTTAATAGTCTGTCAAAATGCTTCATTAATCAATTATTTGATTCAGTTAAGCTTAAAAGTACCCAGGATTTTTTAAAATAGGTTTTAAAATGACTAAATTCGTAGGCCTATAAGTCTAACTTAATTTACCAAAATATGGCATTCGACATTGAAATGATTAAAGAGGTATACGCCAAATATCCAGAGCGTATCGCCAAAACCAGAGAAATTGTAAACAAACCATTGACATTAGCAGAGAAAATTCTCTATGCTCATTTATGGGATAATCCTTTAACTGAAGCTTTTGAAAGAGGAAAATCTTATGTTGATTTTAAGCCGGATCGTGTTGCTATGCAAGATGCGACTGCTCAAATGGCTTTGTTGCAATTTATGCAAGCAGGAAAAGATAAAGTAGCTGTGCCTTCAACAGCACACGCAGATCACCTTATTCTTGCAAAAGATGGAGCTAAAGAAGATTTGGAAAGATCAAAACACACTAATGGTGAAGTTTTTGACTTTTTAAGTTCAGTTTGTAACAAATACGGAATTGGATTCTGGAAACCGGGAGCAGGTATCATTCACCAGGTGGTATTGGAGAATTATGCTTTCCCTGGAGGAATGATGATTGGTACGGATTCTCACACTGTAAATGCCGGCGGTTTGGGAATGGTAGCAATTGGTGTTGGTGGAGCAGATGCTGTTGATGTAATGGCCGGAATGGCTTGGGAATTAAAGTTTCCTAAATTGATTGGTGTTAAGTTAACTGGTAAATTAAGTGGTTGGACTGCACCTAAAGATGTAATCTTAAAAGTTGCTGGAATTCTTACTGTAAAAGGTGGAACAGGAGCAATTGTTGAATATTTTGGAGAAGGAGCAGAGTCTTTATCTTGTACAGGTAAAGGAACTATCTGTAACATGGGAGCTGAAATTGGAGCTACAACTTCAACATTTGGATATGATGATTCAATGAGAAGATATTTAAAAGCTACAGGAAGAGCTGATGTTGTAGAAGCTGCGGATCAAGTTGCTGAGCACTTAACTGGAGATGCTGAAGTATACGCAAATCCAGAAAAATATTTTGATGAGGTAATCGAAATTGATTTAAATACATTACAACCTCACTTAAACGGACCTTTTACTCCGGATTTAGCAACTTCAGTTCACGATATGAAAGCTGCAGCTGCTAAAAATGATTGGCCAACTGAAATTGAGTGGGCTTTGATTGGATCTTGTACTAACTCTTCATATGAGGATTTAACAAGAGCTGCATCAATCATTAAAGATGCTACTGATAAAGGATTAGAAGTAAAATCAGAATTGGGTATCAATCCGGGATCTGAACAAGTTAGATTCACTGCAGAAAGAGATGGATTATTTGACATCTTTGGAAGAGCAGAAAACATCAGAATCTTTACCAATGCTTGTGGACCTTGTATTGGACAGTGGGATAGAGATGGAGCTGATAAACAAGAAAAGAACTCTATAGTTCACTCGTTTAACAGAAACTTTAAAAAGAGAGCTGATGGAAATCCAAATACAATGGCTTTTGTTACATCACCAGAGATGGTTGCAGCAGTAGCAATTGCAGGTAAATTAGATTTTAATCCATTAACTGATACTTTAATAAATAAAGATGGACAGGAAGTAAAACTTTCAGATCCTTCAGGAATTGAATTGCCTGCTAAAGGTTTTGCGGTAGATGATAACGGATATCAAGCTCCAGCAGCAGACGGAAGTGGAATTAATGTAGTCGTAAGTCCTACTTCGGATAGATTACAGTTGTTAACTCCTTTTAAACCTTGGGATGGTCAAAATATCACTGGTGCTAAATTGTTGATTAAAGCACATGGTAAATGTACAACTGACCACATCTCTATGGCTGGTCCATGGTTGAAGTACAGAGGACATTTGGATAACATCTCAAACAACATGTTAATTGGTGCTACAAATGCATTTAACATGGAGTCTAACAAGGTGAAAAATCAATTGACTGGAGAGTATGGAGAAGTTCCTGCTACAGCTAGAGCATACAAAGCAGCTGGTGTTCCTTCAATTGTTATTGGAGATCATAACTATGGTGAAGGATCTTCAAGAGAGCACGCAGCAATGGAGCCAAGACATTTAGGTGTTAGAGCGGTAATCGTAAAATCATTTGCAAGAATCCATGAAACTAACTTGAAAAAACAAGGAATGTTAGGATTGACTTTTGCTAATGAAAGTGATTATGACAAAATCAAAGAAGATGATACATTCAACTTTGTTGATTTGGTTGACTTCTCAGAAGGTAAACCATTGCACTTAGAAGTTGTTCATGCAGATGGATCAAAAGATACTATCCAATTGAATCATACATATAATGAAGCGCAAATTGAATGGTTCAGAGCTGGTTCTGCTTTAAACTTGATTAAGCAACAGCAAGAAGCATAATAATATCTCAATAATGGATCCCAGACTGTAGTAGTTTGGGATCTTTTTTTTGTCCCTATATGAAGAATTTTTATCTATTTGAAGCAGGTGCCACCAAAACTGATTTTTTGTCATATATAAATGGTGAGAAGACAGAAACAAAATTGCCGGGTTTTAATCCTAACAGAGATAATGGTGCATTTGAAATTGCTGTTCAAGAAGGTGTTAAACTAATAGATGATGTTGATGTCTATTTCTATGGAAGCGGTTTGGAAAGCGATAAAAATAAATCCATTGTAAGGGAGATCTTTAAGTTCCATGAGCAAAGTAAGCTCAAAGTGTGTGATGATATTTTAGGAGCTGCCAGAGCCGCATTTAAAATGTCTCCGGGAATAATATGTATAATGGGTACAGGTGGATTGGCTGCTTATTATAATGGGCAAAGAATTGTAAAAAGAAGAGGAGGATATGGCTTTTTAGTAGATGATTTAGGAGGAGGATTAGAATTGGGTAAAAGAGTTTTAGCCGCCTGGTTAAATGGTGACCTGGAAGAAACAACCCAAATGACATTAGAAGAAATTTTAGGAACTTCAAAAGATCAAATAGTTGCTAAAATTTATCAAGAAAAGGATTTACACTTTATTGCTTCCGTGACAAAATTTGTTCCTGAGATGAAAGATGAAGCAATTATTTCAATTGTAAAAAAATATTTTCAAGATTTTTTTGATCAGGATGTGATCCCTTTGACTAAGGAATTTAATACCAACAATTTTTCAATCATTGGAAGTTTAGGAACGGGATTTTATAGTGTAATTCGCACGTTATCAATGAGTAATAATTTGGAGTTGGAACAATGTATTGAAAGTCCAGTTCAAAGATTGTTCGATTTCCATCAAAAACAGTCGTAAACCGTTTTAATTTGATCGTCTCAAGAATTGATATTTTTGTCTAATCTTTTCTTAGTTTAGTAGAAATTAATGTAACCTTTTCCAAAATTCTTCGGATATTTATGTTACAGAATTTTGACTGACTATATGGAAGCATTACGAATTCGAGAAACAGCTAAAACACCTGAAATAATTTTTGATCCTGCTAATAGCATTTTCGAAATTAAGGGTAAGTCTGTTCCTGACAATGCGGAAGATTTTTACACAGAAGTTTTAAATTGGATAGATGACTATGTCGCTAATCCTTTAGGAGAAACGGTATTAAAGATCAATCTTGAATATTTCAATATTTCATCCTCTAAAAGGTTGTTGTTTTTATTGTATAAACTAAATGAACTGGCAAGTTCTGAGAAATCTGTAAAGGTTCAGTGGTTTTACAATAAAGCTGACGAAGATATGTTTGAAGTTGGTCAGGATTACGCCTTTATGGTTAAGTTTCCTTTTGAGTTCATTGAGTATTCATTGAACGAGCCAACTTTGGTTGAAGCTTCTTAAATATTAATTTAAATACAATTGGTTTTTTCCCCTCGCATTTTTTGCGGGGGGTTTTTTGTTAATTAATCTTAACACATCTAAAAACAACACACTAAATCAAAGAATCATCCTGTTTATTGTAGATATTGTTTTACTTTTGCCAATCGAAATTAAAATTGACCTATGGAAAATTCAAACTCTTTAGCAAAACTTTCACTCGGAATTAACCTTGTTTTGGTTATTGCAGTAATCTTTTTATTTGTAAAAATGCCAAGTGGAGGTAGTGAAGAAGTTGCTGCTGATGACACTACAAATACAAAAGTGAATTTTTCAGATAATGAACCTATTCGCGTAGCTTATTTTGACAATGATTCATTAAATATCAATGCGCAATTTATGGTGGATGTTCAACAAGATATCCAGCAAGTTTCTATTGATGCTCAAGGTAAAATTCAGAGAAAAGAGCAAGAAATCATTAACTGGCAGAAGAAATGGAACGATAAAGGTCAATTATTGCCAAGAGAAATGGAACAAGCTCAAAAAGAGCAAATGGAACTTGAGCAAGAATATGCTCAATTACAGCAGCAAGTTCAAATGGATGCTCAAATGCAAACAGAGAGTTTGATGAGTACTATGTTTACTAGAATTGCTAAATATGGTGAGTCTTTCTGTAAAGAAAACAACATTGATTTATTGCTTGCTTACTCAAGAGGTGGAGGTGTTATTTACGCCAGTAAAAAGCTAGACGTAACTAAAGAATTCACTAATCACATGAACAAAGAGTACTTGGGTGCTTCTGATAAAGAAGGCAAAGAGGAAAAAGAAGGGGATAAAAAAGTAGAAGCTGATCATTAATGCTCATAGCGCAGAAAACCAAAGAAAGTAACATAGCGGAACATGTTATCTACATGTTTCAAATTGAAGATTTGATTCGAGCTAATCAGCTTGATTTAGATACAATCATCACAACTATTATTGAACCACAAATTCAAGATGAAAATTTGTTGGAAAAATATAAGGAATGGTATGGTGGCCTTATAAAGCAAATGAAACGTGAAGGTGTTGCTAAACAAGGACATACATCAGATATTAACGAGATAATTATGGAGTTGTTGATGCTGCATAATACCTTACTGAATATTCTTGACGATAAAGGTTATAAGGAGCGTTTTGAAAAAGCACTTCCTGCCTTAAAAGACTTTCAACACAAAAGTAATTCTGCTGACATTAATATTGTTGAAGTTGCTTTGAATGCATTGTACGGTAAAATTATTCTTAAACTAAAGGGACAAAGTTTTACAGCTTCAACTGAAGAAGCCTTTGGTCATATTTCACAAATGTTAGGTTATCTTGCTATTTACTATAAGAAAATGAGGAATGGCGATTTAAATTTTGCCAATAACTAAACTTTTTATCGTTAATACTTCGGTAATTTCTTGAGTAGTTTACAAAAGAATAAATCGTAGATTAGTAATAAAATCCAATTTTGCTAGACAAGTTTCTATACTATTGTATCACAATTCCATGGTCGTATATGCCATTATGGATGATTTACAGGTTGGCAGATATGTTCTACTTTGTAATCAGATTTGTGATACCCTACAGAAAGAAAGTTGTCCTTGACAATATTCGAAAATCATTCCCGGAGAAATCTGATAAAGAGGTCAAACTAATCACTAAAAAATTCTACCGGTATTTTGCCAATTTGTTTGCAGAATCTGTAAAAAACCTAACCATACCGGAAGCGAAATTGCGCAAGAGATTAGTAGTTCGAAATCCAGAAATAATGGAAGAGTTACACAAAGAGGGTAAAAGTGTCTTATTGCTTTCTTCCCATTATAACAACTGGGAATTTTTAATTAATGGGCAAAGCCTTTTATTTCCTTTTCAAGCTGTAGGTATTGGAATGCCGCTCTCCAATAAATTTTGGGATAAAAAGTTGAATGAACGCAGAGAACGTTTCGGAATGAAAGTTGTGAATGCCGGAAATTATAAGGAAGTTATTGCAGAATTTAAAGATACTTTGACAGCTACACTTATTTTAAATGACCAATCTCCGGGTAAAGATGAAAATTGTTACTGGGTTAATTTCTTAAATCAAGAAACCGCTTTCTATTTTGGGGCAGAGGTATTGGCCAATCAAAATAATTCACCAGTGGTAAACGCAATTATACACAAGGTCAAAAAGGGGTACTATGAAATCGAACTTAAGCTGATTACTAAGGATCCAAGAAAAGAGTCTTATGGATTTATCACGCAAGAATATGTTAACCAATTAGAAGAAGCGATAATTGCAAACCCTCAATATTGGTTATGGTCACACAAAAGATGGAAAAAAGAGATTCCTTCAAATCTTGAAGAAATTAAAGCTGCACATCAAAAAAGATTCGAAGAGAAATTTAGATAATTACTTGGGGAATCTAGGGTGGTTTTTAACCTTTCTAGCTTGTTCTATATGTCTTTCGGCGTGATAAACAATGTATTGAAAAGCATCTCCCAATCTCAATTTTACGATAGGACGAACAGAAAAAGAAGTCTTTGTTTTGCGGATATTAATTTTTCTGGCACTCTCCATTACTTCTAACAATCGATCCTGATACTTATAAAAGTCTTCCATTACAGTATCAATCTTTAGATTTTTATTTACCAATGGATTATAATCCTTAGGAGAAATCAATTTTCGCTTGACGTTTTTCAACTTTCCCAGCTTTACTTTCATATAGGTACTGTGCCCTAATGGAGAACTTTGAAAATAATCAGCTGGTTCTTGAAATCTTGAATTTTTAATACGCTCAACAAAAGTGGGAACGTAAAACCTGTGAAAGGCATTTAAATGTGCAAAACATTGAGCAATACTCCATGAATTTTTGTCGGGCTGCCAGAAAAGTTGTTCAGTACTGAGATTATCAAATTCTGTTTTGGCAACGTCAGTAATATGGCGAGTCATTTCGCTAAGCTCCGTAATCAGGTCATCCGAAGGACGTTTTCTCATTAAAGTATTCGCCATCACTTTCTAATCTTAAATCAAAGATAGGTAATATTAAATTTAGAATGTGGTATTGATGTTATCAAAGAGTTAATATTAAGTTTAATTAGATTGATCCAACATATCTAACAAATCTGTTTATTTTTACGTAAAATCACCTAACTAAACCGGGCAAGAATTAATCAGCATGTCGCAACCTAAAAAGTTTGGAACTTTCGCAGGTGTGTTTACACCCTCTATTCTCACCATTCTTGGTGTGATCATGTATATGAGGATGGGCTGGGTTGTTGGTAACGCCGGCTTGTTTGGAACTATTGGAGTAATACTCTTTGCTCATCTAATTTCAATTACTACCGGTTTAAGTATTTCCTCAATTGCTACAGATAAAAAAGTTGGAGCAGGTGGAGTATACTATGTGTTGTCCAGAAGTTTGGGTCTCCCAATTGGTGGAGCACTAGGTTTAACACTATTTGTGGCTACCTCTTTGAGTATATCCTTATATATGGTGGGGTTTGCTGAAAGTTTTAATGAATATTTTCACATTGGATATATCCATAATGATGCTGGAGAATTAGTCAGAGGTCCGGCTTATGCCAACAACCTGAGATTGACAGGTAGTTTAGGTTTATTATTCTTGACAATTATTGCCTTTATAAGTACATCCATTGCATTAAAAACACAGTTTGTCATTTTAGGATTAATTGGTTTGTCATTGATTTCTATATTTTTTGGTGACGGATCAGAAGTTAAGCCTTTAGCAGAAGATGGAGCAATGGTTGGCAAAGTAGGATTAGCTGCTGTTTTTACAATATTTTTCCCTGCTGTTACAGGATTTACGGCAGGAGTTGCCATGTCTGGTGATTTAAAAGATCCTAAAAAATCTATTCCCATAGGTACAATGGGAGCAATAGCCGTAGGTTTTGTAATCTACATGTTGTTGGCGGTAGTACTTTATTTTGCGGTAGATGAAACAGCTTTAATCACCAATCCCAATGCCATTTTTGATATGGCCTGGTTGCCTTTTCTGGTTTTTGGAGGAGTTTGGGGAGCTACATTGTCTTCTGCGCTAGGCGGTATTTTAGGTGGTCCTAGAATTCTACAAGCTATGTCTGTAGATAGAATTACACCTTCCATTTTTGCTGTAGGAGTAGGGAAAGATAATGAACCTAGAAATGCCTTAATCTTAACAGTAATAATTGCTGAAGCGGGAGTTTTGATTGGAGACTTAAACGTGATCGCAGAGGTTGTGTCAATGTTCTATTTGGCAGCTTATGGATTTATTAATCTCTCATTTTTCCTTGAAAGTTGGGCAAGTTCAGATTTTAACCCAACATTCAAAGTAAAAAAATGGGTTGGTTTAGTTGGTTTCATAACCACCTTCTTCATCATGTCTCAGCTTAATGCTTTGGCCATGATCATTGCGATTATCATTATTACTGGAATCTTTTATTACTTATCCAGAAGACAAGTAGCGCTGGGAACAGGGGATATATGGCAATCTGTTTGGTCAACCATTGTTAAAAAAGGGTTGAAGAGAATGGAGGCCGTTAAGGATCATAAAAGAAACTGGAAGCCAAATACCTTATTATTTAGTACAGGTACTAAGAATCGATCAAAAATGATTGAGTTTTCTAAATCTGTTTCTGGTCAAAACGGAATCATAACCAACTTTGATTTGACAGAAAATGAAAATGCCTCAGTTCTATTCCCAAAAAGTAAAGAAGCTGTGAAGGATGAGGAGCTTGAAAAGTATGGGATTTTTGGTAGAAAATTAGAGGTTCAGAACACATTTAGAGGAATAGAATCTATCGCTTGTACCTTTGGTTTTTCAGGAATTGAACCTAATACTGTTTTAATGGCCTGGCCCGGTGAAACAGAACATCCAATTTGGTTTACCCAAATGACGCAAAAATTAATCGAATTGGATTACAATGTTTTATACCTGGATTATGATGAGCGTTGGGGATTTAGAAAACAAGAAAAGATTGATTTGTGGTGGAGAGGAATGAGTAACAACTCTGAATTAATGTTGTTGCTGGCTAAGTTTATTACATCTTCTCCTGATTGGTCACAAGCAACGGTAAGGGTGTTAATTGTTAATGATACCAATGTTGATTTTAAGATTATTGAAAATAGAGTTCAGTATGTTTTAGATCAATTTAGAGTAGGTGCAGAGATAAAAATTGTTAATAATGAGCTAGACAGGAAGCCGCTATATGAATTAATGAAAATTCATTCTTCTGAAGCAGATTTGGTTTTTGTCGGTATTCCTGAAATTGAAGAAAGTGATGTAAAAGAATTTGTTAATGAAACAAACAGTCTGGTTAGGACTATTGGTACTACACTTTTGGTAAAGGCTTCATCTCAATTTGATGTCACTGATTTGAAAATTGAACACATTGATATCAAAGCAGAAACTGAATCAATTGATGAGGCCAGTGTGATCCCATTGAATCATTGTAAAGATGAGAAGTTCAATGAGCTAGCACATAAATTTGATATCCAACTTAATAGGATTTTAAGAGATCTTACCGAGAATTCTGTAGAACGAATTGAGAATTACCATCACCGCATATTTTCTCAGGTAATTGAGATAATGGATGGTTTTTTGGATGAAGTATCAGATGATTTGGCTGTTGTGGATATCCATAAAAAGTTAATAGCTGCTTTAAACAAAGTTGAAAATGTACTTACAGATGCTACTGATAATCAATTGTCAATAGTGGCAGATGAATTTGATAAAGATGTAGAGTTATACGTTAAGCACAAAGAAGATTTTATTAATCACTTGCCTGGATCAATTCCGCTTACATTAATGTATGATAAGCACAATGAGCTGAAAAGTGTAAATAGAAAAGTAAAATTTAGAGCCGCCGTTCAACGTATTTGGTTTTCTGAGGGAATCCTTGAGTCTTATGATCAATTTTTAGAATTTGGATATCAAAACATCATCCTATTGCATCAATCAAAAAATTTGTTGCACACTATCATTTGGGACTTTTTACTGGCGATTAGAAAAAATGAGAGTTTAAAAAACAAGGTAGTTGAGCTAAAAAGTAAACTGGATAAAGCTTTATTACAGATTGATGAGGATGCACTCAATTTGTCGGCTAATTTTTACAGAAGAATTAGAAACAAAGAGAGAGAAAATATCAATCAGTTAAGCGATATCATACTTCAAAAAAAGTACTTAAAAATTCTTGGAGAAACTTATCCAGCAACTGGTCCTACAGTTATCAAATCATTGCGAAAAGAACTTATTTCTTTCCCTTCTTATTGGGAGCGAAATATTAAAATCTTCACAGGTCACTTAAAAGCAGATGTTCAGTTGATGGCTTATTCAGTTAGTTTGCAAGAATTTTCTGATGAAGCTGTAGACTATACTGAATTGAACTATTTAAAAGGGTTGAACAACAATATTGAAGTTTTAAAAAGCACAATAGCAGCTTTAGAAGCCAATATTGATAAAAACAATAAAGAGGAGATTGTCGCGACTGATGTTCAACTAACAGAAGAGGTGTTTTTAAACTCTGAATTAGTAGTTGGTAAATTGGCAGATTCTATTGAGAAGTCTTTACTTAAGATTCCGGAAGATTTAGTAATGATGACTACTCAATCTATCAACGGAATTAGAGACGTTCAGGGATTGAATGTAAAAACTGAACAAATTGGATTGAGAGACATTGCTGAGTATCTGACTAAAAGAGAATTTGCTGACCCAATTCATGAACAAATTCAGATATTCTACGATCAATTAAAAAGGTCAATTGGTAAAATGCTGAATGCATCAAATCTGTTACAATCCGGATTAGACAGTTTTGCAACCTCTGAGCAATTAGAGCCTTTAAAAGATTCAATATTAAAGGCGAAAAATGAAATTGACGATTGTGAAAACTGGATTCATACGGCTAAGGATGCTTTTCAAATTGAATTAAGAGATAGGAGAGAAGGCTTGAGAAAAGAGCTGGAAATCAATCAGATTATTGAAAAGATTGATACGCTTTCTCAGTATGTTAAACAGCATAAAAGAAGATCCGGAATTAAGGAATCTTTAAAGGCTATTAACAAAACTATCATTGGCACATTAAAGTCAGGTTTGGCTTATTTCAAAGAGAAGCAGCAAGATATTACAGCAACAGAATATAAAAGAAAGTTTGGAACTTCTATCTCTGAACAGGGAATAATTGGTGATTTCATGGATGCTGTTTCGCCAAAAACTGAATTGCCGTTTTATTATCTTCAATTGTATACTTCAGTTGGATTTACTGAGGGCAAAGGAATTGAGAATAGAAAAGTGGAGATTGAGAATATTAAATCTGCCATTAAACGAATTGACTCAGGAGCAGGAGGTGCGGTATTGATTCTTGGATCTGCCGGAAGTGGTAAGTCCTTTTTAACTACACATGTGGCTAACTTCATGTTAAAAGGAAAAACTTATCATGTGCATCCTCCTATCAATAAAACAAGAAAAAAAGAAGATCTATTAAGAGCCTTTAAAAGAGCTACAGGTGTACAGGAATCTATTGAAGTAATCATGAATACCATTCCTGAAAAATCAACATTTGTATTTCAGGATTTAGAACGTTGGT
The DNA here is from genome assembly GCF_019740355.2 of Paracrocinitomix mangrovi. Lineage (GTDB taxonomy): Bacteria > Bacteroidota > Bacteroidia > Flavobacteriales_D > Crocinitomicaceae > Paracrocinitomix > Paracrocinitomix mangrovi. The sequence continues at coordinate 824,646 of NZ_CP091819.1, read as the reverse complement.
GGATGAAGGCCAAGGATGGAGATATTTTAATCAATGAATTAGCCAAACTGATTAACCAGTTTGGGCATAAGCATTACTTCATTTTAAATGCCAATATCCACTCTTATCAATTGATTTCAAATGCAACACATATTCAGTCTGTAGTAAGTAGATCAGTTATTTTAGCACCGCTTAATTCTAGGCAAATAGTTGACGCAATTTGGGCAAGACATCAAACCGGTGGACTTATTGCTCATATAAATGATGAAAGTCAAAGACATCTATCAATTGGAAAAATTCAAAAGTTTTTAGCTAAATACCATTCAACATCTAATGGAGTTGTTGGTTTAGCCTTGTCTCAATGGGTAGCAAGTATCGATAGAAAAGAAGACAATGATTTATTTGTTAGCGCACCAAAGAGAATTGAATTTCCTGGTATAGAAAGAGTAGAACTAAAGAATTTGATTTATCAATTGTTGATCCATTATGGATTGACAAAAAATGAACTTTATAAAATTTACGGTAAGGAACACAAAAACTGGATTGACAGAACATTAAATGTTTTATTACAATCCAAATTAATAAAGGTCAATGAACGTGAAGCCCATTTTATTGATCCTATCGCCAAACCTTATGTAGAAAATTGGTTAAATGAACACGGATTTATTAAATAGAACGATTAACGCCAATCAGATAGGAACTATATCTGTTCAAACGGTTGTCTTTTTATTGATAATCGGGGCTGTTTTATATGCATTCTTTTTTCTGGCAAGAAAGTATGTAGTACCCTATTTAGGTTCAAGAAAAGCAGTAAAGAAAATGACAGTTATCTTGTACAGAGCTGAAGTTGCTGCATGGGTTATTTACGTAGTATTTGGCTTATATCAATTGTTCAGTGACAGTTTATATATAACCGGAGCAATTGTAGTGTTGAGTATTACCGCCGGCTGGAATATTTGGCGTGATGTTTTAACGGGGATAGCTTTCAGATTAGAAGATAAATTTAAAATTAATGATCCGGTAAGGTTTGAAAACTACAATGGCACATTGAGTGAAATAAACAGTAGAAACATTAGGATTAAATCGGACAAAGAAGAATTGATTACCATCCCATTCAGAAAACTGAACAACGAAATTTTTATCAAACGACAAGCAAAAGGTAAGTTGCATTCAGAACAGCTAAATCTTAATGTAGGAAACAGAACTGCTGAGGAAATTACTCCTCTTTTGCAAAGATGGTTGTATGAGTGTCCTTGGGCTGTTATGAATGAAAAAGCTAAAATCAAAGTAATTGGTGGAGGTTTGGTTCAGTTAACTGTGTATGCAGTGGATAGAGCTTCTATCATAAAAACGGAGGAATTCTTACAACAACGACTTAGGTAATAAATATTATTCAACCCTTTCATTTTGAGTCGAAAATCTTTGTATTTTTCAGCTCACTTTAAGAGCTGATAAAATCTATAAATGGAGAAAATTGTCATAATCGGAAATGGTATTGCAGGTGTTACTGCAGCTAGACACATCCGAAAAAACAGTGACAATGAAATCCTAATCATTTCAGCTGAAACAGAACATTTCTTTTCAAGAACAGCTTTGATGTATGTCTTTATGGGACATATGCGTTTTCAAGATATTAAACCATATGAAGATTGGTTTTGGGAGAAAAACAGAATTGATTTAAAGTTTGATTATGTTGAAAGGGTTGATACTGATACTAAATCTCTACAATTAAAATCAGGGCAGTCTGTTAACTATGATAAATTAATCATAGCTACTGGTTCTAAACCAAATAAGTTTGGTTGGCCGGGGGAGAATCTGAATGGTGTTCAAGGCTTATATTCTTATCAGGATCTAGAAATGCTTGAAGAGAATTCCAAAACGGCAAAATCAGCAGTTATTGTTGGTGGCGGTTTAATTGGGATTGAAATGGCAGAAATGATGATCTCAAGAGGAATTGAAGTGACTCTTTTAGTGAGAGAATCTGTCTTTTGGGGAAATGTATTGCCTCAAAAAGATGGAGAGCTCATCAATAGACACATCAAGGAACATCACGCTAAATTAAGATTACACACTGAGTTGAAGGAGATTGTTGATGATGGCAATGGAAATGTTGCTGCTGTGATCACACAAAATGGCGAAAAAATTGATTGTCAAATAGTAGGATTAACTGTAGGAGTAACTCCTAATGTGAATTTTTTAAAAGAATCAAATATTCAGATTGATAGAGGAGTGGTTGTTAATGAATATTTTGAATCCAATATTCAGGATGTTTATGCAATAGGAGACTGTGCTCAGTTTACAAAATCTGTAAATGGCCGAAGAAATATTGAACAAGTTTGGTACACCGGTAGAATAATGGGAGAGACATTGGCCCAAACAATTTGTGGTAATAAAATGGCTTACAATCCCGGACCTTGGTTTAATTCAGCTAAGTTTTTTGATATTGAGTATCAAACGTATGGATGGGTGTTTGCTAAGTTGCAAGAAGGAGAAAAAGATTTTTATTGGGAGCATCCAAAAGGTAAAATTGCACTTCATATAGTTTGGGATTCTAGTACATCAGTATTTAAAGGAATCAATGTATTTGGAATCAGAATGAGACATCAACTTTTTGATCAATGGTTGAAAGGACAAGCTAAAGTTGAAGAAGTGATGGCGAATCTTAAAACAGCCAATTTTGATCCAGAATTCTACAGTCATTACGAAAAAGATATCATTCAAAAGTTTGTGGAAGAAACTCACAAAAATGTTGATCTAAAGCCTAAAACCTGGTGGCGAAAACTAATTACTAACGCATGAAGTTGTTGAAAAACATAGGACTCGCCATCTTTTTGCTTGGATTAGTAATTTTTACTGCACTTCCATTTTTGGGGTCTTTTAAAATGTCTGAGCAAATCATGCTTGAACAATTGAGTGAGCAGGAATTGGGTAATTTACAATCAGATTTTGAAGAGAAAATTATTGATGTTGAATTTGGAACCTCTTCAGCTTTTGGTAATGCAGTAATTGACATTTATAATACTAAAAATGAAGAGCTAAAAGCAAATGAGGAGTGGGATAAGGTAATGTATACCCAAGAAAAAGAATTTGCATTCAAATTAGCCAAAGCTTCCACTACAGGCTTCGTGGCAGATAACAAATTACTATTATTCTTCCTTTCTTTTGGATTGGGAATTTTAGGTGCGTTAATCTATGTCTATCAAGATTTAAAGTTGTTAGGACCTGCTGGAATCAAGAATGACGGAGTATATCATAGTGCTGCTCAAAACAGAGGTTGGATTGGTATCGTCACTTTTTTATGGTTGGTATCCTTTTACGTCCTTCTTTATTTCAATCCGCATATCATTGTCAATCTGACCAATGTTGTAGATCCGGTTAAACATTTGTTTAATCCAGAGGCTGGAGCTTCACAATGGTTTTTGTATGGCTTTTTGTATACCGTTACTATGATAGTGATGGGAATCAGAATGCTGATTAAGTACCGACACAATAAGTATCAAGTAGTAAGAACCATTACAGTAGTATTGTTTCAGTTGATTTTTGCTTTCCTAATGGTGGAGATTCTACCATTGTTTGATTTACCTGCGAAAGATTTAAAAAATGCCTGGCCATTAGACCATTATTTCCTATTTGATTGGAATGTACAGCAATTGTTGAGCAGTGGTCATTTTGGAAAGTTTCTTTTCTTCTGGGGAATTATTTTGTCAATTATCGTAGTTCCGGTAATGGTTTACTTTTTTGGAAAAAGATGGTACTGCAGTTGGGTTTGCGGATGTGGAGGACTAGCAGAAACTTTAGGAGATCCTTACAGACAATTGTCTAACAAAAAGCTTTGGACTTGGAAATTAGAAAGATGGCTGATTAACGGAGTGCTTGTATTTGCTGTAATCATGACAATCTATACTGGTTATCACACTTACAATGTGTACAATAATCCGGATATGGACGGAAAGGATATCTTATTTGGCTTGTCTGCTTATGATGTTCGTAGTTGGTACGGATTCCTTATTGGGTCCATCTTTGCAGGTGTTATTGGAACAGGATTCTATCCAATATTAGGTAATAGATCATGGTGCCGATTTGGTTGTCCGTTGGCAGCATATATGGGAATTGTTCAAAGATTCAAATCTCGCTTCAGAATTACTACAAATGGTGGACAATGTATTTCATGTGGAAACTGTTCAACCTACTGCGAGCAAGGAATTGATGTTCGTGCATATGCCCAAAAGGGACAAAATATTGTCCGTTCTTCATGTGTAGGATGTGGCGTTTGTGCAGCAGTTTGCCCAAGAGGAGTGCTTAAATTGGAAAACGGTCCTGAAGAGGGTCGATTTGGAAATGAAGGCCCAATCGTCTTAGGAAACGACGGTTTTAAAATTGATGTGTAAGTAATTTAATTTCATATATTTGGGATGATAATCTTAACCCAATTTATATGAAGAAGTCTATATTTTCATCAGTATTTCTATTTTCTCAATTTTGCTTGTTTGGGCAATTAAGTGCAGAAAAAACAATTGTTACAGAATTTATTCCAACTCAATCAGAACGTCCTGTTTCTCAAGTTTCAGATAGAAACATAGGAGACATTATTTGGTCTGATGACTTTAGTACACCAGCCAATTGGACGGCAGCAGGTCCATCAACTAACTTTCTTGATAATGGTTGGTCAATTGGAACCACCACCTTAGGTTGGTACTTTGGTACTTCAGGAGATATGGGTACTTCCGGTAATTTTGCAAGATTTGTGAATGGTGATCCTACAGGAAGTGGACCGGCAGTTATTAATAATGGTCCATTTACTTTGGAGTATAATTCAACTATCGACTTAACCGGAATTCCTGCACCACATTTGCAGTTTGAACAATACGGAGCAAGATTTATTACGCTTCAAGCAGTTGAAGTAAGTACTGATGGAGGTACTACATGGTACGAAGCTGTTAATAACAATGATATTACACCTTTAACATCAGGAGGAGGAAGCATTTATCCTAAGCCAATGACGGTTTCAGCTAATATAGCTCCGCTCATCACAGGTGATCCCTCTAATGTTTCAATTAGATTATTATGGGATGGACAAATGAATGGTCCTCAAATGAATTACTTGGAATATGCATGGTTTGTTGATAACGTGAGAGTTGTAGAAGGAGCTAATTATGACGTTGAAATCACAGATGCTTATTTCAGATCAGGAACAGGATATGATCCTGATGGTTTAGAGTATTATATTGTTCCGCAAAATCAGTTGACGACAATTAATTTTTCAGCAATTGCTTATAACAATGGCGCACAAACCCATACGGGGGTTAAGTTGCAAGCAAATGTTGATTATGCAGGAAATGTTTTTAGTAACACTTCATCTACGGTAGATTTAGTTCCTTACGTTTCGGATTCTTTATTTGTAGTAGCAACTTATACTCCAGCTTCAGGAAATGGTATTTACGATTTCAACTGGAATGTTGGCGGTACCAATGCCGAGCAAATAACAAATAATGACACCTTAACAGATTATATAACTGTTACATCCGGTAAATATTCAAGAGCAAGACCAGTGCAAGAAGGTGCAATAACCAATGTGGCATCAAACTCTGGTAATCCAATGGAAATTGGGAATGTTATGGAGATTTTCAATAATGGAAACCTTTTTAATATTGGAATTCAGGTCAATGATGTAACGGATAATATCGGTCAATTAATGTACGGTACTGTATATGTTTATGATGGAGTTAATTTCAACTGGGCAGGGCAAACAAATGACTATGTAATAACAAGTGGTGATTTAGGGAATGAAGTTAGTCTAGATTTCTTTTCGCCAATACCTGTTAATGCAGGTTCAATTATTTTGGTTTGTGCCGGACATTATGGAGGATCTCCGGAAACGTCATTTGCAACAGCTCAGCCTACAATTGAGGGTTCTGTTTTAGGATTTGCTTCCGGATCGCTTTTTAGTTTATCAAATCCTGATGCTATTATGGTGAGTGTAGGTACAGTTCAGGATTATTTCATCCAAAATACAGCTCCAATTTGTCAGGGAGATTCGGTTGACGTTAATGGTACTTATTATTACAGTTCAACAGTTGTAACGGAAAATTATACAGCAGTAGATGGAGGAGATAGTATTGTTGAAACTACTATCATTGTTGATACTCCTTATGAAACTACCAATACAATTAATATTTGTCAGGGAGATACTTATGTTGTAGGTACTTCAACTTATACTTCTACAGGTAATTATTCTGACACTTTGGTACTTAATAATGGAACTTGTGATAGTATTATTCATACAAACTTGACAGTTACTCCGTTACCAAATGCCGCTACAACTAACAATGCAGATACAATTTTTGCAGTGACGGCTGGTTTACAGTATCAATGGGTAGATTGTAATAATTCTTTTGCTCCTATTAATGGTGAAACAGGGCAGCAGTTTGTAGCAACTCAGGACGGAACTTATGCTGTTATAGTAACAGACAACGGATGTTCATCAACATCTGCTTGTACTGTAATATTAGGAGTTGGTTTTGGTGAGAATGAATTGGATCAAGTTAAAGTGTATCCAAATCCTAATAATGGTTCTTTCACTGTTGATTTAGGCGCACTGGAAATCAACAACACCTACCTTGCATTGCGCAACGGAATTGGTCAATTGATATTTGAAAATTCACAAGTAAATAACAGTGTTTTATATTTTGATGATTTGAATTTATCAGTTGGAGTATATTATTTAACTATTACCAACAATGACAAAACAGGAGTTGTTAAGTTTATTGTAAAATAAGGACTTAGGTATTTAAAACTGAATTAAATTTTTAGGAATCTTCCGATCATTGTTGGTCGGGAGATTTTTTACTTAATAGCCTCCATTTGAATATTAGCAGAATTTGAATTGTGCCATCTATTAACAATTATGAAAATGATCGCAGAAGAAATTATACCTACTAGATTTGGATCTAATTTATAAGGTAAACTGCTGTTTTCTAATTTCAAAAATACTGTAATTATAACTGTGGTTAAACCACCCACAATCATTGCTGATATAGCTGCTGTGGATGAAGGTTTTTTTAATACCAACATACCTATTACTGGAACAAACAAACCTGAAACCATAAAGGCATAGGAATACAGCATCATTTCTAAAACTTCAGTCATTAACATGGCAAGTAAAATGGCAATGGCACCAATAGCAAATGTCATCCATTGGGCATTTTTAATTTCTGCCCTATGATCAATTTCAGCTTTGTTTTTTCTCAACAATTTACCTAAAATGTCACGACTTAGATTACCGGATGCAGCCATCAAACAACTATCAGCAGTACTCATAATTGCTGAAAAATAAGCTGACATCATTAACCCCATTAATCCAATAGGTAAAATATTTCGCAATAGTAATGGTAATCCTAACTCTTGATCCATACTTGATCCTATTGGATACCCGTCTGCAGTAAACATTCCTTGTTCAAAAGCTACTCTGGCAAATAATCCCAATAACACACCCATGAATGCCATAACCGGCCACTCAAATAATCCGGCTATCTTCCATGCTTTTTTAGCTGTTTTCTCATCTCTACACGCATAAATTCTTTGATAAAGGGTCATCCCAACAAACCAAATAGGAACTATTGTAATCATCCAATTAAAAATATCAGACCAACCAATATTTCCAAGTGATAAAAATTCAGGGCCAAGGTGTTTTTGGATTGCATCTATACCTCCAATAGCAGAGTAACCTAAAGGTATTCCAATAAAAATTAGCCCTCCCATTAATATTATCCATTGTACGGTATCGGTATAGATTACTGCTTTAATTCCACCAAGCACTGTATAGATTACAGCAATAATTCCCATTAGTAGTACAGCATCATTAATTCCAATTGAAGGAAATGTAGCAGATGCCAATTTGGCGCCTGCCAAAATTTGCGAACTCGTAAACCCTAAATATCCGATCAATGAAATGATGGCTGCCACCAAAGCAACTTTTGCATTGTAGTAATGTTTCAAAGCTTCAGGGAAACTTATGAACTTGTATTTTTTTGCAATCGGATAAACTTTTGGTATCAGCAATACAGCACTTAGCCAAGCGCCTATTAAACCGGTAAATAACATCCAGCTTCCGCTAATTCCCATTGCAAATCCTAATCCACCTAATCCTATGGAAAATCCTCCACCTACATCTGTGGCAACCACTGATAGGCCAATATGTCCGGCACCCATACCTCTTCCTCCAACGTAGTAATCTTCGTTTGATTTGTTTTTGCGCATGAAGTATACGCCTACAAGTAGCATGATAATTAGATAAACAACAAAAATGATTAGGTCGATATAGTGTATCTCCATCTTAATAAGTGTCTTTAAGTGTGCCGGTGAATGAAATTTTAATAAATGATTGATGTATTAGCTGACACACTGTGCCTTAACCTAACAAAATATTGCAGCTATCCAAATTATGAGTAAAATACTTTGATTTGAGGTGGGGATAATGAAATTTATACGAAATTTGCACCGCTTGAAAAATCCACCTAAAATAGTAGTGATCATTCCTGCAATGAACGAAGAGGGTTCAATTGCTAAAGTTGTTAAGGATATACCACAAGACCTTGTGTCTGAAGTTTTAGTTTGCAACAACAATTCTACTGACAATACCAAATTAAATGCTGAACAGGCAGGAGCTACCGTTTTGGATGAACCAAGACCCGGTTATGGTTGGGCTTGTTTAAAGGGGATGGATTACTGTGAGCAGATGGAAGAAAAACCAGATATCATTGTTTTTATAGATGGCGATTATTCAGATTTTCCTCAGGAAATGCCTGATGTAGTTGCACCCATTCTTAATGAGGATGTGGACATGGTTATCGGATCAAGAGCTTTGGGTAAAAGAGCAAAGGGATCAATGACAGTTCCGCAAGTATTTGGAAACTGGTTGGCAACAAGATTAATGCGTCTTTTTTATCGCGTTAAGTTTACGGATTTAGGTCCGTTTAGAGCAATCAAGTATGATAAACTCATGGCATTAGAAATGAGTGATAAAACTTATGGCTGGACCATTGAGATGCAGATCAAAGCAGCAAAACGCAAATTCAAAACCTGCGAAGTTCCTGTCAACTACAAAAAGCGAATTGGTAAATCAAAAGTATCCGGAACCATCAAAGGAACCTTTATGGCGGGGTACAAAATTTTGTGGGCGATTGTTAAGTATAGATAGATTCAAGAGTCAAGAGCCAAGAATCAAGATTCTCCATCCTCATTCTCATTCTCAATCCTCATTCTCCATCCTCATTCTGTTTTCTTCGGGTATAATAGCTCTTGTGGAGGAATGTTTGCGTCAAAAATTACTTCGTAAAGTGCAATTAGTTTGTACGATCCATAGCAGCTATAATCTTCAAAAGAGATTGTGTCATTTTCAGACGTGATGAGTTTTATTTTTCCTGTAGGTTGATCAGTTCTGAAGACAGTTTTGGTTGAGATTTTAGCCAGTTGTTTGGTGGTGTAATAAGAAATAATTGATTTTAAATAATGCTTTTCTTTTTGATTTAATGGTCTATTAATTACCAAGTGTTCCAAAGCTGGGTTATAATACCAGCTTGTAATGTTCGATTGGTCAGTGCGGAAGTCGTAGTAAGTATTGAAGCCTGGTAATTCTGCTTCAACACCCATCACATCAAAATTAAAATGAACCTTAACTATGTCATTTTCATGTTTTGTTTGATCATTGTATTCAATAAAATGTTTTTCAAAATTGATTAAAGTATCAAAGATTAAAGTGTCTTTTAAATTTTGAAACGATCTAATTATTTTAGATTGGCAAACAATCAAATCACAGCTATCACTTTTTAAAACACTTGCCATTCTCATTGCTGGAGAATTATAGTTGTGAGGATTTATTATCTCAATGAAATTGACACTATCACCATCATTGTAAAAAACTACTTGTTCAAAATCGTAATAATTAGATTGCGGAATGTTGACTAGTAATTCCGATTCTTCGTCAGCATTCATATCTAACAAATACCAAAGTTTTAGAGGCTCAAGTGGGATGTTTTTATTAGGTAATTTGAGCTTGAACTTTGAATCGTAACGATTTGGAAAATGATCTTTCAAGAAATTTTCAACTTCAAAATCCGTTTTTAATTGATTAAAGTTGAATGCCTTAACAGTATTGGAGAATCCGCCAAAAAAAATGAAAATGATAAAGACCCTAAGCACGCTTTTAAATTCTTTGAGAAAGTTAATATGATTTCCGGAAAAAATTAATCGTGCCATAAAACCTTCAGATTACCAACAATTAATATTGTATCATTATTATCACCAACAAACGAACTCCTTATTCTATCCTCAGATTTTGACTTCACATCATCATAATGAGGTAAAGCAAAGTTTGATGACCAATTATAAATTTTAATTAAACGTTTTTCATGGAAAAATTTCACTTTCGATTTAGGTCTATGCCATCTACCTTTTTTTAAAATCTCAGTTCTTGATTTTACTTTTGTTCTTTTATCGTTGTCCTTAATTTTAAACAGAACAGACACTGCGTTGTTGTCATAGTTCCATACTATAATTCTTGTAGTTCCATTTTTATTAATGGTAAATGAGCTGCTATCTGTTTTTATTAAATTATTGTTGATTACAACTGAATCAGGAATGAAATAAGCTTTAAATACTGATTGACTAAATACAACAGAATTTAAAAGAACACTGATAGTAATTAGCATAGTATTTTTCATTTGATTTAGATTAGTGAAATCCATCTGTTTGGGTTAAGAATAATATTGTTTTTGAAATTAGTAATTATCGGCAAAGGGATTGAGCGGTTTGTGTAACGCTATGAAGCTTTAGCGGAGTAGAGTTGAAGCCCTCCCGGCGACTAGCGAAAGCCCGCTTTGAGCAATAAAGCTTTGCTGCATTGCTCAAAGGCCCCAAATCATAATCTAACGTCAAACTTTCAAAATCTATTGTCTTTGATCTTTCATCTTTGCTCCTTGTTCCTTTCTCTTTGTTTTTTACCTTTCAAAGTAGAGAAAGTTTTGTGGAAGTGGTAGGCTAAATACATGAAATAATTTTCAAACAAAAAATGAATAGTCATGTCACTCTTGTGGAGACATCTCAAAATTCACTAACTTAAACTTTGATTAACCCAGAACAAATGAATCACTCTAATTTTTTAAAGAGATTAAAAAGGCTTTTGAGTTTAACTGCTTTAATTCTTCTGTCGTTTAAATCAGTTGCGCAAGACTCCTTAAAATATGACATTGAGCTGTATGTAAATGCCAGAGATTGTTCGGATGCAAGGGGGAGAAATATTTTTGTTGGCTATGAGGAATCTATTGGAGCCGATTATTTTGACTGTAAACCAGACACCATCATTGGGAAAGCCTATGGAAATGCAGAGTTCAAAAGGTCTTTTTTTGGCTATAAATTTACTCCTTTGGACACTGGGGAAATTTATTTTGAATTTGATTATGTATTTGATGATGATACATTGATATTAAGAGATACTTTTTATGTTCATCCTCTCCCTGATCTTGATGTGGAAATAAAACAGATTCAAAATTCAATACAATTTCATATGAATGATTCAAATAATAAAAGCAATGAACAGAATTATCAAGTCTGTGCGGCAAACTTTACGGTGTTTAAAGAAAATGGAGAGAAACTAGGTGAAGGTTTTGCAGCTGCTGGGAAGTTAAAGAAATCAACAATTGAAGAAGTATTTGAATACCAATTACAAAAAGGTGATTATCTCATTTTGAACAGTATGTATGGATATAAAAAAACTTATTTAAGTGCAGTAGGAAAAGAATTTGAAGGAGATGAAAAGAAGTTTACGTTTTAATAGTGATTTATAGAAAGTTGGTGAAGTTATAAACCACGATATACAGCATGTTGGTTAGATGCGAGGAGATAAAAGAATTGTAGAAAAGTAGAAAAAATGATATAGATGCAATTTAAACTATCGATTATTTTGTATAGCTGCATTTTTTGTATTTGCGCTTGTAATGAAAATCAAAGAATTGAAGTGAATCAAAAATCTTGGAGCCTAGAAGATTCTGACAAAATCAAATTTGTAGATGTTCGTTTTAATCCTTGGGATGAGCCAAATACTCTGTGGCTGAATGATTCAATCTTTTGCTTACCTCAAAGTAATCTATTTCTTCTATCAAATCAGAATAAAATGGAATTACTACATATTTTATCTGATGAATCATGCCATGATTATTCTTTAATAGATGAATGTGGAACAGATAGCGATCAAGGTTACTTTTTGTTTTTTAAAAATGACTCACTCTATAATGTTATTACAATTAGTTGTGGTAGATCAGGTTTATCAATTGCTAATAAAAGTGAATTTTACTCTACAATAAGTCTGAAAAATGAATGCACACAATGGATGATAAATTTAATCAATGATGTTAAAAACATTTCTAATTAATAACAGCTCGATATCTATTTCTATGTAGTGTTGCATTAAAATTCTATAAAAGCTTCATATGTCTTTGAACTTGTATAATTAAATAGTCCTACATAGCTTTTTATTCAATTATATATACTTCGTCGTAACCAAATTCACTGAATTTATCTGAAATGTGAGAATTATATTCATTTCTAAAAGTTTCTACTTCCTGACAATTTTCTATAAGGTAAAATTCTAAAATTATAATTTTTACAACATCATTTATTGAAAAGAATATATCACAATAAAAATTGTTGTTTTCGTAGCGAACACCCTCTTTCAATGAATTAAAATTATGTATCAATGAATTAGAATTATCGAACCTTTGATATGGCAAATTTAGAGCAGAGAATTTTTCTAAAACATCATTTTTTCGATCTTGTAAAGATATCGATAGATTTATAGATGACTCAGAGCAAAAAGGAAACTTTACCCTTTGCTCAGAGCTTTTTTTAACTTGACTACAGGCTAATTGAACCACGGATATCAAAATTAAAAAATATATTCTCCTCTTATTTTTCATTAGATATCAACTATTGACAACACATTACATAACTAATATAAAAAATAAAATGTCTTCCCGGCAAAGGGATTGAGCGGCTTGTGTAACGCTATGAAGCTTTAGCGGAGTAGAGTTGAAGCCCTCCCGGCGACTAGCGAAAGCCCGCTTTGAGCAATAAAGCTTTGCTGCATTGCTCAAAGGCCCCAAATCATAATCTAACGTCAAACATCTAAAGTCTATTGTCTTTGATCTTTCATCTTTGCTCCATTTTCCTTTCTCTTTGCTCTAATAATCAGTTTCTTTCAAGGTTTTCAACAATTAATCAAAAGGTTGTTAACAGTTTGTGAATAAACTAATGGTGTGATAAACAGCGAAATTTAAAGCGCAAAAGGTCGATAACTTAAGTTTTCAACAATTACCGATCTGAGGGCTAAAATGGGTATCTTTACCCTTCGTCAAAAGCCGAGTATAAATGGGTAAAATAATTGCAATAACGAATCAAAAAGGGGGAGTAGGAAAAACCACAACAGCTATCAATTTAGGAGCTAGTTTTGGGGTTTTGGAGTATAAAACTTTGATTGTGGATGCTGATCCGCAAGCAAATGCCACTTCAGGAGTTGGATTTGATCCGCGTGAAGTTGATAAAAGCATATATGATTGCTTGATCAATGACATGGATCCGCATGATGTAATTATTGAAACAGAAAATCCGAACCTTGATTTAATTCCTGCTCACATTGATTTAGTTGGTGCTGAATTGGAATTGATCAATGAAACCAACAGAGAGCATAAGCTTAAAATGGCCTTGGATTCAATTAAAGATGAGTATGATTTTATCATCATTGATTGTTCACCTTCTCTTGGTTTGATTACGGTTAACGCATTAACGGCTGCCGACTCAGTTCTTGTTCCTGTACAATGTGAATACTTTGCATTAGAGGGATTAGGAAAATTATTGAATACTATTAAAATCGTTCAAAATAGATTGAATGAGGATTTAGACATGGAAGGAATTGTTTTGACCATGTATGATACCAGATTAAGATTGGCTAACCAGGTTGTGGATGAAGTGAAAACTCACTTCCAGGATTTGGTGTTCAATACGATCATTCACAGAAATACAAGGTTAGGAGAGGCTCCAAGTTTTGGGGAAACCATCATAATGCATGATGCTACTTGTAAAGGATCTATCAATTACTTGAATTTTGCAAGAGAGATTCTTCAAAAGAACGACTTAACTAAAATGAAAAATAAAGACAAACAACTGATCTAAGGAGATTGATATGGCGAAGAAAAAGGCATTAGGAAAAGGATTAAGTGCATTGTTAGAAAGTGCAGACTCGGATGTAACAACCAAGTCGTTTGGCTCTGAAAGAAAAGTAGTTGGTTCAGTTGCTACTATTCCTATTGAGAGTATTGAGGCTAACCCATGGAACCCAAGAACCAATTTTGAGGAAGAAGCCTTAAATGAATTAAAAGAATCTATTGAGAATCATGGAATCATTCAGCCACTTACCGTTCGTAAGTTAGGAAGAGATAAATTCCAGTTGATTTCAGGAGAAAGAAGATTTAGAGCAGCTCAATTAGCAGGACTAGAAGAAGTTCCTTGTTATATCCGTATCGCCAATGACCAGACAATGTTGGAGATGGCTTTGGTAGAAAATATCCAAAGAGAGGATTTAAATGCTATTGAAGTTGGTTTGTCTTATCAAAGATTAATTGACGAGTGTAATTTGACACAAGAAAAATTGAGTCAAAAACTCGGGAAAAGTAGATCAAACATTACAAACTTCTTAAGACTATTAAAACTTCCTGTTCCAATTCAGGTTGGAATTAAAGAAGGTTTAATCAGTATGGGGCACGCAAGAGCATTGGTTTCTGCAGGTGATGAAGATACTCAAATCAACATGTTTAAGAAAATCATTGCTGATGGTTTATCTGTAAGAGATGTTGAAGCTTTGGTAAAAGGTAGAAAAAGTGATTCTCCTGTTACTGCTCCTGCTGCTAAAGAGTCTTATTCATTTGATGAAGATGTGGTTGCTTTTAGTAATAGATTGGCTGAAAAATTATCTGCAAAAGTTCAGTTATCTGCTAACAATAAAGGCAAGGGAAAACTCGTTATCAATTTCGACTCAGAAGATCAACTCAATGCTATAATTGAGAAGATACAAGCCTAAACAAACTTTTAAGCTCAGTGAGTCGTAAAGAGTAATGTCATGTACAGAATAATCTCACTGATGTCATTTTTACTATTGTTTCACTATTCAGTTGAAGCACAGGTGTCTGATACCATTCCGACAACTAAGGATGATAAGTGGGCTAACTATGAGCACAAGCCAAAAAGAGCAGCTTTATGGGGATTATTTCCCGGAGCAGGGCAAATCTATAATGAAGTTGGTTATCGTAGAATTCCGCACAAAAGAAACAGAGCCTGGTGGAAAGTGCCTATCATTTATGGAGGGATAGGAACATGTGGATATTTTTGGTATCAAAACTACAAGCAGGGTAAATTACTTAAAGAGGAAGTGCTTTTTAGAAGAGAAAATGGCGATTCAACATTATTGTACCCACAATTTGCAAATGCAACTTCTGAAGATGATTTAATTAATGGATATGCCGGTTTAGATGGATATTTTAAGCCTGGATATGATTTAACAGCTAAGAGAAGAGACATCTTTTTAGGCGCCTCAATTGCAATTTATGCGCTTAGCATAGTAGAAGCTTATGTAGATGGACACTTCGTTACTTTTGACGTGTCAGAAGATTTGAGCATGAGCTTTTACCCTCGAATGATGGATTCAAAGACAATTGGATTCAGCTGGCAGTTCAACTTTTTATAAGCTACAACTTCAATAATAAAATCAGGATAAATTATCGAGCATCTCTAAGACACTTGCTTACGCGTCTTTCGTGTCTGTCTCTTTCTTCAGGTGTTGTATTTGGCGTTGTCAACATACCTTTACAGTGCTGATCAATTACTTCCATTCTTGCAAAGATGGCATCATAATCTGCATCATCTCCTGCGCCTTCTACAACTTTGTTAATTGAGTCATTTTTCACTACACAATCACAAAACTCCCACTGCTCACCATAAATTTCTTCAATAAGTGTTTCAGTTTCTACTTCTTCATCTACATATTCACCTTCATTCGCTTCTGCTTCAAAACTAATGCTGTTATCTGCATAAAGGCTGTCCATAGCATTGTCAATGTTGTTTTCAAAAGATGGCTCACATTTACAAGATGACATTAGGCCAATTGCAATAAATAAGGTAGGTAAGAAGATGTGTCTCATAATAGTTAGAAAATTTTAACAACACCAAAATACAACATTTAACTAAAAAAATCGTATCTTTTGGTATAGAACTTGATTCATGATAATCAAATAAGTTATATGAAAACGATTGTGGCGATATTGGGAATGTTTATTTGTTCAGTTTCTTTTGGACAGATAAGCGGCGTTGATGATCAGTTAGACAGTTTATTGTCTTATGAAACTGATCCGGTTCCGGTTTATACCAAAGATTATCTTCGTCAGTACAATAGATACAAACGTATTATCAAAAAAGTTTATCCTTATGCGCTTTATGCTTCAGATGTTTTATATGAACTGGAATCTGATGCAGAAAATATTGCCAAGGAGAGAAAGAAAAAGAAATTCTATAAAGAAGCTTATAAAGATTTAAAACAAGATTTTAAGTTCGTTTTCCTTGATTTTTATACTTCTGAAGGTAAGATGCTTATGAAGTTGATTCACAGAGAAACTGGGATGACAGTTTACGATATTGCTAAAAAGTACAAAGGACAAAACAGTGCTACCATGTTTAATGTAATGGGTAAACTGTGGGATCAAGATGTAAAGGCAAAATATGATCCTGAAGGAGAAGATAAAATTGCGGAACATGTCATTCAAGACATTGAATCAGGAAAAATTACCTTTAATTCTAAGGTAGTTCGTGTTACTAAAGACGAATACAAAGAAGATCAAAAGAAACAACGCCAGCGTCAACGTGAATACAAAAAGCGCAAAAAGCAGAACGATAAAGACTGCGATTAAGGCTAGATTTCCTCTATTTTATCATGTGAAGCAACTATTCCTTTTATCAAAGAGGACGAGAATCCATTGTGCTCCATTTCATTAATCCCTACTATAGTACAGCCTTTTGGAGTTGTTACTTTGTCAATTTCATACTCGGGATGATGCCCGTTGACGGTAAGTAATTCAGCTGCTCCTTTTACCGTTTGATTTACAATGGCACTAGCAGTTTTTGCATCAAATCCAATTTGAATTCCACCTTGTACCATGGCGCGCATAAATCTTAAAACATACGCAATACCACAAGCTCCTAAAACCGTGGCTGCGTCCATCAAATCTTCTTGAATACGGATGGATTTACCAATTGAATTAAACAACATCTCCACTAATTGATAATCCTCTTTACTTACGCCATTATCACAAATACATGTTAAGCTTTCTCTCACTTCAGCTGCTGTGTTGGGCATAGCTCTCACAATAGAAAAATCAGTTCCTATGGCATCAGCTATTTCTTGAATACTTACACCTGTTGCAGTTGAAACGATTACAGTTCCTGGAGCTAAATCAGCTTTGAGTTCTTTAGCAATTGTTAGAAGATTGTACGGCTTTACAGTTAAAATGACAATTTTAGCTTCTTTAACGGCCAACTCATTTTTATCTGTAACATTTACATCTTTTGCTACTAAATGCTGAATTTTAGGAAGCGACCTTCTGGTAGCAGTTATGTTTTTGTTGGGGATATCGTTATTGTCAATCAATCCTTCAACTATGGCTAATCCCAGATTTCCACATCCAATAACTGCTATTTTTGGTACTTCCATTTTTAAATCTTTTTTGCAAAACTAAGAGTTAAAAACCAAAGTGTTAGTACCAAATAGATAAGAATACTTATTTAAGTAATTTTTCTATGATCGCCTGATAAGCTTTTGGAGCTTGGGCCATTTGATAGTTATAAGGGTTAGCATAAGCTTTAAAAGAGACTTCAATCAAACTGTAACCATCTTTTTTTGAGAATGAAGCATAAACGGTATATGTATTATATACCCAAAATGGTTTGGAAGTTTCATATATCACCATGCTGTTCTCGGTCATTTCTAATTGATCATCTTTTACAACATGCATTGCTATTAACTCATTGAAGAATAAAACAGGATCACCTGTGAATTTGATTAAAAGACAGTTTCCTTTCTTCAATTTACCTTCTCCTTCGTATGTTACTACTGAATCCTTAGGAGATGATTTGATTAGATCTTCTTTGCTTTGAGAAAATCCAATAATTGAGATGGAAATAAAAAATAGTACAGTTGTTAGTGATTTCATAATGATCTCTCTACAAATTTAAAACCAAAAATAAATTGAATGGTTACATTCTTTTCTTGATTTCGCTTAACAGTTCTTCACTGTTTTTACAGCCTATTCTAAATTTTTGATTTTTATCTTTTAAAGAAAGTTCAACAGCTTCGTATCCGGCAATATTCCACATCCATGCACCCGGAATTCTTCTAATTCCCCAACCATAAATGAACTTGTTTCTCACTTTTTCAATGGATTCAATATTTTCAATGGATATTTCTTTTTTAATAAGACCAATTCCAAAACTTAATTGAATTGTATCATTATTTACTCTAGTTTCTAAACTAAAGAACAATAATTGTACGATTATTATCATGGCTGTTGTTGCTAACAAAGGAATCATAGCAGCTTCTTTGGCATCTTCAATTTGATTGACTATTATCAGCAATGCAATTAAAATAACCGGACCAATTAAGACCATGATCCAACCAATTTGTTTTGTTCTGTATTCCATACTAAATTTTGTCTTTTAAATATTTACCTGTGTAAGATGATTCACATTTAGCGATATCTTCAGGTGTACCGGAAATTACAACATTTCCTCCATTTTTTCCACCTTCCGGTCCAATATCAATAATCCAGTCTGCACATTTTAAGACATCCATATTGTGTTCAATAACTACAATACTATGCCCTAGCTTGATTAATTCCTGAAAGGCAATGATTAATTTATCGATATCATGGAAATGTAATCCGGTAGTTGGTTCATCAAAAATGAAAAGGGTAGGGGTTTGTTTTCTTTGTCCTTTATTTAAAAAAGAGGCCAGTTTCACTCTTTGAGCTTCACCACCGCTCATAGTACTTGATGATTGACCCATTTTAAGATAGCCTAAACCTAAATCAAATAATGGTTGAATCCTTTCTATAATTCGTAATTCCGGACCGGCTGATGCATTAAAAAATTCAATAGCTTCAGCAATGGACATATCTAAAATGTCAAAGATGTTTTTCCCTTTATATTCAACTTCCAAAGCTTCTTGCGAATATCTTTTGCCTTTACACTCTTCACATTCCAATTTAACATCAGCCATAAATTGCATGGAGATGGTTATTTCTCCTTCACCTTTACAGGTTTCACATCTTCCGCCTGATGTATTGTATGAAAAGAAACCTGCTTTATAACCTCTCATTTTAGAGAGTTGCTGCGCGGCAAAAAGATCTCTTATGTAATCAAACGCTTTAACATAAGTAGCAGGATTTGATCTTGAAGACTTTCCAATTGGATTTTGATCAACTAATTCAACTTCTTCAAATCTTTTGTAATCACCTTCTAAACCATCAAAATCACCAATTTTATTGCTTGATTTCGCCAATGCTTTTAAAATGGCAGGATGTAAAATCTGTTTTACTATAGTTGATTTACCAGAGCCTGAAACTCCACTGATACAAACCAATCCGTTTAAAGGTATTTCAACATCAATATTCTTAAGGTTGTTTTCACGCATTCCTTTAAGTAGAATTTTACTGTTGAGTTTGCGTCTTTTTGCCGGTAAGGGAATTGAAAGTTGATTAGTAAGATATTGAGCTGTTAAACTGTTTTTAGCTTTCAGTAATTCATCATGCTTACCCTGGAATACTATTTCACCACCAAAATTCCCAGCTTTCGGACCAATATCAATAATCTGATCAGCAGCTAACATTACTTCTTCTTCATGCTCAACAACTATAACGGTGTTTCCAACTTTCTTTAATCTTTCTAAAACTGAAATCAATCTTTGCGTATCTCTTGGATGTAGACCAATGCTAGGTTCGTCCAATATGTACATTGATCCCACCAATGAAGAACCTAATGAAGTTGCAAGATTAATGCGTTGCGACTCACCTCCGGACAAAGTAGCAGATTGTCTGTTTAGCGTTAAATAACCTAATCCAACATCATTCAGATACCTTAGTCTGTTATCAATTTCAAGTAGTAATCGCTTGGCAATTTCTGCTTGATACTTGTCCAGCTTAATGTTTTTAAATACCTCTTGTAATTCGTCCAAAGGCAATAAAAGCAAAGTAGTAAGATTATAACCATCTATTTTGACATTATTGGTTTCTTCTCTAAGCCTTGTTCCTTTACATTTTGGACACTTGGTTTTACCGCGATACCTTGAGAGCATAATGCGGTAATGTATTTTGTAAGATTTTGATTGTAAATAATCAAAAAAGTCATTTAATCCGTTGATGTTGGCATCCCCATCCCATAATAATTGATATTCCTCTTTACTTAATTCTGCCACCGGGCGGTGAATTGGAAAATTTGATTTTGATGAATTGGCAATAAAATGATCTAACCATTCTCTCATCTTTTCTCCTCTCCAGGGTGCTACAGCTTCTTCATAAACACTTAATGTTTTATCTGGAATCACCAAAGAATCATCAATGCCAATTGTACTTCCATATCCCTCGCAATTTCCACATGCACCATAAGGATTATTAAAAGTGAAGAAGTTAATAGTGGGTTCAATAAACTCTATCCCGTATAATTCAAATCTGTTTGAAAATGGAGTTTTGCTCTCATCTTTAAGTCGGTAGATTATACAATCACCAAATCCTTCATAAAAAGCAGTTTGAACCGAATCCGCTAAGCGAGAATAATAATCTTCATCCGGCTGATGACTTAATCTATCTACAATAATAAAACTACCTCCATCATCATAAGCGGATGGGTCAAATCCATCAAGGTCAATGGTTTCGTCTTTTACTAAAACTTTAGTATAACCTTGAGATTGTAAAATTTCTGCTGATTTATCAGCTGGCATTTTGTCCTTTAAAATCCAAGGAGCCAATACCATGTATTTTTCACCTTCTTCAAATCCTTCAACATACTTAACAACATCAGTAACACTGTGCTTTTTAACTTCTTCACCCGAGATAGGTGAGTAGGTTTTTCCAATTCTTGCAAATAGTACTTTTAAGTAATCATAGACTTCAGTTACAGTACCTACTGTTGATCTGGGATTGGTAGAAATTACCTTTTGTTCAATGGCTATGGCCGGCGAAATTCCCTTTATGTAATCTACATCCGGTTTATCAAGTCTGCCTAAAAATTGTCTTGCATAAGAAGATAAACTTTCAACGTATCTTCTTTGTCCTTCAGCAAAGAGCGTGTCAAATGCTAATGAACTTTTTCCTGATCCTGAAAGTCCTGTAATTACTATTAATTCGTTATGCGGAATGGTGACATCAACGTTCTTTAAATTGTGAACGCGAGCTCCTTTTATTTCAATTTCTTTGAGTTTTGGCATCTTGTTGTTAAGGGATACCAAATTTAATAAATAACTACTGCACTTCTGTTAATAATAGAATAGAATCAAGGATAAAATAAAGGGTATGTAACTTTTTGTACCACTTAGTTGTCTTACTATTGATTTAATACTAATGGCTTTTTAATAAATATTTATACCCAACCTTTAAAATTAAATTACCGTTAAATCAATAAAAGCTACCATTAAAAATTTTTTATAGCCAGATGGTAGTTTGTATTTTGAATAATAAACCAAATCGGCTATATTTGGAAAGCAACAAAAAAACTGAATTGCCTATAGACTAGAAATTTACTCTTTTGATTATTAAATGAAAAAAACGCCCGTGCTGATATTTTAATTATCAGACTCTAAAAATAGAGAAGGGTTTAATAAGAGTAGATTATGGGACAAGCAGTTTTATCTGATAAGGAATTGATACGAGCGTATCTTTCTGGAGACGAAAAATCATTCGAAATTTTATTAAATCGCAATAAAGACAGGGTCTTTGGTTATATCATGTCTAAAGTTAGAAATGAGAATTTAGCCAATGATATCTTCCAAGAAGTTTTTATTAAAGTGATTAGAACTTTTAAAAATGGAACTTACAATGAAGAAGGTAAGTTTTTACCTTGGGTTTTGACTATTTCGCACAACCTTATTGTTGATCATTTTAGAAAAGCTAAGAAGATGCAGATGGTGTCAGAATCTAGCTCTAAAAGTGAGGATTTTAATATTTTCTCAGTACTTAAGCTAATGGATAACAATGTAGAAGATGATCTAATTAAAGAACAAATTGAGTTAGATGTTGTGAGATTAGTGGAGTATTTACCTGAAGAGCAAAGAGGAGTGTTGAAAGACAGAATCTTTAAAGGCATGAGTTTTAAAGATATTGCCGAGCAAGAAGATATTAGTATCAACACTGCCTTAGGAAGAATGCGTTATGCATTGATTAATTTGAGAAAGTTGGTAGATAAACACAATGTTTCAATTACAGCTTAAAGTCTTATAAAATCTAGATATATGGATCCCGTTTGAAAATCAAGCGGGATTTTTTTTTGACTGCTGACAATAAATAAAAAATAGGTCCGTTTACTATTTAAACAATTAAAAAACAAACCCTTATTTGCCTATGCAAAAAATTTACACTGATTTAACAACTTCCGAAAAAACTAAGAAACAGCCAAGACAAGATGTGCTCAACAATATCCTGGCATTTTCAAAATCATTGGAAGTTCACAAGACTAAAAAGAAAACAGTTGAGCTAATTCTTAACTAATAAAAAAATAAAAAAGCCTCTATTAAGAGGCTTTTTTTTATTCATACATTTCATTTTCTATTGCCATTTCATATTCACCATCAAGCCTATTAAAGTCCATAATTAGCTCGCGTAAAATGTCTGCATCAGATGGTAGAATTTCTTCTATGTGTTTAAAATGAAGAATACTTACATCTTCTTCCAAATCTGATAAAGATGAAATGGCTTCCCAAAAAGCATTCCAGTTCATTTTATAGTCATCTGAAAAACCAAGTTCGGTTTTGAATTTCAGATGAATTTCCTGAACAGTATTTATGCTTCCTAAGTCTATGGTCATATTTTGTTCAATTGATCAACCAGCATTTCTGACAACTCTTTAATATATCCACTTGAGAAATCAAATTTTACACCAGCTTCACTATAAATACTCTTGATGTCTTTAGTATATCCAAGAGCTAAGCCTCCTTTGTATTGATCAACTGCTTTCTTTTCATCTGCCAGTGAGTTTTTCCAAACGCCTAATGCTCCCAATTGTGAGAAGCCGTATTCTATATAATAGAATGGAACTTCAAATAAATGCAATTGTTTATGCCAGGCATAATCTCTAGCTTGTTCATATCCATCCCAATCAGTTAATCCGGTACCAAAACGATCACTCAATTTAAGCCATTGACTTTTTCTCTGTTCTCTTGTATGCTCAGGATTTTCATAAATCCAATGCTGAAAAGCATCAATTGTTGCTACCCATGGTAATACCATGATGATATCTTCTAGATGCTCCTTTTTTGCTCTTTTTAATTCATCTTCCTGATCGTAAAATACTTCCCAGTATTTCATGCTCAAAAGTTCCATTGACATAGACGCTAATTCCGCAACTTCTGAAGGGAAACTTTTATAAGATGTCAAATTCAAATCCTTTGTTAAAAATGAATGAACTGCATGTCCACCTTCATGAATCATGGTGATCACATCTCTTGAAGAACCTGCTGCATTCATGAAAATAAAAGGAATACCTATTTCATACAATGGATAATTATATCCTCCCGGCGCTTTACCTTTTTTTGATTCAAGATCAAGATGTCCTATTTCATCCATTGTTTCAAGACAGTCTGCAAAATAAGGATCTATCTTTCCAAATATTTCAATGGATTTGTTTAATAGTTCTTTTCCATTTTTGAATGGCTCCAATGGTGCTTTACCTTCAGGATCTGCATTTGTGTCATATGGCTTGAATTTTTCAAATCCAAATTTGTTCAATTTTTCCTGTTGAATTTTTCTGTGAATAGGAACAATGAAATCCTCAACAGATTGGTGAAAATCAAAACAATCTTGTACAGAATAATCAAAGCGATTCATGGCTTTGAATTTGTAATCTCTGTAATTGTCAAATCCTGCATTAGTAGCTATTTCATGTCTTGTTTTTACCAATTCATCAAATATCTCTTCCAGCTTTTCATTGTCTTGAATTCTTCTATCATATAACAAGTCGTAAACTTCTTTTCTGATAGTTCTATCCGGGTTTTTTAAAAACTTTGCTGCTTGTTGTGATGTGAGTTCTTTTCCATTATAAGTGATCAATTGAGCACCAATTACTCCACTGTACTCTTGAGCAAGTGTTTGAGACTTTGATTGCAATGGAATATTCTCTTCTCTGAATAATTCAATTGCCGTTTCAACCTTTTTAAAGTAAA
This sequence comes from Paracrocinitomix mangrovi, assembly GCF_019740355.2. Lineage (GTDB taxonomy): Bacteria > Bacteroidota > Bacteroidia > Flavobacteriales_D > Crocinitomicaceae > Paracrocinitomix > Paracrocinitomix mangrovi. The sequence continues at coordinate 800,153 of NZ_CP091819.1, read as the reverse complement.
TCTGATCTGCTTCAGATTTCAATTCATCTTTAAAAGGACAATTAGCCAATTTTTGATTTAAAATATTGGATGCTTCAGAGATTGGAGGATTTATTTCTGTAACAAACTTTTTATAACGTTCTGCAGCTTCCTGATTGGCAGTGTCAATAGTCATTTTGATATATCTCCATGCCATATCTTCCTCTAAAACAGCTTCTAATTCAGAGTTTTTTAATAACCAATCTTTAAAATCTTCAACTGAATTAATTTCAGCATTTAAAAGTTGATCAAAATATGGTTTAATGTCTGTCCAGTTATTTATAACTAAATCTTCTGCGACAAATCTTCTTGGTTTTCTTTTCACTTCCATAGTGCTAAAATTAAAAAATCCGTTCCGACTATTTAAGTCAAAACGGATTTTAATATCTGTCTTTATGAATATTTATTCTTCTTCTTCGGCTGCTTTAGCTTTTTTATCAGCTTTAGCTTTAACTATGTATCCTTTATCAACAAGGATATTGTACCATTGATACAACTTTTTAAGGTCACCGTCAAATACTCTGTCTTCATCATAATCCGGAAGATATGATGTGATGTGTTCTCTCAATTTATCTGGAGCTTCTTTATGACTGATAGAAGATTTGTAATTTTCTTTTTCTGCTAATTTGGTATAAACATCAAGCAATGGCATATCTTCTTCATAAGTGTATATGCAGATGTCTTCTAAAGCAGAAATTTTATCTGTAGCAAACGCAGGGAACTTTTTTCCTGTATCTAATGATTCTACAATAATGTTGTTTTTTCCTTGCGCGGCAACCTTAAATAATCCCGGTTTACCTGAAATTGCAATGATTCCTTTTAAGTCCATTCAAAAATTTATTTCGCCAAAAATAGAAATTATTTTTTCACCAAACGGAAAGTAGTGAAATTGTCTCCATACTGTAAGTGCAAGATATAAACACCGGATTTTTCGGTACTCATATCAACCTCAATGAATTGCTGGTTTGAATCGATTTCGTCATACTCATAAACCATTCTTCCTCTGATATCTGTTACAATGAAATGAATGTCAAAATATTCATTTTTAATGATGCTAAAATGATCATCAAATGGATTTGGTAATACGATAAACTCATTGCTTTCCAACTCATGTATTTGAGATAAGTCAATGAAATAAGGGGATGATAAATAAGAACATCCTTCTGCACCAAAAACTTCTACAGAATATTCCCCGGTAGTATCAGGATTATAAAATTGTGCATTTGCACTATCTATAGGTGTGCCCTCATAATACCATTGAATTGAATCAGCTGGAGAAGTAATTAATCCTCCGCCAATTTGATTTATCACAGGAAAAGTAGGAAGCGTTCCCTTTACAACAATTATTGTATCTGAATAAAAAGTACATCCTTGACTATTGGTAGTTGTAACATGAACTGTGTCATCCCAATCAATAGTTAATGAAGGATTGGTGTCTCCATTGTGCCAGTCATAAGAAGCAAAGTTATTTTCTGCTGTCTCAAATGTGATTGGGGTTTCGCAAATTAATGTGTCTCCCAAAAGTGTTAATGGTGAATTGGTTTGATTCAATAATTGAAACGCATTTACTTTACCATATCCATAAGCTTGATTCGGAGTAGTTCCTGTCCAACTGTCTTCATATGCATTCAAATGTATATCATCAATAAATTCTTGGTATGTAGAAGCAGGACATTTTTCCAAATAAAGTGCAGCAATTCCCGCAATTACTGGAGAGGCCATAGATGTTCCTCCATTTCGCACGTGTTGTCCATCTACATCTAACATGGCAGGGTTTGATGATTGTAAACTAGCAGATAACCAAAGTGGGCAACTGGCTAAAATTAAGTCTCCAGATGCAGCTACATCCGGTTTTGTTACCCCTTGTCTGTTAGGACCTTTACTTGAATTAACACTTAACATACCCGGAGGATATGCTCCGTAATACCAATTTGAATTGTAGTCTAAATATTGTTTGCGATTTGTAAAGTTACCTACTGTCACTACAGAAGGTGAACAGGTCCAAGAACTTACAGTAGTCATCAAAGTATCAGGTAAATGATAGTATGCTATATCCGGAAAATCTCCTACTAAAGGAAGATTGGTTGATTTAATATTGTTAAGTCCTATCCATGCACCTGACCATAAATCATAAGCACCACTACCATAAGTTTCAAATCTGTAAGAATAAGAAGTAGAGTCAATATTTTCTAATAATGCTTCAATATGATAAACACCGTTTACTTCTTCACAATAAAATTCAACAGGCGCCAATTTGTTTCCGTTTACATATATAGAATCCAAAGTAGTGGTATTAATTAAGGATTGAATATTGTAAAAACCTGTTCTCCCTCTAAAGTCGTAAGTAGGATTAGGGTTATCTGCACCAAAAGCAAAATAAACATCTTTAAAATCTGCTGTATCTGCCCATAAATCAAAATAAACTGAAGGAGTTCCAAAGGTTGAACTCATGTTAACATCAAACCAGGTAAAGGAAGTATCTGCATTTACATCTCCGTGTAAGTGATATTTTCCTTGTGCACCTGAATTTCCTGCTGCTGCAACCACAATTCTACCTGTTTGATCATTCAATAAACTATCAATGTACTGTGCGGCTGGGTCTAATCCATCATGAGATCCTAAATAATCACCAACACTTGTATTTACAATTGCTGGTTTACCTAAAGTATCTGCCATTGAAAAAACAAAATCTATAGCGTCAGCCACGGTCATTGTCCAGTTAGGTGAAGAAAAATTGGTTTCTATAATTATTATATCACTCTCCGGAGCTGCTCCTTTATGCGTACCTGTAGCAAGTCCATTTCCAGATCCGGCTCCGGATACAGTGGTTCCATGCGCATTGTTATCTATTGAGGTAATGGTTCCACTATTGATGTGTGTGCTATCCCACACCTGACCGTAATTATATTTAGGAGGAGTTAATTGAGCATCAAAAGGTAAGGTTTGATCCCAATAGTACAATATTCTAGTGCTACCATCACTGTTTTGAAAATCCAAATGATTGTAATCTATTCCGGTATCTACATAACCAATTATTACACCTTTACCAGTAAATGAACTATTCAAAGGGTAATTACCGTTGTGAATAGAGTCAATGTTTTGAACTATTCTCATAGTATCACACAATACTGATGGTTTTCCCGGTGAAAAATATACTTGAGTAATAATACCGTTTTGAATCAGTGATGAAAGTTCAACTGAAGTACATCTAATAAAATGCCAGTCTGCATTGCTATACTTATAATGAATAGAAGAATTTGATTTTAATCTATTCAAGTCTCCTTTTACACCATAGTCAACAATCTGCGACGGATTCTTTTCCTTTTGCTTTCTAAAAGATATGCTTTCTCCATAAGGATAAGTTTGTCCCCAGCTAAAAAAGGAAAGTGTTAAAAGAAATATAAGTCCAACTAATTTCACTTCAAGGATTTAATTTCAAGACGCAATTATTGCCTCATTGGTTAGCTCAAAGATACTTTATGAATTTTATTCATCCAAAGATTTAATCGGTTATCACATAAATATGACCTTTTATGAATATCCAATTAGTCTAATTGCAATAAATATCTACTTTTACATTACTAAAAGTTTATTGAAATGAGAAGAATCGTGAAATTAATAGCAGTCTATGTAGTATTGATTGCTTTCTCTGCAACAGCTCAGGATTATGATAAAAAGAAACTGAACTGGTACAACGGAGCAAAATACGGCATGAATACAGAGAATGCCTACAAAAAGTTATTAAGTGGACGTAAGTCTGAAAAAGTAGTTGTTGCTGTAATTGACTCAGGTGTTGATATTGAGCATGAAGATTTACAAGGAAGCATCTGGACTAATGCGGATGAAATTCCTGGTAATGGAATTGACGACGACAAAAATGGATACATTGATGATGTTCACGGATGGAATTTCCTAGGGAATGCTGATGGTGAAAATGTAAATCATGAGCAGCTGGAAATGACCAGAATGCTTAAAGGATTCGAAGCAAAATATGGAGGTAAAGAATATTCTGACCTTTCTGATGATGAAAAGAAAGAATATGACTTATATAAAAAGCTAAAAGAAGAAGTAGCTAAAGGCAAAGGTAATGCTGAGAAAACCATGGCTGTTATCGGTGACTTGTATGACAAGACAAAAGAAGCTGATGAAAAAGTAAAGAAAAAGCTAGGTAAAGACAGCTATACTTTAAAAGAGCTTAAAAAGCTTAAAAAAGATGATGAAGTTGGTACAGAAGCAGAAATGCTTTACGGATTAGCTGCTAATGGTTTAGATGTTGAGACTTTAAAACATTACACTGAAATCTTCCAAGCGAGAGTTGATTATCACTACAATGTAGATTATGATGCAAGAAAAATTATCGGTGATGATCCGGCTAATTTTGATGATAAATTCTACGGAAACAATGATGTTGAGGGTCCTGATGCAATGCACGGAACTCACTGTTCAGGAATTATTGCTGCTACTAGAGGAAATGGAATTGGAAACGACGGTGTAGCTGATAACGTTTGGATCATGTCTATCAGAACTGTTCCTGATGGTGATGAAAGAGACAAAGATGTTGCCTTGGCAATCAGATACGCAGTGGATAATGGAGCTCAAGTGGTTAACATGAGTTATGGTAAATCTTATTCACCATATAAAGATGAAGTTATCGCAGCTATTAGATATGCTGAAGAAAAAGGAGTTTTGTTAATCCATGCTGCAGGTAATGACGGAAAAGATATTGGAGAAAACGATAATTTTCCTTCACCTAAGTATGATTCAATGGACAAAGAATTTACTAACTGGATCGAAGTTGGAGCATCTACTAGATATGGTAAACCAAATGCTAAAAAAGGTGTGAATGGTTTAGCGGCATCTTTCTCAAATTATTCTGAAAAAGAAGTTGATATCTACGCTCCGGGATTAGAAATCTATTCAACAGTTCCTCAAAGTGATTATGAAGAATCTCAAGGAACATCAATGGCTGCACCAATGGTTACAGGTTTAGCTGCTTTGTTGAAATCGTATTTCCCTAAATTGACAATGTTCGAAATCAGAGATATTATTTTGGCTTCAGGTCAGGATGTTTCTGAAGTTGAAACTACATTGCCAGGAGACGAAACTAAAACTGTACCTTTTAAAGCTTTGTGTGAAACTGGTAAAATTGCCAATGTTTACAATGCTGTTGAAATGGCAATTGAAATGGAATCAAAGAAATAAATTTTTAGAGATAACGTTAAATGCCGCAATCACCAAGTTGATTGCGGCATTTTTTTTGTAGTTAACTTTACAACATAGTATGAAACATTTATTGCTCTTATCCGCCATTATTATAACTGCTGCTACTTTTGCACAGAATATCACTGCGTTTGCAGACCAGAATAATAGACTTTACAAGTTTGATTCAGGTTCATTGACACAGATTTATTATCAACCTACCAAAGAACTGCACATTGACAACCAATATGTATGTTTTGTGGATTCTAAAGGTGATATATATGTGAATTTCTACGGAGAGCAAACAATGGTAGCTCAAACACACACCAAAATATTTGATACAGATAATTTACTTTTAGTGCAGACGGCATCAGTATTAAGGGTTTTTGATAGAGGAGTAAAACATATTTTAACATCCAATGCTATTTCATTTGGGGTAGGTGATAGCCTGGTTGTATGGCAAGACAATATAGGTGGATATCTAAAATACTACTATGAAGATGAAGTTCATGAAGTAGCTATGGTAGTTGGAAATTATCCTTTAATGCCTGATCATGTAGGGGAAAACACTTTTGTATATAGAGATAATGCAGGAAATGTATCCGTCTTTTGGCACGGTAAATTTTATCCTATTTATAGTTGGAATTCCTTAGGAGTAATAAGGGCTGGTCAGGATGTTGTGGCTTTTAACGATCCTCAAAGTGGAACTTTTTCTGCTTTTGATAATGGTTATGTAGTTGATGTTGAACCCCAGCACGCTTTAAATTTCAGGTGTGGAGATAATTTTATTTATTACAAAGATCAATCAGAAACGCACAAGATTTTTAGAGAGGAAGAAACCATGGAGCTTGGGTTTGATCTTCAAAATATAGATGTTCAAGATTCAGTGGTGATTTTCAGAGATGTGGGAATCATGAAAATTTGGTATCAAATGGAAATTTACCAAATTTTCAATACGAAAGTTGGGAACTATCAAGTTGATGGAGGAATTGTAGCTTATACCAATCAATGGGGAGGTGTAAGTGCTTTTGTGCGAGGTAAAGAAGTGGAAATTACCAGAAGCAAAGTTCAAAGTTTTGAACTTCATGGTAACACCATTTTAATGAAAATGGGGGCTTCTACATATTGGGTGTGGTGGAATGATAAAATTCATGAATTTTAAGGTATATTTGTCGGTCTGTTCAAGAAGTTAATTTTAAGAACAGCCTTAACAAATAACAAATCAAATTTCATGAATACCTGGTATACAATCAAAGTAAAATTTACGAAAGAATTTACGGATGGAACTTTAAAAAGAGTGACTGAACCTTATTTGGTGAATTCAATGTCTTTTACAGAAGCTGAAGCTAGAATTTACAAAGAAGTTGGGGAGTACATTCGTGGTGAATTTTTGGTGACATCAATTGCTAAAACTGATTTTCAGGATATTTTTCAATATGATGATTCAGATGTTTGGTACAAAGCTAAAGTGAGCTATGTAACAGAAGATGCTGATTCTGGAAAAGAGAAAAAAATCAATCATAATTATCTGGTTAATGCCGTAAACATTAAGGAAGCATATGAGAGAATTGAGGAGAGTTTAAAGGGCTTAATGGCAACTATTGAAATTACCAATATTACCAAAACTCCTTTGATGGAAATTTATCCTTATGATCCTGAGTTTGCTGCAGAAAATTATGAAATGTCTAATGAGGAGGAGGAAGAAGAAATTGTTTCTCCAAATATCAATGTAGCTTATGCTGCCGGTGATGATGAAGATGAAGAAGAAGAGGAAATTGAGCCGGAAGAAGCTGATATTAACTCTGAAGAAGAATAAATGAGTTCAGACAACACAGGAAGATATGACTTTAACAAAGGGAAATTGGAAGATTTCCCTTTTGAGGATCCTATGTTGTTTTTTAGTTCGTGGTATCAAGATTCCATTGAACAAGGATGTGCAGATCCGCAAGCAGTTGCTATTAGCACTGTTAACGCAGACGGAAAGCCATCATCCCGAATGGTATACATGCGCAATTTATTGGAAGAAGGAATCGTTATATATACCAATTACCTGAGCAGAAAAGGTGGTCAAATCAGTCAAAATCATAATGTTGCTTTATTGTTTCATTGGGATTGTGCTGAACGTCAAGTGCGCATAGAGGGCGTTGCAGAAAAAGTGGATGATTCCATTTCAGATGAATATTTTGCCGGTAGACCAAGGATTTCTCAAATTGGTGCTTGGGCCTCTGAGCAAAGTAGTGAAATAGATAATCGTGCTACACTTGAAGAAAGAGTTAAATTCTTTGAAGAAAAATATCCGGATGTAGTTCCACGTCCACCACATTGGGGCGGATATCTAATTAAACCGTCTTATTTTGAATTTTGGCAAGGAAGATTAGGAAGGCTTCACGATAGACTTTGCTATCAAAAGGCTGAAGAAGGTTGGAGAAAATTCCGAATTGCTCCTTAAGTGAATTTCTATCTTAACAAGTATGGTTTTTTACCTCCTCAACTTGCACAAAACGTTGCAGAGGATACCGAAATAATTGTTGTAATTCCTTGCTTTAATGAACCTGATTTAATCACTTCATTGCAGTCCATAAAGAATTGTATAAGACCAAAAGGAGCTGTAGAAGTAATTGTGGTAATAAATTCCGGAGAACATCATCAAGATGATATTAAATCTCAAAATCTAAAATCCATTGAAAGTTTCAATTCCTGGAATCAAAGTGAAGATTGGATTAATTTTTTCTTAATTCATCAACCTAATTTACCGAAAAAACACGCGGGAGTAGGATTGGCAAGAAAAATAGGAATGGATGAAGCAGTTACTCGTTTTGACAAAATCAATAAAGATGGAATTATCGTTTGTTTTGACGCAGATAGCCAATGTGATCCTAATTATTTGGTAGAAATTGAAAATCATTTCAATCAAAACCCAAAGTCACCCGCTTGCTCAATTTATTTTGAACATCCTTTAAATGGTACAGAGTATTCTCAGAAAATCTATGAAGGTATTATCAATTATGAATTGCATTTAAGATACTATAAGCAGTGCTTTGATTATTGTGGATTGCCTTATAATTTTCACACAGTTGGTTCAAGTATGGCTGTGCGTTCCAGTGCATATCAAAAGCAAGGAGGAATGAATAAAAGAAAGGCTGGGGAAGATTTTTATTTCATTCACAAAATTATCCAATTAGGCAATTTTACTGAGTTGAACTCTACACGAGTAATTCCTTCTCCAAGAACATCTGATCGTGTTCCTTTTGGAACTGGTAAAGCAATTGCAGATTGGATGGAAACAGAGGAGGAAGAATACTTTACTTACAATTTTGAGATTTTTAAGCAAATAAAGGTGTTCATATCCCTAATTCCTGAATTCTTTGAAAGTGAGGTGAAGATTGATGATTTACCCATTCACACAGCTTATAAATTGTGGTTGAAAGAAGTTGACTTTTTAGAAAAATTGCATAATGTAAAAAGTAATTCTACTTCTTATGAATCATTCCAAAAGAGACTTTTTCAATGGTTTGATGCCTTTACAGTTTTGAAATTGGTTCATTATTTAAGAGATAATGGATTTGATAATCAAATTATAGAAAATGAAGTTGAAAAATTGTTGGGGATTGAGGGATCTAAACTTGACTTACTCAACAAATCAAGACTAATTGATAGAAAACAGTAATATATTTGTTACATGTTTTTCATTTTATCCAAGATATTTTCGTTTTTAACCCATCCTTTTTCATGGGTGATAATCGCTTTAATTATTTCTTGGATTACCAAAAGACCGAAACTTAAAAAGTACACTTTTAGAGGAGGAATCATTGCGCTTTTATTCTTTTCTAATTCATTTATCTTTCTTGAGTTTGCAAGGATGTGGGAAGTAGACGGAACAAAGATTGAAGATGTTGGACATTATGATTGTGCGATTGTACTTGGTGGAATGGCAGAGTATGATTCAAATTTAGATCGCTTGAGTATGAGAAGAGGAGGGGACCGAATTTGGCAGGCCATTAACTTATACCACCTTGGAAAAGTGGACAATATTTTAATTTCAGGGAACAATGGTTATGTAATGGCTGATGAATTGGATGAGGCTGTCCAATTTAAAAAGGTACTTGTAGAAAATGGAATTCCTGAGGAAGATATTTTAGTTGAAAACAAGTCTAAAAACACCTACGAGAATGCTGTTGAATCTAAAAAGATTATTGATAATCGAAATGATATTCAAAGTATACTTTTGGTAACATCCTCACTGCATATGAGAAGGTCCAGAGCTGTATTTAAAGAGGCAGGTTTTGAACATTTTGACACTTTTACAACGGATCATTATACCGGAAAAAAAAGAGGGTATAAGTTTGACCAGTTTTTAATTCCTAACGTAAGTACACTAACCAACTGGGAAAGACTCATTCATGAGTGGATTGGATATGTTTCTTACGCAATAATGGGCTATTTGTAATCAATTTTAAAACCTTTTAGGTTGTTAACTAGTATTTTAGGTACATTTAACTGAGTGCGGAAAATTCTCTACATAACGATTTTATCACTTTTGATGAGTGTTGCTTATGCTCAGGATAAAGTGGATTCTTTATGGCAGGTAAATAAAGAAGCAGAAACCCCCATTGCCAAAGTAAATTCATTGTTGGCGGTATCTACTGAGTTACTTTTTACCAATGTTGATAGCGGAAGAGTGGTGGCAAAAACTGCACTTGAAATGGCTAAGCGCTATGATTTCAAGGATAAGGTAGGTAAGTCATATATTCTTATTGGTAGATCTTATGCCTGGAAAGCAAGTTTTGATACAGCTTCAATTTATTATGAAAAAGCCATAACACAGTTCAATGAAATTAACGACTTAAAAGGCCTGTCTGAAGTATACATTAATTATGGTGGGGTTTTTTATGATCAGGGTGATTTTGTTAAAACCATTGATTATTGGGAAAGATCATTAAAAATTGTTGAGAGTATAAAAGATTCATCCGCAATTGCAGTAAATCTAAACAACATTGGTGAGGTTTATGAACACATGCGTGACTATGAAAAGGCAGAAGTTTATTTCAGAAGAACCTTAGAGATTGATAGTCTTATTGGAGATAAAAAAGGAATTGCCTATGCTAATTTAAATATTGGTTATCTGGCATTGAGAAACAACCAACTTGATGCTGCTGAAAGTAGATTTATTATTTCTAATCAATTATTTACTGAATTGCGAATGCTACGTCCAATGGCAAGTTCGGCTGCTGCAATGGGAGATGTTTACATGGCAAAAGGAGATGCAAAAGGAGCGCTTAAATTTTATTCTGAATCTCAAAAAATCTGGAACTCTTCTGCTGATAATTGGGGAATCACTGAAATTAAGGTTCAGTTAGCTCGGGCGCATTATTTGGATAATCGCTTAGATTCTGCTCAGTATTATGCAGAACAGGGGTATCAACAAGCTCAAAAAATAAAGGCCAAAACGCTAATAGTTCAGTCAACAAATTTATTGGCAGATATTTATGAAAGACAAGGTAGAGTGAAGGATGCATTTCACTATTTGAAATTATATACTCAGTTTCAGGATTCAATTTTTAACAGAGATAATAAAGATGAAATTGCACGATTGGGCGTGAGGTACGAATTTGAAAAAAAATCTTATCTGGATAGTTTAAAAACAGCACAAAACCAGAAGGTGCAAAAATTAGAACATCAGCAAGAAATAGCAGATAAAGAAAGAACCTTGCAATTTGGTGTCATTATTTTGATTGGAATGATTTTACTTTTTGTTTTCATTTTCAGAGCCTATAGAATCAGAACCAAAACGGCCAAAATAATTGAAGAACAAAAAAATAAAGTTGAAGAGCAAAATGAACTGTTAGAAGAAAAGAATAGAGATATCTTGGATAGCATCATGTATGCTGAACGTATTCAAAGCACTATACTTCCACATATTAATCGAATTAAAAATCATTTTGCGGATGCTTTTGTCATCTTTAAACCAAAGGATATTATAGGAGGAGATTTGTATTGGTTTCATGAAGATGAGAGCCATGCATATATCTCGGTTATTGATTGTACAGGACATGGTGTTCCTGGCGCTTTAGTAGGAATGGTAGCTTATAATGCCCTAAATCATGTAGTGAAAGATTTGGGGATTACTGAAACTAATGAAGTACTGGATACACTAACTAAGATTATTGAAGAAGAATTTACAAAGGATGGACAAACAGCAAAGGACGGAATGGATATGTCTTTTGCAAAAATCAATCTTAAAATAAATGAACTTCAGTTTAGCGGAGCAATGAATAACCTTTTGATCTGTCGAGATAACGACTTTATTGAATTAAAGGCAGATAGACAACCGGTAGGTTATTTTGCCAAACGCAGTCCGTTTAAATCGCAGACCTTTCATCTGAATACAAATGATCAATTGTTTATGTTATCTGATGGATATGTTGATCAGTTTGGTGGTGATAGAGGAAAGAAATTGAAAATAACTCAGTTCAAAAATAAGTTATTGGAATACCAATCTTTAGGTTTCAATGAAATTCAATCAAACCTAGAGTCTTTTTTCAATGAGTGGAAGGGAAATCTAGAACAGATTGATGATATCTGCATTATAGGCGTGAAGATTTAAAAAAAAATCAGGAATTAAAAAGAGAAATTAATACTCTCCATTTAATTCCTGAAAGCTCAATCAAAAGTCTTGATTCTTGACTCTTGATTCTTGTCTCTTGATTCTTGACTCTTGACTCTATTTAGTGCCTGCCCATTTTCTGATTTCAGTTCTAAACCATTCATCAGCTGCGTCAGTCCATTGATAATTATCTCTTACATAAGCCATAGTTTCTTTCTCAATGTCTGTATAAGTTCCACCATCTTTTACTGCTTCAAGTAATTGTCCGGCATCATCAACTGATAATCTACCATCTCCTTGTCCTGCCGTTAATTTGTCGGCCAAGTCTAAAATTTCTTTGTCATATTTTACACCATCAATTGTCTTGTAATAACTCATTTTTCAATGTTTTAGAATTAATAATTATGTTTCCTTTAAAAATAATAAACATTTGCACACCAAATTCACTTGGATTTTAATTGATTAAAACTAACTTTAAAGCCTCAATAAATCAATAACCAAATGAACTTACACGAATATCAAGGAAAATCGATTTTAGAAAGTTACGGTGTAACTGTACAAAGAGGCGTTGTTGTGGATAATGCAGCAGACGCAATGTCAAAAGCAAAAGAACTTCAAGAACTTACTGGTACTGAAGGTATTGTTGTAAAAGCACAAATCCATGCAGGAGGTAGAGGAAAAGGAGTTGTGACAGAAACAGGTTCAAATGGAGTTGTTTTTTGTCCTTCAATTGATAAGTTAGAAGACAAAGTAAAAGGAATTTTGGGTGGTCATCTTGTTACTAAGCAAACTTCTGCTGAAGGTAAAAAGGTGAACAAAGTTTTATTGGCAGAAGATGTTTACTATCCGGGTGCTCAAGAACCGTCAGAAATTTATATGTCAGTTTTATTGGACAGAGAGTCTGAAAGAAACGTGATCATGTATTCAACTGAAGGAGGAATGGATATTGAGGCGGTAGCAGAAGCTACTCCACACTTGATTTTCAAAGAAATTGTTGATCCAAGAGTTGGTTTACAAGGATTCCAGGCTAGAAGAGTAGCTTTTAACTTGGGATTAAGCGGACAAGCGCACAAAGAAATGGTGAAGTTTGTTTACGCTTTATATAAAGCTTATGAAGGTTGTGATGCTTCAATGTTTGAGATTAATCCTGTATTGAGAACATCAGATGATAAAATTATCGCAGTTGACTCTAAAGTTACTTTAGATGATAACGCATTATACAGACATAAAGATTACGCAGATATGCGTGACAAAACTGAAGAAGATCCATTGGAAGTTGAAGCTGGTGAAGCTGGTTTGAACTATGTTAATCTTGACGGAAACGTAGGTTGTATGGTTAATGGTGCCGGTTTAGCAATGGCTACTATGGATATTATCAAATTGTCTGGAGGAAATCCTGCTAACTTCCTAGATGTAGGAGGTACTGCAGATGCTGAACGCGTTGAGAAAGCTTTCAGAATTATCTTAGAAGATCCAAATGTTGAGGCAATTTTGGTTAATATTTTTGGAGGAATTGTAAGATGTGATAGAGTAGCGCAAGGAGTTGTTGATGCTTACAAAAATATGGGAGAAATTCCTGTGCCAATCATTGTTAGATTACAAGGAACTAATGCAGAAGAAGCTAAACAATTAATTGATGCTTCTGGATTAAATGTTCATTCGGCAGTACAATTACAAGAAGCTGCTGATCTTGTGAAATCTGTGCTTAGCTAAGAGATGATTAAATACAAGTCTTTAGAAGAAATAGAAAAAATGAGAGAGGCTGCCTTGGTAGTCTCTCGTACTTTAGGGGAGATTGCAAAGATCATTAAGCCCGGAGTAACCGGTTTGCAGATTGATAAAATTGCAGAAGAGTATATAAGAGATCAAGGAGCTATTCCGGCTTTCTTAGGTCAATATGATTTTCCTAATACTTTATGTATCTCTCCAAATGCTCAAATAGTGCATGGTATCCCCTCAGACAAACCATTTGAAAGCGGAGATGTTATTTCTGTTGACTGTGGGGCAATATTAGATGGTTATTTTGGGGATCATGCTTATACTTTTCCTATCGGTGATGTTAAGCCTGAAATACTTGATTTATTAAGAGTTACCAAAGAGTGTTTGTACATTGGTATTGAAGCTACAAACACTTCAAATAGAATTTCGGATATTGGATTTGCTATTCAGCAACATGCCGAAAAACATGGTTATGGAGTAGTTAGGGAGTTGGTTGGGCATGGTTTGGGAACTGAACTTCATGAAGATCCTCAAGTACCTAATTATGGTAAAAGAGGAAGAGGTAAAAGGATCAAAAATGGTTTAACAATCGCCATTGAACCCATGATAAATATGGGAACAGAAAAGATCAAACAATTACCTGACGGTTGGACTATACTAACAGCTGATGGATTGCCTTCTGCGCATTTTGAACATGATGTGGCTGTTATTGATGGCAAAGCTGAAATTCTTTCAACATTTGATTACGTTGAAGAAGTTATTGGTGTGCTTTAAATTAAAATGGACAGAGAGCTTAAAATAGTAAGTTCCATTTTCCTAACATTTCTGATTTTTGGAATAATGTCTCTCTTTCAACAGGGAGGATTTGTTACACCTTTTTTTCTTAAACATCTTGTTTTACTAATAGTGTCGGTGATTTTTTATGCGCTTAACACTAAAGTGGCTTACAGTTGGGTGCTCTTGTTATTTGTTCCTGTACAGCTTGTCTTTTGTTTGATAGATCCTTTCACAGTAGGGTTTTTAATTCAGAAATTTGAATTATCATGGTTACAGACTATACATGACGCTATATGGCTTAAATGGATCTTTATACTGGCTTACTTTGGCTTTTTACTAGCAATGATCTTTGCAAAGTACCTTCAAACTAAAAATAAAATTCCGTTTATCGTTGAAATAGGTTTATTCATCCCTTCATTAATATTGCTAGGATTCCCAATCTTATACGTTTTAAATGATATATTAACCATAGCGCTTATACTGGTGTTTTATTTTAGCGCTCAGAGAATTGAGGATGAAAAATCAAAATTTTTAGGGATAATTGGAAGCCAATATCTTTTGTTGGCGCTTTTGCAGCTAATCGAATATTTACACTAATGTTTTTGCACTCTAAAAGATTTAGTTAAATTAGTACAAGCCTGAAAAAACCGATTTAGACCAATGAAAAAAGCATCACTTAAAGATATTGCTGAAAGTCTTGGAGTTTCAAAAGCGCTGGTTTCTTTGGTCCTAAATGGAAAAGGAGATGAGCGCGGAATTAACAAGCAAACTCAAGAGAAAGTACGTCAAAAAGCCAAAGAGCTTAATTACATTCCAAACCAGTATGCCAGAGGCCTTAGAATAGGCCGTACAAATACAATAGGCGTTATTGTTCCGGATATTTCTAATGTGTTTTATGGTCAGTTGTGTAAAGCAATTGAACAAGAAGCATATGCAAAGGGATATAATTTGATTATATCTAACACCTATGAAGATGTCCAAAAAGAAAAGAAACTAATTTCTGACCTTATTAATAGAAATATTGATGGTTTGATCCTGGCGTCATCATTTGATAGTAAAAATGAAATTGATGGTTTGCGTGATACCAAGTTTCCTTTAGTATTGGTGGATAGAGTATTTGATGATTTTGATGTAGATTCAGTTTCCGTATCAAATGAAGAAGGAGCTAAAAAAGCCGTGAAATTCTTATACGATAGCGGAGTTAAAAGACCCGTTTGTTTTTCTATTTCACCTGTGTATATATCTTCAATTTCTGAAAGAATCCAAGGGTATATGGAAGCTTTAAAATCTGCAGATGACGCAAAACTTATTCAAATTCCTCATGATAATATTGAAGGTGGCGTTAAAACTGCCCTAGATGAATTGAAGAATGAGGATTATGATGGCATTTTTTGTGTAAACAACAATATCGCAAAAGCTTTGATCAGAGAATTGTCCTTAAGAGGAGAATCGCTGGATGAAGTAAAGATCATCAGTTTTGATGACATTGAAATTTTTGATATTGTAAATCCTAAAATATCAGCCATTGCACAACCAATTACCGAAATAGGGAAGAAAGCGGTAAACTTGTTGATAGATCGTTTTAATAATGAAGACAGTCATAAAAACCAACAAGTTGTACTCGACACAGTTCTGATTGAACGATAATTACAAAATCTATTTATTGGTCCTATAACTGACAACTGTCATTATCTATATACCAGATGTTGATTATCTATGCATCTGAATTTAGATTATGTCAAGTAGATTTAAAGGGAAGACTATTTGGATAACTGGAGCTTCATCAGGAATTGGTAAACAATTAGCCATTCAATTAAATGCCTTAGGAGCCAATGTTATCATTTCAGCAAGACGAGTAGAACGCTTAACTTATATAGATGACCATTGTCCATGTAGAGAAAACATGACCGTGGTGCCGTTGGATTTAACCAATCATGAAAGCGTAGTTAATGCCGTCAAAAAAGTTGAATCCCTAGGTTCGTTGGATTTACTCATTCACAATGCTGGAATCGCCCAAAAGGGTTTAGTGATTGAAAATGAAATAGCCATTGACCGTCAGGTGATGGAAACAAATTTTTTCGGAACTGTAGATCTAACAAAAGAGGTAATGCCAATCTTTTTAAAACAAAAAAAAGGTTGGTTTGCAGTTGTTACTAGTATAGCAGGAGTAGTTGGGGTTCCAGGACGCTCAGGGTACTCAGCATCAAAACATGCCTTACACGGTTATTTTGATTCATTAAGGGCTGAATTGATTGATTGTGATTTAAATGTCACTATAATAATGCCCGGCTTCATCAAGACCAATATCACAAAAAAGGAGCTAACTGGTCATGGTAAGGCATATGGTAAATTAGAAAAGTCGCATGCCTTAGGAATGGATCCAGATAAAGCTGCAAAAAAGATCATCAAAAGATTAAAACCTTCACGTCAAAATATAATCGTAGGAGGATTTGAAGTGACATCTGTATACATCCAGAGGATTTTTCCCAAACTCTACAACTTTATTGTCAGAAGACATCCAATGCGCTGGTGGAGGAAGGTTTGGGGTAGAAAATAAAAAAGTCCAGTGTAAACACCAGACTTTGCTTTTTATGTGATTGCGGCAGGATTCGAACCTGCGACCGTCTGCTTAGAAGGCAGATGCTCTATCCAGCTGAGCTACGCAACCATTCGGCTTTAAAAACCTAAAAAAATAAAAGGAGATTCTTTCATCTCCTTGTCGGGGTGGCAGGATTCGAACCTGCGACCTCCTCGTCCCAAACGAGGCGCGATAACCGGGCTACGCTACACCCCGAGACCTTCTTAAAAAATGCTTATCGCATCATTTAAATGATCTGCTAAAAGCGGTTGCAAAGATAGCTATTAATTTATCCTAAACAACTTCTTTCAAAAAAAAATCTAGTCAAATTTAAATTGGCTAAAATTTTAATTACGCGGTGAGACGGGGATTCGAACCCCGGGTACCATCACTGGTACGCTTGTTTAGCAAACAAGTCCTTTCGGCCACTCAGGCACCTCACCGTTTCAATGAACTTGCTCAAATTTAATTGAGCGGGTGCAAATATAAAAAATCTATCAAAGTTGATGGTGTTATTCAATAAAAAATCACACCAACTTTTTAATTTATTTTTAGTTCTTTTTTCAACTGACAACTAACATTCTCAAATTCAGATAAAAAAAAGTTTCTTTTTGGCAACGGTCATTTATTCGGATCGTTATATTTACTGAAGAAACAAACTAAACGTTTAAAAGAGCCCCTTTTTCTTTTTTTCGTTAAACCTCTTGAACCTCATTCTTCCATGGATTACTGACAATTTTGTCAAAGGAACCCTTATGTAAAAACCAAGGAATGAAAAGATTATTACTACTCTTTTTACCGGCTACTTTAGCATTAAATGTTTCTGTAGCTCAAACTTCAGTGAATTTTGGATGTACAGGCGCCCCTCAAAACTGGGTGGTTCCTCCATGTGTTACCAGTATTAATATTGAAATTGCCGGAGCACAAGGTGGTGGAAATGGCGGTGGTTTAGGTGCAGTTGTAACCGGAACCTTACCCGTAACTCCAGGTCAAACTATTCAAATTGACGTAGGTTGTGCCGGTGGATGTGGAAACAATTCTGGTGGATATAACGGAGGTGGAAACGGATCTAACGGAAGTATATTTTTTGATGCTTGTGGAGGAGGTGGTGCTACTGACATCAGTTTCGCTCCTTACACGCTTGGTGATAGAGTAGCTGTTGCCGGAGGTGGTGGTGGATCACCCGGAGGTTCTTCAACTTACAATCAAAATGGTGGAGTAGGAGGATGTGCAACTGGTGGTACAGGAACTGGAATTTTTGGTCAGCCCGGAGGTGGAGGATCACAATTTGCCGGAGGATCTGGAGGAACCGCTTGGGGTTCTGGTGCCGGTGGACAAGCTGGTTCTTTTGGGCAAGGTGGAAATGGTGCATTTGATCCATGTTACGGGGCTTCTACCGGAGGAAATGGTCCCGGTGGTGGAGGCGGCGGTGGCTACTACGGTGGTGGTGGCGGTGGTTCAGACTGCTGGCCTTCAGGATATCTTGGCGGTGGAGGTGGATCTGGAGGATCTTCTTTAACACCTCTTGGTGGTGGATGTAATCAAGGTGCAAATGCCGGAAATGGATATGCTATTATAACTTATGTTCCTGCTGGACCTGTTCCTGGAACTGCAGCAGTAGCTCCTTCACCAATTTGCCCTGGTCAAACTGCAAACTTAACTTTGACAGGATATACCGGTACAATTCAATGGCAATCTGCTCCTAATGCAGGTGGTCCTTGGACCAATATGGGAGGTGCAACAGCTGCCAATGCTTCAACAGGCGTACTAACTACTAATACTTGTTTTAGAGCTGCAGTAACTAACTGTGGAACCACTGCTTACTCAAACGTTGTTTGTGTTACAGTTTTTCCTACGCCTACTGTGAATAATCCTGGTAACCAAACTCTTTGTAACGGTTCTCTAACAGGACAAATCAATTTTACCGGTGCAGTACCTGGTACTACTTATAATTGGGTAAATGACAATACTTCAATAGGATTAGCTGGTTCGGGAACAGGAAATATTAATCAATTCAATGTGGTTAATAACGGAACTACTCCTCAAATTGCTAACATTACAGTTACACCAACAGCTAACGGTTGTCCAGGAACTCCAATAACATTTACAATTACGGTTAATCCAACACCAACAGTTAATCAACCAAATAACCAAACTTTGTGTAATAATACGGCTACTACAGCAGTAAACTTTAGTGGAAATGTTGCCGGAACTACTTATAGCTGGACAAATTCAACAACATCAATTGGTTTAGCCGCAAACGGAACAGGAAACATTGGTTCATTCAATGCTACCAATACAACTCAGAGCCCTGTAACAGCAACTATTACAGTAACTCCTTCAGCAAATGGTTGTACAGGAACTTCTCAAACGTTTACTATAACTGTAAATCCTACGCCTACAATGGTTGATCCTGCAGATCAGGTTGTATGTGCAGGATCAAGTACTACAATGGTTTCTTTTACCGGTAATACTTCCGGTTCTACTTTTACATGGACCAACAGTAATACGTCTGTAGGATTAGGAGGTTCAGGATTCGGAACTATTTTAGCCTTTACAGGACAAAATCCTGGAACTACGCCTAATGTAGCAACGGTAACTGTGACACCATCTGCCAATACATGTACAGGTGTAGCCCAAACATTTACTTATACAATTCAACCAAATCTTGTAGCAGGAAATGACAACACAGCTGTTTTGTGTAATTCTGTTGGATCTTCTTTAGATCTAAATACTTTGTTGAACGGTAATAATACAACGGGAACATGGGCAGAAACAACATCATCAGGTCAATTTAATGCAGGATCAGGAATATTTGATGCCTCAAATCTAACTGCTGGTACTTATAACTTTACCTATACAGTAACCGGTTTAGCACCTTGTTTGGATGATATAGCTGATTTTGCAGTAACTGTAACTGATCTTCCAACGGCTGGAAATGATAACAATGCAACTTTATGTAATGATGCAGGTTCATCAATTGACCTAAATACATTGTTGATTGGGGCAGATGCCGGAGGGACATGGAGTGAAACATCTGGAACTCCTTCAGGACAATTCAATACGGGAACAGGCGTCTTAAATGCTGACTTAACAGCTGCCGGAGTGTATACATTTGTTTATGATGTTCCTGCTTTAGGACCTTGTCCGGGAGATCAATCAACATTTACTATTACTATCAATCAGGAGCCTTTGGCAGGTGCAGATGCAAATGGAACAATTTGTAATTCTCCGGGATCAACATTTGACTTAAACACTTTATTAAATGGTAATAACGGAGCAGGAACTTGGGCTGAAACAACTTCTTCAGGACAATTTACGGCTGGTACGGGTATTTTAGATGCTTCAGGATTAACTCCTGGCAATTACACCTTTACATATACAGTAACCGGAATTGCTCCTTGTACTCAGGATGTAGCTAATTTCACAATTCTTGTAACAGACTTACCTACAGCCGGAGCTGACAATACTTCTACATTATGTAATTCAGCCGGTACAACTTTAGATTTGAATACTTTATTGTCTGGTGCAGATGCCGGAGGTACTTGGGCAGAAACATCAGGTACACCTTCAAATCAATTTAATACAGGTACAGCAGTGTTGGACGCTTCAGGTGTTACCGCAGGGACATATACTTTTACATATGATGTTGCACCAAATGGTACTTGTCCTGGTGATCAGGCCGTATTCACAATAACTATTAACCAGGAAGCTATTGCTGGATCAGATAACATATCTTCATTATGTAATAGCCCGGGTACATCTTTAGACTTAAATACACTATTAAACGGTAATAATCAAACTGGAACTTGGGCAGAAACAACAGGTTCAGGACAATTTACTGCAGGAACAGGAATGTTAGATGCTTCCAATTTGGCCGCAGGAGTATATAGTTTTACTTATACAATTGGAGCTATAGCGCCTTGTATTCTTGATGTTGCAGATTTTGATATCACAATTGAACAATATGCAGATGCTGGAGCTGATAATAATACCGCTTTGTGTAATTCGGCGGGTAACTCTGTAGATTTAAATACATTGTTAAATGGAAATAATCAAACAGGTACTTGGGCAGAAACTACTTCATCTGGACAGTTTAATACCGGAACCGGAATGTTTAATGTTGTTGGTTTAGCTGCAGGACAATATAATTTCACCTATACAATTTCTGCCGTAGCACCTTGTGTGCAAGATGTAGCAAACTTTACTGTAGATGTTGAACAAGAAGCAATTGCCGGAGCTGATAATTCGGCTAGTTTGTGTAATTCAGCCGGTACAACTTTAGATTTGAATACATTATTAAATGGTAATAATGGAACTGGTACTTGGGCAGAAACATCTGCATCTGGACAATTTAATTCGGGATCAGGCGTATTTGATGCATCTGGAGTAGCGGCAGGTACTTATACATTTACTTATACAGTTGGAGCAACCAACCCTTGTGTGCCTGATGTTGCCAATTTTACCGTTGATGTTGAACAAGAAGTGACAGCAGGTGCCGATAATGCAACCGCAATTTGTAATACTGCTGGTAATACAGTTGATTTGAATTCACTACTATCTGGAGCTGATTCTGGTGGAGTTTGGGCAGAAACAACATCTTCAGGTCAATTCAATACCTCTAATGGTGGTTTTGATGTGAGCAACTTATCAGGTGGTGATTATACATTTACTTATACTGTATCTGCAATTGCACCTTGTGTGTTGGATGTGTCAGGTTTTACAGTAACAGTAAATGAAAACCCTCCGGTTGATGCAGGAACAGATGTTGAGGCTTGTGAAAATGCAAATAACATACTTACAGGTTCAGGAGCTGGTTCAAATGGTGTTTATGTTTGGGATAATAACGTTACAGATGGATTACCTTTCATTCAAAACGTTGGAACCATTACATATACTGTAACAGGTACTGATGCCTTTGGCTGTTCTAATACAGACCAGGTTGATGTTGTTATACATCCGAATCCTGTGATAGATTTTCAAGCTGATGTTCAATTTGGATGTGAGCCTTTAACAGTGAATTTTACCAATAATACAATACCTGCAGGTACATCTTGTATGTGGAGTTTTGGAGATGGTAATTCTGCAACATCTTGTGGAACAGCAACCAATATTTATTCAAGTGGAACTTATGATGTTACCTTGGTAGTTACAACAGCTGAAGGATGTTCTTCAATGGATACTTATACAAATTATATAGATGTAGTTCCAGAACCATTTGCTTTATTTAATTTCTCACCACAACAACCTGATATTACATTACCTGAGGTTGAGTTTACAAATAATTCAATTTGGGCAACAAACTATGAGTGGGACTTTGGAGATCTTTCTGTAATATCATTTGAAGAAAATCCGACACATACCTTCCCTGAAGTTGGAAATGAATCATACACTATTACGCTAATAGCTTCAAATGATTATGGTTGTGCAGATACTTTATCTAAACCAATTACAGTTAAAGATGTTTTGATTTTTTATGTTCCTAATGTATTTACACCTGATGGAGACAGTTTCAATCAAACTTTCAAGCCAATGTTCTTTTCAGGATTTGATATTTACAATTATCACCTGACAATATTTGACAGATATGGTGAGATTCTATTTGAATCATATAATCATGAAGTTGGATGGGACGGAACTTATGGTGAAGGAGGTTTGGTACAGGATGGTGTGTACATTTGGCAAGTTGAATTTGGAACTAATTACTCTAAAGAGAAGGAAAAACACCGCGGACATGTCTCCGTATTGAAATAATTGCCTCAACCTAACTTTAAATAGAGATACCGACTTTTCTGAAAATGAGAAGTCGGTTTTTTATTTTTTGGTTTTCAATAGTTTGGATTCAAATTTGCTAAGCATCAAAAGTCGATCTAATAAAATATTTGTCGATTCTAATTTTATTTATATTAGCCACCGAAATTGAATTATAGCATGAAAAAAACATTATTAGTAGCCTTTACACTATTAGCCGGAGTTGCAATAGGTCAAAAGGCAGTGATAGTTGAAGAAGGAGGGATGTTTGGTTTACAAACTGATTTTGGAAAAGAACTATTGCCTAAAGAATATGTGAAGATAACCAAGGTTTCTACGGATACTTTAGATTTTTATATCGCAGAAATGAAGGGAGCTGCAGAACTGTATTCATATTCCAATACAAAAAGGGACATCTTTGAGGAATCTGCAGGACAAAATTATACTGTTATTAAAAGCGAATGGGTTGCCGCAAAAAAAGGAAACGATTTTTTCGGTTATACATCCATTGGTGAAAAATTCAGATTTGCCGGAGAAAATTGGGAAGCTGTTAAGGTAAAAGGAATGATCGCATGCAAGGATGAATCAGGAAAATTTGCTGTGTGCATGGCAGGTAAAGCTTTATCACCTTACATATATAATGCTGTAGATGCCAGACACCGTGAACTTGCCGTTTGTAAAACAGATACTGGCTGGATTGCTTTAGACGAAAAAATGAAATCACACTACAATTGGTCTTTTGATGAGATCATGGATAATGATGTTAGCTCAACAGCTTATGTTATTAAAAAAGGTGATAAATATGGAATTCTGTCTTTGGATGAGTCAATGAATTTGCCTCCATCAATTGTTAAAAACGCTCCTGCAATGTTCAGTTTTGATGGAAAGTCATATGCAGATTTGAATAGAAATTATGCAGTTCAAAGAGATGGGAAATGGGGAGTTGTGAATCAAAAGAATGAAACACAGGTACCTTTTAAGTATGATAATGCTTACATGATTGATAAATTCTCAATTGAGCAACATAGTTTGACAGTAAGAGTTGTGGTAAAAGAAGGTGCAAATTGGCATTTTTTAGATGAAAAAGGCAAAGTATCAAAAACAGTTCAGTTTGATGAATGGGTAGGCACTCAAGGAGATGTAGCATTTGTCATCAAAGGAGGAAAAGTAGAGCAATTAAGCCTGACAAATTTTGGAACTCAATCTAACTTGTTTTTCGGAGAGTATGATGATTATAAAATTGTAACTAATGATGACAGAAAAGTCGGAGTAGTTGGGAAAAACGGAGATATCATTATGCCTTTTGAATTTGATGTAATTTTTGTGGAAGGCAAAAATTATGACTTCTTCATGGCTGAGAAAAAAGGCAAAGACGGGATTTATGCTTTAGATGGGAAGAATCTTGTGCCTCATAACTATGAAGGTTTGATGTATCTAACTACAAAGAACGAGAAAGATTATTTTACTGTAGGGAGAAGAGGAGAAGCTGCTTTGGCATATTGGGATAGAGCTACAAATAAAATGACTATCCTTTCTGAAAGAAAGTACTTAGACGTATCTTACGACTTTAAAACAAAGAATTTTAAGGCAAAATTAGATGACGGAAAATATCATCAGTTAGATGATAACGGTAAATTACTTGAAGGAAAGTAATTAAAATTCATAAAGACATTCAGGAATAGACTCATCAAGCTTTATTGATGGGTCTATTTTTATGTACTTATACCAATCAACTTTGTTATTTTCAAAATGAGCTGACATTACTTTATTCTCAAATTGGTAGATAAAACAATTCTCTGTTTGATATTGAGGAGTGCCGTAAAAATCCAAAAGTTCAATTTCTTTTTTACCAAACCAGTTTATCTCTCCTAAAGTGGTGTTGTCCAGTTTTGATTTGATTGCAATTAACTCTTCATTGGTATCATAAAAATTACCTACTTCGTCTCCATATTTGTAAGTATAAATTTGAAAGTCGTTGAATAAGTCAGTTTCAGGTTTTGGTTCGTTTAATTCTCTATTCAGTTTATAAAACAACATGTATCTATAGAAGAAACCGGCTGTATCAGGTCTATAAATTTCATTTGGTGTTCGTGGTATTCCACTATTAGATGTTCCCCATTCTTGCTTGTATGCAGCCAAATCTAAAGGATTATTTAAAAGCTTTTTGATATTTTCATTGATAGGAGGGAGCGTATCTTCATCAATCACAATATTGACCACACTATCCTTTGTAATATTTTTTTCAATTACTTCTTTTTCCTCTGGTTCTTGACCCTTACAAGAAGCTAATAAGCTGGCAAATAAAATTGTGCCGGCAAGTAATTTTGCTGCCTTCATATCTTAACAATTCATTATAAATCAAAAAGTAACGCTAAAAAATATAAGGAAAAATAGCTTTTCTTTTTTCAGGATATTCAGGAAATCTTTGCTTGTACCAATCGTGATGATTTTTAGCTCGTGGAACTAAATTAGCAAATGTCCAGGCTGCAAACGTAAGTGCAGGTAAATTCCAGGCCATAATTGCAAAACCAGTCCATTCTATTACTTCTCCCATTAAATTTGGTGAAGACACCCAATCAAATAAGAAACCTTTTGGAATTTTGTAACCTGTTTCTCCCGGTTTTCTTAGGTTAATTAATATGTGATCTGCGCGCCAATTAATACCCATTCCAACAACAAAAAGAAATATTCCAAACCAGGTTCTTGGATTCATTAACCATTCATCACCGTACAATGAAGGATCTGCCAATTCGCCTAAATAGTATCCATTTAAACCTGCATTCATTAAATTGAAGAATATCGCATTTATGGCAATAACTAAAGGCATTTTCTTGTCAGTTGCTTTTATTCTTATGGGGTAAGTGATGGTTCGGTTGATGTAGTGAAAAATCCAAAAAGCAAAAATAATCCATGCGTATGATTCTTGTGAATAGGTACCAAATATTAAGAAATAACTCATGATAAGAAGCGAAGGAGCTTCCATAATTATCCAACCTGCCTTGTTGTTAATGCTGGGACCCCATTTTGTGGTTGTATGTCTTCCAAAAGGGGCAGTAATAAAAAACATGGTAATGTGAACTGCTATAGCAATCCCTAGCCATACGTAACAGATTATATATAATGTGTGTTGATCCATGTATTTTTATTTGATTACTCCTTGTTTCTTTTGCCAGTCTAAATAGTCACCAATTGTTTTGTCTAATGGCGTGTACTTATGCTGAAGTGATTTTTCTGCCTTACTCCAATCCATTCCCGGATGTCCCAATTTTAAAGCCGTTATTGCTTCAATAGTGAACAAAGGTGCAGCCTTGGTCATTTTACCATAAGCTTTTACAAAGGGCAATGAAAATTTTAAAAGCCAAAAAGGTGTTACAGATTTTGGAATTTTAACACCACTTACATTGTGTATTACATTAGCTAATTCCTTTATTGAATAATATTTACCTGCTAACAGATAAATCTCTCCATTTTCACCATGATCAATAGCTCTAATAATACTGTCGGCTACATCACGTACATCAACACAATTATATCCACCAGGTGGTAGCATTGGTATTTTACGATTGTAAAAATCTTTTATGGCTTTACCCATTTCAGAAGGCTTAAAATCATACGGACCTATAACACAACTAGGTCGAACTACACATCCTTCAATCTTTCCTCCTTTAAAAGCATCAAGCATTATTTGTTCACCTGTAGCTTTAGAGTAGTCATAGGCAAAATGTTTAGGCTGCTTATAGGGTCTGGTTTCAGCAAAAGGTTCGTTTAAAGGTTCTTCTAAAACGGCATGTGTACTACTGGCATGAACAATCTTTTTAACTCCTTTTTCAATACAAGCGTTCAAAACATTGCGTGGACCTTCAGTATTGGTTTTAAACACAATTCCTGTAGGATCTCCATAAATACTAATGATAGCTGCTAAATTAATAACGACATCACATCCATCAACAAATTCTTTCATTCGCCCGGCATCCAGCACATTTCCTTGAAACAATTCAACATCTACATCCTCTAATGCTCTTTTGTCTTTATTGTATAAGGCACGAACATCATGTCCTTGTTCAATTAACTTTCTACAAACAACGTTGCCAACATGTCCGCTGGCCCCGGTAACTCCTATTTTCATATGCATAATTCAGCTTAGGTGAAAATAATATTTTTTATGGAACCATTGACTTACAGGAAATTATTACGTAACTTATTAGGACATACAAGATGTAACCTAAAAGTTTTAGGTTATTACATAACAAGACAGACTTATTTACTAACCCCTCAATCCAAACAGTATGAAATCCCTCATTCTCTCAATCTTATTACTATTATTTAGTATTAGTACAACTGCCCGTGACGAATCTGTTCGTACGGGAATTATCAACGCCTTTAATACTTTTGAAGGTAAGGTATCCACCACTAAAATTAAGCAACTCATTACACGTCTTACATTTTTCTCATCTGCAGAAGCAAATATGTGTTTTGTAAGCTTTGATGACTACAATGATTGTCAAGAAAATGCAAAAACGGTTTATGGCAAACTGTATTTGTATGTAGATGATTTAGTAGGTAAAGAAGTTACCGTAACTGTAGTTAAATCTCACAAAGCCTGGGAAGATGAAGATTATTATTCTTTGGCTATTAAAATGAGTTACGTTAATGATAATCCTGAATATCCGGTAGATGTAAACTTTGATACATTCGATATGGGAATTGAAAATGACTGTATAAAAGACATTGTCTATTCACGTGAATGGTTTAGTTTATCTGATTACGTAAAATATTAATGAGGAAAAGAGGAAGGTATTCCGCGGTAATTTAATTTATCGCGGATTCTTCTTTTAATTAAGATTAAAGGCTTTTATTCCTTCCCTTCCAGCTTTCTTTTGTTTTTTACAAAAAGCATTGAAAAGACCAAAACGGCTATAATTAAACCAAAAAAGGTAAAGCCCAATAAAAATGGATTTAATGTTGAAACCAGTGCTAAAAGCAAAGCAGCAACTAAAGCTCCGCCTGCTGATGATAGCGCTAAAATTTTAAATATCTTTTTTCTTTTAGTGAAGGCAACTTTCTCTTGCTCTGAATATAGTTTTTTTGGAGCATCTGTAGTGCTAGGAGTAATGGTGGTATTATTTGATACTGGTGTTGGATAAACTCCTTTGGCTAATCTTCTGCCATCTGCATAATGAATTGAATCAACCGATTTACGCTTCAATGACTTCTCTGTTGTACAATTTTGACAACAGCCGGTATATACGATTTTCCTGCTATTGAAATATTTAACATGACCCATTTCAATTTCACCTCCTTTTAAATAAATAGTGTCACACTCTGATGCCTTTTGAGCAGCCAAAGCACTATCTGCAGGAGAAAGTTTTGTAGCAGACTTAGGAATTGTTGAAACAATTGCATTTTGAGGGCAATCAGAAAACTTTATTTCATTCCCATCATCAGCTAAGATTGTACAAATTTTATAACCACCTGCTTTTAACCATAGGGTGTCACATTTTAAAGTGTCAGGAGGAGTAACCGGTGTTCCTGGGTTATAAGCCATTGCAGAAGCTAAACTTCCAAGTAAAAATATGCAGGTAAGAATCAAATTTTTCACCCGGTGAAGATAGATGAAAATTAGGAGGATATAAAACTTCAAGAGTGACAGATTAAAAATTTTCGAAAAAAAAAATCAAATAGTGTATTACATTAAAAAAATATATACATTTCGAGTATAAATTATTATTGCTAAGATGAAAGTTAAAACTTTGGAAATGATTGATTTATCGGGAGAGTTGGATCAATCTGCAATCACAGATTCAGACGAGTTATCGTTTATGAATGGTACATCTTTCGGTCCTGATGATGATGAGGACGACGACGAGGATGATGACTACTATGATGACGAGGATGATGATGATTACTCAGATGATGATTTTGATGATGATTCATTTTATGATGACGAGGATGATGATGATGATGACGATTTTGATGACGATTTTGATGATGACTTTGACAGTTATTAATTGAAATTTGTCAATTCAAGCATTTACAAAGTCCCGATTTTTCGGGACTTTTTTTGTTTTAATTAGGTAAGTATTTGTTAATAAAGCTTTTAACAAGTGGAAAACTTAAGTTGAATTCTTTTTTACTATTCTCTAAATTGTTACTGATATGAGTGCCAACCAATATAAAATAGCGCAATTAGAAGCTGATTTAGAACAGTTGAGAATTCAATACGGTGAATTAATTTGTTTGAATGAAGTAGGGGAAGCAAAAAAAGTGAAAAGACAAATTGATCTAATTAATGCCCGTTTAAAAGATTTGGGCAGTGAAAGTGTTGATGACCAATTGGAGCAATATTTACAATGGGACATGTCTTCATCTGAAGGATTAGAAGACTTTGACCTTGACGAATATTAATACCTAATAACTGCTTAAATGTAAATTTTCAATCCAATAGCGGGTTGAACCCATTGGTGTATTGATTCAGCATAAGAGCCGAAATAGTATCCTCCGCTAACAGGGAGATAAATGTTATATTTAACTTGTGCCCCGATTTCAAAAAATCCTTCGTCTATTCTCCAGTTAAAACCTAATCTGGGAGAAGCACCTAAGGCACTTTCAAATACAATTGAAGTTCCAGTAGAAGAATTTCCAGCGTGAATTCCCATTTGATAACCTCCTTCTGCACCTAACGAAATGTTAAATTGATTTTCAATTATTTGAAATTTGTATTGGGCTCCGTAAAAAAATCTAATTCCATAAAATGGAGGATAAGGAGACTCTTCTTTTCTTCTCTTATTATAAAATCCTAGTCCACCATACAAAGAGTAGTTTGATTCATCTGTGTAGTAATAGTTAAAATCAGCAGCAAAACCAATAGCATAATACTGTGTTTGATGAGAAACAGGGATGTACAGGCTGGGAACCAGCTCCAAAGCATCATATTGAGCCCTTGAAAAATTAGCGTTTAAGGACAAAATCCCCATTAAAATTAGTAGCCTAAATTGTTTCATTTTAACCTTTTTACTTCAATCAAAGATACGCATATAGCATTAATAGGGTTTGATTTATTATCAGTAGATTTACGTGAAAAGCTGTTAAATAGTGTGTAGATGACTGAAAACAAACCAAAAAAAAGGAAGTGGCTCAAAAGAATTTTGCTGGCATTGTTTTTAATAATTGTGGGACTTGGGGTGACCTATTTTGTTTTACCTAATGAAAAGAAAAGAAAGCTATATCAAGATTTAGGTATTGAAGATTCAGAATTTATATCGGCCAGTGATTTTGAATCTTTTATTAGTATTAGAAAAGTAACTTCAAGAAAAGCCCTGGTTGGAGATAAATGGGTAATTAAAGGTCAAATTTTTAATACGCACGAATCTAAAACTCTTTCAAAGGTTGAACTACGCTTTAATTTTTCAGATGGATCTGAGAATGTAGAAATTGAAACTCAGGTTTCTCCGCAAAACGGGATAGGAAAATCATTTAAAGAAAAAGTGGAAGGCCATGGAAAGGCTGATTTTTTAAGCGTTGATGTGGTCAATGCCGAATAAAAATTGAATATGATTACAAAAGATAAAGCAGGTAAAATCACAACATAAATATACTTAGACAATTGAAAAAGTGTCTTGTTGATTTTTGTTATCTTTAAGAAACCTGAAACAAAGAAATTGTAGACATGAGAATTATTGCCATACTTTCAACTGTTTTCCTAATGAACGCCTGTTCATCATCAGATGGTTCAATATCGATTTTAGATTGGTTTATTGATGAAGATGAAGAAATATCCCTATATGGTGGTGACGTAGAATTTGTAATTGAAAAATTTGCCAATGCACTAGCAGACGGTAAATGTGATTATGCCCTAAAGTTATCTACCGGAAATGCCTATGAGACAGTTCAAGGCACTATAGATGCAGGCTGTGAACCATACGATACCGAGATTGTTGGGGTTAATTGTGACGTTTCATCCAATACAGCAAAATGTATATGTGAAGAGGTAAGGGGTGAATTAGGAGAAATGACATTTAATTATGACATGAAAAGAATTGATGGTCATTGGAAAGTTTCTAATTACGAGAAAGACATGAGTATAGATTAAATATGACCAAATCATCTTATCTAGCATTACACGAAAAAATCAAACCTTATATTCATTGGACTCCTGTATTGACTTCGGGTTTAGTGAATGATGTTGCTAATTGCCAACTGTTTTTGAAGTGCGAAAACTTTCAAAAAATGGGTGCCTTTAAAATGAGAGGTGCGGCCAATGCAATTTTACAATTATCTGATAGTGAGAAAGCGAAAGGTGTTGTTACACATTCATCCGGAAATTTTGCGCAAGCTCTTTCTTTGGCAGCAAAGGCTCAAGGAGTGAAGGCCTATATTGTTATGCCCACTTCCGCCCCTAAAGTAAAAGTTGAAGCTGTAAAAGGATATGGTGGAGAAGTGATAATGTGTCCGCCTACGCTTAAAGACAGAGAAGAAGCGGCAAATAAAATTCAAAAAGAGAAAGGAGCAACTTTTATACATCCTTCAAATGATGATGACGTAATTCATGGACAAGGAACTGCAACAATTGAATTATTGAATGATCACCCGGATTTGGATGCTATAATAACTCCTGTTGGTGGCGGCGGATTGTTAGCTGGAACCGCTTTGGCAGCCTCTATATTTGCTCCAAATTGTAAAGTTTATGCTGGAGAACCGGAGAATGTAAATGATGCTTATCGCTCATTTTTATCAGGAGAAATTGAAGACAATGAAGCCAGTAATACAGTTGCAGATGGATTAAAAACCCAATTAGGTGATCGAAACTTTCCATTAATTAAGGAACATGTTGAATCAATTATTACGGTTAGTGAAGATGAGATTATAGAAGCAATGAAACTCATTTGGTCACGGATGAAAATTGTAATAGAACCTTCTTCTGCAGTTGCTGTTGCAGCAGTTATCAAGAGAAAAGATTTGTTTAAGAATCAAAAAGTTGGGGTAATTGTTTCGGGTGGAAATGTAGATTTTGATAATTTACCTTTCTAAAATAAATATTTATGAGAAAGCTGATTTCCACTGTTCTTGTCCTTATTATTTTTTCATGCGGAAGCGAAAGTATTAATGAAGGCGAGTCTAATTCAGAAGACTTAACTATTGAAGAAAATGGACTTTTAGCTGATTTTGACTCAGAAATTAGACCTGACTTTTCTTGGAAGGTCGGTGAAGTATATCAGGATACTTTAGTTTTTGACAGTTTTGATAGTAACTATGATTATTGGTATGCCTTTTTTAAAAACAGTGAAAACAAACTGATCAGTTTTTCATTTGATGATATTATTGCAGATGATTTAAAAGGGAGTGTGATGTTAGTAGAGTGGGAGATTGATACATTATATGAGGCTGGGGAAGGTGATGAACCTTATTTGAAAGAGGTTTTACGCAATTATACAATACTGGAAAAGAAGTCAGAGTTCAGTGGCTTTTTAAGTGAATTTATCAAAGCTTATTCCCGCCAAGATGATGATCTGATTGAAAAATTTTTAAATGCTGATCTTGGCTTTAAAAGTGCATATCGAATAGGTGTTTATTGTGCACCATCTCAAGAAACCAGTCCTCAAATTAAAAAGTTCATCAATTGGGAATGTAATATTTCAAATGAAATGCCTGTAGGTGATTTTTGTGAGGGGTATCCCGGAGCTGAAGACGGAATGTATTACAAATCAATAAATGAAAATGAATTGCCAACTTTTGCCGATCCTTCAATGGAAGAGTTTAAGGCAGAACAATTACCTGATAAATTTGAAAATGCATTAATTAACAAGGTAATTATCATCAAAGATGAATGGACCTATAATATCCTCTATTTTGTGCAAATAGATGGTTCATGGTTCTTGTGGCTTGAAGATAATTGTGATTGCTCGGCCTAATTTACTTTTGAAAATAAATAAAAGAATTCTCTGGCTATTTCTGTAGATCTATTTAAATAGCCTTCTTCCATTTGGGCACTTCCGTCAAATTCTTTGGGGTCTTCATATGGCAATGAAATTCTCCTGTCACATGTTGGAATGAAAGGACAATTTTCATCTGCATTTGAACAAACCATAACCGCACCAAAATTTTCTTGAGGGTTGAAAGGATCATCATAAATTTTAGAGAAAGCAATTATGGGAGGTCGATCTGAAGCAAATGAAATTTGGTATTCTGGATTTTGACCTTCAGTATTCTTTACAACTGTCAAACCTTGTTTTTCAAAAGTATTCACCAGTTGAGGAAACATTGAAGTGGCTTCTGTTCCTCCTGAAAAAGCTTTTACTTCTTCAATCCCGTGGTACTCAGCAGCAATTTGACACCATATATGAGATAAATGACTTCTTCTAGAATTGTGTGTACAAATGAAAATCAATTGAACCTCGCCTGTTTTACGTTTCTCTGAAATGTAAGCTGCAAATTGATCCAACTGATTTTTTCGACTATCAGAAATCAATTCAAATTCTCCTTTTCTGGCTTCAATGAATTGAGTTAAATTCTCACTAATAGCATTCATTAACAACATCCGGTATATGGTGAGCAACAACCGCCTTCAGCTTTTCCACCCAATGAGGCTAAACTTACTTTTTTCTTTTCTTCCTTAGCAACAGGAATTCCACATTTATCTTTTGCTAGGCAATCTGTTTTAGTATTCAGTAAATAAAATGACCCATCTTTAAATTCAAGATCATATTTGCCTATAGTCTCACCTTGATATTCTACTTCAATTTCTTCATCTGTAAGTCCTAAAGTAGACGCTGAAAGTTCAATAATATTGATCAATTTTTGAGGAGCTAATCTATGATCGTAGTCAACATCTTCCCATAGCTGAAAATTTATTCGTGCCTCTTTTCTAGTGGTTCCTCCACAATCAATAAAGTGTTTTTCAACTTTACCCACTTCTGTTACGTGAAAGTGAGCCGGAACTTTTGATCCATTAGGTAAAATAAATTCTACCGTTTCAACCTGTGCTAATGCATTTTTTATATCTGATAATTTCATAATTTCTATTGTTTACAACTACTGTTACATCCATTATATGATTTGAACAACAAATCAAATTGTTCGCTTATTTCATTCCAGGTAGACTCATTGATACAGTAGCATGTTTTTACTCCACTTATGGTTCCTTGAATGATGCCTTCGTCTTTCAATGCTTTTAAATGTTGACTGATGGTTGCTTGTGCTAGACCAAGCTCATTTACCAAATCATTGGTAATGCAATCTTCACTGTTTAACATCTGCTCAATAATTGCAATTCGTGCAGGATGTCCAAGTGCTTTTGCTAAACCGGCAATCTTATTTTGTCGCTCCGAAAAAAGCTCTTTTTTTGTTGTTCCCATAATATTCATTGCAATATTACGATTAATATTTCGGTTTTGACTCTAAAATCTGTTGTTTCCTTGTTAAAATACTGTTAAACAATTGTGTTGAAGACATTTATTAATAGTAATAAAATGTTTTAAAAACGTATTAAAACGAGCTCATTTGTTTTAATCTGTATATATGCACATGAATTTTATGCTCTTTTGGATTCCAAGTATATAGTTTAAGCATCTTGATCTGCACTTCCTTTTTTCATATCTTTGATGTATAAATCATGATTACAAGAATTAAAGCCATATTCTTTTTGACTTTATTCTTGCTTTCAACGGCAGGAACGTATGCTTCTATTCATCATTGTGGAGGAGAAATAACTGATATTTCAATTCTTTCAGTGGCAAAATGTGATCATCAGAAAAAAGATAAACAAGAAGAAGAAAAGTCACATTGTAAATCAAAATGCTGTAAGCACGAAGAGCAAAAGCAAGAAGCAACACATTGTGATCATTCAACTAAATCTGAGAACAACTGCTGTTCAACTGAAATAGTTGATTTGGCTAAGACAAAGTTGACACAAACAGCTTCGGATGATGTGAAGTTGATTTCAAAGATATTGCCTTCATTCTATGACTTTTATTTCGAACATCCTTATGTACTTTTTAGATCTACAGGGATCGCTTATGTTCCGCCAAATAGTGAACGGGATATATGTGTAGAAGTACAGTGTTTCAGAATATGATTAATGGTGAATAGAGGATCTATTTCTATTCGTTTAACCATTAATTAAATCTTAAATGAAATATAAAATTTTTAAGTGGACCATTATGGTCTGCGTATTATCAATTAGTGCAATTGCGCATGCACAACATGTTCACGGTAAAGTGGTCTCTATTTCAGAAACAGGAGAGGAGATTCCAATACCTTTTGCCAAAGTAAAGTGGAAAAATCAAGATGGAGGAGCCATTACAGATTCACTTGGAAACTTTGGTTTACACGCGCAACAACTACCCGATACACTTATTATTGCTTCGGTAGGTTATAAAACTATGGCTTTTTCTATTGTAGAAGGAGGAATGGATTACAAAATCAATTTGAATTCAGCTACACTTTTAAAAGGCGTTGTAGTGCAGGGTAAAAACCTTGGTAAAATGATTGATTTAAAAGATCCAATGAATATTGAAACAATTGGATCTGAAGAGCTCAGAAAAGCTGCTTGTTGTAATCTTTCTGAATCATTTGAAACGAACGCCTCAGTGGATGTCAATATCACAGATGCGGTTTCAGGTGCTAAGAAAATTCAAATGTTAGGGCTAGATGGAATCTATACGCAGATGCAATGGGAGAATATTCCTTTGGTTCGTGGATTGTCTACTTCTTATGGTCTTATGTTTACTCCGGGTACCTGGATTGAGTCTATTCAAATTACTAAGGGAACCGGTTCTGTTGTAAATGGATACGAAACCATGGCAGGATTGATTAATCTAAAAATAAAACAACCGGCTGATGCAGAGAAGCTATATGTCAATGTTTATGGCAACAAGTTTTCACGGGCCGAAATAAACGTTCATGGAGCCCAGCACATCAATGATAAATGGAAAACCATGACTTTTATTCATGGTTCTAATCAATTCGTTGAGACTGATGTTAACAATGATGGATTTAAAGATGATCCCGTAGGCTTTTTATTGGCCGGCATGAATCGCTGGGAATATACAGGTAAAAACTTTGAAACTCGATTTGGGATCAAGGCCACTTACATGAAAAAAGAAGGAGGTCAAATTGGATATCAATATAGTCAGGATCCAATAAATCCCAAGTGGGGAGCGAAATTTGAAACAAAGCATCTTGAAGGCTTTATGAAGAATGGTTTTTTCTTTAAAAATAGAAAGTTTGGCTCCCTGGGGTTGATTCATCAATTGAAGTATCATGATATGGCCAATGTTTATGGGAATACCAGTTATGATGGAACACAGAAAAAATATTATTTCAATGGTATCTTTTCTGACATCATTAAAAATACCAACCATAACTATAAAACGGGACTGAGTTTTATTGTGGATAATTACAATCAAACCTACAATGATTCAAACTTTGTGAAAACAGAAATAGTACCGGGAGCATTTTTTGAATATACCTATAATCATATGGATAAATTCATTGCAGTAGCAGGAGTTAGAGGTGATTATCACAATTTGTATGGACCCCTGTTAGCTCCACGTTTACATTTGAAGTGGAATGCTGGTAAAAAAAGTGCTTTGCGCTTATCAGTAGGTAGAGGATTTAGAGTTCCAAATCCATATGCTGATTACAACAGTTTAATGGCATCCAACAGACAGTGGATAGTGGATCCAAATATTCAACCTGAAGATGCGATTAGTTCAGGTTTGACTTACGTTCAGAAGTTTTTAATTGGTGATAATGTGAGTAGTTTTTCAGTAGATTATTTCTACACACATTTTAATAATCAATTAATCACTGATATGGATGTAGATCCGGGAGAATTGCATGTTTATAACACAAACGCAACTTCCTATTCGCATAGTGTTCAGACAGAGTTGAATCTTCAGCCAATTAAGAATTTTGACGTCAGGATGGCATTTAAGTATTATGATGTTAAAGCTGAGTTTAATGGTGTGTTACAACAAAAAGCATTTGTTCCAAAGTTTAGAGTTTTGGCAAATGTCGGATACACAACCAGAAACAAAAAGTGGAGTTTTGATGTAACCGGAAACTGGGTTGGAAGAAAACGTTTACCATCAACAGCCGCCAATCCTATTGAATACAGAAGGTCTGATGAATCTGTTGATTATTGGTTGTTGAGTAGTCAAATAACTTATAGATTGAAAAGAATAAGTTTTTATGTAGGTGGAGAAAACCTTTTAAATGTTATTCAAAACGGAGCGATTATTTCTGCGGACGATCCGTTTGGTTCATATTTTGATGCTACTCAGTTGTGGGCACCAATTAGAGGCTTTAATGTTTACGCAGGATTACATTTTGAATTAAAACACAAGAAAAAATAATTAGTATGAAAAATATATTATCAATCATTTTTGTATTGTTCCTATCAGCTTCATTTGGGCAGGAAAAAGCACCTAAAGTGCAACAAATCTCATTTAAAACATCTGCTCAATGCGGAATGTGTAAAGAGAGAATAGAAGAAGAATTAAACTACACCAAAGGAATCATTTTTGCTGAATTAGATGTAGATTCTCAAATTCTAACGGTGAAGTATAAAACCAAATTTTTAAATCAAGAAAAGGTAAAATATTTGGTGACTAAAATCGGTTACAATGCCGGTGAATTTCCAAGAGATAATAAGGCTTATGAAAAGTTGCCAAAGTGCTGTCAGGATGGCGGTCACAAATAAATTGGATAGGCGTTCTTATAAAGAGCGCCTATTTTTTTCTGTTAGATCGGATATATTCTAAAATGATGAATATAATTACAGCAAAGGCAAAAAAGAAAAAATTGGCAGCAAAGATCCCTACCAAAATCCATGGATTCTTTAAAGTCTCAACTTTTCTATATCTAATCATGTAAAAAACCGTTGCAAAAATAGCCCATATCAGAGCAATGTACCACGGAATAATCGACATTACCATATTCTCTCAGAATTTTCAGTGAAGATAATAAACTCAATATTATCTTTATGACGAATCAAGCAGATTAAAATGGATTTTTTACCCGAAAAGATTGAAAAATACGTAGAAGAGCACACTGACAAAGAAAATAAGCTTTTAGCAGGATTGAATAGAGAAACCTGGCTAAAAGTAATGTCCCCTCGAATGTTATCAGGACATGTGCAGGGCAGGGTTTTGTCCATGTTATCTCATATGATTCAGCCAAAATATATTTTGGAAATTGGAACTTATACAGGTTATTCGGCTTTGTGTATGGCAGAGGGATTACAGGCAGATGGTAGATTAATTACAATTGATTTAAACGAGGAATTGAAACCTATTTTAGATAAGTATCTTTTAAACTCACCATATAAAGATCAGATTGAATTGCACTTTGGCAAAGCTGCCGATATTATTCCTGATCTGCCGGACGGGATAGATATGGTATTTATAGATGCCGATAAACCTAATTATGCGACATACTTTGATTTGACAATAGACAAAGTAAGACCTGGTGGATTTATTTTGGCTGATAATGTTTTGTGGAGTGGTAATGTTGTTGATGAATCAAAATTTAACGACAAAAGTAATGCAGCTATCAGAGATTTTAATGATAAGGTGCATGCAGATGAAAGAGTTGAAAACGTGCTATTTCCGGTTAGAGACGGAATTATGGTAATGAGAAAAAAATAATTTATGCTATTAGATTTTAGAAGTGATACGGTAACAAAACCTACCCCCAAAATGCGTGAAGCAATGGCTATTACAGAAGTAGGTGATGATGTATTTGGAGATGATCCAACAGTGAATGAATTAGAAAAGTTTGCAGCTGACATGTTTGGACATGAGGCAGCTTTGTTTTGTACTTCAGGAACACAATCAAATCAAATTGCCATTAATACCTGGACCAATCCGGGAGATGAAGTGATTTGCCATGAAGAATCTCACATATACAGATACGAGGGTGGAGGAATTGCTTTGAATTCTATGTGCTCTATGAGATTTTTAAGAGGTAATTCCGGTAGAATCAATCCGGATGAAATTAAAGGAAATATCAATCCAAAAAATGATGTTCACTATCCAATTACTTCTCTGGTAAGTCTTGAAGATACTGCAAATAGAGGAGGAGGTGTTTATTATGATTTTAATGATATTAAAAAAGCATCCAAAATTTGTAAAGAGCTCGGATTACCATTACACCTGGACGGTGCAAGAGTATTCAATGCATTGCAAGAAAATGGCATAGACATTAAAGAATATGGAGCTCAGTTTGATTCTATTTCTATTTGTCTTTCAAAAGGCTTAGGTGCTCCGGTTGGATCTGTATTAATTGGTAATAAAGATTTTATTCAAAAATCCAGAAGAGTTAGAAAAAGATTGGGAGGAGGAATGCGTCAAGCAGGAATAATTGCCGCAGGTGGATTATTTGCTTTGCAAAACAACATTGAAAGATTGGCAGAAGATCATAGAAGAGCCAAAGAAGTTGAAAAAATACTTCAAACAAAACCTTGGATTAAAGATGTAATACCAACTCAAACCAATATCGTTGTAGGACATTTGAATGAAGGAGTGAGCGAATTTGATGTTGCAGCTAAATTGGCTGAAGCTGATATTTTATGTGTACCTTTTGGAACAGGTAGAATAAGGTTTACTACTCATCTTGATGTTAATGACGAACATATTGAACAATTAAAAAAGGTTTTACCGGATGAGATATAGTATCGGTTTATTGTTGATATTATTTTTGTTCTCTTGTAACAACGATCCTTGGAGCAGTAATGAGAAAGATAAGTTCATGACTGAGTGTAAAAATGAAGGAGCAAAGGGCAGTTATTGTGCTTGTTTATTAGAGAAAACAATGGCAAAATATCCCAGATATGAGGAATCATTGGATATTTCCTTTGAAGAAGCCGTAGAATTATCAAAAGAGTGTGAATGAGAAACGCAATTATTTTAGCTTGTTGTATCGGATTGTTTGCTTGTGGAAGTGAGGAAGAACAACAAGAAGTATTAGATTTTGAAGATTTTGCCGGAGAAACCGGAATTGAAGAAGTTGTCGATTCGGCTAATACCAATGTTGAAATAGATACAAATGACAATACAGGAGTAAGTGAGTTGATCTCAGCTATGCATTCAAAATATGATACACTAGCCCTGGAAGATTTTCATTTACTAGATCGATTTGGTTTTTCTCAAAGTAAAAAGGTGAAATTTAAAGGGAACTTTGAAGTGCCCTATGGTAAGTCAACTATGGTGAAACCTACAGCTGAACTTTATTACTATTCGTTTGCAGATTCAAATAAAACCAACTCAGCTTTCTATAATTATTTGGATGGAATGGCATCAGAAGGAGAAGGTGGACCAGTTAAGCTAAATGTGGATGTGGATGCTATCAAAACTCCTCCTATGTTTATGTTAGTTTATGATACTGTGATAGTTGCAACCAATTATCAATGTGAGCATGCTAAAAATGATTGGCAAAGTTTTCAGGATTCGTTGCTGAATTATTTTGGTGAGAATTATAGATACAGTTTTGAAGTAGATTGCGGAGGCCCATTAAAATGGAAAGAATAACTTACTTTTAAGATAAAACTTACGTATTTTAAAATAGGACTGCACGATACATTTCAAACACATTTACAAATAACAAATTAAGGCAATCTCAACTTAGCGCAACTGAATGACCAGACTCAAAAACATATTGGGAATAATATTTAGATTTTTCCCTATTCAATTGCTGTTTTTGCATTTGAAAAAAAGCTATGTCCTGGTTTTATTTTGGTTGTTACTATTTGGTATCGTAACCCAGAATATCGCTATGAAATTTGGGATACCTTACCTCTTTCTTTCTCCTGAATATTTAGGAGAGGTTAATTGGTTGGCCTTTTTAATTCTGGGGTTTTCAGTGGGTGGATTTTTCATGGCTTTTCACCTTTATAGCTATATATTAATTGGTCCTGCATTTCCATTTATTGCCACCCTGGCAAGACCATTTTTTAAGTTCTGTATAAACAACTCCGTAATTCCGGTTATCTTTTATATAGTTCATTGCTATAATATTTTGGATGTTCAGGGAAATGAAGAGTTGAGAACTACTTCTGAAGTGTTAATTCAAATCTTGTCACTTACTGCCGGTATTATTTTATTCATTGTTTTTAGTGTACTTTATTTTTTCAGAACCAATTGGGACATTAGTAAGCTTCAACTGCGTAAAAAAAATAATAAAAGGTCACTCTACTTTTTTGTTGGAACGCTTTTTTCAAAAAAGAAATTTTGGTTTGAATCGCACCACGCAAGAGTGTATCAGCCTTCTTATTATATTGCCAATTTCAAGAAGATTCTACCTGCCCGAGATGCAGAACATTATAAAAGAGAAACGCTAAAAGAGGTGTTCAGGCAAAATCAACTCAATGCTTCATTTTTTGAATTAGCCATCATAATGTCCTTTTTTATGCTAGGCTATTTTGGGGATTACAGTTTAGTTCAAATTCCCTCATCTGCTAGCTTCATGTTGCTCTGCACCTTTGCATTAATGGTGTTGACCATATTTTATTCGTGGTTCAGAGGTTGGGCTATTACGTTGATTGCGATTACAGCTTTAATGATTAATGTAATCTCAGCTAAAACAGATTTTTTACAGGTTAAAAATTATGCTTACGGTATCAATTATACCGATAAACAACCCTACAACCTTGATGCTATAAAAGAAATTCAGTTTGATTCAGCCCAATATGTAGATGATATTCATCATCACGAAAATATTTTAGAGCATTGGTATGACAAGGCTACAATGGCGCAAAATACAGATAAGCCAAAACTAGTAATGATCAATTGTTCTGGTGGTGGTTTGCGTTCAGCAATGTGGACTTTTTATGTAATGCAGCAACTCAATGATAATTCCCAAAATCAATTCTATCAGAGTGTTCATTTAATAACGGGTGCTTC
Source organism: Paracrocinitomix mangrovi (assembly GCF_019740355.2). Taxonomy (GTDB): domain Bacteria; phylum Bacteroidota; class Bacteroidia; order Flavobacteriales_D; family Crocinitomicaceae; genus Paracrocinitomix; species Paracrocinitomix mangrovi. Next base: position 758,608 of record NZ_CP091819.1, on the reverse strand, counting down.
TGGAGGAATGATTGGAGCTTCTTATTATAGGGAATTGGAGTTGTTATCTCAAACCATGGAGATTAATCCTGCGGATGAAGCCTATTTGAAAAATATTTCCAAAGATCTTTTGAATTCAGTGTCGTTTAATTTGGTGATGAATGACATTTTTATGCGATTCAAAAAGAAAACCTTCCCAAATGGTCAGTCTTATGTTGAAGATAGAGGGTATTCATTTGAAGCGCAACTAAATGAAAATACTGAACATATTTTAGCTCATAAGAGATTGGTTGATTACAGGCGTCCTGAAATGAGCGGACAAACTCCATTAATGTTGTTTACCCCAACAATTGTTAATGATGGAAGACGACTACTTATAGGTTCACAACCTTATGGATTTATGAATGGTCCTTTAGAGAATAAGAAGTTTATGGGGCCTGAAAATGTAGAGTTTATCAAGTTATTTGACGCTAATGTAGGACAGTCAGTGAAATTTACTTCTGTTTTAAGAATGAACTCAACTTTCCCATATATATTACCAATGGTTACTATGCCAACTGAACCTGAAATTCAAATTATGGATGCAGGGATTAGAGATAATTATGGAACAAAAACCACCATTCGATACTTAAAAGGAATGAAAGAATGGATCAAAGAAAATACTTCGGGAGTGGTTTTAGTGGAGATAAGAGATATTCAAAAGGACTATGACATGGTAACTGATGGGAATATGAGTTTGGTTCAACGATTTTTTAAACCGGTTACAAATTTTTACGGAAACTATCACCATTCGCAAGAATACAACGCCACTGAATTAGTTGAGACTATCGAAGAAGAAGGTTTTCCGGTGGATGTTGTGACTTTTGTACTTAGAAAAGATCCAAGTGAAATGATTTCATTGAGCTGGCATCTTACGCAAAGAGAAAAAAATGACATTCGCAGAATTTTCAATAATGAATATAATCAGAATCAAATGGAATATTTGATAGATTTGTTGAAACAGGATTGAAATGACCGAACAAGATAATTTAGAGAATTCAACGCCATCAGATGGTGCTGAAAATCAAGATTTAAACCAGGATCAAACCCAAGATAAAAACAGCGATTATTTTAAATCGGAGAATGATCCAACCAAAATTCATATTAATAAAAACCCGGGTGAAATAATATCCGGTACTGTTGCTTTTTTAAAGTCTGTAGTTTCTTTGAGAGATGGAACTTATGATGTAAAAGGTGTACTGGAAAACGTCAGAGAAGGAATTGTTTTTAGCGGATACAATGTCTGGATTTTGATGTTCTCTATCATTATCGCTTCTGTTGGGTTAAATGTCGATTCGGATGCTGTAATTATCGGAGCCATGTTAATCTCTCCTTTAATGGGTCCTATCAGAGGTATAGGATTTGGTGTAGGAGTGAATGACTTTGGACTATTGATTTCTTCTTTAAAAAACTTCGGAATTACTGTTGGAATTAGTTTGTTTACCTCAATTCTATATTTCTCTGTAACTCCTATTCACGATTTAACGGCAAACATATTTGCCAGAACTGAACCAACTTTCTTAGACGTGATTATTGCTTTTGCCGGTGGTATGGCAGGTGTAATTGCACAATCTAAAAAGAAAGCAGATACAGTTATACCTGGAGTGGCCATTGCTACAGCTTTAATGCCTCCTTTGTGTACTGCAGGTTATGGAATAGCTAATGGTGAATGGAGCTACTTTTTAGGAGCTATCTATTTGTTTATCCTAAACTCAATTCTAATTGCAGCTTCAACATATATCTTCATAAGATACCTGAAATTTCCAAAGAAGGAGTATGTTGATCCAAAGGTTGAAAAGCGTGTAAAAGGTTATACTTTGGCCTTTGTTATCATTGTTGTAGCACCTTCAATCTATATGTTCTACAGAATGACGAAAAAATCAATCTTTGAACAAAATGCTGTCACCTTTATTGAGCAAGTTGTGTTGCCAACTAATGACAACATTGTGGTTGAACCTCATTATTATTATGACGGTAAAGATTCTAAAATAACACTTGATGTTTCAAATTATTACGCAGATGAGACGGTTGTAAAAAGTTGGAAATCTAAATTGGATGATTTTGACTTAGAGGGTGTTCAATTAACTATTAAACAAGGAATCGACATTCATTCAACTATTTCAGAAGCTCTAGAAAATTATGATTCTTCTCAAAGAGGAGCCAATACTTTGGCAAGTTTACTCTCAGAATCAAATAATAAGGTGGTTGAGCTGCAGAAAAAGTTAGATTATTTAAAAGGACATCCTGAACCAAAGCCGGATCCTTTGCAAATGGATCACTTATTGGCAGGGTTCAAAGTAGATTATCCTGAATATAAAAAGGTATTAATCAACAGAAATTTTGAATTGAATAAAAAGAATCAAATTGACACTGTATATGCCTTAACAGTGGAGTTTAATTCAAATATTGCTGAAGAAAACAAACCTGCTATTAATTCAAAAATTTCAAGAAGATTTAAACTGGAGCTTAGTCAAAAATTGAATGTTAAGCAAGATTCAATTCCTGTTTTTGATGTGGCAAAACAATGAAGCAATTCAGATTAATACTATTGTTGACGCTTGTATTAATCAGCTGTAAAAAAGAGTATCCTAATCTTAATGTCACTGTTTTTGGACATGGAGGAGAAAGCCTTTTTAAATCAAAAAGTAAATTTCTACCCAATACTGTTGAGAGCATGGAACGCGCACTAGAGTTAGGTGCGGATGGTGTTGAAATTGATGTTCAGCTAACTATGGATGGCCAATTAGTTGCTTACCACGATTTATTTTTGGAAGAAAATTCAGAGGGAAACGGTTGCATTAATAATGCAAATTGGGCTGATCTTCAATTGATAAATATTTACAATACATCTGAGAAAATGGATTTGTTAGAGAATGTTATCAATGTTCCAATGAGCCAGGGTAAAAAGGTTTATTTGGATTTAAAACACTTTAATCCATGTGACTCAGCTACGGTGGATGTTAACCTGTTTAATTTTGCCCTTAATGAAGTTTTATCTAATTATACAGATCAACAAAGAAGTCAGATAATTGTGAATTCAAGAAGTGATTATTTATTGAATGCCATTACTGATTCCAATGTTCATAAATCATTTGAGTATGACGATATTGATTTTGCTACCAATAAAATTTTAGATAATAACTATGAGATTTTAACCATGAGGTTAGACAGTGCAAATTTAAATAGAGTGCAAAACATTCAGGCACTTGGAATTAAAGTTTGTTTGTTTGGAATTGTGAGTAGAAAGGAAGTATATAAGTCATTGGATTTAGCTCCGGAATTTGTAATTTCAGACAATATTGAATGCACAATTAAAGCAACAGATGGCTAAAAAGAGTAAGAATAAAGTGAACGTGGTTTATTCAACCAATCCTGATTTCAACTACGATTATGATAGTGATGAAGAAATGGAGACACTTTCTCCTTCAGAGCAGGATTTAAGGGTGTTAATTGATCGCAAACAACGCAAAGGCAAAGAGGTAACTCTGGTTACTGGATTTGTTGGATCAGAAGACGATTTAAAAGACCTTGCCAAAATCCTAAAACAAAAATGTGGGGTAGGTGGTTCTACAAAAGATGGTGAAATCATCATTCAAGGAAATCAAATCACTAAAATTCTTGATTATCTCGTTTCAGAAGGATACAAAGCTAAAAAGTCTGGAGGAGGCTAAAAGAAAGGGCCTCGTCAGTGTCAACAATTGAATAAAAGTGAAAGTAAGTTATAAGTAAATTCAATCAGAGAATGAGTTGAGTATATGAGTAACCCCGATTTTGGACTTGACGGTAATTTAATACCTAGTTAACCAATTTAAACCCTATGAAAAGAAACTAGCCCAAAATCGGGACTCATATATAACATGAAAACTCGATTGTTTTAATGTTTAACCCTTTACTCAAAATTACAAATGATCTGCTCACGCTTTTTATAAAAAACTTTATCTGTATATAATTTTGATTTAACTGTTATTTATAAAATGTTTGTGGGAAATTGTGAATACTGTTTGAAAAAAAATTAAACTCTTTTCAATTATTTCAGGTAGGATAATTACTTTTGTTTTCGGTTTTAAGAACGTACTTAAGCGAACTTAAATCGAGCTCTACAAATGGACAAGCGAACAATCTTAAATAGCAAACATGTTGAGATTACTCTAAGACGCTTGGCTAGTCAATTGAAAGAAAATCACGGAGATTTTGAAAACACGGTATTAATAGGATTACAGCCTAGAGGTATTCATGTGTTGGAGAGATTAAAAAATATCCTTGAAACAGACTTAGGTAAAGAACTTACCTGCGGACAATTGGATATTACCTTCTATAGAGATGACTTTAGACGTAGAGAACAACCATTAATTCCTTCTGTAACCAATATTGACTTCATCATTGAAGATAAACGTGTTGTTTTAATTGATGATGTGTTATATACAGGTAGAAGTATTCGTTCTGGATTAGATGCATTGTTAGCATTTGGACGTCCTAAGGATGTTGAATTAATGGTATTGATCGATAGATTGTTTGAAAGACATTTACCTATTCAACCGCATTACACAGGTAAACAGGTGAATACTTTGAGTTCGCAAGTTGTTAAAGTTGAGTGGGAGGAACAAGATGGGGCAGACGAAGTAATTTTATGCACAGTAGATGAATAAGAATGGATAATTTAAGCGTAGATCATTTAATTGGAATCAAAGATCTTCAACCTTCAGATATTGAGTTGATCTTTAAAACAGCTGATAGCTTTAAACAAGTTATTAATAGGCCCATTAAAAAAGTTCCTTCGCTAAGAGACATTACCATTGCCAACTTATTCTTTGAAAATTCTACCAGAACCAGACTTTCTTTTGAATTAGCAGAAAAGAGATTATCTGCAGATGTAATCAATTTCTCGGCTGCCAGTAGCTCTGTTAAAAAAGGAGAAACATTGATTGATACAGTCAATAATATCCTGGCCATGAAAGTTGATTTGGTGGTAATGAGACATCCTAATCCTGGAGCAGCCAAATTTTTATCTGAAAGAGTAAATGCGCGTATTGTAAATGCCGGAGACGGAACGCATGAACATCCTACTCAGGCACTTTTAGATGCTTACTCAATAAGAGAAAAACACGGAGGCGATTTTAAGGGAAGAAAGGTTGTAATTGTAGGAGATATTTCTCATTCTCGTGTGGCTTTATCTAATATTTACTGCTTGCAAAAATTAGGAGCAGAAGTAATGGTGTGCGGACCAACAACTTTGATCCCAAAATACATTGATAAGTTGGGAGTAAAAGTAGAACACAACTTAAGAAAAGCACTTGAATGGTGTGATGTGGCTAACATGTTGCGAATTCAGTTAGAAAGACAAGATATTAAGTACTTCCCTTCTTTAAGAGAATATACCATGCTTTACGGATTGGATAAGCAATTGCTAAATAGTCTTGATAAAGAAATTACAGTGATGCATCCAGGGCCCATTAATAGAGGAGTTGAAATTTCTTCGGATGTTGCAGATTCTGATCAATCCATAATTCTTCAACAGGTTGAAAATGGTGTAGCTGTGCGTATGGCTATTATCTATCTATTGGCCTCAAAAATTGGTAGGTAATTTCCGATTTTAATAATTCTTCAAACAATTCATTTTGTTTGTTTGGCCTTATAAATTCTGACTTTGTTGGGAAATCAACTAAAGATTGTTCTTAATTCGTTTAAAAACGTATTTTTCAATTCAAAATTTATTTTAAATTTGATCTAAACAACAGACCTATGAATTTTTCGAAGGAAGAAAAAGACAACTACACAATTGTAACCTCTAACGTTGAAAAACTTGACTCTACAAATGCTCCTGAGCTTAAATCTGAGTTAGTTTTAATCAACAAAAATTCGGTGAACAATATCGTGTTAGATATGTCGCAATCTAGATATTGTGATTCTTCCGGGCTAAGTGCAATTCTAATCGGAAATAGATTGTGCAAAGATTCAGGAGGAAAATTTGTTATTTCAGGTTTACAACCAAATGTGATGAAATTGGTTGAAATATCTCAATTGAATTCTGTTTTAAACATTGAAGATTCACTATCAGATGCTGAATCTACAATGAATTCATAATTCTACATGTCATATAAAAAAGTTGATCAGCAGGATATTAAGTATTTCACTGATTTACTTTCTTCCCAAAACATCAAATTAGATGCCGAGCAAATTGCTCAGTATGCCCATGATGAAACTGAAGATTTGGTTTTTTCACCGGATATTGTTTTAGTTCCTCAAAATACTGTGCATCTAGCTGCCATTTTAAAATATTGTAACGAGCAAACTATTGCTGTAACGCCACAAGGTTCAAGAACAGGTTTGTCAGGTGGTGCCTTGCCATTGTTTGGAGGTGTTGCCTTATCCTTAGAAAAGTTTAATAAAATACTTCAGATTGATGAGAAAAATGGGCAAGTAACTGTTGAGCCGGCTGTGATTACTCAGGTGTTGCAGGAGGCAGTTGCTGAAAAAGGCCTGTTTTATCCACCAGATCCTGCTAGCAAAGGATCATGCAGTATTGGCGGGAATTTAGCGGAGAATTCAGGTGGACCAAAAGCTGTGAAGTACGGCGTTACCAATGAGTATGTTTTAAATCTTGAAGTAGTATTGGCGAATGGTGATATTATTTGGACAGGAGCTAATGTGTTAAAAAATGCTACTGGATATAATTTGACTCAATTGGTTGTAGGATCTGAAGGAACCCTGGCAGTTATTACAAAAGCCGTTCTAAAATTGATTCCGCATCCACAAAAGAATATGCTGATGTTGGTTCCTTTTAAAAGTGCTGAAGAAGCTTGTGAAGCCGTTGCAGCCATTTTTAGAAAAGGTTTAACACCAAGTGGGATGGAGTTTATGGAGCGAGATGCATTGCTTTGGACGAAAGACTTTATTGGTGATGATTCTATTGTAATTCAGGATGACATACAAGCACATTTATTAATTGAAGTGGACGGAAATGTTGAGGAGGTTTTAATGAATGAATGTGAACAGATAATGGAAGTAGTTGAAGCTTTTGATGTTGGTGAAATTTTATTTGCAGATTCACAGGCTCAGAAAGATAAACTATGGAATTTAAGACGTAAAGTAGGGGAGGCTGTCAAATCTCAATCTATTTATAAAGAAGAAGACACTGTTGTACCTAGATATGAATTGCCAAAACTATTGAAAGGGGTAAAGGATATCGGAAATCAATATGGATTTCATTCTGTTTGCTATGGTCATGCAGGAGACGGTAATTTGCATATCAACATCATCAAAGGGGATATGAGTGATGATAAGTGGGACAATGAGTTGAGTACAGCTATCAGAGAAATTTTTGAGCTGACTGTGAGTCTTGGAGGAACCATCTCGGGTGAACACGGCATTGGTCATGTACAAAAAAATTACATGGATATTCCTTTTGGTAAAACAGAGCTCAATTTAATGAAAGGCATTAAAGACGTTTTTGATCCTAAAGGTATCCTAAATCCGGGTAAAATATTTCCAGATTAAGCACCCTTCTAAATTCTCATTCTCATTCTCTCTCTCATTCTCATTCTCTCTCTCATTCTCTTGCCTCATTCTCAATTCTCATTCTGTTACCTGTATTATGGCATAAAAAAATCCCACCAATTTGGCAGGATTTCCTTTATATAATATTGTAATCTGATTTATTCGTCAAAACATTCAACACCTGGGTGTTGTGCTGGATCAAATTCAAATATTTGATCAGGCATTTCAACATCTCTTTCCATTTCAACCAACTTATATTTCATGTTAGTTCCATCTTTACCTTTTAAGTAAACATATACCACCTCGTTTGAATTTTTATTGATCAATAATTTAACGGTGTGGAACTTACTTTCTTTAGGGTTTGTAGGATATAAGAAGATTACATGACACTGCTCTCCTGCATATTCTTGCTCTCCATCATATTTCTTTTTGTATCCTTTTTCCCAAATAGTTAAAAGTTCTTCAGGTGACATCATGTCTTCTTCCTGATCTTCTACTTTTGATTTGTAACACTCATTATCTTCTTTCAAATAAGTAGTAATATTTACTCCATCACAAAATACTTCTTGATCAGTAATATCAAGGTGATATTTATCGCCTTTAATTTTAATTACTCCTTTTTGTGAAATAGGATCTTCATCTGGAGTTGTAATAGTTACTCCGAACTTAATTTTTAAGGTTTTATACCCTTCCATTTTCTCTGAAGCCTTCTTTAATACTTCATTAGCTTTGGCATCATCTTGCGCAATCCCTGCAAAAGTGAATAAAAATAATGCTGCTATAATGCTTATGGTTTGTTTCATACTTGTAGTTTAATTAGACAAATATCTAAAATTGTGCCAAGAATTATTTCAAATCTGCCAAGAAAAGTTCTAATGAAGGCAAATCTGTAATTAATACTTCTCTGGCTTTACTTCCTTTAAATGGCCCAATAATTCCGGCAGCTTCCATTTGATCAATGATTCTACCTGCCCTGTTATATCCAATACTTAATTTTCTTTGTAATAATGATGCTGATCCTTGTTGGTGTGTAACTAATATTCTGGCGGCTTCATCAAATAAATCGTCTCTGTCATCTAGATTTACATCCGGACCTTCTTGTTCTTCACCGACATATTCAGGTAACATCATAGCTTCAGGATAAGCCCTTTGATCACCAATGTATTCACAAATAGCTTCTACTTCTGGTGTATCTACGAATGCACATTGTAAACGAGTAATGTCATTTCCAAATGAGATTAACATGTCACCGCGTCCTATCAATTGATCTGCTCCTCCTGCATCCAATATAGTTCTAGAGTCTATTTTTGATGATACTCTAAAAGCAATACGCGCAGGGAAGTTTGCTTTGATCATACCCGTAATCACATTTACGGATGGTCTTTGTGTAGCAACAATTAAATGAATTCCAATGGCACGCGCTAACTGTGCCAATCTGGCAATAGGATGCTCAATTTCTTTCCCGGCTGTCATGATTAAGTCTGCAAACTCATCAATTACAACAACTATATATGGCAGATATCTGTGTCCATTTTCAGGATTCAATTTTCTTTGAGAGAATTTTTTATTGTACTCTTTAATATTACGTACATGTGCATTTTTCAATAAATCATAACGCTCATCCATCTCAATACAAAGTGAATTCATTGTATTTACCACTTTGCTTGTATCCGTAATAATTGCTTCTTCAGAGTCAGGTAACTTTGCTAAGAAGTGACGCTCAATTTTATTATATAGTGTAAGCTCAACTTTTTTAGGATCTACTAAAACAAACTTAATTTGTGCAGGATGCTTTTTATATAATAAGGAAACAAGAATAGCATTAATTCCTACAGATTTCCCTTGACCTGTTGCTCCAGCTGCTAATAGGTGAGGAGCTTTTGCTAAATCAAAAATGAAAGTTTCATTAGAAATGGTTTTTCCCAGTACAATAGGTAAAGCCATATCAGTGTTTTGAAATTTCTCTGACGCTATCATTGATCGCATAGATACAACCTGAGCTGTAGAATTTGGAACTTCTATACCGATAGTACCTTTCCCTGGAATTGGAGCTATAATTCTAATTCCATTTGCGGCAAGGCTAAGTGCGATATCGTCAGATAAGTTTTTGATTTTTGAAATTCTCACACCCGGAGCAGGGACTATTTCATATAAAGTAACGGTTGGTCCAACTGTAGCTTTGATTTTAGAGATTTCGATTTTATAATGGCCAAGGGCTTCAACAATTCTATTTTTATTTTCTTCTAGTTCTTCCTTGTTGATGTTTAAATTACCGCTTCCATGTTTTTCCAGTAAGTCTATAGTTGGCAATTTATATGAAGATAAATCTAGCTTTTCATCATATTCTCCAAACTCTTCTAGTTTTTTGTTGATGTCTTTATCACTTACTTCAGTTTCTGCAGCCGCTACTTCTACTTCAAAATTTTCATCTGAATCATCTTCATCAACTTCTGTATCATTAGATTCTTCTTCGTCTATTTCATTTTCAATCTCCAACTCTTCAGATTCATCTTCATTTATAGTGATCTCCAATTCTTCATCTTCACCTTCATCTTTACCTTCATCTTCACCAAATGTTATTTCTTCAGATATAAGATCCTGTTCAATTTGGTCATCCTTAATAGTGTTTACAACCTTAATATCTAAATCACCTGTTCCTTCATGTTCTACAGCTTCGGTTTCGCTTTTTTGTTTCTCTGGGAATAATTTGCTCCACAATTTTCTAAAATCAGGGTTGAACATTAATACCACAGTCACAAATAATAAAACTGCTAAAAACATAAAAGCGCCAAATACGCCTAGAGTAGCTTTTAGCCATGCATTAAATTCAAAACCAAAAGCTCCTCCATAAGGGAAACTATGTCCGGTAGTGATAAAACCTAAACAAAGAGATATTACAACTATACCTATTATAGAGTGTCCAACTGTTCTGCCAATTGGCAAAATCTTTACTCTGAATAATAGGAATAACCCAAGGGTAATAAACATGAGTGGAAATAAGAATGAAGATATTCCAAACCAATCATAAATAAACTTGTGAGAAATCCATGCACCAAGCTTCCCCAGATGGTTGGCTATTTCAATTCCTTCAGAATCACCAAAAATGAATTCACCAAAACTTTTATTAATTACGAGATTTTGATCAAGCTTCCATGTAAACAAATAAGAAATAAAAGCCAGAATTTGGTATAGGGCAAATAAGGACAATATGGATCCTACAGTAAGATTTAATCTTCTGTTTTTCTCATCAAACAGATCTTGTATAGGTTTTAATAAATTGACTTTGCTAGTATTCTTTTGCTTTGTCTTTTTGTTAGATGACTTTTTGTTGCTTTTTTTCTCAGTTTTTCTACTGGGTTCTTTAGTCTCTAATTTTTCAACCTTTACTTCTGCTTCTTGTTCTATGTACTCGTTCCCTTCTTTATTTGACATGCATTATATGGTATTGTAACCAAAATTACCCATTTAGGTAACGGTATTTACCATTATTAAAAGTGTTATTCAACATATAGATGTTAGTTTAGTTGGAGGCGGATTATATTTTTTCTATCTTAGATGTCCCGTTTTGTAAAAATATTTTACTGTGAATGAGGTGATTAAAAATTAATTCAAATTTTTTTCAAAAAAGATTTGGATTTAAAAGAATAACCACCGTATCTTTGCGGCCGCATTTGAGCGAAACGTTATTTGAAAAGGTGGACAAAAAAATAAATTAAAAAAACTTGAAAAAAAGTTTGGTAATGAAAAAAGTTGTCTATCTTTGCGCTCCCGTTTTGGTAAGACGATATCAAAAAGTCGGGAAAAATTGAGGGAGATAGAGGAGATAAGCTGGATACTGATGAGTGTTTAGTACAAAAGAAAGAGTTCTTTGAGGAATTGAAAAGATAAGGAATAGCAAAGTCAAGAATTAAGACCCTGCAGTCAATTGGAAATTATATTTAAACTTTTTATACAACGGAGAGTTTGATCCTGGCTCAGGATGAACGCTAGCGGCAGGCCTAACACATGCAAGTCGAGGGGTAACAGGAAAAAGCTTGCTTTTTTGCTGACGACCGGCGCACGGGTGCGTAACGCGTATACAATTTGCCCTGTACTGGAGGATAGCCCGGAGAAATTCGGATTAATACTCCATAGTATTATGAATTCGCATGTTTTCATAATTAAAGTTTCGGCGGTACAGGATGAGTATGCGTCCTATTAGCTAGTTGGTGAGGTAACGGCTCACCAAGGCGACGATAGGTAGGGGGCCTGAGAGGGTTGTCCCCCACACTGGTACTGAGACACGGACCAGACTCCTACGGGAGGCAGCAGTGAGGAATATTGGTCAATGGAGGCAACTCTGAACCAGCCATGCCGCGTGAAGGAAGAATGTCCTACGGATTGTAAACTTCTTTTATTTGGGAAGAAACCCCTCTACGTGTAGAGGGCTGACGGTACCAAACGAATAAGGACCGGCTAACTCCGTGCCAGCAGCCGCGGTAATACGGAGGGTCCAAGCGTTATCCGGAATCATTGGGTTTAAAGGGTTCGCAGGCGGCCTATTAAGTCAGTGGTGAAATCCCATAGCTCAACTATGGAACTGCCATTGATACTGATAGGCTTGAATTTAGTTGGAGTAGGCGGAATGTGTAGTGTAGCGGTGAAATGCTTAGATATTACACAGAACACCGATAGCGAAGGCAGCTTACTAAACTAACATTGACGCTCATGAACGAAAGCGTGGGGAGCGAACAGGATTAGATACCCTGGTAGTCCACGCCGTAAACGATGATTACTCGATATTGGCGATACACAGTCAGTGTCTAAGCGAAAGTGATAAGTAATCCACCTGGGGAGTACGTTGGCAACAATGAAACTCAAAGGAATTGACGGGGGCCCGCACAAGCGGTGGAGCATGTGGTTTAATTCGATGATACGCGAGGAACCTTACCAGGGCTTAAATGTAGTCTGACAGATTTGGAAACAGATTTTTCTTCGGACAGATTACAAGGTGCTGCATGGCTGTCGTCAGCTCGTGCCGTGAGGTGTTGGGTTAAGTCCCGCAACGAGCGCAACCCCTATTCTTAGTTACCAGCATTTCGGATGGGGACTCTAAGAAAACTGCCGGCGCAAGCCGCGAGGAAGGTGGGGACGACGTCAAGTCATCACGGCCCTTACGTCCTGGGCCACACACGTGCTACAATGGCGAGTACAGAGGGCAGCTACATAGTGATATGATGCAAATCTCAAAAACTCGTCTCAGTTCGGATCGAAGTCTGCAACTCGACTTCGTGAAGCTGGAATCGCTAGTAATCGCGCATCAGCCATGGCGCGGTGAATACGTTCCCGGGCCTTGTACACACCGCCCGTCAAACCATGGAAGCTGGGAGTGCCTGAAGTCTGTAACCGTAAGGAGCGGCCTAGGGTAAAACTAGTAACTGGGGTTAAGTCGTAACAAGGTAGCCGTACCGGAAGGTGCGGCTGGAACACCTCCTTTCTAGAGAGGCTGTCACTCTTAATTTGAGTACTAGCTATTTCTTTTATCTTTTCGATATTATTAAATTTTTGCCCTCCCGTTAATATAGAGGGAGAGTGAAAAGTGAAGCAAGCGGGATGATCGAAAATAGAGAGTCCTGTAGCTCAGTTGGTTAGAGCGCTACACTGATAATGTAGAGGTCCGCAGTTCAAATCTGCGCAGGACTACAAATTAGGGGAATTAGCTCAGCTGGCTAGAGCGCCTGCCTTGCACGCAGGAGGTCACCGGTTCGACTCCGGTATTCTCCACGAAGACGATGAAATTCTTAGACATGAGTCAGCCGACTTTAGAAAAACATGTTTAAGGGTTGAGTTTTAAAGTTCATTGAAATATTGAGTATTGATTGAAGTAGTGAGTAACAAGATTAATAAGTTACTAAGAGCATATGGTGGATGCCTAGGCTCTCAGAGGCGATGAAAGACGTGATAAGCTGCGATAAGCTACGGTGAGGTGCAAATAACTTTTGACCCGTAGATTTCTGAATGGGGCAACCTAGTACATTGAAGATATTATCCTGTAAAGGAGGCGAACCCGGGGAACTGAAACATCTAAGTACCCGGAGGAAGAGAAAACAATAGTGATTTCCAGAGTAGTGGCGAGCGAAATGGAAAAAGCCCAAACCAAAGTTGTTTCGGCAATTTTGGGGTTGTAGGACTAAAGATGGACTTAGAACGCATAAAAGAATTTATCTGGAAAGTTAAACCGCAGAGGGTGAAAGTCCCGTATTTGAAATGAGTTTTATACCTGTTAGTATCCTGAGTAGGGCGGGACATGTGAAATCCTGTCTGAATCAACCGGAACCATCCGGTAAGGCTAAATACTCCTGAGAGACCGATAGTGAACAAGTACCGTGAGGGAAAGGTGAAAAGTACCCTGAATAAGGGAGTGAAAGAGAACCTGAAACCATATGCTTACAAGCGGTCGGAGCCTACGGGTGACGGCGTGCCTTTTGCATAATGAGCCTACGAGTTACTCCTCGTTAGCAAGGTTAAGTATTTAAGATACGTAGCCGAAGCGAAAGCAAGTCTGAATAGGGCGATTAGTTAGCGGGGGTAGACGCGAAACCGTGTGATCTACCCATGATCAGGTTGAAGCCCCGGTAAAACGGGGTGGAGGACCGAACCAGTTCACGTTGAAAAGTGTTTGGATGAATTGTGGGTAGGGGTGAAAGGCCAATCAAACTCGGAAATAGCTCGTACTCCCCGAAATGCATTTAGGTGCAGCGTTGAGTATAGTGTCATAGAGGTAGAGCTACTGATAGGGCTAGGGGGCTTCACCGCCTACCAAACCCTGACAAACTCCGAATGCTATGACATGATTCTCAGCAGTGAGGGCATGGGTGCTAAGGTCCATGTCCGAGAGGGAAAGAACCCAGACCATCAGCTAAGGTCCCCAAATATATACTAAGTTGTTTTAACGTTGTGTGATTACTTTGACAGCTAGGATGTTGGCTTGGAAGCAGCCATTCATTTAAAGAGTGCGTAACAGCTCACTAGTCGAGTGATCGTGCGTGGATAATAATCGGGCATAAGTATATTACCGAAGCTATGGATTTATGGTAGGGGAGCATTCTGTACTGCGTTGAATGTGTACTGTGAGGTATGCTGGAGTGTACAGAAAAGCAAATGTAGGCATAAGTAACGATAAAGCGGGCGAGAAACCCGCTCACCAATAGACTAAGGTTTCCTCAGCTATGCTAATCAGCTGAGGGTTAGTCGGGACCTAAGGTTAATCCGAAAGGAGATACCGATGGCAAACAGGTTAATATTCCTGTACCAGTTAATATTGTGATGGGGTGACGGAGAAGTGACCGGTCTGCGAACTGACGGAAGTGTTCGTTGAAGGGTGTAGACGTTGATTCAGTAGGCAAATCCGCTGATGAGTTGAACCTGATAGTACCGAGCGTCTTTAGACAATCGGATAATGACCCTAATCATGCTCCCAAGAAAAACCTCTAAACTTCAGATATTAACTGCTCGTACCCTAAACCGACACAGGTAGTCAAGATGAGAAATCTAAGGTGCTCGAGTGATTCATGGCTAAGGAACTAGGCAAAATGGTCTCGTAACTTCGGGAGAAGAGACGCTCTACTCCGGTAGAGCCGCAGTGAATAGGCCCAGGCGACTGTTTATCAAAAACACAGGACTCTGCGAAATTGAAAGATGAAGTATAGGGTCTGACACCTGCCCGGTGCCGGAAGGTTAAGAGGAGATGTTATCTTCGGAGAAGCATTGAATTGAAGCCCCGGTAAACGGCGGCCGTAACTATAACGGTCCTAAGGTAGCGAAATTCCTTGTCGGGTAAGTTCCGACCTGCACGAATGGTGTAACGATCTGGGCACTGTCTCAGCCATGAGCTCGGTGAAATTGTAGTATCGGTGAAGATGCCGATTACCCGCAACGGGACGGAAAGACCCCGTGAACCTTTACTATAGCTTCACATTGCTATTGGATAATTCATGTGTAGGATAGGTGGGAGACTTTGATCTTGCTTCGCCAGGAGTAAGTTAGTCGTTGTTGAAATACCACCCTTGGATTATTCGATACCTAATCCCTCATAGAGGGAGACATTGTGTGGTGGGTAGTTTGACTGGGGTGGTCGCCTCCAAAAGAGTAACGGAGGCTTCTAAAGGTACCCTCAGCACGCTTGGTAACCGTGCGTAGAGTATAATGGCATAAGGGTGCTTGACTGGGAGACTTACAAGTCGATCAGGTACGAAAGTAGAGCATAGTGATCCGGTAGTTCCGTATGGAAGGGCTATCGCTCAAAGGATAAAAGGTACTCCGGGGATAACAGGCTGATCACTCCCAAGAGCTCATATCGACGGAGTGGTTTGGCACCTCGATGTCGGCTCGTCACATCCTGGGGCTGGAGAAGGTCCCAAGGGTTGGGCTGTTCGCCCATTAAAGTGGCACGCGAGCTGGGTTCAGAACGTCGTGAGACAGTTCGGTCCCTATCTGTTGTGGGCGTTAGATATTTGAGAGGACCTACCTCTAGTACGAGAGGACCGGGGTGGACGAACCTCTGGTGTACCTGTTGTGGCGCCAGCTGCATTGCAGGGTAGCTATGTTCGGATGAGATAAGCGCTGAAAGCATCTAAGCACGAAACTCGCCTCAAGATGAGATATCTTTTAAGGGTCGTTGAAGACGACGACGTTGATAGGTCACAGGTGTAAAGATGGTGACATCAAAGCCGAGTGATACTAATTACCCGTAGACTTATAATCACAAGTAACTCACTACTTCAACATAACTCAATGTTTATTTTTAGACATTAGTTGTTAGATACTACACGCTAGAATTTTAGCGTTTATGACTAACCAAAGACATTTATGTGCCAATTTGGTACGACGATTTTCGGTGTCTATGGCGGTCGGGTCCACCTCTTACCATTCCGAACAGAGAAGTTAAGCCGACTTGCGCAGATGGTACTGCCCTTTTGAGGGTGGGAGAGTATGTGGATGCCACTTTTTTAAGCCTTGTTCCTTTGGAGCAAGGCTTTTTTTGTTTTAGGATGGTGGTGAATTAAGATAAGATAATGGTGAAAGAAGGGATTAATGATAAATAACTTACTAATTAAGTCCCTTCATACTAAGTTGAACTCTTTTGCGATCAAGATCAACTGATAATACTTTCACTTTTACCTGTTGATTTAAAGCAACAATATCCTGAACATTAGAAATGAATTCGTCTGCCAGTTCAGAAATATGAACTAATCCTGACTCTTTAATTCCAACATCAACGAAGGCTCCAAAATTTGTAATGTTATTTACAGTTCCATTTAACTCCATACCAGGAATTAAATCTTCAATACCGGAAATATCATTGTATCTAGCTTCTTTTAGAGGTTCACGAGGATCACGAGTAGGTTTGTTTAATTCGTTCACTACAAAATCAAGTGTAAATTGATCATACTGACCTGTCAGGCTATTGATTTTAGATTCTTCTAGATTTACTTCCTTATTTAGTATAGCATCAATGGACGTTCCATGTAACAATGCAATTTCCTTTACCAATTGATAAGATTCTGGGTGAATGATAGTATTATCCAAAGGATTGGTTCCGTTTTCAATTCGCAAGAAACCAGCTGCTTGTTCAAATGTCTTTTGTCCCATTTTAGGGACTTTTAGTAGGTCTTTTCTTTGCCTGAAGCTACCATTTTCTTCACGGAAAGTGATTATATTTTTAGCCAATACCGGACCTAAACCAGAAACATGTGATAAAATTGGAAAAGAAGCAGTATTTAATTCTACACCAACATGGTTTACACAAAGTTCTACAACTTCATCAAGTTTCTGTTTTAGCAAAGTTTGATTAACGTCATGTTGATATTGTCCAACTCCAATTGATTTTGGATCAATTTTAACTAATTCTGCGAGAGGATCAATAAGTCTTCTTCCAATTGAAATAGCACCTCTAACTGTTACATCTAATTTTGGGAATTCTTCTCTTGCAATTTCTGAAGCTGAATATACACTTGCGCCAGCTTCGTTAATTGAAAAGATTTGAATGCCCGCATTATTGAATGTTCTTCTACATAGTTTTTCTGTTTCCAAACCAGCTGTACCATTACCAATTGCTATTGCCTCAATTTTGTGGCTTTGAATCAGATTTCTTAAAATAGCGACAGCTTCCTGTGTTTGTTTTTGTGGTGGATGAGGAAAAATGGTTCTGTTTTCAAGATAATCACCATTGTTATTAAGTATTGCAACCTTACATCCTGTTCTGTAACCAGGGTCAATTGCCAGTATTCTTTTTCCTCCAAGAGGAGATTGTAGTAAGAGCTGTTTTAGATTTTCTGCAAAAACCTTAATGGATTCTTCATCTGCTAGATCTTTTATTTCTTTTTTAGATTCAGATTCAAATTGAGGTTGCAATAATCTCTTATATGCTTCTTCAAAAGCTAAATTGGCATAGGAATTCTCGGCATACTTTCTACCAACTACTCTTTCAATGTTCTCAATGGCTCTTTCTTTATCTACATCAATAGAAACGTTTAGTATTCCTTCTTTTTCAGCTCTTAAAATTGCTAAAGCACGGTGAGCTTTTACTCTATCAAGCCTTTCAGAATAGTTAAAGTAGTCTTTGTATTTGGCGCCTTCTTCATCTTTACCTTTTTTTAGTTTCGCAGATAAATAGGCATATCTATGGAATTGTTCTCTAATTCGCTCTCGTAATTTATCATCTTCAGAAATCCATTCAGCAAGAATGTTGATAGCACCAGCAATTGCCTCTTTTTCTGTTTTAATTTCTCCACGGACGAATCTCGGTAATTCTTGTTCAATTTTAAAATCAAATTGTTCTTGTTGAATTAAAATTGCAAGTGGCTTAAGGCCCGCTTTTATGGCTTTTTGTCCTTTTGTTTGTTTCTTAGGTTTATAAGGTAAATAGATATCTTCCAATTCATTAAGATCAAAGCAATTTTCAATTTTAGATTTTAATTGATCTGTCAACAATCCCTGTTCATTAATTGTATTTAGAACTGTTTGTTTTCTTTTAGCAAATTCGGTCCAATAAGAATGTCTATCCTTTATTGCAATTAGTTCTACATCCTCTAAATTGCCAGTGGCTTCTTTTCTATATCTCGCAATAAATGGAATTGTAGCTCCTTCTGCCAATAACTCTAATGCTTTTGTTACTCCTTTTGAAGATAAATTAAGTTCTTTACTGATTTGTTGTATAATATCCATGGTAAAAATTAAGGAGAGCGAATTTAAGGAATTGTTTCTTGATTTTTAAGAGGAAATTTAAATTGTATTGCGCAATTTTTGTGGCAGGGATTGAAGCGGCAGCCAGTTTATTGGACAATAAACTGCTATAGTGGAAAGCCCGGTTTGGCTTTGACAAAGCCACCCTAAAAAATAGTATTGAACAATTTTACATTCAAAGGGTTCATATATATTTGCGATATGTGGAGAATAGCATTATTTCTTTTATTCACTTTAATTGCTGTGCCGTTAGTGACATTTTATTACGACGAGCCCTTAAGTGAATTACAATGGGAAACATTGAAAGTATTATTGTTAGTTTATGGACTTGCAGCTGCGTTGACTTTTATTGTAAGCAGTGTTACCAAGAATTATTCACAAGTTGACAAATTGTGGAGCACCATTCCGATTGCTTATGGATGGATTGTAGCACACATGAGTGAATATGAAGATAGAGTAGTGTTAATGGCAGTTTTAATAACGATATGGGGAGTTAGATTGACCTATAATTTTGCACGGAGAGGTGGTTATTCTTGGAAGTTTTGGAGTGGTGAAGAGGATTACAGATGGGCCATATTGAAGTCTAAAAAAGGATTTGAAAAGGAATGGAAATGGCTATTATTTAATTTCTTTTTCATTAGTATGTATCAGATGGGCTTGATTTTGTTAATGACATTGCCTTTGGTGAAAGTGATGGGGAGTGAAATTGGTATTGGATTGTGGGATTACATTGTTTCCGCTTTGTTGATTGCATTTGTAATCATAGAATTTATAGCAGATCAACAACAATTTAACTATCAAGAAGAAAAGTACAAGAGAATTAATGCTGGTGAAGAGTTGAAGGGTAAGTATGCCATTGGATTTACTCATACAGGTTTGTGGGGTTATATGAGACATCCTAATTATATGGGAGAGCAGGCAGTTTGGGTAGTTTTTTATTTGTTCTCCATTATTGCTACCGGACATATTATAAATTGGTCAATAGCAGGAGCTCTATTGTTGGTTTTATTGTTCAAAGGAAGTTCAGATTTTTCAGAAGAGATTTCTGCGAAAAAATATCCAGAATATTTGCGATATCAGAAAGAAGTGGGAAGATTTTTACCAATTAAGGGGAAGTTTAAGACTAAGTATTGATACTAAAAAAGAAACCCAGCATAAAGCCAGGTTTACTCCAAATATTTCAATGAATAATATTATTGAATTTGAATTACATCACAAGAATTATCCGGCAATCCTGAAGCATTCCAAGTACCTGAATAAAGTGTAGTTCCATTTTGATCTTTAGCTACCCAATTGAAGGATTTAGTAGACTCAGATCCCATATTTTTTTCAATGTTGATAGTATTATCATAACCACATGAAGGAGTAGCAGGACCAGCATATGACGCAACCGGTAAAGAACCTCCAGAAACATTTTCTACAAAAACTTCAATTAAGGTAGTTCCTGCCTGATTTTGGGCAATAGATACAGATTGATCAAACCAAAAAGTTCCGTGAGCAGTGTAGGTACATGAACCATCATCAACATCAGCTACATCAACATGATTGTTAGCATTTGGATCAGTACATCCTTTTTTCTGGCAAGCAACAAAAACAAGTGAAGTAGCCAGCATCATAAATACGAGATTTCTTTTCATTTTAATGTTTAAATTATTTTAGCATTTTATCAAACATAGCAATGAGAATCTAGTCTAGCAAGTAAACTCAATGAATTGTTTTTAGGTTAAACTGTAAGTATTAAAGAGTCAGGGGATTAAGTTTTTAGTTGAAATTACTTTTAAAAATGGAATTTCGGTTTAGTCTAAAGAATAAAAAAAGGCCGCCAAAATGACGACCTTTTTTATTAAAATTATTAGTTACTAAGCTAATTGCTTGTTTTTAAAATTGTTAGCAACAACCAAATCTTTGGTTCCGTGTGTCCAAGAGTAGAATCCTTCTCCTGATTTTACACCTAATTTACCTGCAGTGACCATGTTTACTAATAATGGGCAAGGAGCATACTTATCATTTCCGAGTCCATCATATAATACATTCATGATTGCCAAGCAAACATCTAATCCAATAAAATCAGCTAACTGCAAAGGCCCCATTGGATGAGCCATTCCTAGTTTCATTACTGTATCAATTTCTTCAACTCCAGCAACACCTTCATTTAAAGTAATGATAGCTTCATTGATCATTGGCATTAAAATTCTGTTTGCTACGAATCCAGGATAGTCATTTACTTCAACCGGTACTTTATTCAAAGTTTTTGAAGCAGCCATGATAGTTTCTGTTACTTCATCAGAAGTATCATATCCTCTGATGATTTCCACCAATTTCATGATAGGAACTGGATTCATAAAATGCATACCGATTACTTTATCAGGTCGAGAAGTTACAGCAGCAATTTTGGTTATAGAAATAGAAGATGTATTAGTGGCTAAAATTGCTCCTTCCGGTGCAAAAGCATCCATATCCTTAAAAATCTTCAGTTTTAGATCTACATTTTCTGTTGCGGCTTCTACCACCAATTCTGCATTTGCAACTCCTGATTTTAAATCAGTACCAGTAGTAATGTTACCTAAGGTTGCATTTTTATCTTGTTCAGTAATTTTTTCTTTTTCAACCATTCTTCCCAAGTTTTTTGAGATGGTTGCAATTGCTTTATCCAAGTTTTCTTGCGAAACATCAACAAGGTTAACTTGATATCCAAATTGAGCAAAAGTGTGAGCAATTCCATTACCCATTGTACCTGCTCCGATTACTGTTACGTTCTTCATTTTTGGTGGATTTCGAATTTTAAATTAGGACAATAAAGTTAATTAAATAAAGTCATTACCCAACCCTTTTTTTTAAGGTCCCGTTAATGATTATGAAAGCATAAGTTCAAGATCAACTTTTGAAATGGAAACAAGGAGTTCGCTGGGGGGCGAACTCTTTTTTTATGCATCTATTTTTAAAAGAGTTGACTTTAAATATTTATATAGTAAGATTTCAAGAGCAATTAATCTCTATTTAAACACGTTGGATAATAAAGTCTGTTAAATTGAACAGAAAATGTAACGATCGTCCAATTCAATAGTTAATTTAGTAGAAGTGGAAACCAAAGAGAAAGAAGATCAAGACGAAAATCAAAGCTGGACAGATAGAAATTTTGGCTACAGTATTTTGATTTTAGGCGCAGTGTCAGCTGTTTTGACTATGCCTTTGTTTATCTTTTTGTATAAGTATATACCCAGATTGCAATTTTCGATTGGTGAAAACACTATTAAGTTAGACTATATTATTCTGTTTTTATCGATTTTCTTTTTGACCTATTATTTACTTAAGAAATTTAGGTTAGTAGTGATTGGAATAGTCATTTTAGGACTTGTTGTAATGACGATAACAAACTTCTCTAATATTTACACTTTCGGTGATTTAAAGGATGATTACTACGTGTTTTTGTACGAATTATCAGATGACGCATTTGAAGAACAGTTTGTAATAAAGGACGGGGAATTCAGGAAAGAAAAGGAATTAAGACAAGCGATTGATTATACAAATCCTGAAGTAAGAAATTATGCAGCAAGTATTGCAATTAAGCACTTTGAAGACGAAGCATATTTTGCAAAGAATAGAAAATGGGTTCAGTTTTTTAGTGTTTTTAAAGAGATTAATGGACACTGGAACTATGTTTATGATCCTGCCAATGAAGATTATTATGCTAAAGCAAGTGAGACAATTGGGCAGCTGAAATATGACGGAAGGTTTAAAGGAGATTGTGATGATTATTCCATCATGATGGCAGCTTGCATAAAGGCAATTGGCGGTGAAGTTAGGTTAGTTAGAACAACGGTAAAGCGAAAAGACGGAAGTGTTATTGGCCATTTGTATCCTGAAGTGAAGTTTGGAAGTGAAGAGGAAATGGAAAGGATAGTGTACTTAATAAAGGATATTTATTTTCCTGAAGAATCAAAAGGAAAACCGATTCATTATTTTCAGGACAGTAAAGGGTTTATTTGGCTTAATTTTGATTACAATGATGATTATCCAGGTGGTAAGTATCAAAGTGAAGTAAGAGCAAGTGAAATAATAATTTGACAAAAGTGCTTTTAAAAAAAATCAAATTTTCGTACCTTTTATAAATATCCCTTTTAACTTCAAACCATGATTCAAGATTTTAACTTTCACTGTCCATATTGTAGCGCAAACTTAAACCAAGGAAAATTAGTAGTATTAAATACGAAAAGAGAAAATGGTGATAAGGGTGTAATCAGTTTAGATGCCACTGTTGGTAATTACGAATATACTCACGTACCTGAGGTTGAATTTACTCCAGGAGAGTTGGTAGATTTCATTTGTCCACATTGTAACGTACCTCTTAATTCAAAGGAGTTTGAGAAGTATGCTCTTTTAAAACTAAAGGTTGATGACAAAATTTCTTTTGAAGTTTTATTTTCCAGACAATCAGGTGTACAGAAAACTTATATGATTACCGAAGATGGAATAGAGTCGTATTCTGGAAACTAATTGACGATTCTTTACGTATATATATAAAAGCAAAATAATCTGAAATGAAAAAGTTAGTAATTGCTGGTGCTGTTATTGCGGCGTTTTTCAGTATCACTTCTTGTAATAAAAACAACGGATGTCCAAATAACTCAGAGAAGGCTGTAATTAGAGACTATTCTAATGTAAGTGATTCTTGTGGTGTCATTATTCAAACTGAAGATGGAACCAAGTTAGAAGCGACTAATTTATCCGAATATGGATATGTTAATATGGATTCAGGGCAGTTGGTATGGGTAAAATACAAAGAAGCAGCTGGTGCCAGTATTTGTGGATTGGGAGAAGTTGTGCAGTTGAAATGCTTATCTGAAAGAGAATATTAATTCTCTATTTCATAAACTAATCCATCTTGAGATAATCTTATGGTAATTGCCTTAACTTCTGGGGTGATTTCTAGACTTTCATTGTTCCATTCATAGGTAACCAATCCTCCATAACTTGATGCTGAATCAGGGTAAAATGTTTGTGAATAAATTTCATTGAAACCCGGATAGAAGTTAAAAGTAGTGTCTACCGGAGCAGTTTTATTGTTAAAGAACAATCTAATGTCGTTAACGCTAAAATCAAATGGGTAAATTCCGCTTTTTAGCGAATCACCAAAATGAATAGGAACCTCAATTTTTTGTTCATCTACTTTTTGAGAGGCATAGGACCAAATTGCTGAAGAAATACTGTTAAAGTTACTGCGCCATTTTTCATCAATAAAAGCGTTTCCTGAATTGTTTAAGTCGTAAGATTGGCTGTTAATATCAACATCTATACTCGTTCCTCCACGGTCATAAACTTCTCCTTCAGATTTAGATTTAATCTTATTGACGTTGTTTTCTTTTAACACCTGATATAAATCTGCAATCTCATTTTCTGTAGGTGTCCAGTTTAATTTAGTTTGGTTTCCACTTCTCCACATTTGCCAATAAGCGCTGTCTTTGCAAATATAGATTCCATAAGACAGGGGATTCATCCCTCCATCTTCATTTAATCTGATGATTAATTTTTCAGGGTTTTCTGGTAAATCTCCTCCGGACGAAGTACCATTTTCATTGTTTGGGCATGCCGTTAAAACAAACATCATTAATGGCAATATCCAAAACAACTTTTTCATATTATTTGGTGATTAAAGACTCAACAGTAACTAATCGATCTCCTTCTAAGACAGGAATAACAGGAGCTTTATTAGGGGTAAGACAATATTTAATATCCTTATTTAGATTCAGGTTTTTCAATCTTCTTCTATGCGAAGAAGCTTTTAAATATCCTAGAATATTGTCTTTAGCACTTAAAAACAAATATTTAGCCGCTATTGAAGAATCTTCTTCACTTCTAAATTTTCCGGTACTTAATAAATGGTCCAAAATGGCTCCTGCACAAATAGTATCTTCCAGATTGAATTTATTTTGCCAACCTGAACATAGACATAATATATTTTTATCCTGATGTTCTAACCAATCTTTTAGTACATCAAGATTTGAAAGTGCACCAATTACAACTTGACCAGATTCTTTAGCAATATTGATTGATTTTGTTCCATTAGTTGTGCTTAGAACAACGGTTTCTCCTTTCAAATTCGCTTTCATGTAAGAAAAAGGAGAGTTTCCAAAATCAAAACCTTCAACAATAGATCCACCACGTTCTGCTCCAACTTTATATCCTTTTGCTTGATATTCTTTAGCTTCTTCAATAGTAGAAACTGGAATTAATTCCTCAACACCATTGTGAAAAGCTGCACAGATAGCTGAAGTAGCCCTCAATACATCTATAACCACGATAATATCGAACTCGTCTTTGTATAATGGGAATAAATAGGGTGAGAAACAAACTTCTACTTTTTTACGACTATCTTGATCTGACATTCTTCTAAAGTACGTAAAATTTATATTTAATATTAATTGAAATAACCGGATTTCAAAGAATCCATAGTTGAATAGGGTATTTATTAATCAAGATGCATGAAGTCTTTTTTAGCCAAAAGTTCTTCATCTGATTCTCTAATATCCGGATCATCAACACAACAATCTACAGGACAAACTGCAGCACATTGTGGTTCATCATGAAATCCTTTACATTCAGTACATTTATCAGGAACAATGAAATAAACATCCATATCAACTGGCTCCTGGTCTAGATCAGCATCTACCTGAGCATCTCTATTAGGTAAATTAACCATACCAGTTAAAGAAGTTCCGTCAGCATATCTCCATTCAGCTCCACCCTCATAAATAGCGTTATTAGGACATTCCGGTTCACAAGCTCCACAATTGATACATTCGTCTGTAATAATTATTGCCATCAGTTCTGAATTTTCATTTTAATTTTGCAAATATAAAGGGTCTTTGGATGAAACTTGCAGAAAAAAAGAATATTTTAAATCGTCTTGGTGTAATCATGAATCATTTAGGTGACAGTGAATCATGGCCAGGCTATTCAATTGGAATCAATCAAGAGGAGTATGATCAACTAAATGAACTAATTCAAAGGGTTCATATTTACAATGGTTGGTTTAAAGAAGAACAGGTGCGAAGTAGTTTTAAAGCTATTGCCGGTTGGTTAAATGAAGAATCATTGAATAATTGGTTGGCTGAATACAATGTGCAGGATGACAGTGGGAAAAAGGTGGCTATAATAATGGCCGGTAATATTCCTTTGGTTGGATTTCATGATTTTATTTCAGTGTTTTTGGCCGGTCATAAGGCAAGTATAAAGTTATCATCAGAAGATCAACATCTATTACCTGCATTAATAAAAACCATGATGCTGTTTGATGAAAACATGAAAGACTGGGTAGAAATTGCAAATTCTCCGCTACAAGGGTTTGATGCTGTAATAGCAACAGGATCTGACAATTCTTCAAGATATTTTGAATCGTATTTCGGGAAATATCCAAACATCATCAGAAAAAATAGAAGTTCAATAGCCTTTATTGATGGAACTGAAACCAAGGAAGAATTAAAGCTATTGGGTGAGGATATATTTCATTATTACGGTTTAGGTTGTCGTAATGTAAGTCAACTATGGATTCCGGAAAACTTTGAATTAGACAGGTTTTTTGAAGCTATTTACGATTTTAATGAAATCATACATCACAACAAATACGCAAACAATTATGATTACAATAAAGCTGTAATGCTATTGAACAAAGAAAACTTGTTGGACAATGGTTTTATTTTACTGAAAGAGGACGATTCATTGCATTCTCCTTTAGCTGTGCTCCATTATGTGAGGTATAAAAAGCCCGAAGATTTTGAACGCTTTGTAGATCAGCAAAAAGATCAAATTCAATTAATAGTTGGGAAGAATTATATTCCGTTTGGACATGCACAAGTTCCTTCATTGACAGATTATGCAGATGGAGTTGATACAATGCAGTTTTTGGTGAGCTTGTATGTGAAATATTAACTCTTTTTTCTTAACAATTTATACATAAAGCAAGTACATAAGCTCCTTTTAAATTGTGTACATTCGCATAAAATTTAATAAACAACAGATGACTAAAATTAAATTCGGAACTGACGGTTGGAGAGCTATAATAGCTAAGGAGTATACAGTTGATAATGTATGCAGGGTAACAATTGCGGTTAGTCAATGGTTAAAATCAAATTTTGATAAACCTTCTGTTGTTGTGGGACATGATTGTAGATTTGGAGGACCTATGTTTGTTGACGCAGTTTGTAAAGTTTTAACTGCAAATGGTATAAAAGTTATTACAACAGACAAAGGTTTTGTTTCAACACCAATGATCTCTTATGCTACGAGAGAATTTAAAGCTTCATTGGGGGTTGTTATTACAGCAAGTCATAATCCACCAACTTACAATGGATATAAATTAAAAGGTGATTTTGGGGGACCACTTTTACCTGATCAAGTAGATGAGATAGAACAATTAATTCCGGATACTAATTCGTATGATGTTGACAGTATCTCTCTATCAGAAGCAAAAGCAAATAAGTTATATGAGATAGTTGATTTAGAGCAAATGTATATTGATAAAGTAAAAAGTACATTTGATTTAGATTTAATTGCTAATGCAGATTTCGGATGGGCGTATGATGCTATGTACGGAGCGGGTCAAAATGTAATGAAACGTTTGCTGCCGGATATTGCATTTTTACACTGCGAGCACAATCCAGGATTTATGGGGCAAGCTCCTGAACCGATAGATAAGAATCTTCAAGAGTTTTCAATGTTAATGAAGCAAAACCATGGATTAAGTTGTGGTTTGGCTACTGATGGTGATGCAGATAGAATTGGATTGTATAATTCAAGAGGAGAGTTTGTAGATTCACATCACATCATTTTATTGACAATTCACTATTTGGTAAAATATAAAGGATTATCAGGTAAAGTTGTTACCGGATTTAGTTCTACACCTAGAATAAAACAGATGTGTGAGCATTATGGATTAGAACATGAGGAAGTGAAAATTGGATTTAAATACATAGCCGGATTTATGGCTGATCCGTCAGAAGATGTTTTACTTGGAGGAGAAGAATCAGGTGGGATAGCATTAAAAACTTTCATTCCAGAAAGAGATGGAATTTGGATGGGACTTACTATTTGGGAGTTCATGGCAAAAACAGGTAAATCATTGGACGAATTGATTCAAGAGGTATATGAAATAGTTGGACCATTTGCTTTTGAGAGAAACGACCTGCATATTAATGAATCCTTAAAAGTGAGCATCATTGAAAAATGTAAAAGCGATACCTTTCACATGTTTGGCAAATACAAGGTGAAAAGTGTTGATGATTTGGATGGATTTAAATATCACTTTGACGAAAATCGTTGGTTAATGATTAGACCGTCAGGGACTGAGCCTGTTTTACGAACTTATGCCGAAGCTCCAACATTGGAAGAGGTGAGAGTTATTTTAGAAGCTTGCAAGCTGACGATTGGAGCTTAATCTTTTAGAAGCAATCTTTTTTATATTCAAAAATTATCCAGCTAATTCTGGCTAAATTTTGTTGTAGAACATTATACTACTCATAATTAGTATATTTCCTGATCAATTGTTGAGTATGATCATGACAAATAAAAATATCTTCCTAATAACATCACTGTTGTTGACTATTTCATGTGGAGATAGCAAAGATGACGGAGATTCAGTTGATAGTTTAAATCAGGAACTTAATCAGGATGTTGAAGACGTTGTCAATGAACCTATAGCATTAGTAGAAAGTTATGACTATACTGGAAGAATAGATGGTCAGTATGACTTTAATATGCGTATAAATACAGATGGAACTGGAGAATCTTATGCATCATATTATTATCATACAGTTGGAGAAAAAATAGATTTGAAAGGAACAATTAAAGACGGAGAGTTAGAATTAATTGAATCCGGTGATGATGATCCTGAGATGTTTCTTGCGACAGAAGTAGAAGAAGGAAGGTATGAAGGTGTTTGGAAGAAGAATAGTGGAGGAGAAGAACTAAAACTGGTAATGAATTTGTTAGATGACATTAGGGTTTCATCAATGAAAAAATTGGAGTCAGCAATGACAAATATTCCCAATTACTTTGACAAGGATAAACAAAAAGGAAATTTACTCCCTTACCATGCACAATTGTTTCTACCGGAAAGATACATGGAGTTTGCTCAAGATGACAACTGGTGGTTTGAGAATAGTGAAGTTCGTTATGTTGGAATAGTTAGAAAAAAGAACTTTATTTTATTGGCAATAGAAGTAAAAATTGGCAACATGGATGAAAGAGGCCTGTTTGATGGAATTGTGTTTTCAACTGTAGATCATTACGGAGAAAACTTAGACTTTATAGAAGCGGAGGGTACATTTCATTACGTAGATGGATGTGACGATTGTGTTGAAACTTGTAGTATGTCAGAATTATCAAAGGACTTGGTTTTTACCAGAAAAAACAATTCTGATTGTGATGTAAGTGGATGTGCAAGTGGAGAAACAGAGAGATTGGTAACAGACTCAGAATTTCAAATATCGGTACAAGAAGACGGATCATTTAAATGGGATAAATTATCTTATACTGAAGAAAGAAAAACATTTGATGAATAGTTTTGGAGACATATTTAGACTTACCACTTTTGGAGAATCGCATGGAAAAGCTATTGGAGGAATCATTGATGGATGTCCTGCCAATATTAAAATTGACATAGCAGAAGTTCAAAAACAATTAGACAGAAGAAAACCCGGCCAATCTTCAATTTCAACGCAACGAAAAGAAGAGGATACCGTTGATTTTTTATCCGGTTTATTTGAAGGAAAAACATTGGGCACTCCAATTGGTTTTATAATTCCAAACAAGGATCAAAAATCTAAAGATTACGGAAGTATAAAAGATCAATTCCGTCCTTCTCATGCAGATTTTACATATCAAGAAAAATACGGGATTAGAGATTATAGAGGTGGAGGAAGAAGTAGTGCTAGAGAAACAGCATGCAGAGTAGTGGCTGGAGCAATTGCTCAACAAATTTTAGCTAATAAAGGGATTAAAATTCAAGCTTTTGTTAATCAAATTGCTCATCTCCAGTTGACTGATGACTATCATGATATTGACCTTAATAGAATTGACGATAATATTGTTCGTTGTCCAAGTGCTGAACTTGCAGATGAAATGATAGAATTTGTGAAATCTATCAAAAAACAAGGTGATTCAGTAGGAGGAGTTGTTAAGTGCAGAATTACAGGAACCCCAGTAGGTTTAGGAGCTCCGGTTTTTGACAAATTAAATGCAGATTTAGCAAAGGCAATGTTCAGTATTAATGCGGTAAAAGGATTTGAGTTAGGAAGTGGTTTTGGAAGTGTTTTGATGAAAGGATCTGAACACAATGATGAATTTGAAGTGGTAGAGAATAAAATCAAAACTAAAACCAATTTTTCTGGTGGTATTCAAGGGGGGATTTCAAATGGGGAAGACATCTACTTTAATGTAGCTTTTAAACCTGTTGCCACAATATTTAAAAAGCAAAATACAGTAGATAAATTGGGCAATGAAGTAGAAATGCAAGCTGAAGGAAGACACGATCCTTGTGTGGTTCCAAGAGCCGTTCCTATTGTTGAATCTATGGCTGCTTTGGTGATGTTAGATCACCTACTTAAATCTCAAACTGTTCATATATAAGTTCCATTTGGACATTTTGGTTATATTTATTTGCATAATTTCTGCGAATGGGGGAAATATTTTATGAGATAGAGATTCTTGATGAATCTATTGAATTAGACGGAAAAAAGTACAACCGTAGTGTTCGTGTTGTTGAGTTTTATGCTCAGAAAAAAATCACCGAACGTTATTTGGCATATGTGGATGTTGAAACCATCTACAATGATATAGATGGCGGACATTCAATAGATTTAAATAATTGCTATGTCAAAGATTTTTCACTTGCAGAATATAGGAGAAAAAGGAAGTTAGATCCCAAAGAAATTATCACAATTCATGGTTGGAATGCGCCTTATGCCTTTTTTGATTGTGATGCATATACAGATTTCTCTTATTCCAAATTTGATAAAGACGTTTCCTTTGATCATGCAGTGTTTTCTCACGGTTCTTTGAATTTTACCCATACCATATTTGAAACGGCGGATGTTGATTTTTCAGATTGTTCATTTCACTCGCATCAATCAATTTTTCAGTATGCTGAATTTAAATGTGATAAAATCAATTTTGAAAATTCAAATTTCAACGGAGAATTGGTATCCTTTATAAATGCTTCTATTAAGGCAGAAACAGTAAATTTTAAGCGTGTTAACTTTAACAGATGTAAGGTTAAGTTTCACTTTGCTGAATTTGGTGATGGAAGTAAGACATTTGAGAAGATAAAATTCAACGGTCCGGTTTTGGATTTTAGAAGAGTGATTTTCGGAGCAGGAAAATTAGATTTTAGAAGATCTTTATTTGGAAGTGGTCACATATCCTTTGAAGAGTCTGAAATTAGCTCAGGAAAGCTCACTTTTAGATTAAGTAAGTTTGAAGGAGGAGATTTAAGCTTTAGAAGGATGAATTTTGGTCCTGATGAAGCCAATTTTGACGATACAAGCTTTGGATGTAGAAATATTTCATTTGAGTCTTGCACAGCAGGAAAGCTTAGTATTTCTAACTCAGATATTCATTCAACTGTAGATTTGAGGGTTAAAAAAGCTGAGGAAATTGACCTGTCACAAACCTATTTACATTCGATTACAGATTTAAGTTTTCAAAAAGCCGAATCCCTTGATAAACTTTGCTTGACGGGTGCCAGAAACCTGGGTAAGATCATCATTGATTGGAACAAGAATAATGTAAGAGATTTAATATTGAATCAAAATGCAAGTGATGCTGATACAGCTGAACAATTCAATATAATCAAAGACAATTTTACCAAGAATGGCCAATACACAGATGAAGATTGGGCTTATGTATATTTTAAAAGATTTCAGTTAAAAGACAATCGTCAAAAATCCATGGAAAAATACAAGGTTAAGCCATTGGTTGCTGCATTGTATTTCGCCAAGTCGTTGATCTTTGATAGAATGGGATTGTTTGCCACTAGTCCAAATAGAGTATTCGTAAGTATGGTTGTGGCCATAGTCGGTTTTGCAGGTATTTATGTGATGAATCACTTTCTAGGAATCGGAGAAATAATCAATACAGTTGATGCAAAGGATGGTTTGGATGTGTTTGATAAATCCTTATATCATAGTTCAATTACCTTTTTTACCATTGGATATGGAGACTATTACCCAACTAGCTGGAACAGATTAGTTTCTGCCGTTGAAGGTTGGGTAGGTGTGTTTTTAATGTCTTATTTCACGGTTGCGTTTGTACGTAAAATTCTAAGATAATTATTGAATGATCGATTTAAGTCTGATCTCAGCTATTTCTCAGGTAAGTCCTTTATCTGAGCAAAGTTGTGCTTTGTTTGACGAGATTATTGAGGAACGACATTTAAAATCCGGAACATCATTACTTGACATAGGAAATATCGATAGGGAATTTCATTTTATAAAAAAAGGTTCAGGACGTGTGTATTATTTGAGAGATGGAAGAGATGTGACCGATTACATTGCTATGGACGGTGAATTTTTAGGTGGGGTTGAAAGTTTGTTTACTGCTGTCCCTTCCCATAAAGGAATTGAGGTGACAGAGGATTCAATTATTGAAAGTTTTAAATACAGTGACTTTGAAAGGATATGTGCGCAACATCATGATATGGAAAGAGCCGGAAGAAAAATTGCTCTTTTTGCATTTTTAGAATGTCAAAAACGAATAGAATCAATCAGGTTTTATAGTGCAGCAGAAAGATATGGTCAGCTTGTAGATAGATATCCAGATATCTCTAACAGAATTCCACTCAAACACATTGCCAGTTATTTAGGAATTTCGCAAGTGAGTTTGAGTAGAATCAGAAAAGGTATACAGTAATTTCAGAATTTAACATATGTTAAAAGAATTCAAGCTGTAATGTCTCAACTTTGTCATGCACATAAACAACTATATCATGACACATTCAACAGTTTGCATTTTAGGAGGAGGAATAGCAGGATTAACAACTGCAATAGGATTAAATAAATTAGGTGTAGATTTTAAGGTATTTGAATCAGTTAAGGAACTAAAGAACGTAGGGGCCGGTTTAATAATGGCACCAAATGCTTTAAAAGCACTTGAATATATTGAAGTGTCAACTAAAGTGAAAGCCGCAGGGAAAATGATGAATGGTTTGTCAATTAAAAAGCAAAACGGTCATTTACTTCAAGCTACAGATATTAATAAAATAGACTCTTCTTATAATTATTTGGCAATACACCGTGCCGATTTACATCAGGTTTTAATGGATGAATTAAAAGAGGGACAATTGGTGTTAGGGGAGAGATCGAAAGAAATTAACTTGAGCAACAATAAGTACATCATAACTTTTGAAAATGGGTTGCAACATAGTTGTGATTATGTAATTGTAGCAGAAGGGATTCAGTCAAATTTGAGGCAACAAATTTTTCCTGATGTACAAATGAGATATGCCGGATATTCATGTTGGAGAGGAATTACTAATTATGCTGGGATAGATATTGCTTCTGAAACCTGGGGAAAAAATGGTCGATTTGGTATTGTTCCTTTAAGTAAAGACAGGGTGTACTGGTTTGCTGTAGTTAGTTGCAAGGAAAATGACGAAGTATTTGCAAGTTATACTGCATCTCAAATTGCTGAACATTTTAAAGGGTATCATCAACCAGTAAAAGAGCTTATATCGACTACAGATGATACTGCCATTCTATGGAATTCTATTTCAGACTTGAAACCAAGTAATCAATATGCAAAAGAAGGAATTTGCTTTATAGGAGATGCTATTCATGCAACTACTCCAAATATGGGGCAAGGAGCCTGTATGGCGATAGAAGATGCTGCCATGTTGACAGAATGTTTGAGTAAAACAGGAAATTTCTTGGAGGCTTTTAAATTATTTGAAGGAAAAAGAATAGATCGAACTCATTTTATTGTCAATCAATCATGGAAAATAGGGCGGTTGGCACAAAGTAGAAATCCACTGTTGGCTTCATTCAGAAATATGGCAATCAAACTAATTCCCTCAAAAATCCAACAAAAGCAATTAAATAAGGTTTTCCATTTTGAAATTTAAGGAATAAAAAAAGGCTGAAGAAGCTTAATGAACCCATGAATCATAAAGACTTCTTCAGCCAGGGCAAGTTCTTTGCGTGACAATTTCCAGAACAAGCCAAGCGGGTACTTTGGGAAGGTATATATTATGAGGATACCCGCTTATCTGGCAGTCGCATACTATAAAAATTTCAATTAAGAAATAACCAGTTACCAAAAGTATAAATAGACTGCCAAATGCTATATACTTGTCACCTCAATGAGGCGTAGTAATTTTCCAATAAATGTTATGTATTCACGTCAGATAGTAGTAGCCATTTGATGTGATGGAGCTAAAGTACAAAATTAATCTACCGGTGCAAAGCTTTGCTAGTAAATTGTTAATAAAATCCGATAAGTGGTAGAAAAAATCCGATAAGTGGTAAAACTTATCCGAAGAGCAGTTATTTCACTCGGTTCATTCCCATGGCTCTTAACATCCAATTAGGAAGTCTCTTTTTAGGATCTTTCTTTTTTAAGTTGATGTACCAACCAAACTTCTTCATAATTGGCACTTTATGAGTTTCAACAAATTCAACCAATGCTCCATCAGGATCTTCTACATAAGAAAATCTTCCTCCTGCTTCTCCCATATCAAATGTGTCGCCACTGTCCACGGTAAAAGGAAAACCATTGTCTTCACAGTCTTTTTTCAAAACTTCCATTCCCTGAACATCAAAACACAAATGAATGAATCCCCAATCTCCCCAATATCTGTTGTCAAATATTTTTCTTCCTGTTCTTTCTTTTGCTTCAACCAATTCTATTTTGCTAGGACCTAATAATTTTGAAAAAGGCCCCATTCTCTCGTCCTTGTGAGCTAACAATACTCTTCTGAATTTTTGATCTCCTGAAGGTAAACCGTTAAAACATCCGAATTGAGTTTCCATATCGTATTCAACGATATCATATCCTAAAACATCTTTATAAAGTTTCAATGACTTATCAATATCACTTACTCCTATCAATACACCGGCTACACCTCCCATTTTTGAGGCATGTTTTGTGTTTCTAAAAAATTCTTTTTCCGGAACTACATTGAATAAATTGCCATTTGGATCTTCTAAAAAATAGTTGAATTCTCCGTTTGGATTTTTGTTCAATCCTCCTATTATTTTTACTCCTTTTGACTTGTGAAAATTGTATGAAGCTTCAACATCTCTTGATTTCATTCTACAAGCGTAAAAACCTAAATCTCCTAATTGGATATCAAATTCGGCTTTTTCAGTAGGTCTGCTGGTGTATTGCCAGATTTCAAATCCTCCACCACCTTCCATACTCAAGGCTAATGTTGCAGTTCTACTTTGAACAGTATCTCCTGTATAATCAATCATTAAAGGCGCTTCAGCTGCTTCTTCAAAAATTCGTACATCCATTCCAAACATTTCTCTGTACCATTTCCAAATTTCTTGTACGTTCGGAACCCCGATTCCCATTTGCTGAATACCTGATATGATCTTTTCCATTATTTAAATTTTGATGCAAATATAATCGCTTAATCATTTGTATAACTAACATCTATTGTGAAAAACTAACAATTTATTGTGGTTCAATTTTTGCTATTTTTGATCGCATGAAGACGCTAATACTGTCCGTACTACTCTTATTCACGTCATTTTTGTTTGGTCAAACCGAACTTTATATGGGTGATTCCAATTTTAAAACGGATGTAGCTTATACCATCAAAGACAATAAAGTTTATTCGGGTGATGGAGTGTTCAATAATATTGTAGTCTTTACTTTAAATAACAACAAAGTTTACCATGGTCAATCTACAATGACG
Organism: Paracrocinitomix mangrovi; assembly: GCF_019740355.2. Lineage (GTDB taxonomy): Bacteria > Bacteroidota > Bacteroidia > Flavobacteriales_D > Crocinitomicaceae > Paracrocinitomix > Paracrocinitomix mangrovi. The sequence goes on along the minus strand of NZ_CP091819.1, from coordinate 722,961 downwards.
TTTGATTGTTTATTTACCATTAAGGATAACAAAGTTTATAGAGGAACTTCATCTTTCTCTAATGATATTATTTATACAATTTCAGACAATAAGGTTTACAGAGGAAACTCAACCTTTTCTACTGATTGCATTTTAACTTATGACGACAATAAAATTTACATGGGAGATTCAAATTTTAGCTCTGACTGCCTAATAACGGTAAAGGGAGATGAAGTTTCATTGGCTTATCTAGCATGTATTGTCGGACCATACTAAATCTATTTTTGTGAAGCATTTAGCATTACTATTTACTTTTTTAAGTGCTGCTTATTCATTTTCAATGAAGGCAGAAAAAGCAGATCCATCTATTCCGGATTCAACATTAACCGTAATTGAATTCAGTGAATTGAAGGATAAGATGTTTTACATCAGTGAATCTCCACAATTGAAGATATACTTCACTAAAGTGGATTCAAATTATAACATTGTATTAGACAATGACACACTTGAATTCACCAATAATCAACCCATTTTACTGTCAGATTTAAAAAGAGGTGATCATACCTTAACCTTATTCAAAGATGATGGGGAAACAAAAGAAATTTCAAAAACCTTTAAACTAAAAAATAGTCCCCCGTGGTTCACTAATGACGCCATTGTATTTGGGATTCTAATGTTAGTACTTTTTCTAATCTTTAAAAGTACACAGATGCAGTCATTTAAAGGGTTCTACAAAATAGTTCCTGCATTACTTCTATGCTATTTTATTCCTGCGGCTTTAAATTCCGTAGGAGTCATTTCAAGTGAGGAGTCTAGCTTATATTTTATTGCTTCAAGGTACTTATTACCTGCCAGTTTGATTTTATTGTGCTTGTCTATTGACCTTAAAGGGATTTTAAAATTGGGACCAAAGGCACTAATCATGTTCTTTACAGCAACTGTTGGGATTATTATCGGAGGGCCAATTGCACTTTATCTAGTTTCATTAATGGCACCTGAAGTATTAGATGGTGAGATTTGGAAAGGTTTATCTACAGTTGCAGGTTCCTGGATTGGTGGAGGAGCTAACCAAACAGCAATGAAGGAAATTTATGGCGCCAGTGATAAATTATTCTCTGCAATGATTGTAGTAGATGTATTTGTTGCTAATCTATTCATGTCCGTTCTTTTGTTTGGAACTGGACACAACAAAAAACTAAACAAGTTCTTTAAAGCTGACGATTCCGCAATTGAGAGTTTGAAGAAAAAAATGGAGGACTTCCAGGCAAAAATTTCTAAAGTTCCAACCTTTAATGATTTGATTTCAATGTTGGGTATAACTTTCTTTTTTGTTGCTGTTTCTCATAGTTTGGCGGATGTATTAGGTCCAATGATATCTGAGCAGTTAGATATTTTAAAAGAAACTTCACCCAATGCTGCTAATTTGATGGCTTCTTTTGGATCAGGCTTCTTTTGGTTGATCGTTTTTGCAACCATATTTGGGATCGCATTGTCATTTACAAAGTTCAGAGATTTAGAAGGTGTAGGGGCATCAAAAGTAGGAAGTGTATTCCTTTATATTTTGGTAGCTACAATTGGAATGAAGATGGATATAGGCGAATTGATTGCCAATTGGGGAGTTTTTAAATTCTTGATTTCAATTGGATTAATTTGGATTATGATTCATGGAATTGTTTTGTTCATTGTAGCCAAAATTATCAAGGCACCATTTTTCTATTTAGCAGTTGGAAGTCAGGCAAATGTTGGTGGAGCAGCTTCTGCTCCGGTTGTTGCAGGAGCATTTAGTCCTTCACTTGCACCTGTTGGTGTATTACTAGCTGTTTTAGGTTATGCAGTTGGAACATTTGGTGCGATATTGTGTACTATCTTAATGCAATCACTAACGCTATGATAAAATGGCTGTTCGTTATAGGGTTCATTTATAGCGGACTGGTCGCAAATGCGCAGATCCTGGTCAAAGAACCGTCTAAGGATTTAGGTGATATTTACGAAAATAAAGGAAAGGTTATTGCTGTATTTGATTTACAGAATCCTTATAAAGACGATACCATTCAAATTTATGATGTAAAAACGTCTTGTGGATGTACTGCCATTTTATCTCAAGATACCCTAATTTATCCTGGGAAAACAACAGAACTTAAGTTTAGTTACGATCCCAGCGGTAGAACCGGTTTGTTTACCAAAAGTATTGAAGTGCTTTCTAGAGTGGGAGTGTACGATCAACACAGATTGTTATTGAAAATAACCGGAAATGTGGTAGGAGAACACTCGCAGGTGAAAGAAGTAAATGCTGAACTTAAAGAGTATTTGGTAGCACCAATAAATTATTACGCTATCACGCCTTATGATACCTCTTATTTGGATTTCAACTTCTTTATATCATTTGTAAATGACCTTTCTTATGAAATTGACTTTTTCCAATTCACAAATATTGGAATAGAGGTGGGGGTGAATAATTACGATAATCTTGAACAATTAGAATATCTGACAAAGTTTACTCAGCAGAAAATAATGCGAGAATTTACTATGAGAGGATATGACCCAAATACTGTGTTTTTTGATTATCCTGTTTTTGTAGAAAGAGATTTACCTGATTGGGCCACAGCAAGTATAAAGGTGTATTCTTCAAATTTTGGAAGTGACTTATTGACAACATCTAAAATTGAAATTACAGATGATAAAGTAGTTGAAGATGAAAGTTTGGTGCTAAATTATGAGCGATATAGCAGGCCGGAACCTAAAGAAGTAATAGCCAAGATTGATTTTGATAAGTTAGAAGGTAAACTTTTTTTAAACGGAAGATTAGACTTAAAAGGAGTTGTGATGATTCCTAAAAGAGCAGGAGGTAAGGAGGTAAAGAAACTCTCGGAGGGGATAGAGAAATTGGTGTTTAAGGAAATAAAAAAATCATCAGGTGTTTCAAAAAATGAAGTATCTATTTCTATTGATTCAATTATCAGACATCCAAATGATAAATACAAATTTGTGATGTGGGATAAATCTGATGAAGAAAGTCAACAATCTTTTACCTATGAAGTAAAATCGGACAATATAATCCCACCATTATTGCCTACATATTACCAGTCAACACTCTTGTCAACGGATATTGATACTACATCTCAGTCATTTAAACATTTTTGGAAAAATATCATTCTAAATCACAAATCCGGAAAACCAATAAAGTTGTTGATTGAATCATCTAAATCAAATATCCCAAGACAAGGTTATACTGATATGTTAGCTTTGGCTAGAGATAATGGCAATGCTTATAAAGCATTTTTACAAGAGAAATTTAAGAAAGAAACGGGTAGAGACATAGATATTAAAGTTGAAGCCTATGTACACGGCCCGGAGTATGATTGGTTCAATAAAAGACATGCAGATTATTCGCAATACGAGTACCTAAATATTATACCGCTTGTGCATCAAAAAGGTGAAGAAAATCCCTATTCAAGTAAGCCTTACATGGTAAACTTTGACTATTTCTTCAATGGAATTGATACTTCAACATTTGTGTTTAAGAAGTTTGCTAATTATGTGGCTGCTGAAATTGAGCAAAAAGGCTTTATCCATCTTATTATTGAATCATCAATATCAAAGATTCAGATTGACAGAAAAAAGACCAATATCTTCCTTGCTTATGAGCGTTCACTGGAGAGTCAAAACCGTTTAAGAGATTTTATGCGCAAAAAATTAATAGATCCAAATCGCATAATTTTCACTGAAGAACGATATTTAAAACAGGGGCCTGACTATGATGGTACAATTCCTGTAGTGAAATATCGTAAGTTTCATTACGTCAAAATTATACCGGAAAAGTATTTAACACAATGAGAAATGTCTTATTAATCATTATTCTGCTTTCATCCTTTTCAGGATGGTCACACAAATTCTTTATTTCTATCGCAGATATGGAATATGATTCTATTGGCAACAGAATAAATGTGACTACTCAAATGACGGCTCATGATTTTGAATTGATTTTAAAGAGAAAATTTCAACGAACAATCACTTTAGAAGAAGTAAAAGATTCATCAGATGTTACTCATTACATTGAGCAGTACTTAAAAGTGAATTTTCAATTGTATTCTGCAGATAAGAAATTAGAAATGATCTACTTGGGATTTGAAGTAACCAATAGAGATGATCTCTTTTTCTATTTTTACTTTACAGATGTAGCAAATCCTGCTACCATTAAAATTGTAAATAAGCTGCTCTTCAGCATTTCTGACCAACAACAAAATATTGTTCACTACAAGTACAAGAATGCTACTAAAAGTGTAACTTTAGTCCCTGCTCATAGTGAAGACACTATAACTTTTTAATGACCATGAAACTACAAATTAGCGTATTACTTGCCGGAATCATTTTAGCTGGTAGTAATTCTTTTGGACAACCAAATTACAACAACAATAAATTCAAACAACTCAAAGAAGAGTTGGCAACTCCAAACGTCTACAGAACGGCATCTGGAGCACCAGGACCTAATTACTATCAGCAACAAGCTGATTATGTAATGAAAATTGAGTTGGATGATGCCAATCAAAAAGTTACAGGTTCAGAAACTGTTACCTATACAAATAACTCGCCTGATGTTCTGTCTTATATCTGGTTGCAGTTAGATCAAAATGTGCGTAAAAAAGGATCGGACAGAGAATTAACGAGTACAGAAACAATCGAAGATTTATCATCTGCCTGGGCTTTAAACAGAAGATTAAACCAAATGGAATTTGAAGGTGGCTTTAATCTAACAAAAGTTACTGATGCTTCAGGTAAAGCCATTGAACATCACGTTGTAGGAACAATGATGAGAATTGACTTACCAAAACCTATGTCAAAAGGTGAAAAGTTCTCATTTAAAGTTGAGTGGTGGTACAACATCAATGACAGAATGAAAATTGGTGGAAGATCTGGATACGAGTATTTTAAAGAAGAAGATAATTATCTATACACAATTGCACAGTTTTACCCAAGAATGTGTGTTTACAATGATGTTGAAGGATGGCAAAACAAGCAGTTTTTAGGAGCAGGTGAATTCACATTGCCTTTCGGAAACTATGAAGTTGAAATTACTGTTCCTGCCGATCACATTGTAGCTGCTACCGGTGAATTACAAAATGCCAGTAAGGTATTAACTGCTGAACAAAGAGAAAGATGGGCTAAAGCGAAAGAATCTGACGAACCTGTTTTTATCGTTACTGAAGAAGAAGCAAGAAAAGCAGAGAAATCAAAATCAAAATCAACCAAAACATGGAGCTTTAAGGCAGAAAATGTAAGGGATTTTGCATTTGCTTCATCAAGAAAATTTATGTGGGATGCACAGAGAGTAGTACAAAAAACTAAAACAGTAATGGCCATGTCTTATTATCCAAAAGAAGGAAATCCACTTTGGGATAAATACTCAACAAGAGTTGTGGCACAGACTTTAAAAACGTACAGCAAACACACTTTCGATTATCCTTATCCTGTTGCAATTTCAGTACATGCCAACTATATAGGGATGGAGTATCCAATGATTTGTTTTAATGGAGGAAGACCAAATGCAGATGGAACTTATTCTGAAAGAACTAAATATGGAATGCACTCTGTAATTATCCATGAGGTTGGACACAATTATTTCCCAATGATTATTAACTCTGATGAGCGTCAATGGACATGGATGGATGAAGGTTTGAATACGTTCTTACAGTATTTAACAGAGCAAGAATGGCAAAGAGATTATCCGTCGAGTAGAGGACCGGCTCATTTGATAGTAGATTATATGAAAGGAGACAAAAGCAACATTTCTCCTATTATGACAAACTCTGAATCTATTTACCAATTTGGAAACAACGCTTACGGAAAACCGGCTACTGCATTGAATATTTTAAGAGAAACTATTTTAGGAAGAGAATTGTTTGACTTTGCTTTCAAAACATATGCGCAAAGATGGATGTTTAAGCATCCTACACCTGCGGATTTCTTTAGAACAATGGAAGATGCTTCAGGAGTTGATTTGGATTGGTTTTGGAGAGGATGGTTTTATACAAATGATAATGTAGATATAGCTTTAAGTGGTGTGCAGTGGTATCAAATTAACACACGAAATCCTGAAATTGAGAAGGAGTTTAAGAAAGAGGTAGATCAAATGGAGAATAAGAATATCTCTCAAATAAGAAATAAATCAGATATCAAAGAAACTACCAATGAAAAATTCCCTGAGTTGGATGACAAATACAATACACAAGATCCATATGAAGTAACTAAGGAAGATGTTGAATCATATGAAGATTTCATGGCTTCTTTATCAGATGCAGATAAAGCATTGTTAGATAAAGGTTATAATTTTTATCAGTTGGATTTTGAAAACAAGGGAGGATTGGTAATGCCTATTATTTTACGATTTACTTTTGAAGATAAAACGCAGGAAGTGGTAAGAATTCCGGCTGAAATTTGGAGAAAGAATGACAAGGAGATTTCAAAGGTTTTCATGTTCGAGAAAAAAGTGGACATGGTAGAACTTGATCCATTCTTAGAAACGGCTGACTGTGATGTGAACGATAACTTTTGGCCAAGAAAAAATATCCCTAGTAAGTTTGATATTTTCGAGAATAAGCGAGGGTACAGAAGATACTAGGAAATAAAAAATACAAGGAGGTAGTTAAGAAGCTTTTTTAATGGCTTTTTCTACCTCTTTTCCTTTTTTCTCATCAGGAATCCACAGTTTCATTGTAGTATCTGAGTATTCCATTTTTACAATTTCACCATTTGACATTTTCCAGGTATCTACCATAACTTCAGGTTCGCCATCTTTTGTTTTGAGTACCAAAATCGCTTTAGAGTCTAAAATATCCTTGTATAAAACATCCCCTAATTCTATTTGCTTTGCAGGGCAATAAACATGTTCATATTGAATTACTTCTCCGTCTACTTGGATGATTTCATAATAATCTAAATATCCATTTACCAGGGCATAATAGGTGGTTCTACCAGTAGAATCCTGCACTAGTTCATCACCATAGAATTTTACTTTTTCACCTCCAATAGTGATTTTTACTTCTTTTTGAGATGTAGCTGAGAATGCAAAAAGGAAGAATAATCCAAATAGTAATTTTTTCATTTGAGTGTTTACTATTTAGATAGATAATTTGGGAGAGGGTTGGAAATGTGTTTGAATACTCAAAACTGTATAAACCGAAATCAAAATCACATATGTATACATATTGACTTCTGGCAATTAATTAGTTAGATTGCGAACACAACCTAAAAACTTATGAAGTATTCTATGATCAAGTCCAACTATTTTACCAAAAATTCGTTTTTCATATAAACTTACGTTTTGCCAGCCTTCTTCTATAAAAAACAAGGTTGAGTTAGCATTATATTAATTCCTAATTAATTGAAAAACTTTTTGTTACTCATATCATATATATGCTTGAATTCTTATTCTCAAGATAATCTTGTGGTAAATGGTAGTTTTGAGGAGAAAACTTCTTGTCCTGTTGAAAACAACGTATGGAATGGGGAATTTGAAAAGTGCATTGGATGGTGGAGTCCTTCTTATTTTAGTACTCCAGATTATGTGAATTCATGTGATACTGGAGTATGGAACCCTGTTGGTGTACCTGCAAATTTATGGGGCAATCAAGTACCTTTTGAAGGGGACGCATATTTAAGCTTAGACATGCATAGTTGGAATAAAAATACCGGAGAATTTGACGGTGCAGAATATATTCAAACAAGGCTAAAAGAATCATTAAATCCTTGTTCGATATATAAAATTTCTTTTTACATCTCTCTAGCAGAAACTTCAACTTCTAACAAGGGATATGTTGAATTTGGAATTTCTTCTGATTCCTCTTTTTATTGTCTAGGTGATGGAGGTGCAAATTCTTGTGCGTATAAACCTGAAGTATTAGAGTATTGGCAAATATCCATTTCTAATATGGGATTTGACACTGTATCTTGGTATTTTTGTGAATTACTTTTTCAACCGAATTTTCATTCTAATATATTGACAATAGGTGATTTTTCTCTTAGTATAAGTGATACCGTTTCTTTTCAAGAATCCATAAATTATCCAAATTATCATTCAATGTTTTTGTATTTGGATAGTATTTCTCTGGTTAAAATAGATGAGTTAGATAATTGTGATGTTCAGGTACATGGGTTTTTACCTAATGTCTTTACACCAGATATGAATGGTATAAATGATTTCATTGATTTTTCACAGTTTGACAAAGTGACCATAATAAATCGTTGGGGTACAACTGTTTTAATAATGGACACCCAAAGTAATTTTCAGTGGCATGGCAAAAATTTTAGAGAAGAAGATCTACCTGCTGGAGTTTACTATTATGTTGCGGAGAAGGCAGGTTTAAAACAAAAAGGGACAATTCAATTGATTAGGTAAATTTCTTTTCTGCATTCATTTCTCGACGTCAACACCGTAAAACCCGAAATTAAAAATGCGTATATATGCGTATTGACTTCTGGTAATTAAATAGTTAGATTGCGATCACAACCTAAAAACTTATGAAGTATTCTATGATCAAATCCAACTATTTTACCTAAAATTCGTTTTAAATATAAACGTACGTTTTTGCCAGCCTTCTTCGATAAAAAACAAGGTTGAGATAGAATTATATTAATTCCTAATTAATTGAAAACCTTTTTGTTACTCATATCATTTATATGCTTGAATTCTTATTCTCAAGATAATCTTGTGGTAAATGGAAGTTTTGAGGACTATACCTCTTGCCCTCAAGAAAATAATTTGTATCAAGGTGAATTTGAAAAATGCGTGGGATGGTGGGGTGCTTATATGACACCAGATTTTATGAATTCATGTTCGTTTAATCCTGCATTGGTTAGTGTACCACAAAATTTTGGAGGATATCAAATACCATATGAAGGCAATGGTTATGTTCATTTTGCTGGTCATTCTTGGCAAAAATCTAATGGAAATTATTCAGAATCTGAATACATTCAAACCAAATTAACTAAACCATTAGAACCTTGTAAAAAATATTCGATATCATTTTATATTTCAGTGGCAAATTGGTCAACCTTTAATACTCAAAATATCAGTGTAGCGTTTTCCAAAGATTCATCTTACTACTGTGATCAAGGATCAAATTGCACCGAAAAACCGTTAGTAGATGAAGTAATAAACTTTAAATTGAATATGGGCGCAGATACATTAAATTGGTACAAGATTGATACAAATTTTACAGTTTCCGATACTTATCAATTTCTAACAATTGGTGACTTTAAGTTAACATTAGAGGATACTGTTTATATCCAAGAAAGTGTTATTCTACCCCAATACGATTATACATTTTTTTACATTGATAGTATTCAGATGACTTTTATTGAGGACGTTAATAACTGTGAAATTGATTATTTAACAGTGCCTAATGTTTTTACCCCTAATAATGATCAAACAAATGAGTATATAGATTTTTCGCAATTTGATAAAGTAATAATATTAAATCGTTGGGGAACAACCATTTTAATTATGGATTCTCAAAGTAATTTTCATTGGCACGGAAAGAATTATAAAGAAGAAGATGTGCCGGATGGGGTTTATTTCTACATGGCATATAGAGGAAATTATCAGCAAGAAGGGAGTATTCAATTGATTAGGTAAATTTTACTTAATCATGATTAAATTTAAATACTATTTAATAGGTTTTGTAGCATTCTTTGCTACAAGTTCTTACTCGCAAGGACCAAATACAGGAGGAGCAAATGGTAATGGTCAATTTTGGAGACTTGGAGGAAATTCTGGAACAGGTCCATTTGGAGCTGGAAATATATTCGGTAATCAATGGGACAGTCCAATTTATACAATTTGTGGTGCAGGAGGTGCATCAAATTTCAGAGTTAAACTGAATGCAAATCAACTACCTGGAACTTTTTATAATGTAGCAGGATATGGAATTGCTAGTGGTATTAACAGGACTGGTTATATGTTGCTTGGACATATGACCGGGTTTTCAAGTGGATTTTTGGAACCAGGGGGGACACCATTAGGCGCATATTCCTTACTTCATTTAAATGGAAGAGACGGAACTTTTGTTCAACAAGGAGGTTATCGTCCTTGGATGAAAACAGGGATAACTTATACAGATAATAATGATTTGTCCTATGTAGGTATAAGGAAAGTTGGTACAGGGACTGATTTAACAGAAACGGTGATTTCTTGGTCAGATAATGCAACACAACCTTTTCCCGGACCGGATGACATGGTGTTTAGATTCACTGCCGGTGGACCTTCAACAGATGGAAACATTGCTACAGCTATTTCTGCAACCAATTTATTAACACCTGCTGATTTAGATGGATTGCATATAGCCAGATTTACAGGAGATGGTTTATTTGGTTTGGGTAATACTTTTGGTACGCAGGGAAATGGAGATCCAAATGTATATGTGCGTCCGCAATCATTGCAGCATTTGAGTTTGAGTAATTATCGAGACGTGTTTACGCAATACACCAATAGAAATGTAGCTATAAATTCAGGAACTGGAGAGGGAACGAATGACGGTTTAAGAGTAGGAATTCTTGGAGAAAACAATGTTCAAAGAAATGGTAATGCTTTGATTTATCAACAAGAAAACAAACATCTATTATTGTCAACAAACGCTTCAACTAACAGTGCATCTGCTCTCAATACAAGAGAAAGAGTCAGGATAACTAATTATGGAGCACCTACTGAGTTGGCTTTTAATCAATATGGTACGCATAATCCGGCTAATATCAATGCCAATTTCACAAGAATGAGTATTAGTCAAAATCCTAACAATCCGGTTACCAGACCAATGAGTTTATTACATATTGGATACAACACAGGTGGTGCGTTTGGATTGACAACTGACGGTTGGAGACCTTGGATGGATATTGGAATGTTTGGAAGCAATGGAACAGACAACTTTTACATGGGGTTAAAAAATGAAGGACCTGATCAATTTGATGCTGTAGTTAGTTGGGGAGATAATCAACCAGCTGGTGCTAACGGACCGGATCATTTGAGATTCATTTTTACTTCTACAACAACAGCATTGCCTCCAGGACAGGGAGATCCTGTTTCTCAATCAGCAAACGGTCTTGAAATTGGTCGTTTTGAACCAACGCAGGATGTAAACAATGACCCTAATAGTGCAAACTTTGGGAAATTTGGTGTTGGAGATTTTGCTACAACAAATCAGCCGGTAACGCACAAGCTTCATGTAAAAGGTAACGCACGTTTAGAGTATGTTCCTGATGAAGCTACAGATTACGTACTAATGGCAAGAATTCTGGATCAGAATAATCCTAATGACATTGACATTAGAAAAGTTCATATTGATAGTTTGCCTACTGCAGTAATTGATACGGCCTTTGTAAACTGTGATTCTACTGAACTTGTATTTGTTCAAAATGGAGATAGTCTTTTTATTGATATGTCTTGTTTTGTTGATTCTGCAAGTGCTTCAGGAATTACACCTTGTTCAGATGTTTCAGGAGCTTCTAATATGACAGAAGATTCTCATATTACATTGAACGATTTTGATTTGTATTTTGAAGATGGCGCAGATTCATTGACACAGTTCACTGGAAATCAAATAGGAATTGGGTACGATTGTGGAGAGAATTTCCCGGGTAAACTAAGCATAGATAATAAGTCAGAGCACGTAGGACTTTATGTGATGAACGACGGTATTACAGACATTGGAAACTGGCCAAATGACTATCAAGCGGGTATTACAAGTATTGTTAGAAACTCTGATATTACTGGAGTTGCCCAAGGTTCATTCTTACCTGCTATTTATGCTCGATCTGAAAATAACCAACCTTTCAATTTAGGATTGTTAATTGAAACTGAAGTTGGAAATGCCAATACAGGAGCAGTTATTAATGCTGGAGCTTCGGGAGTTCCTAGTGCGAATAATACTGGGGTAAGGGTCGCAGCTATTGAAGGTAGTTTTGTAAATGTTGGAGGTTATTTCGGAGCGAGTGGAGCTGCAGGTTCATTCCAATCTACAGGAGGAACTTTCTCTGCTGGAGGTAGTAATACAAATTATGGGATTCAGGCTTCAGCTCCTGTTGGTCCAAATAATTTTTCTGGATTTTTTCAGGGCGCACCGATTTCTGTTGTTGGTATAGTTTATCCATCTGATCAAAATTTAAAAACGAATATCGTTGATTACGATAGTTCTTTAATTGTGATTAACCAGTTAGATCCAAAAACTTTTAATTACACTAACGCTAACTTTCCAGGAATGGTAGTAGAAACGGGGCATCAATATGGGTTGATAGCACAAGAAGTTGAGCAAATATTACCCGCTCTTGTTACTGAAGTTACAAGCCCAGCAGAATATGATACTTTAGGGAATGTAATTGTACCTGCCTATACTTATAAAGGATTGGATTATGAATCTTTTATTCCTATTTTAATTGGAGGAGTTAAAGAACAGCAATCAATCATTGAAGAACAAGATTCTGTAATAAATGTTCAAGACTCTCTAATCAATGATTTAAATGATAGATTGACAAACCTTGAGAATTGCTTGAGTAATATTTTACCATTGCTTTGTCAAATTAACAATAGCATGGTTGAGCAAAATGATACCAAAGCTCAAGAACAAATCAGATCATTAATTGATGTTGAATTGAGTGATAATCAAAGTATCGTATTGGAGCAAAACGTTCCAAATCCGTTTGCGGAGAGAACTGTGATTAATTTCTCAATTCCTGAAACTGTGCAAAAAGCACAAATTCACTTTTATAATGCCGCTGGACAATTAATTGAGTCAGTTGAAATTACAGAAAGAGGATTAGGTAGCTTAAATGTTTACGGTTCAGATTTGAGTAGAGGAATTTATACTTACACTTTAGTAGCAGATGGAAATATCGTAGCGACTAAGAAAATGGAAAAAATGGGATACTAATTCGTCTCAATAATTTCAGAAAAGAGAGGTCAATTCGTTGGCCTCTTTTTTTGTTTTACTTCGTTTCTTGCAAAGCCTCTAATATAATATTACCCGCCTCTTGAATTTGTTCATCACTAATAGATAGAGGAGGAGAGAGCCTGAAACTATATGGGTGTGACAAGAACCAAAATGTCAATAATCCCTTTTCTAAGCAACTTTCAACTACTTGTTGAACTCTGTCTGCAGAAGCCAAATCAATCGCAAATAACATTCCGATTCGGCGAACTGTTTTTACTTCAGGAGATTGCAACAAAATATCTTCTAGCATCTGACCTTTTCTATCTGCATCTGCTATCCAATTCTCTTCTCTTAGAACCTCTAAACAGGCACCTGCAGCTGCGCATATTACAGGATGACCTCCAAAAGTGGTGATATGTCCCAAAATAGGATTGTCACTTAAAACTTTCATTACATCTCTATTGGCAACAAAAGCACCTATTGGCATTCCTCCACCTAAAGCTTTTCCCAATGTCAGTATATCCGGAACAATACCAAAATGTTCAAAGGCGTGCATTTTTCCACTTCTTCCAATCCCGCATTGTATCTCATCAAAAATCAACAAAGCACCAGTTTCATTGCATCTGTTGCGTAAAGCCTGCATGTATTCTTTTGACGGAATTCTAACGCCGGCATCTCCTTGAATGGTTTCCATGATTACACCGGCTGTTTGGCCTGTAATGAGTTCAAGATCTTTTACTTCTCCAAATTCAATGAATTTCACTGCGGGAAGTAATGGCCTAAACGGTGCTTTCTTCGTTTCATTATAAGAAACGCTCATTGAGCCATGTGTATTTCCGTGATATGAGCCTTTGCAAGCAATTAATTCATGTCTTCCTGTATATCGCTTGGCTAACTTTAATGCCGCTTCATTTGCTTCTGTTCCTGAATTTACTGCATAAACACTATTCAAATTTTCAGGTAAAGTAGCAATGAGCTCCTCGGCCATTTTAAGCTGTGAATCTTGAATGAATTCACCATAAACCATTACATGCAAATATTGATCAACCTGATCTTTTATAGCTTTGATGACTTTAGGATGTCTGTGGCCAATGTTGTTTACAGCTACTCCAGAAATCATGTCGGTATATCGCTTTCCGGATTTATCCCAAAAATAGATGCCTTCTGCTCGGTCTACTTCAATAAGAAAAGGAAAGGGACTTGTTTGCCCCAATGAATTAAGAAATTTATCTGCCGCCTGGTGGTGGTCCATGCTGTTTATTCTCTTGATGTTGTCTGATTCTATCCAGCAATTCTCTTTTAAAGCGTTCTTCTGCCATATATACTTTGGCTGCTTTCTTTTTGCCGATTACTTCAGCGAATTTAGCCAAATATTTAATGCGCAAATCGTTTTGTTTTGATTCAATTTCAAAGATCTTCTGCGTCATTTCATAAGCTTCGTCTTCTGTCAATTCATCAAAAGTTCTCATCTTTTTCAAATGCTGACGCTTCTCTTTTTCTAATTTTTCCATCTCAGCATCCATTTCATTGTAAACTGGCCAAAACTTTTCTGCTTCACTTGGAGTCAAATCCAATTCAGTTGAAATAAATGCAATTTTCTGCGCTTTAATTTTTTCTTTTCGCTCTTCTTTTCCCGGAGGTTGTGCAAAAACAGATGTGATTGTAAACACTAACAATAATGTAAATAACTTCTTCATCTTTATAATTCTTCTAAGTATAATTCTTCAATATCTTCATCCAGCAAGTAGTAAACATCATCCTCATTGTATTCTGAAGAGGTAGTTGTTTTTTCAAGCGAGATTTCTTCGTTGTCCAGCAAGTAATTAACAATGTCATCTTCTTCAACAAAAGCCAGGAAATCATCATTCGTTAAAACGATAGTAGAATCAATTTCTGTTGTTTGGTCTTCTGCCAATGTTCCTTCTTCATTGTTATTTGGTAAGATGTAAAACATTACCAGTAAACAAGCAGCCACAGCTGAGACAAATCCAAATATTTTAAGTGTGATTACTTTGGTAGGACTGTCTTCAACTGTTGATGCTTTAGATTCAACATTCACAGTGAAATTCTCAAAGAACCCTTCTGGAATGTCTGGTTTAGCAGTTTTTTTGAAGTCGTTAAGACCTGATTCTTGATCAGCAATCTTAGCCATTAAGTCATCCGAGAATGAATCGAAAAAACCTTCAGGAACATCAGGCTTCTGCCTTTTGTTTAGATTGTTTAATATGTCTTTATTGTCTTCCATTGTTTCTTTGACTTTAAATAATGCAAAAGGTTTAAATTCTCTTGATGTACTCTTCAATTTTCTTTGATGCCAAATGGTAAGATGTTTTCAATGCTCCAACACTCGTTCCTAGCATTTCAGAAATTTCAGTGAATTTAAGTTCGTCAAAATATTTAAGTTCAAAAACTTGTCTTTGTTTTTCAGGTAATTGATCAAGCGCTTTATTCAGAATTGCTTCTATTTCGTCTCCTGATAATTCCTTTCCACCCTCAGTTACTACTTTATTCTCAAATAATGGAGGGTCAATATCTACAGTGGTTCTTTTCTGATTCTTAGTTAAGAAGGTGTGGGTTTCATTAAAAGCGATTCTGTACATCCATGTATATAAATTGGAATCTGCTCTAAAATTTTCTAGTCCGTTCCAAACCTTGATAAATACATTTTGCATTACATCTTCAGTATCCTGATGATTTTTTGTCAAACGTCTTATCTGCCAGTAAATACGCTCCTGGTATTTTTTAACAATAAGCTGAAACCCTGCCTGAGGGTTTGTTTTGAATGCTTCGAGCAGTTCTTGATCCACCATTCGCGGTTTTTCTTCTTCTGAAGCCACTACTCGCAAATGTCCATTATTTTCTTTGGATTGCTCGCATTGCTGCGGCAACGATATCTTGCGTGTTGATGTGATATTTTGAGAGGAGTTCTTCACCTGTTCCACTTTCACCAAACTTATCATTAACAGCTACCATTTCTAACGGACTTGGATGATTTCTTGACAAAGCTTGTGCAACTGTGTCACCTAAACCACCGTTCATCATGTGTTCTTCAGCTGTAACAACACATTTGGTTTTGTTCACTGAAGTTAAGACTGTCTTTTCGTCAAAAGGTTTAATCGTATGTACATTTATTATTTCAGGATTGATTCCTTTTTCTAATAATTGCTTACAAGCTTCAATGGCTTTCCATACCATATGCCCAGTAGCTACGATAGTTACATCTTTTCCTTCATTCAAAATTTGAGCTTTTCCAATTTCGAATTTTTTATTCGGATCTGTAAAATTTGGAACCTTTGGTCTACCAAATCTTAAATATACCGGTCCTTCATGTTCTGCAATTGCAATTGTTGCAGCCTTAGTTTCGTTATAATCACAAGGTGAAATAACGGTAAGGTTAGGAAGCATTTTCATCAACCCTATATCTTCCAAAATTTGATGAGTAGCTCCGTCTTCACCAAGTGTTAAACCTGCATGCGAAGCACAGATTTTCACATTCTTATTTGAATAGGCTATAGATTGTCTAATTTGATCATAAACTCTACCGGTAGAGAAGTTAGCAAACGTTCCTGTAAAAGGAATTTTTCCTCCAATAGTTAATCCAGCTGCAATTCCCATCATGTTTGCTTCTGCAATTCCAACTTGAAAAAATCTATCAGGGTTGTCATTTTGGAAAGCATCCATTTTAAGAGAACCTGTTAAATCTGCACAAAGTGCAACCACATTTGGGTTTGTTTTTCCTAGTTCTTGTAATCCTGCTCCAAATCCTGAGCGAGTATCTTTATAATCCTGGATTTCAAAGGTTTTTCTCATAATAAATTAGACTTATAGGGTAACGACGGTATTTGCTCCGGCGCGAATTGTAAACTTTTTAATTGATGTATAATCCGTAGATACGGCTTCTTCAGGTCGATATACTATTCTATAACTACCAGGCTGTAAATAAAATTTTCCTTGCATTTTTTTAGGATCAATATCACACACCCATTCTGCCACATCAGTTCCATCCTTTTCTAAAAATATTTGTCCTACAATAGGTTTGTATGATTTGTATTCAAAAATACCAGAACCTTCTATGTCAATATATGTGAATAGGCTTTGGTTAATTTTAACATTGTTTCTATAAATGCGAGGCAAGGTTAAAATCTCTATGTCATATTCACCTACTAAATATTTTTGCTCCTGATCTAGGTCCTGAACATTTAAGGTGACAGGTTGACCTTTTTGCATTACTCGTACATCAACGTTAAACTTTTTAGATGCCCCTTTAATTCTAACTTTTAAAATTCCTTGTGGACAATCAGCAGGAAGAACGTTGTGGATTCCTCTTTTTAATTCCAAATTTTTAACTACAACTTGAGGTAGCGTATTTACTACCATATCATATTTCATGTCAGGGTCAATCACTACAATCGTATCAGGATTCTTTTTATAGTTCATGGTATGCATGAACGTGTATTTCAATTCTTTTGTACCGGCCTTGTAAAGAAAAACAGTGGTGTTGGTCTCTGTAGGTTTTTTATTGATATCATTTAGATTTATTTGAGCTGTTGTATTATTCAAAGCGTCATTGATTACAGATTTCATCACTTTTCTAAACGATTCTACTGTTGATGCTTCATAAAATCTACCAATACAATCAAACTCATTTAAGTATTTTAAATCAATTCCTAATCCAACAACAAAAGGGGTAACATTGATTTCTTTTTCTTTAAGTTTTCTAGCAACTTCACAGGGGAACTGATCACATGCCTCTAATCCATCAGTAATAAGAATAATTACGTTACGTGCATTTTTATCAGGAAAATCTCCTGCAGAAGCCTCTAAAGATCTGGCAATAGGTGTTGTTCCTTTTGGTTCAACAGTATTGACAAAACCCTTGATGGCTGCATAGTTATTTGTGCCAAATTCTACTTCTAGTTTGGTGTCATCACAATCTTGAAAAGTAGGAGTAATAGGGGATTGGTGTCCATAAACTCTTAGGGCTAGTTCAAGATTAGGCGTACCTTCTAAATCATCAAGTGCTTCTGCTAAAATGACCCTGGCTAATTCTATTTTAGTTGATCCTTCCCATTTACCGTTCATTGAATTGGAAGCGTCAAAAATGAATAGAATTCTAGTCAGCTGTTGCTGAGAGTGGCTGTTGAACTGAAAGCCCAACAATAAAATTAATATGAATAAAAATCTACTCAATTTAATAATCACCTAAAGTTTCCTCTAACTGAGAAAGTGCATTTTCTGCTTGTTCTTCAGAAGGAGGAGAACCATGCCATTTATGTGTGTGCATCATAAAGTCAACCCCTTGTCCCATTACGGTTTCCATAATGATTACAATTGGTTTTCCGTTACCGCACATAGATTTAGCTTTATTTAAAGTATCTAATATCGCATTGTGGTCATGTCCATCCATTTTGAGAACTTCCCAGCCAAATGCTTGCCATTTTTGTGCCAAATCTCCCATTGGTAATACATCATCTATATCACCATCAATTTGTTTATGGTTGTAATCAACCGTAGCAATTAGATTATCAACTTTGTTTCCTGCAGCATACATAGCAGCTTCCCAAATTTGGCCTTCTTGTAATTCACCATCACCGTGTAATGTAAACACAAGCTTATCATCACCATTTAATTTTTTGGCTAAAGCAGCACCAATTCCAACTGAAAGACCTTGACCTAAAGATCCGGTTGCAATTCTAACTCCCGGTAAACCTTTGTCTGGAGAAGGATGACCTTGTAAACGGCTGTTCAATTTTCTGAAAGTTCCTAATTCAGCTTTGTCAAAATATCCTCTATGCGCCAGTGTGCTATATAATACAGGTGAAATGTGTCCATTTGACAAAAAGAATAAATCTTCACCAATTCCATCCATTGTGAAATTGTCAGGATTTATATTTAATACTTCAAAAAATAGTACTGAAAAAAAATCGGCACAACCCAAAGAACCTCCGGGATGACCTGATTGTACTGCAGTTACCATTCTAATAATGTCTCTTCTGATTTGAGAACTGATTTCAGTTGTTGTTGCTACTGCCATAATTAGCTGTTGATTTAAACGCCAAAATTAAATTTATTTGAAAACAGGGCCAGCAAAAGCTGTAATAATTTACCACCAAAGTTATACACAACTAGGATTTATATTAACGGTATCCGCTAAAACTGAAAAAAAAATCACATTTTTGTAAGGAGTACGTGCAACTTTAATTTTAATGGGTGCGTCTCACTTTTGACAATTCCATCATCTATTAAAATATTATGAAGAAATTATTTTTATCAGTTTTTGTGGTTTTGGGAGCATCTTTAGGAGCTGTAGCTCAAGAAACTCCGAACAAACCAGAGAGAATTAAGTTATATCCTTCTTCTCATTCAACAAATAATGAGTTGACACCTCAAGAAGAAATTATTAAATGTGAACAACATTTAGAAGCTTTAGATCAAAAAGAGGCGGCTATCAAATCAAATCCTGAAGAATTGAAGATTGCACAGGAAAATGGTTGGTTTGAAAATGCTGAGAAGACTAGAAAAGAACTGAAGGCTAGAATTGAAGAATTGAAAAAAACTAAATAAGACCTCATCCATGAATAATTTAAAGAAATTTTTGTTTTCGACTTTATTGGTTGGTGCTTCTGTAAGCTCAATAGCCCAGGGAAATGTTGCCTGCGTAGATATGGAGCCAATTTGTACAGATGCCGGACTAAACTTTACTGCTAACGCAGGTGGTGGAAACGTGTTAACAACTCAACCCGGTAATAATTATGGATGTTTAGGTTATTCACCTAATCCAACTTGGTATTACTTGGAAATTTCACAATCAGGTGCAATTAATATGAATCTTTGGGCACCTCAGGATATTGACTTTATCATTTGGGGACCATTTACGGATTTAGCAACTGCACAAGGACAATGTGGAAATTTAGGAAATGGTGGAGCTGGTCAAAGTGTAATTGATTGTAGTTATTCTTCCACAAATAATGAGTTTCCTGATATACCAAATGCCGTTGTTGGTGAAGTATATGTAATGCTAATTACAAATTACGCTAACTCTGTACAGGATTTAACTTTAACTCAAGTAGGTGGTACCGGAGCTACAGATTGTAGTATTGTACAACCTGACCCATGTGTGTCTGATCCCGGAACTTTTGTTATTCAAGAAGATCCAGTTGGAGCGCCTCCTTTGGTGTTGGCAACTTCACCATTGTATTTATGTGAAGGTGATGCTTTTTTGATTACATCTAATGGTGATTACATTTTACCAAATGATACAATTGCGCAACCAGTGGGTGATGGAATTTACTCTGCTCAATTGATGTGGTTAGTGTATGATGGAGTTCCAACTTCTGGAGATCCAAGTGCAGATCCTAACTTCTTGAATTTTATCATTCCAATGGAAGACTTATCAGATGTTAATGATGCTGCTTCTCCTATTATACAAAACTTTGGTTGCGGAACTTATTATTTTGTTCCGGTTGCCGGAGATGACGGAATTGGTGGAAATAATAATGCTGCCAATGGTGTCAATGATAATGGAGGATTAGATTGGGATAAAAACAACAATGGTTGTTATTTATTAGGTGATGCCATAGAGGTAACTTATGCATGTGCCATCACAACTACTTCATCTGTTAACTGTAACCCTCCTAGCTTAATAAACGGAATAGATATCGATATTACAGGAGGTGCAGGAAACTACACAGTAGTGAATCTTGGAGCAGGAAATCTTGCTTCTACAAGTGTTACAAATGGAGGAACTGCAACAGTAGCAAATCTAGGTAACAACGATAACTGGTCTATCCAATTAACAGATACAGAAGGATGTTTAGCAACAGCATCAGGAGTGTTTAGTGCTCCGGTAATTACTAACATTACTTTAACGCCTGCACCGGACTGTCCGGTTTCAGGAACTGGACAAGTTGATGTAACTGTAAATGGAACATCAGGTCAAGGAGCGCCTTATACGATTGTTATGGCAAGTGATCCTCCAATTGTAGGAACAACTGGTAACTATGTAGATGTTGCCGGAACCATTGTTCCAATTGTTGTTTCAGATCAAGACGGTTGTATTTCAGATTCAACTGTAACAATCCCTTCTGCAGGTCACTTCATCAATGTTCAAATTCAATCTGTTCAAGGTGAATTCTGTTACGGAGATGGTGATGGAGCTGCTTCAATTTCAGCTACAGCTGTTCCTGCTGGTTCAAGTACAATTACTTCAATTGAATGGACAGACCCTAATGGTCAGGTATCAGGAAATACTGCCGCATCACATACTACTGAAAGTGGAATGTTACCAGGTGTATGGACAGTTTGTGTAACTGATGATTTAGGATGTGAAGTTTGTATTCCAATTGAAATTACAGCTCCTCAAGAGTTAGATATCTTTGTTGAAAATTCAAATGAACCGGTATGTTACGGTTTCTCAGATGGATCAATTGATGTAGGAGTGAGTGGTGGAACTCAACCGCTTTCATTCTCATGGTCTCATAATACTTCTTTAACAGGTGATGTTGCTAATACAATTCCTGCTGGAACATATTGGGCTTATGTAACGGATGATAACGGTTGTATGGATTCAATTGAAGTAATCATGGGGCAACCAGATTCATTACATGGTTATTTTACAATCAAAGATGTTCTTTGTTATGGTGACTCTACTGGAGGAATTATTGTGGATAGTGTTGCAGGAAACTTTGGTAACGTAACGTATAACTGGAATATGCAAGGTCAAGTGCCAAATCCACCTAATAACTTTAATACTGCAGGTAATTTACCAGCAGGAACATATGTTATTACTTTGCTAGATGATAATGGTTGTAACAATGAGTATGAATTTACTTTAACTCAAAACCCACCTATTACTTTGGCAGAATTTGGTTCAGAGCCTGCTTATTGTAGACTTTTTAATTATCAATCTGGTAATGGTGTTGTTTATGTTTCTGCAACCGGAGGTGTAGCAGATTACACATACTTGTGGACAAATTTGGGTACGGGTCAAACTTCTTCTAATACAACATGGGGAGGATTGAATCCTGGTCAATATTCAATTGTAGTTACAGATGATGTTGGATGTACGTTATACCAAACTATTCAATTAGACTCAGTAAATCCAATTGCAGATTTCACTGTAATTTCATCTCAATTGGATGGAAACTTGGAAGGAACTGCTCCAGTTGAGGTACAGTTTGAAAATCAGTCTTTGTATTTTGCAAATCCTAACAATCCAAACTCTGATACAACATTCTTCTGGAATTTAAATCATAACAATGTGCCTTGGTACATCACACATGATTACTTTGAAGTAATGGATACAATTTATACAGGTGAAAATGTATTTGAAGTTTGTTTAGTAGCTATCAATAAAAATGGATGTACTGATACTTCATGTGTGGATATTATAGTTCACGAACAACCTGATATTTTACCTCCAAACGTATTTACTCCAGGTGGTGATGGTGACAATGATGTATTTACATTCTTTTTAAACTCTCAAGGTGTTGATGAATTCAGTGCTGTGATAGTTGATAGATGGGGTAAAACAATGTTCGAGTTCAATAGCATTACAGATGCTTGGAATGGAGACAATAAAAACGGAAAACCGTGTACTGAGGGAGTTTATTTCTACACTTATGAAATAGTCTACACTAATGGTACAACAGGAGCCGGACAGGGAACTGTCACACTGATACGACAATAATTAGTTTATATAATTTAAAAAGGGGTTGAATTTTCAACCCCTTTTTTTGTTTCTTTCAACTATCTTTGCGCCCTAAACTTAAGAATAAATGGCATTGAAATGTGGTATTGTTGGTCTTCCTAATGTTGGTAAATCAACTCTTTTTAATTGTTTGTCTAATGCTAAGGCACAATCTGCAAACTTTCCTTTTTGCACCATTGAACCTAATGTGGGTGTTATTACAGTTCCGGATAACAGGTTATCTGAATTGGAGAATATTGTACATCCAGAAAGAGTAGTGCCAACTACTATAGAGATTGTAGATATTGCCGGATTGGTAAAAGGAGCTCACAAAGGTGAAGGCTTGGGTAATCAATTTTTAGCCAACATTAGAGAGGTAGATGCCATTATTCACGTTTTGCGTTGTTTTGATGATGATAATATTGTTCACGTTGACGGTTCAGTAGATCCGGTAAGAGATAAAGAAGTAATTGATTACGAATTACAGCTTAAAGATTTAGAGACGGTTGAAAACAAAATCAATTCTCTAAAAAGAGCAGTAAAATCGGGAGATAAAGAATTGGTAAAGCAATATGATTTTTGCGAAAAGTTGAAATCTGCTTTAGAAGCTGGTCAACCGGCAAGAACGGTTGTTCCTGAAACAGATCCTGAAATTGAGGTGATGAAGAATATGCACCTTTTAACAGCAAAGCCTGTTTTGTATCTGTGTAATGTGGATGAATCATCTGTTAAAACTGGAAACGCTTATACTAAGTTAATTGAACCTATTGCGGAAGCTGAAGGAGCTGAAATGTTGATAATAGGAACAAAGATTGAAGCAGATATTGCAGAGTTTGAAACTTACGAAGAACGTGCTTTGTTTCTTGAAGAATTAGGTTTAGAGGAAGCTGGTGTAAACAGATTAATTAGAGCTGCGTATAAGTTATTGAATCTTCAAACGTATTTCACCGCAGGTGTAAAAGAAGTTAGAGCATGGACAGTTCCTATTGGTGCTACAGCTCCTCAAGCTGCAGGTGTAATTCACTCTGATTTTGAAAAAGGCTTTATTAGAGCTGAGGTAATGAAATTTAGTGATTTCATCAGCTTAGGTTCAGAGAACGCAGTGAAAGAAGCCGGAAAATTAAAAGTTGAAGGTAAAGCTTACGTTGTTGAGGATGGAGACATCATGCACTTTAGACACAACGTTTAACCTTTCATCATTGTTTTAATTCGTTCTTGGAGGAATCTATTCCACATTTCCTAACATAGTGAAGAAATGCAAATTTGATTTGTACTTTAGTTCTGTATGGAAAGAAAAGCTCTTTTTTATTGGATAGCGCAGATTATTGGTTGGAGTGCATACTTCATTTTTTCAATGATTCTGCTATTTAATACGGATGAGTTTATAGCAACCACCAATCTTTACATTTACATTTCATCATCCATTGCGGTTTCTATTCTGATTTCACATTCAATCAGGTATTTTATAATTAGGTACAATATGGTGGCCAAATCACTTTTTGTGATTATCCTTTGGACACTGGTAATGTCTTTGTTGGCGGCTATTTTATTAGAATTATTTCAATATTATATTACAGAGGTGATAGAAGTAGATTTTGTTAATGACGTTGCAGTGAGTGATGATCAAAGTTTTGATTGGGCCAACTTTACTTTTGCTGTTTTTAGATCAATTCTACTATTCTTACTGTGGACAGGATTTTATCTTTCATTCATTTTTATTGAGAAATCCAGAAATCAGGAAATTCAAAGATTAAAATTGGATGCCTCTGCCAATGAAATTGAATTGAAAAATTTAAGAGCCCAATTAAATCCTCATTTTTTGTTTAATTCATTGAATTCAATTCGTGCACTTGTTGGCTTAGATCCAGAACAAGCAAAAGTGGCCATAACGAGATTATCAAGCCTGCTTCGCAACTCAATTAATTTAGGAAAACATTCAATTGTTAAGCTGGAAGATGAATTAGAATTGGTTAAGAATTATTTGGAGCTTGAGAAAATTCGTTTTGAAGAGCGTTTAAAAATAGATTACAAGATTGATGAAAACTGTATGTCTTGTGAAGTACCGCCATTAATGTTGCAAACAATTATTGAAAACTCAATTAAGCATGGGATTTCTAAATCAATAGACGGCGGTGAAATAACTGTTGTAGGAAAGTGTACAGACAATTCACTTGTGCTTACAGTATCTAACCCTGGTACATTGAATGATAATTTGGCAGAAAATGGTGTTGGAGTGGCTAACACAAAAAAAAGACTAGAGATATTATATGGCGAGAATGGATCATTCAACATTGAAGAAAGAGATGGAATGGTGTACGCTACGATAAAAATTGACTATAGATGAAAACGATAATAGTAGATGATGAACGTTTAGCAAGAGAAGAATTAAAAGGTCTTTTGTCTGAATATGAAGATATTGAAGTGATAGGTGAGTATAAGAATGCTATTGAAGCCAAAGAAGCCATTGAACGCGATCAGCCGGATTTGGTTTTTATGGATATTCAAATGCCGGGTGAAACAGGACTTCAGTTATTGGAGAAGATGCAAAATCCTCCAAGAACCATCTTCGTTACAGCATATGATGAATATGCAATAAAAGCTTTTGAGCTAAATGCCTATGATTATCTAATGAAACCGATTGACCCCGAGAGATTATCTGAGGTTCATAGCAGGTTAATGGAAGAAAACAGATTGCCTGAGTCTGTTGAAAATGCCTCTGTTTTAAAAGAGGGTGATAAAGTTCTAATCAAGGATGGAGACAAAGTTTGGTTTATAAACGTAAATGATATCCGTTATTTTGAATCCGAAGGAAATTACGTGAAAGTTAAGTTTGATAGCTTTCGACCTTTAATCTTAAGATCTTTGAATAGTCTGGAAGAAAGAATGGATGAGAGATTGTTTTTCCGTGCAAACAGAAAATTCCTAGTGAATTTAAATCACATTGTAAATGTTGAAAGTTGGTTCAATGGTGGCTTACAAATTGAGCTGAGTTGCGGAACCAAAATCGAAATTTCAAGAAGACAGACAATAAAATTCAAAGACCGTTTTAGCCTTTAATTAGTCTATTCTTCTGATATCTCCTGCGTAATAATTGTAGGTAAGACTGTAGTTGTCTAAAACACTTTCATTGATGATGGTAAAAGTATCTGTATTGTCATCAAACAATTCCATTTTGTAAGTAGAACCAACTTTTAGGTAATCTGCACCTAATCCTGCAGGACATACAACGATAATCGCAATATTTTGAGCAGTGTAAGCATTGTCTGAAATCATTTGTACCTCAAATTCAAAAACAGCTGCAATTTTATCTGTATCACAAGTTGTAATGTTAGAAGGACTTGCAATCAATTTTCCAGTAAACATGTATCTGTTTCCTTGATTTTGAGAAAATGATAATGAACTGATTACTAAAAGTGATAGTGTTAAAATGAAATTTTTCATTGTTTAATTATTTATTGGTAAAATGATTTTACTGTCATTATAAACTTTGTGGACAGACGATTTAAAGTCTTCTTTCGTTGCTTCAAAAATATTGTCTTTCCAATTTTGTGGATTCATGTCAAATAATGGAAACATGCTACTTTGCACCTGTATCATAATTCGGTGACCTTTTTTAAAGGTATGAAACACCTCTAATAAAGGTACTTGAATAGAAGTTTTTTCACCTGCAACCAAACGCTCAGGAGTAACAAATCCATTTCTAAATCTTGCTCTAATGTAACCAAGTCGAATCAATCTTTGATACCCACTGTAATCTACATCTTCTAAATCATGTTCTTTATTACTTCTTACATCCGGATAAACATCTATTAATTTAACGTACACATCTGCATCTTCCATACTAGAAGCAAAGTTTATCAATGCCTTCACTTCGCCATTAACTGTCAAGTCCTCTTCTAATACATCAGATGTAAACGATAAAACATCTTTACGGTTCGCTAAGAATCTTTGATCAGCTGTCATGTATGACTTGGGTGCCATTCGGTAAAAATTATCTTCTTCTAAAAACGGAACAGGATTCAATGGGTCTGAAACAAATTCTTTGAATCCTTCTTGATGCGTCAATTCAGAACTTAAGCTCCCATCATTTGACAAAAAGTAGGTGATTTCTTCGTTTGAAGTAGGAGGAAATTCTTCAAATTCTTTCCAAACTAATATTCCCGTATCAAATAATCTCACACTAAAATTCGGAGCTTCTCCTTTTCCTTTTAAGTGATACTCCCAATAATCAAATTCAATTCCTTCTTGAAAGTTCTTTGAAATATCTGTCCCAAAACAAATATCTCCTAAGCAATACAATGAATCTCTGTTCTTATTGTGTCCATGTGACCAGGGACCTACCACCAGCTGCGCGTCAGGATTAGATTCTACGAGCGATTTGTAGGAATTAAGTATTCCAAATAAATTTTGTTCATCATGCCAACCACCTACTATCATAATTTGAGGCGACATGGGTTCTTTAATGTAATTCAACCAATTTCTTTTGTCTTGATATTCATCATAATTAGGATGAGCCTTAATTTCCTTCCAAAAAAAGTTGTCACCCATAATGTCTTCAAAATTGGTAAGCGCAAGTCTTTCCCTAAAAAACTCGTAATATGGAACTGATTCTCCTTCTTCAACCTGATCTAAACCATAAATTGAATCTTTCATATCATACCAGCTTTCTGTGGTAGGTTCATCTTTATAGGTTCCAAACGCATTCATCACTGGGATATAATTCATCCCGCACAATCCATATCTGTAAAAATCTTCATAAAAAAAGTTGGTAACTGGAGCCATTGCCATTACGGCTTTTAGGTTTGGATGATTAGTTCTGGCTCCAATCAAGGTGGTCCATCCAGGATACGAATTCCCATATTGTCCAATATTTCCATTGAAGTTTTCAAGATTTTCTACCAACCAATCATAAGTGTCATAGCTATCTGTCAACTCATCTGTTGCTGTTGAATCCCAAAGGGAATAGGGTGGTTTTACATTTTCAAATACACCTTCACTGTTCCATCTTCCTCTTACATCCTGCACAACAAAAATATATCCGGATTCAACTAGTTTAGGATTGTGAGAGATCTTTTCCGGCATTGTATCTGCGCCATAGGGATTACAGCTATAAGGAGTTCTTTTAATGATCACGGGATAATCTTGATCTTTATCTTTTGGCGAATAGATGGTCGTGAATAATTTGGCTCCATCTCTCATTTCAATGTAAACTTCTTTCTTTGAATAGTCCTCTTTTGTAAATGTTTTATAAGAGGAATTCTCAGATTCACTACTACATGAATTGCCTATAAATACTAGGATTGTCCATAATGGAGCAAGAAATAGTAGCCTTAAATTTTTCATAGGAAACAAATCTACTCAAAAGCAATCAGATTGCCTTGCCTAATTTATACCTAAATTTGCAGCCCTAAATAATTTACATTTAAGTTGAAAAGAGGAGATATCATAGAAGTAGAAATTACCGATTACGCCTTTGGTGGTAAAGGAATTGCTAAACAACAAACTGAACAAGGTCAGTATGTGATTTTTGTTGAAAATACCTATCCGGGTCAAGTAGTTGAGGCCAGAATCGCCAAAAAGCGCAAAAAACATGCTGAATGTAAATTGTTGAGAGTAATCAAAGATTCTCCAATTGCGGTAGATTTAGGATATCAACCAATTTCCGGTGCTCCGTATATCAAATTACCGGTGGATGTTCAGCATAAATTAAAGCAAGAATCCACACTTCAGCAATACAAGAGAATTGGAGATATTCAAGACGTTGAAGACAAATTTGAATCATATATTGCTTCACCAGCTGATTTTAATTATCGTAATAAAATGGAGTATTCTTTCTCTAGTATTCGTCAGGATTTAGAGAGTGGAGAAGAAGTAGATGATGCTTTTGCTTTAGGATTTAAGACAAGAGGAACCTGGTGGAAAGTGGAAAATCTGGATAAGGAAAGTGGATTATTTGACAAAGATTTTGAGAATAAACTGCACGAGATACGAGAATTTCTGGCCACTACAAATTTACCTGCCTGGCACCCTCCTCAGAAAAAGGGATTTTTTAGGCATCTGGTAGTAAGAAAATCATTTGATCAGGACCAATTGTTGATCAATCTAGTGACCTCTTCACAAGGGTTAAAAAAGTTTGACAGAAAAGCATTTGCAGACTTTATGCAAAACCTTTTAGGAAAGAGACTGGCAGGTTTACAGCATACCATCAATGATGATGTTTCAGACAGAGCAAAGATTGAAAATGGTAATAATGAATTGCTATTTGGTGAAACTGTTGTATTAGAGAAATTGTTGGGGTTGAACTTTGAGATTAGTATGGAGAGCTTTTTTCAAACCAATCCTAAAAGTGCAGAAAGACTTTATGCTAAAGCCATTGAGTACGCGCAGGAGAATTTTGATTTAAGTAATCAATACTTGATGGATTTGTTTTGTGGTACCGGAACAATAGGTCAAATTATGGCCTCTAAAATAGAAGGAGTTAAAGTTGTTGGAGTGGATATAGTACCTGAAGCAATAGAAGATGCTAAACGAAATGCTAAGCGTAATAAAATTGGAAATCTGGATTTTTATGCGGCTGATGTAGGAAAGTTTTTGAATGAATATCCAAATTTCACAGGAAAGATTCACACTATTATTTTGGATCCTCCGAGAGCGGGGATTGCTCCCAAAACACTAAAGAAAGTAATGGCTATAGGTGCTAAGCAAATAGTGTACATTTCATGTAATCCGGCAACACAAGCAAGAGATGCAAAAGAAATGGATATGGAAGGTTATAAGTTAAAAAAACTGTCCTTAGTTGATCAATTTCCTCACACTTCTCACATTGAAGCTGTAGCGCTTTTTATCAAGGAATAATTACTTACTCACCATTTCTATTTTAGTGATAGTTTGTCTCGCTATATGATAGGTGATAGTGTAAGCCGGTTTTTTAAATTTCATTATCGCTGGCCAGGATATTCCGTCATAAACCAGCATTTGATTTTGAATATCTTCCAGTGACATACCAACTCTTAATCCATTTGGGAGAATTACTTTATTACTGACTATTGTAGCTTCAATCATCTTTGGCTGCTCATCAAAATTAAAGACGAATTTACTTCCTTCTTTATCAACGATTTGTTTATATGTGTATTTGTCTCCACCTGCAGTTATTTTAGTGGTTTCTTCTTCTTTAAAACCGTTATCATCTTTATAGTGTTCGTTCATCCATCCCCAAATATCCTGAATTGTGAATGGTTTATTAAATAAAGTGTCTCGTTCGTCCATTGAAAAATTCATTTCACCCAAATTATTGCATCCTTCACAACTGTCCAAATATGCTTCATATTGTTCTTCCTTATCATAGACAGGGATGTTTTTACCTACAAATAGTTCTTTAATTTTCTTTATTTGATATTCAGCTTTTTGAATATTCAACTTACCATGAGGATGTCTGATTTGGCTGCTTATATCTCTACTGCTCCAAAAATCAATTTTCTCACATTCAAGGCATACTGAAAAAGCGGCTACTGGTTCATTCTTTTCATTGTAATAGATAATTCCATGACGCGGGATGTAGCATCCAGAAAGTCCCTGAATTAATTCATCAACTCCTCTGGCCAAAACAGCATGTAATTCCTTTAAAAACGTATCGTCCAGTACATATCCTTCACCAATTTTAGATTTAGCATATGCACCATCTTTAACCAAATAATAGTCAATTTTGGCAGGCTCTTTAAATGGAATGTTAAACAGATGTAGTTTCGCGTGGTGATAAGGTACGTTAGGCCATCTAAATCCACCGGCTAATGCAGTGAAGGATGAAAGGATGACAGCTACTATTATTAATTTTTTCATTTTGAAAGTAAGAAGATAACTAAATTAGTAAATATCAAAATGTGAACCAAAATGGAAAAGGATTTCTGGGAAGATAAATGGGCAAATGGAAATACAGGCTGGGATATTGGCTATATAAGTACACCCATTAAGGAATATGTTGATCAAATTGCAAACAAAGAAATTAGAATTCTAATTCCCGGAGCAGGAAATGCATACGAAGCTGAGTACCTACACCATCAAGGATTCAGCAATGTAACTGTCATTGATATATCAGAAGGTGCAGTAAATTCTTTTATGGAGCGTTATCCTGATTTTCCTAGAAATCATGTCTTACACAAGGACTTTTTTGAGCATAGTGGTGAGTATGATTTAATTATTGAACAAACATTTTTCTGTGCCATTCATCCTGAGATGCGAAATATGTATTGTAAAAAGATGGATGAACTTTTGCATAGAGAAGGTAAATTGGTTGGTTTGTTATTTGATTTTCCACTTGTAGATGGTCCACCTTTTGGGGGATGCAAAGATGAATATGTTGACAGGTTCACAAATCATTTTTCATCCATTAAAATTGAGCCTTGTCGTAATTCTATTGAGCCAAGAAAAGGAAGAGAGTTTTGGGTAGAAATAGCTAAATAATAGTAAGTTGCAATTTTATTACTAGGTAGAATATGTTCATTTAGCTGAATTCTAAGTTCATTCAACGAAAGATTTAAGTTATGTATGCATAATTGTTTGTATCTTAAAGGTACGACCATAACAGACTTTAAAATGAACGAATTCAAACTTAACGCTACTGATAACACACCGCACATTGAGGGTAGCAAAATTGATGGGATCATATCTATCCGGGGAATATGTAAGCCAGAAGATAGTGTGACATTTTTCAGACCATTTTTAAATTGGTTATCCATTTTTAAAATGGTTGAGCTCAAACATATCAGATTATATGTTGATTTAAAATACGTAAACACCAGTTCAGGAATGATACTTTTTAAAACCTTGTCTGGTTTAAAAAGTCATTTTTCAGATAGACTTTTTGAAGTTTATTGGGAATATGATCAGGATGATGAGGACATGAGGTTAGTAGGAGAGGACTTTAAATACATGTTGGGAGACATTATCAAGGTCAAAGTAAAACGTAAAGCTTTGTAAAATCACCATTTACTGAAAGGATTTTTAGCCAAATTAACGTTGAGATATTTCGGATCCTCGGTGACTTCTATTCCTAGCCAAGAAGGTTTACTGTAGTTTTCAGATTCATTGGACAATTCAATTTCTGCAACAAATAAACCTTTGTTAGCTCCTAAAAATTCATCTACTTCCCAGCAATTATCATTGATAGTTACTATATATCTGATTTTTTCAATGAGATTCTCTCCAAAGTCATTGATTAGTTCTTGAGCCTCTGTTTTCGGAATTTCATATTCAAATTCTTTTCTTGTAGCGCCCATGGTTTTGCCCTTTATGGTCAAAAAACCTTGTTCTCCATAAATTCTTACACGTACTGATTTTTCAACTGTTGAAAAGATAAAAGCCTGTTGTATATGTATTGATTGATCAGGAGTGACTTTACTCCATTCTTCTTGATTGATCAGATATTTGTGTTCAATTTCTAAAGGCATATTATTTTGTTTTGAAATGTAATCCAAGGAATCGGTAAAATTCTATCATTGGAATAATTTCACTAGTTCTTTCGTAAAAGTATCGAATATCATATTCTGTTTTAATGACAATTTTGTCATCCTTTTGATAGGTATATAAATTAGGCTCAAAACTTGTTTGTTTCGCAATATCAGAAAGCTTTAGAAAGGATGATTCCTGTTTAATTTTGCTTTTTAAAATATGATCGTCAGTTTTAATTTTGAACCGATTCTTTTTTTGTAGAAATAAATTTAGAAAGTGATTTACACATGCAATTTCTAATTTGTAATGATTAATACTACTTAGAAAGGTAGTTACTTCTGCCGACCAACTTAATCCTAAACTATATTTGATGAAAAATTTTTGTTCATCATTTTGATACACAATTAAAACAACGGGGTTTGGTTGGTTGATTTCTGTTAGTAAATTGTCTTTTTGATCGTTAATAGTGAGCTCAGCATTGAGCTGATTGGCTATTTTTTGCAACTTATCAAGCAAATCTTGTAAAGGGATAATATCGTCTAGGTAGGACTTCAAAAAATGATGTTGAATTCTCCCAATTTCGGAAAAAATCAAGAATTAATCAGCATAGTACTGATAGTATCTGGCTAGCGCCCACAGTGGAAATACGTTTCTATATGACGTATAGGTTTCCATGCAGTTTCCATTGAATACTCCAGAGATACCTTCTTGAGGAAAGTCTCCATTTTCCCATTGACGAGACATCAAGAATTCAACTCCTTTTTCAATGGCTTGCTTGTCAGGATATTTTGCCTTCATTAATCCCAATAATGCCCAGCCAGTATTAATGATCTGACCATCTTCATGTTGAATATAGCAATGGTTTACACAGCTCTCAAAAGATTCACCCCAACTTCCGTCTTCGTTTTGCTTGCTCATTAAAAACTCACAAGCATCTTTAATTTCTTTTGAAGGATTTCCGTTTTCATATCCTTCTAATCCACCACATAATAGCCCTTCAATCCCGAACCAGGTTCCATAAGTAAAGCAAACTCCCCAGCAACCGTACCATGATCCGTCTTCACTTTGTTTCTTTTTTATAAACTCAGTTCCTTTGGCTAAGGCTTTTTGAATATCAGCTTTTCTATAGTCATGATTCTGAGAAAACTCCTTTAATCCTTGCATGGTAGCAGAAGAACACTCGGTATAAGTAACTTCAACCATGATGTTTTCAAATAGCATGGCAGGATTTAATACTTCAATCCATTGAGGAGCACGTTTCTTTTCATATGAAGCCCAACCACCGTCGTCATTTTGCATAAAAAGCAACCAATCTATCGCAGGTTTTAGTCTGTTTTCATCTATAACATTAGCCTTGTTTACATGAGGCTTGTTATTATAGAGTAGGGCAGTCTTCATTCCTTCAGAGGTACAATCTGTTACAGCCCAGGCGTGATCAATAGTTGAAAATGGCCAACATCCTAATGTAACATCTCTCCAGTATTTTTTGTGGTCTTTAGGATCTCTATCAATTTGGGTGATATCAATAAAATGGTAGATTTTCTCAGCCATTTCAGGGAAATCATCTTCCATATTGGCTTCAAGTAAAGCCTGTCCGGCAAATGAAGTATCCCATAACTGAGAACCATTGTATCCTCCCATTTTAGCTCCATCTTCTGCAATCCACAAATAATCCTGCCAACGATAAACGTGTTGTTTGAATTCTTCAGAATCCTTACCGTGCATGTGCCAAACACAAATTGAATTGATGGCTTGATTCACCGGTCCAATATTGATATATCTTGTATGAATGTCTTCGTGATCTATATAATCGCGAACATATTTCAATGATTTTCTTCTAAGTCCTTTTAGATGGATTTTTTCATAACCGTTGGTAATCTTGCTTAAGCGCTTGTACCATTTGTTTACGGGATGAAAAATGTCTTTTTCGCAAGCCTGTTTTCTAGCCTTTTTCCAATTGATTTTATCGTAGTCCTCAGTATAAATTTCAGTTCTGATTTCTCTGATCAAATCATTTTCTTCCATTTTTACTTTGTTACCATAGCAATAAGACATTGGTAAAAAGATCATCCTATCATGGCACCAGTACTTTCCTGGATGAAAAGGAACCCATTTAGGAAACTTCCACATTTCAGGAAGCAGGGCATCATTTCCTTTCCATTCGTAAACATTTAAAACTGATAAATAGAATTTACCCCACATTGGAACATTTACGGCACCACCATTATCTAAAATCCATTTTTGCGCTCTCTGCATATCAGGATTACTCAAATCTTCGCCTAACAATCGCAGTGTTATGTACTGCATGATTGTTCCAAACATGATTGATTCTCCTTCAATGTGTAATCCCCATCCACCATCTTCATTTTGATGGTTCCACAAATTTCGCTTCATTAAAACCTGCATAGGCTTTTCAAAAGGTGAATCTGTGATATAAGAAGCGATAATTAAACCAGGAATTAGAAAAAGAGGCCCGCCATAATCTCCTGCCCAGTTACCATCAGGCTCTTGCAGTGTTTCGTAATATGAAAATCCGTTTAACAAAGATGTTCTTACTCTTTCTTTAAGAGAAGCATTTTCATCTATATCAATTAATTTATGAGGATCAACTTCTTCAGCTCTTAACCAACGTAATACTTGATCTGCACTGTTAGGATTAACAGATTTATCAAATATGTAGGCTTCATCAAAGTGTTTAAGAAAATCTTTTGCTTCAGCTTTATCCCAGTCTGCTTCAGATTTTACAATATCCTTAAGTTCAGTAGGTAGATCAAAGTACCATCTTTGCTGTCCATTTTTAGTCTCAAATTTCCAGCAATTCCAGAAATAGGTTTTGTCCTTTTCAGCAAAGTTGATTTTAGTTTGGGTAGTTTGATCTGCTGAACTCATAAAAATTATTTGGTTCTTCTAAGCATTACTTCTCCAAGATGAATGATACGTTCTTTGTTTTCATCATCTAATGAAGTAGATTTTACTGCATTGACAGATTTATCGTGCAATTCTTCCATTGTATCCAATGCAATTTGAGGTATTCCCATTTCGTGATACAAATCCTGGAAAGCTTTAATTTTAGTGTTTTCATCCTTCTCTTCGAACAAGTCAAAAATTCTTTTTCTTTGTTCGTCATTGGCCTTTTGCATAGCATTAACCAATAAGAAAGACTTTTTATTTAAAAGGATGTCTCCACCAATCTTTTTACCAAATGATTCATCTCCGAAAGTATCCAAATAATCATCCATAATTTGGAATGCTAATCCAGAATATAAACCAAAGTCATACAAAGCTCTTTTGTCAGCTTCAGATGCACCTCCTATGATAGCTCCAATTTCACAAGCAGCACCAAATAAAACAGATGTCTTAAGACGAATCATATTCATGTATTCATCAACTGAAACATCATTTCTGGTTTCAAATTCCATGTCAAATTGCTGACCTTCCATTACTTCTTTTCCCATTTTGTTGAAGCAATTCAATAATTCTCCGGCTTTATCAGCATTATCTTGAATTAATAGACTTACCGCATGAGGAAGCATGGCATCTCCGGTTACGATAGCCTTGTCTACACCAAATTTTTCGTGAACTGTTATTTTTCCTCTTCTCAATTTGGCTTTGTCCATAATATCATCATGAACCAAAGTGAAGTTGTGAAATACTTCAATAGAAATGGCAGCAGCCATAGCTTTTTCTTGAGGAACATTGAATCCTTGAGCACTCATCAATACCATCATAGGACGCAGACGTTTTCCGTCTAAGGTCATGATATGATGAACAGCATCATATAAATTCTCTGGAAAAGTTTCCAACGCTTTGGTTTCTAAAAACTTCTCAATTGCTTCTTTTTGTTCCTGTAAACTTGTTGCGATTGCTGTCATAACTTAAAATCTATATAAAACCTCAAGATCTTCACCTTGTAGTTGTTCTTGAGTTGATTCCCAATTTTGAGTAAAACCTAACATGTATCCGCCACCACCGGCTCCACATATTTTTAAAAAATAATCTCCTGAATCTAGTCCGTTTGATACAGTATCTAGATATTTTTCAGGAATTAAGTAATTCATTTCACCGTGCTGAAATTTTACCAGATTGTATAAATTCAAATACAATTCATCAGTATTAGCATTTAAAAAGTTGTTAATACCGTCATTTGTATATGGAGTTAATTGACACTCTAATTTATTCTTGAATTCAGCAGTAGATGCACTTGCTTTAAATTGACCAACTAATTTGTCTGTATTTCTAGACAATCCTGTATTTAGTAAAAACACTACATGTTTTCCTTCGGGCTTGTAGGTTGGTACCTTAACCGGAACAATTTCAAAGTTTGATTTAACTAAAAGTGGCTCATTGATCAAAATACTTAATGGATCAATTCCAGAGCTCGTGCCATGAAAATATCCTTCTAAGCCACCTAGTGTAGCTTTTAAGTGCTTGATTTTCTCTTTGGTTAATACTTTCAATTCATCCTTAAAGTCACCTGCTTTATCCAGATATCTTAAAAATATAGCGGCCACTAATGCTCCTGAACTTCCTAACCCAAAACCTTGAGGTATGTTGCTTTCAAAGAAAAGTCCTTTATCTAATTCAGTTTTGAATTTTTGTACGTTCAATTTGAATTGCTCATCAGTGTGATTATCCAAAATATGCGTGCAAAATTTTCTAAGTCCCTGATTTGATTTAGCAGCTTGAATTGCATCAATAGCCGTATCAGCATAGCTAAATTGCCCTGAAAACTTGTCAAAAGGCATTGTTAGTGCCATGCTGTCGTAGAGTAAACTATACTCTCCAAACAACAAAACTTTGGAGGTGAACTTTTCCATTGGTGTTTAGATGCTCAATTTTTGAGGGCCTTCGCCTTCGTGGTCAAAAATAACCTTTTTATAAGTGTCTTTCAACTCTGTGTTGATAAACTCTTCAACAACATCCTGGTATTTTTCAGGATATAAAACATGAACATTTGGACCTGCATCCAATGTAAAACAAACAGGTACAAGATTTTCTAGTCTAAACTGCATGATTTTTTCGATAGCAGTAATAGTTCCAGGCTTAACCAAAAGATAATAATCAGTAGATGTCATCATCATTGCATGCAATGTCAACGCATCTGATTCACATATTTGGATGAAAGAATCAATATCTCCTTCTTCCAATATATCAACCAACTCTTTTGTTCTTTTTTCTGCTTGTTTAAATCTAATTTCAGCAAATGGATGATCATTCATCAAAGAATGACCAACTGTACTTGATATCTTTTTTGGCTCATCCTCAACAATAAGGATAGCATCTTTGTAATTTTTAAAGATAGGGTGGATGTTGTGAACACCAACTGCATATTCATTTGAAGTACCTT
The DNA here is from genome assembly GCF_019740355.2 of Paracrocinitomix mangrovi. Lineage (GTDB taxonomy): Bacteria > Bacteroidota > Bacteroidia > Flavobacteriales_D > Crocinitomicaceae > Paracrocinitomix > Paracrocinitomix mangrovi. The sequence continues at coordinate 685,589 of NZ_CP091819.1, read as the reverse complement.
CAATTCCGTCTACTTCACCCCAGATTGAGTATGAAGGAAAAACAGATCTACATGCACTTCCACTTCCTAATCTTGCTAATTCACTTGCTTTTTGATAAAAGTCATCATCAATTTCTTTTTCTTCAAATTGATAAGCGATATCAAGCATAGCAAGTGCAATTGCTCCAAAAGCAGAAGCTGAAGAAGCAATACCAGCCGAGTGTGGAAAACTATTTTTTGACTGAATTGTAACAGCCACCATATTTAAATAAGGAAAACTATCAATGTTGTCAGCCAAATAAGCTGCTACACGATTTCCGAATTTTTGATTCTCCTCTCCTTCAAAATAATACGTTAGTTCAACTTGCTCGTGTGTAGTTTTTTCAGACACAGTAACTTCTACCTCAGTGTAAGAGTTACTAAGCGTTAAACTTAACGAAGGGTTGCAAGGAATTTGAACACTCTTTTTTCCCCAGTATTTTACAATTGCAATGTTAGACGGACAACGCCATTTAACTTTGATCTCGTTTGTAGTTTCAGTAGTATTTCCCATCTATTTTATGAGTTCATCATACGTAAACATGGTATCATACCCTTTTGATTTAAAGTAGTTTTTAGCTTCTTCTAAATCACGGAATGTGGCGAGAAAATAATCTCCTCCCCATGCTCCCAAAGATTTGATACCATAATTATAATCCGCAAAGATATGGTCTTTTAACATTTTACGGCCAATAATTGAAGATATTAACGATTCAGAGTCGTTAATTAGCGACTCAAAATGTGCTATCTCATTGCTAGCCAATGCCTCATCAACTATATCGTTCATTTTCTTAATATCTTCAATAGTGACAAGCCTTTTTTGAAATTTCTCTATTTCATCCTTGCTACTTTGTTTTTGACCTAAATAGACGAATAACCATTTATTGGTTAATTCACTGCTTAGATTAACTTCTTCCCAACCAATATCATCTGGCAAAATTTGATAGACGATAGGGCCATTGGCTGTGGCACAAGCCAAATCATATCCAGATCCTCCAAAAGACTCTTGCAAAAGGAAAAAGGGATCAATATCTGACCATTGAGAAAGTAGACTTATAAAAGTAGAGGATGAGCCAAATCCCCATTTCAAATTAAAATCAGCTGTAATTTTAAAATCGTTGAACATATGCAACTCAGGATTCATAATTGAAATCTCTTTTAACAAGCGTTTCAATACCTGCGTTACATTACTGTCAGATGATTCAATTTCTCTGAACTTATCATCCAAAATAGCATTGTACCAAATACCATCCGGACCATGACTTTCCCAACGAATTAAATTATTTTCATTAGGTGATACTTCTAGTTTTTGGCCATATTTTAAAGGGAAAGCGAGACTTTTAGCTCCATCAAGTACAAGGTACTCTCCAAAGAGCATCAGCTTACCAGCAGCCTGATAAGTTGTTGTTTTATGTGTACTTTCTTGAATCAATTTTTAGATGTTGCAGCCAACTCTAACTCTTCAACATATTCTCTAACAGCAGAAACAGAGACATTTTTGTCCTTGAAATAATCCACTACTTTCTGTCTGTTACCTTTTTCAACTTCTAATTGGTTCATAATGTTGAAAAGGTGCATTTTCATATGTCCTTGTTGGATACCGGTTGTAGTCAATGATTTTACCGCTCCAAAATTGTTTGCTAATCCAGCAGCTGCAGCAATACTCATTAATTCTCTAGCCGAAGGATGATCTAAAATTTCATGTGACAATTTTACCAAAGGATGGAGATTAGTTAAACCACCAACTACACCTAATGCAATTGGAAGGTTAAGCTCAAATCTGAACTTACCATCTTTAATTTCGCAATGAGTTAAAGAAGTGTAACCGTCTTTATTCATGCTAGCATATGCATGTCCGCACGCTTCTACTGCTCTAAAATCGTTACCAGTTGCTAAAACAACAGCATCAATTCCGTTATAAATTCCTTTATTATGTGTAGTTGCTCTGTATGGATCTATTTGTGCAATTCGTACAGCACGTCTGAATTTATTAGCAAATTCTTCTCCTGTTATACCAGGAACAATGTCGTTCATGTTTTCCAATTCAGTTTCAACCCAACACTTTACCATACAGTTAGGAGTTAAGTTTGAAAGGATAGACATGATGATTTCTAATCCGTTAGGAGTAAATTCATCTTGATCCTTATGCCAGTCTCTGAATAGGTCAGCAAATCTTTCTAAGCAAGAATTTACGAAGTTGGCTCCCATTGAATCAACTGTTTCAAAAGTCACAAAAAGCTGCATAGCTCCCGGTTCTTTATCAGATAGATCTCTCAAAACGATATCTTTGATTCCTCCGCCCCTGGCTTGCATGTTTTTAGTGATGTCAGCTGATCCTTCAATCAACAATTCTTTCAACTCCTCAAATCTGGCTTTCAATTTATTGACATCATCTTTCCAAACAAAGTGAACTTGACCTACTTTTTCTGTGTCAATGATTTCTGTTCTGAATCCACCTAATTTGTGCCAGAATTTAGCACTTTTAGAAGCTGCAGCTACAACTGAACTTTCTTCAATAACCATTGGTATTGCATAAGTTTTACCATTGATTAAAAAATTAGGTGCTATAGAGTAGGGTAAGTGAAAATTTGAAATTGTATTCTCACTAAACTCATTTATCATCTCCTGAATTTTGGCATCAGGATGATTAAAACTTTTAAAAGTAGAAACTGCCTTGTCGGAATCTTTGAAGAACTGAGCTATGGCTCTAATCTTATCTTCTCTTTCCTTTTTCGAAAACCCTTCAATAAATTTATCCATCACTTACTTATTCAATCACTTTACTCTTAATAATCTTTGTGCCATTTGTAGGCCTTTAATTTGAAACGCAGCAAATTCATCCAATGCTTCTTGCGATTCGTTAGCATATTTAAGAAAAGGCGCAGCCTGACCATATACTGCATCAAGTTCAGATTTTGAAATCAGATAATACCCATCTAGGAAGTTTTTTACACCTCCACTGATGATTACGTGATTGCACTTTCTTAAGCTAGCTAGTTTATCAACGGTATCGTTCAAAAAAGTAACCATTTCTTCCGCTGAATGTCCCAAAGCTACAACATCACCGTAAAAATCTTGCAATTTTTTGTTACGAATTAACTCAAGCTTTGAAAAATTAGTACCTCCATTAGCTGCGAAATCTACCGCCATTAGTGGGAGTTTCAACAATTCACCCATACTTTTAGGACCGAATCCTTGTCCAACCTCTTTTACGATAATAGGCTTGTCAAATTCATTTAAAAGTTGTTGAATTGTTACTAAAGGAGATTGCTGAATCAAATCGCCTTCTGGTTGAAGCCACTCCTGTAAAGGGTTTACGTGAACTATCAAACCATCAGCACTCAGCTTTTCTACCAATTTCTTAAGAAGATCACCTTTATTTTCTTGTAAAATTCGTTCAATTTGGGCTATACCAACATTGGCATAAAATGGTACTTCGTCTCCTAAAATGGGTCTTAAATTGAAATCTTCAAAATAGGTATTGTCTTCTAAGATGATTCGACATGAACCCAATCCCATTCCAAAACCATATTTGGCAGCTGTTTTAGCTAACATTTTATTTAATGGTCCGGCTTTAGATGTTCCCCCCGTCATTGAAGAAATCCAAATAGGATACTTCATTGTTTTATTCCCCAGCTTAACGGACATACTTTCATCTTCTGTAGGATGTCCTGATAACATTGGTTCGTAATAAAATCTATCATCTAATTTGGCACTTTGTGATTCAAATGCTAAATCAAGGTGACTTTGCTTACGATTGTCAGCCGCTTCTAACGATTCATGTTCTATCTTCTCCATTACACAATGGCAGGTTGGTCCTCATCTTTAAGAATAGGACGTATGATGCCTACCGCATTTTTATAAAGTCGCATTTGCTTTTTAGGTTTGGTAACAAAATGCAAAGGATGTTGCATGGCTACCTTAAAGAAATGCTTTAGTAAATACTTTTTATTTCTGTTTATTCCTGCTAAAATTGAAAGTGGACCAGTTGATTGTTCACCTCCTTTTTGGAGATATTCAAAACAAGCCTCTTTCAAATCAGCATCTCTAAACACTTTATACAAAGCGTTTGCCAAAATATTGATTGTTTCAACTTCTTCTGATCTATTTTCATAATATGATTCGACAGCTTTTTCTAAAGCTTCTGAATTGTGCACATCTACGCCATCTAAAGCCTTGTTCAAGCTGATGATGTCATTAAACGTGGCAGTCATTCCTCCACCGGTTAACGGATGACGCATGTTTAATGAATCTCCAAGTAGCACAACACCTTTTTTTCTAAAAGCTTGAGCTTTCATACTGTGGTTAGGCATTACTTTCAACTGATCATTTTCAATTGCATTCACGAATGAAGGAACCATTTCTTTTGGAAGTACTGCTGAAATCTCTTCCTTAAATTTTTCAATCGCTTTGGTTCCAATTCTAGGAGGTTTTTCTCCCGGATAATCAATTAAGATTCTATATCCGTTAGAATGAATAGGGTAAACCAGTACAGGTGCATCACCTGTAACAATCATGTGTCCTAAAGAAGGATGTTCTAAATCCAAATCCCTAAGCACCAATCCCATAAAGTAAGAAGTAACCTTTTTGTTTGGTTTACTCAACTTGCTTCTGAAGAAAGACATTGGGCCGTCGCAAACTACCACCATGGCTGCTGAACTTTTACATTCTTCACCTTGCGCATTGGTATAAGAAACGCCAGTAACCACATTGTTTTCTTCAATAAGGTCTGTTACATTTCCTTCAACAAGATCAATGTTTTCTTTGGATTTAATATCGTTTCGGATAGCTGTAAGGAACTTACCATTTCTTAAACCAATTCCCTTGATGCCATTATCAACATCTTTGTAGTGAATGGTAAATGTTTCGTCTCCCTTGATGAGTTTATAACCTTCTACAACTTGAGCGTCAAATCCTTCAACTAAATGAGCTAAACCCATTTCTTCAAGTGCTTGAAGGCCTCTGGGTTGCATTAGTTCACCGATAATTCTGTCAGGTTCAGTTAAATCTCTTTCTATTACAAGGATTTTTTTATCCTTGTTTTGCGAAGCAGCAAAGACTCCCCCTGCTACTCCTGCACCAATTACTATTATGTCGTAATCAAACGTTTTCATAAGCGTTCACTTTTGTCAAGATATTATTAACCTTTTGACTAGGGTCTTGCTTAGAGAGTGATTGTAAAATTTTTACAAATTCTGTTTTTGTTTGTTCAAAGGTATTAATTGACATAAAATACCTTGCAGTTCTACCTTTTCTAATTTTAACATTCTTATGTAGAACATTTTCATTGTTATATAGTTCGGCTAGTGTTGCAATTGCCATCAATTGTGGGATTGCACAAAATCTGAATACCATTTTATCCTCCAATGATTCTAAGTAATCCATACATGCAGGAACATGGTTCAAGGCATTAATCACCATTTCGTTGAGAACATTTAAACCGGTTTGTTCATTTTTTTGAAGATCTTCCAATTTTTCCACTCTTCCTTTCCAGGCTTCTTCAGGCCAAAATACTCTGTCCTGTTCCAGGTCTTCAGCAAAATCACGAATGATATTGGTTTTTTGCAAAAACAATCCCATTTCGTTAGAAAGTGCTTTGTCTGCTAATTTTTCACTTTTTTCAAGATCAGAGGCTAAGAATAATTTACTTAATCCTATTCCAACCAAGCCGGCTACGTAGTAGCAATAATCATCCCAATCAGCATATGAAATAACTTTTTCATGGGCATATTTATTCATGCCATGTGCCATTTCATCAGTGATTTCTGTGATTACTTCTTTGTACTGAGGAGCTAAACCATGATAAACACGCAACACTTTATCAAAGTGCAACATCAAATCCTGATAATCCTGAGTGTCACCAATATTTTTAAGCGTAAATGCCTCTTTGTTCATTCGCTCTGCAAAAGACGTCAACAGTTTTTCTTTTTCTATTTGGTCAATTTGCATGTCATCTTCAACAGTGTCAAGTCCTCTAAGTATAAGGTAAAAAAGGCAAACCGGATCTTGTAATTCTTTAGGTAATTGCTGTATTACAACTGCAAAAGATCTTGATACTTTTTTCAAAGCTTCATAGCAGAATTCTAGGTCATCAGTTTCTTTAGATAGTTCAGTCAACCTTTTTTCAGAAGGTTTGAAATGACTGAATTCCTTTTTCATTTTAAAAAGGTACTGAACCTCCTGCGGTCTTTGAGAATAATATAAAATTCTTGAAATCAAACTATCCTAATTTTGCTACAAGTTCAACTAATCTGTTTGAGTATCCGGCTTCGTTGTCATACCATGCAACTACTTTAACCATGTTTCCAATGATAGAAGTAAGTTGGGCATCAAAACTTGAAGAAAAAGGATTTCCAATGATATCTGAAGATACAATTGGGTCTTCAACATAATCCAAAATTCCTTTTAAAGTTCCTTTTGAAGCATCCAAAAAGGCTTTATTCACTGTTTCTACAGTCAGTTCCTTATCCATGATGAATGTCATGTCAGTTAAAGAACCATCCGGAACAGGTACACGGATACCACAACCTCCCATTTTTCCGTCAAGATCAGGGAAGATTTTTGTGATTGCTTTAGCAGCACCAGTTGTTGTAGGAACAATTGATTCTGCGGCAGCTCTTGCTCTTCTTAAATCTTTATGAGGAGCGTCATGAAGTTTTTGATCGGATGTGTAAGAATGTATAGTTGTTATGTAAGCACTTTGAATTGTACCAAGTTCCTTCATTACTTTAACTAAAGGTGCAGCACTATTGGTGGTACAAGAGGCATTAGAAATAATTTTTTCTGAACCATCCAGGATTGATTCATTAATACCTAAAACCACTGATTTGATATTTCCGCCACTTGGAGGTGCAGAGAGAACAACCTTTTTTGCACCTGCCAACAAATGTTTTGAAGCTAATTCTTCAGTTCTGAAAATACCTGTAGATTCCAAAACTACGTCAATATTCAGGTCTTTCCATGGAAGATTCTCTGGTGCTTTTTCAGCAAATAGCTGCACTTTTTTACCATTGATAATTAATGCATCACTTTCGGCACTGACAGTTCCCTGAAATTTTCTGTGAACAGAATCATATTTGAAGAGATGTGCTAATGTTTGACTGTCTGCAAGATCATTGATAGCAACTAATTCTATCTGAGGGTTGTTTGCAGCTACTCTTGTAAAGTAGCGTCCAATACGTCCAAATCCATTTACTGCAACTCTTACTGACATCCGCAAAATTTTTAGACAAAATTAGTGATTAATAAGGATAACGTCAGAATAAAAAGGGCAGAATTGTTAGTTTTTTTTCAAGAAGTTTAAACCTGTATCAATTGAGAAGAGGATTTTACTTTTTCAATTCATCTAAACGATTAATGCCGGAATAACATGTGCCTTTTTCGTTTCGAGAAAAGCCTATCAAAGTCATCCCATATTCTTTGGCAAAATCAACCGCTAAACTACTTGGTGCAGAAACTGCTGCAATTACAGGAATTTTAGCTCTAAAAGCTTTAGATACCATCTCGTATGAAACGCGCCCACTTAAAGTTAAAACAGTAGCTTTTTTGATGAGTTGTTTACTGATTAAATCTCCAACAACTTTGTCCAATGCGTTGTGTCTTCCTATGTCTTCTTTTATACTTAATAAGTTGCCTTCATTATCAAAAGCCGCAATTCCGTGACATCCTCCTGTAATTTTAAAGGCATTTTGATGCTGATTCATAGTTTCAAACATCTGGAAAAGAGATGTAAAGGATAGGGTAGTGCTTGAAGTTAATTTTTCTTCTTTAGGCAGTAATTCCTCAATTTCTTTTTTACCACAAATCCCACAGGAAGAAACACTTAATAAACTTCTTGAACTTAAATATCCATCAGCCAAATTTGATGTAGGAGTTGTAAGGTTGACTTCATTTATAAAACCATGATCATCTTCTTTGAATGAACATTTAACTTGATTAAAATCTGAAATCACATTTTCTGCATACAGTAAACCTGTAGCTAATAATTGTTCATCTCCCGGAGTTTGCATTACCACTGTAAATGATTCACCATTTATTGATATTTGAAGAGGTGATTCAATACTTAAAGGGTCAGTTACTTTCGTAACCGACCCTTTTTCAAATTTATATGCGTCGTATTCGCTAATATCTTTCATTAAGATAATCCTGAAATAACACCATTGTTATCAATTGACATGCCTTCTGAAGCTGGTACTGCAGGTAATCCCGGCATTCTCATCATAACACCTAAAATAGGAATTACAAAGCCTGCTCCGGCTGCAAATTCAAACTCTCTAACATTTACCATAAAACCAGTAGGTCTTCCTAGTAAAGCATCATTATCTGAGAATGACTTTTGTGTTTTTGCCATACATACAGGCAATTTATTTAGACCAAGTTCTTCAATTTTTTTAAGATCAGTTAATGCTTTTTTAGAGTACTCAACTCCATCTGCGCCGTAGATCTCTTTTGCAATAGTTTCAATTTTATCCTTAACTGACATGTTCCAGTCGTATAAAGCTTTAAAGTTGTTTTGACCTTTTTCTACTTCAGCAACAACAGCTTCAGCAAGATCGGTCATTCCGTTTCCTCCATCAGCCCAACCTCTTGCAAGAATGGCTTGAACTCCTTTAGCTGAACATCTATTCTTTATTAATTGAACTTCTTCATCAGTATCTGTAGGAAAAGCATTGATTGCAACAACAGGGTTTAAACCAAATTTCTGCATGTTTTCAATGTGCTTTTCAAGATTTTCTAATCCTTTAGATACACGTTCTGCACTTGGCGTGTTGTATTCATCTTTTGTTGCTCCTCCGTGATGTCTAAGAGCTCTAATTGTAGCAACCAATACAGTAGCTTTTGGTTTTAATCCACCAGAAACACATTTGATATCTAAAAATTTCTCTGCACCTAAATCGGCTCCAAATCCGGCTTCTGTAACCACATAATCAGACAAAGAAAGTCCCATTTTAGTTGCGATTATTGTGTTAGTTCCTTGTGCTATGTTAGCAAATGGTCCGCCATGAATAATGGCAGGATTTCCTTCTAAAGTTTGCACCAAATTAGGTTGAATAGCATCTTTTAGTAGAATGGCCATTGCATTTTCAGCTTTTAAATCTCTTGCATAGATTGGTTTTTTGTCGAAAGTCATTCCAACATAAATATTTCCCAATCTAGATTTAAGGTCTTCAAAATCTTCTGCCATACATAAAATGGCCATAACCTCTGAAGCGGGAGTAATATTGAAACCATCTTCTCTAGGGATACCATTACCTGTTCCTCCTAAACCAATAACTATGTCTCTGAGTGAGCGATCATTCATATCCATTACTCTTTTCCACGCAATGGTTCTAGGATCAATATTTAAATTATTCGTTTTGCTTTGTAAATTATTATCAATCAACGCACTTAAAAGATTATTAGCCTTTTCAATAGCAGAAAAATCTCCTGTAAAATGCAAATTGATATCTTCCATTGGTACAACTTGTGCATATCCTCCACCAGCAGCTCCACCTTTTATTCCAAATACAGGTCCTAAAGAAGGCTCTCTTAAAACTACAGTTGTTTTTTTTCCAATTTTATTCAGTCCTTCAGTCAATCCAATAGAAGTTGTTGTCTTTCCTTCTCCAGCAGGAGTAGGAGTTAAGGCCGTTACAAGGATTAAAGTATTTTGATTTACTTTATCTTGATTGATGAATTTTAAAGGGATTTTAGCCTTATATTTTCCGTACATCTCAATGTCATCTTCACCTATGTTTAGTTTAGCAGCTATATCACGAATATGCTGTAATTTTGCGGCTTGCGCTATTTCAATATCAGATTGTACTTTTGTTGCCATGATTTTTTTAGTAAATTTGAGAAGCAATATAACAAATTTTTCGGGCTGAAAAATGTTTGTTGCTTGTAGCTTACCTATATGAAGATGAAAACGAAACTACTTATTACTTTAGTATTCAGTGTTTTACTGATTTCTTGTAAGAAAAAACCTGTTACTGTTCCTAATGCAGGAATTTATAACGGAATGTTCACTGAGTATGATAGTACTGGAAACCCATTAGCCCAAGGGAGTTTTGTGCTGGCTCTTTTTACGCATAATTCGACTTATCAATTGAGTGGAGACTCTGTTAATTTTTCACCTCCAACTCATAAGGGCGAGTGGTACACCAATAATGCTACAACAGCAGTTTTTAGTACAGCTTATTCAGGTTATAATCCAAATTATTATCTAGATACTGTTTATAATTACACATTCGATAACATAAACTTTACCCTTACTCAAACGATAGATGGAAAAATCTATGAGTATGTGATGGTGAGAGATTAGTCTCTTCCAAACTTATGGACGTCATTGTGATCGTCCTCTATTTCATCCTTTACAGCTTTAATTCTTTGAGATATTAGTGCGAATTCTCTGTGGTTATTGTCAGTTAACCATTTCAAGGAATCTTCATTTCCGTCAGCTGCCAAGGCTACATGTTTAAGTACATGAAACTTATTTTTTTCTAACCAATGAAGTGCTTCTTGATTTCCTTCAACGCCATTGATCATTGCCATTAAATGGGCATAACCATTCTGTAATAACCAATCTCTTGCATCATCTTTTAGCATAATAGCATGTACAGCCATTCCTAGTTCAGTGTATTGTTCACTAGCCAAAAACCAATCTCTCAAATCAGTATTGCCACTAATAGCTTCAGCCCAACCTATAAGAATCTTAGGTGGGTATTTAAGTGGCTTTAATTTAACCACTCCACTGATGTCTGCGTTTTTTTTCTTCTTTTTAAAAAACATTATAAATTGCCTAAATACCTGAAATACTGAATTTTTCCTTTTTTAACTCCAATTGCATAGGTTTCTAATACAAAAGACGAATCCACACCTTTATTTATTTTAAGGTAAACTTCGTTTACCATTACTTTTGTTGTTTTGACTGCTCTAAAAAAGGTATTTTGACTAAAATATTCATCTACAACTTTTGATTTATTTGTATAAAGTGTATCATAAGCTTGATCATATAATACACAATTATCTGAAAGTAAATTTTTCATGGATTCCTGGTTGGAACTTTGCCAGGCATTACCGAATGATTCAACAACCTCTTGAGGTGATTGATAAACAGTTTTATCTCCTCCAAACCACAAAGTAGCAACAACCATAGCTGCAATAACTCCCGCTAAATCAGCTAATAGGCCAACTTTTACAGCATATCGCGTTTTTTTGATTCCTACTGCACCAAAATAAACTGCAATTATGTAGAAAGTTGTATCTGTTGCTCCCTGTAAGGTAGAGTTAAGTTTACCAACATATGAGTCTACATATTCTCCATTTGGACCAAATGATTCAATCATCATTCCTCTTGCTCCTGATCCACTTAATGGTTTCATTAATGCAGTAGGAATTCCATTGGTGAATTCAGTGTTTTCAAAAAATAATCCAAAGAAAAGTTGAAAACCTTCTTGCATTAAATCCATAGCGCCTGAAGCTCTAAAAACGCCGATAGAAACCAGAATGGCAATCAGGTAAGGAATAATTTTAATAGCTATATCAAAACCTCCTTTTGCACCATCTATAAACGATTCATAAACGTTTACCTTCTTTTTAATAGCCATTATTATAAAAAGACAAATGACGCCGTAAAGTATTATGTTTGAGGCTAATGAAGACTGAGTGTTTAGCTCTTCAGGAGGTAGGGATGAGAAATAATAGGCTAATCCGAAAATGATAAGGCTCATTCCTCCTAAATAAGCTAAAATGACTTTGTCAAAGAGATTGATTTTTTGATAAAGAGCTACAGCAATTAATCCAACCAAAGAAGCGCAAAAAGTGGCTATCAAAATTGGTATAAAAACATCTGCCGGATTTTCTGCACCAAATTGACTTCGGTAAGCCATTACTGTTATAGGGATGATTGTAAGTCCTGAAGTATTTAAAACCAAAAACATGATCATGGCATTAGTGGCACGATCTTTTTCCTTGTTCAACTCCTGCAACTCATTCATGGCTTTTAATCCCATTGGAGTAGCTGCATTGTCTAAGCCAAGCATATTGGCAGAAAAATTCATTAGCATTGATCCTCTTGCAGGATGATTTTCCGGAACATCAGGAAATAATTTGTTGAAGAAAGGACCTACAAGCTTCGACAAAGCCTGGACCGCACCTCCATTTTCTCCGATTTTCATAATACCTAGCCATAAGCACAATACTCCGGTTAAGTAAAGAGAGATTTCAAAACCCGTTTCAGCCATGCTGAAGGTAGAGTTAACCATATCGCCAAATACAGCAGCATCACCACCAAAGGTTTTAACCAGTGCTACAACAAGTGCAATTAAAAAGAATCCTATCCAGATATAATTAAGGACCACTATAAATGTTTTTTACGAATTTAAGAATGATCAGCAATGAAGAAAACTTATTGCAAAGAAGTAATCAACAATAGACTAGTAAATAAGTTCTCCGATACCCTGACGTACGATTTCAACTTCTCCTTCAGAAAAATCAACCACAGTAGATGGCTCATTTTTACCAAAACCACCATCAACTATAGCATCAACCTGTGATTCCCACCTTTCCTGAATCTTGTAAGGATCTGTGGTATACTCAACAATATCATCATCATCATGCAATGAAGTTGTTACTAATGGATGTCCTAATTCTCTTACAATTTCGCGAGCAATGTTGTTGTCAGGTATACGGATACCAACAGTTTTTTTATTGCTATCAAAAAGTTTAGGAATTTTGTTGGAAGCCGGTAATATAAAGGTAAATGGGCCAGGTAGATTTTTGTTTAAGACTTTGTAGGTAGGTCGATCAATAAACTTAACGTGTTCAGATAATGTACTTAGATCAAAACAAATCAACGAAAAGTTAGCCTTTTTGAGTTTTAACCCTCTAAGCCATGCCAATTTTTCAATGGCGCGTTTATGCATAATGCTACAACCAAAGCTGTAAACAGTATCCGTTGGGTAAATAATTACCCCACCTTTGTTTAAGATTTTTACTACTTGATCAATCTTTCTTTGATCAGGATTTTGTTCGTTAATTTCTATTATCAAACCTTGAAAATTTGGGCAAATGTAATCTAAAGTCCTTAATTCTTGGGTTTTATCATTCCGGTTTTTTTATCATAACCATAAGGACAGTGCTTACAACCACTTTTGCAGCAATATCCGCGTTTTAGATGATATTTTTCAGTAAAGACTATATATCCTTCCGGAGTTTTATAATAATCTTCAGGATCAAGATCTGCCAGTTTACTATTGAACATTATTCTTTAATGAATTTTTGAACATAGATACCTTTTTCTGTAGTTATTTGTAATAAATAAAAACCTGAACTTAATGCAGAAATGTCTATGGTTTTGGAATTATTACTTTGCATTGAAATGATCAATTTTCCTGATTGATCAAAAACCTTGGTTTCAGCAATTTCGGCATTACAGATAATGTTTAAAATATTTTCTGCAGGATTAGGATACAGACTGAATTCTATTTGATTTTCATCAAATCCAGCATCTTCACCAATATAAACACAGTAGTCTTCATATTCACCCCAGAAGCTTCCAGTAGGACATGCAACCGGACTTGAAGTTCCGTTCATGGCAATTCTCATTTTTGTTATTCCGTGCACTGCATTTGTTGGAATGTAAATACTTTCTTGAAGGACAGTTGTAGTTGTTTCATTAACAAAGACAGTGTCTGTTGCATCAAATACGCCGTTTTGATCAAAGTCTATCCAAACTGTGAAATGCTCGGTGTAAGCAGTTCCAGAATATCCCGGCTTAAGTGCAATAGGATAGGTGAGTCCGGGTTTAAAAGTTGAGATGATGTCAGTTGATTGAAGCCATCCATTATCTGCACCCGAAACATTTGTATTCCAACCTACAACTATGCTGTCAATCCATTCTAAACTTGCATTAGCCCCAACAACATCACAATAAGTTAAGTCGTAACATGCGCCACAGCCTGAGGTTTGAAATAAATGAGAGTTACCAAAACCTTGCGTACTATCTGTACAAATGGTTTTTATCTGTAATTCATAAGTTGTACAAGTATCTAAACCAGTTATGTTTAGTGGGCTAGATATTCCAATTAAGGTGTCAATCCATTCAGCCGCACCTTCTGGTTTATATCTCAGTTCATACCCACTTGCGTATAAAATTGAATTCCATGAAACTGTTAACTCATTTGTACCGAAACCGTCAAGGTTTAAAGCAGGGTTTGTACAACATCCATCAGTAGTGAAGGTGTAAGGGAATGAAAAATTTGAAGTGTCTGAACCACAAATGCCTTTTACCCAGATTGTATAATCCGTACATGCCACAAGTGTATCAAAGGAAATAGATGTTTGGGCTGTAACAGGTATTTCAACTACTGGATTATTACCTTCTTGAATATAGAATAAGTAATCAGTTGAAAATCCATTCCATTCAAATGTAGCAGTTGTATCAACGAAAGCAGATGCATGCACATTATAAGGTTGATCACAAGCTGTAATTGTACAATTTGCCAAAATATCTGTAATAGTATTATTTACGTTCAATCTTCCACCTGTTGCTACCTCAGATGCTAAGGCGGTAACAGCATCTACATTATTAAGGATATAACCTCTCATGGCTAAAGCTGCTCCCTCAGGATCTCCTTTACTAAAAGCAATAAATTCAGGGCATGGAGTTGAGTAGGCTAAAGCCACTGCCCCTGCAACACATGGAGATGCAAAGGATGTTCCACTTGTTGTTGTGTACAAATTGGCCGGGAATGTCAATTTAACTGCACTTCCGGGTGCAGCTAAATCAATATGTGTTGTGCCGTATCCTGATCCATCTCTAACATCATTATCATCTGAGGAAGTTACCGCAATTAAAAATTGAGAAGTACATGTAGTAGGAAGATCTCCTACAACATCAACATTAGCATTATCATTGGTAGTAGCGGCAACGTTTAAAATACCATGTATGCCCAATGTGTCATACATAGCGCACCATAACGGCATATCTGCAGGGTCACCATTGTCTATTCCCCATGATAGATTAGTAACAACTACATAGGCACCTTCTGCTCCGTAAGTTGAATTGTATTTTTTACGCATGGTTAATGGATAGTCGTAAGCAGCTATTAGTGAAGATTCAACTGCGCTTTGTCCTTTTATAATCATCATTTTTACATTCCAGTTCACTCCTGAAACACCAATGTTGTTGTTGCCAACAGCTCCAATCATTCCGGCTACTCTGGTTCCGTGTGAACCGGCGCCAACATTATCATTCAAATCAACTACATTCCAGCCATCATAATCATCTATATAGCCATTGTTGTCGTCATCAATTCCGTTATCCGGGATTTCAGCATAATTGTGCCAAATGTTGTCAACCAAATCTTCATGAGTGATATCCACTCCTTGGCTTTCAATGATACATGCTACAATGGTGTCGTCATGAGAAGTTAACCCACCGGTAGTGATATCCCAAGCATCAGGTGTGTCAATATCTGCATCTACCGTTCCTCCAGTTTGTCCAGTGTTTTTATGAAACCATTGGTCGTTAAATTGAGGGTCATTTGGTAATGTTTCCCTTTGAGTTAAGTAGTGGTTTTTTTGAACATTATAAACAGTTGGTAAATCAAAGAAATTCTTCAATTGCTCATCTAAATCAACGTTCTTTTCTGTAAATGAAACCTTATAAATGTTAGCATTAACAGATAATAATTCAAAATCCGAAATATCCACGTCTGTCGCGGTTTCAAAATCCCTGATCAATTGATGGATGTCCGTTTTTGGACTGAATTGTACAAGTATTTCACCGGGAACCCACTTTAGTTGTTGAGAATAAGTGAAGTTGGCCAATAGTAATAACAGTAGAGATAGATATTTCATTTCAATTTCAAAAGTAATTGTAAAGTTAGGGAATCCTTTAGTTATAAACTTATTGAAAGACTAAAAGGTTGGATTTTTTGATTTAAGTGTTAAAAGTTAGCACTAAATCCTATATGTATTTTAGTGTTGGATAATTGAAGTGGATTATTGTCTAAAACACCATTGGCAATAATAATTTGTAATGCTGATCCTCCTGTATTGAAGGCAAATCCAAAACCAATGCTGTTGGTAAAATGAAAGCCACTATTGTTGTGGAATGTTGATCTATCATAAAGGACAAAAATTGAAAACACTTCTATAGGTCTAAATTCAACTTCATTCAACATCATCCAAATGTCTTTTCCGGATAATTCCAATTCATAAAATCCTCTTACTGACCTTAATCCTCCAAAGTAAATAAACTCATTTCTTGATAGCGCTATGTTTGACGTTAATCCTTCAAATTGGATGGTGTTATTAAGATGAAAGAACTTAAAAAAATCTAGCGTGTGTTTATATCTAAAACTGTATTTGCTGTTGGCTATTTTTTGTTTGTTATCATCAATTGTATCGTTTCTATAATTGTAAAACCCTCCTGAAATGAATAATTCGGGATGGTAAAAAGGAATTGATTTGATAGTAGGAGCAATAAATTGTGCAGTAGCACCTATGGTATTTTTTTGATAATTTCTATAATCAGCCGGAGCTGTTTCTCTCAAAGTAGAAGAGCTTTCAAACTGATTAAAAATGCTAAATCTGGCATAGGGATGATAATATTTCAATGAAATAGAAAGATCTGTTCTAAAGAAGGTAGAATCCTGCTTTCTTAAATTAATATCACCTCCAAAACCCAATGGTGAATGAAATAAAAAGGGGTATGAAAAATTAGCAGTTGCATTTTGAGTTTTATCGGGATTACTTTTCCAGTGCAATTCAAGTTGTTCTGCTCTGTTAAAAGCATTGTTGAGCGCAAGATTGATGAATCCATTTAGCACTAATTTGGAGGTTATTTGATCTTGTTGAA
Organism: Paracrocinitomix mangrovi; assembly: GCF_019740355.2. Classification (GTDB taxonomy): domain Bacteria; phylum Bacteroidota; class Bacteroidia; order Flavobacteriales_D; family Crocinitomicaceae; genus Paracrocinitomix; species Paracrocinitomix mangrovi. Next base: position 668,725 of record NZ_CP091819.1, on the reverse strand, counting down.
ATCCAATATAACCATCTGCATTACTAGATTTTTCTTTTTTTAAGAACAAAAATAATTCTGCTTTGCCCTGTCTGAAAATAACTTCAATTGGACGTTCTAGTCTGTATAATTTTGATGCGCTCAGTAAGTCTTTGACTGTGGCTATTTTTTCTTCATTGTATTTTTGTCCAACATCTAATCCTATGAGGTTTAATACAGTTTTTTCGTGAAACTTATCCTGACTTTTTAAATGGATTTTATCAATTACAAAAAAGTCTCCAGAGTCAATTTTATAAATCAATTTTAATTGTTCTTTTTCTTCAATTTGCTCAATGAATTGAACATTGGCAAAAGGATATCCGTTGTTTTCTAGATTCCGCACTTCTTTGTCTATCTGAGTCAGTGCTTGAACAAAATTTTTATTGGTTGTAGTTTTTGTTTTTAGCTTTTTTCCACTTATAGTTTCAAGTGTGATTTTTGAGAATTTATGTTTGTAATCGTAGTAAAAGTGCCAACCATTATTTTTCAAAGTTGAATCCTTAAGATGAATACCTACATATCCATTTAACTGAAATTGTTGAAGAGCTTTTGATTTGTAGCGTTGATAATTGGTAGAGTCTTTTACTGTTTTCTCTTTTATGGTGATTTTATCAATATGGAAGTATGAGTTTTCCTGCGCATGCACAGAAATGCATGTCATCAAGAAAATATGGAGTATAAAAAACCTCATTGACACAATAACGAAATTATGCAATGAAAATTAAGTAGAGAGAAAAAAGATTAAATAGAATTCTCTTTTTCTGATACGTTTACTTCCTGCTGGATTCTCCCGGGATAAACTTTTAGGGCCTCACGAATCACTTCAACAGCATTTAATAAAGCTGATTTTTCAAGTACATAAGCTAATCTTACTTCTTGAGTACCAAGACCTGGAGAAGCGTAAAATCCACTAGCCGGAGCCATCATAACTGTTTTGCCTTGATAATCAAACTCTTCCAATAACCATTGGCAAAAATTTTCAGTGCTATCAACCGGTAACTTTGCTACACAATAAAAAGCTCCTTTTGGCATTGGGCAAAAAACACCATCAATACTGTTCAATCCTTCCACCAAAGCATTTCTTCTGTCAACATAAGTTGAAATTACTTCATCAAAATAAGATTGAGGAGTTTTAAGAGCAGCTTCTGCAACAACTTGTCCTAATGTAGGAGGAGATAATCTTGCTTGAGCAAACTTCATAGCGGTGTCAAATACCTCTTTATTTCTTGTGATAAGTGCTCCAATTCTGGCACCACACATTGAATATCTTTTTGAAACAGAATCAATAAGTATAACATTGTTTTCAATGCCCTCAAGATTCATAACTGAAAAAGGCTCAGCTCCGTCATAGCAAAACTCTCTATATACTTCATCTGCATATAAATACAAGTCGTGCTTTTTAACGATATCTCTTAATCTTTCTAATTCTTCTTTTGAATACAAATACCCTGTTGGATTACCAGGATTACAGATAACAATACCTTTTGTATTTGCATTTATTTTTTCTTCAAAAGCTTCAATTGGAGGTAAAGCAAATCCATCTTCAATGTTTGCAGTTACCGGAGTAATATTGATTCCTGCATATTGTGCAAAACCATTATAGTTAGCGTAAAACGGTTCAGGAATAATTATTTCTTCACCAGGATTTAGTGTGCTTAAAAAGCTAAACAATAGCGCCTCTGAACCTCCAGTGGTTACCATTATTTCATCATCTGAAACATCAATACCTACTGATTTATAATAATCTGATAAACCTTTGCGATAATTTGCTCCACCAGCTGAGTGACTGTAAGCAATGTTCTTTCTATCCATGATCATCAAAGCATCAAAAGCAACTTCAGGTGTTTTGATGTCAGGTTGACCAATATTTAAGTAATAAACCGTTTTTCCTTCAGCTTCAGCTTTTTCTGCAAAAGGCACCAATTTTCTAATTGGTGAAGACGGCATGTTTATTCCTTTTTTTGATATAGACGGCATAGGCTTTATTATTTTCTACAAAAGTAGGGAGAACTTTTGATAGTGTACAACAAAAAAGGGCACAATTATGGGAATAATCGAGCCGATTATTAAAGAGCTAAGAAATTTTAGATGGGTTGAGCAAGACTTTGATTAATTTTGCACCTCAATGTCTGAAGAAAAGAAGAAATTTAATTTTGATCTGGCTAAAAGACTCTTTAACTATTTTAAAGAGCATCCCACTGTATCTATTTCATCACTGATAATAATAGTTTTAATGGCTTTTATTGGTGTTGCGCAACCATTAATGATTAAAGAGATGGTGAATAGATTTGTGATTGGGGAAGGAGCAGATGCTTCATGGGATGGAGTGCAGCAGTTTATGTACACTATTCAGCCGGATACAGATGTTTCAAAACAACTTTGGACCTGGACAATATTTGTGATTATCCTTTTGTTTTTGGAGGGTTTTTTAACCTTTTTCTCAACATATTTAGGGGCTTTATTGGGGCAATCCATTATTAGAGATATGCGTATCAGACTTTACAAACATCTCAATTCTTTTAACCTAAAGTACTTTGACAGAACACCAAATGGAGTTGTAGTAACAAGGATGGTAAGTGATATTGAAGCTGTAGCAGAAGTATTTTCTACAGGTTTTATTAATATTCTTGGTGATTTGATAAGATTGATTGTCATTTTGGGTGCCATGTTAGCTATGAGTTGGGAGTTAACTTTATTGACCCTGATTCCGATACCGTTACTCATTATTTCTACTAGAATTTTTGCCAGAGCCATGAAACTTTCTTTCCAAAAAGAAAGAACGCAGGTAACCAAACTTAACACATTTGTTCAAGAGCACATTTCCGGAATGACGATCGTGCAATTGTTCAGTAGGTCAAAGAGAGAAGCAGCTACTTTTAGGGTAATTAATGCAGATCATAGGCAGGCTCATTTAGATGCTATTTTAGCCAATTCAATTTTCTTTCCTGTAGTTGAGCTTTTGGCTTCATTATCAATAGCTGCAGTGATATTTTGGTCAATTCTTCAATTAGATGGAGGAAAAGAGGCAATTGCAGGAACCTACGGTGTGATTTTCGCATTCATTTTATTAATCTACAAATTGTATCGCCCAATTAGGCAAATGGCGGATAGGTTTAATATTCTTCAAAGAGGAATGGTAAGGGCAGAGCGAGTTTTTGAGATCCTGGATAGACAAGAGCATATTGATGATAACGGAACCTTGACTGATGTTGACTTTGCAGTGCCAATTGACTTCAATGATATTTGGTTTGCTTATAATGATGAAGATTGGGTATTGAAAGGGATTACAATGAGAGTTGAGCCTGGTCAATCTGTTGCACTTGTAGGAGCAACTGGGGCAGGGAAGTCAACAATTATTAATCTTTTAACAAGGTTTTACGAATTCCAAAAAGGAGAACTTAAGATCGGTGATCATTCAATTAGAGACATTGAGCTAAATACATTGCGTAAAAGTGTAGCTGTTGTTTTGCAAGATGTGTTTTTATTCTCGGATACCATCTACAATAACATTACATTGAGAGATGAGAGTATAAGTAGAGAAAGGGTAGAAGAGGCAGCAAAAAAGGTTGGTGCACATGATTTTATTATGAGTTTACCTGGTGGATACGATTATAATGTGAGAGAAAGAGGAGGAGTTTTATCTGTAGGTCAAAAGCAGTTGATTTCTTTCATTCGTGCATATGTCTATGATCCTAAAATTTTAATTCTGGATGAAGCTACTGCCAGTGTTGATTCTGAGTCAGAAGAAATGATTCAAAAAGCTACTTCTGAACTTCAAAAAGGAAGAACTTCAATAATAATTGCTCATAGATTATCAACGATCGTTAACTCTGATAAAATTGTTGTAATCAATGATGGTAAAATATTGGAGAGTGGTACTCACCAGGAGTTACTAGATAAAGGCGGACAGTATAAAAAGCTTTATGAACTAAATTTCTCTTGACGCTTTAGTTTTACGAAAGTGTTCAGCAAAACTCCTGTTAGCACCAAGATTATTCCAATGCTGGATATAAGTCCTAATTCTTCATTAAATATGAAGAATCCTGCAGCTACAGCATAAATCGCTCCCACATATTTAACTGGTGAAACTCGAGCTGCAGAATCTGCATGAAAAGCTCTTGTCATGGTGACTTGTGCAATTTGAGTTAAAATTCCGATTGCGATCAACAGCACCCATTCAATACCTTGTGGTATAACATATCCTAAAGTAAGACATAAGATAAGCATAACCGGTGTTGCTACCAGTGGAAAATACATAACAATGGTGATAGGTTGGTCTGTATCTCTACATTTCATTATTGCATTGTAAGCGATTCCGGAAATTACAGCAGAAGTTAATCCAACCAATACCCATAAAGGATTTACAGACAAATCACTTTCTTTTACAAAACCAATTATAGCTATCCCAGAAAAGGAGATTAAAAAAAATAACCACTGAACAGGAAAAACTTTTTCTTTTTGCAGATAAATGGCGAAAATGATTGTAAAAACAGGAGAAAGATATTGAACTGTTGTAGCAATGGCTAATGGTAGATTTTGAAGTGTTACAAAAAACAAAGTCAATGCCGTTGCTCCTGCTGCACCTCTTATTAAGAGCCATTTTTTATTATTTCCGAAAAACGGGATTTTTTTAGCTCTAATGATAGCAATACAAATGGTTAATGAAATGATAGATCTAAATAATACCAATTCCTGTGGAGGGTATTCCTGGATGTTGCTAAAAACATCTCCAAACTTATCTAAAGCGTGGTTTGAATTGGATAAAATTTTGACGCAAATGTTGATCAACGCAAAACAGAACGAAGACAACAACATGTATAATATCCCTTTGTACACAGGACGGCAAAATTAAAGAAAAGACTGAAGATACATTACAATAGAACTGTTTTAAAATTATGTTCTTAAATTTCCTCCTTTGAAATTATACCTTCACTCCAATGACGCAAATGTCGTCGATTTATCGAGCCATACTTGTTCATTTTCAAAGGCGCCCGTGAATTTCCTCCAATGAAATTATACTTTCACTCCAATTACACATATGTCGTCAATTTGATCGTAGGTTCCCATCCAATCTTTGAGTGTGTTTACTAAATGTTCTGCTTGCTTTTCTAAAGGCAATTCATTCATTTCTACAATAGTGTCCTTAAATGCAGAATACTTGAATTTCTTGTAGTGTGGTCCGCCAAATTGATCTGCATATCCATCAGTGAATAGGTAGAATGTATCTCCTTTTTCTAATTGAATTGAATGCTCAATAAAATCTTTGTTTTTAAGGTATCTACCTACCGGCATTTTATTGGAAGGTATAATCTCCAAGGTTTTGTTTGCGCGAACTAAATACATGTCATTATTCGCTCCACAATAAGCCAATTCTTTTGTTTTCTTGTTGTATTTAACCAAGGCAATATCCATTCCGTCATTAACTTCAGTTACAGAAGCTTCAAACGTTTTTATTACCAATTCTCTGGTTTTATTTAAAATATCAGCAGGGCTACTTAGCTTAAACTCTCTTACTGCACGATTTAATGCGTTGTTACAAACTACGGATACCATTGCTCCCGGTACACCATGGCCTGTGCAGTCGGCGGCGGCAACAAGAATTTCGTCCTCATTAATGGCATCCAACCAATAAAAATCTCCTGCCACAATGTCCTTAGGAATGTAGATAAAGAATGAATTTGGAATATTTTGATCAATCAAAGTCTTTGATGGTAGAATAGCATTTTGAATCCTTTTTGCATAAGTGATTGAAGAGGTAATCTCTTTGTTTTTCTTTTCTACAATTTCTTTTTGTTGAACCACCTCTGCTGTTCTGATGGTAACCTGACGTTCAAGAACTTCCTTTTTCTTCAATAAGGATTGGGTTCTGTATCTTATTACCATATAAATAGAGAATAAACCTAGCAAGAAGTATAAAATATATGCCCATTTGGTATTCCACCATGGTGGATGGATTATCACTGCATAGGAAGAAATTTCGCTCCATTCGTTTGCATCTCCAATTGCTCTAACCTTGAAAATATATTCACCACTCGGAGTATTACTGTAAACTGCCCAGTTGTTAGAAGTAATGGGTCTCCATCCATTGTCCAAGCCTTGTAGCATGTATTGGTATTTCACTTTATGAGGAGCGGACCAATCTATACCTGAAAAGTAAAAGGTTAAGTGATTTAAGTAGTAAGGTAACTCAAGTTTTTTAGGACAGTTTGAAAAAGCTTCTACATCCGTAAATGAGATTTTGCTTAAATCAAGTTCTCTTTCTTTATCAATAAAATAGCTTTTGCCCTGATCTATAGAATCTTCCAATCTTCTGAAATCTACAAAAGTCTGTTCTAGCTGTAGATCTGTAAGTAATACTCTAGGGGCTTTTTTGTTTTCTTCAAACTTGTTAAGATCTAACATTGCCATGGCTTTACCTGTTCCCCACCAAATTCTATTTTGAGCATCTAGGTATGCTGAAGCAGGGTAAAAATCAGATCCTTTTAATCCATCTTCTTTGCCGTAATTGGTTATTGAAACGTGATTTTCATCATCAAAACTGAGTTTATTTAATCCTCTTTCTGTACCTAACCACAAATTGTTATTGTTGTCTTCAACTATTGACCAAATAATATTATGGCTATTTCCACCTTCCATCACATATTGGTAAATGGTGTCACCAATTATATGATTTATTCCATATCCTTCTGAACCTGCCCATATACTTCCATCATGGGCCACATGTAATGAGATCACTGAGTTTTCAACCAGACCATCTTTAGCAGATATATTGCGGATGTTTTTACCGTCATAGACATCCAAACCACCTATTTTGGTACCAAAATACATGTTGCCTGCAGTATCTTGAGTAATAGAATGAACTGTGTTATTGGCTAAGCCTTGTTCTTCTGTAATATGAGAAAAGTGTTCACCATCAAATTTAGTAACTCCACCTTCCGCAGTTCCAATCCAAATATTACCAGTTCTATCTTCAAAGAGAGCCAGGATAAAATCGCCACACAAGCCATTTTCAGAATTATAATGATAGAAATTGGTGCCGTCAAAACGGGCAACTCCATTTCCTCCGGTTCCCAACCAAAAATCTCCATTTTTATCAATCAACATGTTACGCACATGATTTAGCGGAACGCCTTGCTCTTCAGTGTAATGCCAAAAACTATCTCCATCATATTTACTGATTCCTCTGTTAGATGCAAACCATAAATTGTCTTTTCTGTCTTGAACAATATATCTAACCAGGTGATTATTGAGGCCTTGATATTCTGTATAGTTTTCAAAGGAGCTTTCATTGTAAACATTTGCTCCCGCTCCAAAAGTTCCGAACCAAATGTTACCATCAGAATCTTCTAGAATAGACCAGATAGAATTGTTACTCATTCCCTCTGATTTTGTAAAATGTTTAAAGTCAAAACGATTGAATCTACAAGCCCCACCACCTTCTGTTCCAATCCATAAATTACCTTGACTATCCTGAGTAATTGACTTTACAAAATTATTAGGAAGCCCCATCTCCTCTTGGTAAGTTATGAATGTATATCCATCATATCTGCACAAACCGGCATCAGAAGTTCCTATCCAAATATTTTCTTCATCATCTTCAAAAATTACGGTGGTGTTATCTGAAATTAATCCCTCATTAGTAGTGTAATGAGTAAAACCTTCTCCATCAAAGCGGTTTACACCGGCACCATCAACCGTAACCCATATGTCACCTTTTTCACTTACAATGACATTTGTTACTGTATTACCGCCTAAACCTTGCTCTTCTCGATAAGTGTAAAAATATTCTCCATCAAATTTGGTGAGCCCATCATTCGTTGCCATCCATATATTTCCATCCTTATCTTCAGTGATATCAAAAACTAATCGTTGATTGAGCGGAGAGTTGTAATTAAACTTTATAAAATCGTGTCCATTATAAACAGAAGCCCCTGAACCATCTGAACCAAACCAAATATTTCCTTCTCTGTCTTCAAAAATTGACCAAATGTAGTTTGATACCATTCCTTTGTTTTCATCAAACATGATGAAAGACCTTCCATTATACATTGTTACTCCGGCTGTCCATGTAGCAAACCAAATGTTTCCTCTTTTATCTTCAATAATATCCATGATATAAGAAGAGTTCAATCCTTGATCTACATCTATTCCTTTGATGTTATATGAAGCTGCGTCTTTGTAATCAAACTGTGATGCAGCCTGTGGTCTATTGTATCCTCCCTTAACCATTTTACCGTCAGCCTTTTCAACTTCAGGTTCTAGTACACCATCTTGACCAATAGAAAAATGGGGAAGAGAGGTAGAAAGTACCTGTAAAATAGGTTCGTTTACCGCAACTATGTTTTTATGAGCCTTATTGTAATGTGGTTCATTAGCCTTCACAATTTTAACTGGAGGTATTGAATCATTGTCTATTAAAAATGGTTTAATAGATATTAAGGAATCATTTTTAATGACTGTTGAAACAAGTTCTGATTCTTCTATCAATGAATCATTTTGATTTGACGCACCTTTTCCACATGAGGTAAAAACCAACAGTGAGACAATAGTAAAATAGAGTAGCAGTTTAGATTTAAGATGCATCAATATCTAAGATAATAAATATATCATGAAGACGATCTCAAATGTTTAGTCGTTGAGAAAAATTTAAAATGCTAAAATTAAATTGTTAATTAATCAATGAAGTTTTGAAATGAATTAATGTGTTTAGCTGCTACTTTTGCAGTAATGGAAGATAATTTCAGACATAAGGGTTTAAGAAAGCAGTTAGTTGATGAATTGCGTTCAAAGGATATTACTGATGAAAGAATATTGGATGCCTTCATGGTTATACCAAGACACTATTTTTTAGATACCTCATTTGTGCAACAAGCCTATTCTGACATTGCCTTTCAAATTGGAGCAGGACAAACTATTTCTCAACCCTATACAGTTGCTTTTCAAACGCAATTATTAGATGTTCAAAAAGGAATGAAAGTACTGGAAATTGGAACCGGTTCTGGTTTTCAAACTTCCGTATTATGTGAATTAGGAGCAAAGGTTTTTTCAATAGAAAGACAAAGAGAGCTTTTTCTGAAAGCAAAGCCGCTTATTGAAAAGTTGCGTTATAATCCCAAATTGAAGTATGGTGATGGATTTGAAGGGTGGGAAGTTTATGCACCGTTTGATAGAATTTTGATCACATGTGGAGCACCACATATCCCTGAAAAATTGGTAGAACAATTAAAAATAGGAGGGAAGATGGTTATTCCATTAGGAGCCGGCAATACCCAGGAAATGATTCTACTTACGAAAGATTCAAACGGAGAAGTTAGTAGGAGATCTTATGGTAAATTCAGATTTGTTCCAATGTTAAAAGATACTGCGAAATAATTTCGATTTCGTAAAAATCACTTCATATATGGTTAACACAAAGGCTGGAACTTTGCTTTATGAAAATGAAGTTAATATTTGTGCTTGCCTTAGGAAACCTATTGTTTTTAAGTTGTGAAGAAGATAAAAACGTTCCTGTTGAAACCAAACAGCTGGTTGAACAACACATTGATTCTGGTAGTTTGGTAATTAATGAATTGTGCTACAAATCTGATTTGGAAAATGAATTTGGTAAAAAGTCAGATTGGTTTGAGATCTATAATCCAACAGAAAATGATATCTATTTAACAGAAGGCAAGTGGAGCTTAACCGATAATCCAACTAAGATTGAAAAATACATATTACCGGAGGTTAAAATTGAATCTGGTGAACATATTGTGATATTCTGTGATGGAAAGGATACTTTTTCAAATGAAATTCACACCAATTTTAAATTGTCATCCAAAGGTGAATCCATTAGTATATATTATGACGGAAAATTAATAGATCAGCATGTGTATGACTCTACATCAGAAGATTCGAATTGCAAGTGTAGGGAAGAAGATGGTGCTGATAAATGGGTATATACAAATCAATCCACACCCGGAACTAAAAACATCTGATTACTTAATTATTATAGTGAACCTTGGATTAGATCTTGATCTTATTTCAAGACATCTGGGAGCAAAATCCAAATTGGGTCTGTCAATGTACAAGGTTTCTAACTTCCACATTTGACAAATAGCTTGATCTATTCTAAGTTGTGGGCCCGCCATAGATAGGTCTAGAATATTTAGTTTTCTCAAATTGTAAAATGAAGCAGGAAGTTCAGTTAATTGGTTTCTGCCTACAACTAAATGAATCATTCCGTTTAGTTTCCCCAGACTATCCGGCAACTTTTGGAGTTCATTGTATTCAAGATATAAATGACTAAGATTTTTTAGATTGCAAATTTCATCCGGCAATTGCTTTAAATTATTAAAGCTGAGCCAAAGTTCTTCCAAACTATCCAATTGACCAATTTCAGGAGGAATAACAGTTAGTTTGTTAGCTTTTAAAGATAACTTTCTCAGTTTTTTAAGTTGTCCTATCTCTTTAGGAATGGAGACTAAATCATTTCTTGATACAATCAGTCTTTCCAAGTTGGTAAGTTGACCAATTTCAGGTGGAAGGGTATTGAGCTTGTTGTTATGCAGGTTCAATACTTTTAAATCCTTCCTGCTAAAAACAAATTCAGGAACTTCTTTGAGATACTTCCTGCTCAAGTCTAATCTTGGGTCACCAATGTTGTGATAAGATTTAACTTTTCCCGATTTACAAGATGAAACAGTAATAGATAAACCAATAAGCAGCAGTACTCCAATTAGGGCATATTTGATGCTTTGATTTTTCACTTTTATTTCATCATTTCTGTAATTGCAGCTTTCAATTGTTGATCATCTCCTTTGGTGAATGCTCCATACTCATTGTTAACCTTGATGTCTGGTTCCAAATCATGATTTTCAACCAGGAACCCTTCAGATTGCGATCTCATTCCTACTTGCGGAATTCCAAATACAGTTTTGCCATCTATCATTGTTTCCCACCAAACGGCTGTTCCTGTTCCCGGAACAGGCATACCAATCAATTTACCAATTCCTAATGCTTTGTAGGTGTAAGGGAATAAGTGAGCGTCAGAATAATTTCCTTCTGACATCAACACACATGAAGGTTTTTGCCATTTGAAAATAGGCTCTCCACCCATGTTTTTCTGTCCTCTTGGTTCAAAACTCATATACAATTTACCACTTAAGAAAGTAGCCAAATCATCATGAAGCCAACCTCCACCATTAAATCTGGTGTCTACAATTAAGGCCTTCTTTTCATGGTATTCACCAAGTGCCTTATCAAATAGATCTCTATAGCTGCCTGAGCTCATTCCTCTGATATGAACATATCCTAGTTCTCCATTTGACAATTCGTCCACAGTAGTTTCACATATTTTAACCCAACGTTGGTAAAGCAATTCAAACTCAAGACCAATAGATGCAGCCTCAATAATTTCATCCCATCTTTCTTTGGTTGATGGATCGTAGAAAGAGAGTAATAGTTTTTTACCCGCTTTTCTGTTAAGCATTGGGTAAAAATTTTGGTTTGATTCAATGGTTTCTCCATCAATTTTTTCAATTATTACTCCTGCTTTTACCTTATCACTTCCTTTTGATAAAGGACCCTTTTTCATGATCTCAACTATTTTCAATCCATCTCCTTTAAATGATTCATCATAAAAAGCACAAAGTGATGCTGTTTGATCTCCGTTAGTATCTCTGTGTCGATAACGAGCACCAGTATGTGATGCGTTTACTTCTCCGAGTAGCTCACTCAACATTTCAGCAAAATCATATCCATTGTTGATGTGAGGTAAAAACTTTTCGTAAGTCTTTCTGTAAAGATCCCAATCTACACCGTGTAGGTCTTCAACGTAAAATTTCTCTCTCAATTGACGCCATGCATGGTAAAACATGTATGATCTTTCTTCACTAGGTCTTAAAGTCATTTCAGATGAAATAGCTATTGGCTCAGGAGTTCCACCTTTTGCATCAATTTTCATCAAAGCACCACTTTTATTGAAGTAAATGGTTTTTTCGTCTTTTGAAAATTGCATTCCTCCGCCACTAGAATTTAATTTTGCTAGCATCTTGGTTTCGTTCTCCTTGAATTTTGTAGTCCAAATGTTAAATCCTTTTTCAAATCGAGCAAAATAGAAAAGTTGAGTTCCCTCATTATCTACAAGGAAATCAGACATCTGAGAAGAATGAATTGTAAGTCTTACTTTACGATCTTCTAATCCTTCTAGTTCAATTTTAAGCTCTTTGGCAGTCTCTTCTTTGTCTTCTTTGTCATCCTTCTTCTTATCCTCATCTTCTTTTGCTTCTTTTTTCTTCTTGTCTTTTTGTTCTTCTTGCCACAATTCAAACTCTTCTTTGTCAAGCTTGAATTTTTGGTATGCTTCTTCTGTTAAGAATACGGCTTCAACATCATTTTCATTGCCCCATCCACCATGAGCTCTTAATCCATGTTTACCATTAGCATAATAAACCATTTCACCATCCATAGCGAATTTAGGACCACCACTTCCATATCCACTCTTAGTTAAATTGATAGGCTTTTCTTTTCCAGATGCATTTACCAGGCCGACATCAGTTGACCATCTGCTGAACTCAAAAAACTCAACTGCCAACCATTTTGAATCTGGCGACCATGTATAATATTGATCTCCGTCTGCATAAGAATAGTTGTACTCCGCAGGTAATACGGTTCTAATCTTTTTTGACTCAAGATTGATCACTCTTAGTGTTACTCTATTTTCTAAAAAGGCAACTTCTTTTCCGTCAGGTGAGTATTTAGGTTGAAAAGTTTCTTCTCCGTTATTAACTAATACTTCCTCTTCTAAAAGAGTAGCGTTGTAAAAATATTTTTCACCTTCTCGTTTGTGTTTTGTCTGGTAAATATTCCAACTTTCATTTCTTTCTCCACAATATAATAAGGCTTCTCCACCAGGACTGAAACTTACGTTTCTTTCCATTTCAGGGGTGTCTGTTATCCTTTTAGTTGTACCATACTCTATAGAAGTAACAAATACCTCACCTCTGTATATAAAGGCAATTTCTTTTCCGTTAGATGAAACATCAAATTGACCTGCAGAAGCTACATGCTGAATTTTACTTTCATTGTGCACATCATCCTTCTTAATATCAATATTCAACTTAGTTGAAGTACCATTAGCGTAGGTATAAATTTCTCCATCAAATCCGTAACAAAGCGTTCCGTTAGATGCTATGCTTAAAAACCTAACCGGATTGTTTTTATAGTTGGTTATTTGTTGACCGTAAGGATTGTCCAAAGTTCCTTTCCAAATATTAAATGAACCTGATTTTTCGCTTAGGAAGTAAAAGTTGTTATCATCAATCCAAACCGGATTTCTGTCTTCGCCAGACCAATCTGTGATCATTTTGTATGATTTATTTTCAACATCATACATTACAATGTCTCTTGTTACGCTAGATGTGTGGTGCTTTCTCCAAGGATCTTCATACCCCTTGCGATTATGAAAAAGCATTTTAGTTCCACTTTTATTGAAACTAACATCTTCAGCTGTAATTGTGAGATACTGTGTCTCTCTTCCTCCTTCTACAGGTACAGAGTATAATTCACTTAATACCCAGGTTGGGAATTGAACTGAGTTTACATCATCAGTTCTTGTTGAACCGTAGAGTAAATTTTTACCATCTGCGGTAAAAGAGTAAACATAATCACTTGAGCTATGATGGGTAAGTCTTTTAGGTGCTCCTCCATCAACCGAAGTAATGAAAACATCAAAATTTCCGTGTCTGTCTGAAGAAAAAGCGATTGATTTGCTATCCGGTGACCATACAGGCATAAAGTCATGTGCTTTATGGGAAGTTATTTGATGTGCATTTCCTCCTTTTGCATTAACTACAAACAAATCTCCTTTGTATGAAAATGCAATGTTATTTCCATCTGGAGAGATACTTGGATAACGCATCCATAAAGGTTGTCCAAAAGAATATCCGCAAAATAACAGACTAGCTGCAAGGAAAATATTTTTCATGTACTAATAGGTTTATAAGTTTCTAAATGTACTAAAAGAACCGAATAAAACTCTTGACTTGAATAGAAATAATTTGTACTTTATGTGTCCTCTCAAACCTATGTTTACTTAATTTTATTGCTAATGAGTAAACCAAAGGTTTCAATACTAATGTCCGTTAAAAATGGAGCGGATTACGTGGATCAATGTCTGGATTCAGTATTATCTCAAGATTTTTTTGAGTGGGAAATGATCATTGTAGATGATAATTCTACTGACAATACCATTGATGTTTTAGGTGACTTTGAAGACAAAGACGAACGTTTTATTATCTCAAATAATCCCGGTGAAGGAATAATTGATGCTTTAGATCATGCTTTTAATTTAAGTACCGGAGAATTTATCACTAGAATGGATGCTGACGATATCATGCCCGTTAACAAAATAGCTACTTTTTATAATGCTTTGAATAATCGTAAGAAAGTGATTGTTACCGGAAGGGTAAAGTACTTTTCAGATAAAGGAGTTTCTGAGGGGTATGTGCGTTATGAAAATTGGTTAAATGAAGTGGTGACAACAGAAAGTTTCGAATCACAACTATTTAGAGAATGTGTTGTAGCTTCTCCCAACTGGATGGTTCACAGAAGTTGTTTTGAAGATGATTTTTCTTTTTCAGACTTAGTGTATCCTGAAGATTATGATCTTGTTTTTAAATGGATTCAATTTGGATATAAATTGGAGGGCATAAATAAAACAACTCACTTATGGAGAGAGCATGAGGATAGAACTTCAAGAAATTGCGCATATTACCAACAGCCTTCATTTTTTAGGCTAAAAACAGCCAGGTTTATAGATAAATTCAGTGAAGATATTGATGGTGTTCAATTAATTGGAAAAGGACAAAAAGGTAAGTTAATAGCAGATTTATTAACTGAGGCCGGAGTTGCATTTAAATGGTATGATCTTAAACCAACTGAAGGCAAACATCAATCTGTACTGGACCTGGAGAAACGTCTTACTATTTTGTCAAATTGGCCAACTGATGAAAAAACGCAATTAGACATTAGTAAATTTTTAAAGCGTAAGGAATTAGTGTTTGGACAAAATCTATGGTTATTTTAACTCACAGATAAATTCAAATTCATACTGGTTCATTTTTTTCGGTTTACTATCAAATAATCCATAAATAGTAGATCCGGTTCCTGTCATTGAGGCGTAAAATGCTCCATAATTTAACAGTTCTTCTTTTACTATTTTTAAAGATGGATACTTGTCAAAGATTCCTTCTTCAAAATCATTTTTTAGAGCAGATAATTGCTTTGGAAAAGGCCTGTCAAAAGGTTTTACAGATCCAAATGTTTCCTGTGTAGAGATGTGAATACCAGTATTGATTAGATAAATGAACTTCCCTTTTAAATCCAACATAGGCGGACTTAGTATTTCGCCTCTTCCGCTCACTAATTTTGGTTTGTTTTCAATGAAAAAAGGACAGTCTGAGCCTATTTGCAAAGCCAATTCTTCCATTTCTATAATCGACAATTTTAAATCAGCTAATTTATTGATCCCCATAATTAAAAAAGCAGCATCAGAAGAGCCTCCTCCAAGTCCTGCACCCAAAGGGATTTGCTTGTGTAGGTGAATCCAGTAATTCTCTATAGGAAAATGTTTTTTTATCAATGAAAAAGTTTTGGTAAGCAAGTTTTCTTTTTCATTTATCTCAATTCCTGAATATGTGAACTGCTGAGTTTTATTTGGAACAATTTCCAAAATATCGAATAAATCTACCGGATAGAATTCACTGTGAATATTGTGAAAGCCATCTGAACGCTTGCTTGTTACATGCAGTCCGATATTGATTTTTGCATTTGGGAAAAGTATCAAGTCTCTATTTTTTTTAAATCTACTGTTAAAAATACGAAGCTATGATTTTTTATAACTGTTGAAAAAAGATTAAATTTGACCCCCAAACCCGATAAAAGGATAAAACATAATATAGATGTCGAATTATTTACCTTTTGAAGAACCGATTGCAAAAATCGTAGAAGAGATTGAAAAAGCCAAAGAAATTGAGGCTAATTCTGGTGTTAACTCTTCTAAAATGGTTAAAGATCTAGAAAAGAAATTAAAAGATACTACTAAAGATATTTTCGCGAAACTTACGCCTTGGCAAAGAGTTCAGCTTTCACGTCATCCAGACAGACCTTATTCATTAGAGTACATCAATTATTTAACTGATGGAACTTTTATTGAATTACATGGAGATAGAAATGTGAAAGATGACAAAGCTATGGTAGGTGGTTTTGGTCAGTTCAATGGACAAACTGTAATGTTTGTTGGACAACAAAAAGGAACCAATACCAAAATGCGTCAATACAGAAACTTTGGGATGCCTAATCCTGAAGGATATAGAAAAGCATTACGATTATTCAGATTAGCTGAAAAATTCAATAAACCAATTGTTACTTTAATTGATACTCCGGGTGCATTTCCTGGTTTAGAAGCAGAGGAAAGAGGACAAGGTGAAGCAATTGCAAGAAACATCTATGAGATGATGAATCTTAAGGTGCCTGTGATTTGTATCATTATTGGAGAAGGAGCTTCTGGAGGAGCATTGGGAATTGGAGTAGGAGATAAGGTCATCATGTTAGAGAATTCATGGTATTCTGTAATTTCTCCTGAAAACTGTTCAACTATTTTGTGGAGAAGTTGGGATTTCAAAGAAAAAGCGGCTGAAGCTTTAAAATTGACATCTACTGACATGAAGGCGCTTAAGATAGTTGATGAAATCATCAAAGAACCTATTGGTGGTGCTCACAGATTTAGAGAAGAAACTTTTAAAAATGTAAAAGATTCAATCATTAAAAATCTTGAATCATTGAGCAAAATGGATGCCCGCAAACGAATGGATGAGAGAATTGACAAATTCTGTCAAATGGGAGTTTTTAAAGGAAAGTAGAGGGTTGAATTCGTATGATTGGAGCAGACTTTGAAAAGATTCACTTTGAGCTTTTCGGATTAGATCTTGTAGAACCCATGGCACTTGTTACAGATACTGTAATGGGAGCACTCAGTATTTATTTCGCTTACAGGCTAAAGAAATTAAATGGAGATCATCCATTTTATCAATATTGGATTTGGTTTTACCTGATTTTCGGTTTTGGTTCATTGTTAGGTGGAATCGGGCACGTAATGTATAATTACTGGGGATTTGTTGGTAAAATTCCTTCATGGATTTCGGGTCCAACATCCGTTTATTTTCTGGAGCAGGCAATGATATCTGTCCATCCTAACAGAAAATCTTTTCAAACACTTAAAATATTGTCATTTTGGAAGTTGATGCTGGTGTTGATAGTGTTTACTTTGATTCTTAGTTTGGTTGATTTAAGTGATAATCCAAGTAAAGGTTTTTTACCTGTAGCTATAAATACTATAGTTGGAGTTTCATTAACAGCCGGGGTTTTAGCTAGATTTTATGTTAAAAAAGGACTGACACCAATCTATAAATACTTTGTTTTTGGTGTACTTGTCATGTTGCCTTCTGCATTTGTGTTTTTGTTGAAGATCAATTTGCATCCATGGTTTGATAAAAACGACTTGAGTCATGTATTGATGATGGCCGGTATCACTTATTTCTATATAGGTGTTAAAAAGCTGTATGCTGGTGGATTCAATAAGGATGCTTATCTTTAATACATGATTTTTGAATTCAAAGGTTTTATTCCCGTAATTGATGAAACAGCTTTTGTTCATCCACAAGCAACGGTGACCGGAAATGTTATCATTGGTAAAAATGTGTACATAGGTCCTGGCTGTGCCTTAAGAGGTGATTGGGGGCAAATTATCATTGAAGATGGTTGCAATGTTCAAGAGAATTGCACCATTCATATGTTCCCTGGAAAATCAATTGTATTACAAGAAGGTGCGCATGTTGGTCATGGCGCTATTGTACATGGTGCAAATCTTGGAAAAAACTGTTTGATAGGAATGAATGCTGTTTTGATGGATGATGCTGAAATAGGAGATGAGTCAATAATCGGTGCGCTTTCCTTTGTATCTGCCAAAATGAAAATTCCAAAAAGAAGTTTGGTGGTGGGTAATCCTGCAAAAATTATCAAGGAAGTAACAGATGAAATGATTGAATGGAAAACAAAAGGAACTCAATTGTATCAGGCTTTGCCAAAAGAGTGTCATGAAACGCTAAGAGAAGTTGAGCCACTAAGAAAAATTGAGGCCAATCGTCCTTCACAAGATTCATTATACGACACCTGGGAATCAATCAAAAATGATAAAGGATAAGTGATTCAACCGATCAATAAACAATCTTTTATACTCCATTTAAAAAGCGTAAATTTACAGTAGACAATCTTCAACAGATGAAAATTCTACTACTCACAGTTTTAGTTGCCCTTTCTTTTACAGGAATGAGTCAATTAAACATGTCACAATTGGGACAACTTGATGTTCCCACCACACATGCAACTTTTTGTAATGATATCTGGGGCTATACTGACGAGTCAAACAATGAATATGCATTAGTGGGTACAGAAGATGGAGTGAGTATTGTAGATGTTACTGATGCTGCGAATCCAGCGGAGATTTTCTGGATTGATGGCATGAATTCAATTTGGAGAGATTTAAAAACTGTAGGAGATTACGTATACGTTACTACAGAAGCAGAAGAAGGATTGTTGATAATAGATTTAGAACCACTGCCATCTTCAACTTCACTTGCATCTACTCATTATACCGGACCTGTTGGAAATGAATGGCATACTGCGCATAATTTATATGCTGCTGACGGATATGTCTATGTTTTTGGATCAGGAAGAGGAAATGGTGGAGTGATTATATTGGATGTAACCACTGATCCAATGAATCCTATAGAAGTAGGAACATTTGACACCTGGTATGCCCATGATGGATATGTACTCAATGATACAGGATACTTTGCACATATCAATGATGGTTTCTTTTCAATAGTAGATCTTACAGACAAAGCAAACCCTGCACTTATTGAAACTTTTGCAACTCCTTCAACTTTTACGCACAATATATGGACCTCTGCTAATGGTGATTATGCTTTTACTTCTGATGAAGTTTCTGGTGGTTATATTGGAGCTTATGATGTTTCAAATCCCGCTAATATTAAATATTTGGATAAGATTCAATCTTCTCCCGGAGCTGGAATTGTACCGCACAATGTACATGTGAAAGGAAATTATTTGTACACCAGTTATTATACAGATGGTGTAGTAGTACACGATATAACACATCCAAATAATTTGGTAGAAGTAGGAAACTATGATACTTCACCTTTAAGTACTCCAAATACAAACGGTTGTTGGGGAGTTTATCCATTTTTACCTTCAGGTAATATTATTGCCACAGATAGACAAGAAGGTGTTTTTGTTTTAGGTGATAATGTTCATGCAGGTGCATTTGTAGAAGGAACGATTACTGAATTTGGATTAGGAAACCCAATTAACAATGTGGATGTCACAATAGATAATCAAAACATTTATGACAATTCTAATGTTTTGGGTGATTATGCTACAGGGATTGTTAATTCCGGAACGTATGATATAACATACAGCAAAGTACTTTATTATCCGCAAACAATTTCAACCACTTTAACAGAAGGAAATGTCTTGATTCAGGACGTTGAGTTGGTGAAAATACCGCAGTATAATGTTACCGTTACTGTATTGGATGCGCAAACGCTTAATCCAGTTGAAGGTGCTCAGGTGGTATTGAATCATACTTTGGTGTCTCACAATGGTATCACAGATGTAAACGGGGAAGCGGTAATTGACTTGTATTATCAAGATAATTATGAAGTGATTGGAGGTAAATGGGGATATATTTCAGATTGCTTTGTAGATACTTTGATTAATAATTCTGTTTCAAACATTACACTTTATGTGAATGAAGGAATTTATGACGATTTTACCTTTGACTATGGTTGGTCAGTATTTGGAGATGCTCAAAAAGGAATGTGGGAAAGAGAGGTGCCAGTTGGAGTAGATGTGAATGGGGTTGTTGAGAATCCTTTTAAAGATGGTTTATTTGATTGCGGAAGTACCGCTTTCATTACAGGTAATGGTTCTACTGCAGGTAACACAGATGAAGTGGAGAATGGTCAAACAACTTTGGTTTCACCCGTTTTTGATTTGACTTCATACAGTGATCCACATATAAATTTCGAGCTTTTTTATTACAATTTTGTGGGACCTTTTTATCCTAATGATACCTTGTTTGTGACATTGTTTAATGGTACCGAAACTGTAGACATTGCAAAATTTCATTTAGATAATACACCACTTAGTTTATGGTATCCATATTCAATTCCTGTTGGTGGATTAATTCAGATGACATCTAATATGCAATTGATTTTAACAATTAGTGATTATGTAGAAACTGTAAATATTTGTGAAGCCGCATTTGATCATTTTAGAGTAACTAATTTTTCAATGGCAAGTGAGGATGAAATAACTGATCAAAACGAGATAAAAATCTATCCAAACCCGTTTAAAAACGTTTTAAATATTTATGCTAAAACAGGTGAATCTGTTGAAATATTGGATGTTAGCGGTAAAATTGTGCTTAAAACTGCCTTTGCTGACCAAATAGATGTTTCTGGCTTAGAAAAAGGAGTTTACATCCTTTCAATTTTTGATGAGAACAATCAAAAAATTGACTCTAAGCGAATCGTTAAAATTTAAGCTTTCACAAAATTTAGGAATTTAAAGCGGCTCATTTCATACCTTTAGGGCATGCTTAAAAAATACATCCCAATTCTTACATTGTTAATTGTTTCTTGTGGTGGAAATGAAACTGCAGAAACTACTGAAGAAAATATTGATACCAATTCAAATTCTGAAATCATAATTGATCAGGAAAGAGTTTCTGCTGTTGAGTTTAATAACGAATTGACTTTCATGCAGCACGATATGTTGTCTTTGGTTTCAGAATTATTTCAATCAGACAGTGCTAATATTGAAGCTAATTACAGCAATATTTTGTTTGAAATTGATATCAAATTAGATAAATTAAGCAAAATGTCTTTTGATGGAACCGAAACTCCGTTTGTTAACGCTATGACTGACTTAGTAGAGTTTTACAAAGAAGAGATGAATGGTGAATTCCAGGAGATAATGCCATTGTTAAAAAAAGCAGATTTATCTTCAGCTGAATTAGATCAGTTAGACGCTTACGACTTAGCATTTGCTAAAAGAGAAAAAGCTATGTTTGAAAAGGTGATAGAGGAGCAAGATAAATTTGCAAAACAGCATAATATTCGTTTAGAAGAACAAGCACAATGAAAAAGTTAAAGATCCTCTTTCTATTAATGATTCCGGTAGTTGCGGCTACCCTGTTTTTTACTTTTAGCATCACCACAAAGCTCAATAAGTATGAAGCTAAAAAAATGGAGAAGCATGAATTATTAAATGCTGAAGCTAGAATGGGGAATATTTGGGAATGGGATATTGAAATGGAAGATATTCCTCTTTCAAAATGGTTTACAGATTGGTTGACAGGTAAAGAGGATGTAATGGAATTGTCTTATGACTTAGATACTGAGGCAAATAAATGGTATAATTCTGCTGTCAAACATGGTTTAATTTTTCTGGGCATTGTAGTAGTTTTTATGATTGCTGTGAATCTATTATATAAAGACAAGCTTGTGCGCAATCAAGCTATTGGTTTGTCATTGGTTATAGCATCCTGTTGTTTTCTTTATTTGGGATTAAATGAACCATTTTTAGAGATAGAAGCCTATAAAGATGACATGCAAATTCAAGTTCCAATTATGGGAATGGACACAAAAATTACTATGGAAGGAAGAGCTTATTTCTTCTATCAAAACAAATCTGTTTTAACGTTGATAAAATTGCTGTACAATGGCGGTAATTACTTTGTGGCAATAGCAGTAATTGTATTCTCTATTTTATTCCCAATTATTAAGTTGACATCTTCTTTTATCATCTTTTTGAATCCGACTGCCAAGGCAGGTAAAAAGGCAATTACCTTGATAGATAAATTAGGAAAATGGAGTATGGCAGATGTTTTTGTTGCTGCTTCATATCTGGCTTATTTTTCTTTTGCTAATACTGAACTTGCCATTGAAACAGGCTCATCAACCTTGATTGGATTGTACTTCTTTACTGCTTTTGTAGTATTCTCAATAGTGTCCGGCATCTTTTTAAAGAGAACCGTGATAAATGCAATGAATCAAAAGGAATTGGAAGAAGCTTAGAATATAAATGGCGGTTGGTTGTATTCCAATTTAATACTTTGGAACATAGACGCCTTGATGTTGATTCTGAATAAAAATGTCCAATTGGTGTTTTGCCAGTGATGGATGTTATTACCAAAATTATCTTGAGTTACCCATTGACCTGTGGCTTGGTCTTTAGCTACAGCACCGTATTGTCTGAATTGCAACATGGCTTCCCAACAATGTAAATCTCTCCAAATTTCAAAATTATAGGTGCTAACAAGGTCTTCATATGGTCTACTGTAAGTTAAATCCTGATACAGATCATTAAACTGTTGTAAGTCAAAGCTTATTCCTCCCTTGAATTTCCATTTTGAGTTTATACTAAAGTCTCCTCCCAATACAACGGTTTGCACAACTTTATAATTGGGTCCGGTAAGCGAGTCTTTATCTGTAATAAGTGTGTGATTTAAATTGTAAGCCACATTTAACTGCCATGGAATGTCAAAGGTAGTAGAATTAGGATCAGTGACTTTCTGGTTTTGATTGGCTGTATTTGCAGTTAAATCGTTCAATTCAGCTTGTTTTTTTCTCCCCGTTTTACTAGTAAAATTAGCATTGACAGTAATATTTGATCTGGTTAACCTTCCAAACCCTTGATTGGCTTCCCAGGCATAATCTTTAGTTAGGTTGTTGTATGCGTCAAAAGCATAAGGACTAACCGTTGCATCACTCTGAAAACTCAGGATATTAAACATTTTAGCCGTTCTAAATTGAAACAAATGATTCCCCATTTTATTGGTATCCTTCAAAAAGTCATAATCTGAGGAGTAATTCAAGGCATCTATAATATTAAAGCTTTTGTCACTGTTATTAACCGTGTCTTTCATGTTTTTGGTCTTCATTTTAACCACATTGGTTAAATTCCAGGATAGTTTTCCGGATGCTCTTGAATCTGAAATAGGATATTTACTATCTGTGTATTTATTTACATTGTAGCTTAGTGCATTAGCCGTATCATTAATGATGTCTGTATTAATAATTTCAGGTGCGTATGATGCAGTAAAAGACGGAGTGGCAGTGTGCTTAAATCTGGTTTCTCTTGGTCCTTTGTATCTAATTAATCCAATAAATTGGGTTCCCATTCTAGCTGAAAACACCAAGTTTCTTGCTGTACCAAATCCATTAACCCTTGTAGTATCCAATAAGGTGTCTGCATAATTCAATGCATGGTCATCATATTGAAAATTCCATACTTCATTGTATGTAGCAGAAGGACTTAAGGTAATTCGGCTTCCGAATAACTTAAGGTTAGCATTGACTACAGCATTTTGCTTAACCCCATTTCTAGAAAAACTGTTGATTTCCTGGATGTTGCCGTTGTTGAACACACTATCTGGGATATCTAATGAATTAGCGGCACTTAAACCATATGTCACTTTAATTTCTTCGTACCATTTTTTTCCGATTTTTTGCTTTCTCATTACGCCTAAATCAAACTGACTCACTGAAAAATTAAAATCCGGTAAATTGATTTGATATCTACTGGTGCTCGAAGTTTGTCTTAAACTGGTGTTCATTGTAGCTGAACCTCTGAATTTCTTGGTTTTCCAGTTTTTAGAGACTTTTAGTGAAGAGTTAAACTGATTAGAAAAGTAATCTTCATTTTCAACTTTTAAGCTGTTTTTACCATTGTTGTCAGATTGAAAGTTGACATCTGAACTAAATTTCCAACTTGGATTTGCCTTTGCGTCTTGTGAATGGTTCCATTTAACTGATATTTTATTATTGATATCCTCATCATAAAAATATCCTTTAAAACGTTCAAATCTCAATGAAAATCCACCTCTGTATTTATAGCGCATATAGTAATTGGTGGTGTTTTCAATAGCAAATCTTCCTGATGTAAAAATGGTTCCTAAAAACTGTGTCTCCCAGCGTTCACCTAAAGGAATGTAGTAACCAAGTCCATCAATACCAAATCCATATTTTTGCTGGTAAGGAAAGCCTGACGGTAAAATCAATCCATGTTTTTTCTTGTCAGAATTAGGAAAGAAAGCAAATGGAGCAGCTAGTGGAGTAGGGACTTTAAAAATTTTCATGTATACAGGTCCCGTTACTACTCTTTCATCCGGAACTATAACCGCCTTGGATAATCTAAAATGGTAATGAGGTGTGTCATTTTCACAGGTAGTGAATTTTCCGTTCTTTAAGTGAATTTGATCATTAGGATGAAATTTAGCTTCTGCCATATGAATATAACCTTCATCCTGCTGTGCTCTTACTTCTCTTATGTATCCTTTTTTTGTTTCAAAATTATACTTGACATACTCACATTGAGATTCTTCACCTTCAGCCTTAAATACAGGTTTCCCAACAGGATTTCCTAAGCTATCTAGCGAGTATGTAGCTAAAACTTCATTATTTGTCAATCCTATTTCAATGTAATCTGCTGTAAGTTCTATTCCTTCATAATCTACATGGGCTTCGCCATATAAAATCACTTTTTCATTAGGGATATCAGCAACAATAGAGTCTCTTGCTTCATATTTTACAGGACCATTCATACCCGATTGAGCATAGGTGGAATTTGCCCAAAACATGGTGTTTATCAACAATACTAAATTGATAACTAGCGATATTTTTACCCCTTTCAGCAACTTTTGGTCTTAACTTTGTTATAAGTCTGTGAAAAAAGCCAACAAAACTAAAACAATTATCAGATCATGCTATCGCATATTAACATAAGACAACCATTATTATTGTTTCTCTTTGTCTTTTTTTCTTTTGCTATATACGGACAAACTGACGATTTGGTGAAGGGAATTAAAACTGTAGTTATAGATGCAGGACACGGAGGTAAGGATCCGGGATGCCATGGAAAGCATTCAAACGAAAAAACAGTTACGCTCAATATCGCATTGAAGTTAGGAAAGGCAATTGAAAAGAGTTTTCCTGATATCAACGTTATCTATACCAGAAAAACTGATGTTTTTGTAGAGTTAAACGAAAGAGCAGCTATTGCCAATAAAAATAATGCAGATCTTTTTATTTGTATTCATGCCAATTCAGGGCCTGAAGCAGCTTTTGGAGCAGAAACTTATGTTTTAGGATTACACAGAACTGAAGCACAGAGAAAAATTGCAGAACGTGAAAACTCTGTAATTGAATTTGAAAATGCTGATGATTATGAGGAATTAACGGCAGATGCGATTATCGCTAGGTCACTACAATTGAGTGTTTATTTAGATCACAGTATCAATCTGGCTGTAAAAATACAAGATGAATTTGAGAAATTAAAAAGACACAATAGAGGTGTTAGACAAGCCGGTTTTTTAGTGCTTTATAAAACAACCATGCCAAGTGTGTTAATTGAAACAGGTTTTTTAACAAATCCAAAAGAAGAGAATTTTCTTGCTGATACTGCTTCGCAAACTTTAATGGCTAGTTCATTATTTGAAGCATTTAAAAAGTATAAAGTAGAATATGAAGGTGCTGATTTGTCTGTCAATTCAACAATCAATGGTATTGATACCACACTTTATGGATTAGAAGAAGCTGAAGTAAAGAAAGAAGAGGTTATTTTTAAAGTGCAAATTGAAACTTCTGAAACTCCTTTGGATGTTACGGCAGAAAGATTTCAGAATATGCCTGTTAAAATGTATCAATCCGGAGGCTTGTACAAATACACGGTTGGACTGTTTAGAGACATTGATAGTGCAAACAAATTAAAGGCAGAGCTTAGAAAGAAAGGCTTTGAACATGCATTTGTAGTTGCTTTTCAAGGAAGCGAAAGGATTGACCTTAATAAGGCAATTAAATTAGTGGAAAACTAACGAATTCATCATTGAACATCTTATATTTACAGTCAATAATTCAATAGGATTATTGATTAGCATAGATGAGAGTATCCAGAGAATTTAAAATAGGAATTTTAGTAGTGCTGTCTGCGCTATTCTTTTTTATAGGGTACAACTTTGTCAAAAACACAGGACCTTTTAAATCATCCAGAACTTTTTATGCCGAGTTTGATCAGGTGAATGGCTTGAGTGCAACGAATGATGTTTTGTTGAACGGAATTGTGATTGGACAAATCAAAGATGTTGACTTAAAACCGGGAGATGCACATAAAGTAGTTGTTGCCTTTTCAATTTATAAAGAGGATTTAAAAATTCCCAAAGAAACTGAATTATGGATGATTAGTGAAGATGTGGTAGGTACTAAGGTATTGGAATTAAGATTGCCGCCAGATTCAGTAAAAGCGTCTTCAGGTTATTATGAAGATGGGGATTATTTCTGGAATGAAAATGTTCATGTTGCCATGGGGATGGATGATCAATTTGAAAGACAAATTATTCCAATTAAAGACAAGAC
Source organism: Paracrocinitomix mangrovi (assembly GCF_019740355.2). Lineage (GTDB taxonomy): Bacteria > Bacteroidota > Bacteroidia > Flavobacteriales_D > Crocinitomicaceae > Paracrocinitomix > Paracrocinitomix mangrovi. The sequence goes on along the minus strand of NZ_CP091819.1, from coordinate 642,173 downwards.
AACAGAATTAGTTGAAAGAGTACAGGGGATCATTGTAAAAGTTTCAGCTTTTTGGGATTCATCAGCTTCATATACCATTGATGCTAGTATGTATGATGTAAGAGGAGCTGTTAACAGGTATAATGAAATGTCTCATAACTTAACCATGTTAACTCAAATGGAAAAGAAAAGGGTGGATGGTATTAAAAGCTCTTTAGCCAATGCTACCGGACAGTATAAAACAATGATGGGTAGGTTTGGTCAGATTTCTACGGATATTTCCAATTTCACAAAACGCATTGGCAGAATAGATTTAAAGGGAACTTCAGCTGAATTAAGTGATAGCTTTGATGATTTAAATGATCAGTTAGCTAATGTTCAAAAAGGAGAAGGTTCAATTGGTAAATGGGCATATACCGGAGTAATTAAAGAGGAAACAAAGAAAATAGATTCTTTGGTGGTTAATTTGTTGAATCACTTGACAGCTAAGCCGGATGACTTTTTTAGTTTTTCAATTTTTGGTTTAAAAAATGAAGGTTATCAACCGGATAAAAACCAAAAACAAACGCTGGACAAGTTGTTGAAAGAGATAGAAGATTCAACTGATGCCGGTAAAACTATAGAATATAAAAATTGATTGTGGAAAAGTGATTTGAATTAATCTTTCATTATGAGATTGCTTCAGATTATTTCCACTATTTTAGCGATTGTTAAACAAAATCCTGGATTTATCCATGAAAGTGTCTAAAGAATTTAAAGTAGGATTACTAGTAGTGTTAGGCTTGCTGCTGCTATTTGTAGGAACCAATTTCCTTAAGGGGAGTAGTATTTTTGGTAAGGACAGAGAGTTTGTAGCTGAGTTTGCTAACTCTGCCGGATTACAACCATCCAATGAAGTACAGTTAAACGGAGTTCGAGTTGGTCAGGTAACTGAGGTTGATTTGAAAGAAGATAACGCTTCAAGAGTTGTGGTTAGATTTACCATTGAGAAAGAAGAGTTGTTATTGCCTACAGATTCAGAAATCTGGTTGATAAGTTCGGATATCCTTGGTACAAAAGCATTAGAGCTTAGAATTCCTTCAGATACAATAGCCAGATCAAATATTGCCTATTACAATGATGGTGATGAAATAGATCCTAATCATGTTTATGCTCAGCAAGATATTCAAGACAGAGTAGAGCAAGAAATCTTACCACTTAAAAAGAAAACAGAGGAACTAATTGGATCTGTAGAGCAAATTATCGTTTCTGTTAATGCATTCTGGGATACCTCTGCTGCAGTAACAATTGATCAAAGCTTATACGAAGTAAGAGATGCCGTTGCTAAGTTCGGTGATTTAGCGAACAATCTTTCTGTAGTTATTTCAAATTCGACAAATGATATTGATGTGATTTTGAAAAATTTGAAAGATATCTCATCTAATTTGGTTGAACAAAATGATACAATTAATACTATCTTAAGTAATCTGGCTTCTGTAACACAAGATTTTTCAGATGCAGATTTGGATACTATCTTTATTTCCACCAAAGAAAATTTAGAACAGCTCAATATTACACTGACAGAATTGAATAAAGGTACCGGAACTTTAGGTAAGTTGTTGTATACAGATAGTCTGCATCAAGAATTAATTGAAACTAATATTGCCCTTCAATCATTGTTAAACGACTTTGATCAGAATCCAAACAAATTTGTGCACTTCTCCCTCTTTGGTAGAAAAACTAAAGGATATCAAACCACAAGTGATAGAGAACAATTACTTGATGATGTGCTTGATTCAGTAGAAGTCGGCAAAAAAATTCAATATCAATAACAAGCTAATTCATATTTAATGGAGATAGGAAGTATTATTTTTATTCTCATTTTCTTAGGTTCTGCAACTTTTTTTGGAATCAAAGTAAAACAGATCATTGATAACATCAAATTAGGAAAGTCTTTGGATCGCTCTGACAATAAAGGTGAGCGAATGAAAACCATGATTAGAGTTGCCTTAGGACAATCAAAAATGGTAACAAGACCAATAGCCGGAATCCTACACATCTTTATTTATGTAGCATTTGTTATCACGCAAGTAGAGTTAATTGAAATTATTATTGATGGTGCAACTGGAAATCATAGAATTTTTTCAGAGCCATTAGGTGGTTTTTACACTTTTGTCATCAGTTTAATTGAAGTGTTGTCATTGTTAGCTTTAATTGCAACTTTCTCATTTTTAGCCAGAAGAAATTTATTAAAGATTCCTCGTTTTGTTAAAAGTGAAATGACAGGATGGCCTAAACTAGATGGTAATATTATATTATACCTTGAGTTTTTGCTTGTAATCTGCATTTTTACAATGAATGGAGCTGATGAAGCTTTAAGATTAAGAGGCGAAAGCCATGCTGCCGGTTCAGGTTCATTTGGATTTGCCATTAGTTCATTTACAGGTGATGCCATTTTTGGTGGTATGGAAACCGGTACACTTCATTTATTGGAAAGAATTGGATGGTGGGGACACTTTGCTGTAGTAATGGCATTCTTATGTTATTTACCATTTTCAAAGCATTTGCACATTTTATGGGCATTCCCTAATGTGTATTTCTCAAACCTTAATCCTAAAGGACAGTTTACTAATATGGAAGCTGTTACTAATGAGGTGAAATTGATGTTGGATCCAAATGCAGATCCATTTGCGGCTCCACCGGCTGATGAAAATGCTGAGCCACAGAAGTTTGGAGCAAAAGACGTTACAGATCTTACTTGGGTGAACATAATGAATGCTTACACCTGTACAGAGTGTGGTAGATGTACATCATCTTGCCCAGCTAATATTACAGGTAAAAAGTTGTCTCCTCGTAAAATCATGATGGATGTAAGGGACAGAGCAGAAGAGGTAGGTAAAGGCTTAAGAAAAAACAAAGATTTTAATGATGGTAAATCACTTTTAGGTGATTACATCACAGAAGAAGAAGTTTGGGCTTGTACATCTTGCAACGCCTGTGTTCAAGAGTGTCCTGTAAATATTGATCCATTGTCAATTATTGTTGATTTAAGAAGGTATTTAGTGATGGAAGAATCAAAAATACCCGCTGAGTTAATGACAATGAATACAAACATTGAAAACAATCAGGCTCCTTGGCAGTTCTCTCCTTCAGATAGATTGAACTGGAAAGACGAAGATTAATTTATTACACAAACCATTTATTGAATGTCAATTTTAGTACCATTTAAAGCAATACGTCCACAAGCAGATAAAGCAGAAAAAATTGTTTCAAGACCTTATGATGTTTTAAACTCTGAAGAGGCTAGAGCAGAAGCAGAAGGAAATCCAATCAGTTTTTACAGGGTTATTAAGCCTGAAATAGATTTTCCTGTAGGTCATGATGAACACGCAACTGAGGTTTATCAAAAAGGAGCTGAAAACTTTAAATCATTGATGGATCAAGGTGTAATGGTTCAGGATGATAAAGAGAATTTCTACGCTTACGAGATTAAAATGGGCGATCATGTCCAAACAGGTTTAGTAGGATGTTGTGCAATTGATGACTATTTCAATAATAACATTAAGAAACATGAATTAACTCGTCCGGATAAAGAAGAGGATAGAAAAAATCACGTTAGATATAGTCAGGTAAATTATGAGCCTGTGTTTTTTTCATATCCACATGTAGATGATATTAATGTAATTGTCAATAAATACAAGCAAAATCAGCCTTTGCATGACATTACAACAATTGATGGTATCAGACATAAATTATGGGTAATTGATGGACAAGAAGATATTGATAGCATTCAGTTACTTTTTGATAAGAAAGTTCCAAGTATATATATAGCAGATGGACATCACAGAACAGCTGCCGGAGCACTTGTAGGAAAAGAATTTAGAGAAAAAGATAGTGGTACTTCTAATAATGGAAAGAGATACAACTATTTTATGGCTGTGCTTTTCCCGGATAACGAATTAAAGATTATAGATTACAACAGAGTTGTAAAAGATTTAAATGATTTATCAGAAGAAGAGTTTATCGGTAAAATTGAAGCATCTTTTAATGTAGAAAAAGTAAGTGGACAAGCCAAACCAGGGAAATTACACGAGTTTGGAATGTATCTAAATGGAAGCTGGTATAAATTGTCAGCTAAAGATGGAACATTTGACGATAAGGATCCTGTAGGAGTTTTAGATGTAACAATTTTATCAAATCAAGTACTAGAGCCTATTTTAGGTATCAAAGACTTGAGAACAGACAATAGAATTGAGTTTGTTGGAGGTATTAGAGGATTAGGTGAATTAGAAAAACGTGTAGACAGTGGAGAAATGAAAGTTGCTTTTGCAATGTTCCCTGTAAGTATGCAACAGTTAATTGATATTTCGGATAACGATATGATAATGCCACCAAAAGTAACATGGTTTGAGCCTAAACTTAGAAGTGGATTATTTGTACATGATATTTCAGAATAAGAGAAAAAGATGAGTGAATTAAAAGTTCCAACAATGGCCGAAATGATGGCCGCAGGAGAAACACCGGAAATTTTGTTTTGGGTAGGATGCGCAGGTAGTTTTGATGATAGAGCTAAAAAGATCACCAAGGCAATTGTAAAGATCTTAAACCAATGCAACGTTAAGTTTGCAGTTTTGGGAACTGAAGAATCTTGTACTGGTGATCCGGCAAAAAGAGCAGGTAACGAATTCTTATTTCAAATGCAAGCCATGATGAATATTCAGGTGCTTGATGGTTATGAAGTGAAGAAAATTGTAACTGCTTGTCCTCATTGTTTTAATACACTTAAAAATGAATATCCCGGATTGGGAGGGAATTATGAAGTGGTTCACCATACTCAACTTTTAGAGAGCCTATTTAAAGAAGGAAGATTGAAAGTAGAAGGTGGAGCTTTTAAAGGTAAAAAAATCACTTTCCATGATCCTTGTTATTTAGGTCGTGCCAATGAAGTATATGAAGCACCAAGAGAAGTATTGAAAAAATTAGATGCTGAATTGGTTGAGATGAAACGTTGCAAGGCTAAAGGTTTATGTTGTGGAGCAGGTGGAGCTCAGATGTTTAAGGAAGCTGAAAAAGGAGATAAGGAAGTAAATATTGAAAGAACTGAAGATGCCTTGGCTACCAATGCCAACATTATTGCTACAGGATGTCCATTTTGCAATACAATGATGACTGATGGAGTTAAAAATTTCAATAAAGAAAACGATATAAAAGTTTTAGATATTGCTGAAATGATAAGTTCGGCATCAGATTTGTAGTGTAGGGAAATTAGAAACCAAGTTTGCCAAAGCAAACCCCAAATTACACGTAATGAAAAGTTTATACCTGTTACTAGTTTTAGTATTTGTAGGAGCGTTAAGTGCCTGCAAAAATCGCATTTATACAACAGTAACTGAACCAGCACCAGTTTTTCTTGAAAAAGAATTTGAAACGGTAGGAGTGATTAATAGAAGTTACTCTGCAGGAGCTGCTAAAGTTTTAGATGTAATCGATAATGCACTTACGCTTGAAGGAAATGTAGATCAAGAAGGATCAAAAGCTGCTGTGGAAGGAGCATTTTCAGAATTGACGCAAAATCCTAGATTTAAAAAAGTGTTAATGCTGGATAGCATGACTGTAAAAGGGGGAGGAATGGATATTTTTCCTGCTCAACTTCCATGGGATGAAGTTCAAAGAATTTGTGATTCTAACGAAGTTCAAATTTTAGTTGTGTTAGAAGTATTTGATACAGATACTAAAATTAGCTATAGCACTGAAACAGTTAATCAATCAACACCATTAGGAAATGTTCCTGTACTTAGACATACTGCTACAAGTAGAACCTGGATAAAAACAGGATGGAGAATTTATGATCCAAAAAACAAATGGATCAGAGATGAATTTTGGTGGAGAGATCAAATAGTTTCTACAGGATCTGGAATTAACCCAGTTAAAGCAGCAAGTACAATCCTTAAAAGAGGACAAGCTGTAAAGCAATTGGGAACACAAATCGGTAGATATTATGGTGGAAGATTTGAAGATCAGAGATTTAGAGTATGGAGAGAATACTTTAAAGGGGGAAGTCCTGAAATAAAAATGGGGCATAGAAGAGCTCAGGTTAACAATTTTGACGGAGCTGCTGAAAAATGGTTATTAGCTACCAAAAGTCCTAAAAGAAAAGTAGCAGGTAAAGCTTGTTACAATATGGCTGTATATTCTGAAATCAATGGAGATATTTATGGTGCCTTAGAATGGGCTGAAAAATCATACACAGATTATAGAATTAAAGATGGAAAAGATTACGCAAGATTGTTGAGAGAGAGAATTAGAAAATTTGAGCAAAATCAAATGCGTAAAGATCTAGACGAATAAGACTTAGATCACACATGATACTTGTAAAAATTCCAAATCTAATACGAAGGTTTGGAATTTTTTTATGCTATACAATGTTATGCATGCATAAAATATTGTACATTTACATTAGTTTCATCTCAATAAATTAAACACATGAGTGCAAAACCATCTCTTACCGAAATACTGAATATTGAATATCCGATTATTATGGCGCCAATGTTTTTAGTATCAAATGCTAAAATGTTGATTGCCGGAGCCAATAATGGGATTGCAACTTGTATTCCTGCTTTGAATTATAGAACGGATGAAGAATTTAGAGCAGCTTTAGATGAAATTCGCTCTAAAACTGATGGTGCCATTGGAATTAATTTAATTGTAAATAAATCCAACCCTAAAGTTGCTACTCAGTTAAAAACATGTCTGGATAAAAAAGTAGATTTCATTATAACATCATTGGGTAATCCTAAAGAAGTCATTGAAGCCTGTAAACCAGCTGGCATAAAAGTATTTTGTGATGTTGTAGATTTAGCATACGCAAAAAAAGTAGAGGAATTAGGTGCTGATGCCGTAATTGCCGTAAACAATAGGGCAGGAGGGCATGCAGGAAATATGAGTCCTGAAGAATTGATACCACTCTTAAATGAAAATTGTGCTATTCCTATTATTTCTGCAGGAGGTGTTGGTAATAAAGAGGATTTAGATTACATCATGTCATTAGGTGCTTGTGGCGTATCTGTTGGAAGTATCTTTATAGCCTCAGAAGAATCTGATGTGTCAGATGAATACAAACAAGCTTGTGTAGATTTTGGTAAGGATGATATTGTAATGAGTACTAAAGTCTCAGGAACTCCATGCACTGTTATCAATACACCGTATGTTCAAAAAATAGGAACAAAGCAAAACTGGTTTGAGCGTGTACTTTCAAAAAACAAACGTTTAAAGAAATGGGTGAAGATGTTGACATTTGTAAAGGGAATGAAAGCCTTAGAAAAATCAGCATTTAGTGCAACTTATAAAACTGTTTGGTGTGCAGGTCCAACTATTGAAAATACTACAAAGATAGAGCCAGTTGCTGCCATTATTAAAAGGTTGGTAGGTAAATAGTTGTTCTATTTTGAAGGAATCATAAACTCGTATTCAACAAAAGACAAGTTTCTACTCCTGTAGGGTACGTCTTCATATTCTTCACTTTCTTCAAATAAAGAAAGTACATGCATTGCATTTTCTTTTGTAGGTTGGGTATCAAGATTGTCAAAGAAAAGAGCATAATCAACAATTTCAGGATCATAGTTATATATAACCAGATATTGATTTTTGTTATTTCCATAAATCACAAACTCTTTTTGAAAGGCTTTTTTATGGAATTTAGAGATAGTGTTATATTCTTTATCAACGCATCCGGTTTCTGAAATGGTTACTTCAATTTTATCCGGCATTTGCTTCAATTCACTTTGCGGAAACGAAAAACTAAGGCTGGTAGAATAGCAATCTGGTGCGCCGCAGTCAAAGCCATGTAAATTAAAATCTATCCCTACTTTTACCAGATCTCCTTCAATTTCTGCATTAGATCTCAAATACAGTTCTTGTAAAATACTTTCTTTTAAAGCTGTACTTTCTTTTAATTCCATTAATACTTTTCTCAAGGAATCTTGTTCCTTTTGATAATCTGTATCAGCAGATTCTATTTCCAATTGATCTGTGAAATTATCCCATTTTATAGAACATTGCGTGATTTGAAGATTAACTTCATCTTGTTTTTGTTCTTGATTGTCAATATCAATTTCATTGTTATTTGAATCGCAAGCCACAAAAAGCAACAACAGCACGAATGGTAAAAAGTATTTCACTCAGCAAAGATGTATTAGGCTAGAAGAGACCACCCCAACTTCCCCAGTCATATCCTGTTACAACCACTCTTTTACGGTGTTCGTATTCATAGATCTCCAGGGTTTTTTCTATTGTAAGCTCAATTTCTTCATCATTTTTAACCGACAATCCTTTCTTAGTGTCTACATGTGTATCCATTTCATTTTCTTCAGCCGGCATTAATCCTACATAATCAATCATCCAGTTTTTAGTGTCTTCAGTTTTTCTCTTGAAGAAATAAACATAACCCTGGTCTTTACCATTGTCTACATATTCTTTTCTGACAAAAACAACAGTATCTTCTTCTTCATCATAGCCTTTATTATACAATAAAGCAAATGCCATATCTTCCTGTGTGATAGTAGGAGTGTAGAATTCTAACATTTCTTCATCATCCAATCTGTTATAGGCCCATACTCTGTAGTCAAGGTCATTTGCAACCTCATTAATTTTTGCTGTATCAACATCTAAGCCCAATTGATGATGAATGATTTCTGCTTCAAGTAAAAACTTTTTGTTTTTAATGCGGTATATATCCTTAAAGAACTTGTCAGTTTCTTGTACTCCATTTTTCTTAAATCCACACATTAACGCGTAGTAATCCATAAACAAAGTGTGATATTTAGCAGTTTGAGAGATATTGTAGTAATTCCCTTTCTTTTTACCTTGTTCTTGATTAGCAACAGTTCTTTTCAATTCAATGTAAGCGTCTCTGAAAATGATATTTTTACGCGGAGCAAAGTGTTTGTAATCAAATATTTTGTCCTTATATCCATCTGCAAGTAATTCAACTACATATGGTTTGTATTCAGGATAAACAACCAAATCAAGCATTTCAGGATAATAACCTGTGGCTAACTCAAGTGAATCATACAAATTATTGAAGAAAGAAAGCTTGCTTTTCTTTTCAGTAAAAGGAGTTTTTTCAATTAATAAATCTTGTATTGCATCATAGGCATGTTGAGTCTCAGTATAAGAGAAACACTTTAATACAATCATTTGAAGGTCTGAATTGAAATTGTTTGAATCATATACTTCATATAAAAAGTCATAAGCCTCTTCAACTTCTCTATTTCCTAGAGCCATTATCAAATCTTCTTTCTGATCAGTTTCTTCTTCTTCATCAAATTCAAACTCATTATAAATTTTAATAATGCCGCTTACATCTTTGTCCTGAAAGTCAACTTTGTTAATTGATTTCATTGAGTTTACCTTTTGAAGACTATCTTCTCCAAGCGCGTGTTCAATAAAAACTTGAGCCTTATCTTCAAAGATATCTCTACCAATCAACGTGTCTTTAGGAGAGAAAGAATCAAAAAACTTCTGCTGATAAGCTGATGGGCCTTCAATTGTGTCGATTAATGTTTGTAGGGTGTAAAGTACACCATGATGTAATCTAAACTTGGTTAAGATTCCTTTTGCACTTCCTGTATCTGAAAGCATAAAGTCCAATACCAAATCTCCATCTTTATTGCTTTCTTTTTTTCTAGATACAATAAAACCATTCTCATCAGTTAATCTTTCGGTTCTATAATCCCAGAACTGCTCTAAAGAATCAGCACCTTCATAATCATGGAATTTTACATATCCAACCCAAACAGACTCATTTGTTTTATGATAAAAGTGATTTTTTGATTTTGTATCACTCAAATATGATTTGTCTTCCTCATCATCTTCACGGTAATTAAAGTAGCCATATCCCATATTTCTCATATTCGGTTTATCATCCTTCTTAATGGTGTTAACCGAGTAAAATAGATTGGTATCCTCCCAAACTTCGTATTCATCATTTAAATCATATGCTGTAAAATTGAAGCTGTCAAAGAATTTATTGGCATCCGCATCTTCAGCAGTAGTGGACATCATATAATAAGCACCTGCTTTTGTAAGAATTTTAATTCTTAATTGATCAGCCATTTCAGGATGATCTTCATCTTTCTTTAATTGCTGAGTAACATAAGCGTAGGTGCCGTTATGATTATATGTAGAGTTGTAGATTTCATATCCCAATTGATCTGCATATTTTTTTCCAAGGAAATAAAGGTCAAATGAATCTTCTTCAATGTAATCAAGATCATTGTAGTGATATCTCATTACCTGAAAATAAGCTTTGGTTTCTGCATCATAAGATTGGTAAAGTGGATCTATTGAGGTTTCATCCATTTCTTCAATCATATCTTGCCCTGACACCATACCTTTCATTGACCAGCTTGCACCTGCAAATTTTGGAGAGATGGTCTTCCAATCACTGCTTAAAGGCGCAAGTTTGATGTTATTAAAGAATGACTGAGGTTCAGATTTTTCAATGTATTCACCAATTCCTGATCCTTTAAATACTATGATCTCGGTAGGAGTGAAGAAGACGTTATAATTTACAAATGCATTCTTTGAAGTTTTAGTTAAGATGTTGTAACCAAAGTGACCATTGACATTGATTTCATCCTTCTTCATAATTTCTCCCGGCGTAGCAATGTATAATAAGCTATCAAAGGTTTCTTTATAATATTCAGGCTCTTTGTTATAGATTGATCCGAAAGTAAAAAGTCTAATAACACTGAAATAACCACCATTAATAGGCTCAGGGCATAAATACTCTAATCTTCCTCTTCTATAGGTTGGCATTTCATATAACTTACCTGGTACATTTACTTCAATAAATCCGTCTGTAGTAACTACTTTTTTGAAATCTACAGCTCTATACAAGCTCTCCATTTTTTTACGCATTTTATGCGATTTGCTAGTACTCTTGTTAGATACAGGTCTTACCGTGTATCCTTTATCTCTCAATAATTCAATAGCTCCTTCTTCTCCTGGTAAATGTGCTGCTCCAATTCCAGTAAATACTGATTGGGTTTTCATGATTGAATCCAATCGGTTCATCATGTTTTTATTTCGCTCAACAATGAAGTATTTGTGATAAACAGAGGTTGGATTATTTGCCTTACTCAGTGAGTCTATTTGATCTAAATCTCCACGTCTATAGGCTTCTTCAAGTAAAACATATTTTCTTTTACCATTGTTTTCCAAATAACTGTTGTTGCTGTTATCACGTTTTTTCTCTTTATCCGGAGTCATTGATTTAACAGACAATTCGTTTACTTCATCAAAAGTTTCTAAACTGTGAATTGGTCTGGATGTTTTAGCGCCTGCCTGGAAGATGAACATGTCCAAATATGTATTCTCTTGATAATCTTCATTTCCGGGATGGAATCTGTATAATATTTGGTTCATCAATCCATTTTTATTCTCTAGTAAACCATAAATGAATTCATTTCCCGGTTCTTCTACACTAAAAGCCTTCTTATAGAAATCGGATCCATAATTAAAACCGCCCCAGCCACCAAACGAGCCCATTTCTCTGTATTCATCCATCCAGGTTTCAGGAGATGATTCTAAAGCAATGGCATCAACTCCGCTTAAACAATGGTAAAATGAGTCGCTTACATTAAAAGCAAGTTTGTTTGAAACGTGCATTGTTCCATACAAATAACTTGGTTCAGAAAGTCCATTTCCACTAATTTCCCAAAGTAATCCCTGGTATTTTTTTTGTGCAAATGATAGGTTGACTATAGATAATATCGAAATGGTTGTGACTAAAAATCGCAGCATAGGTCAAGATAAAATAGTTTTGAGTTATAATAGTATCACTAAAATAAGAAGGATTATTGTAAAAGTAACGCCTTTGTCTTTCTTAAATGGGTATTCTTTTATTATTTGAAAGGTTTTTACGTTTTTTTAGGATTATTATTTCCCTTCTTGCCTGAATTTTTATGCTTGTGATTTTTTGACTTGTGCTTATGCTTGAAGTTTCTCTTCTTGTTCTTATTTCTTTCTGGTACTTTCCATTCAGGACCTTCACCAAAATCTGTAGGTGGAGCAAGTTTCTCTATTTCCATTCCTATAAGCTTTTCAATTCTGGAAAACTTTACCATGTCCTTACTGTTGATCAAAGTAAATGCTTCTCCTTCAGATTTTGCTCTGGCTGTACGACCAACTCTGTGCACATAATCCTCTGCATCAGAAGGTGTGTCATAATTGATCACCATATTGATACCTTTAATATCAATTCCTCTACTCATCACATCTGTCGCTACAAGTATTCTGATTCGTTTAGATCTAAAACCTCTCAAAACTTCTTCTCTATCAGATTGCTCCAAATTAGAAGATATTCCTTCAGCCATATAATTTCTTCTTTTGAGTGATTGCACTATGTCAAACACTTTTTGCTTGGTAGAGGAGAATATAATAATGCTATCGTAATCCTCTCTTTCTTTTAGAATGAAGTCAAGAATTTTTAATTTTTGATCATCATGACACAAATATGCTTTTTGTGTCACTCCTTCAGCAGGTTTAGAGATTGAGAGCGAAATTTCAACAGGTTGATGAAGAATATGTTTGGCCAAACTTCTAATTTGATCAGGCATTGTAGCACTAAACATTAATGTTTGTCTCTTTTTTGGAATGTGAGAAATGATTTTTTTAATATCATCAATAAATCCCATGTCCAGCATTCTATCAGCTTCATCCAACACCAAGTGCTGTAAATTTTTAAAGTTTACGTAGCCCAATTTTAAGTGAGAAATAAGTTTTCCCGGGGTTGCGACTATTATATCTGTTCCACTTTTTAATGCTGCCTTTTGAATTTCCCAATCTTTTCCGTCACCACCTCCATATACTGTTTGTGAACCTACACTTGTAAAGTAAGATATTCCTTGAATTTGCTGTTCTATTTGAATAGCTAGTTCTCTTGTTGGAACAATAATTAAAGTGTTAATTGAGTTGTCTGATTTGTTAATCAGTTTGTTTAATATTGGTAGGACAAAAGCTGCTGTTTTACCTGTGCCGGTTTGTGCACATGCCAAAAGATCTTTATTGGCTAGTATTTCAGGGATGGCTTTTTCTTGTATTGGGGTGGCATTTTCAAATCCCATATAAGAGATGGCATCTAACAATTGCTCTTCAAGTTCTAACTCACTAAATTTCATACAGGCATGAAGATAGTCAAAATCATTGTTGCACCATTACACGAATGTGTCCTTTGAGATTAAAAGTGTCAACTTGACTCTCAAAATTGCCCTTTAACCAATAAACGTAGTTGTCAGATTTTTGAAAATACGTTTTATCGTTTAGTTTTTGATTGGCTGTATTGAGTCCTGTACTATCAACCAATACTTCTTTCCCATATTTATCGTAGATTCTAAAGTAAAAATAGGAGAGGGAACAGGTGCTCTCAATAGCAAATGGATCAAATTTTTCTGAACCGGGCGCTACAAAAATGGGCACTTTTACACCACATTCTTTTTCTCTTTTAAATCTAAATACACCATCATTAGAACTAAAATGGTAGATGTATTCTTTGTTAGAAAATACATTGCTTGATTTAGATTCGTCATCTTCTATAATTTCAGTGCATTTAAATCCTTTAAGTGAATATTCAATTGCTACAGATTTCTGTATTCCGTTTGATTCAGTTCCGAAAAACAAGATGTAATCATTAAATGTCTGAACAATATGCATGTTGTTAACCAAACCAAACATATCCAACTTATAAGTTTTCCAGTTCTTATCTCCCATGTAGCTTTTAAAAAGAAAGTTTTCCTTGCCATTATTTCCAACAGCATAGATTTCATTTTGAATGAATTCCATGTCCAGAATATTTATTTCTTTATCAATCAATACTTGTTTCCAGTTTTTACCTCCGTCATAGCTTTTATGAATACCATGAGATTTGGTTATACCGTAAATAATTAAGTTAGAACGCGGTGGCAATTTTAGTTTTATAAAGTCTAAACTTTTGGTAAGAGGCTCACTCCAGCTTTTACCATTATCCTCTGACTTGACAACACCCATTGTTCCGGTTGCTATGTAAGTTGTTCCAATAGGAGACCTTACAATTGATCGAACTTCTTTATCCTTATAGCTGTCAACTTTTTTGAAAGAATTTCCCTTGTCTTGTGTGATGTAAAGTCCATTGGCTTTTGTGCCTACTAAAAAGGTTTTTTCATCCAAAAAGCATACAGACTGGATGTCCTCGCAATTTGCGCAGATAGATTTGTCTTGATTTAAAGAAGTCCAGTTTGTACCAAAATCATCTGAATAAAATACTTTGGCTTCACCAGCTTTTCCTTTGGTTCCTATTAACAGTTCCTTTGCATCTTCATTAAGACTACTAAACGATCTTACGTTCATACCTTTTAATGATTGCAAAGGAGTTGATTCCTTGTCAATTTGAGCCAGTATAAATCCTGACCATAGTAAAAATACTATCAGGATTAACTTTTTCATCAGTGTGCTTCAGTGGTTGCTTCTGCCATTGCTTTGTGTTTTCCTTTAGATTTTCTAATTCTGCAGGAAACCACTTTGTATTCGGGACATAATGACTCTGAACAATGTTCATCAGAAGTAATAACATTCAACATGATTTCAGGGAAGTGGAAAGTTGAACTTAAAATTCCCGGCTTCATCTCATCTGTGATGTAAGCCTTAATGTCTACTTTCCCTCTAGGTGATTCTACACATACAAAATCACCATCAGCAATTCCATTTGCAGCAGCATCATCAGGATGAATCATTAATACATCTTCTTTTAAGATTTCCACATTACCAGTTCTTCTAGTCATAGCACCACAATTGTAATGTTCTAACTCTCTGTTGGTAGTGATAATATATGGATAGTCTTTTCCGTGAGCAGCAACCTCATGTGATTCTTCATATGGGAAGAAAGAGAATTTACCTTTACCACGTTTAAATTCTTCAATGTGCAACATTTGAGTATCTGTACCATCTGCAGCAACAGGCCATTGTTTACCGTTATCTCCCAACTCATCCCAAACAACTCCTCTAAAGAATGGAACAATTTGAGATACTTCTTCAAGAACTCCTTCGGCAGTGTAGTCAGGTTGATTGTATCCTAATCTGTTCATAACGTCAACAATAATTTGACCGTCAGATTTTGTACCTTCTAATGGCTCAACAACTTTATTTACTCGCTGAATTCTTCTTTCACCATTGGTAAATGTTCCATCTTTTTCAAGGAATGATGCACCAGGTAAAACAACAGTAGCATGTTTAGCTGTCTCCGTCATAAATAACTCCTGAACGACAAGTAAATCAACACTATCCATGGCCTTCATTACTTTTAAAGTATTAGGATCAGTTTGTACAACATCTTCACCAATAATCCAAAGTGCTTTTAATTTACCATCAATTGCTGCTTCAAACATTTCAGGGATTTTATATCCAATATGTGAAGGAACTACATCTGAACCATAAAAGGCCTTGTATTTTGCGTTGATGTCAGGATTAGTTACATCTAAATATCCTGCTCCTTGGTGAGGCTGAGCACCCATGTCGGCCGCTCCCTGAACATTGTTTTGACCTCTTAAAGGATTTACACCTGCTCCTTTTTTACCAATATTACCTGTAATCATGGCTAAATCAGCAATTAACTGCACGGTGAATGTTCCCTGCAAATGCTCCGTAACACCTAATCCGTGGAATTCCATAGCTGCTTTTGCATTAGCATAAGCTAAACTCGCTTCACGGACAAGGTTTTTGTCAACACCTGTGATTTTTTCTAATTCATTTATATCTAAGGCTAGAATTTCAGCCTTCATTTCTTCATATCCTTCACATCTGCTTGCAATGAATTCTTTGTCTTCAACTCCTTCTGAGATAATGTAGTAAAGCATCATATTCAACAAGGCTACATTAGTTCCAGGTTTTAATTGAAGATGATATTTGGCATATTTTGCTAATTCAATTTTACGAGGATCAATTACGATACCCGTAACATTTTTCATCATTCTCTGCTTTATTTTAGCTCCAGTTACAGGGTGAGCAGCAGTAGGGTTGGCACCAATCACTAAAATACAATCTGTGTATTTAAGATCTTCTATTGAGTTTGTTGCAGCTCCTGTTCCAAAAGCTCTTTGCATACCTAAAGCAGTAGGAGAGTGGCAAACACGTGCACAACAATCAATGTTATTTGTACCTACAACAGCACGCATTAACTTTTGCATCAAGTAATTCTCTTCATTCGGAGTTCTTGCTGAAGAAATTCCTGCTATCGCATCCGGACCGCTATCTTTCATTATTCTTTTTAATTCAGCAACAATGAAATCATAAGCTTCGTCCCAGCTAACAGCTTTAAATTCTCCATTTGGTTGTTTAATTAATGGAGAAGTTAATCGATCAGGGTGATTGTAAAATTTAAAGGCATATCTACCTTTTAAACAAGTATGTCCACCATTAGCTTCAGCTTCATAAGGAGCTCTAATGGATAAAATTTCGTTATTTATACTGGATACTTCCAAGTTGCAACCAACACCGCAATAAGTACAAACTGTTCTTGTAACTTCTGCATTTGTAATAGCTTTTGATTCAAATACGTCTGAAATAGCCGAAGTAGGACATGCTTGAGCACAAGCTCCACAGCTAACGCAATCTGAGTCCATAAATGAAACATCATTTCCTTTTACAATGTGGCTATCAAAACCTCTACCGGCCATATTAAGTACAAACTCACCTTGAACTTCATCACATGCTCTAACACAACGATAACAGTTGATGCATTTTGAAAAGTCTGAAGTCATATAAGGGTGAGACAAGTCTTTCTTTTTATCAAGGTGATTTGCGCCAGCCTCATAACGCACATCTCTTATTCCAACTTCAGCTGCAACATCTTGCAATTCGCAATTTCCGTTTACCTCACAAGTCAAGCAATCCAATGGATGGTCAGTTAAAACCAATTCCAAAATATTTTTTCTAAGTTTTCTGATATTATCAGATTCAGGATAAATGTATTGCCCCTCCATAATAGGAGTATGGCATGATGCAAATGTTTTGGTATTTCCATCCATTTCCATAGCCACGTCAACACTACAAACTCTACATGACCCAAATGGATCTAAATTAGGAGCATCACAAAGTGTGGGTACTTTGTTGGTGTGGTTTCTTTTAAGAAAGTTGAGAATTGTTTCTCCTTCTTCAATTTCAAAAGGAACGTTATTGATGTAAGCGACTTTCATTAAGGTGTGTTTTAAGGCAATAAATTATCTTTCTAAATATAAGAAAAATGAAGTGACAACTTCAATTCAGACTAATTAAATATTTCAACAGAAAATAGTGACTTTCTATTTGTTAAGTTCAAATTTGGCATCCACCATTTTCTCATTTTCATTATCACGCAAGGCTATGTTAAAACCGCTATGAACACCATAGCATCCAAATTCTCCATTTTTGTTAAGCGCAATAAATCCTACTTGAATATTTTCAATATTTTCGTGTTTACTGATGATTCTTCCAATTACTTCCTTACATGCTTCTTCAGGTGTCTTCCCTTGTCTCATAAGTTCAACAACCATTGCCGATCCAGCAGTTCTTATTACAGCTTCACCTACACCTGTGGCGCATGCGGCTCCAACTTCATTATCCACAAATAAACCTGCTCCAATAATTGGTGAATCTCCAACTCGGCCGTGCATTTTATAAGCTAATCCACTGGTTGTGCACGCTCCAGATAAATTACCTTCCTCATCCAAAGCTAACATACCTATTGTGTCGTGATTTTCAATATTAATTACTGGTTTGTATTCAGCATCTTTCATCCATTCTTCCCAGGCCTTTTTTGCATTATCTGTAAGTAAATTGGTTTCTTTGAAACCTTTGTCTTTAGCAAACATTAAAGCTCCTTCTCCAGCAAGCATCACATGAGGGGTGTCTTCCATTACTTTACGCGCAACAGAAATGGGATTTTCTATATTCTGTAAAAAGGCTACGGCGCCGCAATTACTTTTGTGATCCATAATACAGGCATCCAAAGTGACAATGCCATCTCTATCGGGCAATCCACCAAGACCTACAGACATGTTATCTGCATCAGATTCAGTAACCCTAACTCCGGCTTCAACAGCATCTAATGCTGAACCCTTGTTGGACAATACCTCCCATGCCGCTTTATTTGCATCCATTCCATGATTCCAGGTAGAGACAACAATGGGTTTTTTAACTTCAATATTTATTATTTCGTTCGTATCTTTTTGATTGTCAGCTGACTCTTGTCCGTTGCAAGCAGTATTGGTTAATACAGCTACACTTCCCAATGCAGATACTTTCAAAAATTGTCTTCTATTTTTCATAGCTAGTCGGTTAGTTTTTGCAAATGAAACTTGTAAAAGGTGCCTTCTTTTCCTGTTTTGAATTCAACTGTACCATTCAATTGTTCAGCAAGTGTATTGATTAATTCCAGGCCAAATCCGGCGTTTTCATCTGTGGTCTCTTTCCAAGTACCGTTGTCAAAATATATCAAATCAAAATATTCACCTTGATCCTTAATAAATATGCTAATTTTTCCCGATTCTGAAGATTCAAATGCATATTTAAATGAATTGGATAACAGCTCATTCATAATTAAACCAACAGGAACAACGGTTTTGAGATCTATTATTCGATAATCCGACTCTACAGTAATATCGACTGGAAATTCTTCCAGAAAAAACAATTTAAGTTCTGAGGACAAATCTTCAATATAAGATACAAGGCTAAATTCAGTTAAATCTTGCTCTTTGTACAATTTTTGATGGATTGATGACATTACCATGACCCTATTAATTGCTTCAGAAAAGTGTTGTCGGGATTCATGGTTTTTAATGTCTGTCATTTGCAATCTCAAAAGTGAAATTATGATCTGCAAATTGTTTTTAACTCTGTGATGTATTTCTTTAACTAGGATCGTTTTTTCTTGATCTCTCCTAGAGATCTCACGGTTATTGGCTTCTAGAGATTTATTTGCTTCAATTAAGTCATTTTGAATTTGTTCATGTGCTTTTTCATCCAAAAACACCAGATAACTAATAATGATCATTATTACTGGTAATTCAATAGCAATCAATAATGCGGAGTTATGATCTGTAATAACAATTGCATCATAATGATCATACAAAGTGGTTAAAAAGAATACAACTGTACCAACAATATTTGCTATTAAAATGATAACTCCCCATATTTTACCAATGCCATAAAAAGCCAGGATTATTAACATGGTCATCCATAAGAATCCGGGATAGTGGTGAGAGTCTTGGATTAAGAAAAGATCAAGTTGTACAATAACACTTCCTAATGTTCCAAACGCAATGAAAATTCTACGAAAATCTTGGGTGTAATAGAGATACACTAATCCTGAAATGGCGATTAAATCACCCACCATATAGGTGATATAAGTATAGCTATTCTCTAAAAAGAAAAATAATACCGCCAGTAAGGATAGGAGCAGAACAAACAGTAATGTTAGTCTCCAAAGAAATAAAAATTTTGCTCGATCAAGATGATCGGTGATTTGAATCTTAGAAGGAGTTAACAAACCCATTCTAGCCGAAATAAGGTTTTAGTTCTTCTTCAAAATATTGCAATGCATTTTTTACAGGAAGTGGAATTCCGCCACCGTGAGCGCATAAGGATCCTGTTTCTAGTGTGTGCAACAAATCATTTACTAATTCTTTGTTTAATTTGGATGTTCCATTTGCCGCTTTCTCAAACATTTCGTGTCCTCTTTTGGTTCCTAGTCTACAAGGGAAACACTTTCCACAACTTTCAAATGCAGCAAAATCAAATAGGTGCTCAATGAACTTAATCATAGAAAAAGACTCAGGAACAGCTACCACTGATCCATGACCTAAAAGAAAACCTTCTTTTTGAAATGTTTCAAAGTCAATTGATAAATCATTGATCTTATTAACAGGTACTAAACCTCCTAATGGACCTCCAATCTGCATTGCTTTTACTGGACTTTTGAAACCTCCACCAAGTTGGTTGATCACTTTTTCAAGTGATGTACCCATTTCAACTTCATAGATTCCTGGCTTATTAAAGAAGCTGTCCAAACAAATTAGTTTGGTTCCGGTTGATTTTTCTGTACCCAATGAACTGTATTGTTCTCCACCATTAGCTAATATCCAAGGAACAGCAGCTAAAGTTTCAACATTGTTTACAATTGTAGGTTTATTAAATAATCCTGCTTGAGTAGGATAGGGAGGGCGAGTTCTTACTTCAGCTCTCTGTCCTTCAATTGAATTTATTAAGGCTGTTTCTTCTCCGCAGATATAAGCTCCCTGGGCTCTAATTATTTTAAAATTGTAGTTAAAGTTGGATCCTAGAATATTTTCTCCTAATAAGTTTTTGCTATGCAAGGTGTCAATGGCTTCTTGAACGATATCTGCAGCTTCAGGATACTCTGCTCTAATATATAAGATTCCCCAATTAGCACCTGTGACAAAACCAGCCATCATCATTCCAAGTAGAACAGCATGCGGTTTTTCTTCTAATAAATATCTATCTGAATAAGCCCCCGGATCTCCTTCATCTGCATTACAGATAATGAATTTTTGATCAGATTCCATGTTCATACATGATTCTAACTTAAATCCCATTGGGAAACCTGCTCCACCACGCCCTCTTATATTTGATTTTTTAATCTCATCTAATATTGCTTGTCTACCTTTGTCTAAATAACTCTTCAATGGGCTATAAAATTCATCAACACCAGGGAAGTCTGCAGTAAGAATCGCTTTTCCATCAGCAGCCACATTGTAACTGTCATTGTTGCCATTACTATCCTTAATGATTTCAGCTATTTGGGTAGATGCTTTTCCAGAGTAGTTTTTGCCATTATAATTAAAAGCACTGTTTTCATGGCATCTTCCTAAACAAGTCATATGACCAATTTCATCTTCTTTGAAATGCTGGCTCAATGATTTATGTACATCATCCTGAGTGCCTGCACACAAACATGCTGTTCCATTACACACATAAACCTTTTTGTTTTGGTTTTCAGGTTTCATGAAATCATAAAAAGTAGCCGTACCATACGTTGTAGATAGACCAACCAAAAACTTATCAGCTAAAGCTTGTAATTCTTCTTTTGAAGGTGTTCCGGTATTTTTTGAAGCTACTCCTAATTCTTCAAAAAGGTTTTCTTGCATTCCTTTTCTACCTGCTAACTCACTAAGGTTTTTTGACATTGATATAGGTTTTAAAAACTATTGGTTTTAAATATAACAAAAAGTGCTTTTAAAATTCACCTTCAGAATAAGGGAATCTAAGGTGCTTAACGGATTTACCTTTATTCTTAATTTCTTCAAGTGATCTGATACCAATCTCAATATGTTCTTTAACATAATTGGCGGATACTTTGGCATCACTTTTAGAAGTTTTAACTCCTTCCGGAATCATTGGTTGATCTGAAACAAGTAATAGAGCACCCACAGGAATTTGATTATAAAAACCTGTTGAAAATAAAGTGGCAGTTTCCATGTCAATTGCCATGGCTCTGATCTTTCTTAAATATTCTTTGAATTCTTCATCATGTTCCCAAACCCTTCTGTTTGTGGTATAAACTGTACCTGTCCAATAATCTTTATCAAATTCACGAATAGTTGTAGATACCGCTCTTTGTAAGGTAAATGCAGGTAATGCAGGAACTTCAGGTGGGAAGTAGTCATTGGATGTACCTTCACCTCTAATAGCGGCAATAGGTAATATTAAATCTCCAATTTCAGTTTTCTTTTTAAGTCCCCCACATTTTCCTAAAAACAAACAAGCTTTTGGACTAATAGCGCTTAATAAATCCATTATTGTGGCAGCATTAGCAGAACCCATTGTAAAATTAATCATTGTAATTCCGTCATGAGAAACAGTGGGCATTGCCTTGTCTTTACCTTGTATTTCAACATTATATAATTCTGAGAAAATTTCAAGGTATCCACTAAAATTGGTAAGTAGAATGTAACTTCCAAAATCCTCTAATGGTGTTCCTGTGTATCGAGTAAGCCAATCTTTTACTATTTCGTCTTTGGTAATCATATGTTTGTTTAAAGCTTTTGTCCGGATGTTCATCCAGCGCCTGTGATAGGTAAATGGTTTAAAGTCAATTTAAAATTTCAATACCATTGTTTTAAAAATAACAGTGTCTCTTTATTTTAAAAGAACTTAAACGAATTTACTGATTTTTATGGAACATGATAGACCGATTATTTTTAAATTCACCCATTGATGGATCAAAGAAAAGTACATCCAATTTTTAATGTATTACTTGTGGCGGTAGTGTTATTTGGCTTGTATATAGGTCAAAGTTTGTTGGTGCCATTAGTAATGGCAATAGTTGTTTGGTATTTGATTATAGGAATCAGTAGTCAAATAGGTAGAATAAAGATCAATCAAAAACAAATTCCAAAATGGTTGAGAAAGACCTTGTCAATTTTGGTGGTTGTTTCGTTTTTCTGGTTTATTGGAGGCTTGGTTGTATCCAATCTTGAGGAGTTTCACAAAGTAGCGCCCGACTATAACAATAGACTTCAAACAATTATAACTCAAATAAGTACTGAATACGAGATTCCTTCATTTCAAGAAGTTAGTGATAAGCTTGATTTAGCTCACTATGCCGGAATTATTCTTAACTCTTCCTTGTCATTTTTAGGGTCCTTGTTTGTTGTGATATTCTACGTAATCTTTTTAATGATAGAACAAGGTATTTTCAAGAAAAAGTTAGACTTGATTTTTAGGAATCGCGAACAACGTTTTCATTTTTCTCAAACGGTTAAAAGAATTGATTTAACAATGAAAAAATACATTTCTGTTAAGTCACTATTATCCCTTTTAGTTTCGGTATGTGCTTATATAACTTTTGAATCTTTTGGATTAGATTTTGCCGTATTGTGGGCATTCTTAGCATTCTTACTAAACTTTATTCCATTTATTGGTTCTTTTATCGCTATTGTACTACCTACGTTATTATCAATTCTCCAGTTTGGAAGTCCGGCGATAACAATAAGCATGTTCATAATATTGAATACGGTACAAGTAATAGTTGGAAACTATTTGGAGCCTAAAATGGTTGGGAAATCACTGAATCTAAGTCCGCTTGTAGTAGTGCTGTCATTGGCATTTTGGGGAGCTCTATGGGGAGTAGCGGGTATGTTTTTATGTGTGCCAATTACGGTTGCTTTAATGATTATTCTAAGTCAGTTTGAAAGCACTAGAACTGCTGCTATTTTATTATCAGCAGGAAATGATCCTGCTTTAGATGTGGTTAAAGTCAATGATGACCGTCCAAAATCGCAATAGCAACACTGATTTTTTCATAAGGCAATTCGCCTTTTAATTCGTCATGAATTGGTTTTAGCTGATAAGTATTGCTAAGTTTCGTTCTTACAGTTTTTACCTGCTGAATTTCAAATTCCGTTATAAAATCATATAAATTGATACGCTTACCTTCTTCGTATAATTTAATAAGGTGATTGAGTATAGTAGTACTGCTTAAATTCCTCGCCTCTGCAATCTGATCAAGCTTTAAACCAGATCTATAAAGGTTAAGCGTCTTTTGGTAGGTGGAAATCTTTTTGTTCCCTTTTTCCTGAACAATGCTGATTATTTCAGCTCCAAATCTTTGAATTTTAACTTTTCCTAATCCTTGAATATTTTGAAGTGCTTCTAAATCGGCGGGTAAAAATTTTGCTATTTCATCAACTGAATTATCATGTAAAATAACGTATGCCGGAACTTTGTTTTCTGCCGCCTTTTCCTTTCTCCAAAGCTTTAATGCAGTCACTACGTCATCATCTGCCTGTTTATTAGAGGATTTTTTCTTTTTGCCAGATGTCAAATCTTTCTCTTCGTATTGAGGCAATTTAATCTCTTGATTTCCTTTTAGAATGGCATCACCCAATGAAGTCACTTTAAGCTTCATATTATCATCATAAGCAATTTCAAATGCTCCAAGATTGATTAATTGATTAATGAAGTGTTGCCATTGTTTAAATGAATATTCTTTGCCCGCACCATAAGTTTTTATTTGATGCAGATTTTGTTCAAATATATCCATGGTTTGTGCGCCTCTTAAAACGTTAACCAATAAGTTGATTCCAACCGATTGATTTGTACGTGAGGCTGCCGATAATGCCTTTTGAGCTATAACTGTTCCGTCAATGAAAATAGGAGGGGAGTCACAAATATCACAGTTTCCGCAATCCTCAGTTAAGTGTTCTCCAAAATATGCCAATAAGATTCTTCTTCTGCAAGATGAAGATTCAGCATATTGTAACATGCGATTAATTTTTTCATGATACACCTCTTTTATATCACTTTCTTTGACAAAATCTTTTTGCAATACAACATCCCTATAGTTAAAATAAAGAATTGTTTCAGAAGGCATTCCATCTCTACCGGCTCTACCAATTTCTTGATAAAACCCTTCAATGTTTTTAGGAAGATTGTTGTGGATTACCCAACGAACGTTAGACTTGTCTATCCCCATTCCAAATGCAATTGTAGCGCAGATTACGTCATAACTATCATTGATAAAACCTTCTTGTACGGCGTCTCTTTCAGCCGCAGGCATTCCTGCATGATAATATCTACTACTAATTCCTCTTGAATTCAGATAATTAGACCATTCCTCTGTTTCTTTTCTAGACAGGCAATAAATTATACCTGATTCTACTCCTCTGGATTTGATGAAGTTTACAACCTCCTTTTGCTTATCTTTTTTAGGTACTTGAGATCTAACGGCTAATGATAGGTTTGGTCTATCAAATGAAGATATGAATACAGTAGGATTTTGTAAACTTAATTTTTCACTGATATCTTTTCGGGTGATTTTATCAGCAGTAGCTGTAAAAGCTAACATTGGTTTGTTTTTGAAATGCTTACGCAATTCACCAATTTGCTGATATTCTGGCCTGAAGTCATGTCCCCACATGGAAACACAGTGCGCTTCATCTACCGCAATCATATCTATTTTTAACTGCTTTATCCAGTCAATGCTACTAATCAGGGTTTCAGGAGATAAATACAGTAATTTTATCTTGTTTTCAACGGCATTTCTTCTTACCTCCAGCCTTTGTGAATCTGTCATGCTACTATTGTAGTAGGCCACATCTACACCATTGGCTCTTATACTCTCAACCTGATCTTTCATTAATGAGATGAGCGGAGAAATTACAAGGGTAAGATTAGGTTTAATGATGGCAGGAATTTGAAAACAAATTGATTTTCCTCCACCTGTTGGCATAATAACCAGGGCATCCTGGTCTGCTAATGCATGTTCTATTATCTCTTCTTGATTCTGTCTAAATGAATCATATCCAAAAACACTCTTTAATATTTCTACAGGCCTAATCACACAACAAATCTACAGCAAATAGTACTGCAAATTGATGATGTTGAAAAGTCTCGGAAAGATTGTTAATTTAATTTCTACGCCAGTAATACGGTGTGAATAAAAGCGCTACAGTGAAGAGTTCTAAACGACCAAATAACATTAGGAAACTCAACACCCACTTTCCAGGATCAGAAATATGAGAAAATGTATTAGCCGGTCCAACCTCCGCAATACCAGGTCCTACGTTACCTAATGAAGTAGCCACAGAAGAAAGCGCAACATCAAATGATTCACCTAAAGCTGTCATTACAATAGCACCTACGGTGAAAATAAATAGGTAAAGAAAAATAAAGGCCAATAGATTGTAGATAATATGTGGAGGAATTGTCTGCTTATTCAAGTTAACAGGTATTACCGCATTTGGATGCAATCTCTTTTTGAATTCTAAGAATCCATTTTTCATCAATGTTACGATCCTAACAATTTTAATACCTCCGGAAGTTGAACCTGCAGATGCTCCGGAGAATAACAATAAGAAGAAAATAAAGGTTGCTAAAGGACCCCAAGAAGTGTAATCAGCTGTAGCATATCCAGTGGTTGTGATCATACTTACTACCTGAAAGGTTGTATCTCTTAAAGAACGGCCAAATGATAAATCAGCCTCAAAATATACGATTGGAGTGATTACAGCAATTAATCCAATAACGGCACCTAGATAATATTTGAATTCATCATTATTCAGGAATTGCCTAAACTTTCCTTTAAAACCAAAATAGATCAAAGTAAAGTTGGTTCCAGCTAAGAACATAAAGAATACAATTACCATTTCAATTACAGGAGAATTAAAAGCTGCGATACTGTCTTGTTTTGTTGAGAATCCTCCAGTAGAAGTAGTGGTTAAAGAGTGGTTAATAGCATCATAAAAACTCATTCCACAAAACATTAAAATGACTGTTTCTGTAATGGTCATAAGTAAATATATTGCCCACAATCTTTTAGCTGTTTCTTTAATTCTGGGATGAATTTTATCTTTAGTAGGACCGGGCGCTTCGGCAACAAAAAGTTCCATACCGCCAATTCCTAAAAGCGGTAGAATGGCAATGGTAAGTACAATAATTCCCATACCACCTATCCATTGCGTCATACTTCTCCAAAGTAAAATACCGTGACTTTTGGATTCAATATCGTCAAGAATAGTGGCTCCGGTAGTTGTTAATCCGGACATGGATTCAAAAAATGCATTTGAAATACTTGGGATAGCTCCACTTAAAAGATAGGGGAGAGTTGCAAAAATTGCCATGGAAACCCAGCTTAGGGTTACTATTAAGTAGCCATCACGCTTTTTAATTTCAGCGTCTTTACTTTTTCTAGTTAAAAAGCTTAGTAAACCACCTGACCCAAGTGTAATTACAAAAGAGAAACATAGCGCTTCTAAATCACTTTCTCCATAATATGCAGCAGTAGCGACAGCCGGAAGCATTAATACCCCCATCATAATAATGCTGTAGGAAACTACATGCGCAATTACATTTCCGTTGATTAGTTTTTTACTCATTTACAGGAAAAACTTCTCAATTTGGTGAACCGTTTCGGTAAGAGAAAATACTACCGCTCTATCTCCTTCTTGTAACTGAAATTCACCAAAAGGAATAAATCCAACATTGTTTCTTACAACTCCTGAAATATTTGCGGTTTTAGGAAATTTTAAATCTCTAATTCGTTTTTTAGTCACCTTTGAATTAGGTTTAACTACAAACTCAATGATTTCAGCATCTACACCATGTAAGTTTGCTATAGCTTCAACTTCTCCTTTTCTCACATATTTAAAGATATTACTAGCCGCAATAATCTTTTTGTTGATCAATGTGTCAATTCCTATGTTTTGAGATAAATGGATGTAGTCAATATTTTCAACACGTGCGATTGTCTTTTTAACGCCGTGGTTTTTAGCAACTAAAGATGACATGATATTTGACTCAGAATCTCCTG
Organism: Paracrocinitomix mangrovi; assembly: GCF_019740355.2. Classification (GTDB taxonomy): domain Bacteria; phylum Bacteroidota; class Bacteroidia; order Flavobacteriales_D; family Crocinitomicaceae; genus Paracrocinitomix; species Paracrocinitomix mangrovi. The sequence continues at coordinate 614,878 of NZ_CP091819.1, read as the reverse complement.
TTACTGCAATAAATGCATCCATGTCTTCTAATCCTTCGGCTTCAATAGCAGTTACATCACGTCCGTCAATGTTTAGAACTAAAGTGTTTTTAAGTTGCCCTGCAATTTCTTCACAAAGTTCTTTGTTCTTCTCAATTAATGTAACGTTGTACTTATTTTCCAATAATTGAGCAGTTAATATTCCGATACTACTTCCACCCAGAATCATGATATTTTTAATATCAAAGCAGGCTTTTCCGCAGATATCTATCACATGATTAATAGATTCATCATTAGAGATAAAGTAAACGATATCATTTTCCTTAATCTTTGTGTCGGCGCTTACTATAATTGTTCTATCTCTTCTGTGTAAAGCAATAGGTTTAAAAGCAAGTTCAGGATTTAAATAAGCACTTTCACTGATGGTTTTATCCTTCAAAGGACTTGAGTCGTCAATAGTGATTCCAAAAACATTTAATTTTCCTGATTCAAATTCATGATCATCAGTAAATACTGAATTCTCAACTAGTCGCACAATTTCTTGTGCAGCTAATCTAACAGGGGAGATTAATGCATCCACTCCTAATGAGGTAAACAAATCCACATTGTCTTGCTCATTTAACTCTAGATTGTTAATCCTTGCAATGGCTCTTTTGGCTCCGAATTTTTTAGCCAGAATTGACACCAAAAGGTTCGTTTCTTCGGATGCTGTTACGGCAATTAATAGATCGCAACTTTCAACCTTAGCTTCTTTCAAAATGCTAATTGACTTTGCGTCTCCATGTATAGCAAAAACGTCTAAATGTGACTGTACATAGGCAAGCCTGTCCTTACATTGATCTATAAGATAAATGTTTTGAGATTCACTTGCCATTAATTTTGCAATGTGATATCCAACAGCTCCTCCTCCTGTAATAATTATATTCATTACTTAAAACTAGATTAAACAAATATAGGAGTAAAATACTTTTTTAAAGTACCCCTAAACTGTCTAATTCTTCTTTTGAAATTGTTGGAGGAACTATTCCCTGATTAATTTTTTTGATTGCAAGCTGAGCCACTTTGAGTGCATCTTCTTCATTTTCAAAACCTTGAACTCCTTCAATGGCAGGGATATGTGGTTGATTTATGTAAGGAGTACCTTTGTCCAGGATTTGATATCCCCAGCCAATATTTTCAGTGTAAATACTAATAGCCGAATATCTTTCAGCTTCTTCAATTTCAACTACTTCTGTTTCTTCTTTATTTCCAACGATACTTTGATCAACTTCTTTTTCTTCATCACTACAAGAACTCAAAAAAGCTACAGTACTAAAGAGAAGAATAAATAATAGGTTGAGTGATTTTGAGTTCATTAGATTCATACACTGATAGGTAATAAGTTCCGCTTGTTAGATTTTGCATCTCAAAAGTAAATTTATTTTTATCTGAGTTGATAGGGGATAACAATGAAATTTGTTTTCCTGATGAATTATAAAGTACAAATGTTGGTTGATTGAAAAGAGCACTCAGAATGATTGAAAATGCACCGTTTGTAGGGTTAGGGTAGATGTTGGCATCAATTTGAATAGGGTCCTTAATATCAAGTGTAAAAACATATTCATAGAAATCATCATAATAAGTACCACTATTGAATCCTGTTCCGACATATTGGCTGTTTCCTATTACAAAAGAGATTGCTCCTGATCTGGCTTCTCCGGGAAAGTCGGTAACTTGTTGCCATGAATCACCAAAATAATTGTATTCCCAATTATCTTTTAAATAACTAAAACCATCATCTCCAGTTGTAACAAAGAGTTGAGGAAAATTGGCAAAACTTACAGCATTCATTCTGGCTGTACCCGGAAAACTTGCAATTGAAGACCATGTATCATTAATTGGATCGTATTGATAAAAATCATTGGGTAAGCTATTAGCATCCTTACCTAAACCAACATATCCTTTACCGCCCATTGTGCATCCAACAGCATCTAATCTAGCAGTGCCGGGGAAATCCGCAACTTGAGTCCAATTATTGCTAAGGTAATCGTACGACCAAAAATCTTTTAAAAAAGTGGCAAAATCACTTGCTTTACCTGTTCCTATAAAACCAATATTATCAATTTCAAAGGCTACAGCCTGTGTTCGGCTTTCTCCAGGAAAGTTCGCCATTTGAGTCCAGGTGTCATTGTAAGGGTCATACATCCATAGGTCTGAGAACAGCCATCCATCACCTTCTCCCATACAAACGAATCCAAAACCATATGCTTGGAAACTAACAGCAGATGCTCTGTTTAGTCCGTCACCTGTATTTCCTCCCAATTGCTCTTCATTGTCCCAATCATCTTGAATAGGATCATAAGATACCATGCTTCTTTTTTTACTGAAGCCATCATATCCACCAACGACATATCCGTTATCTAAAACGACAAAAGCCGAAGCATTAGCGCGGGGAGGACCATTTAGTGAATCTTTTTGGGTCCAAATATCCTGTGAAATCGCTAAAAACGAAGTGGATACTAAAAAAGCTAAAACAAGTAGTTTCATTTATTTACGATCAGTTTTTTGGTGATTAGATGTTGGTGATCTTGGTTGAAGATGTTGACAATATAGCTTCCGCTTTCTACAGTAGAAAGATCTATTGTCTTAGCGTTACTTTTAAAAACTAGAACTCCTTTTAAGTCCACAATCTCTAGTTGAATATTTACATCAGTTAAGCCTGAAATTGTTACAAAATCTGCTGTTGGATTAGGAAAAAGCTTAAAATCTACAAAAGTTTCTTCCACACCTACCGGTAATAGAGGGTAGTATCGATAAAAGCTTCTTCTTTTACCACTTGCTCCTTTTCCTGTACCTGCATATGCCGAATCACCTACAGTAAAGGCTACACCATTTTTTCTACCGTCCCCCGGGAAATTAGCTCTGATTTGCCAGCTATCTGTAAAAGGATTGTACTCCCACAATTCATCTTTGTACCCACCGTCACTTCCAAAAACAACGAATCCTCTTTGGCCAATAACAAATGTGCTTGCTGATCCACGTTCAACACCTGGCAAACTTGAAACCTCTACCCAGGTATCAGTATTTGGGTCATATTGCCACCAATCTTTATTGTATAAATCATGATCAACACCCATTCCTACATAACCTTTTCCTTCTAAGGCAAAACTAGAGAGCTGATATCTGTCTAGTCCTGGAAAATCTGCCATTCTGGTCCATGTATCTAAAATAGGATCATATTCCCACAAATCTGCTGCGTATAAATCACCTCCCATTTTACCACCACATACATAGCCTTTACCGTTTAATGAAAAAGCTGTAGCGTAATATACTCCTGGTCCATAATAAGTATTGATATAGTTATAACCACCCGGATAAGCAGTTTTTTGGGTCCAAGAGTTACCAACTGCGTCATATTGCCACCAATCATTTAGTATTGTACCGGCCCAACTTGAAGCACTATCTGCGCCTAGTCCAACATATGCCTTATCATCAATTGTAATGGCAGATGCACATCTTCTGGTTGAAGCGGGCATGCTTGCTACTTGAGTCCATAGATTCAATGCCGGATCAAACTTCCACAAATCGTTATGAGTCATTTCAGCAGTGTCAACGCCAGAACCTAAATATCCAAAATCACCAATTGAAAATCCAATTGCCTGGGTTCTTTTTCCTCCTAAAAATGGAGCCCTTTTATCCCAGTCATTTTGTTGGGAGTATGAGCTGAAAAGGAAAAATAGAGCCGTTATAAATAAAAGTCTTTTCATTAAATAAAGATCATTTTGCCATGTTTTACCATCTGATTTTCATACCAAATGCTGTAAACATAGTTTCCGTTTGGTTCATTTCCTCTTTCAAAGATTAAGTTGTTTTGTTCAAAGTTAGATTCAAAAACAACTTGTCCTGCAAGATTATAAATTTTGATATTTAATTGTTCATATGACAATCCTTGAGGCAAATTACCGACTTCAAAATTGGTTTTATCAATAACAGGGTTAGGGTAGTGAGATATATTAATAAAAGATTGGTCTCTTTCAATTGTAGATAGAACCTGATCATATTCCCAGAGATCGTTGAAGTTAACTCCTGATGTTCCCGAACCGCAGTATGCTTTGTTTCCTATTACAAATGCGTTCATGTATCTTCTGGCAGTTCCCGGAAACTCTGGTAATTCAATCCAGGTATCCGTGTTGGGGTCATATTCCCAAACATCACCATAATTTGTGCCTGACGAACAATTGTCGCCTGTTAGAATATATCCTTTTCCATTTACAGCAAACCCACATGCTTCATTTCTAATAGGACCTCCAATGGGTTGTCTTGGTAACCATTGATTAGTAGATGGTTTGTATTCATAAATATCATTTGATCCGCATCCAACTCCACCAGTTCCTGCATATCCTTTTCCATCAATTGTGAAAGCCACGGCAGATGTTCTGCCTCCTCCTGGTAAATCAGGAATATTGGTTAGCCATGTCTCATTTGTGATATCATAAGCGTAAAAACTTCCTGTATATCCGGTAGAAACTTGTCCTGTTCCTACATAAATGATGTCGTCAATTAAAAATGCTACAGCTCCTCTTCTTCCAACACCAGGAATAGGAGGTTTTGTAGTCCATGAATTTGCTAATGGATCAAATTCCCACCAATCAGTTTCTAATGTGTAAGCCTGGCTTGGAGGAGTAGTTTGATCTCTTCCTGTACCTACATACGCTACATTTTGATAACCAACTCCAACTGCGTGATATCTGTAACCACCTGCGAAATCTGCTTTTTGAGTCCAGGTATTAGAAGCAGGATCGTATTCCCAAATATCATTTAAATAGGTGTTTCCTCCGGGCCCAGAATTGTAGTGTCCTAATCCCATATAGCCTTTGTTTCCAACTGTAAAAGCAACAGTTCTATGTCTTGCCGTAGCCGGCATATTAGCTTTTTGGTTCCATACTTCAAAAGCAGTGGACATTTCGCTAATCAATAGCAATCCGACAAATAAAAAATATCTCTTTATCATGGCTTTAAGATTATTTTTTGAATTACACTATTGTTGATTCCTTTTGGTTTCACCAAGTACAAACCGGGTGATAACTCATTTAAATCAATCTCAGTGTTTATGTTAATATTTTGCTGAAGGACTAGTTTTCCTTTAGTGTCATAAATTTCAATTGCGTCAACATTTGATCCTTGGATTTTTACCAGTCCATTTGTTGGGTTTGGAAATACATTAAATTCCGTAAAGTTTTCTTCTATTCCCGCCACTTCGCCATCATTAATAGTTATATCATAGTCTCCTGATAGGTTTGCATAACCTTGAACTATAATATAAACAGTGTCCAGGTCTGAAGTGTTAAAGGTGATTTCAGAACTAGACCCGCAAGGAACATAATCGTCATTAGACGCTATTACAGAGCTGTCTTTATCCCAAACCTGTAAATAAGTATCAAAGGTTGATCCGCATAACGATACGTTAATATTTTCAGCTGAAAAATCACTTACAATGATTCTGTAAAAAACATCTGGTGAGTTGTATACAGGAACGTTATTAGAATAACAAATTTGGTTGGAATGAGTTTCTTGGAATGGAAGAGAAGTAACTAATCTAGGATCCATAATATTGTCTCCTATATAACCTACACAACCTGCTGAAGTTCCAATAACTACTGTAAAGTCTGTTGTAGAACCCCAGGTGTAAGTTCCACAAGGGTCTAAAGGAAGTGAGCCACTTTCTCTTTGAACTACGCGTAATCTTGTTGTTCCGCTAACTGCACCAGATGGAACACTGAAGTTAAAAACTTGATTTGATGGTGGGGTGCCGGTCCAGGTTCCTAAAATTTCACCTGTTTCAAAAATTCCATTTTGGTTAAAATCAATCCAAGCTGTGGCTACATTTCCGTAATTTCCTCCACATGTGCCAAACTCAATGGAAGCTGAATATGGGTTTCCCGGAGTTAAATCTACCGTTTGATTAGCTGTTTGGTCATCTAATCCTAATACTCCAGGGCAACCAATGAAATTAATTGATGTGCCATTTTCACCTGATAAATTCAAGATTTTTAAATTGGAATCAGCAGTAGATGATGGTCCTACAGAAGTACAGTATTGACCATGTGAATACGTTGCAAAAAGCAATAATATTAATAGTGTAAATCTTCCCATAGGTTTCGAAGACCATTAATTTAACCGAAATTATCGAAAAATTAATCGTACGTTACGAAATTGTTAACAACAATTAGACGAATGAAGCTTCTTATAGGTTGATTGACCGATTAATATTATTCAATCACCATTCTTTTAACAGAGATGTTATTTTGTAAATCAGTAAAATGAAACAAATAATTACCCTGATTTAGACTCGAACAATCTACTGTGTTCTGCTCCAAATTTTCTGATTTAATTAATCTTCCGTCTATGGTGTAAATTTCCAGCTTTTGAAAATCAGTGTAATTGGTAATGTAAACCTCATTATTTGCGGGATTAGGATAAACCATTGCCTCAGTTCCGGTAAAGGAAGTAATGTTGGCAGCTGAAGGGTTTGGATGAGTAAATTGTTGGAAAAACAACCATGTCAATTCTGTCGTGTTTGTATCATTTGTAGGTTCAAACAAAATAATATGATCTGCATTGTTCATCCTCCACAATTCTAATGGAGTTGTACAGTTGTAAACAATTTTGTCAATGGTAATTCCATCACTTGCATTGTCTGCTAGCTGAGTAACGGTAGAGTCGCCTTGAAAACCATTGATGTCTTTTAGTTTGTCTATTGTCGGCTGAACAACACTTAAAGAAGGTAATGCAGGTGGATAATAAGGTACGGTTCCATCATTTGTTCCATGGATATGTAAAATCGGAGTTGGATAATCAGGCGTATAATTACCTAAATCAATGGTTGACATAGTTCCAATGTGACAAACAGCAGCAGCAATTCTATCACTCAATACATTTAAAGTGGTATAAGTCATGATTGATCCCATAGAAATACCACTCATGTAAACTCTGCTCAAATCAATATTGTGATCATTGTTTAGTGTGTCAATTAGTCTTGACATTAAAAGTACATCCTCACCTGAAGAGCTGAGTAAGGTATTGTTATTCCAGGCATTGCTACCTTGACCATTGGCTAATCCTTGAGGATAAATAATAATAAATCTGGCTGTGTCTGCTATTGGATGCATTCCCATTGCAGTTAATTGGCTTGCTGTTCCTCCTAAACCATGTAAGAATATTATTAGTGGAACTTCTTCTGTAATAGGATCATAGTTGACAGGAACATACTTGTAGTATTGTCTGGTAACTCCGTTTACTTGAATTGTTTCTAAAGTTGTTTGTCCAAAAGAAGTAATTGAACAAATCAATAATCCTAAAATTAAAAATGTGGTTTTCATGGTGTTAATTGAATGGTGCAGCAATTTACAAAGATTTAATTTAATGTGATTATTCTTGCTTTATTTCTATCTTAGGTGCCCTAATTTATTACATCAAATAAGCGTTTTTATGAATGTCAGAGATTTAGAGCCAAAAATTGTTTGGAATCATTTTGAAGATTTGAATGCTGTTCCGCGTCCTTCAAAGAAAGAAGAAAGAATTAGAAAATTCATGATGGATTTTGGAAATGGTCTAGGCTTAGAAACGTTAGAAGACGCGATAGGCAATGTAATTATCAAAAAGCCTGCATCTGCAGGTATGGAAAATAGAAAAACTGTTATCCTTCAAGCCCATATTGACATGGTGCATCAAAAAAACGCGGACACAGATTTTGACTTTAGTGCTCAAGGGATTCAATCATATATAGACGGCGAATGGGTAAAAGCAAAAGGTACAACGCTTGGTGCTGATAATGGGATGGGAGTAGCTGCGGCAATGGCGGTACTTTCAAATGATGAAATTAAACATCCAGCTATTGAAGCCCTTTTCACAATCGATGAAGAAACGGGTATGACAGGAGCAAAAGAATTGGATGGATCTAAATTAAGCGGTTCTATTTTATTGAATCTAGATACTGAAGATGATGATGAATTTTCAATTGGATGCGCCGGAGGTATTGATACTAATACAGAGTATGAGTACCAGGAAGAAGATATAACTGCAGATTATACAACTTTTAAAATTGAACTTAAAGGTTTAAAAGGAGGGCATTCAGGAATGGATATTCACTTGGGAAGAGGAAATGCTAACTTGTTAATGAATAGGATTATTTATGAGATGATGCAAGATGCGGATGTTCGTATTTGTGAATTAGATGGAGGAAGTTTGAGAAATGCTATTCCTAGAGAGAGTTTTGGTGTAGTGGCAATAAAATCTAATAAGCAGCAGTATGCAATAGATACATTCAAAGGGGTGTTAAGTCAAATTAAGGATGAATATAGAGAAGTAGAACCTGATATGGTTGCTAATTTAACTTCATGTGATTATACAGGAAAAATGGTTTCTAAACATGATATGGATGCAATTGTAGCTGCTATTTATACAACACCTAATGCGGTGTGGAAAATGAGTTTTAATATTCCAGGTTTGGTGGAGACATCATCTTCATTAGCAAAAGTAATAATCAAAGATGGGGCTTTTAAAACTCAGTCTTTGCAAAGAAGTATGATTGAGTCTGGCAAAAGAGATATAGCTAATGCTATTAAGCTTAATTACGAACAGATTGGAGCAGAAGTGGTGCAAGGAGGAGATTATCCTGGATGGGCTCCAAATCCGGATTCTGAGATATTAGAAGTGATGAAAGGATTGTATGCATCAATGTTTAAGGATGAGCCTAAAGTTGAAGCGTGTCATGCAGGATTAGAATGTGGTATTTTAAGAGAACATTTACCAGCTTGTGATATGATTTCATTTGGTCCGACAATCAGAAACCCTCATTCTCCGGATGAAAAAGTAAACATTGCTTCGGTTCAAAAATTCTGGAATTTGTTTCTTAAGGTATTAGAGGATATTCCCGCAAATTAATGAAGAATAGTAGGGGTATATTATTGATGGCAACAATGTTGCTGGTTTTGGCGGCATGTCAAAAAGATATGATTCATGAAAAGTATATTCAAAACTCTACTACTGCAGACACTATAACTGTTGTAAATCCTGACTTTGATACGGTTTTTACAATTTATCCGGGAACTTCTTCAATGATTTATTCATTTACTGTTTTAGATAGGGATCAGCCTCAAGAAGCTTGTAAATGGTTGGGAGATACGCTTTGGATTACGAATCAAGATGATTCAACCTGTGATAAATTAGTGACTATCGAAGAGAACTGGCAAAGTATTGTTACAAATGTTGAAAAGAGACAAAGATTACAGACCTGTACCTTTATTATTCAGGATGGAGATTTTTAGGGTTTGATTAGCTCTTTTCCTAATTCATCTGCAATTGCCATTTCATGATCAATCATCCAGCGAATTATTTGCATGACTTCATCCCTCATTGAGATTTCAAATTGACCTACTATTTCTTCAATTTTTATACGATCTGATATGTTAAACTGATTATTTATGTATTTGTATACAGAATCTTGTATATCAACATTGTAAGGGGTTGATTTTTTACAATTCAAACACTTGCCGCAATCTTGATTTGTTTCCTCTCCAAAATACAGCATAAGTTGCTTTTGAAAGCATTGGTTGGATGTCAAAAATGATTCCATTGCTTTTAACTTCTCTAATGCTATCTCTTTTCGCTTGTTATAATTTTCATAAGGAAGAGATAAATTTGTTATGTCTAGTCTTTCTGTTAAATAGGTTATATAAGTGCCTTCATTTTTAGGTAAATAAGAGATGGTTCCTTTTTTATCCAAGGTGTTTAAGATGTCTTTTACTTCTTTTAAACCAAGTTTTGTATGTTTTGAAATCACAGCTTCGTTGATCGCCAGGTGATCTTCAAAAATTCCCATTTGAGTTCTGAGCAAGAATTGAATGATTACGTTTGTTTTAGGATCTCTTACCTGTTCTTGATAAAGCTGGGTTTTGTCAACAAGTATCTTTATTCTAGACGGAGTGTTGTAGTCTTCTGAAAGACTAATGTAGCCGGCTATTTCTAGAAATTTTAAAGCGTTGAAAGTGGTTAAAAGTTCCAGGTTAAACCTATCTGCTAAGTCAAGTATATCAATAGGAAATACTTCTTCTTTTCCTGATCCTATAGCCAGTTGAAGATAGTTACCAAGAGCATTGTAGGTTGTTTTAATAACACTCAGTTCGGGATATTTGAGTTTAACATTTTCTTCAAGTTTCTTTAAATCAGCTGGTTCATAGAATAAATAAGCTTCTGCTAATTGCTCATCTCTTCCGGCTCTTCCGGCTTCTTGAAAATATGCTTCCAACGTTTGTGGGATGTCGTAATGGAGGACGTATCGAACGTTTGGTTTGTCGATTCCCATACCAAATGCGTTGGTGCACACCATTATTCTGCTTTTGTCGCTAATCCAATCTTCCTGTCTTTGCTGACGGATTTTATAGTCTAGTCCTCCATGATAAAAAGTGGTATTGTATCCTTTGTCTATTAGGTTTTTGCAAAGATTCTTAACTTCTTTCCTTGTTGAGCAGTAGATAATGCCTGTTTCGTCTATGTGATTAGAGAGGTATTCTGTAATGTTATTGAGTTTATTGTTGCTGCATTTCACATTGTAGGTCAAATTGTCTCTTGTAAAACTATCTTGGATTACATTTTCTGAAGGAAATTCAAGCTTTTCCTGAATATCTTTAACTACTTCAGGGGTTGCTGTGGCTGTCAGAGCGAGAATCGGAACTCCAACTTTTAACTTTCTTATTTCTTTAATATTCAAATAAGCAGGTCTAAAATCATATCCCCATTCAGAGATACAATGTGCTTCATCAACCGCTATTAGACTAATGTTCATTCTTTCAAGCCTAACCTGGAATAATCTTGAACCTATTCTTTCTGGTGAGATGTATAAAAATTTGGTGTTGCCATATATTGCATTATCCAACGCAATGTCAATTTCTTTTTGGCTCATAGCACTGCTTATAGCTACTGCCTTGATGTTTCTGCGTTTTAATTGATCTACTTGATCTTGCATTAATGCGATTAGCGGAGAGATGACTATACAAACGCCATCTAATTGTAGCCCTGGAACCTGGTAGCATATGGATTTGCCTCCACCTGTGGGTAAAAGTGCTAAAGTGTCCTTTTTTTCTATGACACTGTTGATGATTTGATCTTGTTTTTTTCTAAAACTGTCAAATCCCCAGTATTTTTTTAATATTTCAAGCGATTCGTTCAAAAAACAATTAGGCTGTTAACATTTGGTTTACTAAATTAAAAAAACAATGAACCATACAACTATTGTGGGCTGAGATTGTGGATAACTAATGTTGATTAAACAGGATTTTATCACTATCTTCGCGCTCAACAAAAATCCCTTTTTCAAATATGGACATAGGAGTGAATAACATACAAATCACAAAAACCCAAAATTCAAAATTGTCATCTGTTGACTTTGATAATCTTCCTTTTGGTAAGGTGTTTACAGATCACATGTTTGAAATGGATTACAAGGACGGTAAGTGGCAAACACCTACAATTGTTCCTTTTGGTAATTTACAATTACATCCTGCAACTTCTGCTTTGCATTATGGTCAAGCAATCTTTGAAGGATTAAAAGCACAAAAAACGGCTAATGGAGAGATTTTAATCTTTAGGCCGGATATGAATATCAAAAGATTTAACGAGTCAGCTAAACGTATGTGTATGGCTGAAGTTCCTGAAGATCTATTTATGGAAGCATTAAAATCATTGATTGATCTTGATAGAGAATGGGTTCCGTCAAATGATGGGCAATCTCTATACATTAGACCATTCATGATTGCTACTGATGATTATGTCGGAATTAAACCATCTGATAATTATAAGTTTGTTATCATTCTTTCTCCTGTTGGAGCGTATTATGCTGAGCCAGTGAAGGTGAAAATTGAAACGCATTACACAAGAGCTGCGGAAGGTGGAGTAGGAAGAGCTAAAGCGGCTGGAAATTATGCGGCTTCTTTATATCCTGCTAAATTGGCACAAGCTGAAGGATTCCGTCAATTAGTTTGGACTGATGCTAAAACACATGAGTTTATTGAAGAGGCTGGTACTATGAATGTTATGTTTGTTATCAATGATGTTATTATCACTCCAGATGAGACAAAAGATACTATCCTTAAAGGAATTACAAAACGTTCAGTTGTTGAGATAGCTAAAGATTGGGGATACACAGTTGAAGAAAGGCCTGTAACTGTAAAAGAAGTTATTGATGCAATTAATAATGGAACTTTACAGGATGCTTTTGGTGCCGGAACAGCAGCTACGATAGCTCCTATAAGTCATATCGGATTTGAAGGAACAACGTATGAGCTTCCACCGGTTGAAGAGAGAGCTTTCTCAAATAAAGTAAAAGATTATGTTTCAAACTACAAGCTTGGAATTGAAGCTGATAAGTTTGGATGGATGGTTAAAGTATAATTTAATCTGATAAAATTGAAAAGGGATTCGTTTATGCGCATCCCTTTTTTTGTATATGGAAACAAAAGAAAAATACGGTTTAATAGGGAAAACACTAAGTCATTCGTTTTCAAAAAAATATTTCACTCATAAGTTTGATAAACAGTCAATTAATGCTAATTACTTGAATTTTGAATTGAACGATATTTCTGAGATAGAATCTGTATTTGCTACACCATTATTAAAGGGGCTAAATGTGACCATCCCTTATAAAGAAAGTGTTATTGATTATCTGGATGAATTAAGTGGTGAAGCTAAAGAAATAGGAGCTGTTAACACCATTCAATTTAAAAATGGAAAACACATTGGTCATAACACTGATGTTTTTGGTTTTAAACAAATGATTAAACCGTTTTTTAAATCCAGACATGAACGTGCAGTTGTATTAGGGACTGGCGGAGCAGCAAAAGCAGTTAAGTATGTGTTAGAAGAGCTTGGATGCAATGTGATATTGATAAGTCGTGAACCTAATCAGCCTGATCAATTTTCATATGAAGATGTTACTGATGTAATGTTGAAATATCATTTGTTGGTAGTAAACACAACACCTGTAGGGATGTATCCAAATGTAGATCAATGTCCTAACATACCTTATGAGTTTTTAACTCCCGAGCATTTGGTAATTGATTTGATATACAATCCTGAAAAAACATTGTTTCTTCAAAATGCTCAAAAACAAGGGGTTGTGATATTAAATGGTCAAACTATGCTTGAGCAACAGGCTGAAAAATCTTGGGAAATTTGGAATGAGTAGTCAAAAGCCTCATATTCTAGTGATTTTAGGTCCAACTGCAAGTGGAAAGACCAATGTGGCTTGTAATGCAGCTTTAAAACTGGATGGTGAAATCATTTCAGCAGACAGTCGACAGGTATATAAATTCATGGATATTGGGACCGGGAAAGATATAGAGGAATACACCATTGATGGTCAGCCAATTCCTTATCATCTTATTGATATTAAAGAACCGGGGTACAAGTATAACATTGCCGAATTTCAATTAGATTTTATTCAGGCATTAAACGATATAGTATCAAGAGGTAAAACACCCATATTGTGTGGTGGTAGTGGATTGTATTTAGAAGCTGCTTTAAAGGGGAGCTCATATCTAGGAATTCCCATGAATGAAGAGAGGAGAGGGGAATTAGAAAAATTAGGACTAGAAGAATTGCAAGTGATTTTTGAGGGCTTGAGTGAACAGGTTAAGAGAGATCTTAATAATGAAACTAAAAGAAGGGTAATACGGGCAATAATAGTGGATGAGTATTTAAAAGAGAATCCAAATTTTAAAACAGTCGATATTCCTGATTTTGACTTTACAATTATTGGGGTTGATGTCTCTAGAGAAGTGCGCCGGAACAAGATTACGAAAAGGTTGAAACATAGGGTGGAGAACGGTATGATTGAAGAGGTGGAGTGGTTGTTGCAAAATTACTTAACTTATGATGATCTAGAGTATTATGGACTTGAGTATAAATGGATTGGTCAATATTTGAAAAAAGAGATCTCAAAAGAAGAAATGGTGAGACAATTAAATATTGCTATTCATCAATTTTCTAAACGTCAAATGACCTGGTTTAGGAGAATGGAGAAAAACGGATACAACATTCACTGGGTTGACGGAGATATTAGTTTGAAAGAGAAAGTAGATGAAGTTTGTAATATCTATTCGGCCGTTTAAAATTTAATTTAACCAAACAGCCTGTATATACTATCCTTGGCAGAATTATTGATATATTCGTTGCTGTTAAAATTTACCGAAACAAGAATGAAAAAATACCTTTTATTAGTACTAGGAATAACGCTTTTTTTACAACCATTATTGGCGCAGAAAGGGCTTACAAATGAATTGATTTGGTCTTCTAGAGAATTTTCACCGGAGTATGCATCATCTGTTCGTTCAATGAATGATGGTGAGCATTTTTCTGCTTTAGAAAACAATCAAATTGTGAAATATGCCTATACCAATTTTGAAAAAGCAGAGAGTGTCATTTTTGATGGAGCCAAATTGAATGGTATTTCAATAGAAGATTACTTTTTTAATGCGGATGAAACAAAGCTTTTAATAGCTACAAAGATAAGCTATATCTATCGTAGAAGCTTTACAGCTAAGTATTATGTAGTAGATATAGCAAGTGGTAAAAGTGAAGCGCTTTATGATAAAGATGCTAAAGAAATGTTGGCTGAATTTTCTCCTGATGGATCAAAAGTAGCCTTCGTTTACGAAAACAACCTTTACTACAAAGATCTAAAGTCAGGAGAAGTTAAAGCCGTTACAAATGATGGGAAACAGAATGCTATCATCAATGGTTCTACTGATTGGGTGTATGAAGAAGAATTCTCTTTAACCAAGGCCTTTTACTGGTCTCCTAAAGGAACTAAAATAGCTTACCTGAAATTTGATGAATCTCAGGTTAAGGATTTTACAATGAAATATTATACCAATGATATTTATCCTGAGGAATACACATTTAAATATCCTAAAGCCGGAGAAGATAATTCAAAGCTAAGCCTTCATATATATCAGTTATCAGACGATAAAACACAAGAAGTAAATAAAGGTCCATTTGAATATTGTCCAAGAATGAAGTGGACACAAGATGATAACAAATTGGTGTATTTGATGTTAAATAGACATCAAAATCACTTGATTTATGCATCTGCAGAATGGTCTGATGAAGGTTTAAAAGGAGGAATAATTCACCAGGATCAATCTGAGCAATATGTAGAGGTTGATGACAATCTAATATTCTTGAATGATGGCAAGTCATTTTTAAGAACATCAGAATTAGATGGGTACAATCATATCTATTTGGTAGGATTTGACAGTAAAGTTACTCAGGTAACTAAAGGAGAATGGGATGTTGTAGAGTTAAAAGGGATTAATGAAGAAAAAGGGCTGATCTATTATATTTCAGCTGAAGAAGGAGCTATTTATAAAGATTTGTATTCAATCAAATTAGATGGTAGCGACAAAACCAAGCTATCTACTTTAAAAGGTGATAATGATGCTCAATTCAGTACCGGAATGAAGTATTATATCAATTTTTACTCTAGTACTGAAAACCCTTACAGGGTGTCGGTTCACAATGCAAAAGGCAAGGAGTTAGATGTTTTGATAGATAATGAAGCACTTAAAAATAAGCTTAAAAAATATGAATTAAGTAAAAAGGAGTTTATTCAAATTAAAGGAGCAGATCAAATGTTAAATGCATTTGTGATTAAACCAAAAGATTTTGATCCATCTAAGAAGTATCCGGTGTATTTCAATATTTACAATGGTCCTGGACACAATACAGTTACAGATTCATGGGGAGGAGCTAACTACTTTTATCATCAATTATTGGCTCAAAACGGATATATCGTTATTTCTGTAGATACAAGAGGAACAATGTATAGAGGTGCGGCATTTAAAAAATCAACTTATTTACAATTAGGGAAGTTAGAAACAGAAGATATGATTGCTGTGGCTAAAGAAGTGCAGAAATGGGATTATGTTGATGCTGATAGAATAGGAGTGATGGGATGGAGTTATGGTGGATATATGACTTCACTTTGTATGACTAAGGGGGCTGATGTGTTTAAAATGGGTATTGCTGTAGCGCCAGTTACCAATTGGAAATGGTATGACAATATTTACACGGAGCGTTTTATGAGAACACCTCAAGAAAACAAAGAAGGTTATGAGGATAATTCGCCGGTGAATTTTGCAAGTGATTTAAAAGGAAAGTATTTAATTGTTCACGGTTCAGGAGATGATAACGTTCATGTTCAAAATACAATGGAAATGGTTGATGCCTTAGTGAAAGAGAACAAAGATTTTGAAATGTTTATTTATCCGAATAAAAATCACGGAATTTATGGTGGTTATACGCGTTTAAATCTATTCAATAAGATGTTGAAATTCACATTAGACAACCTTTAAACAACATTCTACATTAACCTACGTCTATTTAATATGAAGTCTGTTTTGATATATAGCTTAATTATTGGGTCATTTTTGCTTCAATCTTGTGGGGCATCAAAGGAAGCTACTGAAACGGTAGTAACAGAAAATATTGATGTTTCTGAAGTTAAGCCTGAAAATATAGATACAAATGCGATAGTGTGGATGGATTTTGAGTCTGCTATTGATGCCAATGAGAAAAATAAAAAACCAATTTTCATTGATGTTTATACTTCTTGGTGTGGATGGTGCGTGAAAATGGATAATTCAACTTTTAAAGATAAGGATGTAGTAAAATACATGAATGAAAAGTTTTACTCAGTAAAAATGGATGCCGAATCTAAAGATCCAATTGCCTTTAAAGAAGTGTTGTACGAATATAAAATGTACAATGAAAAAACAGGTTATAATGAACTGGCTGTTAATCTGCTAGGCAGTAGCATGAGTTTTCCTTCATTTGTGATTTTGTCTAAAAAACAAGTGAAAGTAGGAGTGATCAAAGGTTATCAGCAACCATCACAATTACTGGCTGCACTTAAGAAATACGAGTAAAAAGTATTTTTTATCCAATTCTGTATTACAAGAACATGTAATAAGTATATTCATAGCCGTTATATTTTATCGGCCTTATGGGATTTTCGTTTAAAGAAAGAATTAAATATCGCTTTGAAAGATATTTAAGCAAAGGTGGTGCGTCCATCTTTATGAGTCTATTTGTACTCTTTTTAATCCTTTTCATCATTATTATTGGTGTAAGATTTTTTATGCTCAAGGCAAATCCTGATTTGGGACATCCTGAGCATACAACTTTCTGGGATGATATCTGGAAAACCTGGTTGCAAATGACCGATCCCGGTAATATGAACCAGGACAATGAAGCACCAACCTGGTTGAAAATAACTTCTATTCTTGCCGGGGTTGTAGGTGTGGTAATCCTATCCATGCTAATTGCCTTTATCACAACTACTTTAGAGAATGTATTTTACAATTTCAGAAAAGGTAGAGGTAAAGTAATTGAGGATGATCATACTTTGATATTGGGATGGAATGAGAGAGTTGTTGACATTATCAGAGAGCTCATAATAGCCAATGAAAGTGAGCGTAAGGCAAGTGTTGTAATTCTTTCAAGAGAAGATAAAGAGGAGATGGATGACTTGATTGCCAAAAGATTGCCTCAAACAAAGTCAACCAGAGTAGTGACTACTACAGGGGATTATGCAAATATTAATGAATTAAACAGGGTTAATATTTCAGGAGCAAAGTCTGTTATTTTATTGGCTAACTGTTCTGAAAGTAGTTCTGACGACGAAAAAGTAGAATCTGATGTGCAGTCAGTTAAGGCAATTATGGCCATGATTTCATGTCAGGGAGGACAAAATAAACTTCCAATAATTGCAGAGATCTTCAGTGAAGAAAAAAGAAGATTGATTTCCTTTTTTAATGATGAAAACATCATTGCCCTTGATTCTTGGGATATTATGGGTAAACTTTTGGTGCAAACTTCTTTAACAAGTGGGTTAGAGATGGTGTACAATGAAATCTTGTCTTTTGATGGATGTGAGGTTTATTTTCATCATGCCAACTGGAATGGGGTAACATTTAAGGATTTACCATTTCACTTTGTTGATGGAATACCATTGGGTGTTTACAATGAGAAAGATGGTTTGAGATTGCGACCGGATGCAGATTATTCATTAGTTCCTGAAGATCAAATCATCATTTTGGCAGAAGATGACTCTACGATTAACTATGAAGCATCTAAGATCATGTCACCTGTAGAATTAGAGTTATCAGGTAAAAAGTTGGAGCAGAAAAGTAAGAATGTATTGATTCTTGGTTGGCACAATGTGGCAGAAATATTCATTCATGAATCTTCAGATTATCTAACTAAAGGAACTAAAGTGGATATTTTGTTCAATGAACCAAATGACTTTTTGAAAGATAAGGTAGACTCATTAAAACAAGAATATCCTGATTTTGAAATAGTGCTACATGATTCAGACCCATTAAAACTGGAGAATTTAGAAAAGGTCAATCCATTTTCTTATGATAATATCATTATTCTATCTCAAGATTTAAATGAGTTAAGAGCGGATAAAATTGACTCTGATACACTGATTATTCTTTTGTTATTGAGAAATATCAAAAAAGAGGAGGAGCAAATTGAAACGAAGATAATTACGCAGGTGTTAAACTCAGAAAATCAAGAAATTATAACGCAAACAGATGTTGATGATTTCATAATCAGTAACAAGCTAATTACAATGATTTTGGCGCAATTATCTGAAGAACCACTGATCAAGATGCTTTATGATGATTTATTTTCAGAGGATGGAAGTGAGATTTATGTTAAACCGGCAGATTTATATTTTAAAGAATTTCCGGCGAAAGTAACTTTTGGAGATATAATTGGCTTGGCTGCTAAGAGAGAAGAGGTGTGTTTGGGTATCAGAAAAGGCAATAAAAGTAAAGATGCGAATTCTAACTTTGGTGTAACACTGAATTTGCCTAAAAATCAACAGGTAGAGATTGAAAAAGGTGATTTTTTGGTGGTCTTGTCTGAAGATGAATTATAGACAAAGTGAATCTAATTGATATAGCTTACGAATGTCTAAACAAATATTTTACAAAAAAGTAGTGTTAGCGTTGGATTAGATAATAAAATTCATATTATCTTAGGGGGACTAAAATTACATAAATACGGATAGAGCAATATGGAAACGAATACAGATCAGCAAGTTGCAAAAATTGAATTAGATGGGAAGATCATTGAATTACCAGTAATTATTGGTACTGAAGATGAGAAAGCTGTTGATATTTCTTCACTTCGTGCGCAAACTGGATACATTACTTTGGATAAAGGTTTTAAAAACACCGGGTCATGTACTAGTAGCATTACGTTTCTTGATGGAGAAAAAGGAATATTGAGATATAGAGGTTATCCTATCGAGCAATTAGCGGAACAAGCTTCTTTTCTGGAGGTAAGTTACCTTATTTTAAATGGTGAACTTCCTACACAAGAGCAATTGTCAAATTGGGAAGATGAGATTGATCACCATACTTTGGTGCATGAGGATATGAAGAGATTCTTTGAAGCTTATCCTGCGCAGGCACATCCTATGGGAATTTTGGCTTCTATGATTTGTTCAATGTCAACTTTCTATCCAGAGTCTCAAGATCCGCATAGATCTAAAGAAGCTTTCCAACTATCTATCAATAGATTAATTGCTAAGTTGCCTACTTTGGCAGCAATGGTATATAAAAATGCTGTTAGACATCCGTTTATGTACCCAAAAAATGATTTGGGATATATTGAAAACTTCATGTACATGATGTGGGGTATGCCTACTGAGGATTATACACCAAGTCCTGTAATTGCAAAAGCTTTAAATAAATTATTGATTTTACATGCTGATCACGAGCAAAACTGTTCTGCTTCAACTGTAAGAATAGTAGGTTCATCTCAAGCTAACCTTTACGCTTCTATTTCAGCAGGAATTTCAGCTTTATGGGGTCCTCTACATGGTGGAGCAAACCAAGCTGTTATTGAGATGCTTGAAATGATTCAAAATGATGGAGGTGATCTTGATAAATGGGTTGCAAAAGCAAAAGATAAAGAAGATCCATTTAGATTAATGGGATTCGGACACAGAGTTTATAAGAACTTTGATCCAAGAGCAACAATTATCAAACAAGCATGTGATGATATTTTAGAGGAACTTGGAATTAATGATCCTACATTAGAAATAGCTAAAAAATTAGAAGAAGTAGCATTAAGTGATGAGTACTTCAAATCTAGAGGATTGTATCCAAACGTTGATTTCTATTCAGGTATCATTTACAGAGCGATAGGTATTCCAACTGAAATGTTTACAGTAATGTTTGCATTAGGAAGATTACCGGGATGGATTGCTCAATGGAAAGAAATGTTAGACAATGGTGATCCAATTGGTAGGCCAAGACAGGTTTATACAGGATACAACAAAAGAGATTTCGTTCCTGTTTCACAGAGATAAGAATAATCAAATTCATAAAGGAAAGCCACAACAAATCGTTGTGGCTTTTTTGTTATTCGTGCATAGTAATTATTAATTTATTATATTCGCTTTGAACGAATGAACAAATCTATACTATGAAAAAGATTATTTATACAGCTGCTTTATTGATGTTGGTTGGAATTTCAACTTCTTGTAAAAAAGGGACCTGCACGTGTACCGTTTTGGGATCAGAAATATCTACAAAGGTAACTGCTGATGATCATGACGAATACAAAGACGCGAAAGCTAGTTGTGAAAATGCCGGATGTAAATGGTCTCCGGGACATTAAGAAATTAATTTAAACAAAAAAGCCGACTCATTGAAGTCGGCTTTTTTTATATCTAAATAATCAATTAAACTCTTTCAATTACAGTAGCGTAACCTTGTCCAACACCAATACACATGGTAACTAAGGCATATCTCTTTCCAGTTTTCTGTAATTCAATTGCAGCTGTTTGAAGAATTCTTCCTCCTGTCATTCCAAGTGGATGCCCAATAGCAATTCCTCCTCCATTAGGGTTGATTCTAGGATCATCATCTGCAATTCCCATTTCTCTTGTACAAGCTAAAACCTGAGCAGCAAATGCTTCATTGATCTCAATGATGTCCATGTCATCAAAAGTTAATCCTGCTCTGGCTAATGCTTTTTGGGAAGCATAAACTGGTCCTATTCCCATTATTCTTGGTTCAACGCCTGCAACTGCCGCCGATACTATTCTTGCCATTGGCTTAAAGTTGTTTGCTTTAACAGCATCTTCTGAGGCCACGAGTAGAGCAACAGCTCCGTCGTTTAGGCCTGATGCGTTACCAGCCGTTACTGATCCTCCTTCTTTCTTAAAAGCAGGTCTTAAATTGCTTAATATTTCTAAAGTTGTAGTTGGCTTAATGAATTCGTCCTGATCAAAAATTAGTGGATCTTGTTTTCTTCTTGGAATACTAACCGGGATAATCTCTTCTGCTAATCTACCAGAAGCTTGTGCTTTTGCAGCTTTCATTTGACTGTTGTATGCAAACAAATCCTGGTCCTCTCTTGAAATGTTATACATCTCCACTAGATTTTCTGCCGTATTTCCCATTCCGTCAGTGCCATAAATCTCTTGCATTTTTGGATTGACAAATCTCCATCCAAAGCTTGAGTCATGCATTTCTGCATCTCTACCAAATGGTTTAGACACTTTAGAAATAACCCAGGGACCTCTTGTCATATGTTCAACACCACCAGAAATATAAATGTCTCCATTTCCTGTTTGAATAGCTCTTGCTGCATTAATAGTTGAAGCCATTCCTGAAGAACATAATCTATTTACCGTTTCACCACCAATCGTCCATGGTAATCCGGCTAATAATAAGCTCATTCTGGCAACATTTCTATTGTCTTCACCGGCTTGGTTGGCACAACCAAAAATTACGTCTTCAATGTCTTTAGGATCCAGGTTTGAATTTCTGGCAACCAACTCTTTCATTACAAGTGCTCCCAAATCATCTGTACGAACAGGGGATAGGGTTCCACCAAAGTTTCCAATTGCCGTTCTTACAGCATCAACAATAAAGACATCTTTCATCTGAACTAATTTTTATTATGTGGTTTACGATTAATGATTGTTTCAAATTTAATAAGTTTGAATGATATTCTATGCTTAGTAAAATTGATGATAAGAAAATAATTGCTGTGTTGATGACAATCCAGCTTATTCTTTGTGGTTTAGCCATTAATTCATTTCCAATTGCATTAGATGAGCCATTTTCAATTTTCTGGTCTCAACAGGACTTGCATGAGCTAAATGTCATGTTCCAAAGCGAGAACAATCCACCACTACATTTTTATTTACTTCATTTTTGGATTAAATTATTTGGTGTTGGACCAGTTGCTGTGCGGTCACTTTCATTAATCTTTAGTGTATTAAGTATTCCGGTGCTCTTTTACCTAGGTAAGAAATTACAGGGACGTATGGTTGGAGTACTAGCTGTTCTATTTTTTATTTTCTCTTCTTTTAATCATTATCATGCTGTTGAAGCTAGAACTTATTCCCTATTTGTTCTATTGTCTCTTTTAGCATTTAATGATTTATATGATTTCATTTTTAAGAGTGAAAAAAGGTATTTAAGATTGGCAATTTGGAATGGTTTGTTGCTTTACACTCATTATTTGGGTGGTTTTGTAGTTGTTTGTGAGGTTGTGGTCTTCTTCATCTTATTTAAGAACTTAAGTGTCAAAAAAATAGGTTATTTGGTCTTGTCAGGATTGATTTCTGCTGTTATTTACATACCCGGAATTTTACTACTGTTTAAGAGACTAGAGCATTTTAATGATCAGGGAACATGGGTTCCAGAACCTGAGATTACTGAACTATATGGAAATATATTAAGGTTTTTAAACAATTCAATTGTGGCAATGATATTATTGCTAGGCCTCGTTGTATTGTTTGTGATCAACAGAAAAAATACAATTCAAAAACTTCCTGACTTTTTGAAAAACAAACAGTTTGTATTTGCTATTACTACTTTTCTGGTACCTTATTTGGGAATGTATATTGTTTCTGTGATTTTTCAACCGATATTTTTGGATAGATACTTGCTTTTTACAACTCCGTTTCTTTTTCTGTCGTTAGCAATGGTGATTTGTTTTCTGTTTACGAATTGGTCTAAAAAAGCTTATTTATTGCTATTTACTGTGCCTTTTATAATTACATGCAACTATTTTCCTGACAATGATAGAGAAGGAGATGAGATAGCAAAATATGTGGCATCTGTAAAAGATGAAAGTAATTCGGTAATTGTCATTTCTCCTCCGTTTTATGACCTTACGTTTATGTATCACTACAAACCTGAGAATTTTGCTGATTACAAAAGATTCAAGGAAACAGAATTAAATGAAAATGTTTATCCCGTATATAGCTTAAATGAAATTTCAGGAGATTTAAGAGGAAAACAGTTGATTTATGTAGATGCCAATTCTAAATTTCTTTTTCCCGAACAGCAATTGAAGAAAGAAATTGAATCCAGATTTAAGTGGAAAGAAGGACGAGAATTTAAAGGTGAGTATGAGGTTCATGTTTATGAATAAAGAATGATAAAATCAATAAACATAATAGGTTCAGGAAATGTAGCTCATTATTTTGGGCAACAGCTTAAGAATAAAGTTCTTATAAAAAATGTGTTTTCTAGAGATTTAAAACACGCAAAAAAATTAGCCGAGAAAATAGGAGCATTACCTGTGAGTAATTTGATGGATCTTGATCAAAATGTGGATCTTAATATCATATGTGTATCAGATAAAGGGATATTGGAGGTTTGTAATTCACTAAATAAAAGTATAGCTGCAGTGCATACGTCAGGAATGACAGACTTAAAAGCATTTGATGGCTTTAGTCATTATGGTGTTATTTATCCATTGCAAACTATGAGCAAAAAGAATTTGCCTAGTAAAGATATGGTGCCAATCTTTATTGAATCAAATGTCATAGATTTTGAACATAAGCTTTTGGATTTATCTAAGAATACACTTGGGGAAGAAATAAAGGTTCTAAGTTCTGCTAAAAGAAGTAAGATGCATTTGGCAGCTGTATTTGCAAATAATTTTGTGAATTACATGTTACGTGTTTCAGGTAATATAGCTGCTGAAAATGAATTGGATTTTGAAGTACTATTGCCTTTGGTACAACAAACCATTAAAAATGCAGCTGAGATAGGAGCAGAGGATTCACAAACAGGTCCAGCTATCCGGAAAGATGAAGAAACTATCAATAAACATTTGGCCTTATTGAAAGATGAGGACAGGAAACGACTTTATCAATTAATAAGTGAATTGATATCTAAGGGGAAAGCTTAATCTTTGATTATTTTCTTTCTGTAAACTTGCCCATCTAAGTTGAACTGTACAATATACATTCCGGAAGATAAATCAGAAAGTGTTACTTCTTGCGTTTTTGACATGTTTGATAACATCAATTTTCCTGAAGTATCATATATCCTTACATCTTCTACAAATTGTGAGAATTTGAGATGATCAATTACTGGTACGGGATAAATTGAAAAATCTTGAGGTAATATTTCTTCTGTAGAAGTGGTGATTTGATCAAGTACAGAATTGATAAAAACACCTGGAGATTGATTCCACGAATTTGATTCATCAATTTTAATAATGTATACATTTTTACCACCGGTTGATACAAGTTCTGTTGTTCCTATTGCAATGATTCCATTGTCATGACAATAATCCATCCCTCTAATTTCATCAAAGCCATCTAATCCAAAATTCTGTAAGTATGGTGTCCAGCCATAGCCAGCATCAACTCTGCTAATAAAAAATTCAGGAACACCTGTGCTAACATCACCAGAACCCCAAGAAGTGGTACTTCCACCATAATAAATGTTATTAGTGCTTGGTTCTACAACAATGTCATAAACTATATCGTATCCTTCCTGGTCTCCCGCCCAAGAAGTATCAGCTATTTCCGTTAGGCCATCCTCTGAAATTTGGTAAATCCAGAAATCATAATAATGTATGGTATTAATTGTTCTGGCACCGCCCATTGTATAGGTGCTGTTGTTCTTTGTTACTGAATTAAAATAATCTAATTCAGGATGTCCTGTTACCACTTCCCATCCAGCGTTTCCATTTAAATCACATTTTACAATCCAACCATCAAAATCACCATTCCCTGAACTATTGGTTTGACCTACTGCTACTATTGAGTCTCCATCTACATATACTCCATTAAACCAATCTTCCATAACACCTCCAAATGCCTTTGTCCAAAGTGTATCTCCGTTTTTGTCAGTTCTAAGGATAAATCCGTCATTCATTCCTGCCCCAAAAGAAAAAGTTTCTCCTACCATTACAAAGCCGGAATCTGGAAGTTGTGCCAGTCCGAAACACTTGTCCCAATCATTGCCTCCGTAATATTGTTCCCATACAGGAGTTCCCATGGAATCAGTTTTAACTAAATAAAAATCAAATCCACCGCTTCCATAAGAATTAGTATAACCGCCAATAGCGAAACCATTCTCAGATGTTAATACAATTGATTCACCCCATTCTGTAGCGCTACCTCCATAATTTCTAGACCATTCAAAATTACCTAAAGAGTCTAGCTTAAGTAAGAAAGCATCTGCATTTTGCGAAACAAAACTGCTTGAGCTACCTGTTGCTATATAACCGGTATCAGGGGTTTGAAGAATGTCTCGTCCAAAGTCATAACCTGAATTCCCAAAAGATTTCATCCAATGAATATTCTGGCTAATTCCATTATAGCTCAAGATTGTTAAAAATATAGTCAATGTTGCTATCCTCATCCTCAGATCTTAAAATGAAACGAAAAATTTAATGATCTACCAAATCCAAAGTTCTTAGAAATAAGCCCAATCATATCGTATGATCCCAAAGCTAAGTACGCCTTGTCTTTTATCCAGTAATTAAAGTTGACTCCCCATCTAAATCCTGCAAATCCTCCATAAGATACTCTTGATGAAAGGCTAAAGTCTTCACGTGCTTTAAAGTAAACCCCTCCAAATAGATATGGGAAATAATTAGGAATCATAATTGTTTTAAATCCAAAAATAGCCTGCCATTTTTGATCTATACCGTGGTCAGGTACTTTTTGAACTACCAATTCAAATGGCATTACTTCTACATGTACATCAGTATATTCAGTAACTCCAAGTGTATCCATCCACTCAATGTTCTTGTAGACTGTGGTGTCTTGATTAAGTAAGTCACTTACATCAATTCCCGAATAAGCACCATCTGTATTAACAAAGTATTTATTGGTGTTTTTGTTCCAGAACATTATTCCTAAATTATTGATTTTGAAATTAATAATCTGTCTATTTTTAACCTTTCCTTCAAATATAAAATTGTAGTTAATGTCTACAGAAAAACCATTTCCTTGAAAAGCCCAGTACGGGAACATTCTGTCTGTCATAAACATACTTGCACTGCTGTAAACATCAATTGTGTCAACATCAGGTCTTGTGTAGATCCAACTTTCGTTCATTTGAGCTTTAATAGCTTTACTGCCGGCTAAATAATTAAGCGTAATACTTGAGAAATTATGCTTGTTATAAAATCCAAAGCCAATTTTTTGATAATGCATATAATGCGCAGTTGAGTAGGTGAGACTCATGGTATCTCCCACAAAATCTCCATTACCATACATTGCTAAATTGAATAAATCCTTGCTGATATGCGAAGCCATGTAATGGTTATCTGAAAAATGAACTTTTAATCCAAATAACTCATTTTTAAACATGTTAACACTTGGTGTAAAGCTTTCTATAGACTGTTCAAATTCACCTCCAATCAGGTTTCTATTCTTAAAACGATCTCTATTGGCATCTTTTAATTCACTATCAATAGTACCTCCAAAGATGAATTTATCCATAAAGGCATTATTCAATCTGTTACTAGCGTAGGCATTGTATGAATTAATCCGGATAAGATTGTCTTCATTTACAGTATCATTAAAAACAACAGTTGGTTCTTGTCCAAAGCAGTTCAATGCAATAAGAAAAGTGCTCAATAATGCTATTCTCATAAATGGATACTGATTTGTAGGTTAGATCTTAAATTAAAATCAAGATTAGCGCTGGCATCAATCTTTACTTTTTGAGCATTATCTGTTGTAAAGGCTACGATTAAAGCTATTTTTTTAGCTTCTTCCAGATAAGAAATATGTTGACTATTTAAGTTGAATAGAATTGAACCACTGTAAGGAGTAGTCAAATAATTATTTCCATTATAAGTTCCTGAAATCAATTGATTGTCAGCAACAACACTATCTAATACAACATTATTGTCATCCAATAGATATAATTTAGTATCGGCTCCTAAAGGAAAACTATTTGTGTAATCCAATATTATTTCCGCATTGTTTCCGGTGTAGCTCTCACTTCCCGTGTAAGAAATATCAAAAGTGTCAGTTAAAGTCAATTGGTTGGCACCAATGTCTAATGGAAATTCTCCATTAACAACAATATCCAATGTTGAACCAGGAAATTTTTCATCTGTACCGGCAGTTATATTGCCATTTGGATTAATTATCACTTCATATCCTAAAAGTATTTCATCCGGTAAATTTTCAATAAAGGCAGCTATGTTAGAATTAGTATTGTTGATAGTAATAGGATAAGCAGAGTATTGCCAATCATAAATCCCTCCAGTTGCCGGATTTATATTCAAATTGCTTCCTAATTGTGGAAATGATAAATCGGTAATGCCTCCTGTTTTAGAATTAATACCTGACATTTGAGTCAACTTAGCCTGCGCAATTAAGTTGAAGCCGTTCATGATGGAAACAGTCATGTCTATTGAATCAACATCTACCGCTCCACTTAAAACAGCATCCATAAAAGGAAGTTTTATAGAGGTGGTGTCAGAAAATGTATGCTGACCAAAATAACCCCTGGCATAATCTACCACTACATCTGTAAAGGAAATTTCATAAAAAACAGAATCACTGGTGGAAACAGAAAAGGAGGCTGTGTCTTCATCAGATTCTATTAAAAATAAACCGGATAATGTGTTGTATAGATCTCCTGAAACCCCAGTTAGATCCATTAAATATCCTGACATATCAACAGCATCAATAGATACGGTTGGATTTGCTTGAGAACCTGCCGGTAAATAATATGATTGATAAAAAGGAGTACCATTTAAAATGATTTTAGGGAAATCCATGGTCATTTTAGTTTTTCCTCCCCATTCAGAAGTAAGCTTAAACGTTACTGTCCCTTCTTTTGCTATAACCTGTTTAATTTCAATATCACCTAAGTTCCAAGGTTGATCAGCTGAATCAGCCCAAATAAATCCCGGATTAACATCTAAAGGAAACGCAAATGCTGTGCTCTCTACAATAGAAGTGTCAGGTAATTGAATAATTGAGTCAATAGAAACGCTATAAGCTGTTTCATTATAAACTATGGATAAATAATTATCCCCATTTGTAGTGGTGTAATCAGATGGAACTAAATCATTGATAGTTAGGTTTCCATGCACTAAAGGCGCCGACCAATTTGTGTCCCAGGTAGTTTTTTCTTTCTTACATGAAACTACCGCAAGCATGATTACAGCAACGAATATTAACCTTTTAATCTTCATGAATCTATAGTGTTAACGAATGTAGTGATAAATTCGTTTGTCTCGTTTGATAATAATAAAGAGATGCCTGTTAACTTTGAAAGCTAAAATTTTAAAGGAATTTAATATGTCTAAATTCAGAAGATTAAGCGCAGAGGAGCTTTCAATATTTGAAAATGAATTTATCAACTTCCTTGTTGTGAATGGAGTAGATGCCAATGAATGGGAAAAGATAAAAAAGGATAATGTAGAAAAAGCAGATAAAATGGTGGACATATTTAGTGACTTCGTATTTGAAAAAGTGATCAATGAAACAGAGTTTCTGATGTTCAGATCTCCCAAATATATCCAATGTGTACATTGTCAGCCTAATCAAATGTTTATGGTAGCCATTTCATCAATAAATGAGGATTATGACTTGACACAATATCAGATCACAGCATTAGATATGTCAAAAGTGGAATTTTATAAAGGGGAGAAAAAGTACCAGCAGGATAGAACAGCCGAACTATTTGAAATGATGAATAAAGGTTTTCAAAAAACGGATGGTACGCTCTACAAACAGTTGTTAATGATCAGTGTATCTGAATAATCATTAAATTCATCTCAAACTTATTATTATGGAAGAAGCCAGAACCGTTGACTACTCTAGAACTACTATTACAGAGTTAATGATACCTTCATTTGCCAATTTTTCAGGAAAAGTGCATGGAGGAACCTTATTGTCTTTAATGGATAAGGTGGCTTACGTTTGCGCTTCAAAGCATTCCGGAGCTTATTGCGTCACAGTTTCCGTGGATGGAGTGGAATTTAAAGAGCCGGTTGAAGTAGGAGAACTGGTGAGTTTAGCAGCTTCTGTTAATTATGTTGGTAATTCTTCTATGATTATAGGTATTAGAGTTGAATCTTTAAAGCCAAAGACGGGAGAAAAGAAGCATACTAATTCTTGCTATTTTACTATGGTGGCTAAAAATGAAGATGGTAGCTTGATGACAGTTCCAAAGTTAATTTTAGAAACACCTCAAGATGTTAGAAGGTTTTATGATGGTCGAATACTTAAGAGTATGCGTAAGCAAATTACAACCATGCTTGACACTGAAGTGAAATCTGTTACTGAGGATGAAATGATTGATCTAATTGATGAAGAAAGATGCATTGTCGGATATCCAAATAAATAATCTGTAACTAATTATAAAGCCATTCGTTATGAAGACAAGTAAATACACTAAAGCATTTCTATTTGTTTAGTTGCATTAAGTGAGATATTTATTTATGTGGTTTTAAAAGGAGTTCGTTCTTCCAGCATTTATGGAATGATCGAACTCTTTTTGATTTGAGACATATCCAATGACTAATAATTGAGTTTTGGCTTCGAATAATAAGATGAATTTTTTGTGTGCTCTTTAGTTTTTCATTTTTGATCAAAATAAAGGAGCTTAGTCAAAAGAAGAAAATCATGCGCTTAATTCAACTGTTTTTAATTCTCATTGCAGCTGCATCTTGTTCAGGCGAAAAAGAATATGTGAACAATATTGACAATGCGGTATCTGAAATAGTATTTGTTGGCAGTGATTTATCTGTAAGGAATTTAGATTCAAAAAAAATTGCCCTTGAATATCAGAAGGCAAACAACTCTATTTATCGCTTGGATTACGAATTGGTGGCCAGAGGTAAATTTATATTTATCAAGCAAACCAATTATAGTAAAGATGAGCTGAAACAATCTAACAATGTGACAGAAAAATACTTTGGATATCAAGCTGGAATGAGTGTTTATAAGTTGGATGAAGATACATTGTCAAATGATTTGAAGAAGCTGTTAAATCAGTACTGTTATTTGTATGATTACACTGGGAAAGAGAAAAAGATCTTAATGAAAGAAATTGTTATGATCAGTGATATGGCAGAATCACAACCTTATTATGCGATTCCACTTAACAAGTATGATGGTATAGAATACTATTCATTTGCATCTGTAAATCAAATTCCAAAATCGTCTTTTTACAACAGTGTTGCCAATTATGATAATATCGAAAGGCATAAAGTAATCGATCATTTTTTAAAAGGTCCAGAATACAAGCTGTTTAAAAAAGAATATCTAAACAAAGAGGTAGATTATTATCAAACAACGGCTAACGTTTGCTCTAATGGTAGCAAAGATTCTATTTATGTAGTACAATGTGCTATCATAGGTGATTGTGAATTTATTGATGAAATTGTGAGATGCGTGTACGTCAAAAAGGGTAGAAGTTTTGAACTTATTGGGGTGTCTAATATGAATCAATATTTGATGAGTATGGTGGATCTAAACAATGATGGAGTTCTTGAAATGTTAACAGGAGAATTCGCAGCTACAACTTTTCTTGAATTGCAGGATAAACACTACGAATCTAAAAGAACGCTACAATGGAGTATAGAAGAATGTCCATGTTAATCTTTACTTTTGTTCTTAATGAGCAAGCGCAAACTAAAATCTTATTTACAAGAATTATCTAAAGAAGAGCTAGAAGAGCAGATTCTTGAACTACATGATCGATTGAAAGAGGTAAAGGAGTTTTATGACTTTGTCTTTAATCCCAATGAAAACAAGAGGGTAGAGGAAGCGAAATTCAAAATAGGTAAAGAGTATTTTCCACCTTCCAACAGAAAAGCCAAGAAGCGTAGATCAGTAGCTCAAAAATTCATCAAAGAGTTTGTAAAGCTGGGAATGGAACCCATATTAATTGCAGATATAATGCTTTACAATGTTGAAATAGTACTGGCTTTTACGGCAGAAACAACAATTAATCAAGATGCGTTTTATAAAAGTATGCTCAAATCTTTTGAAGAAGCAGTAGATTATATAGATAAAAACGGATTACAAGCTAGTTGTAATCCGCGTATCGAAAAAATTATTGATCAGGTTTATGAGCAGAATTGGATTAACAAATCTGCATTTGAAAACGTGATGATGAAACGAATCAATTAATTATTCTACAATTGTCATTTCGTCAATAAGGTGTGTCGCTCCAGCATACTTGTCCACAATAAACAAGATGTATCTGATGTCGCATGAAATAGTTCTTTGAAAGTCTTTTTCAAAGAAAATATCACCGCTCATTGCTTCCCAGTTTCCGTCAAAAGCACATCCAATTAATTCACCTTTGCTATTCATGATTGGCGAACCTGAGTTTCCTCCTGTAATGTCATTATTTGATAAAAAGTTGATCCACAATGTTCCGTCTTGTCCATATCTTCCGTAATCTTTCTTTTCATACAATTCCTTAAGTCTTGCAGGAACAGTGAATTCAGGATTGTTAGGATCTTCTTTTGCCATCAAACCTTCAATGGTTGTATAATGTTTGTAATCTTTTCCCTGAGCTGAGTATGGGAGTATATTTCCATAAGTCAATCTCAAAGTAAAGTTGGCATTTGGATACCATTGTTTGTCAGGATTCATTTCTCTGATGGCTTCAATGAATAATCTGTTGGCATTATCAAGAATTTCATTTGCCTCATTAACTTCAGTTCCGTAATTTATCTTTCTGAAGTTATCCAAAAGGTCAATATTGATTAAGAAAATCAAGTCTGTCTCTAAAACAGATAATGTTGGATTCTTCAAGAACTCTTCATATCTATTTTTATCAGTAAATACGGAGTTTTTTAAATGAAACTTAGTTAAATCCATGAAGCCTCCTTTAACCAGAGCAGCAGAATCAAGCAATTTCGTATGCTGATCATGTGGTACATCTTGATAATACATATCCAACATGTTTCCTACAAGATTAACTTCAGTATTATAATCAAAAGTCTCCCATTGATGTTCAGCTTGTTGAGCTAAAGCAGTTGTCATTTTTTCTATTTGACTTTCATCAAAATCCTCATCTTCTGCTTGCATTTGAAGCATTTTGTAAAGTCTGTAATGAGAAATCATAAACCTGTTTAAACCAACAGAATAGATAGATTCAAAGAAATATACAGTTGTTGGATTAGTTTCAGTTAAAACTTTATATGCATCCTCAATATTTTTTAATACATCTTGATATTTGGCCCTGTCTTCAGGTTTTTCATTGATCCAAGCAGTGAATTGTTTTTCCAATTCTTTTTTCTTGCTCAAAACATCATTTTTCTGCAATTGCTCAGTTTGTCCAATAAAGTATTTCCAGTAGTTACTAACCTGTGCATAAGTTGAAGCGTATTTCAAACGAACCTCTGTAGATTGATTCATTTGATTTTTCATCAACTCTAATTTCTTTCCTCTAATTTTTACTCTACTCGGTTGGTCCTTTTCCACTGCCATTTCAACTCCATAAGAAGTTAAAAATCTATCAGTAGAACCAGGGAACCCCATAATGAATGAAAAATCTCCTTCTTCAACTCCTCCGATATTGATTGGTAAGTGATGTTTAGGTTTGTAAGGTTGGTTGTCCATTGAAAACTCAGCAGGTTTGTTGTCTTTTCCTGCATAAATTCTAAACATTGAAAAGTCACCAGTGTGTCTGGTCCACATCCAGTTATCTGTGTCTCCTCCATATTTTCCGATAGCTTCAGGTGGAGCACCAACTAAACGAACATCTTTAAAAGTTTCTTCTACAATTAAATAGAATTCATTTCCGCCATAAAATTCTTCAACATAAGCAGAGTAGTGCGTTCCGTCAACTGCTTTTTCAGCAATTTCTTTTGCTTTGTCTTTAATGATCTTTTTTCTTGTGTCAGCATCCATGTTGTTTTTCAACAATCCCTTGATCTGATCTGTAACATCTTCCATTCTAACAATTACGGTTGCAGTTAAACCCGGAACTGGCTTTTCTTCACCATAATTCATGGCAAAAAATCCATTAGTTAAAATATCATTTTCAGGAGTTGAATGTTCTCTGATTGCATCATAACCACAGTGGTGGTTAGTTAACATCAAACCTTTAGGTGAAATAATTTCTGCAGTACAAAATCCACCCATTTGTACAATCGCATCTTTTACAGATGGTTTTTTCTCATTATAGATCTTTTTGTAAGATAATTCAAGACCTGCCGCTTTCATGTCTTTATAGTTGTTCTTCAACATGAATGGCATAAACATACCCTCATCCGCGTGCGCAAATGTGGTAACAAAAATCAATAAAAAAAGTGCGATTTTTTTCATAACTAAATATTGGTTGGCTGCAAAAATACTGCTTTTAATAACTTTTGAGTCATTAATTAATACTTAATTGATAAGTGGTCAGATGGCTAGAAGGTTATGCTTATTCCTTAACGAATGGCAAGGTCTTAGCGCCTTCTTTGTTGATTGCAGTAGCAAAATACGTACCTACCGGTAATGTTGAGATGTCAACTGTATTTTCAGGGCTTCTTAAAATTATTTGTCCCAGTTTATTTCTAATGATGATCTCATCAGCCGATATTCCATCAAAAGAGATGTAGTTGGTTGCAGGATTAGGATAAACGGTTATTGCCACTTCTTCATTGTCTTCAATTGAAGCAAAATCAGAACCCTCAAGCATAATGTCATCAATTAACAAGATAAAACCTTCTTGAGTAAAGTTTCTAAAAGCTATATATACAGATTGATTGGCATAGCCCATAGTGTCAAGGGGTATACTTTTTCTGTTCCACTGAAAGTATTCTGCATAAACGGTTAGCAAGGTATCGGTAAAACTCGTTACAGCCGAATCTGTAGTGGACAATAAAACATAGTATCCATCAGGATATGAAGCGTCTACTGTTCTGGCTTCCCAACTGAATTTGCTAAAAGTTTGTAAAGATAATTGCGGCAAAATCATGTAGTCTTCTGAAGCAATTGTATCTGTATAATAAGAAGTACTTGCTGCACAACTGTCTCCTTGATCGTTATAAGCAATCCATGCATTTGTAAAATAAGACACGGCCGTTTCAGGCGTTTGTCCATCTGCATCTATTAACTGAAAATTAGAAGGTATTCCGTTTGAGAAATCTTCAGAGAATATGATGCTTTGAGCAGTAAGTGTATTACTACAAATTATAAAGCCTATAAGGATTGCGATTTTGTACATCAATAAATATTTCAGTGTGCTTCAACTAAATGTGTCAGCTTTGAACGGCCACAAAGTTAACGATTCAATTAGAAGAAAAGTATGATTTAAGATTGTTTAGGAAATTATTCAAATGAAAAGACAAAAATATCTTCATCATCTTTTTTAAACAGATGTTCTTCTCTTGCATATTTTTCAAGTGCTCTAGGGTCTTCCAGCTCGTTCAAAGAAACCTTTAAATCTTCTATTTGATCTCTTTTGATTTCAATTTGTTCTTTCAAATCAGCTATTCTGTCGCGCTTGTTTTTTATGGCGAAAATATCCGTCTCATGAAGGATCAATACATACAAAACCAATATCGAAGTAGATATCAGGTATTTGTTTTTAAGCATTGGAATTACTTTCTTCATAATACAAAAGTAAGCTAATAGCACGGGCCATAAAAATCATCTTCATATTAGTATTCACAATTGAAAGTTGAAATTAGCATGTTTAACTGCCTTTATATTTGCTTATAATTCGGATATTTAACAAACCTAGTAAACACAAGGAACGTTTTTCCTTTTGAATCAAAAAATGAAATTTCACCAAATGAAAATTAAAATGAAATACTTTGGCGCAGTTCTAATCTTGTCTACAGCTTTATTTACAGTAAGTTGTAAAAAAAATGCATCAACTTTTCAAGGACAAGTAAGATACATTGATTCAAACGGAGCTTATCATATTGCAGATTCAGCAATGATTACGCTACATAAAAATGACACAGGTAAAGTAGCTGAGTATACTTCGTATGCTGATGAAGAAGGAATTTTTCAAATTCAAAATGTAGCTGATGGTATTTGGGTAGCTAAAGGAGAACTTTGGTTAGATACCCTTACGCAGTACGTAGGAATAACTAAGAAATTGGAGTGTAAAGGCAAAGATATCGTTGCTGCTCCAATTGATATGGAGTAATTCATGAGACGGTCACGAAATCAGGAGGGAGGTCAATTGGGAGCGATATTAATGCTTGTGTTTGGCCTAATTATTCTGTTTTTCACAGTTCCAATTTTCATAAACTCTGATTCTAGTTTAAGTTTGGAAGGATTCTTTAATGGAATTTATAAGATGTTTATGCTTCCTTTATTGTTGCTAGGAGCAGGATTTACAGTTATTGGGATTTATCAATTAGTTAGATCTTCTTCCAATAGCTAATCTTTGTAGTCTTTCAATACTTTCTTTGATCCAATTTTAGCTGTAATATAATCTACGCTTTTCTTTGGTGATCTGGCTGGTGAATATTCTCTACCGTACAGGATGATTTGAATGTGTAATTTGTTCCACTTGTCTTTAGGAAACAGTTTTTTGGCGTCTTTCTCTGTTTGAGTAACAGATTTTCCATTTGTCAATCCCCATCTGGTCATTAATCTGTGGATGTGCGTATCAACCGGGAATGCTGGCACATCAAATGCTTGAGACATTACAACACTTGCCGTTTTATGTCCAACAGCAGGCAATTCTTCTAGCGCGGAAAATGATTTTGGAACTTCTCCTTTGTACTTATCAATTAAAATCTCAGACAAACCAAAGATGCCTTTAGATTTCATAGGGCTTAATCCACATGGTCTTATAATTTCTGCAATTTCTTCTACAGACATTTTAACCATATCGTAGGGATTGTCAGCTCTTTTGAATAGGATAGGAGTGATTTTGTTTACTCTTTCATCAGTGCATTGTGCAGAAAGTAATACGGCAATTAGTAAAGTATATGGATCTTTATGATCAAGCGGAACGTCAACTTTTGGATATAATTTTTCCAGTTCGTCCATTATATATGCTGCTTTTTCCGCTTTTGTCATTCAGTATCTTTTTTGTTTTCGTCTTCTTTTAATTTGAAGCCATTACCTATAAAACCTAGAAATTCTTTAAAGGCAGATTTCTTAGAAAACACATCTTTAGCCACCTGTTTCTTTGCCTTCTTTTTATTCTCCTTTTGCTCTTTTAGGATTTTATCCAGTTTTTCTTTGCTGATGTTGATGTTGGTGTTGTTCTCAGATTTCTCAACGGTTATTGAGTCCTCTTCAGCATTCACCATATGAGTTTGATCATCATTGAGCTCACGCTTTTTTGGATCATAACCTAAAATGTCATTGCCCTTTTCAAACATCTGTTTTGCACGAGCCATGTTTCCCATCTGCTCCAACAATAATCCCATATTGTTATAGGTGATCTCATTCTCCGGATCTAATTCTATAGATATTTCATAATCTTCCAAAGCTCCATCAATATCTTTCATTCGGGCTTTTAAAAATCCTCTGCATGAATAGAAATAAGCATATTTATCATCCAATTCAATAGACCTATTCATATCAAACAAACTCAAGTCAAATTGATTCAAATTCAAATAACAGACAGCTCTTTGGTTATATATGAAAGGATCTGTTGCATTAATTTCTAATGCCAAACTGAACAACTCAATCGCTTCTTCGAATTGATTTTCGTTAAATTTGGCAACAGCTTTTTCGTAATGAATGTTCTCAGACATGGTGCAAATTTACAAAACCCATATTTTATAATGACATTTCCACAGTTTAGAAAATACAAAGGAATTAATACCTGGTTCAAAATTGAAGCTAAAAATCAATTTACTGAAATAAAAAAAGTAGGAAATCAGTTTCAAATACATGAAGTGATTGCAGAACAATATCCCGAAAAATTAATGATTCAAGACATGCTCAACTGTTATGAGGATAGATGGGAAGAAATAAGTGAAGAGGAGTATTTAGCAATTGAAAAAGGTATTTAACTATTTCCAATCAACTCTATCACCACGTTTTTCATTTAATATTTCAGCAGGCAAAACGTCTTGAATTACATTTTTAAGTGCTTCTAAAGTTCTTTGCTTAACAAAGATTCTATTAGTCACCAATCCAATTTCTCTGATAGGGTTAAGCCCTTTGATTTCTTTAACTCTTGATTGTTTTGAAGGCGTAAGATCATTCACAGCTAATTCAGGAATAAGTGTTAATCCACCTTCTCTGTCTACCATTTTGATTAAGGTTTCTATAGATGCAGATTCATATGAAAATGGCAATTTATTACCTGATTCTTTAAGTGCACAAACATTAATTACTTGACTTCTGAAACAATGCCCTTGACTTAGTAACCAGATGTTTTCATTGCTTATTTCATCCAATGTAATCTTTTCTTTTTCATACAAAGGGTGCTTGGGATGACAATAGATAAAGATCTTTTCAAAATACAAAGGAATCTCTGTAAAACCGCCATTAGGAACAGGAGTGGAGATAATGCCTACATCTAAAGTATCTTTCTCTAATTCAGCTAAGATCTCTTCTGTAAGTAATTCCTTGATTTTGATTTCTAAATCAGGATAAGTCTTAGTTAATTTTCCTATAAATACAGGAAGTAGATAAGGTGCAACTGAAGGAATGATAC
The DNA here is from genome assembly GCF_019740355.2 of Paracrocinitomix mangrovi. GTDB lineage: Bacteria > Bacteroidota > Bacteroidia > Flavobacteriales_D > Crocinitomicaceae > Paracrocinitomix > Paracrocinitomix mangrovi. The sequence continues at coordinate 576,956 of NZ_CP091819.1, read as the reverse complement.
CCAGTTTTAATTCACCAACTACAGTATTTTTATTAGCTTGAACAATCTCACCAATTTTGGCAGATTCAGCTAAAATTATTCTGGCCTGATCAATGATAATTTTACCAATTTCTGTAGGCACAACAGGTTGTTTAGAGCGATCAAAGATGGTGATATCCAGATCATTTTCTAGCTTTTTAATTTGCATACTCAGTGTAGGTTGAGTAACAAAACACTTTTCAGCTGCTATGGAGAATTGACGGTAAGTATCAACCGCCACAATGTATTCTAATTGTACTAAACTATGCATAGATGTGATAAATATAATTACAATTAATTATTTATCCTGTCTATTCTGAAGCAATGAAACTAATGCTCCAAACCCTAAAACAAATCCAACAATAATAATTAGAAGATTGGCAATTATAGAAAATACGCCTGTTGAAAGTAGAATAATACCTGTTAGTAGAATTGCGAATCCCAAAATGGCTAACCAAGCTTTTCCACTATTTGGGTATTTATTTTTGTTTTTATCAGAGTCTGGTGCTCCTTTACCTTTAATAAATATGAAGCGGAATCCTTGTACAAAAAGGAACAATGCTAAAGCAAATACAATAATTCCTAGTATTACTAGACCTGCGCTCCCTGAAAAAGTTAAAAAAAGTCCAAACCACACAATCGGCACGGCAATAACTATTAGAAAAAAACCTACTAATCTTGGACGAGGTTTCTTGCGCTTTTCTTTAATGGGACTATCAGACACCTCTTTACTTTGTTTTTTTAAGTTTTGTAAAATAATATGATCATTAGCACTGTTGATTTCTGATCTCTCATATTTAGGTGATTTGTCAACAGAACCCAAATCATTGTGATCATAAGCTGATGAAAGGAATAATCCAAGAATGAATAATAGTGATATGGTAATGACTGATTTCAATGAGTTATTCTTCTTTAAATATTTTACGCAAGCCTTTTACCAATAGGAAAATGGCAAAGGCAAAAAGTAAGATTCCGACTATTATCCAAATAATGGAGCTTAAAAAGATTATAATTAAACCCAGGGCAAGTAAAGGAAACGCTAATACAAGCAATAAGAAACCGATTAATCTGGGACGTGGCTTTTTGCTGATACTTTGACTTGGAGTTTTAGTTAACTTGACAGCCTGCTTAGCAATTGAAATAATATTTTGATGATCTGCATTTGTTGTAGACCTCTCTAATTTGTGAGAAGAGCTTTTAACTTGAACAATTACAGGTTCACTTGCAATAGATCTTGTTCCTAATGAAAGTAATATTGTAAGGATCAATAGTTGTCTCATATCTATTAATTTTTAAGTAAAAAAAGGATGAGCAGAACCCATCCTTTTTTACCACTTTAGTGCGTATATCTCAAAACTATGTAATTTGCACTATTTAAAGAAGTTAACCATTGATTTTTCAGTTAACAAGTTTACTTCTTCTGGAAATTCTGCGTGTAAAACCAACTTGTTTTGATGGTGGTGCTCCAATGATGCAATTTTATCTCTGTTCAATAAAATCACAGTTGAGTGACCATAGTGATCAGTTTTATCTAAAATTGTTTCTTCGTTGAAATCGCATTGCCAGTGAGTTTCCGGAACTTCTTGGTCATACTCAATTTCAATTGTTGGAACTTTGAAATAATCATGTTCACCAATTCCTTCAAAGTCAAACACTATTCTAAGAAAACCACCTTCAATTTTATAATTTTCATTCAGTCCTAATGATTTTAATGATAGCTTTCCTGTAGTGGGTGAGTTGAATTTAATGTAGATTTCTCCTTGTTCAATATTTACTGTATTACTCATAATTAAAAGGTTTAATTCAAATGTATATGTATTGTGTCAGCTCATTACTGATGATCGTCAGCTAAATTAAAGATTCAAATCATAATTTGCTTAATTTCACAACATGTTATCTAAAGAAGAGGCTAAACAACTGCGAATTGACTTTTGGAGCAAATTGAGTGACCAAATGGAAAAAATGAAAAATCCGTTTGGTTCAAAGGTGAATTGGATGAATTACAATACCGGTTTTAATCACTTGTATTTTAGAATGGAAGCTGATGAAGAAGGATGTAGATTATGTATTGATATTCAGTTCCCGGATCCTGGAGTGAGAGAAGTGTTTTATGAGCAATTTCAAGAGTTTAGCAATATTCTGGAAGGTAAATTCAAAGACCTCAAATGGTATCCAACATTTGAGCATTGGAACGGTAAAGAAATTTCTAGAATCGCAATTGAAAAGAATGATTGCAATTTAAATAGGAGAGAAGACTGGGATAAAATGCACTTATTTTTAAAGTTAAACTTTGCAAAGCTAGATGCCTTTTGGTGTGAATTTGATGAAGTTTTCAAAGGCTTGAAATAAAAAAATCCCGCTCTGTGAAGAGCAGGATTTTAATATCTGGATATTACAGATTAAAGTTTATTGAACTTAACAGTAGTTAACTGAGTTCCTGAGTTGATTCTAGCAACGTATTGTCCTGATGATAAATCATTTACATTTAATACGTGTTGATTAGAACCGTTAGTTGTGTTAATGTCTTCTGAAATAACTACTGCACCTAACATATTTACAATTTCAATTGTAGCTGTTGCTGCTACTGTAGTTTCAAAATTAATATTCAATACATCATTAGCAGGGTTAGGGTATACAGTCAATTTCTCAATTGAATTATTTACAATTGATGCAGCTGAACAAGCCATTACAGTAGGGTTAAATCCTGAAGGAAATGCAGCTTCAAAAGTGCTTACATCAGAGATTGGCCACACATCATTCTGAACCATTTTGTTATCCGGTCCAATTAAACAATAAGTTGGGAAAGCTCCAACGCCAAAAGCAGAAGTTACGGCTCCACCGCCACCATCTGCAGATACTGCCGGTGCATGATTGAATGTTCCTCCATAAGTTGCTTCAAAAGCATCTACTTCAGCATCTGAATCAGTTCCGTTATTGATAGATATTACATAAAGATCTCCTGCATTACATCCGTATTTATCGTGTAATTCATTGTAAAACGGCTGTGTTTGTTGGCAAGGACCGCAAGTGTCAAAGAAAAAGTCAACAAAAACGTATTTTCCTGAAGCGGTAATTGTGTAAAGGTTATGTGTGTTGCCTTGTGTATCGGTAACAGTGAAATCTGCTACAGTGGCACCATTTGAGTAGTTGTTTGCCTGATTAAAGCCAATAGTAGCGAATCCGGCGCAAAGAATTAAAGTGAGTAAAAATTTGTTCATATTGTTTGAGTTTAGATTTATGGCAATGTAATGAAAAATAAGTCAGAATGTTACACCGAAATTTCAATTAACCTTTGAATCCTAGCGCACAAAAAAAGACCCTCTACTGAAGGTCTTTTGATATTTTATTTATTTGAGTTCAAGTGTAAACTATCCTTTTCTACAATAGTTGAATGATATAGATTGTCATCAAAATAATCTTTGTATGAAATCACTTTCTTCTTTTCATTTTTTTCTGTTTTGGTGTAGTAATTATCTAAAAAAGGAGCGATATCCTCATAATTAATCCAAAAAAGAATTCTTTCTCCCATAAGTTTCCCATTCATATCATAGTTATTCATAACTGGAGCAATAGCTTTTATCTGCTTCTTTACTACTTCACCAGCTTCATTTGTCATCCATTCTTCACGAATACGATATTTAATTATATCTCGATCGCTATAATAATTGTATTCTCTAGGATAGTAAACAACATCTCCTTTAGCATTGATTGAGTCATTACCTGGTTTAGCTATACTTTGCATTGCTACAAGAGGAGCTCCCCAATTTGTACTACCTAAAAATCCTTCTTTCACAAAGTTTTTGTAATTATTGTCTGTGAAAAATGTTCCATCCTTAGATTTACCGTACAATTCGGCATTTATTGGGTATTTAAACAGACCTTTGTCTTTGTGATCAACCCAATTTGGGTCAAATGGCGCATAAAGAGCTACCTCATTTTTTAGCACGTGATAGAGAAACAATGTATATAGGTTTTGATTTTGATCTTTGATGTCTTTTTCTAGTTGGTCAAGATCCATTTCCCATTTAATCACACTCCATCCAATGGTTTTCTTATTGGATGGTTTAAATAAAAAAGAATTGTCATTATGTGTCGAATCTATATCGCTCCATACATTTTGTGCATAGAGTTTTTTATAGGTAATAGAAGTTTCATTTTTTGAAAAGCTAGAGGCCAAAAACAGTCCGCTAATCAGTAGTAGTAGATTTAAAAATTTAGTTTTCATAGAGTTAGATTTTAGAATATAATTCAAGTTTTGCCTTGAAGTAACAGCGTTCAATATATAAAATTGATTCTAAAACAAAAAAAGGGATGCTATTTAGCATCCCTTTTTTAATCTATTTAAACTACTACTAGTAGTAAATGTGTCTTCTCACTTTTGCAATGTGTTTTGCTAATCTGATTACCTGTTTTGTATAACCATATTCGTTGTCATACCAGGTATAGATAACCACGTTTTTGCCATCAGGAGAAACGATTGTTGCAGGAGCATCAAATACAGAACAACAAGTGTTGCCAATAATATCATTTGATACTAACTCTTCATCAACTGAATAATAAATTTGGTTTACCAAGGCTCCGTTTAAGGCAGCATCTTTAATTGAAGCATTTACATCTTCTACAGTTACAGCTTTGTCTAATGACAAGTTGATCATTGCTAATGAACCGTTTGGAGTTGGTACCCTTACTGCGTTTGCAGTTAATTTATTCTCCAATGAAGGAATTACTTTAGTAACTGCTTTTCCGGCACCTGTAGATGTAATTACCATATTAATAGCTGCAGAACGACCTCTTCTTGGTTTCTTGTGCATGTTATCCAACAAGTTTTGGTCGTTTGTATAAGCATGAATTGTTTCAATATGTCCTTTTACAATTCCATATTTATCTTCCATTACTTTAAGAATAGGAGAGATGGCATTAGTTGTACAAGATGCTGCTGAAACAATGTGGTCGGCTTCTAAATTCACATCTTTATGGTTGATTCCGTAAACGATATTCGGAATTCCAGAACCTGGAGCTGTTAATAAAACTCTACTCACTCCTTTAGCTTTTCTGTGTCTTCCTAAAGCTTCTTTATCTTTAAAAACACCAGTATTATCAACTACCAGCGCATTGTCAATTCCAAATGCTGTGTAATCAATATCTTCAGGATTGTTAGCCTCAATCATTTGGATGATTTGTCCATTAACAATCAACTGTTTTTTATCTGTATCTACATCAACTGTACCTTTAAAAGCTCCATGTACCGAGTCATTTCTCAAAAGAGCTGCTCTTTTAATCAATTGTTCAGGTGAAGCATTTCTGGTAACAATTGCACGTAATCTCAATTGTTGTCCTTTACCGGCTTGTTTAATTAATTCTCTAGCAGCTAATCTTCCAATACGACCAAATCCGTATAATACAACGTCTCTTGGTTCAAATTGTAAAGGACCGGCCTGGATAACTTCACCTAATTTGTTTCCTAAGAAATCAGTTTTAGATGCAAATTTATCTCCTTCTTGAATCCACTCGTAAGCTAATTTTCCGATATCAATTTTTGAAGGTGGAATATCCATTTCATAAATTGCTTCAGCTAATTTAGAAGTAGTAGAAATGTAGATTTTTTTACCTACTGTTTTTTCGGCATAATTGTGTAACTGAATAATTTCAGAAACAGTAACGTCTAACAAATGATTTCTGAACAATACTAGTTCAATTCCTTTGTCATACAACAATTTACCTACATAGTTAGATAATTCTACAGCAGCCTTTTCTCTATCAATTTGGCTCTGTAATTCTTTTTCGTATCCTACGGTTGATTCCATGCTAGATGCTTTGAAAATTAATTTGCTGCAAAGGTACTTCCTTAATTTGAATCAGGTAAAAGATTCTTAGAAAAATTGACGTATAGTTGAAAACTTAAGACAAATTGTTGGAGTAGGGGTATAAAAAAAGCCGTTCCAAACGAAACGGCTTCTCAATAATTTCTCTAGAATTATCCTAAGTATGCTTTTAACAACTTGTTTCTAGAAGTATGTCTTAATCTTCTGATTGCTTTTTCTTTGATTTGTCTCACTCTTTCTCTTGTTAAATTGAATTTAGCTCCAATTTCTTCAAGAGTTAATCCGTGATTCATTCCAATTCCAAAGAACAATCTGATGATTTCTCTTTCTTTATCTGTTAGTGTAGACAATGATCTTTCGATTTCTTTTTGCAATGACTCAGCCATCAAGTGTTTGTCAGCTTTTGGTGAATCAGTGTTTGCCATAACATCCATCAATGTACCTCCGTCTTCAGAAGAAGAAAGCGGCGCATCCATAGATACGTGACGACCTGCAACTTTCATTGATTCTTTGATCTTATCTTCAGGAACTTCTAATACCTCTGCTAATTCTTCAGCTGAAGGTGGTCTTTCATATTCCTGCTCTAACTTAGAAAATGCTTTGTTGATCTTATTTAAAGATCCTACCTGGTTTAACGGTAGACGAACAATACGTGCTTGCTCAGCCAAGGCTTGCAAAATTGATTGACGAATCCACCATACGGCGTAAGAGATAAATTTAAAACCTCTTGTTTCGTCAAACTTTTGTGCAGCTTTGATCAAACCTAAATTACCTTCATTAATCAAATCGGGTAGAGTAAGACCTTGGTTTTGATACTGTTTTGCCACTGAAACCACGAATCTTAAGTTGGCTTTTGTAAGTTTTTCAAGGGCCGCCTGGTCTCCTTGCTTAATTCTTTTAGCCAATTCAACTTCTGTTTCAGCAGTGATCAATTCTTCTTTACCAATGTCTTGCAAGTACTTGTCTAATGATTGACTCTCGCGATTTGTAATTGATTTTGTAATCTTTAACTGCCTCATGCTTGAATTTTCCTTTCTTTTAGAGAATTATATTGTAAATAGGAAAGCAAATGTAAACTAAACACCCTTCCGTGTCAAGAGTTAATTTGCAATTTCCACAACTTTTTTTTCATCTTTCTTATAACTCTATTTACTCTCAAAAGGTTACAATATTTAAAACCTTTTAGTTAATAGACGATTAACCCCTTGGTAAATTGCAAATTAGCTCTTAAAAAAAGTTAATTGCAAATTGGATTCTAAACTTTAATAATTGAAAATTATACCTTAATTGCCAGCTACATAATCTTCTAAGTAACTGTAATCAGGCATTAATTCACCTTCCAAATTAGTTTCTGAAGCTCTTTCAATAATTCTATCCGGATCTTCTCCAAATAAATAAGGAAATACTTCATTGATTAATTCGCCACCAAAATCTTCTGATGCGTCTTTGGGTAATTCACACGGAAGATTATCTACAGCCATCACGCAAATCGCTCCATCTGCTAAAGGATCAACTTCAGATTCAGTTGAAGGATTATAACCGTAAATTGGTTTAGCAATAGTTGAGGGTCTTATTGTACAAGCAACCGGACCATCAATGTCACACGAAATGTCTGCTACCACTTTTGTTCTTAGTCCATTCATCTTCAAGTCTTCTCTTGAAATAATAAAAGGAGAACTGGCATCCCAGTAATGTGCAGCAATATACATGTCCGCTTCTTTTAAATATCTGTCAAAAGTAGATACATGGCCTTCACCACTTTCAAAGAATGCTAATCTGTCAAATGGTTTACCATCTGCTCTGCCGTAATAATGCTTTGCTTTTAAATGGGTAAAAACAGCTTCATCAAATTCTTGATCTAAAAAGTCTTCAGGACTTACTTCTTTTAAACCTAAGCTGGTAAAAATTTCTCTGGCTCCATTTCCAACTCTACCAAATCCTGTAGCTACAATCTTAGTTCCAGCAGGTAATTTTACCTTTTTTAATTCAGCTTCTAACTCCTTACGATCTTCACATGCATTGGCAGGCTTTAATTGATACAAACCGGTTTTTGCTCCGTAAGCTAAAAAACCATTGTAACATCCTACAATTCCTGCATATCTACCAAATCCAATGATTCGGTTTTCATTTTTATCAGTTAAAGTTTCGTAATCTATTAGCTGGATTTTCTTGTCTAATATGGCACGCAATAAATCCCTGTTGTAAGGTTGTTCTTTAAATGTGTGTGAAAAGAACATGTACTTTTTATTTGGGATTAAATCTTTGATTGGCACTTCTTTTACCCCGATAAGAATGTCGCAATCAGAAATATCTTCAACTACCGGTAATCCTAATGAAGCATATTCCTCATCTTTAAAAGCCCTTACTTCAGAGGTTTGCACAATTACTTCCACATTGGGGAATTTTTGTTGTACTTCAACACATTGAGCAGGGGTTAAAGGAACTCTTTTGTCCGGGGGGACTTTTCCTTCGCGAATTACAGCTAGTTTAATTTTAGACATCTCTTAATAATCGATTGAGGCAAAAATAGAAATAAAATGTTCTTGCCCGTTAATTATACCGTTGAACATGTAAAAACTGAAGCTAATTGTCTTTTACCTCAGGTAGTTTACTCAACAGATTATCCAAGTCTTCAATGTGTCTGGAAATAGCCATTTTACCTTTATCAGAAATAATCACATAATCTCCTTTTTTGGTTTTGCTAATGAATTTTATATCATCCATCATTATTTCCAAATCACCTATATTATTTAATCTTCTGATAATTGAATTGGTTGTGATTTCGTACTCTAATGATTCAAAAGAGCTGGTCAAAGTTTTTTTGATTTTGTTGCGCATGTAAAAGAACAAGATCACTATGAGAATACCAAAAATACTAAGGCTCACAATTCTTGATTGATCGTATTCACGGTCTTTAAAAATGAGGATAGAAGAAGTGATAGCCACAATTACTACAATGAAGACAATCACCATTTTTTGAGTTTTTTGAATTTGGGTTTCAATTCCCTCAGGAGACATTTTATAGATAGCCATGATGCAAAAGGTTTGTTCAAAATTAATCTTAATAGCTGAATTAATTGCGCAAAACGGTTTGATTATCTATCTTTGCAGGCCCTATTAATGAAATATTTTCTGGGGTAAAACGTCTAAATAGACAAAGTTCTTTGGGGCCGACTTGGATTTGACTGCAATAGCGGTAGATGTACAAGCATGTCGAGCAACGCATGTAATCTCGTTAAACTTTTGTGTACAATCAAGAATTGACAACAATAATTCTTACGCGTTAGCTGCGTAATCTTGGACTAAGTCTGATTACCTTAATCCACTCTGAAGTATAGTAGGAGGGACTAACTACTCACTGTGACCTTGCCTGATGGTTACGGACTTTGAGTATCATTTATTGGGCTGGTTGAAGTAGCGCTGTGATGCTTCAACGAGATTTAAGCAGCTTAGATCTTCAGTAGGGTGTTTGTGTCCGGCTGCTGGTTGAAATTTAATCACAAAATAAACATGTAGAAACTATATAGACCCGTTGTTAGGACGAGGGTTCGATCCCCTCCGGCTCCACCTTCGCTCTCCGAAGCTTTAGCGAAGGAGAGCTTCTATAAAACGAAGCTCCCTGCACAATCGCTAAAGCCTTCTACGAGCTACGGTGGATACTATCCACTAAAAAAATGTAAATCGCTTTAGCGAAGGAGAGCTTCTATAAAACGAAGCTCCCTGCACAATCGCTAAAGCCTTCTACGAGCTAGTGTCTCCGCTAAAGCTTTAGCAACATGCGGACTGTGGATACTATCCACTACACAGATTCTGAACCAACTCGCACATTAAATTATAAATTATGCATTACGTGTATTTACTACAATGTGCGAACGGTTCAATATATACCGGATGCACAAATAATCTTGAAAACAGATTAAAAAGGCATGAGAGAGGAGAAGTTCACTATACCTCGGATAAATTGCCAGTGGAAGTGATTACCTATATTTGTTTTAAAGACAAATACAAAGCTTATCAATTTGAAAAGTATCTTAAGTCGGGCTCTGGAATTGCCTTCAGACAAAAAAGATTGGTTTGAAAAAGATGTCAATATATGTAAAACAATGTTTCAACAATTTATGAATGTTTCAACATTTTTTTTAGGCTCATTATCCTTCTTTATAGCAACATTCTTGTTTACAAGTTGTAATTCAAGTAACACCTTTAAAAGTTCGGAAAGTGTTGAGCAGGGACTTAATTCTATTCAGGGAAGTTGGATAAAAATTAAAGGTCTAGATGTGAATCAAGAAACTGGAGAATCAAAATACTATGAACATTCCGGTGATCTTCGTTATAATCAAATTGATTTTTCCGGTGACACTTTAAGATTGATAAATTATCCTTACTGCACGCAAAGTAAATCCCTTATCAAGGTAGAAGGAGATACTATTTTTTATAAAGATAGTCACGAACTTGCATTCTTTTATGAATTCCGGGATGATACCTTGATCCTAATGAGGTATTTAGGAAATCTACTGGAGGAAAATTATTTTGTTTCAAATAAGCCGGAAACATTGTCCTATAATAGGATTAAAAACTGTGGTGTTAATTGGGAAGCGTTTGAGACAAATGTGATTTGGCAGGATGTCAACTACTTAGCTAATCCGGATGTTGTACTTCCATTATGTTTTGAATATAAAAAGGATTTCGTTCCAATGAAATTAAACCTTTCATCTGAAAATTCAGAGAATTATTATACAAGGAGAGATTCTCTTTATTATACGAGCAATGGTAATTCTTTTACTTATAAATTTCAAAGTTTTAATGAAGATAAAAAAAGGCTTTACCTAAGTTTGGTTTGTCCTGAAGGTGGTGAGAATGAACAAGAAATTCATTTATGGTTTTCGCAAAATGAATAAGTTATCATTCACAATAAAATTCTACTTTCTCTCTAATTGAGAGAAGATACTTTGAAAAAGCTAGGGATATTTGTAAAACAATGCTTCAACAATTTATGAATGTTTCAACAAACTTATTATTGATACTTTTCTTCTTTTTAGTTGGATGTGGTTCTCAACCAACTATAGAAAATCTAAATAATCCAGATAAGGATAATATTGAACGTCTTGAGTCTGTTGTATGGCAGGAAGATCACAGAATCGTTATTGGTTTAGAAAAAGAAAATGGGCAATACGTAAAACCTTCAGCAGATCAATTTGATAAGCAAGGAAAATATTATCCACCACCTTATAATCAAATTTACTTATGGAGGTTTGATAATGACACAGCTTACCATTTGGAATTTCCAAGACAAGCAAGCTATATAGGGACATATTCAACAAAAGAAGATTCGTTGTATTTCGATAAACCGATTTTTAGTGGTGATAACTTATTTGATCAATGTGATAATAGTTTTACTTTTTCAGGTGACACTTTAATCATTACTCAGGATTTCATTACCGCCAGAACACAATATTTTCTAATCCCAACAAGCATTGATAGCAAGCGGATTAACAGACTTTGTTTTGAAAGAGTCGACTGGAGTCAACTTCAATTTAAATGGATTAATAATTATGAAGAACTTACTCAAATTGACAACTTATCATATCTAGCAAATGGAATTCCAAGCTATCTAGATTTATCTATTGATAGATCTATAAACTACTCATTTGCAAGAGACACCTTAAAATATTACGACTCTGAAACTGATACAACATATACATTTCAGTACATACAATCTTGGTTAGATAAAGAAGTATGGGTCAATAAAAGTTTATCTCTCAGATTACTTGGAGTAGAGGGGAATAGAGAAGTCTCATATACAGAAATCATAAATGAATAAACTCTCATTCACAATAAAATTCTATTTACTTTTTTAACAAAGAGAAAGCAGTTAAAACAACCTATGTATGTAGCATTACTTTAAATAGGGGATAATGTTCCTACAATGTTTTAACATGAATCTTCGCAGGTTCTTATGTTGTAGATTATTAAACGAATGAAACTGCACACGTAGCCCTCCAAATCCACATAAAAATATTCAACGCAAATAGCACTCAAATTCCGAGTGCTATTTTTTATTCCATTCTTTTCACTACCTTGAATTCATGAAAAATTACGTGGCTATACTTTTACTTTCTGTTTTGTTTGTTTCTTTTTCTTGTAAAAAAGATAAGCTAGTGGGGGATACTGCTATACTAATTGGGAGTTGGAAATGGAACAATACTACCAACGTAATGAATTATTGCCAGGCAGATTCTTTGTGGACTTACACAGTAGTAGATTCAACAACTAATGGATATACTTATACCATTGAATTTTTGGAAAAAGGCAAGGTGAAGTTTTATCACAATGATGGTTTATTGTTTAATCAACGTTTGGTAATTCACGAAACCCAGGTAATCAATGAACCTCCTTATACATTGAGCTTTGAATTCTATATCAATAATAATTCAGATGATGTAATGGCCGGTAAGGTAGGAGCTTCAGATTTGCGTTTGTATGACTTTCCAAAAGATACTGATACTGATTGTGAAGAGTTCTTTAATGCTTTTACCAAGGAGTAGTCATATCTCTTCCACTTTTATAAAATAAGCGATATTTAAATCCAATTTCTAACAACAAACTGCTTAGTTTGATATTGCTTCCGTTTACTAGTTCGGTTTTATTTAATGGATATCTATAATTAACAGAAACGCTTAAAACAAAAGCCTCTCTAAATATCTTTCGATAAGTGATGCCTCCAGACATCATTAATCTAGGATTTGACTTGTATTTAGTAGTTTCTTTCGAGTATTGAGGTAAATCGTAATACACACCGTTTTCAACGTAATAATTTGCTTCGTATTCAGTTGTCGTTTTACCATAAACGCTATGGGCAAAATCAACCCCTATTGAAGGAAACAAACCAAAAGAGCTAAAAGCTCTAAATCCAAGACTATAGCTGTAGTTCAAATACCATTGATTTGATGTGTTGTTGGTTATACTATATGTATCCAAATCATAAGCAGATGAATTAAAAGTATAAAAATTGTTTTCAGCTTGAATTTTAAATAGATGCATTAATCTATTCCTTTCATATGTAAAGTCAATGCCAACTATAGATCTGGGTTTAAATTTCAATTCGTGACTTATTTTACCCGAAATATCTTTATAGTTATCAAAGTTTATAGCCGTTCCACCTTTTATCCCAACGAATGCACTTCGACTCTTAATTTGTGAATTAGATTGCAAACAAACTAATAAGAAGATAATTGTTATTGCTTTGGGCATTTTGATATTAAATACGCTCGGATATAAAGATTATTGTTTGATGAATTTTAAGGTAACTCCCTAAAAACGACAAAGTCACCTTAAAAAAAGATGACTTTGCACTAAACCTCAGTGTATTTCATTTTACCTACAATCTCTTTCTCTTGTTGATCTCTATGAGATTCAGGGGAACCAAGATCATAAGTCGTGGGTTAAATGATACTACAAAATAACGGCTTTTTTGTTGAAATTGGTATGCGTAGAAATACGCATTTTGTATTGCGGAATACCGAATTTACTGTGAAAAACTTCCATTAGCCCAATTCAAAAAAATCTTTTAATTTCGTTACAAATCATTACAAATGAAAAACCTTACACTAGTTACCATTCTCATTATCAGCTTATCTGCTTACTCGCAGAATCATGACAAGAAATCTATCAGATTCATTTTTGAGTCAGTTCATGACCATTTAGGGAACAAAGACATCAACTCAAAAAGGGTACAATTATTCAGTAAAAAAAATGAATTATTGTATGAAGCTGATTTGTACGAGGGAAATGAATTAGATGAGCAGTTTTTCTTTTATGACAAAGAAGGTAAGCTATTGAGAGATCACAGAATCTTTTCAAAAGAGCATGAATCTGGTGATTACAGAATGACTTATGACGCCAAAGGTAATTTGATTGAAGAAACCAATGTTGATGATATTGAAGAGGTGTTGGAACGCAAAGTAATGACGTACAATGTTAAAAACCAGATGATCACCAAAAAGGTTTCTTACTTGCACAAAACCACTGGTGAATCAATAACAGAAAGTGATTTTAGCTATACCTATGATGATAATGGTGAATTGGTTTCAAGAACCGGTTATGAAAATGAAAAACCTGATGTAATTGTTACTTATAAGTACAGCAAAAAAGCAGGAGAGGAGTCTGAAGCTAAGTATGACGCTAAAGATCAATTACAAGAAAAATGGACCAAAAAGTACAATGAAAAAGGTCAGTTAATTAGTGATGTTCACACATTATATGAGCCTAACAAGGCTCCTGTTTCTAAAACAATTGATTTTACTTATGATGAGTTTGGTCACGTTTTAACTGAGGTTTTAACCAAGAGCAATAGCACCATTAAAAAGGAGATCATTTTTAATTATGTGTATGATGAATATGGTAACTGGTTAGAAAGAACTGAGAAAAAGATAATGGGTGCCAAACACAGTATGGGTGTAAGTTTAAAAAGAGAAATTGAGTACTATGAAGACACTGAGTATCATCATCCGCCAATGGAACTGGACCATACATTTAACTATGTAATGAGAGATGGTAAAGAAGTAAAAGCTTTGGAAGAAACGCATGTAAGAATTAATAACAACTTCGGTGAAAAAGAATGGGTGGTTAGAAGAAATGGTTCAACATTGTATGTAGTAGATGAGTATCATTTTGAAAATAATCAACTGGTACGTATCAATCACCTGAACAATGAGCATACCAATAATGCTTATACAACTTTTACTTATGAAGGAAAGAATGTAACTGAAAAGATTACTTATTCTCACAACGGTGAAATGAATGAGCGCACTTTTAATGAATATGATGACCAAGACAAGATTGTAAAAAAGGAGCAACATTTTGAAAGTGCTACTACCAATCCTGTTTCAGAAGAAATTGTACAAGAGTATCACTACAATGATGCCGGAAAAATGACTGAAATTGACATGTTGGAATATGGAACGGATTATAAAATCACACTTGAATACAATGATAAAGGACAATTAGTTAAAAGAAGTGAAGTTTCTAAGGACAAGGATGAAGACAAAATGGTGATTGAATATACTTATGATAGCAATGGTAAATTAGCCACCTTGTCTAAATTCAATGGAAATAGTAAAAAACCCTATGATAAAGCCGTTTACAAGTATGATGCAAGCGGTGAGATGATTCAATCTGCTCATTATAAAAATGACAAATTGACTTCAGAAGTTGATTATATATATTTTGAGTAATTAAGCAACCACAAAGGTTCCTAAATCAAAATGAACGCCGTCATCTTTCATGGCGGTTGAATCTTCTACTTGTAAATCATCAAATGTTTTTGATTTGAAAATTTCTTCATCTCCATTGTAAACAACAAAATAGATGTCTGGATACTTTTCGTTGGGTGAATCAATAGATTGCCACTTATCCTTAGTAATAGTCAACATTCCTTTTCCATCATCATCCATTACCATGTTGCCCAGGTAATCATCTTCGTTTACATCAAAATCATACACTTTGGTATGAATTGCCATTCCTTTTAATGGTTCTCCATTGGGTTTAACCAATCTTAGATGTAGGTTTACTTTTACATTTAAATCCATAATATTAATGATGATGGTGGTGTTCTTGTCCACCGGTTAAATTAAATTCAATTTCTGTTCTTTTTAATTCTTTTAATTTCTTTTTGCCTTCAACAATCTTATAGGTTTTGTCAACTTCTACATTCGTAAATTCTTGAAATGTATTAGATGCAGGCCAATAGACTTTTATGTAAACAGTTTCATCACATTTTCCCAGTCCAATTTCTTGTTGTAAGCTTGATGATCCAAAGCTACCTCCTGGAGTCACTCTACGGTGTATGCCTCTATGTTCTTTACCATTTGTTGTTATTACTGTGATTTGTGCACCAATCCCATCTTTGTTGGATGTAACACCTTCTAAATCCAAAGTAATCCAATTGTTGTCATTACCTGGATTTACTAAAAACATGTTCCAAAATTGGTCAGATTCCATAAAACCTCCTAAACTGACATACAGATCCTGATCACCATCATTATCCATATCTCCAAAACCAATTCCGTGTCCTTTTTGTAAATGACTAAATCCTGACTGGTAGACTTCTAAAAAATGCTCTCCATTGTTGTTTCTGAACATCAAGTTTGGAATAAGTGCTTCATAAGCAGGAAAACCGGTTCCTACATAAAAATCCAACCAACCGTCATTGTCAATGTCTCCAAAGTTTAACCCCATGGCTTCAATTGATCTGTTCAAATTGGCATCAACAGCAATATCTTTAAATGTTCCGTTTTGTTGATTGATATACAGTGAGGAATACTGGATATTTACTGTATCTGTAATGTATTGATGCGCCAGTCGTGCGACATCAGAAGGGTAGCTTGCACAAAATATATCCAGAAAACCGTCATTATTAAAGTCAAAAAAGAAGGTAGGAAAACTAAAATAAGGCGATTTCACTCCTGCTTCTTCTGCCTTGTTAATGAATTTGAATTCTCCTGACTCGTTGGGGCCTTCATTATGGAACAATAAATTATCTCCTCTGGAAACTGAAATGTAAAGATCCTGATAGCCATCATTGTCATAATCTCCCCAGTATGATCCTTTTACAAAAGCCGAAACATACATCCCAACTCTTGCACTAACATCTTTGAATTCACCATTATTGTTTTGGAATAACTGAGAATAACCATTTTCATTTCCCACAAACAAATCCAACCAACCATCATTGTTAAAGTCAGCAAATGAAGCGGTATGACTAGGGTAGTAGGCCAATAATCCAACTTCTTCTGTCACATCTGTAAAAGTTCCGTCACCATTGTTTCTAAGTAAAGAGTTAGGATGATATCTGCCAATTTTAGGGCCTAACCAACCTCCTCTGATGACATAAATATCGGCATATCCGTCATTGTTATAATCTGCATGAGTTAGATTTCCTCCGCCAGTAATACCTTTTAAACCTGCATGATCAGTATGACGGTGAAAACCTCCTTTACCATCTGCCAGGTATAATTCAACATTGGTTTTTAAATCTCCGGAACTGGTAAAAATGTCTAAAAAGCCATCATTATTGAAGTCTTCTACTACAGTTCCCCCATAAAAAGTAAGCGTATTCACACCTAATTCTCCGGCAATGTTTTGAAAATAAGGCGTGGTGGAATCTTGAGGAAACTTTTGAAAATCAATATAATACTCTTGCGGAACTTCATCCGGATACTTTCCTAGAGTCATATAAGCTACATTCATCAACCATCTGGCGGTATAATGATCAGGACTGCGATCCAATACCAGTTTAAACATTTCAATAGCTTTTTCAGAACCTTCTTTTTTAATGTGTTGTGCCTGCTCATTCAAAGGCATTATGCAAGAGAATGAATTGTGATTGTCCTGGCAATTTTGTTGTTCACCTTTTCGCATGTAAGCCAGTCCCATCATGAATTCTTTGTCATAATTGGGATTGTTTTTTCGGGCATTGATCCAAACCTGATATGGAATATTATCCATACATACCAATGCACTATCCGGATATCCTGCAAATAAATATTGCCAACTCAATTCATAATACAATTGTTGCTTTTGCGCAGCCAATGAAGTGTTTGCAATTTTCATCTTGTATTGAGGAATGGCCATTGAATTGGTAAAGCCATAATTGTCAGGAAAAGTATCTAGTTTGGAAAGACGAGCTAATTCTTTCTTCATATCAAAATCCTGAGCGTTAGCGCTCAATAACGGCAAGAAGAATAAAACTATAAAGACAATACGAATTCTGCTCATTTCAAAAAGGATCTACATTAAAGTTAATGATTTACTGAGATTTAAAATCAAAAAACGGACCTGAGCTTATAATTTAATATTATTGATAAAGTGAATACCCCAACTTTTTTACGTTAATCTCCGTAAAATCAATAACTAATGATGTTAAGGGGGCTTATTATATCAATAATCATTGCAGTAACACATTTGAGTTTTGCTCAAAGAGTAAGGGCTTTACGCGTAAATAAGGATTACGAAAAGTACCGTATATCTGAGCATTTTGACTATTTACATGATGATTTTGATAGTGCTAAAACAACCTGGGTTGGAGATATAAGAGTTGAATTTGATTCCATTTTTCCCGGAACAATTAAAAACTGTTTTAACGCCTTAAAAGACAGAGCCACCAAATTGGGGGCTAATGGTTTTAAAGTAACTGAGGCTGATATTTCATCTTACGGTGATAACAAATACATTGAAATGTCTTTGTATTGGATACGAATGGAAAATAGGGATGAAAATTTAGTGCTTCACAAATCAAGAGATGTTTATTTGTTTGGTTTTTTGGGATATCATCAAGAAATAGATGGCTATGATGTTTCAATTCAAAATGACGAATTTGTGATGCCCTCACTGTCTTTTAAAAAGTACGCATTCAAAAGTAAAACAGATGTGACGGTTGGTTTAGGCTCAAAAATGAGAGGAGCCAAAACTTCATTTAGAATAGAGGAGAAGATGTACCCTAAATTTATCTACTTTAAAATGATCAGTGGATCCTTTAAAAATGCTTGGATTGATGAGTATCCTTTGAGTTTTGGATTGTTTTTAACGCACATTCTCAGAAAAAACTAGAATTCAATTACAAAGCGCTGGTCATAACGAGAAATGTCTGTTAAAGTATCTTTAATAAATTCTCCTTTAAATGCATCAAATTCCCATAATTCTAAATCAGCAATATTAGTTTCTCTTTCCTCTTCAGGATGGTCAATATCCAAATAAGTATTTCCACTTCTTATTAAGAATTCATAAAACCCGTCTTCATCTACATCTGTAATCCACGTAATTTGTTCCCACTGTTCACCGGCATCACCACCACTAACAGCAAGTTGAAACTCCTCTTTGCTAAAGGTTTCAGAGATACCGTCATATATCCAAATATAGATACGTGAACTTTCATAATATTCAGCTCCAATTAAGTAGGCAGAATATCTCTTTGAAAGTATCATTTTACCTTCTGCATAATGCTTGAATTCATGTTTGAAATCATCCTGGTAAATCTCTAATACTTCTATAGAATCAATTGCTACAAAGTCAGAATTGTAGTAATAATTAGCATGAATTTCATATAAAGAATCATCCAGGAAGTTAAACTTTTGGTCAAATTTTTCAAATTCAAAAGTCTGCTCTTCTACTTCTGATATTTCAGTGTAAGATTCTGTTGTTATTTCAATTTCATCCTCTGTAGTAGCTGATTCCCGGACATCTTCTGTTGTCTCATTATTACAGGACAGGATGATGATAGTTAAGCTTAAAAAAGAAATGAATTTGGTGAACATATTATTTTGTTTGAGCTGAAAAATACTTCTTTTTACTGAGCTACACTATATTTGCACAAAGCGTTGACAATGAAAACCATAATAGTAGTATTAGCAGTATGCTTATTTTCTTTGAGTGCAATAGCACAGCAAGATAGGTTAGAGGGGAATTGGTTAGGTATTGATATGTACCAGGATGCAAATACCTATGACGGAAAAAACTACTTTTTACCCAATGAAGAGTTCATTGTAATAGAAGACAATAAGATAAAGATCTATTTTTATCCTTATTCAAAATCAGATGAGTTTGAAATAAATGTAAAAGGCAATACTATTCATCATGAAGTAGGCAGAAAACGTTTAGAAACGGATTATAGTTTCACGAATGAAAACTGCGATACACTAGTGTTTACAATGCATTTCATTAATAAAACCTTTGTTAAAATGTATCATAGAATCACTTCAACAAATAAACGGTTTGAGGTTGATTTTGCCACATTAAAAGAATTAGATCAATATGGATTTAATCCCTCATCTATCACACATTTATTTGAAGTAGATACATTTCATAATGAATTGTATTTTGGATTTAACAATTACAGCCAATTGGGATTTATACCTTATGAGCATCTTCAATTTATCAATGACCAAACATTGTCTATTAATAGGACAGAGGTAGTGGATATTGAAAGAGGTTATAAAACTATTCGATTTGAAATAGGAGGCGTTCCTCAAGAGTTTAGAGTTGAACACTCGGAGGGTACCCAGAGTTTTACTATTACACCTTTAACTCTATGTCAGTGTGATTCTATCAGAATTCCTTACATCACTGTAGATTGGGCAGATCGTATCAGAAAGGATATGAAAGAAAATGCTTATAAATACAGGAAATCAGAATGAGAAACTCAGAATGAGAATGAAGTAGGAGAATGAGGAAGTCAGAGTGAAGTAGGAGAATGAGAAAATCAGAATGAGAATGAGGAAGAGAATGAGTGGGGGATAATTTGTTGTTAGTTCACAACTACACACGTACTCCAATAACACAGACATCATCCAACTGCTCTAAATCACCTTGCCATGCTTCAATGTAATGATTCAACAACTTGTGTTGCTCTTCCATTGGTTTTTGGTTGATTTGAACCAATAATTCTTTGAATTGAGAATATTTGAATTTCTTTCCTTTTGGTCCTCCAAACTGATCTGCGTAACCATCAGAGAATAAATAGATTCTATCACCTTCTTCAAGCACCATTTCGCAATTGTCATATCTTTCATCTTCCTGACCTGAACCAATGGCAAGTTTATCACCTTTGATTTCTTGCAATTCGTTATCTCTGATCAAGTAAAGCGGATTATAAGCTCCGGCGAATTCTAATTCTCTAGTTTTTAGATTTAGAGAGCAGATGGCCATATCCATTCCATCTTTGATATTGGTTTTTTCCAAATCATTTTGAAGTGTATTGTATACAATCTTATCTAATTCATACAATATTTCAGCAGGTTTGTAAATACCAAGTTCGTTTACAATTTGATTTAAACTGTTGTGTCCAATCAAACTTAAGAATGCACCCGGAACACCATGTCCTGTGCAGTCTACAACAGCAAATAATACAGTGTCATTGACATGTTCAACCCAGTAAAAATCACCTGATACAATATCTTTTGGTTTAAACAATACAAATGATTCAGGTAAATAGCTTCGAACCAAACTCACACTTGGAAGTGTGGCATCTTGAATACGTTTGGCATATCTAATTGAATCAGTAATATGCTTGTTTTTCTCTTCAATAATCTCTTTTTGATGAGATAATTCAAGTGTACGTTCTCTTACTTTTTCCTCCAAGTTTTCATACAACATGGCGTTATCAAGTGCTGTAGCAACTGTAGTGGCTAAGCTTCTTAGGAGATCCATGTGATATTCAGTGTAAGCGTTAGATTTATAACTCTGTACAGTCATTACACCAATTTCTCTATCATTAGCTTGTAAAGGAAGATAGATGATTGAGTTTGTTTCATCACCTGAAACTATCTCTGCATCATCATCTAAGAATTGATTGAACTCCTTGTTATAATCTTTGATAAAGATTTCTTCTTTTTTATTGAAACAGTTAGATGCTAGAAAATCTTCGTCTACGCTATAAACGACATCATCCATTCTCTTTCCGTTTTCAATAAATCCAGGGAAAGCTATTTTTCTTGACTTATCATCATAAATCCCAATACCAAAGCAAGTGGCATCTAATAAAGAGTTTACATGCTCATAAACGCTACTTATAATTGTTTCAACCTCAAGAGACTCAACTATTGCCTTTGAGATTTGAGACAATAATTTAGTGTCTTGATAAGCCTTTTCAATTTCGGCAGTACGTTCTTTAACACGGTTCTCCATGTCCATGTATAAACTAGCATTTTCCAATGCACTAGCTATATATAGGGATAATGTTCTTAAAATATCCAGATGGTAATCACTATACACATCCTTCTCAAAACTTTGAACGGTAATTACCCCAATCTTCTTATCCTTTGACAATAAAGGCATATAAATCATTGACTCAGGTTTTTCACCTGCAGATACTTGATAATCACCACTTACATATTTTTTGTAATCATTGGACCAGTCATTAATGATGATCTCCTGTGACTTCTTGTAACAAAGATTGGCGATTCTTTCATCATCCACTGAATAACTGAAATCATCTAACTGAACACCTTTTTCCATTGCTCCAGAGAACACCAGGTGATTGTTTTCAGGTTTATAAGTTGCAATACCAAACACACTTGCATCCATGATGCTGTTGATACGCTCATATACCTTAGTTATAATATCCTGAGAGTTAAGCTCGGCAGCTATTTCTTTACCGATCTCACTAATTAATCTAGTGTTTTCAGACGCCTTCTCAATCTGCTCTTTTTGTTTAACAACTTCGGCAGTTCTTTCTTTTACCTTCTCTTCAAGGTTTTCATATAACATGGCATTTTCAATGGCTGAACCGATATTGGCTGCCAATCCTCTAAGGATATCCATATCATAATCTGTGTAAGCGAACTTCTCAAAACTCTGAACAGTTAAAATACCTACAATCTTCTCTTTTGAGAAAAGAGGTAAATAAATGATAGATGCTGAATCTTTACCGGAAACAGGTGCCTGTATTCCTTTAATGTAATTCACATATTCAACACCGTAATCCTGTATATAGATTTCTTGCTGATTATTGAAACACCAAGGAGCTAATCTTTCATCTTTTACGTCATATTCGAAATCAGGTAATTTTTCACCTTTCTCGATATAACCGATCATTCTAATCCTTTCTAATTCCTCATAATAAACACCAATACCAAAACCAGTTGCGTCCATTATTGAGTTAATGTTTTCATAAACACTATCAATTAACTGAGGAATAGTAATACTTTGAGCAATATCTTTATTGATTTGAGAGATCAATCTTGTATTTTGATAAGATTGTTCAATTTCTTCCTTTTGCTCAATAATTTCAGCTGTACGTTCCTTAACAATTTCCTCCATATTTTCATAAAGCTTGGCATTATCCAGTGCTATAGCTGAATACACACCAATGGAGCGGAGCATGTTAACTTCATATTCTGAGTATGAATTATTTTTAAAACTTTGAACCGTGATAACACCGATTTTCTTTCCTTTTGAATAAAGTGGGAGATAAATCAATGAATTAACGGATCTTCCAATTTTTGGAGCTACATAATTCTTGATCCATTTAGCCGCATCATTTTCAAAATCGTTAATGATGATTTCTTCATCTTTATTAAAACAGATACTAGCTAACCTGTTCTCCTCATTTAAAGAGTAATAAGCAGCATCTAATCTTTCACCACTTTCAATATAAGTAGGGAAGTAAAGACTATCTTCTTCTTTATTCAATATCCCAATACCAAAACCTTCAGCATCCATCATTTCATTGATGCTGTCATAGGCTATGTTTAAAATGTTTTCAATAGAAAGCTGAGATGTAATATTTTTACCTATTTCACTTAAAACTTTAGTGTTCTCATAGGTTTTAGTGATTTCAGCTGTTCGTTCATTCACCTTTTCTTCCATTAACTCATAGCTTCTTGCGTTTTTAAGGGCAAGAACTGTGTATTGAGCCAATGTTTTTACAATAGATAAATGATATTGTGAATAGGCGTTCTTTTCAAAACTCTGAACACTGATACATCCTAAAACTTCATCACCATCTCTTAATGGGTAGAAGATAAGGGAGTAGGGGAAGTCACCTTCAACAACCATTACTTCTTCTACATAATTTTTGTAGTCAACTGTATTGTCATTGATGAAAACTTCTTTGTTGTTTACAATACACCAAACTGAATAATTGTTCAAGTTGGTTATTGGTACTATAATCTCACCATGTCTTTCACCTCTTTCATATTCATACAGATAATTTACCTGTCCTTTTTCTTTTTCATACAACCTAACACCAAAGACTGTAGCGTCCATCAATTGATTAACATTGTGATATAATTTCTCAAATACATCCTCAAAGTCAAGCGTTGATATTAGTTCCTGACCAATTTTATTTAAAAGCTCAGAGTTTTTGTATGTGATTTCTAGTTCGTCGGTTCTAGATTTAACTTTAGCATCCATTTGCTCATAAAGCATGGCATTATCCAATGCAATAGCAATGTAACTGGCAAATGATTGTAACAAGTTAAAGTGATGTTGTGAGAAGGCATTTTTATTGAAACTTTGAGCATAAAGAATTCCCAAAATTTCTTCCTTCACCATTAAAGGCAAAATAACTACTGAAACCGGTTTGGCATGAATAATAGCTTCACCATTAGGTAAATAGTTCTTTACCTCTTTATCATAATCATTGATGTGAATAGGAGTTCCACTTTTAGCTACCACATTTGAAAGCCTGTCTTCATCCAAAGAGTATTCAAAGTATTCATCTCTTTTATCTTCGTTGATAGCAAGCTCAACCTGTAGTTTGTTTTCCTCCACATTGCAAATTCCAATGTATACTCCTGTGGCGTCCATCAATGAATTGATGCGCTCATATATAATTTGGAAAATACGCTCAATATCTAGGGTAGAGGTAATCTCATGACCTATTTTACTCAGAATTTGAACATCATTGAAGTAAGATTCTAATTCATCATTTTTCTTCTCAAGAGCTTCTTTCTCTTTTTGAATTTGATCTAATCTACCTTTAAGCTCAAAAGCTTTGATTTTTTTACCTTCTTTCTCAGTAATGAAATCTTGCTGAGCTGAATGGTAAGCTTTGAAATGTTTAACAAATAGGGTAAGGTTACCCATATCTTCGTACAATTCAGAAAGCCCTTTATGTGATTTAAAGATGAGTTCTTTAGATTCTAATTCCTCACCAATTAGCAATGCATCCTTATAACTCTGTACTGCAGATAAATTGTCACCGGCCAATTGATATGAATGAGCCATGTGTAATTTATTGATCCCCATTCCATCCTTGAATCCCATCTCTTGTCTGTACTGATAGGATTTATTGAAATGTTCAAGTGCTTTAGGATAGTTGCCCAGTTTAGTATAGATCTCTCCAATACCATCATGCGCATAAGACAAGGTTTGTTTAACACCCGTTTTCTCAACGAAACTCAGTGCAACATTCATGTACTTTAATGCCTCTTCGTATTGCTCAAGATTCAAATATGAATTACCTAAACCATCATTGATTCTACCTAATAGGTTGATATCATTTACTTTTTCAGCAAGGATTAAACCTTTCTTTAAAGCATCAATAGCCTCTTTGTTTTGACCGTTGGTATAGTAACAGGTACCCAAACCATTTAAGGCGTTAGCCTGACCTTGTTCATCTCCAATCTCTACAGCTCTGTCATAAGAAGTTTGACAATGTTCTAATTGCTTTTCAGGATCACCTAATAGGTAAAATACGATTGATAGATAATAATGAATTTGAACTTCTTGCTTGAATTCACCACAAGCTTTTAAAAGATCTACTGCTTCAAAACAATATTCAAGCGCATCCTCATACTCTGACATCCAGGTACAAGCTGCACCAATGTTACCGGTAGCCCAGGCAATCCCTTTTTCATAGCCCAAATCTTGAGCTCTTATTAGGTTTTCCTTGGCAATTTGTAAAGCTTTAGCAGGCTCAATACGAACCATTTCCCAAGCTTCCAGGTTGGCTGCATCAATTGTTTCTATTACTTCAGTAGTGTCTATCATAGACAAAGGTCGAAATGCCTAAGTCGTAAATATACATTTTTTAAATGACAAAAAGAGCAGAAATTAAAACGATTGACCTGTAAAATATTTAACATTTTTTAGACGGCATAAACTCTTGGTTTTCCAACCATTGGCACGTTGTTTGACGTTATAGTAAATAGAAACAATTTAGATTTTCTATAACCTTTTGAAACAAGGGGCGTAAAGTAGAGCATCAGAATTGAAAACAACATGTTATGAACTTAGAAGAAATTAAAAATAACATTATTAAGTCGGCTCAAGAAAAATTAAACCGACATAGAGTTATGGGAGCTAAAACAAAATTATCCATAATGGAGGTTGCCGAGTTGTTGGATATTATTTCGGGAAATGCCGATAATGCAAGGGTAGCACCCGGAGACTTAATAGGTAATTACAGCTTGAATTAGCATTAAGCTATTTGGTTATATATATGAAGACGCCCTTTAAAGGCGTCTTTTTTTATGTCGTAATAACTCCTGAACCTATCAATTCATCATCTTGGTACCAGGCAGCAAATTGTCCCGGAGAAATACCCTTGATTAGGTTGTCAAAATGGATGTAAATTCCATCTTCTTCACAAAATAAAATAGCCTCTTCTAAAGGTTGTCTATATCTTATCCTTACCAAATAAGAAGCTTGTTCACCAACTTTCAAAGTTTTGTCCGGACGGATCCAGTGAACATCTTCTTTTTTAATAAACAAAGCCTTTCTGTTCAATCCCGGATGATGCTCTCCCTGTCCGGTGTAAATAACATTGTCATCTACATTGGTTCCTACAACAAATAAGGGTAGTGGAGTTCCTCCAACTTGTAAACCTTTTCTTTGGCCAATAGTAAAGTAATGTGCTCCTTGATGTTCGCCAACTACTTCGCCCATATTAGGTTGTAATTCAAATGGTTTAGCCAGCTCTTTATAATCTTTAGAATCAAGTATTTTTCTATAATCCTCAAATATTTTTAAGTCTTCTTTTAACTCGATTATCCTTCCGTTTTTAGGTTGTAATTGTTGTTGCAAAAAAGTAGGTAATTTCACCTTTCCAATAAAACATAAACCTTGCGAATCTTTCTTCTCAGCTGTAATTAAATCTTGAGCTGCAGCAATTTCTCTTACTTCATGCTTTTGCAAATGCCCAATAGGAAACAATGCTTTAGACAGTTGTTCCTGAGTTAATTGACATAGAAAATAGCTTTGGTCTTTATTTGGATCAGCTCCGGCTATTAACCTAAAATATCCATCCTCCGTTTCCTTTTTTTGACAATAGTGACCGGTAGCAACAAAATCTGCCCCTAATTTTTCAGCTTCTTTAAGGAAGATATCAAATTTGATTTCTCGATTACACAAAACATCCGGATTAGGCGTTCTTCCTGCTTCATACTCTGCAAACATGTAATCAACAATCCTCTTTTTGTATTCAGATGATAAATCAAGCGTTTGAAAAGGAATGCCCAACTTTTGAGCTACCAATAAAGCATCCTGACTATCATCAATCCAAGGACATTCATCAGAAATTGTAACAGATTCATCATGCCAGTTTTTCATAAAGATTCCAATAACATTGTATCCCTTTTCAACTAACAAATGCGCCGCAACACTTGAGTCCACTCCTCCTGATAAACCAACAACAACTGTTTTCATGCTACAAATTTAATGATTGATGAACAATACTTCATCAAAATTGGACGTATTTAAAGGGAAAGACTTAACAATCTTTAAGGAAAAAGTTTGGAGTAATTTTTGTTCCTTTATATTTTGAATGAAAACTTTTCTATTCATATTACTATCTATTCCCTTATTTGGTTTGTCACAAACAGACCAAAAGCCAAATTATAATGATTCATTAATCACAGTAAAAGGAGTAGTAAAAGACACCTCATATGATGTAGGATTTTACAATACCGTTGTAATGAACAAGTCTATTGGTAAAGGGATTTTTGGAGAGTATGATGGTAGCTTTTCAATATCAGTTCAAAAGAAGCATAAAATTGGAATTTCAGTAGTTGGTTATCAAACCATTTACATTTCGTTTAAAGACAGTGCATACAAACCTGTGTATAATGTTGAATTATTCTTGCAATCTCTGGAATATGTGGGAGAAGAAGTGATTGTTCATCCTCAAAAAACCTTAGAGCAATTAAAGGAAGAAAGAGCTCAAATAGCCAAAAGAGAAGTGCCGGTGGTAACGGTAGAAAATGCTATCCAAAGTCCTATTACAGCATTGTATGTAGCTTTTAGTAAAAGAGAAAAAACAAAGCGATTAGTTGCTGAAATGGAATATAAAGACAAGCAGGCTGATATCTTAAGAGAAATTCTGAAAATCTATGTAAATGCTGATATTTTAACACTCAAAGACAACGAATTTGAAGAGTTTATCAGTTTCTTAAACATCAATACTGAATTCCTTAAAACAGCTACAGATTACGAGTTAATCACTTATATTCAAGGTAAGTACGAGCATTTTGCAAAGATTAAGGAAGGTTTTTAATGAACCTTTTAATATCTTGTCTGTATTCAATCACATAATCGTGAATAATGAAAATATTAGCAAGTACATTAATCTGTCTATTAGTTTTTAATTCTTTCGGAATGAATCCATTTAAATCTTTAGGCCCAAGCTATCAAGTAATAAGTGATAAAAAAGATAAAACATTAGAAAAAGATGTTTTTAGATTGAGTGGACATGTAAAAATGTTCTCTTCGTTAGCTCCACTTGAAAATGTCTTGGTCGGTTGTACTTCCTCAGGTTTATGGGTGAGAACAAACGCTGAAGGTGAGTTTGAAATTGACCTTAAAGCAACTGATTCTACAGTGTGTTTCTATTTGGACAATTGGTCAGAGATTGTAATTGAAGATTATGATTTTAAGCCACAACATCATATTGTTTTGGATGTTTTTATGTCCAAAGTTGAGAAGCAGGTTAAAAGAAAACCGGTAATCTATCTTTATTCAGAATATGACTTATCAGCTTCAGTTAAACTTGATCCATTAGGTGAATTTACTTTTACTTACCCTAAATATGAGTTTGGTTGGAATGTAGAAGTATTAAAAGATGGAGGCATTAAACACAATGATAAAATTTATCCATATCTATTTTGGGAAGGAGAAACTGATGCATTAACTTACAATGTTCATTCAAATGAGGTAGAAGGTTTCATTGTACAAAAGGATGAAGTTGTTTCCTTCTTAGAAGATAAACTAACCGTTCTAGGCTTGAACACTATTGAGCAAACAGATTTTATTACTTATTGGACACCAATTTTACAACAAAAAGAGTACGCTTTTGTACAGTTTGTAGTAGATCAGGAATATCAAAATCAAATAGGCGCTATTGACATTAATCCGGCTCCACATAGCGGTAAAAGAGTTTTTATTAAGTGCTCTAATATAGATAGTAAAGAATTGGCGGTAAAAGTTGTTCCACAAGAATTGACTGGATTTACGAGAAATGGATTTACCCTTGTAGAATGGGGCGGAGCAGTATTAAGTCCTTTTAAATTGATGAAAGATGAATTGGCAAAAAATAGTTCTAAGTAGTTTAGTTGTAGTTTGTGGAGTTTTGGCAAAAGCTGAAAGTTTACCACAGGACTATTATTCAGTTGTTTCTGATGAAAAGAAAGATAGTATTCCAGCAGGAAAGTGTATTGTTATTGGAAAAGTATGGGAAGCTTATTCCGAAAGTGCAGTCAGTGGGGGATTAATTTCTAATCTGGATAGATCTAAAATGACCAAAACTGATGATGGTGGAAAATTTCAGTTAACCATCAGTTCAAAGGATACGACTATTTTCTTTTATCACCCAAAATACAATGAGATAGTTGTTTGGAAGTACAAATTTAAAAGTCAGCATTTGGTAGAGATCAATTTTATCACAGGAGAAAAAACACCTCCCGGAGTTATTATGATTCAAGAAAAACCTGTTATCTACATGTATTCAGATGTAGACAAAGAGGTGAAAGTAAAGCTGGATGAGTCATTAGACTTAACGGTAACTTATCCTATTTACAAAGACAACTGGAGCTGTAAAGTCACAAAGGACGGATTACTAAGTGTTGGCGATAAAACTTACCCTTATTTATTTTGGGAAGGTGAAACCAGAGAATTGGATTTGATGTTTGATTATGAAGCCAATTATTATGGCACTGCAATAAATACA
Organism: Paracrocinitomix mangrovi; assembly: GCF_019740355.2. GTDB lineage: Bacteria > Bacteroidota > Bacteroidia > Flavobacteriales_D > Crocinitomicaceae > Paracrocinitomix > Paracrocinitomix mangrovi. The sequence continues at coordinate 547,457 of NZ_CP091819.1, read as the reverse complement.
GATTCAACTATTAGTTATTTTGAGAATACCCTTTCAGATTATGGACTTAATCAAAGAGAAATAACTGACTTTATAACTTATTGGACGCCTAGAATTACACAATACAAATACGCAGCTATAGATTTTTATATTGATGAACAGTATGATCAAATGATTGGCAGTATTGATATCCAACCAAAACCTGATGCAATTAGAAGGGTTTATATGATTTTTAAAGGATTTGATGAAATGCCTTCAATGTCCAATGTTAAATCCAATCCAATTCAGGATTTTGAGCGCAAAGGATTTGTAGTTGTAGAGTGGGGTGGATCAGAAGTGAATACTACTATTCCTTAATTGCAGAATAAACAAAAGCAGGAGGAACATTCATAGGAACAAAACCTATTTTAAGTTTACCATACTTCATTTCTAGTAATTTCTTAGCGTTCAATGAATATTGATACTGAATAAAAACGCCACCAAGTTTTAAGACGTTAAAAGAGCCGATAATTATTCTCTTTTTGATTATTTCAGGAATCACTGTTAATGGGAGAGATGACAAAACAGCATCTGCTTTTTCAATGCCATTTTCATTAAGAATATCTTCAATTTCATCAGCACTTCTATTGACAATAATTACACGTTTATCATCAAATTTATTTTGTAAAATGTCGTAGAAAGTTTCGTTCAACTCAACCAAAATAATCTTACAGCTATCATTTGCTCTTGCAATAATTTCTGAAGTAAAAGCGCCAGTACCAGGACCTAATTCAACGATACATTTTGCATTGTCAAAATCAATTTTATTGCACATGGTTTTAACAAGGTATCTTGAACTAGGCGCAACTGCACCAACTTGCTTTCTTTCAGAAAAAAATGTATTTAAAAATGTACTTCTGTGTTTTTTTTCTACTGCCATTATGCTAAAACTGATAATTCTCCACTATTAATAATTCCAATTACTTTACCCTTTAATTCTGCACCTATTAATGGAGTATTAAGTGATTTAGATACAATATCATCTTTTGAAAGACTCCACTTTTCATCAGGGCTAAACAATGTTAGATTTGCCATTTCACCAATTTGAATAGAAGTAGGAGGTAAGTTGAATAATTTCCTTGGATTGTAGGATATTAAGTTGATTTTTTGCTCTAAGCTTAATTCATCAAGCTGATTAAGCATTGGAAATAAAGTTTGTGTTCCAATAATTCCAAATGAGGCATGATCAAACTCAACATCTTTGTTCTCTATGTTTTGAGGGGAATGGTCAGAGCAAACCACGTCTATCGTTCCGTCCTTAATTCCTTGAATTAATGCCTTTCTGTCTTCTTCAGATCTTAAAGGAGGTAACACTTTATAATTGACGTCAAAATCAAGCATTTTTTCATCATTGTAAAGTAAATTGATTGCATAAGTATCAGCAGAGATATTTAATCCATCTGCTTTTGCTTTTCTAATCAAATCTACACCTTCCTTGGTAGATACTCCACTAATATGCAGTTTTCCTTCTGTGTATTTCAAAAGACTAATATCTCTTTCTATTCTGATATATTCTGAAATAGAAGGGATCGATTTTAGTCCCGTTCTTACACTTGATTCACCTTCATTTACCTGGCCTGTTCCAAATAAGGTACGGTCAAAAGGAAAGCTAATTACGAGTCCATCAAAATTCTTTGTGTACAATAATGCTCTATACATTATTCCTGCTGAAACATCTTTTTTAGCATCTGAAAATGCAATAGCTCCTGCTTTTTGCATGTCATACATTTCAGCTAATTCTTTTCCTTCCAGTTTCTCTGTAATAGAGCCATGGGGAAATATATCAACAGGAGAGAAATATGAGTTTTTTAAAACATATTCAATTTGCGACTTATTGCTTAAAGTGGGTTCGGTATTTGGAGTAACTGAAACAGCTGTCATTCCACCCATTTCAGCAGCTTTTAAACCAGAGTTTAAATCTTCTTTAAATTCTAGTCCCGGATCACAAAAGTTAACTCTTGAATCATACCATCCGGTTGATACATTTAGATTATCGTATTCCAATACCTGATCAGCATCAGCATCTATCTTATCTTCAATTTTCTCAATGATTCCGTCCTGAATTAAAATATCCTTAACCTTGCCGTTAAACTCAGAGCTTGGAGCTATTATTTTACAGGATTTAATAAGAATTTTCATGCTTTACTTTGAAAACTTAATGACGTTCCACAATCTCAAAATGAGAATTTCTATTGCTAGAAATATCAGACCCAAAATTAGCAGAATTCTCCAGTATTCTTTAGCATCAATCTGATTAATTTCAACAGTTCCTGAATCATTCACAGCTAAAGGCTGTGCATTCTGCCATCCCACAGACTCAAAACTTTCTTTAATTTCTTCATTCTCAAAGCATTCTGTTACAGACTCATTTCTGCTATAATTAATGGCAATTTTTTCTTTAAAATCCTTTTCATTGGTCAAGTCATATATCCCCGCTTGTTTTAATTGATCTTCCATGTGACTGAAGGAGATTGCTCTACTAGATTCTGTATTAACCACTAATGGTATTACATCAACTTCAAACTCTTTGTTGATTAATCTTACTTGAGCCTTTTCATCAATTTCAGTATTTAAAGGGAAATTACCCATATTCCCAATCTCCATGTAAAGTGGTTTCTGGAAAGAAGCGGTTTCAGCAAAACGCAGCATGGTGGCGGCAAATAATGCATGGATTTGAAAATCAGAATAAGCTAAATCCAAAGGAGCAGTCATTACAATGATTTTACCGTTCAATTGTTTTGAATAATACAAAAATGGATTTGTAGGACCGGTTCCAAATAAGGTAATGAAATTGTTAGCATTGCTGATAAACAAGTCATAGTTTGCTTTCAATTTTGGATGTTTAAAATTACTCGGTTTGCCTTCAAAAACACCAGTGTAAAGTGGGTCATCATCATTAAAATAACTCAATGACGCACTGCTTGAATCAAGCGGCAAAAAGGTTGGTAAATTGTATTGTGACATGAATCCATCCCAATTATTCATATTGATGTTTTTACCAGGAATAAACATTACAGTTATACCACTTTTTAAACCATCATTGATAATATCCATTAAACCAGAAGGAATATTATTCACATTTTGAAATATGATTAATTCTTTACCCTTAAAATCTTCCTGACTAACAGTGTTAATACTGGTTGTTTGACAATTGTAATAGTCATCTAAACCGTACAACTGCTCTATGTTGATATTCTTCTCAGTAGCATCAGTTATCAATAAAATCTTCACTTCCTCTTTGATTTCATATGAGAAATAAAACTCATCATCAAAAAACAATTGATTAGTTGTTATCGTCAACTTCCCATTCTTGATTCCTGTACCTTTTTCAGTGAAGGTGATTTTTTCATCAACAAATGAATTGGCAGGTACATTTATCCTTTTTGGACCAGGATTACTTCCGTCAATACTCAAATTAACAGGTAAATCAATTTGTTCTTCATCTGTTTCATTGTAGATTCTAAAGAAGATATCTATCGGTGTATTCACCCTGTGAACTGGTGTTTGGAACCAAACTGAATCTATATATACATTCCCTTTGTTTTGCGCCTCAGCCTGATAATAAAAAGTAGATACACCTTCTCTTTTAAAATCCGTTAAATCATTGCTACTTTTTTGAAAATCTGAGAATAGAAATATTCTTTTGTTTGCTTTGTCTGCCGCACCGTTGAATAAATCAAGTTGAAGTGAAAGTACATTTGTCAATGAAGTAGATTTTGCCGAGAATTCAATCTCTTTTATCATATCAATTACCTCACTTTTACTATAAAATCTTTGATGTTTAGAGAGTAGGTCAGAGGTGATTAAATTAATTCGCTCATTTTCATCCATTGATCGTACAACATCAATGGCTTGATTCTTTGCTTCGTTCAACAAGTTACCGTCTTTTCCTTCCGCCTCCATACTGTACGAATTATCAATATAGACACTAGTGATATTCTCTATGTTAGCGGCATCTTCAAGTGGAATATATGGTTGAGCAAAAGCCGTGACTAAACAAATTATGGCTAAAATCCTACTTATTAGCACCAATAAATGTTTAAGCTTTAAACCTGACTTTGAATCTTCAGTTACTTCTTTTAAAAATTCAACTCTAGAAAAGTAAATGGTTTTATATCTCCTGAAATTGAATAAATGAACAATTATCGGAATAGCTATCAGAAGGTAGGCCCAAAGAAAATTCGGATAGACAAAACTCATGACACAAATATGGCGATTTTCGTTCTAAAAAAGTGTTAAATTTCTTTGTTGATAGATACACCAAATAATGCGTAATCATATTTACAAGGATCTTTAGGATCAAACCTCTGTAAATGAAGCATTAATTCCTCTAATGCTTTCCAATCATTAGCGTTTCGTTTTATCAATTTTAGCTTTCGGGCAGCATTGGCTGTATGCACATCTAAAGGAATGTAAAGCTTAGCTGTGTCATGTTTGGTCCATAAACCAAAATCAACACCTTTTTTATCATTTCGTACCATCCATCTTAAGAACATATTAATTCTCTTGGCAGAAGATCCTTTCTCAGGATTCGCAAGATGTTTCTCACTTCTTTTTTCGTGAGGAACTTCTAAGAATACTTCTCTAAAATGCATAATACTTTCCTTTGCATTAAGATTAGAAGAAAAAACACTTTCTAATCCGCCTTTGTTTAGATAGATGTTCTGTAATGATCTAAAAAAGAAATCTAAATCAACATTATTAAAGGTTCTGTGTACAAAAGTCAAGTCATCAGGAGATTGATTATATGATTTAATGAATTCATAAGGTTGATTACCCATGATCTCCATTAGTTTATAACCATTTTTTATGATGCTGGCTCTATTCCCCCAGGCTATGGTTGCTACTATAAAACCTATGATCTCAATATCCTCTTTTTGTTCAAATTGATGAGGGATAATAATGGGGTCATTTTCAATAAAAGCCTCATGATTAAAAGCTATAACTTTTTCTTCTAGAAAGGCTTTGATTTCAGCTGATTTCATTGAACAATCAATCCGTCTTTCATTTCGTATTTCTTGTCAGCCATATTAGCCAACTCTGGATTATGGGTAACAATTACAAATGTTTGACCCATTTCTTCTTTGAGTTTAAAAAATAACTCATGAAGTTCTCTTGAATTTTTTGAATCTAGATTTCCTGAAGGTTCGTCAGCAAAAATTACTTCAGGAGAATTAATCAAAGCTCTTGCTACTGCCACTCTTTGCTGTTCACCACCTGAAAGTTGGGAAGGTTTATGCGTTAACCTGTCCTTTAATCCCAGAAATGAAAGTAATTCTTCTCCTTTTTGCATGGCTTCTGCTTTTGATACATCACCCAAAATAGCAGGCAAAATAACATTCTCAATCGCATTAAATTCAGGAAGCAATTGGTGAAATTGAAAGATAAAACCAAGTTTCTTGTTTCTAAAAGCTGCTAATTTCTTTCCAGAAAGCTCTAGTAAGTTAGTATCGTTAAGATACAAAGAGCCTTGGTCCGGTCTGTCCAAAGTACCCATAATTTGAAGCAAAGTTGTCTTACCTGCACCAGACGCTCCAACAATGCAAACAACTTCTTGTTTTTCAACAGATAAATCGATACCTTTCAGTATTGGCAAATCACCATAACTTTTGTATATTCCTTTAGCAACTAACATTGGCTAAAAATAGACAGAATTCACAAATTCTCTGTAATTTTGAAAGTGATGTTTGAATCTGATGATAATAACTTTCCTAATAAACCTGAATTAGCACTTGCTGACAGCAAGCCTAATTGGGGAAAAACAGTATCAACTATGCTACTGTTTATTGCTGCGTTTTTCTTTTTTTTTTCGCAGAATTACTTATTGATATTATTAATTACAGGAATCTTGTTAATTCATGAATTGGGTCATTTTGTAATGATGAAGAAGTATGGTTATAAATCAGTAAACATGCTTTTTATTCCAATTTTTGGAGCGTTAGTCAGTGGTGATAAATTTAAAATTTCTCAAAACCAAAAGTATTGGATCAGTATGATGGGGCCTTTACCCGGATTGCTAATAGGTTCTATAGGTTTTATCTATTGTATTGAAGTAGAACAATTCAATTTATTATTTGAAGCCTCACTTTTATTAATTCTGATTAACTCGTTGAACTTATTACCGTTAGATCCTTTGGATGGTGGTCATGTAGTTGAGACTTTATTCTTTCCTAACTCATCTAGTTTTAGATTGTATTTCACTTTAATTAGCTCTTTACTTTTAATTAGTATTGGTGTTTATTTTCAGGTTTATCTGATTGTTATTTTTGGATTTTTAATGTCTTTTAAGGTTAGAGGTATTCAAAAAAGTCAGAGAATCCATGATAATTTAGATGAGATAAATGTCAATTATAAAAAGAGCTATCACGAATTATCTGATAGGGAATACTGGACAATTAGAAGAATCTTTTTAGAAAATAATCCAAAGATCAAAGAAATCATTCCGGATGATTTAGTTCTTTGGGAGAATGAAAAACTCTTAGTTGATCAGGTTAGACAACTTCTTAGAGCAGATGTGCAAGTTGATTTAAACATTATGAAAAGACTTGTCTATTTTGTTTTATTCATGATCACTTTATTAGGACCATTAGCATTATTATATATCAATGTTGATGCAATTTTGACTACTTATGATTTAGCCCAATGAAATTAGGTGACAAGGTAGCTGTAGTCAATGACACTATTAAAGGAAAAGTAATCCAAGTTAGTACGGATGAAATCGTTATTGAAGATGAACATGGTTTTGAAAGAACTTATCATCCTACAGAACTGGTTATTTCTAAAGGAAATTACAAATTTGGAAATGATCAGTTGTACAATAAGGAATTGAATGACAAAATCAAAGCTCAAATTAACGAGCATAAAAGATCCCTTAGCCATTTTGAAGTGGACCTCCACATAGAAGAGTTAGTAGATTCACATTCGCACATGACAAATCATGAAATACTGATGAAACAAATGGGAGTCTGTAAAAGTTTTGTTCAGAAATCTCTAGACAGTAATACCAAAAGAATTGTATTGATTCATGGTAAAGGAGAAGGTGTGCTGAAAGCAGAAATTCATGCCTTTTTAAACAAGTTAAGATATTTGCATGAAATTGGCCTTGAATATCATGATGCTTCCTATAGTGAATATGGAATGGGAGGAGCAACAGAAGTGATTTTTCATTAATACTGTTATAATATTCACAGAATCTTATAATTTAGCATCCAATTAATTCATTAACTAATAATTAACCAACTCAAAAGGAAATAGATTCGTTATTTTCCAATAAACACTACTACCTGCTTGCTATGAATTTCTTGAAATCTATCTTTTTATTGGCTTTTCTAGGATTAGCATCTAGTACTTTTGCCGGTATTATACCCGTAAAAACTTTAGCAGATAGTGGAACAGGATCTTTAAGAGACGGAATCAATAATGCAGTTCCCGGTGACACTGTTGTGATAGATGTAAAAGGTACCATTGAATTAAATACACCAATTGTAATTTCAAACACCAATAACATAACCATTATTGGTCCTTACCCAGCTCATAATACAATTACTCATTCTAATGCATTTGGTGGAACAGCTTTGATAGAGCTAGATGGAGCAACTAGTATAAGTATTGAGAATCTTGGCTTTTTAAATGTCAATGGTAACACATCTGCTAGAGCAATCAATATTTTGAACACTTCAGGTTCATCAGGCACGGTGAACAGAATTATCAATTGTTTATTTGAGGGAGGAAGTGCAGCAGGTGGATTAGGAGGAGCTATTTCTAATCTCGGTATCGGGACAGAAATTGTCAATTGTTCATTTATTCAAAACAGTGCGGCACGTGGAGGAGCAATTCATATTAAAGCCTCAGGTTCTACAGGTATTTTTAATTGTACGTTTTGGGGGAATGTTGCATCCAATAATGGTGGTGCATTATATAATGATGGTTCAGGAACCGTTTTATTAATGAACAATACTTTCTATGAAAACACCTGTTCAATTGCAGGTGGAGGAGAAGTATATACTTCTACAGGTTCAGGTGGAACAATATTTCAAAATAATGCTTGCGCGGGAAATGGAAGTAATAATCAATTTGTTGGAACCGGAATGTCCTCAAATGGAGGGAATGTAATATTACAAACCTATGCGAGTGAAACAATGCCGATAAGTTTAAATGGTACTGATAATTATGGATTTTCACTATTAATAGGAATCAATACAAGTATTGCCATAGACGGTTATGGATTAAAGTATTTTAAAATCAATAACCCTTCAAGTTTTTTAATTGATGTTGGTAACCCTGATGGAGTAACCCCAACTGATACAAGAAGGGCTCCAAGAATACTTTATGGAGGAATTAGTTTTAACACTCCTGATGCAGGTGCAGTAGAGTACACAACTCTAAGAGTAAACTCTTCATCAGGAGGAACCGGACCTTTAACTTTGGCAGCAGCTTTATCAGCAGCTCCAGATCCATTAAATTATGTAGAGTTTAATTTAGGAGGTGGAGCACCATATAATATCACTCCAATAAATCCACTAATAGTTGGTGAACCGTTAATAATTGACGGGTATTCTCAACAAGGATCCCAAATTCCCGGACCAGCACCAGAAGGGACTGCCGGTGTAACAGGAGCAATAATCCCAATCAACATTGATAATCAAAATGGTTTATCAACCGGAATTACTTTTAACCCAACATCTTTAGGAGGCTCCACCCTTGAAGGTATCCGTGTAACTGGCTTTGGTTCAGTTGGAGTATCGCTTGTTGATGACTTTGTTAAAGTGAGAGGTTGTGAGATTGGAATTGAACAAAACAACAATGAAAAGGGAAGTGGGCACGCTGGAATTCATATTTCTGGAAATAACAATTTAATAGGTGGAATTTTTCACTGGCAAAGAAATACAATTAGTGGAAATGGACTAAATCTTAACTGGTCCTCAAATGTTTACGCAGTGAACACTTCCGGAACACAAATAATTGGAAATATTGTTGGGATAGCATCAGATGGAATCAATCCTATGAATGGACCAAATGGTTCTCACGGTATTCGTTTTAATGGAGGAGATAGTGGCCAAATTGGACTTGCCTATTATGGTGGTCGCAATGTTATTGGGGATAATGATCAAGATGGTGTCTATATTGTTGATGTAAATAATATTGACGTTCAAAACAATATTATTGGATTGGCATACGACGGGTTTACTGTTAGAAATAATAATGCGTATGGAATTGTTTTGGATGGTACTGGTAATGGGGTGAGCGCAAAAATAGGAGGGATTGGAATTGATTACAGAAATGTTATTTCATCTAACCCTGATGCTAATATTTATATCGGTCAGTACAGTGAAGTACAAATAGAAAATAATTTTATAGGAACTGATTCTTCTGGGACACAACCAACCTTAACCTCCACTGCTGGAATTATCATAGATGAATCCGCAGCATCCAGTATTCATATAGGAGGATCAAGTTTGGGTACAGGAAATGTAATTTCAGGTAATTCATATGGGATTAGAGTAATTGCCAGTGGATCCAATATTACCATGAGAAGAAATATTATTGGTCCGCAAAAAGATGGAATGACACCACTTGGTAATAGTATTGAAGGAGTTTCTATTCTTTCAGGTGCAGCTCCTGGAATTTTGATTGGTTCTGCTACAGCAGGGAATGTGATCTCAGACAATACTAATGAAGGTATAAACATCTCAGGTTCAAACTCACACTATATTCAGGGAAATATCATTGGGGCAACAATTGATGGTAGCTCACCATTAGCCAACGGAAAAGGGATTAGCATTAATGGCGCAAACAATACGACTATTGGAGGGGCCAATCCTTTAACTTCAGTTACTAATACAGATGGTAATTTAATTTCAGGAAATACAACCGAGGGTATTCATGTTTTTGGTGGATCTACCGGAACTACAATTATTGGAAACTATATAGGAATTGATAATGGCCAGGGAGCAGCATTAGGAAATGGCGCCAATGGAATTAAAGTGGATGATGCAGACAGTACTAAAATTGGTGCGGCTGATGTAGATTTTAAAAATATCATTGGAGGTCATTCAAATTCAGGGTATGCTGGAATTTTCCTTTCACAAGACGGTACAAATACTGTTGTTCAAAATAATTACGTCGGTGTAAATCAGTTTGGTAACGCAGTTTTTGCAAATGAAACAGGGATTAAAATTATAGACACGCATGATGCATTAATTGGTGGTGCTATTGGTTTTCATAACTACGTAGCAGGAAATTCCTTAAGCGGTATTCATGTTTTATCTCCAAATACTGAAATAGATGGAAATTATGTTGGTATGGGTTCTACCGGTGTTAACAATACTCATGCAAACCTTGATGGTATATTAATTGAAACTAGTAATATTCCAATAGGAGCTTCGGGAGCAAGAGTGAATTCAATTTGCAATAATACAAGACACGGAATAAGCATTCTAGGAGATGTTGCAGATAATAATACCATAGATAACTGTTTAATTGGTATGACCCCTTCAACAACAGCATTAGGAAATGGAGAAGACGGGATTTTTATTTCTGAAGGTGATTTCAATAAAATTGGAACAATGGGGTCAAACGTAATAGTTGCAAATGACTCTTCAGGTGTGCACATCTCAGGTATATCTCAGGATAATCAAATGATGCAGAATGATATAGGTAATTATCTTGGGGTTGCAGGTTTTGAAAATAATAAAGGTGTTTTTATTGAGGGTGGTGCTACTGGAAACATTGTGGGTGGAACAATCATTGGCAATGGAAACATCATTATGGGGAACACAAAAGAAGGTATTGACATCTTAAATTCCAATGACAACATTATTATCACAAACTACATAGGAGTTAACCCAGGAAACACTGTAATACCTAATCAGGTAGGAATAAAAATTGAAAACTCAGATGGAACCACTATTGGTGGAGAAGATTCAAATGGAAATGCTAAATACAATGTTATTTCAGGAAATACCAATGAAGGAATTTTGATCAATAATTCAGATTCAACATTTATTCATGGAAATAGAATTGGAACAAATGTAACAGGAGATGGAGCTTTAAGTAATAATATAGGTATTAAGATTGTTGGTACATCAGCTCACAATTATATTGGAAAGAGTGGAAGTGGTATTCATGCTAACACCATCTCAGGTAATACAGGAGTTGGAATTCAATTAGAAGGATCTGGTGTAACAAGCAACTTTATTTACAAGAATAAAATTGGAGCTAGTTTCCCCGGAAATAGCAGCATTAGCTCACAAGTAACTGGAATTTATTTACTCAACGGTGCATTTGATAATCAAATTGGTGGAGACAAAGTATTGCAAGGGAACCTAATTGGAGGGAATATCAATCAAGGTGTGCTAATTGAAAATGCAAATGACAATTCAGTATTAGGAAATATTATTGGTTTAGTCAATGGAAGTTCGCAATCAAGAGGAATTGACATTCAAGGATCAGGAAGTACATTCAATACAATTGGTTCTGCTCCGTACTCACAATTTGGAAATGTCATTACTCAAAATACTTTATCCGGGATTGTAATTCACAACAATGCTGCAAACAATGATGTTATAGCAAACTATATTGGAATTGATACTGTTGAAAACACAAGTACACAATTTATTGGAGTTGAACTGCAAAGTACAATTGGATTAGATAATAGGATTGGTTTAGATGTCACAGGCGGTGGAAATGTAATTAGCGGAAACACCATTGGAGTTCAAATTGAAGGTAGTAATCAGTATGTGTTTAACAATCTGATTGGAACGAATCCGGCAGGTAACGCAGGTATTCCTAATACATCTTTTGGCGTGTATCTAAAAGACAATGCACAAGGAAATCAAATTGGAGGAAGTGGAGTATTGTTTAAAAATACTATTTCCGGTAACAATGGTCCCGGGGTGGAATTGGAAGGTGCAAATACCATGTCCAATATGATTGAGGGAAACAGAATAGGTGTTTCATTAGACGGAAGCACAGCTGTCCCAAACATCTATGGTGTAGAAATTTCAGCTGGAGCCAATAGTAACAATATAGGGCAAATAGTAGTGGATGGAGGAAATATAATTGCGGGTAATACATTGAGTGGAATTCATATTAAGGATGCAGGTTCAAATAGTAATGTTATTAGGAACAATGTTATAGGAGTTACGCACCCCAATTTACATGGGATTGAAATTGCGAATGGAGCTTCTTTAAATACTATTGGTGGAATAGGCGTAAACTATCTCAACGTAATCTCAGGAAATGATAGCACGGGGATTTATTTACATAATTCAACTTCTACAATGGTTTTAAATAACCATATAGGTTTGTTGTTGGATGGGCAAACTCCTAATGCTAACGCAATAGGGATTTTGTTAGATCAATCAACAGCCAATAATATTGGACAAGCAGCAGCCGGTGGAAACAATGTGATTTCTGGCAATACCATCAGTGGTATTGAAATGATAAATGGTGCCAATAACAACTTTGTTAGAAATAATTATCTCGGAACCGGTTCAACGGGTAGTCAAGTTTTTGGAGGAACCGGAAATGGAGTTGGTATAAAAATTAATTCATCAGTTGGAAATACAATTGGAGGTGATAATACTGCTTTACAGGGCAATGTAATTTGCTTTAGTAATGCCGAAGGATTGTTGATTGAAGGTTCTACAAATACATTAGTTTATGGTAATAATATTGGTATTTCTGCAGACGGAAACACTTATTTAGGAAACCTGGCAGAAGGGATTGATGTTAATGGTTCAACAGGAACATTAATTGGCGACCCCGGAACTGGATTATTTAATTCTATTTCGGACAACACCACAGGAATTATGTTAACTGCATCAGTAGCTACTTCAATTCAAGCGAATTTCATTGGTAATAACACACAAGGAGGGCTAGGAACAGTTCCTGCCGGTACAAATGATCAGGATTATGGAATTGTTTTAAATAGTGGCTCAAATAATAATACAATTACCAATAATAATGTGATCTCAGGAAATGGAGTCGTAGGAGTAGGGATTGTAAATCCCGGTTCAAGTAACAATTATGTTCAGGGTAATAAAATTGGTGTAGATCAAAATGGTAGTATTGCCTATTCAAATGATTCTGTAAACGTATACATTGGATCAGGTGCAACCTCAAACTTCATTGGTGGAAACTCAACTGAAGGGAATATAATTGGTGGAAATTCTCAAGTAAACGTGATTATTGAAGGGGAAAATACCGATTCAAATTCAGTATCAGGGAATTATATTGGTGTTGGAGCAGATCAAGCAACAACATACACTAGCGCAATGGGAATTGCAATCTTAGATTCTTCTAGCTTTAATACTATTGGTGGAGGATACGCACCAGATTTAGGAAACTATATTCCATTTGAAAGTGGACATGCGATTTATATGGGGAACAAAACCAGCAACAACTTGGTGATGGGTAACACAATTGGATTATTCCCAGGTACAATGGCGGCAGGTGATATTGGTGGTTCCGGAATAAGAATGGAAGGAAGTGATTGGAATCAAATTGGAGGTCTTTTAGTAGGTTCTGATTCGGCTAATGTTATTACTAATTGTGCCGTAGGAGTGGATACTAAAACTTTCTTACCTCTGAATAGTTCATACGCAAATGCAATTATTGGTAATTCAATTTATGGAAATGATGGTTTAGGATTAGATATTGATGCAGATCAATTAGTTGAACCAATAGATACAAACCAGACGCTTGGAAATAACGGAGATATTGATATGCCGGTAATTCTAGCTGCTTGGGATTGTGGAGGAACAACTAAAGTAGGATTTGAATTTTATTCAAATAATGCTTTTGCAGGATATAAAGTTGAGTTTTATACCAATTCATCACCTGACATTTCAGGATACGGAGAAGGGGAAACTTATTTGGGGCATTGGGTTTTTAATCCGGCAACTAATGTAGATACAATTGCAATTGATTTAGGTGTTTCATTGCCTGTAGGAACTAATCTGGTTGCTACTATTACAGGTACTCTTTGGAACACATCTGAGTTTTCTGAGAATTTCCAAGTAACAAATGCACCGATATTCAACCCTCCAACAACTGTTACTGAAACTTGTTTAGGAGCAGACAATGGAGAAATTCAAATTGATGCACCCGGAGCTCATTACTTCTCTATTGATGGCGGATTAACCTTGAACTATGGTGTATGGGGAGATACATTATTAGCTCCTGCAGGAAGTTATACAGTAGATGCAACTTACTTAAATGGATGTATTTTAAGTCAAACTGTTGCTTTAAATCCTGGTCCGGCTTTGCCTTTTAATTACGAAATATTTGAAGATACTTGTGGTGCTGGGAATGGTGCTATTCAAATGGATACTGTTATTACCAATTCAAACGGAGGAAGCGGTGATTATGTCTACACTTATAATAATGGAACAACATTCATTGACTCAATTATCCAAACTAATTTAGTGGCAGGTGTATATGATATTGCATTGTTAGATACGGTTTTAGGTTGTTATTCTGATACAGTTCAAGTTATCATCAATGTGTTAGATGATTTAATTGACGAATCATTTACTTATGCTGATTTTTGTCCTTTTGACACGCCTCTTCCTGCAGATATAATTACTTCTGGTGGAATTTGGAGTTTTGAATTTGCACCGGGAGATGGAGCTACTATTTCAGCCTCTACAGGTGAAATTTTAAATCCGGTACCTGGAAACACATATAATGTTATCTATACAGTTGGACAATGTGCAGAATCTGACACTGTTATTGTTACTGCGGCCACAGTAGATGATGCATCATTTACGTATGATAATTTATGCTTTGGATCTACACCTAATATTACTACTGTAACTTCAGGAGGAACTTGGGGTGTTTTAAATTCTGGAGTTACAATTGATACAGTTTCTGGTGAGTTCTTTGCATCACCTGGAGTTTATCAAATTACATATACTACTAATGGAACTTGTTCTAATGTAGACACTGCAGATGTAGAGGTCTTTGCACAACCAATGGCACCGCAAATTTTAACTACTCAGAATGTGTATTGTCCAAATGATACATTACAACCTTTATATGTGGTTCCTATGGCTAATCATACTTATGATTGGTATAATGATGGTTCCTTGAGTAATTCATTAGTAACAGATACAACATATACACCTAGTACATTGACAGCCGGGGATAATTATTATTACTTAACTTCTGTCGACACAAACAATTGTAAAAGTTTAGCTGATTCAATTAATCTATATACAGCTGATGTTTCAGGAATGTTTGCAATGGATGATATCAGTGTATGTATAGGTTCTACTATTTCATTAGAAGCATTTGGTGGAGAAACATATCAATGGAACATGAGTACTCAAATTACTGGGGATTTAACTCAAAATCCAATATTAGCAGAAATGGTTATTCCTGAAATGTTTATCGTTACTATTACTGATACTAATGGATGCGTTGTAACTGATTCAATTAATGTTGACTTTTTGCCAGCAGATTCTTGCCATGTAGAAACTTATAATGCATTTAGTCCTAATTCGGATGGTGTAAATGACTTTTGGGAGATAGAAGGAATTGAAGGATTCCCTGAAAATACGGTAACAGTTTTTAACCGTTGGGGAGATGTGATTATATCATTTGTTAACTACAACAATAATGATGTGATTTGGAATGGTGAAAACAAAAATGGTAAGATTTTACCGGCCGGAACTTATTATTATGTCGTAGAAGTTGGAGGAAGTCAAAATCAAGCGGGCTGGGTGCAAATTGTGAAATAAACAATTGTACTGTGATAAGTGAGGATAAAGATTTGATGGAGAAGTGAGTTACATTTATATATTTGATTTATTATTGCCAATTAATTCAAGAATACTGAATTAGCAAATGAGAAAAATAGTACTATTCATGATGCTTTTGTGTGCTTTCCAATCCTTTGGTCAGCAAGATGCATTGTATAGTCAATACATGTTTAATCCATTTGCCATAAATCCAGCTTATGCAGGTACCAGAAATTCTTACAGTATGGTATTATTGCATAGAAGTCAATGGGTAGGAATGCCGGGAGCTCCAAGCACTCAATCTTTTGCAATGCATGCACCTGTTACTAAGTATGGACTGGTATGGGGAGTTAATTTTGCCCATGATCAAATAGGACCATCAAATAACATTATAGCGGCAGGAACAGCAGGTTATCAAGTGAAATTCAAGCACAGTAAACTAAATTTCGCTTTACGAGCAGGTTTTTACAATTCTGTATTGAATAGAAATCTTTTGAATTTCAAAGAAGATAATGATCAATTAGATGTTGGAGGAAAGGTGAGTGCAATGGTTCCTAGTTTTGATTTTGGTGTATATTATTACAAAAAGAAATTCTTTGTAGGGGGCGCGATCAATCATTTGACAAAACATCAATTTAATTTTGATGGCTATGCAGACTCTGTAACAACCAATTTTACACTTAGAAGACATTTTATTTTAAATGCAGGTTATGTTTGGGAATGGAAAAAGAACTTCATTTTAAAACCAACCATATTGTTTAAATCTGTTATAGGCGCTCCTGTTAATTTAGATGTAAACATCTCTGCATTAATTTATAAACGAATTTGGTTAGGTATATCGGCTAGAAATACCAGCAGCATTGTCTTTATGACAGATATCAATATCACAGATTTTATGAGAGTTGGATATGCATTTGATTTGAATTACAGTAAAATTGGAGCATATACAAAAGGATCACATGAAATCTTTTTAGGATTTGATTTTAATTTAAAGGATAAACAAACTATTTCACCTCGTTATCTGTAATGAATAGCCTTAAGTTGTTGACATTGCTAATTGGTTTGTATGCTGCTCAGTTATTTGGACAGACATATGAGGTTGTTAGTGTTGAAATAGTTTGTACTCCAAAAAAGATTGAACAATTCAACACAAAAGCAGCTGAGTTTTCTCCGTTTGTCCATGATAACATAATCTATTTCACTTCAGGTAGAGAATATGATATGTTCAATTTTGGAGAAAACAACTGGAACAGAGGAGGTTATTTGAATATGTTTAAAGCTGAAATGAAAGGAGATGTTGACGAGAATGTCAAGTTTAAAAGTTCTACTATCATTTCTAATAAGTTGATGACTAATAATCATACTGGTCCTTTATGCATGAGCGTAACCGGAGACACCATGTTCTTTACTCAAGTAAAACCGGTTGAAAACACTAAAAAGAATAAGAAAAAATATAAACCCCAATTATACATGAGCGTAAAAGTTGATGATAATTGGCAGGATCCGGTCGCACTTCCTTTTAATGATGCTGCTTATTCATTCGGACATCCTGCATTTGACTCTTATAAAGGTAGGTTGTACTTTGCTTCTGATATTCAAGGAACAAAAGGAGGTAAGGATATCTTTTATGCTGATTTAAAAAATGGTAGTTGGGTAACACCACAAGCGCTTGAAAGTGTAAATACTACTTCTAATGAACTTTATCCTTATGTAGTGGATGGATGTATTTTCTTTTCATCTGATCGAGCAAATGGGCAAGGAGAATTAGATATTTACTGGCAAGACATCAAAAATGCAGGTGAAGTAGAAATTCTTAATGGAATTAACAGTCCGGAAGATGATTTTGGAATCTTTGTATTTCCTGGAATGAATAAAGGATTTTACTCCAACAACTCTTCTGGTAATGATGATATCCACTTTTTTAACATGGATAAGCAAACTACTGTTAGAAATGTATTGGCAGGTAATTTTACTTACAGAAACATTGAAGGAACTGTATCCGGCTTAAATGTTATGATCATTGGGGAAGATGATGAGATTATTTTAGAAACAACCACTGATAGTAAAGGTGACTTTATTTTCAACAACATTGATTATGACGGAGATTACAGAATAGAAACCAGATCTGAAGAGGAGTTGTATCTGACTTTTTATGACGAAAATGGTAATCCGGTTACAAAACTAGTTTCTGATGAAAATGGATCCTTCACATATAAAAAGCTAGGGTATGATAAAGGAGGTACACTGGCCTTAATTCCTGAAGACATGATTGACGTTGAATTGAACAAAGGACATCTTACAGGACAGTTTATTTATGAAAAAATCCCAGGTGATTACCCTGATAAGTTAAGAGTTCTTTTGGTAGATGAAGATGGTAATATGAAGTTTGAAACTTTTACTGATAAAAACGGAAACTTTGACTTCAGAAATCTGGATATGGAAGAAAATTACATTTTAACCGTTCCAGAAAATGATGACGATCTAGTTTTATTGATTTTTGATAAAAAAGGAAATGTTGTAGCGCAATTAAAAAGTGACCCTAAAGGTGATTTTACTTACAGGAAATTAAGTCCATCTTATTCAAATTCACTTAAAGTATTACAAGAAGATGAGGATGTTTTTGAATTGGAAACCAAAACTATATCAGGTTATTTTGAATATAAAAATATTCAGGGGAATTTCGAAGGTGGTTTAACAGTTCAAGCTTATACCGAAAATGGAATTTTAATTGAAGAAACCAAAACAGATGCACAAGGAAAATTCAGATTTAGAAGCCTTCCATTAGAAGATAACTTGCTATTCAAAATCAATGAAGACGATCCAAATTTAGAATTAGATGATTTTACACTTTATATTTTTGATAGAGATGGTAAGAAAATCGCTCAGTTAAGAAGAGGACAGAATGACTTCTTTATCTACAAGCCGCTAGGTTTCGAGTCTGCAAACAACTTAAATCAAATTGAAGAAGATTCTATTGATGTCAATATTTCAATCAAAACAGATTATGACTTAGTTGTGGTTTATTTTGATTCAAATAAAAGTAACGCCAAGTCTTCAGATTTGTCAAAATTGAACAATATGGTGAAGCTTTTAAAAAGTAATCCATCTTTAAAAATTGAAGTAAACGCTTACGCAGATGCCAGAAGTTCAGATGAATACAATCTAATCTTATCAGGAAAAAGAGGTGATTGGGTAGTGGACTATTGTGTTAAAAAAGGGATTTCAAAAAACAGGTTCATTGTCAATGCCTACGGGGAGACTCAATTAGTTGATGAAAATAATGATGCCTTGAATCGTAGAGCTGAAATACGCATTTATTAATTCTTGAACCTGTTACTTTTAAAGGCTTCGTTCAATTCTTTAAAATCCAATTTTCCTTCTACTTCCTTCAGGTAATCGAAAATCACCAGTGCTTTTTCTAATTGCTTCTCTTCACTTTTCAATTTACACATCAAATGCAGTAAAGTTCTTTGTTTACCAGGAGTTAACAAATGAAAATAATCACTGGCAATAGGATCTTGAAAACAAAGTTCTTCGAAAAAATCAGGCGCTTTAGTTCCGTATTTTGAATCATCTTTGCTTATACTTACTTCAACTTCATCTCCTTCAACCAGCTTGTATTTAGTTCTAAACTGTTTGTTAATCATGATGTAATACGTCCCATCTCCTTGCGAAAAAATAGCGCAATGAACAGGCTCGGTTCCTTTAATTAGGCTTACAATTCTCTTATCAGTATCCCTAAAACTGTCCATGATATCATCTGGAATTTGGATGCGATAATTCCACATTAAAGTGCTGTCTTCAACCTTGCCAATTATGCCTTTAAAATGATGTTCCATAAGGTAAATATCTGAAGAATCAATTTATTAAATCAAAAATCATCACAAGAAAATATCCCTCATTATATTTGCCACATGCTTGATAGTTTACAGATAGCTTTAAGAGATTCACTTATTCTGGACCCGGGGCCTTTTTATCATGAATTTCATCATGAATCATGGCTCAGAGAACCCTGGAATGCTATATCAAGCATGTTCTTTTTTATTCCGATTATCTTTTGGATTTACAAATTGAGAGGTAGATATAAAGAAAACTTAATAATAGTTGCTATCCTCCCTTTATTGTTCTTAAATGGCTTAGGATCTACTTTGTTCCATGCTTTCAGAACAGAGGATTTGTTTTTCTTTTTAGACGTAATGCCTGCCTCTGCAATGAGTTTAACTTTATCAGTTTATTTATGGACAAAATTGGTTAAGCGTTGGTATTTAGGTTTAGCTATTGTTTTGGGATTTTATGTTTTAGCTTACTTCACCATACGCCTGTTTATGCAATTTGAAGGAATGGAGGAGATGGCTCCTAATTTTGGGTATTTCTTTGTGGGAGCATCTTTCTTTGCACCTATTTTAATCATATTAGGAAGAACGAAATTTTATCATTTAAGACTGGTAGTGCTTACCTTTTTATTTCTGGGATTGGCTTTGGCTTGCCGTGCAAGTGATTATCCTACACCAAATCCATTTCCGGATTTATTACCTCAAGGTACACATTTCATGTGGCACATATTCTCTGCATTTGCGGTATTTACAATGGGATACTACATTTATTTCATTAATAAAATCAATCTTAGAGATAGATCTACTTTCCCTAAAAGAGCCTTATAACCAAACAATTCATTGGATTAATTGTTAAAATAATACAAACAACATGTTTAAACATGTATTATTTGTATCTTTAGCATATGCGAACAATTAAGCATTCAATAAAAGCTTTTAAAATAAACATGGGAGGAACCATATTGGACCAGGCCCTACCATTCAAAGGTGTAGATCAAATAGATCCTTTTTTACTAATCCATCATTGGAAAGATGAATTAAAAGGAGGTGAACATCAAAGTACAGTAGGAGTGGGGCCTCATCCGCATAGAGGATTTTCTCCTGTTACGTTCATATTTCAAGGTGGCGTTCATCATAGAGATTCTTTAGGTACATCCGAAGTAGTATATTCCGGTGGAACGCAATGGATGAATTCAGGATCTGGAATAGTGCATTCTGAGAGACCTGCTAAAGAACTTGCTGAAGATGGAGGTACTTTTGAGATTATTCAATTTTGGATGAATGCTCCTGCAAAACACAAAATGGATGAAGCTTCTTATCAACCTTATTCCAAAGAGGACACTCCGCTTATAATAAGTGAAGACAAAAAAGTAGAAACATATGTGGTTGCTGGGGAATTAGAGGATAAAAAAGGACCTGCTATTGCACATTCAGATGTTCTGATATTGCGTTTGAATATGCAAAAGGATGGTTATAAAGAAATTGCCATTCCAGAATCTTATAACGCATTGATTTATCAATTAGAAGGAAAAATTAAAGTTGGAGAAAAGGAATTTGAGGGTAAAAATCTAATTCACTTTAACAATGATGGTACGTCAATTGCAGTAAAAGCATTGGAAGACACTAAGTTTATCGTACTCTCTGGAGCTCCTATAAATGAGGATGTGAGTGCATACGGACCATTTGTTATGAATACCGAAGATGAAATTAGACAGGCAATTATTGACTATCAAAACGGAAAAATGGGTATCTTAACAGAGAATTTTGATTAAAATGAAAAGGAGAAAGTTCTTAGTATACAGCATTTTATTGGGATTGGGATTATTTTCAGCTCCATTAAAAGCCAATGCTTCAGAGCATGTCGTTATTCCATTGCCTGAGGCTGAGGAACATGTTAGACATGGAAATTTCAATTTAAACGAATTGAAAACTGGATTAAAAGGACTTGGGGTACCTAATGGGGTGACTAATGTTCGTTTTCAACGATTGTACAAAAACGGATACACCGAAAGTCAGGATGACCTTTGTATAGTTACTTTTAATTTTGACGGTCACGTTCATATCGTTCAGTTCAAATTCTATGAACTTTGCGATAAAGGATATATTGACTGCGAAACTAAATCTAAAAACAACAAAAAGGTTTTTAGATTAATGTAATGAAGTTCGTTTCTTTCAATTTATTACCGGCATTTCGTCATTTATTGCCGTTGTTAATTGTTTTTACCTTATTAAATGCTTGTTTAGGAGAACAAGCAGATTCTCAATCTGCTGAAAAGGCTGAAGTTTTCACTATTACAGACAATGTTTTTGAAGGAAAGGTGTTTGCGTTAGCTCAACCTACTGATAATGACTCTTGCAGTTTTAAACACAACTGCGATTGCTGTGTGTTTTTTTACCTTTTCAATGATGATAATTCCTTCTATGATTTTAGTTCTTGTCAAGGTGATGAAACTTTTATAAAAGGGGAGTGGAAAGTAGAAGATAACGCCCTAAGCTTAAGGTATTCTCCGCTTTATATAAGTAAAACATATAATTGGGAAGCTGAATTTGACGCTACTCTACCAACTTATATTTATTCAGACACAACAACAGAAATCAAGGAATATTGGTTAAGCCCGGTTGAATGCGGCAATAGCTTTTTCATGGATTACAACGATCATACAATTGAGCATAACTTATATCCTTCAACCTATAGTTTTGACTCTTTGCAGCAAGAAATAAAAGATGGATCTTTAATACCCTATATGGATTCAGTTGAAACAGCTCAACAGTTAAATTTTAATTCTACCGTTGGTAATAATTAACATTTTTATCCTTCAAAAATTGCTAAATTCAACATGCTAAATTTATTGTCATGGACGAACTATTAGTATACGCTATAATTCCAGCAAGTGCAGCAAGAATATATAAAGATTGGCTTTCATCAGATGGACATACAAATATGACCGGAGGAGAAGCTGAAATTTCAAGTGATTCAACAGCCAGGTTTACAGCCTGGGACGGATACATCAGTGGTCAAAACCTTCAATTAGAAGAGAATAAAAGAATTTTTCAAAGTTGGAGAACAGTTGAATTTCCTGAAGATGCAGAACACTCTAAACTAGAAGTAATCTTTGAAGAGATTGATCCAAATTCAACAAAGGTTACCATCACACAGTCTAACATTCCTGAAGGTGATGGTAAAAAATATGAAGATGGCTGGAAAGCTCATTATTTTGAGCCAATGACAGAGTATTACTCTCAAAACTAATCATTTAACTCACCCTTTATGCCTAAAATATTTGTAGAAAAATCTATATACATAGATAAATCACCTTCAGAAGTATTTCCTCTAATCAATGACTTTTCAGTTTGGCCAACATGGTCTCCCTGGCTAATAACAGAAAAAGGAGTCAAGGTAAATGTTAGAGATGATAAAAAGTTTTATGAATGGTCCGGTGACCTGGTAGGATCAGGAAACATGATGATTATTGATGAAAAGGAAAACGATTTCATTGATTGCGATCTCCAATTCATAAAACCATTTAAATCAAAAGCTAAAACATCAATGTATGTTAAAGCTGAAGGTAATGGAACTTTGCTCAGATGGACAATGAATAGTAGTCTTCCTTTTTTCATGTTTTTCTTTAAAAAAATGATGCAAAACTTAATTGGTTTGGATTATGAAAGAGGCTTAAAAATGATCAAAGATTTAGCTGAAACAGGTGAAATTAATTCAACACTTGAATTCAATGAAAATCAAACTTTTGAGGGCGGAAAGTATATTTACTTAACTAATAACTGTCAGTTTAAAGATATGGCAGACACCCACAAAGCTGATTTCACAAGCTTGATGGAGTTTGCACGATCTAAAAACATTATTGCAGGCGTAGGGTTTACTATTTATGACAAATGGGATATGAAAAACCTAATAACTCATTATAAAGCATGTGTTTTAGTAAGTGATATCCCATCTGATTTACCTGCTGGTTTTAGTGCTGCAGAATTTCCTAAAATCAAATCTTACACTTGCACTCATACAGGCCCATACAGACATATTGGTAATGCGTGGAGCGGAATTCAAATGAGATTGAGAGCAAAAAAATTCAAACACAATAAAAAAGTAAGTCCAATTGAAGTTTATCTAAACAGCCCTTTAGATACGGCAGAAAAAGCTCTTAAGACTGTAATCCATTTCGCAACTGTATAAAAAATTATCACATTGATACCAATCAAAAATTCAAACCAAAACATGTTTAAACACCTTTTAATTCTAATCCTACTTACCACTTTCAACAGTTTTGCTCAAAAAAGCTCTTCTGAGATTTATGTTGATCTTCAAAAATTACATTCACTTAAAAGAGTGTTGTATGTTGCTGCTCATCCGGATGATGAAAACACCAGACTGTTGGCTTATATGTCTCTTGGAGAAAGAGCCGAAACCGCTTATTTATCTTTAACAAGAGGGGATGGAGGACAAAATTTAATCGGTAATGAGTTAAGTGAAAAATTGGGGGTTCTAAGAACACAGGAACTTTTAGCTGCCAGATCACATGATCATGCAAATCAATATTTCTCGAGAGCAGTTGATTTTGGATATTCCAAATCTGCATCTGAATCACTTGAAAAATGGGGTGAAGATCAAATATTATCTGATATGGTGTTGGTGATTAGAAAGTTTAAACCAGATGTTATTATTACCCGTTTCCCTCCGGATAAAAGAGGTGGACACGGACATCACACTGCATCAGCTATGTTAGCTATTAAAGCATTTGATAAGGCTGCAGATGCCAAATATGAACCAGAGCAAGTAAAACAATTCGGAACCTGGCAAACCACATCACTTTACTGGAACACCTCTTATTGGTGGATGGAAGCAATTGAAGATAGCGCCAAAAAGTACCCAGAAAGGTACTTCACACAAGATATTGGTGGTTACAATCCTTTGTTAGGCATGTCTTATAACGAAATTGGAACCATTGCAAGAAGTCAACACAAATGTCAGGGATTTGGTGCTATCATTGAAAGAGGAGAAAGATTAGAATACTTTGAACACCTAGCAGGAGAGAAAATTGAAAAATCATTTTTTGAACATGCAGAAAGAAGCTGGAGCTCAATGGTGAATAAAGATTTAGAAAATCAATTTGATCAATTATTAAAAGATTTTGATTTCAAAACACCATCAAACAATGTTGCTGCACTAATTAAAATAAGGAATGAATTACGAAAAATTGATGACACCTTTATTTCAAGAGAAAAATTGGATTTATGCGATCAGATAATATTTGATTGTCTTGGACTATTTGTAGAAGCCGTAGCAGATGATTACTCTTTTGTTTCAGGCGATTCAGTGTCTTTGGAAGTTAACTTTTTAAATAGGTCTGAGCGGGATGTTAGCGTTCAACAAATGTCAGTATCCGACTATCCAACAACTTATAATCAAAAGCTTTTACCGCAAAAAGAAGTAACAATTGAATTGAAGAAAAAAATAAATGCGGATTATTCTGGGCCTTATTGGCTACAAGAAGCATTTAATGATTTATTTACGGTTAAGAATAAAGATGATTTAGGAAAAGCCGAATCAGATCCTACATGTGCTGTATTTATTGCACTGAACGTTGATGGAGAAAAAATTCCTATCACAGTTCCTCTTACCTACAAATGGAGGGATCCGTCATACGGAGAGAGAAGAAGAGAAGTGATTTCAACTCCTGCATTTACAGCATCAGTAGAAAATGATATTCAAATTATTAAAACTGATCAAAGCAAAGTAGTAAAGTTTAAGGTTCATAATTTCTCTGAACAATTAAATGACAAAATTCAAATTGTTGCTCCAAACGGCTGGAAAGCTAGTCCTGATGTATTTGATCTTAAAATGGATAAAAAGCATCAAGAAAAGTGGTTTGAATTCACATTGACACCAACAAAAAAGGCAGAAAATGGCATCTTGAGCTTTGTTGATAATGACAATAAGGAAGTTAGATCATATCTTGAAATTGCTTATGACCACATCCCAACACAGGTATTAATGAATAATTGTGTGATCAACTGTATCAAACTAGATGCAGCTATTCAAGAGGGTAGAGTGGCCTATATTAAAGGGGTTCAGGATGATGTTCCAACTGCCATCCGCCAATTAGGTTTTGAAGTAGATGAATTTGAAGTAGAGCAATTGGCAGATTTAGATCTCTCTGCATATCAATCAGTAGTGTTAGGAATTCGTATTTACAACGTTCATCCCGTACTTTCAAATTACCACGACAAGCTGTTTAAGTACGTTGAAAATGGAGGGAATCTAATAATGCAATATAATACAGCCTCTAGAAGTGCCAACAAAATGGAATTTGGTCCTAAATCTTTTTCACTTTCAAGAGATAGAGTAACAGAAGAAGATGCCGTTGTAGAAATTTTAGTACCAGATCATCCTATTTTTAATTATCCAAATAAAATCACCAATGATGATTTCAATAATTGGGTGCAAGAGAGAGGTTTGTATTTTGCTGGAGAATGGGATGATTCTTATCAAGCCCTGATTTCTTGGCATGATACCGGAGAAGAGCCTGTAAAAGGAGGCTTAATCGTAACCAATTACGGTAAAGGTCAATTTGTATATACAGGCATCTCATTTTTTAGAGAATTACCTAAAGGTGTAGTTGGTGCTTACAGATTGTTTGCCAATATATTAAGCTATAAAAAATGAACGAAGAAAAAGACAATACCAACTGGAAAATCTGGTACTTAGGATTGGTGCTTTTCTTGTTTCTTCAGATCCTTTTATACAATTGGATCAGTAATCATTATCAATAATGAGCTGGATAGATTGGGGTATATTATTCGGTACGCTTGCCATTATCGTAATTTACGGAGTTTATAAAACACGTAAAAACAGCAATCTTGAAGGTTATTTAAAAGGAAATAATACCGATAGCTGGGCCACTATTGGATTGTCCGTTATGGCAACTCAAGCTTCAGCCATTACTTTTTTATCTACTCCGGGGCAAGCTTATGAAAGCGGAATGGGATTTGTCCAATTTTATTTCGGATTACCAATAGCTATGATCATTATTTCGGTTTTCATTTTACCGATTTATTACAAACTAAAAGTATTTACGGCGTATCAGTATTTAGAGCAAAGATTTGATGTTAAAGTTCGTTCATTAACTGCCTTTTTATTTCTTGTTTCAAGAGGATTAGCTGCCGGACTTACAATTTACGCCCCGGCTATTATTCTAACTTCATTATTGGGATGGAATCTTCAATTAACCTGTATTTTGATAGGAACACTGGTGATTGTTTACACAGTGTCTGGAGGAAGTAGGGCTGTTTCGCTCACCCAAAAATGGCAAATGGCCATAATAATGATTGGGATGTTCATTGCGTTTTATTTCATTCTAGACAGTTTCCCCGACAATGTTGGATTCAGTGAAGGTTTAGATATTGCTGGCGCAATGAATAAAATGCAAATCATCAATACTTCAACTGATATTACTGAAAAGTATACCTTGCTATCAGGTTTCACAGGAGCTATTTTCCTGTTTCTTTCATACTTTGGAACAGATCAATCGCAGGTGCAAAGATATCTCGGAGGAAAGAGTTTAAAAGCTTCTAGAATTGGACTAATGTTCAACGGATTGGTTAAAATCCCTATGCAATTTTTCATATTACTGGTTGGAGTAATGTTGTTTGTAAGCTTTCAATTCAATAAACCGCCTGTAATATTTAATGCTTCTACCACCAAAATAACGGCCAATGATGATGATTCTTTGAGAATGATTGATCAACAGTACAATGAAGTGTTTATTGCAAAACAAAATGCATTAGATCAATATTTATCTGGTGATGAAGCACAGTTAAAATCGGCTGCATCTTTTGAAAAAGAATTAGTTGATATTCGTAGTGAATACAAAGACAGGCTTAAAACATTAGATGAGAACTATGAAAAAGAAGACAATGATTTTATCTTCCTCTCATTTGTGTTGGATTATATGCCGGTAGGATTAATTGGTTTATTGTTAGCTGTGATATTTTCAGCCGCCATGTCTTCAACAGCAGGTGAATTGAATGCTTTAGCATCAACAACCACCATTGATTATTACAAAAAGTTTTTCTCAAAATCTGATGATGATAAAAAGGATGTTAGAGTCAGTAAATTATTGACTGTGGGATGGGGGATACTAGCCATTGTTGTAGCTCTTGTTGCGGGATTATTTGATAATTTGATAGAGTTAGTAAACATCATTGGGTCATTGTTTTACGGAACCATTTTAGGTGTCTTTTTACTGGCGTTTTTTATCAAGTTTGTGAAAGCTAGATCTGCATTTATTGCTGCCTTAATTGGACAATCCAGTGTATTGATATTGCATTATTTGACGGTCCAGGGAATGGTTGATTTGAGCTATTTACTATACAACATCATTGGATCATTTATTGTTGTATTGGCTGGAATAACGATTGAAATGCTAGTGCCGCAAAAGGAAAAAACATAAAAAAAGCCTGTCTCAAATTGAAACAGGCTTTAAAAATATTTAAAAAGGAATTATTTTTTCTTTTCCCACTCAGCAATAGACTCTGTATTCATTTTAACATAGTCATCATTACCTGCTTTTTTAGCGCTTTCTAAAGAAGTTTGAGCAGATTTAATAGCATCTGCATACATTCCTAATTTAGCTTCAATTAATGACTTCTTTCTCCAATACCAAAAAGGCTCAGTTCCTTTCATCTCACAAGCCTTTGTAATCCAAGTTCTTGCTTGATCAAGCTCTTTTCCAATTTCTAAATAGTAGCTCGCTGCACGGTAATAGTCATTAGCAGAAGGTCCAGCCATAGTTTGCTCAATACTCTTCATAGCTAAATCTTCAGTAGGAACTTCGATTTTTAATGAAATTTTAGTCTTTTCCCATGAAATAGCTAAAGTTCCATACGCTCCATTACTTACATCTTCCCAAGCAATTGTAAAAGATTCAACCATATCGTTTAAAGACTGAGGCTTAACATTTACGCTACATGCAACTAAAGAATCAACCCAACTATCAGGTGTTCCCCAAATCTCTGTTTCATTGTACCAGTAAACGTCCCAGCTATCTTTTCCTGGCTTAGTAAAGATGGCATATTTACCTGCCTTCAATTCTTTACCATTCACTTTTACATCAGTATTAACTTCAAACTGAGTTGCTTTGTTTGCACCGGTTCTCCAGATTTTTCCATAAGGAACTAAATCACCAAAAACAGTTCTTCCTTTAGCACCTGGTCTTGAATACTCTATTTCAAAATTTGTTAAGCCAACTGTTTGTTCAATTTCACATGTAGGACTTGGTTGTGGGGTTTTAACTTGAGCTTTAACTGAGAAACTTAAAACTCCTGTTAATAAAAGAGATACAAATATTTTCTTCATTTAATTAAGGTTTAGATGTTATTGTTAATTGTTGTTTTTTAACTTAAGTTAGTAAGTATAAGTACAAAATTCCTTACAACAATTTTACTTTTGATAAACGGCATTTTTTATTTACCCAAGAATTAGCTTATGAAAAGTACTTTAATGTTAGTTGTATTGCTCTTTTTGTCTCAGTTTTCAATTGCCCAAAAAGAAAGATATGTAAGTCCTGTGTTTGATGAAGTTGAAGTTATTGAGAATGTCAAATACGGCAAAAACAAAACGCAATCCGGCTTTAACCAAGAGTTAACCATGGACATTTATCTACCAAAAGGCGATACTGCCAGTAATAGACCTATAATTATTCTAGCTCACGGAGGCTACTTCTTTGTGGGAGACAAGTCAGGATTCAGTAATGAATGTCAAGAAATAGCCAAAGCTGGATATGTAGCAGTATCTATGAATTACAGATTAATAGATGTTGAGGATGATTCATTTTTTGTAGCCAAAAAGGCGGTTATTGATGCTGTGCATGATATGAAAGCTTGTGTCCGTTATTTCTATAAAGATGCAGCTTCACAAAATCAATATAAAATTGATACCAACAATATTGTAATTGGAGGATATTCGGCAGGAGCTATCACCAGCTTACACTATGCCTATGCCAATAATGCTAATGACATACTAAAAATGGGAGGCAATAAACTGATGGAGTATGTTTACAAACAAGGCGGAATGGAAGGTAAAAGCGGAAACAAAGGTTATTCTGATAAAATAAAAGGCGTAATCAATATTGCAGGATCTTTATTCAACATTGAATTACTAGATAAAAACGAACCACCATTGGTAAGTATTCATGGCGACAAGGACGATATAGTGCCCTTTAATGAAGGTTTAGTTGGTACCACTAAAATAACTACTCAAGGATCGGGTTTAATTCACCCAAGAGCAACAGAATTAGGGATTAAAAACGAACTTATTAAGCTGGATGGTCAGGATCATTTTGGATTTCTTGATTGTTACTCATGCATGCAACAAACCATGTTTTTTGTGAAGCATTTTGTACTAAATGCAAACTAAATTCGTCATTCCCTCGTAATATACTTTGTACTAGTTTATTAGAAACATAATTCCATATTGTATAATGAGGATTACAATGAGGAACCCAAACTTAATAAAGATGAAAAAGAATCTATTAATGATTGTTGCTGCCGGACTTGTTTTAGCATCATGCAACAAAAAAGGTTGTACAGATGTGAACGCTAGCAACTATAGTGAAGAGGCAACTAAAGACAACGGAGAATGTACTTACGAAAGTACTGTTACATTTTGGTATAATCAGCAAACTTCCATTCAAAAAGAGCAAGCTGGTGTTACTGATTTTAAAGTATATGTAGGTGAGGTTTTAGCAGTAACTCATCCGGTTGAAACGTATGAAGTAATTGCTCCTGACTGTGGTGATGTTGCTAAAATCACTGTTACTAAAAACTTGAATAAGTTGACTGAAAAGTCGTACACATGGCAATTTAAAGATCAAAATGACAATCCTGTTTTTTCTGGAACATGGGAAGCAGTTGGCGGTGGATGTGATATTATCCAGGTTCAATAAATTGAAATTATTATAAAGAAGAGCAGGGCAGAAGTCCTGCTTTTTTTATGCGCTTTTGTTTGCGGTAGAAGCTCCTGCAGGACCCTCCACAAAGTACATTTTTAATTTACCCTTATTCTTAGCTTCAATTTCACCTCTAAACTCAAACACAAAGTCTTCTTTAACTAATTGATATACGTCTTCAGAGATATTAATAGTTCCCGGAGCTCCACTTTGTTCCATCCTTGCAGCAACATTTACGGCATCTCCCCAAACATCAAATGCAAACTTTTTAGAACCTACAACTCCTGCCACCAAAGGCCCGGTATGTATCCCTATTCTCATCTCAAGATGTGGTTTTCCTTCAGCTTTAAGTTCAATTGCTTTCTGATTCACAAAATCTCTTAATTCAAAAGCTGCTCGAATCATATGATGCGCATGTTCTTCATCATTTTCAGGAACTCCTGAAACACACATATAAGCATCTCCAATTGTTTTTATCTTTTCAATACCATGTTTATGTAGTATTTCATCAAATGCTGTAAAATAAGAATCTAATTCATGCACTAAATCTTCAGGACTATATTGTTCAGAAAACTTAGTAAATCCTTTAAAATCTGTAAACATGATACTTGCATTTTCATATTTTCTAGAAGTAGTTCTTCCAAACTCTTTCAATTCATCAGCAACCGATTTAGGTAGAATATTCAACAATAACTCTTCAGACTTTTCTTTCTCCTTGGCAATTTGATAATTCTTGTTTCTTAGTGTTTTATTAGTATTTCTCTTGCGTAGGTATCCCAATCCAAAAAACAAAAGAATGATCACCACCATACCTATCACAAGTAATAGGACGTTTCTACGATTCTCTGATTCCTGTATTTCCAATTGCTTTTTTTGATTATCTAACTCCAAATCCTTTATTGCTAATTCTGACTGCAGTTGTTCCGTAGTAAGTGAATCAATTTCCTGATCCATTTTTTGCATGGTTTCAACGCCCTCAGCAACTTCAGTTTCAAGAGTTGTAACAGAGTCTGCTAATTGTTCTTTTTCACTTACTAATTGTTGATGATACAGATCTGAGAATGCTTTATAATGTTCCAAAGCCTCTTTATAGGTAATCATATTATCTTT
This sequence comes from Paracrocinitomix mangrovi, assembly GCF_019740355.2. Classification (GTDB taxonomy): domain Bacteria; phylum Bacteroidota; class Bacteroidia; order Flavobacteriales_D; family Crocinitomicaceae; genus Paracrocinitomix; species Paracrocinitomix mangrovi. The sequence continues at coordinate 515,789 of NZ_CP091819.1, read as the reverse complement.
TAAATCGGCTAACTCAAGATGGATGCTCATTTGCATCTTTTTATTTCTTGAAGATTCAGCTAATTCTAAGGCTTCCTCAAAAGCATTTATTGCTTTATTCTTCTTACCCTGATCTCTATACTCAATACCTTCTTTAAATAGTTGATGAGTTGTCTGAGACCATAAAAAGAATGATGAGAAGGTGTAAATGAATATAAAAAGTGATCGAATCAACATTGGTTAAGGTTTTCTCTCCTTAAAATAAGGAAAAATATGCTTGACCACTCTTGATTTTTTATCAAGACTTATCAACGAATCGATAGATTCACTGAATTGCAGGAGGAGTAACTTAATCCCGGTTCTTTTTAACAATACTTAATCCATTTGTAGAAATAGACCCTTTCAACAAACCGGCAAGTTCATCAGCAGTTACTTTATCAAACCCTCCATAGATACTGCATCTATCCCACATTCTATCCTGAACAATGGGTGCGCTTAAAACTTTGTTATTGAAAACTATCGCCAAAGGTTGACCGATTAAAGCGCCAGTTAAATTGCTCCATACTTCAGATCCTTCTTCTGTAAACTGAATTTCAATGGTGTATTCATTGATGTTATAATAATCTTCTTTAACCTCTACATTTTCAATATGCTTAGTCTCTATTAATTGGTTATTTACTTCTGCATGTAAAGGCTTTTCAAGATAATAAAGTGTCATTTTTTCAGAATTCTCACCATTGCTATCATATACGGGTGAACTTGACCAAACATATCGTCTTTCTTCATTATCATTTAAGTCTTTCAAAATTAAAGATAAGGCAGCCGTATCCTTTATTTTACAGAATCCCAAATACTCTGTATTAGCAAAATAAGTTCCTGAATTATTCAAAGAGGGTTGAAACTTTCCATCACCTTCAATTTCAATTATTGGATTATAATCAAAGGGTTTTAATAAGTCATTCTCGCTTTCTACTTCTACGGCATCTAAATTCCCACTATTAGCTAAACTTCTTTCGTAATTATAAACCTTTTCAATTTCCTCTACCGAATAGACCACGTACAAAAATTCAAGTTTTTGTTGATTGTTCAAAAGGCTTTCAATAATCACCTCCCTTGATTTGGCATTTTTCGGAATCTCAATACAGATCATTAGATCATCATTAAGGTAGATGTTAATTGCCTCAAACTCTTTTTCAAAATAGAGAATCAAAAATTCAATACTTTCCTGCAACCTTAATCGAAATTGATCAATAATAACTCCCTTAACATCACTATTGGACATTTCTTTGGAGAATATATCTGGCCTGGTTCTAGAAAAGTTTTCTGCAGCCTTGTAATCTGATTCATTTGCTTGTTCAAAAAAGACATCAAAAAATCCTTTACTATTATCTATTTCTTTTGCTTGCTTAATGAAGTTTCTGTAATCCGGATCGCTGTAATTATTAAGTAATTCACTCAAAAAATTAATTTCATCTAGCTTGCAGATATACTGTGTGCCGCCTTCAGATTCATAATTGAAATCTCTTTTTTCTACAGAATTACAGGAAATAAACACTGTTGTAAACAGTAGTATGAATAGGGTTAAAGGTCTCATGATTTAAAAATAATAAAATCATTTTGAACCTTTTTAAAAGTTTGCTGTACAGACCCAAAATTAAGCTTTGAATTATGATGAATAACAGCAGTGCAATTCAATTCTCATTGATAAAAGAAAACAGTTGGCTTTCCAATCTCTTGAAGGATGCCCGTCATTTTCAAATCATTTATCTATCCACATTTTTAACCTATGGAATTCTTGCTTTAAACTGGGAGATATCCGCTTTACAGTTAACTGCCGTAATAGGAAGTAGCTTAGTTACTCAATTTTTGTGGTTGAAACTGCATAAGAAAAACATGAGTGGATTGAAAAGCGCTTTAATAACTGCACTGGGCTTGTGTCTTATTTTAAAGTCATCCTCCTTACTAACATTAGTAGTAGCTGCTGTTGTCGCTATTTCAAGCAAATTCATTTTAAGAATAAAGGATAAGCATCTATTTAATCCGGCCAATTTTGGAATTATTTTCAGTATTGCTGTTTTAGGGGATGCATGGATTTCTCCGGGACAATGGGGAAGCAGTGCTATTTTCTTGTTTTGTCTTACTGTTTTAGGAGGTATTGTGTTGATGAAAATAGGACGTCTTGAAACTTCATTAGTATTTATAGGAACCTTGTTTTTGTTAGAATACAGCAGAACTGTTTTATATCAAGGCTGGGAGATGGATGTATTGTATCATAAGTTTTCAAGTGGTACTTTATTGCTATTCACCTTTTTCATGATCACAGATCCTATGACCATTCCAAACTCAAGAAAAGCAAGAGTGTTTTGGTCTATAATCTTGGCTACAGCCACTTTTATTCTTGGAAACTATGTACAAATCTATACCGCTCCAATTTGGGTACTGTTTTTCATGACTCCCATAACGGTATTCTTTGATAAAATTTTACCTGCCGGCAAATTTGAATGGCTGGCTAAATAAACTATCGACTATTAAAAATTAAAATATGAAAATCAGAAAAATTCTATTGTCGCTACTGTTGACAGCTACTGCTGCAAGTGGTTTTGGTTTTTGCGGATTCTATGTAGCAAAAGCTGATGCGAAATTGTTTAATAAAACCTCACAGGTAATTTTAGTGAGAGATGGTAACAAAACAACTGTTACAATGTCTAACGACTTTCAAGGTGATGTAAAAGACTTTGCCATGGTAGTTCCGGTACCTTCTGTTTTAAAAAGAGAAGATATCAGAGTAGTACCATCTGCTTTGTTTGGAAAGTTAGATGCTTATTCAGGACCACGATTGGTGGAATATTATGACACAGATCCTTGCTATACTGCTGAAGATAGAATTTACAGTCTGATGGATATGGCTCCAACCATGTCAGTTGATAATTTATCAGGTGCAACAAGTAGTGTTTCCAAAGACTACAAAGTGAAAATTGAAGCGCAATACCAGGTAGAGGAGTATGATGTTTTAATCTTGTCTGCCAAAGAATCTACCGGTTTAAAAGAGTGGTTGATTGATAATGGATACAAAATCCCTCAAACAGCTGATGAAGTGTTGGAACCTTATATTAAAAACAACATGAAATTCTTTGTTGTAAAGGTAAATGCAGAAAAACTGGATGAAATGTCTGGAATGGGGAATGTGAAAAAGTACATTGACGGCGTAGGTACTGATAATGTTAAGAATCTTAGACCATTACAGATCACTTATGAGTCGGATAAATTTATGTTGCCTATCAGACTTGGTATGGCCAATTCAAATGGTGAGCAAGACATGATTGTTTATGCATTTACTAAGCAAGGTAGAGTAGAGTGCACTAATTACAGAACTACTAAAATCCCTACAAACCAAGAAGTTCCAACTTTTGTAAGAGAAAAATTCGGGAAATTTTATGTGGATTTATTTGAGAAGGCACACGCTAAAGAAGATAAGGAAGCAATCTTTCTAGAATATGCATGGAATGTAAGTCCTCAGTTTTCGGGAGTTAAATGTGATCCTTGCGTTGGACCTCCACCAATTTTTTCAGACTTTAAACAAGCTGGTGTAGATTGGGCTGTTAACAGTAACAACCAAGCTGCTAATAATGTGTTTTTCACCAGACTGCATGTAAGGTATTCTAGAGAAACACATCCTCAAGATTTATTGTTCCAGGTAACTCCAAATAAAGAGCATTTTCAAGGGAGATACATCTTACACAATACTGTACAATCTGATTTAAAGTGTGATGCCGGTCAGGAATATTGTGCAAGGGTTGTAAAGAGAAGAGCCAATGAATTAGAGAATCTTCATGCCTTGACTTCATGGAATACTACACAATACAAAGAGTATGTAACTGAGTATTATAAGAAACTAGATGATCCTTCTTTATTATACAAAGTAAGCGAACCGGAAAAGCATTACTCATTCCCTGTATTCCCGGTAGATGGAAATGATCCAAATCAAGGGATAAAAATCGGAGTCTTGGCTTCAGTATTCGGATTGATGTTATTAATAGTATTCTTTAGGATGAATAGAAAAGAAGAGTATCAGTTTAAAACAACTACAGCAAACGCATAAGTTTTTCATGTATCATATAAACCGGGGTGTCTTGTAATGAGGCACCCTTTTTATTTTCTTCTAATATATATTTGCAACAATTTATAAAACAAGGTAGCCTTCATGAGTTTACCATCTTCATATTCAAACTCATATATTTTGCCCATTATGGTTTCTTTCATCTGATAAAGTCCTTCCCCTTCTAAACTAAGTGGATACTTCAGTCCATCATGTTCTGAATAAACTTCTGTTACACCTTTGGGCTCCTTTATAAATAGCATGCTTTCTGTAAAACCAACAGGATCAATATTTCTAGGGATTCCATTTTTATTGAAGGCATATTGAGCTCCTTTCTTAAAAGTACTGACAGATTTCTCCATTTGCCCATTTTTATAGATCATCAAATCTGATTTATGTAGCTTTCCGTTATGGTAAATACTATTAAGATCTTCAGAGACGTTCCATTTTTTAGGCCATTTCCTGATAAAAAATTCACTTTTGATTTGAACACTGGCAATACTATCTTTCTCTGTATGTTCAACTGTCAAAATTCCAATTAATCTGTTTCTGTGATCAAACATATTGAAATCTGTAAAAGCAGCATAACTTACTGATAACGTACAAATTGATAATAAAAGGATCAATTTTTTCATTGTATTGTGGATTGGTTTTGAAATACCATTTACAGAAATTATTCCAAAAATCTGAAAACAGTTAAATCTAATCACAATTTCATTAGTTTAGCAAACTAAATTAAGCATGCCATCCGTGGTTTACATATAGTAAATCAAAATGGAGCAACAGTATGAGCAATTGATTCAAATTCTTTTGGAAAAAGGTTTTGGATCCGTAGACGGCTGGTTCTCTGACGAAGAGCAGCTAGGACTTCGAAAAGCGTTGTTATCCAGATACAACAATGATAACTTTCGTCATGCAGGTATTGGTGATAAATTCAATTTAACCAAAGTAGCTTCTATTAGGTCAGATAAAATTCATTGGCTAAATGTAAATACTGAGATTCCGGCTGAACTTTCATTTTTTGCTAAGATTGAGGGATTTATTCAATATTTGAATCGTACTTGTTATGCGGGGATAAATTCACACGAATTCCATTATGCAGTCTACGAACCCGGAACGTTTTATCAACGTCATGTAGACCAGTTCAATGCTGATGATCGAAGAAAATTCTCAATGGTTCTCTACTTAAATGATGAATGGATCGAAGGAAATGGGGGAGAATTGATGATTTACAAAAATGGAGATCATAAAATTGATCCAATTCCGGGAAGATTAGTTTTCTTTTCAAGCGATATTGAACATGAAGTTTTGCAGTCAAACTTCCAGCGTAAAAGTTTAACGGGATGGCTGAAGACACTTTAGCTTTTTAAATCGTTTTAATTAAAGAAGTCTTTGAGGTCATTTTTTTAATTTCACATCAATTTATTAACTACATTAAGGCATTGTTATCTCTACATTTAAATGTCAAAATACATCCTAAGAAATAGTGGTACTTTATTGGCTGAAGAAAAGAGCCAAATAGCCGATTTAATAGCCATTCACTATGGTGAAGACACTAAACAAGAATTTCTAAACTGGAGGGTATCTACAGAAGCTGATTTTGATATTGTATTGTTAAAAGAAAAGGAAATAGTGCTTTGTGTATCCTTTTACCATACATCCAAAGAAATGACTCCTTTCTGCAAAAAGAAAGTGCTAGTAATTCAGTTTGGAATTGCTTTGAAACATCATTTATATGAAGGGAATGTAATTTGGAAAATGGGAAGATGGTATGCACGCAAAAAAGCAGGTATCTTATTTCCAATCAGACAAGCTGTGGGTGTGTCATTCATGTCCAACCCAAGGGTTTATGAAAATTTCATCAGATTGTTTCCTGTAAATTATCCGGGAATTGATGGATTAAGGGACGAAAAGACATTAGCTTTTATAAGATCATACGCCCAAAGTAGAATGCTTCCTTTTACTATTGATGATGATGCCTGTTATGTTGATACCTCTTTGAGTAAATTTGAAATAACAGACAGTTGGGCAAAATATGCCGGAGCAAGAAATTCAGCCATCAATCAATTCTTTATTGAAAGAGGAATTACTACCTATGAAAATGGTAGATATTACAGAAGTGGCAAACATTTAATCGCATGTGGCTATAGAGCTCCCTTAAAATTAGATTTTTCTATCTGGAAAAAACCTGTCAAGTAGACCAAAACGCCTATTCATACAGTACTTTCTAACCATTATTTCGGTTACTACTTAATTCATTTACAGGAATATCCCTGCGTACATTTGGGGGAAACCCCTCTGGATCAATTAATTTGAAACATACATCTTTGCACCTAATTGATTTACTACTCATTAACAAAATCTAAACGGATGAAAAAAAATGTAAAAATAGAAATGAAAGGGGGATTTAGAAAAGCTGGTATTATAGTAGAAACTGAAGTTTTTCATTTTAGAGGACCTGGAGAAGAAACAAAAGAAATAGAAATGGATGATGATAATATTTCCTTGGATTATGTCATTAAAGGGTCCAAATATGCTCAATTTCAAATTGATATCACGATAAATGAAACTACAAAAAAAGTGCCTGGTTTGATCAAATCAGCCTCTAGAGCAGAAAAGGGAAATGTTGATTTTAGCTTATCTGATTTTAATCCACCATTGTCATGAAAAATATAATTTTTAGTTTAATACTAATGTCAATTGGGACATTTTCAATTGGTCAGAATTTTTTGAATAAATTTTCCGAAAAATCGGGTCTTATTTGGGACATGGGATCAAAGCTTGATTATAATGTTAATGACAGTAGGTTTTCATTAACAATTAACGAAGATTGGGAAGCTAAAAACAGTAAAAAACCAATTGCAAACAATCATATTTTTGAAGTAGATCTTGGTTATTCAATGTCTAAAAGTGTCTCTAAATTATTTAGTAAAGGAGGGTACGCACCAGGATTTGACGGATCCATATTATATGGCTTTGAATTTGAACTAGATAAGGGAGGCTATGTTTATCCATTTGCACGAATAGGATATGAAAATACTAGAAACACTTTCGCTTTCAATGATACTTCAATCGCATCAAATGTATATCGAACTAACAAAGAGACTGAACATCTTTTCGGGATGAATGGGGGGATTACCTATGGAATAACTGAAGATTTATTCATTTCGATAAGTGGAGGATATTACAGAACTTCTAACTGGGAAGGGGATTTAGATTTGAGTCAATTAAATACAGTTGTAGCCGTTGGTGTTGACACTTCAGGTAAATCAATAACAGTTACTTCTTCAGAAGAAGTCTATTTTGGAAGATCAATTTCGAATGCCAATCTAGGCAAGATGCAATTCGATTTCTTTACTCGGCCAATCAGATTTAAAAAAGAAGGCCTCCCTTCAATTGGACTAATTGTTTCAACAGTTGCAAAATTTAGACAGAATAAAACCCCAAGATATGATCTAACATTTGGGCCAACGTTCCATGTGCCTACAACAACTGAAGAGATGAATAGACCAGATATATTAGCTAGCTTATTATTTCAATGGTCTGATTTATATCAAGGTATACCATACAAAACCATTTGGAATAAAAAATTCGGAATTAATGTGGTAGTAGGTATTCCATTTTCAGTATTTAAGTTTAAATAAACACAATCACCCAAAGTAAAACAAAAGACATCTTATTTATTGAATAAGGTGTCTTTTTACTTGTGATTCAAAATTTTGTAACATCTTTATATCTGCTTATTATAAAGGCAATTAAACAAATATGTTAAAGCTACTACCCCTTGTATTTGCTTTCCTTGTTTTAACTCAAGGTAAGGCACAGAATAATATTTACGAAAACCTAGAATTTGGACCTTACCAGATAGGATTTGATGATACTGTACTAATTGACAATAATCACAACTATGAAGGGTTTGGTTATAATGGCGGCACCCCGTTCTTTATTAGTATTTGGCATCCTGTCAATGAAGGTTCTAAAACCCCTTACTTGACCTATGATGAATTGAGAAATCGCTCATTGGAAAACCCTTTATCAGAAGTTTACAAAGCCTTAACAACTCACATGGATTCATCATTTGCATGGTACAATATCGCCAATGATTTTGACACCTATCAACCCATTGATTACGGAAGTAAATCGGAGTATGATGTTCAAAAAATCATTAAGCAAATCACTACTAAAAGTAAGTCTGTTGCTTTCTCAAAGAATGATTCTTTCCCTGTAATATTTTATCATCACGGTGCACAAGGGTTGGCAGATGAAAACTTTATCATGGCAGAATATTTTGCTTCGCATGGCTTTATTTTCATCTCATCCAACTTTCATTGGCCAGTAAAGGAAAAGGTTTATGGAACTCCTTATAACTGGAACTATGACCATCCGGCCACAAGGTTTATTTCAAAGTATATTCAAGAAGTGGCAGGGGATAACCCTTCATTTTACATTGGTCACAGTTGGGGAGCACAATCCGGATTTTCAGTGTTGCATGAAGATTTAGGTTTTGATGCCTTTGTATCAATGGAAACAACGCTAGAATACTATGACTCAGTTAAAGTTAAAGAAAAATGGCCGACCTTATTTGATATTATGCAACAGCATAAAACCGATTATCAAATTCCGATTTTAATGTTCGCTAACTCAGGTAAAAAGGAACGTTTTGATTTTAGATTCTTTGAGCAGATTGTTAATTCAAAAATGATTCATGCAACTCATAAAATAGAGTTTGGACATGAGTCTTACACAGCAATTTCCTTACTGCGCTATTATTATAAATCACAATTTAAACAACCCGATACAAAGTCAATGAAAAAGCAAACTATTGGATTTGCCAATCTGATACGATTTATTCATGCTTATATTACTACTATTTACCGTTCTGATTCTCCAGAAACGGATAATTTTAATAAGGATTTCTATATCAGAAAGCTCAATTATTAATCTACAATTACTTTATATTGTTTAGACCAGTTATCTCCAGAAACTTTGATTAAAAAAATGCCAATTTCTGCTAAAATTACTTCTGTATTCAATCCGTTGACACTTTGTTTTTCTGATAAAAGACGACCATCCAAAGTATGAATAGTAATCGAGGAAATATCTTTATCACTTTCAATATAGAAATGGCCATCTGCACTTGGATTTGGATATAACTCCAATTCAAATTCGTCACTATCAAATCCATTAGTACTGCCATCTGAAGAACAAGCATTGGCACAATCGTTACTAAAACTCGCCGTCATATCAATATTAAACCAGTTAGCGGAAGCATAGTTAGAATTATCTACTTCAATACAACTTAAAGATGGATTTCCTGTACAATCAAACCCTCCATGAAACATATTGTTATTATTTCCATTGCTCACATTTAAACAACTTAGGTTGTTATCATTACATTTCACTACCCAAACTAATGGATTTTGAGATACATCTAAAGATGTTAAATTGTTTTCAAAACACTCTAACATTTCCAAAGAAGGATTGTGTGTTAAATCAATTGTTGTTAATTGGTTGGTATTAAATTTTAAAGTTTCTAAAAGGGGATTATTTGAAAGATCCAAACTACTAATGTTATTACTTGAACAAACTAAATAAACTAAATTTGGATTATTCGACACATCTAAAGAATTCAAATTATTGATCCAACAAAACAATGCATTTAGTAGAGGAGCATTACTTAAGTCTAGCGTGCCAATGTTGTTGTCATAACAAGTAATTGATTGTACTAAAGTAAGATTAGTAACGTCTAATGCATTTAAGTTGTTTGATGAACAGTATAGGTTAATTAATAACGGGTTGTTACTAAGGTCCAAAGCATTTAAATTATTCCCTTCACAATAAAGAGTATCTAATAAGTTATTTTGAGAAATATCTAAATTATTCAAGCTATTATATGAACATCTTAAGAACGATAATTTAGTAAGATTGCTGATATCAATAGTATTCAGATTATTACCATACACATCTAGAGTTCTTATTGAATCATTCTGAGAAACATCTATAACACTTAAGGAACAACCTCCAATATTTACTTGTTCTAACCAAATATTATTACTCAAATCTATATTTGAAATGCTATTTGCCTGGCAATAAAGCTCCTTCAAATTTAAATTCTGACTTATATCCAATGATGTTAAACTATTAGCGGCACAATTTAATGCAATTAAAGCAGTAAAACCCTCAATACCAGTTAAATCAGAAATCCCAGACAATTCTACATTCAAGGATGTAACCGTATCTATACTTGCAGTAAGCACCATCCCATCTGGAGTGCCTGAATCTAAACCTAAATTGATCAGTTCAGACTCGAAATTTGAATCAGGAATTGAAGTTGTTTGCGCAAAAGAAATTATACTGCTTATTATAAACACATATGTTGCTAATGATTTCATATTCAATTAAATTTGATACGAACATATGTATTAACTACTAAAAAATTAACTTTAGATTATCATTCGGTTTGAGTTATTGAGTAGCTGGTAATTTTAATCAATAATCAATCTGTGTTGTTCTGTCCATCCATCACCTGATATCTGCAAAATGTAAATACCACTTTGGTTCAGCTTGATGTTTAATTGCTGTAGATTCTCAATATTCTCTTCTTGAATTAATTTCCCATCTGCACTAAACACACTGTATTGTTGAATTAACAAATCGCTAACCACAGTAAATTCACCACTTGATGAAGGGTTAGGAAAAGCTTTACTTGTATTTTTGGATGATTCTTCATCAATATTCTCTACGATACTATTTACCATGAATTGGCCCATCATACCACCATCTTCATGTGTGAGCATATGACAGTGATACATGTATGGTAAAGAATCACTCTCATGATCATTGAATAATGCAATAAATCTTGCGTTACCCATTCCCCCGGGAACCAATATCACATCATGATACCCCTGTAATTCAGGAGGAGGAGGGTTTCCATTAATATCTAATATAAAGAACTGAACATCATGGATATGAAAAGGATGGGAGATAGGTGTTTGATTTTCTAATGTCCAAATCTCAATATCATCTAACTGTATGTAGTAGTTAATTACATTCATGTCAAATGAAGTACCATTAAATAAAAATGGACCATTTAAATCTCCCATAGTTCCTGCAGAAGTAAAAGTGATCGTTCTATTCACATCTGCAGAACCTTCTTGTAAAGGAGTAAAAGAAGCTAATGCTGAAGGTATTGTAGTTACAGGATTTCCATTTTGAGCAACAACATTAATGTCTAAAAATGAATAATCTGCTCCATTTAAAGGATTTGAAGTATATCCAACTAAAGAAGATGTTGCTCCAGGGCCCATACCGGGTTGTGCAGCACCGTAAATAGCAGAAGGCAATTCAGAAGCAAAACTCATTAATTGAAAATTCTGCCCCACATCACCAGTTAAATCAAGCAAAATATCAATTCTTTGACCAGGTGCCAGGCGATATCTAGTCAATGTTACAGGAGCTGTTAATAAACCTCCATCTGTTCCTATTAATTCAAAAGATCTATTATCTGAAAAACCAATTTCCATAACTCTTTCAGATGCTCCATTTAGCATACGCATTCTTACCACTTGAGCAGGTAAGTCTGTCACCGCATCAACTGTTCCATTTACCATAACAGAAGTATCCAAATTGGTGTTTATTTCAATTTGCCCTGTCCCGTCAAATGCTTTGGTCTGCAGCACCAATGGAAAATCATCAACCCCATAATCATTTGGCAAACCTAAGGATTGTTCTTCGGCATCTTGCACGATTATCATCCCAGCAATTCCTTTTGAAACATGTTGATTTGTCATCATGTGCAAATGAGGATGGTACCAATAAACACCAGCCTTATCTAATACAGTAAATTGTGGATTCCAACTGCTTCCGGGAGCAATAATGTTATGAGGTCCTCCATCATTTTCAGCCGAAACATGTAGTCCATGCCAATGAATGGTAGTAGATTCTTGCAACTGATTCTCTACAACAAGTGAAACAGCAGAATCCTTTTTCAATAACAGGGTAGGACCAAGCAAAGAGCCATTAGCTCCCATTGTATTGGTGGTTACGCCATTATAAAAATCAGTTGTTCCCTCTTGTAAAGTAAGCGTCATTGAATTTCCACTGAGAAGTGGTGGGATATTTAATGGGTTTTGGGAAAATGATAGTTGAGCTGCAAATAACGCAAAAAGTAGTGTAGATTTTTTCATAGGTAACTAGTGTTTACGCTATAAAATTAAAAATCAATTGGTTCAAATTTTATTTATTCGACCAATTAAGTATTATACTAGACCAATGATAAACAAAGGGATTCGCTTATTTTAGCTAATAGATTTGTTAACTTTCTTATTTCAAGCTGTTTGATCAAATATTATTACCTGAAAATAATTTAAGCCTAATAAATAAGATTGTGGACAAGTAAAAACACACTCAAAACTACATATATGTATACAAACCTTTATCTCATTTTATTCACAAGTGCGGTTAATTCATTTTTTTTCAATAATTTGAAGCTAAACTAAACGCTTAGCATGAAAAAAATTTTACTTATCCCTTCCTTACTAGTTGTTATTGGCTTAAACTCAGAATTGTACGCTCAAACAGTAGTTTACACTGAGAATTTTGAGGCCGGAAACTCATTTACATTAAACACAGCTGATGTCAGCTCAACTTCAGGTACTTCGGGAAACAACTATTGGGTTGTAAACAATGTGTTTACTGGCGGTAGTGGAACCGTTAATACTTGTTTAGGTCCATTTGGATTTACAGTTCCGGGTACACCAACTCAACCTGCAGGAATTCAAAACAATCCTACCAGTAATTATATGCATATTTTAAGTGGTGCTGCAGTTGGTAACGGAATTTTAAATGCTTCCTTTATGGCTGCTGATGGATTTTGCACATTTAATGAATACAATTTCGCAGCAATGTCCAATGATATTAGTACCGTTGGGCACGATTCAATTGATTTTTCATTTTACTGGATGTGTACCGGTGGAGCTCAGTCATATGGTGAATTGTATTACAGTTTAAATAGTGGGACTAGCTGGACCAAAGTGAATGTTACTCCACAATACAATCTAAATGGAACATGGACGCAAGCCAATGTTTCAATACCTGAATTTGCACAACAAGCAAACATCAGATTCGGGTTTAGATTTGTAAATGAAGTTACTTTTTCTACCTCAGAACCTTCATTTTCAGTTGATGAAATAAGTGTAACAGGTTATTGTTTACCATCAACCTCTACAATTACACCCGTTGCATGCTCGTCTTATTTATCGCCAAGTGGAAACTATACCTATACTACCACAGGAGTTTATTACGACACAATTCCGGCTACCTCAGGATGTGATTCTATTATTACAATTGATTTAACTATTGAAGAGACTTTTGCTACTATTACTGAAACAGCTTGTTTTGAGTACACTTCACCAAGTGGATTGTACACATGGACATCTACCGGTTCATATCAGGACACAATTACCAATACTGCGGGATGTGATTCTATTTTGACGATTGACCTGACTATTAATAGTCTTGATAACACAGTATCAGTTACTGGAGGGACAATCACAGCTAATGAAAGTGCCGCAGTTTATCAATGGTTAGATTGTGACAATGCCTATGCTCAAATTTCAGGCGAAACAAATGTTAGTTTTTCTGCAATCACCGGGAATTTTGCAGTTGAAATAACAGCCAATGGATGTACAGACACTTCTGCATGTACTGCTATTGATATTTCGGGTTTATCTGAAGAGTACGAGCATAACTTTAAGATGTATCCTAATCCTACAAATGGAGTGTTTACGATTGATTTAGGGTCAATTAGCAAAAAGTTTGACGTTGTTATTTACAATGCTTTGGGTGAAGTTGTATACAAAGAAAGCTTTAACAATGTTGATAAAAGTGTAATTGATCTTTCAGCTTATCTAGGCTTGTTTGTTGTTGAACTTATAGATGAAAGCGGAACTATTAATAGAAACCGAATCATCATAAAATAAACTACTTATCAAGTTTTAAATAAAGATACAAAGTAGCTAAAGCACTTTTGACTATTGCTTTTCTTAAAATCCCATCCTTGTAGTAATATTTACTTACATTTTTATTGATTGGATTAGTGAGAGCATAGCAACTGTCTTTGGCTATGTAAGATGTAGGTTTAAATACACCATCAAACTCTGAGTATAGTGTTGAAACTCCAATGGGTTCGTTGAAATACATCATTGATTCACAGAAATTGAAGTCTTTGACGTCCTTTTGTTTTGTGTTTTTGGTAAAGATGTATTTTGATTCCTTTTTGAAGGTTGACATTTTTTCATGAACCTTTTTATTCATGTATGTGGTTATTTCATTGGAAAGTAATTTTTTTCCTTTGAATTTACTTTGAAGAGTATAGGATACCATTACGGTAAAAATCTTCTTGATCGTAATTTCACTTTCTACATATATTTCTTCAATACCATCCTGCTTTGAACTATTCACTTTGAGTGTGCCTAAATATTCATTTTCCTTAGATAGAATGGTATATTCAGAGGTTTTTGCATAGCCACTTTGAATGACTACAAATGTCAAAAACACTAAAAACAAACCCTTCATTTTATTTATATTTAACCGAAAAGTATACAAACAATTTAGATAAAAAACTGACTTTAACTACGATTAACATTGACAATTAACATCTTAATTATAAATGTCAGGTGAAATTTTTTGAGTGGATAATTTGACATTTTAATCAATTAATTAGCTAACTTTACGATATCAAGCTAATTCTCAATTTTGAATTAGTGGTTCGTAGGTATTGTTTCTTTTGAATCTCAAATTACCAATAAGATCCCTAATCATTTACCGGAATTACCATGAAAACTGAACTTTTAATTGCTGATATACAATGTAAAGTTCTTAAGATTGTGATTTTACAATCGATTAATAGTAATTTATATCAATTTTTAATTTTTTAAATACAAGTAAAATGAAAGAAGGGACAGTTAAATTTTTCAATCAGGAAAAAGGATTTGGTTTTATCGTACCTGCAGATGGTGGTAAAGAAATCTTTGTTCACTCAAGCGGTTTGAATGATGTTATTAATGAAAATGACAAAGTTCAATATGAAGAAGCTGATGGAAGAAAAGGTATCAACGCAGTTAACGTAACTGTAATAAAAGACTAAGATATACTTCTTAATTATTCAGGATTCCAAAGGAACTCACTGAATAAACAACATTGCGGAAAATACGGGTTTTTCCAATTTAATTTGGATTAATTCAATTTTTTGATAGGTTTGTTAGGCAATCTGGTGACAGGATTGCCTTTCCTTTTTTATGAACCTATAGTACGTTAATTCTAGCTCTCCAAATTATTTTTTTTGGGAAGTTAAAGCACCTTTTAATGCATCATACCGTAATGCTGTACAGAGAAAAATTTGACCTAAAATACAAGCATCCAACTGAAAAGGAAATAGGTAAAAAAACAAGACTGGATAAGCTTGTCATTGAAATTGAGTGTGCAACAAGTATGCTCAACAATAAAGTTAGGATAACCGCCACTTCTTCTCAGGGTTATGAATGGAGCAAGCCGATTGTTTTAAAGGACCCAATCACCTTTGTGCATCCAAATGAAGACAAGCTTACACTTGATTGGGAAGTATTTAAATTAAGTTTGGTTCCACTTCAAGAAGAGAATTCTCCCATCTATATAACATGTAAGGAAGAAGAAGGGGAGTGGATACAATAAATTAAGGTTGTTTATTAATGTATAAAGACCAGTCATCCCAAAACAAAGACAACTCTTTTCCTGCATCATTCATATAGTTGATATTATCCTCTGATGTATAAACTTTCATGGCTTCAAAGTGGGTAAAACCATCTGCACAATTCTCTTTTGGATGTTGAGTTGTATTATTTACATCAAACAAAACCATTTTAGATCCTCCTGCAGCAGTTACGGCAAGGTAGAATCTACCATTATTTTCATCACCTTCTTTTAAATAGATTTCAATTTCCATCCATTCACCAAACACCAAAGGAAATGAGGTAGCCGTTTCTCCCCAAACTTCTTTCCATCCACAAGTTTTGCAATTTCGGTAGTCTGCTTTGGCTCTAAAGTTTATCTCATTTCCTGCGCCTTCTTCCTTAAATAAATTCACTGAAATCCTAAACGGGAACTTTTCCTTGGTCCAGGCTCCGTTGTTCCAAAATTCAAATAAAGTAAACCAGTAAAACTTCTCAGGCATGTCTTTTATATATGCCATATCCGGATGAAGCTTTAATTTAACTGTTTGGTATAACTCCTTGATACAATTATTGTTATGGACACTCAATTGAACTCTTCCTTTGTAATTTGACCCCTCTTTGATGTGGGCTTGCATCAACTGAAATTTTAGCACTTCATTTCCTGGATTATCAGGATCATCAACAATACTAGCTTTCCTTTGTGAGTCATCACCATCTTCATATCCAATCTCAACATATCCAATGTTAGGATGATTTTGAAAGTCATCCCAATAGCTGTTAGTTGTTAAATTAGTATCTATACCGCTTATCTCTACATTGCTGTAAGCCCCATTGTTAAGAACAGTTCCATCAAATCCTGTTTGAAAAACCATCTGTTCAGTTTGTGTGCCGCACTCTAAGCCGCAATTGATGCTTTTTTTCTTGCACGACATCAGTGCAAATAGAAATACTAATATTAAGAGGTAGTTTTTCATCTATACAAAAGTAACTCCTACTAAAATAGAAAATCTAGCTAAATCTAAAGTGAGTAAAATCATGTTTAATACTCCCCAAACGCCAGTGAATTATCTGAAAACCAAGGCTTAGAAAATTTTCTTTTGTCTTTACTCAAATTAATCCTACATTAGAGTTAAAGCTTTCCCCATGAAGTACTTAAGCATCATTTTTATTTGCTTCCCATTCTTAAATTTTGCGCAGTTTGAAATTGTGGATCTCACTTACCAGGAGGGGAGTTATCAAAAAGAGGGTGTAATAGATTCAAGCTTGAGCAGGTTTTTTATGGTAAAATCAGAAAACAATCCTGAACTGGCAAAAAAAATCAATGAAAAGATATTTTTCTGGTATTTACACGCACCATTTGATGAGAACAAAGACCTTTCATGGTACATTCCTGTATCAACAGAAGGTGGATTTGATTACGCTTTTGATTATCAGATATTAGAAAACTCTGAACGATTCTTTACTTTTTGCATAAAACTGAGGCACAGTGAATATGAAGGTGTTTTAAGTCAAAACTATGTCACTTATAATATTGCTGTCGAAGAAATTGTATGGTCAGATGATATTTTTGGTTTGAGAAATCCAAACACGCAGGTTTTTTATGATACCGTAAGCCAAATCATTGTTAAAGATTTAGAAAGCTACATGTCTACTTTGGATACAACAACTGAAAGTAGAAAGGAACAGTTTGAATTGATGCAATATTGCCTAAAAGACTTTAAAGAAGGTAAGGGCGCTTACAATGGCAGTTTTTACCTAACATCTAAAGGAATACATTATTTACTGCCTTTTTGTGAAGATGACTATTACGTGAAATTTGAACGAACACAAGGTTTTGAAATGTTATTTGACTATGATGATCCACATCTTCCATTTAATCCAATACTTGTGAAATATGCGAAAACAGGTATCTGGGAAGGAACTAAAGAGGAATAAGAATCAATAGTTTTAACAATTTTCTCTCAAAATAAATCGTTTAATTACCTATATTCAGGGCTGAATAATTTTATTTAACCCAAATATGAATAAGTTATCACTGGCTTGCTTTTTTATTGCATTGATATTACTCCAATCATGCGCTACAACAACGATTATCACTTCAAATGTACCGGATGCTGAAGTGTACATTGGTGGACAATACAAAGGAACTACTCCTTATCGTCATAAAGACAAACTCCCAATGGGCGTTCAAAGAAAAGTAGAGATCAAAAAAGAAGGATATGAAACTTACAATACAAAAATTGGAAAGTTTGACAGGGTAAATGGAATGGCTGTATTTACAGGATTTGTAGCCATAGTACCCTGGTTGTGGTCAGGAACCTACAAGCACTATTATCAGTACGAATTAACTCCAAATGGAGAAACGAATCCTTTAAAATCCAATTTCTTTGAGCAGGGTGAGCTTTTCAAAACCAAAAAGGGATATTTCTCCATTTACATAGGTGCTGATACTTCTCATTATCTCTTTAATCAAGGGCTTGTTCATATTTTGGACAGTAGCATGACGCACACTGAGACTTTTGACTTAGAAATAAAGTTAAGAGGAACGCCAATTGATGCCTATATGGAAAATGGTGAAAAAAAGATCATTTTACTGGATGAAGAAAAGAAAAGATGTACCCTGTTAAATATTGATTCTTTGAGAAGATCACAATACAAAGATCTAGAGAAAGTGAATATCCGTGAGTTAATTGTAGATGACGAATATCAATATGGTTATTATAGAAACAAACAAACCAATAAACTGATTTGCTATACAAAAAGAAACCTAGTAGCCTATAATGGAATGGGGAAGAAACAAGCAAAGTATTCAGTTCAAAACAGACAGATAATTGAAGCTAGAATTTTGGCAGATGACAGATTACTCGTACTTGAATCCGGAGATAGAGGAACCTTGTATCTTATTGTTGCTAAAGGGGAGGAGATGAGTACTATTGAAATTGATGTTTCCAGTATTGGAAAGTTCGGAACTCCTAGATTATCCGTAAACGAAGAAACAGGCAAAGCCTATGTTTCTGGACTAAAAATAGACAAGGAAAAGAAAGATATTTTCATCAACAATGCCTTTGTGTCTACCATTGATCTTGGAGATTTTAAGGAACTAAACTTTAAGAAATTCAATTTAAAATCACCACATCAGGATGAATTTTTGATCAATAAAGGGGTGATTTCAGATGCCGAAAATGAGATTCTTTGTGTAGAAAAACAAGGTATGATAGTAACGACAACTACTTCAACTTCAGGAGGTAGCAGCAGCACAAGTACTTCATCTAAAATGGTAACAGGCAACATGGCTTTGATTAACTTTTCAAGTAAAGAAGCAAAGATTAAATGGATTGAAAAAGGAATTTCATCTTCTTATCATATGCCTAAATTGACTTGTGAATTTATCATTAAAAATGGCAAAGTTTACTGTTTTTACAACAACATGGTGAACGGTAGAACTTTCCAGGTACAGTCAGTGTTTGACACAGATTTGAATTACTTATCAGTCAACTACAGAGACAACTATAAAGAAGATGGTGCTTTATTTCATCCAATAAGATCAAGCGAAACAGAAAATGGCGACCTAATATTCGTTATGCAATACAAAAAAAAGCTTGGTATCACTAGAGCTACACTTGATTAGATGCTAATATAACATACTTTAACACTTCATGTGGATTTAATAACCTACCTTTGTATTATCAAGCTAATTCTCAATTTTTGAATTTGTGACTTTTTTGGTATAGCTTTTCAAAAGCATATTGCACCGACAACTTCCTTATCATCTATCAGGATTATCATGAAACAGCATGTAAAGTTGATTTGTTCAACAGTTTCATGCTTTAAGTGTGTAAAAGTTGCATTCTTATTAATCAACAAATAAGGACATCAGAAAAAAAGTACATTCTGAAATTGAGTGCATTTCTCTACAAGATTTAGTTCAAATCAAATTGTGTAAACCAATGTTTTTCAATCAGTTTTTATATCAACAAAATTGATATAGAATATACATGTCCATTATGAAATAATCTTGCTTGAAATAGCAATTAATTTTATGAATACAAGTAGTAATAGAACTCAGCAAAACAAAAAAAGAGTTCAACAGAGTAAAAATAGAGTTCAGCAGAACAAACCAAATAAAAAACAAAAATCATCCATTAATCCTAGTAGTTTAATTCAAGCTGCTGAAGAATTAAAACTCTCAAAACACGAAACTAAATTACTTTACATGGATATGGATTTAAATCCCCGTTTAAAGACCAATTTAAATAAGATGGGTTTTATTAAACCAACAGAAATCCAAGAAAAGACTTATAAAAATTTAATCCTTAGACAAAATTTAATTGGTATTGCTAATACTGGAACGGGAAAAACTGGTGCTTTTTTAATTCCAATTATCCATAATCTATTAGATCCAAATCAAGAGCAATTTAAAAGTTTGGTTATTGTTCCCACTAGAGAACTAGCCTTGCAAGTAGAACAAGAGTTTAAAAAGTTGACTGTTGGAATGGAATTTAGATCTTCTTGTCATATTGGCGGAACAAATTTGAAAAAAGACATCAATAGGTTAAAGCAATCAAATGATATTTTCATTGGAACTCCCGGTAGATTGATTGATTTAATTAATAGAGGAGATTTTAATATATCTCAAGTAGAAACATTGATTTTAGATGAATTTGATCGAATGTTAGACATGGGATTTGTTAATGATATCAAGAAGATTATTGGTCGAATGAAAAATCGAAAGCATACCATGTTGTTTTCGGCTACTATTGATCCAAAACAAAAATTATTGATACATGAAATTGTATCTAATCCAATAACAGTTGCTGTAAGCAATGGAGAAACCAGTAGTAAAAATGTAGCACAAGATATTATCCGAGTTCCTGTCGGAGCCAACAAATTTGACATGCTGAAAAAATTATTGGCCGGACAAAGTTTTAACAAGGTTATTTTGTTTGCAGAAACAAAGAGATTAGCTGATAGGTTGAGTAAAAAACTAAATCAATCAGGAATCTTATCTGACCAAATTCATGGTAATAAATCTCAAAACTATAGAGTGAAGGCTTTAAATAAATTTAAAACAGGTAGCATTAAAGTATTAGTTGCTACAGATGTAGCTGCGAGAGGAGTGGATATTGACAGTGTAACTCACGTTATAAATTACCAGCTTCCACTTGACTATGATACATATATCCATAGAATTGGAAGAACCGGAAGAGCCGGTAAAACGGGGATGGCTTACACTTTTATTGACTAAGCCCCCAAAAAATCAATCAAAAAACAAACAAAAATGAAAGAAGGAAAAGTTAAATTTTACAATCACACAAAAGGTTTTGGATTCATTGAACCTGCAGATAAAAGCGAAGATTTATTTGTACATAAAAGTGGAATCCTGGGCAGAATTAGTGATGACGATAAAGTCTCTTATGAAGAGAGTCCTGGACAAAAAGGGATGAATGCCATTAATGTAAAGGTTATTAATGACTAGCAAGGATATTGATCAATTCATTGATGAGCTAACAAAAAAAGAAGGGGTAATTATTCGCCAAAGAGGAAGTAAATCCCTTCCAACTAAAGCATTGAATTATAAAAATTCCAATGTATTTCATATTCCACGATTAGTCGCGGAATATGAAAACTCAACAGATTTTTACGAATTTGAAAACAATTATACCAATTCAAGACTAAACGAATTGATCTTAAAATGGATCCTTTTTTCCGTAAGAGCAAAACTGCTATCAGGCAAATTTTACTTAGTAGTAAATGAAGGAGATAGACTAAAGTTCTCACAAATAATCAGAGAAAAACAGCTGGAAATTGAATTGATAGTAATTAGTTAAATGAAAAAATAAATGGAAGCAATCAAATTTAAAGCGAAAGACCAAAATCAAAAAGATTTCGCAAATGAACTTACAAAAAGAGTTCGAAAATATTTTAAAGAAAAAGACAAATCAACTTTTGGAGGAGGTAAAATTTTGTTTAAAGCCATACTGATGTTAGGATTATACATAACACCTTTGGTTTTAATTTTCACAATAAACCTTCATCCTTTAATGGCTTTGACATTAATAGTTCTAATGGGAATTGGTAAAGCCGGTATTGGAATGGGGGTAATGCATGATGCCGCACATGGTACTTTCTCAAAATACAAGTGGCTGAACAGTATAATGGCCGGAAGTATTTTTTTATTTGGAACTGACCTGATTAATTGGAAAATACAGCACAATGTATTACATCATAGTTATCCCAATGTATACAAATGGGATAACGATATAGATACAAAAGGAATAATTCGATTATCTAACCATGCTGAGCATCACAAAATATATAAGTATCAATACATTTTTGGTCCGTTTTTATATAGCTTCATGACACTCTCAAAATTTATTGGAGATTTTCAGCAATTGATAACTTATCACCGTTTAGGAGCTTTGAAAATTTACAGTGGATCTTTAGGCAAAAATTTCAGAAACCTTTTGATTAACAAAATCATCTATTTAGGAGTTTTCATTGGGATGCCTTTTATCTTCACCGATTTCAGTTGGTGGCAGATTTTGTTAGGTTTTAGCATAATGCACTTTACTGCATCTATGATCATGGGAACTGTTTTTCAGATGGCTCATGTGGTAGAAGGTATGTCTCAGCCATTACCGG
Source organism: Paracrocinitomix mangrovi (assembly GCF_019740355.2). Lineage (GTDB taxonomy): Bacteria > Bacteroidota > Bacteroidia > Flavobacteriales_D > Crocinitomicaceae > Paracrocinitomix > Paracrocinitomix mangrovi. Next base: position 493,364 of record NZ_CP091819.1, on the reverse strand, counting down.
ATGAGAATGGCGTTATCAATAACCAGTTTTATGTACATCAACTAGAAACTACATCAGATTTTGGTAAAAGAAAAAGTATTTTAGGATGGTACATTGGTGGATTAGATTTTCAAGCGATACACCATCTATTCCCTAACATATCCCATGTACATTATCCTGATTTATCATTGATTGTGGAATTAACGGCTGCAGAATATGGCCAACCATATCATTGCAAAAAATCTTTTGCAAGTGCTTATAAATCGCACATTAAAACTTTAAAAAGGCTAGGAAAGGAGTCATAAAAAAATAACTACGAAATAAACCGTAACTTATTGTAAGATGACTACTTATAAAGTTGAACTAAAAATTTAACTTAAATGAACACGAAAATTATCTTAACCTTAATGGCTGCATTTATTGGAAACGCATTTGTGTCAAGCGCACAAGAGGCAGAAACCAAAATTCATCCAAGAATCACTGAAACTAAAGTTGATGGAGAAGAGGGTAAAAAAACCTATCATCTTCCTAAAAACACAACATATACGCTATTCCGTGAACATGAAAAAGAGAAATTGATGCAAGGTGAAGCTGCTACGGTAGACATTTCCTCATTAAGTCCGGGAGTATATTTGATGCTTTACAAAGTAGAAGAAAAGCATTCTATATTAGATCGATTTACAATTGAATAAATGCTTAATCCCCAAGTTTTATCACAAAGCTTGGGGATTTTTTTGTCTTTTAAAAAGACACTTTAGTTATCTACGATAATTTTTCTTTTCTCTGAAAAATTATCTCCTATCAAATGGATCATGTAAACACCTGCAGCTTCAACTTTAAAATCAATTTCATTACTTGGTTCAGATATAGTTTTCTCGATCACAAGTTCACCGGAAATATTATAAATGGCATACTGAGTCAGATTAGATGTAGCTCTTACATGAAAAGCACCATCATTACTAGGATTTGGATATACCAATAATGTATTTTCTTTTTCAATTTTCTTGTTTGAAGCAAATGAAACCGGAAGTTTAGATACCTTATTCCCATCTGTCTCAGAAATGTAAAGATCATTACCTGTAACTAGCAATCTTGTTGGGCGATTTAATGAAGTTAAAACAGAGCTTTCAACCGGAGAAGAAGACCAGATATCAACTTTAGTTATTGAATCTGCCATTGACTCGCAATAATATAGGTCTTCCCCATTAAAAGCAATACCTGAAGCTGTCCATACATTGGTTACCACATTCACAGCTGTAAGTGTACCAGCCGATAAATCTACTTTAAAAATCCTATCTCCACTTCCTTCTGCTACGTAGAGGGTGTCTCCGTTCATCAATAATTGACTAGGGAAAAAAAATCCTGATAATACTGTAGATTTAGTTGGAGAAGAGAGCGAGTAATCAAATCTGGAAATTTTATCTGCCTCTGCGAAGTAAATATGATTTCCGTATACTTCAATGCCTGTTACAGCAGCTAATCCACTCATAACAGTTGTAGCTGTAGGAGATGTTGCTGTTAAATCAATTTTAGATATTTTTCCTCCATCAAATTCAGTAACATATAAAAAATCACCAACTATGAGTAAATCTGAAGGCCCATTTAAACCAGTTACGAAATCAGTAGCCGCTGCAGGTAAAGCTCCTGTGTAATCAATAACTGATATTTTATCTCCGCCGTATTCAGCTATATACATCTGGTTGCCTTTTACAGCTAATCCATTAGGGCTGCTTAATCCAACTGCCACATCTGTAGTTTGGGCATTTATTTGAAAAGATAAAAAGGTGAATAAAATCACATTGTAAATTAGTTTCATAGTAGTGTCTTTTTAGTTCACCTCAAAGATATAGATACTGACTTACAATCAATTAAGCGTTTATACTTAAATGGCTATTATTATTCTAAATTTCAACTTTGCTTCTTAATGATCATTTTACAATTGACCGCAAAACAAATTCAATTGAGTATTTACCAGTGTTAACTATTTAATTTAGAAACATTACCTTCACTATTATGAAGGCTCTTATTTCACTCATTTTCAGTGCAACTGTCTTTGTTGCCAATTCGCAAGTTCTACAGTATAATGGCGAAGGTTTTATCTTATTAAAAGATTCGGTTAAAAAAGAGAAGTTAACAGAAGAGGTTTATACCGCCTTCCTGGGTGATTATTTCATATATCCTACCAGAGCAGACTATCAAAATGAAAAGGATATTGGAAATTTTTACACGCCAAAGCTGTTTCGTGGTAAACACATTATTTTAAAAAATAGTACTGGAAAATGGGGATCTCTCACTAAATCTCTTGAAAGTCATTTTGATTTCATTTATGATTACCAACCGTACTTCATCAATGATACTCTTTATGCTGTTCCGGCAGTTGTTGATGGTGGATATCAAAGTTATTACGGATACAGCGTTATGCTCAATAATGGTGATTATTGGACCGATATCAGAGCGCTACATGATCAATACAAAGGATATCTTTTGGTAAAGTATTCTGATTATTTCAGTATCTACGATCCTGCATTTAACGCAGTTGTTCCAGGTGCCTATGTGTGCACTAGTTGGGATGATAAAAATTTCGGATTTAATGTGCTGGGAAACATTGCTCTCAAAGATTCTTATGGCAAATGCGGAATGGTAACTTATACCGGCAAAGTGATTTTACCCTTTGAATATGAATTTATCTCTGATCCATTTGAAGAAGCAAACCTTATTAAAAAGAATGGTTTGTGGGGTGCTGTTGATCCTTCTGGAAAAATTGTAGTGCCTATTTCTTATGAAGAATTGGAGTATGATTTTAAAGGAAACGATACATCTTTTGTAAAAAAGAACGGTGAATGGATAATGGTGAATAGCGAATTAAATCCATTAACTGAACTTAGATTTAGTGCTATTTATCCGGATGATAGATACCATAAAACCAAAATAGTTAAGACAGCTGATGGAAAACAAGGATTGTTTGATTTTTCAAGCTTGAAATATTTAATCCCTGCTGAATTTGATACTGTTTATGAAGAAAGGGATGCATATATGGCCATCAATAAAAGTACTATAAACCGCTATGATAAGAAAGCTAAACTAAAGGAATCAATAGATCCATCTAAAATTCAATTGCTAGATGATGCGAACAATAAAATGAGGGACTTTGTAGCTGATGAGGGTGACTTATTCATACACCTTGAAAAAGGAAAAAAAGGTATAACATCAACTAAAGGAAAGGTTTTAGTTCCTGCAGAATATGACATAATCATACAGGATTACAAAAAATTCTTTGTCATGAAAGATGGAAAATGTGGATGGTTGAGCCATGACGGAAGTATCTTAGTTCCCTGTGAATATGAAATGGCTTGTGATGCCAATTACATTTCTACCAATGATTGTGGATCAAATTGCATGTTGATGCAAAAAGGAAAAGAGGCTTTTTTGTTTGATGAAAAGGGTAGTCTAATTGCAAAAAAGGAATTCTCTCCTTTTGGTGGACCCTGTAGTGCATTTAAATAATTTAACAGATGTAAAACTACTGTTTTACAACCTATTAAGTGTTTATACTTAAATAAAGTATTGACCAAAAAAAAAGCCCCAACTTATGTCGGGGCTTCAATTAATATTTGAATTATTCTTTATTCAGTGTCAATGTGGAGTAATCTCCATCTCCTTCATCTAAATAAAGTACTAATTTATCCTTCGTCATTTCGTCAATTCTGAAATAAGTTAATTCAGATGGATAATCAAGATCTCTAATTTCTAATGAAGTTCCACCTCCGGCAACTCTATATTCCATTACGTATGAGTCTGTTGATCCTTGATAAGCTTCTGTCATTGTAATACTACAAAACTCTTCATCTTTTAGTTTGCAGTTATCAAATTTCATTGTAAAAGTATACCCATCTGCTATATACTCTTCAGTTGTTCCATTCCAGGTAGCTAACCAACTTGAAACATTCCATGTTCCATCTAAACGTTTAACTGCTTTTTGGTCTTTGTTACAAGACACAACTACTAAGGCTATTGCCGCGATCCATAATAATCTTTTCATAATTTTAATTTTTGTTTTAACGTCATAATTGCGTTTACATTGTGATCCAAAATTATTTTAAAATGTCTGATGGATAGATGATTGACATTTAAATAAAGTTAAATTTTGAAAGTAAATAAAAGCAACAGTTGTCAACAACAATTAGCTTTTACATCCAAAAAACTTAGCAAAACATCCATCTGGAGGATAATCTTTCATACATATTCATCTTCAATTAGTTAGATTGATAAAACCACACTATATTCTAAATATATTTATAGAGCCAAATCTTTATCGTATCTTTGTACTCGTATAAGCTAACTCATGTAGCGTTCTTTATTGCGGTAAATTAAATACCGTTTAGTGGCCCACTTATCTTTTAGCAGAGTTAATTCGGAAAATTAAAGAACTTCATTTTTTTAGTTTACAAGAATTATAATCAACAAAAAAGATTAATGGCAGACAGTTTCAGTAAAAAAGAACAACAGAAAAAGAAAGCACAGAAAAAGAAAGAAAAACTGGCAAGAAAAGAAGAACGTAAAGCGCAAGACAAAGGTTCTTCTTTAGAAGCTATGATGGCTTATGTAGATGAGAACGGTGTAATCGTGGATACACCACCTGATGAAAACAAAAAGAAAAAAACTATCAAAGCTGAAGACATTGAATTAGGAATCCCTAAATCAGAAAATCTACCTGAAGAGGAAAGTCTTTATAACGGAAGAGTAACATTTTTTAATGATGATAAAGGTTACGGCTTTATTAAAGACAAAAATTCTTCAACATCTTATTTCGTACACATGAACAATTGTCAGGAGCCTATCGTGGAAGGCGACAACGTACAATTCCTTACTGAAAGAGGGGATAGAGGAATGATGGCTGTACAAGTAAAGAAAATTTAATACACCATAAGAACACTCAAAAAACTTAATGCAAACAATTAAATTCAAAGCGAAGGACACCGTGCAAAAGGAATTCGCTAAAGAGCTTTCAAAAAGAGTTCGTAAATACTTCAAAGAACACAAAATTTCTACCTACGGTGGAAGTACAATTCTAATCAAGGCTATTGTGATGCTGGCTTTATACCTGGCACCAATCGTTGTTATTTTTACAGTTTCAATGCCTGCCTGGTCTGTCATTCTGCTACTGGTATTAATGGGAATTGGTAAAGCCGGAGTAGGGATGGGCGTAATGCATGATGCAGCTCACGGATCTTTTTCAAAACATGAATGGCTTAACAATTTGATGGCCAATAGTATGATGCTTTTTGGAAGCAATGTATTGAACTGGAAAATCCAACATAATCTTTTGCATCACACATATCCAAATGTTTATGAATGGGACAGTGATGTAGATACCAAAGGTTTGATCAGACTTTCAAAAAACTCTGATTATAAAAAGAAGTTCAGATACCAACATGTATTTGGACCATTCTTGTATAGTTTCATGACACTTTCACGATTTTCTTTAGAGTTTAAGTGGTTAAAAGCTTACAACAAATTAGGAGCACTTAAGGTTTATAACGCCAAATACAGTTCAGCTCTTTGGAAGTTGATCTTGATTAAAGTGGTGTATTTGTTTGTAATGCTTGTACTTCCTGTATTGTTAACAGATTTCACTTGGTGGCAGGTATTGATCGGATTCATGATCATTAATGTGGTATCATCAATCATTATGGGAACTGTATTTCAAATGGCACATGTAGTAGAAGATATGAACGAACCTATGCCGGATGAAAACTTTGAAATCAATGATGATTTCTACGTTCACCAATTGAAAACAACTTCAGATTTTGGGATTAAAAAGACATTTTTAAGCGCTTATATCGGAGGATTAGATTTTCAGGTAGAACATCATCTTTTCCCTCATATCTCACATATTCATTACCCTAAACTTTCGCACATTGTGCAAGAAACAGCTAAAGAATACGGACAGCCATATCACAGCCAAAAGTCTTTTTATGCTGCGTTTAAATCGCACATTCGTACCTTGAAGAGATTGGGGCAGGATTAGTAAGTTTTGAAGGAATATTAATCATCAACGAATCTATTTCATCACCATTGTAATAGATATTCGTCTATTTTCATACTCTGTCATTTTGAGCATGTACTTTCTTCTCTTGATGAGCTTATCTACGTGATACTCATATTCTTCAATCTTTACTTTATTGCTCTTACTAAAGATTTCTTTCCATTTATATCCTGTAGATTTTGCTTTGGCTACTTCCTCATGATCATTTTCATTTGAAATTAGCAGTTGGTCTATAAATGAATACGTAATTGATTTTTCTTCAAAAAGAACCGACTCTCCATTACTCATATTGGTCCAGGTATTTTCTTTGGTTTGTTTGAACCCCATTTCCTTCAGATAGCTTGTATCTTTAGTAGAGAAGATTGATCTCAAATGTTTTTCGCTTTGAATACTTTGACTAAACAAAGTAAATGGTAATAGTAGTAAGCTTAACAGAAATAATTTCATTGATGATTTTTGATATCGTACCGGCAACTTTTATGCCATTAATAAAGGATAATATCACCCAAATCTAAGTCAATTTCCAAACTTATTTGTTCATCATATCTTCAAATACTTCTTCAAATCATCTGAAGTTTTAATTACTGATGTCATGTTTTGCATAGCAAATGTTGGACGCATATTGTTGTTTAAACTCAGTTGATTGAATTTCTCTTCACTTAACATGTAAACGTCTTTGTTATCTGTAAAAAGCAAAATCACATTTCTTCCTTTTCCGCTACAGGTAATATTGTTTGGGTGAAAACTGAATGATCCATTATAGTTGAGATCGATCACGCAAACCACATGTTTGTTTTTAATCTCAGTTCCGTTTTCATCTACATAAACCGGAGACAATTCTAGCGGTTGTTCTAAATCATATACCTGATCACAATTGTACACGCCAAAGCCTGGAGAGTTTAAATCCTTAACCAGAGCAGGGTAGGTGTGTCCTTCATCTATTCCTTCAGAAAGCAGGGTATTGCCAAAACGTTGATCTTCTTGACGGGCTTTTTCCAATCTTGCACGCTCTTCTTCCTGGCGAATGCGTTCTTGTTCTTGCCATTCTGCAATGCGTTGTTTTTCTTCTGCAATTTGTCTCTCAAGTTCTCTTTGCATTTCTGCCTTTTTTTCTTCCATGATGATATCTGCTACCATTTCTGTGAATTGCTTTGGCTCAATAGTCATGCGAGCTGTTCTGTTAGATTCATCTATTTTTTCCAGTACTGCATTGAGTTCAGGATGTGTGGCAAAGTGTTTGAACACCCAATCCCAGCATGATTCGTTGAATTGAATCTCTGAATAATGATTGTAGATATCTGCATTGAGTTCAAACTCAATTCCGTCAAAAGCAAGTTTTGATTGAAACTTTGAAAGCAGTTTTAAAGGAGCTCTAAAAGCCACATCTTTCTTCTTTGACCATTTACCTGATTGATCATCCATCTGATAAAAACCTACGCCATTGTCTACTTTAGTGCAGTTAAAATCAACAGCAGCCGGAGCTTTCATTTTTAAGGATTTCCCATCTTGCTCAGCTCTAATTTCATACATCCCAACAGAAGAGAAGTTTTGATCTCTTCTTCCATTATTAAAAGTCATTGGAATCCCTGAAAACAAGATATCTGAAGGATCTTTAAACTCTTTGTATTGTAAAGTGTAATCACCATTTACCGGACTACCATCTGCGTGTGTTACGGTGTTACCGCCAATTTTCAAAGTAGTTCCGTCACCACAATCAAAGTTACCGCCATCATTGGCTTTAACCGTAAATGATTTGACCGGAGTTTGAAAAGGTTTAAAAAATGTACTTAAATGCTGATAATCCAGTGCAGGACCAAAATGCACAATAAATCCGTGAAAGTAAGTTTTGGCTTCTTTGTTAGTTTTAGCACCTGTTTGCTCAATACATTTCCATGTAGGAGCGTCTGAAACTGCTTGAGGAAAAACCTCTTTTAATTTGGCAATTTGCTGCTTGTTTACTGCATTTTGGTTGAATGTTTTCTTTCCCAGGTAAGATGTATATACCAAATCAATGTGATGAATTTTCAAACCTTTAAGGGCTGCCAAATCTTTTGGATTGATGATGATATCTTCATCTACATTGGCTTCAATTCTAAAACTATTTTCAGGATAAAGCGTGTAGGCTTCAATCTTTTCAATGGTTAAAAGTGGAATGTCTGCAAAAGCAAGATGTGAGATAAAAGCGAAGTGGAATAACAACAAGTATAAAGTTTTCATCTGCTAGGTTTTTGGATTTAACTTTATAATCTGGGGGAGGATTTTTAGTTACAAACACACTAACAAAGTCAATGATTTAGAGGCTTTCAATTCAGCTTCAACAAAAAAGAGTAGGGGAAGGATCTTAAAAATAGATACTATTTAAGGAACATAATCAAACTGATCACTGTGAAAAGAAACCAATCCTTTTGTGAATGTATTGAGTAAGCCAGTAAAACTTCCCATCCCATCAATGTAGATAAACTCTTCTCCATTGTCATTGGTTAAAACAAACTTTTTCCAGTATGCATCTGCCTTGTAGTAATATGGATAAACACCACTTACGGTATAATTCTGCCAGGAAGCCAAACGCGCATTATAAGGCACAGTATCTCCAGCGTTCAATGAAAAATCATACAATAACAAATCGTTGGCCTCCAGATTATAGTTTGAACCGGATCGTTTTGCCACTATCACTTTTTGCGCATCTTGCTCATATCTAAAATAAGCAGCAATTCCTTCTTTGGTAGTAACATAATCAGGGTTTTGAGAAATAGGGTTGTTAGGATCTATAAATACTGAGGTCTTTTTAATAAACCTTAATCTTTTATAAGTGTTTACGCCTGTATATTCAGTAATATCCCAATCAGTACTCAAGGACCTATCCATAACGGTATCACCATCAAAATAGTAAGTAAAAGTGTCTAAATAAACCTCATGTGAGTAAGGAGGCAATGGGGCAGATTGGTCCCAATCATTGGCAAAAACCCAAACCGCACTTTCATCAAAACCAAAAAACGGAATAGTATCATGGATGCTTAAGTTGGCATTAGGATCTTCTACCTCCTTATCTTTTCGGCAAGAAACCAAAGTTAACCCTAAGATCAATGAGAAAATACCAAGTTGAAAATGCTTTGCTTTCATAAGTTGGGGTATCACTCAAATGTATTAAAATTTGGGATTTGGTACAAGCAAGTAATTATAGATTAATTTGCTCAGATGGAAGAGGGTAGGAGAGCCCAAACCCAATTGCGGGAAATACGCATTTTTCTGATATTCTTTGGATTAGCTAATAATTTTGATAGGTTTGTTAGGCAGGCTGGTGACAAAGTTTGTTTTCCCTTTTGATAAAAATGTGTTTTGAATTGAAGAAAAATTGCAAAACGTGAATAATTTAGGTTGTTAATAAATATTTTTAGGAATCCGTAATAAAACCTAGATAATTCAGCTTCATTTTAATTATTTTTATGTGAATTACGATACAGAGAAAATCATGAAACAAATTGATGGTACTGTAGCCTCAAATAATAAGAAAAGGGAGAAAATAAACCCTCCATTTGGATACTTTGGATCAAAGAATAATCTCGCAATGAGAATGTGTGTAGATTTACCTCCACACAACTGTTGGGTTGAGTTATTCTGCGGCTCGGCAGCTTTAACTTTAGCTAAGGAACCTGCGCAGATAGAAATCATCAATGATATAAATAGCGAGATTACCACATTATTTTCTCAGTTAAGAAATAATTCTGAAGAATTATGTAGACAAGTTGCATTAACTCCTTATTCATCAGAGGAATTGGATATTTCAAGAAATGAAGATAAAAACATTGATGATCTTGAAAAAGCGAGAAGGTTTTTAGTAAAATCAATGATGGCAATCAATGGAGCATTCGGAAAGAATAAAGGCGGTTTTTCAACGTCAAATTCTTACACCAGAAATGGTAAGGAGGCGAGAGTTAATAGATGGTATAATTTACCTGAAAGACTATTGAAAGTATCTGAACGTCTACGAAATGTTAGAATTGAAAACAAAGACGCGATAGAGTTATTCAATAAGTTCCTCAATAGACCAGCAACTTTAGTATACATTGACCCACCTTATCTTGCGAATCGATCTAGTAGTTATGATGAAGAAATTGAAGAAGAAGAATATCATTTAGAGCTGCTTCAAATTCTAAATAAAGCGAAATGCATGGTGTTCATTAGTGGATATGAAAATCAACTTTATAATTCAATTTTAACCACTAAAAAAGGTTGGGTAAAAAAGACTATTGAAACCAGCACAAGAGGTGTAAGTGGAGATGATCTTTCTAGAACTGAAGTGATTTGGATGAACAAGTATTTTATTGCCAATCAGAAAACAGGTAGAATTCCTCTGAAGCTGACTGAAAAAGAGGTTAAGAACAAAAAAGTTAATCCAGAAAGATAACTTCTATGGCTCCACGATTAAGCAAAAGAGTTTTAGCAGAAACATTTAAGACTGAATGTGAAAGGTTTTTCAGATTTGAATTATCAAGCAATTCTGAAAAAGAACAACTAGAGATTGATGGGGATAGGTATACATTGGGAAGTAGGCCAGGCGTTCAATTAATGCAAGAAGCTGGGAACAAATGGGAGATCGATAAATATGAAGACATAATTGCGGGATACGGGGCTGATAATGTAAGTTTTGAAAGACACGAAGGAATTAATGAAAGACTTGGCGTAAAAGAATTCAAAACTATTAATAATCTTATAGATATCTTGAATCAGGATACGCCGCCAAATGCAATAATTGAAGCGAGCTTTGCAACTCCGCAGTCCGTCTCAGATAAATTAGTTGAAGCAAACACTAGATTTGGTATTGAACCCTCAAAGGCTATTCCAGATATAATATGGATTCAAGAATATGATACAGGTGCTCCTTTAATTCAGACTGATAATGACCCCCCTCCACAATATGAACTGCACATAATTGATGTGAAAATGGCTGCTCAAGCGTCATTAAAGCACTTTACTGAAGTGACTTTTTATGCGCTTGCGTTAGATGCATTCATACGTGAAAATAATCTCAGCGATAAATATCGGGTTAGCGCTAGAGGTCTTATTTGGCCTGGTAGTCATGATGTAAACGAATTTAGAAATCTAACTAGACGATTTGAGGCAGAAGGGAATGCTAACCCAACTCTTGCTGCACTAAACGATACATTAATCCCAGTTCCATTTGAAGTTTATGAGGTTCATGTCAGGAGATTTTTAGACGAAAAAATGATTCCTCTTCTGGAAACTCCACCGATAGACGTTGGATGGCATGTAAGCTCTAAATGTCAACTATGTCAATACTTGCGGTATTGTAAAGACATGGCTGAAAATGATGACCATTTATCAAAAATTCCCTGGCTTAATAAAACGCAGGCGGACTTATTAAGAAGCTCCGGGATTAATACATGTTCAGATTTATCCACAAACATTTCGAACAATTCTGATACTTGGAAACATGCTAAGGTTGTAAATCACCAATTAAAAGCTGAAGAATTAGCCTTAAACGCAAGGGTAAGCGCCATAATAGATAATGAACCAAAAATTGTGACAGAAAGGACAACACAACTGATGCCGAATTGGGTCGACATGAGTGTTTTTCTAACGGTTCATTTTGATCCAGGATCAGGAATAACTTTCGCTCTTGGTGCGAAACGTGTTTATTTTAAGCCTCCTCGAAATCAAGGAGATTCTCCTATTGTTGATGAACATGTATTTATTACTGAAAGAGTCGAACAATTGAACCCAGACACAGAAAGAAATAGGCTAATAGAGTTTATTGATCTCGTTTCAAGCTGGTATTTTGAAGCTAATACAGATAATGAAGAAATAAGAAATCAAAGAAGAGCTGCGGGAGAAAGGGATAGTCAATTTGGAAAAATGAGAGTACATGCTTTTTTTTGGAGCCAGTTAGAATCAAAGCAATTTATAAGGATGATTGAAAGACATATGGATCATCCGGATGTCATTGAAAGAATTGAACTGCTCATAAGACTCTTTCCACCTGATAGCGTTTTACCGGATCAGGAATCTTTCAAATCGCAACCAGGAACTATAGTAAAACAGGTTGTTAGACAATTAGTCGGGTTACCGATCTATCATGATTATACCTTAATTGAAACAGCTAATACATTTTTTCCAAATCAAAATGAAGATGGAGAAAACTTCAAGTATTTTCAATCCTTTGGGTTTTCGACTCCTTTAAATGACCAGATCCCTTTTGAAAGAGCATATGAACTATGGAAAGATGACGTATTCTTGAAACATTCTCAACAGAATGGTGGATTACGGTACACCAGAGATGAAATCTATGAAGGAATTAAGAGAGCCGTAAAAACTCATTTGAGAGCTCTTCAAAATGTTGTAATGAAATTAAGAGAACATTGTGGTGATCAATTGAAATTAAAAAAGGCGCCTTTTTCTGCTGCAAATCCTAGACAGATGAATGTCCCTCAGACTTCGAGAAATCTCGTAACATTCAACAAGTTAAATGCAATTACGAGGGAGATTGAAAACATGCATGCAACTTCATTACCGATTGAAGAAAAAGAAGCAAGGTTTATTTCAATTAGGGGCCTTATTGAGAATACTGAAGATTTTGAAATACAAATTCAAGAATTGAGAGATGAGGACGACTCACTTGTTGGTGAAACCATTTATGCATTCGAATTTTCAGATGATTCCAGAGATTGTAAAATGAAGGAAGGTGATTTCCTTTGTTGCATTTCAAACGAAAATAGCGAATCAAGTATACATGAATATTGGTATGCTGGCTTAGGATTGACCTTTCAAGAAGCACTTCAGAGATTGAATGATAATGGCATTAACTATCCTGAAAGAAAAGTTAGAATGAAGATTTCTCAGATTTTTTCAATAACTATTTTAAAGTTGAACACTAACGCAGAAACACCTTTTGTTATAATTCAAGTACCTGAATTCAATCGTCAAATGTTCAATTTCGGGCTAGAGCAGGGGATACTTGACTTGAATCAGCCACTTGTTATCGATCCTGTTTTTAAAGATTTTGAAAGTGCAGATATAGAAAGCGCCTTTAGATTAATAGGAGGTAGGGCGCCTCGTAGAACTAGAAGAAGATAAATACAACAATGACTGAACCAGCATACAGTTTAATATATGATCACCAAAATTTAGGAGAGGTAACTCTCGAAGTTGACCCGAGCGCTTTGTTGGAAACAGTTTCACCAGTGTTGAATAATCCTCTTAATCCTTCGCAAGAAAATGTATTTAATTACACTTTTGAGAATAGAGTTACATTACTATGGGGTCCTCCGGGAACGGGTAAAACTACGACTTTAGCCTCAATTGTTCTTGGCTGGATTGAATATGCCATTCAAAATGGAATAGGATTAAATATTGGTGTTGGTTCCAGCACATGGACCGCAATTGATAATTTACTAGTAGATATTTCTGATGTTTTAAATAGAAGAAGAGATTTGATAGGGGAATTTAATATTGATGTATCAGTGGCAAGGATTAGGTCTCAGTCAGGAACCCAATTTGATAATGATCAAATTGAGGATCTAATAGTTTACTCGAATAGCGCAGACGTAATGAAAGACAGGTTAGATCAAAACGTAAATATTTCTATTTGCGGAAGCACTTGGAAGCAATTTTATAATTTATCAAAAAACGACAGGAGAAGCCCTGCGGAAAGTAAAAAATGGTTTGATTTATTACTAATTGATGAGGCCTCTCAAGTCAAGGTAGAACATGCTGCAGGTTATTTTTTATATCTAAAAGAAGAAGGGCATTTAGTTTTAGCAGGTGATGACAAACAGTTAGGGCCAATCCACGGATTCCAAATGGAAGATCATTCTGAAGGTCTATATGATTGCATATACACTTTTATGCGAGAAACACATGGGGTCACGCCTCAAACCATAGTTGATAATTACAGAAGTAACTTGTACATAAATGAATGGCCGAATGCTAGATTTTACAATGGTAATTTGACATCACAAAATCCTGATAACCAATTAGAAATTGATCTACCTGAATCTTGCCCAACTGATTGGCCTGATAGTTTAATATGGAATGACAAATATTTGGATATTCTAGATCCAACAAAACCTATAGTAGTAATCACTTATCCGGCTTCAATTCATACAGTGTCTAATCAATTTGAATCACAAATGACCGCCGGGCTTACAAGCCTTTACAAATTATCTCTTACCGGCCAATTGGAAAATTCAGAATTCGTTCAAAAAAGGATTGGGATTGTGACACCACACAGAGCTCAGAGGTCACAAATTCAAAATCTTTTGTTAAGCTCCGATATTGAAATCGAAGAGGCTGGCTTTATTGATACAGTTGATAGGTTCCAAGGCCAAGAAAGAGATCTAATAATTGCGAGTTATTCCGTCTCAGATAAGGATTTTGTTGGCTCAGAAGAGTCGTTTATTCTAGATCCAAGAAGATTTAACGTAAGCCTGACTAGAGCCAAAAGTAAATTTATCATGTTTGTTTCGGAAGCAATTATAGATCATTTGTCCAATGATAAAGAAATTGCAGAAGATGCGGCTCATCTGCAAATGTTTGCGATCAAATATTGTAAAAACGAGCGAAACTTTCAGCTGAAATATTATGAAGACGGTCAAGAAGAATCGTTTGAATGTAAGATGAGAACTCCTTAAAAAAAAAGCTTCAGTTAATAAACTGCAAGAATATTTTGGACATAATCTTCTCCCTGAGAATCGCATAAAAACATCAAAACTGTACAATTACCCAGAATATTTAATTCTAGAGGATTCTGTGAATATGGAGATTTTGACTAATTCATCTTATAATATATATTATGTTAAATAGAATATATACGATTCTTATCTGAGCTTTATTGTGTCTTGTTACTTTTACTTCCCCTTTTCGTTCATTTAAAACAAAACAAACAATATCCTTATTCACTATTCTTATATTTAAACATGATTAAAAAACTCCTGTATATTTTGTTATTCCTTCCAACTTTTGGCTTGGCGCAAAATTTTGTGACATTTAATGAGCAACAATATTCTTTTAATGAATATCAATTAAATTTTCAGCATCTTAATACAGCTACAGGAAAATATTTAATTGTTGAACGATCGTCTTATTTTAAGGTATACGATTTAAATCCGGATAAAAAATCCTACACACGCAATACCAAAGCTTATATCAACAGCTTTAACACCAACAATGACGGCACTTTTGAAATAATTGAGGCACTTAATACCAAAAAACCTAAATACACCATTGTACACCTTTGTGATGTAAACAA
The DNA here is from genome assembly GCF_019740355.2 of Paracrocinitomix mangrovi. Lineage (GTDB taxonomy): Bacteria > Bacteroidota > Bacteroidia > Flavobacteriales_D > Crocinitomicaceae > Paracrocinitomix > Paracrocinitomix mangrovi. Next base: position 478,074 of record NZ_CP091819.1, on the reverse strand, counting down.
TGACCAGCAAACGGACATTATTGCCTTGCGTAAAAAAAAGCTTTATTCCTTTACCAACCTTGGCAAGGGTAAATACGGTAATCGTCAATTAATCACTAAAAAATTCCCCAATGCTGATCAACAATTCTCCCATTCTCAAAAGCTGATAACGGCCTATCAAAAAAAAGGAAACAGCATCATTAACTATTTCCTTGATTTCTCAGAACCCACACCCAATTTACAGACCTTAGAAATAGATTATTTTGGTAAAATATGGACCTATGGCATCTATTATAACAATGGTCCGCAAACCCTATTTGGCCGCAATGAAAACAAAAACGTATTGTTTTACGATTTTACTTTAATTGATTCAGTGCAAATACTTGATAGTATACAACTTAGAAGAGATTTTGAATATCGTTTAGCGGCTGATTTTAACAAGGATAATTTATTAGATGTGTTTGTTCACAGTGATGATCAATGCTACATTTATTATCAAACAAATGAAGGATCCTGGGAAAAATCAAGGGAATTGTTGCAAAAGGACTCACTCCTTCTCTACGGTGGTCCCATATTTTCAAAGGATGAGTACAGTTTGTTACAGTATAATGATGCCGTAGAATTTTACCAATCTTGGCTTACTCCAGACTATTTTAAGGTGGCAGACATCAACAATGACAAGGTTTTGGACATTGTTACCGCAGGAGAATTGATTATCTGTTATTATGGTTTGCCTAACGGTGGATTTAAAAGAGTTTTTGCCGGTGGACCTTATGATGCCAATGATATGCATATGGTAGACATCAATAATGACAAGAGATCAGATTTTATAATAAATGCATTTTTTGGCATTGTTTACTGTGAACAACAAGCAGACGGAACGTTTAAAGATCAAATACTAATGGAAAGCGGTTCCACTCAACAAGGTTTATTAACCACAGATGTTGACCGGGACGGAGATTTAGACATCCTCATTTTTGCAGAAGATGATCAATTGTGGTGGTCTGAAAATACAGGCCATCAGCTGGCTAATGCGGTACTCTTCCCTCCTCTTTAATAGTTTAATCTTCTATTTATTAATAGCTTGTATTTTCAATACAAAATTTGTTTATCCGGATAATTGGCTTATATTTAATTAATGCACGAAGCAACTCTGTCTAAATCACTTAGCGTTGTTCACAACAAAAAATCTATCGTAAAACTGGTAGCTGATAATGTTGTGTATGTTCGTTATCATGAGAATTCAGTGCTTGAGCCTGAAGATTTAGACGAAGCATATGATGCCATTATGAAGCTTACTCAAGGCCAGGATTTTAAAGTAATTTCTGAACTTACTAAATACAGTACAGTTTCCACCAATGGTCGTAGACGCGCCGAGCAAATTAAATTTCATCCTGTAGCAGAGGCTATCATTTTTGAAAGTTTGGCGCAAAGGTTACTCTTGAAGTTTTATACCATGATTCGCAGAAACCAGCATCCTTTCAAGATATTCGTAACCTATGATGATGCTTTTAAATGGATTAAAGAGATTTAATAAATCTTTGTAGATCTTACAAAATTGGAGTCCACCTCCTCTACTTTATGCTTTAAACGTTCATATTTACTCAGGTTTTTAGATTTTAATCCTTCTAAACGCTTGTCCATTTTCTCTCTGGCATCAGCCCATTTACTGTTCCATTCAACACAAAACTCATCTGCCGGCATTTTTACACCTCCCACACAATCAGATAAATCTTTGGCGGCTTTGGCGTATTGGCGGATGCTTATTGAACACGAAGTCAATAAAACCAATGTAAAAACTATCAAAACCTTCACTTTGAACATGCTGTACAATTCAATAATCCATCTTTAAGATAAGCTAAATCCAAAATTAGCCTTTGATTTTCACATCATTAATCAAAATTAAAATTATCTTCAATCCACTTTTATGGCTACTACCTCCCATCTAAAGCGTGGTAATGTTTCTAAAGAAACACGTACCACTAATGCCTATATTCAATTAATTGATGAGGAGATTTTTTACGTGCTTTATAAAACAGACATCACCATTGAAATAAGTGATTTTGAAGAAACCAGGGCTGTTTACTTGAAATGGTCAGAAGATAAACCCTTAAAATTCTTGGTTGAATTCCCTACTTATACCACTGCTACAGCCGCAGCCAGAAAATGGGCGGAAGATCATCAGGTAGATTGTATTGCAGAGGCTATTGTGTTTTATGGATTACCACAACGATTACTCATTCGTTTTTACCTCCTTTTCAGAAAGCAAAACCATCCTTCAAAAATATTCACTTATCGAGAAGATGCGGTTAATTGGCTGAAAACATACGACTTACATCAATAAAATTCTTTTCGCGCGTTAAATTTTATTAAATTGATTTAGCAAACATTTCTATGCTTAAATGATTGAAACACTACAAAATAAGACGATTAAAAACGAGAATTCTACCGTAAAAATGGTGGCAGATAATATCGTCTTTGTGTATTATCATGAAAACGCCGTTATTGAGCCTGAAGACTTTGATGCCAGTTTGGCTGCTTGCTATGAATTGGCCAATGGTAATAAGAATTTAAAAGCTATTTCAGAATTTGGCAAATACTCTACTGCCACAGCTGCAGCTCGTAAACATGCCGAATCTTTAAATATTGTTTGTGTAGCAGAAGCTGCCATTTTTCACAGTTTGGCTCAAAGATTATTACTGAAATTCTACATTATGTTTCGCAAACAGCCCCACCCTTTTAAGATTTTTCAGTCATATGAAGAGGCATTTAATTGGGTGTCACAATTTTAGTTTTTCCCGAATAATAATTTAAAAATACCGCCTACCAAATAATCTACCAGTTTGGTATATTTTTCTTATCTTCGATTTAAGCAACCTATTAGCTCAATCAATTAAGATGAAGGAATTCATTAATAAAACTTCTCGTGTGTACCTCACTCACGATCAAATTTTCGTGGTAGAATATCAAGATGATTTGGTCTTAGATGTGGAGGATATTCACATACCGGTTGAGCAATATTTAGCGGTTACAGATACTGGCAATCCACTTAAAGTTTTAATTGAATTTCCGGCTAACACTATCATTAATAATGACGCCAGAAGATTTGCAGAAAACAGAGACCAGTGGGCCATTGCAGAAGCCATTGTCATTAACAGCCTGGGACAACGCATTTTGTTCCGCTTTTACTCCAAATTCAGAAAACACAAATACCCTATAAAATCTTTTAGTAACCGCGAAGAAGCACTTGAATGGTTGAGAGATAGATGATTAACTTTTTAAATGTTGATAAACTAACCAAATTGTTTATATCATTCAAGGCTCATTTTACAACCTAACTGTATTTCAGGTATCTATAGATTGAATACTGCACTTAAACTAATATTAAGAAAAGTGTTCAAGCAAGGGTTTAAATTAGCATTTAATGGCACTAGCATCTACTCCGGTTTCTGAACCTCTTACATTTGAGAAGTTTAGCGGTTGTCTTTTAGAAGACGACATCATTTACATGCGCTACTTTGAGAATCAAGAAATAGGTGAAAAAGAAATCGAATTGGGATTTGAACTTCATGATATACTTGAAGTGGATAGCAATGTAAAACGAATTATACATTGTGAATCATACGTTTCCATTACCAGACAAGCTAGAGAATTAGTGCAATTAAAAGGAAGACCGGCCAAAGCTGAAGCTTATGTGATTCCTGCCCTGTCTCAAAAAATTCTTTTCACTGTTTATTCAAAACTTAGAAAAAGAAATCATCCCCTTAAAGCATTTGATAATTTAGAAGATGCTGTTGAATGGGTTAATCAGTTTTAAAATAAAAAGAGGAACATTTTACTGTTCCTCCCTGCTTAATGAAAAAGCCTTGATACCATGAAGGTTACTATATACTACTTAGCGCTTAAATTATAGGCTTTTTTCAATTCTTATTCTTTTTCTTCTTCGCGTTTTTTCTCCTCTTCTGCTTTCTTTTGCTCTTCTAAATCCTTTTCAATTTCTTTCATCTCCTCCTCTAACTCTTTCTGTAATTTCTTTAGTTCTTCATTCACCTCTTGCAGCAACTCTTTGGTTTCTTCTTGTAGATCCTTGTTCATTTGATCCAGGTCCTTTTGCAGTTCACGCATGCTTTCATTTAAACCTTCTAAATCAATCACCAATGTACTGGTACCACCCGGAATTCTATTTAAATGCATTCCGTCATAATTGAACGTGAAATCAACATCCGGAATCTCAATACAAATTGAATCTGCAAAATTTAAATCACTGAAATCAAAGTCAAATTCAAAGTTTGGAACCTCAGGAATTTCAGGAATCTCAATTATTCCGCCGCAATTGCAATCAGGTCCTCTGTTTATGTTTGATTTTTCACCCGATCTGAATTTAACAGCTTTTCCATCATCATCTGCCAACCAACCAAATACAAATCTGCTGTCATCTGCATCATCATCTTCATAGTCAATTTGGTAATTAGCAGTACATCTATTGTATTTGCCATCTTCTCTTTTATGCTTCATTTTCATATGAATAGAGAACTTGTCTAGTCTATCATCAGATGATTTAACTGAATAACTAAAGTCAATACCGGCTTCTTCTGCAGATTTTTTAATCGCATCAAATTCGGCTTCTGTAGTTTTTCTGGTGATTACGTATTTATTGGTGTAATCTTCATCCTTTGCTTTCACTACCTTATTGGTATCGTCATCCACAAAGGCAATCATTGGTATTTCTTGATGTTGAGGCGCCAATGCTATTACTTCTAATTCAGTAATATCAACAGGTGCTACAAATGCATTGTTTGGGGTGTAAACAAAAGTATCTTCTTTATTTACCATTTGCTCTTCCACCATCTGTTCTTCTATAGCAACAGAATCTGTCAATACAGATGTTACTAAATTGTTGTTTTCAATCAAACGGTTTTCTGCAACAATCTCTTCACCTGAAGACATTAGGCTTGTTGCTACCACTGCACCGCTCGTAATTACAGTAATTCCACTAATCATAATGATCCATTTTTTAGTTGTCAATAATTTGATAATTCCCTTAGTGGCCAAAACTCCTCCGGCAGCAAGTACAGCAGCTCCTAAAAAGCGTTTTTTAGTTTCATCAAAAGACACTTCCGGCGCTTGTTCTCTAGCAAGTGCAAACAACTGATCTAATTTTTGTTCCTCATTCATAGCTTGTCCTCCCCTGTTTTATTAGCATTCACAGAAACTACAGTCGGCATTAAAATTTCTCGCAACTTCAGTCTTCCTCTTCTCAATCTTTGCCTTACCGCCGTTTCAGATGCTGATTGAATCTTTGCTATTTCCTTGATACTGAATCCGCTAATTTCAAATAAAATGATACTCTCTCTTTGCTCATCCGGCAACATTGCCAAAGCCTTATGTAGCATATAAATCTCAGCACTTTTGTCAGCTTCATTGTGATGATCCTTTAGCTGAAGATTTGCTACATCAATATCCGTAACACTTTCTTTGATTTTGCGATTGTTATTGGCCAGGATTCTAACACTAATGCTAAATAAAAAAGATAAGAATGCTTGTTTGTTTCTGAGCGTATCAAATTTTTGATAGGCCTTTAACAAAGTTTCATTCATCAAATCTTTATAGTCCATGTCACCATACACACGAGCTCTACAGAATCTTTCGAATCTGTCATGTATGGGTTCATACAGCTTTAAAAATTCTTCTTGTTTCTTTTTATCCATCAAAAGGAAAGTTTCCCTATTTAATAGGTAAGTGTCAATTACAACTAAAAAGTTACATCAATTGAAAAAAAGATGGTGCAATTACTTTTTAAAGTAGTTTCGCAAGATGATGAACGGCCTGATAATTTATGAGGATGACAATTTGATTGTGGTAAATAAACCTGCCAATCTGTTGACTCACCATTCGCATTACGCCAGGAATATAACCGAAGAAAGTCTTTTACAGCTATTGCGTAAAACTTTTCCTATCAAGCTTCATCCAATTCACAGATTAGATCGAAAAACCTCAGGAGTATTGATGGTTGCTAAAGATGTAGCAACAGCTGTTTACTATCAAAATCAGTTTACAGATCAATCCATCACCAAAGAATACAATGCATTGGTAAGAGGATTTGTTCCGGATGAATTAACCATAGATTCACCGGTTAAAAATGACAGAGGCAACTACCAAGAGGCATTGACATTATTGAAATGCTTGCAACAAACAGAGGTTGAAATGGAGGTTGAGCCCTATCCTACTGCCAGATACAGTTTGGTATCACTCATTCCAAAAACAGGCAGAACCCATCAATTGCGTAAACACATGAATAAAATAGCGCATCCAATTATTGGGGATTCCAAATATGGCAACAGGCATCACAATCACGCATTTGAAGCCAAATTTGGACATTCAAGACTGTACTTACATGCAAAATCAATCACTTTTGAGCATCCTACTAAGGGAACATTCACTGCAATGGCAGATTTTCCCGAATTCTGGGAGAGAGACTTGGAGGTTTTGGGGATAAGCTTATAAAGCTTTCAAATAACAATCAAACACAGAAGGGTTGGCTAATTTATTCCATTTATCAGCATCATCATACACTTCAAATACATCAATGGTTTTTACCAAATCATATCCCAAACGTTGATACCAATTGCTCAGAATGTTTTTTGATTCTACATCAATATCTTCAGCACGCAATACCTCAATATGAATGCGATCTCCGCCTTTTTCTTTCACCTTCTCCTCTACCGCATCAATTAAAGCGCGACCAATTCCTTTGCCTTTTTGGTTAAAATCTGCTCCCAGCAAACTAAAGGTCCAGGTTTTGTCTCTCAAATGAAAATATCTGATTCCTCCCACAACTTTACCATCTAAAAAAGCAACTAGAATTTCGTCTCTATCAATGCAAGCTCCAAACTCCTGCTCACTAACCCGCACATAATTTTCTCCCCAAATTTCACTTTCTGTCTCGCGATATGCGTGAATAATGATGTCATATAAGGTTGCAAATTGCTCTTCTGTCAACCTAAAGTCTTTAGCTGAAAATACTGTAAGCATCTGATTGAATTGTAATAACAAAAAAAATCCTGACTTCCATTGGGAAATCAGGATTCAAAGATACTTAGATCTTAATTATTTTGCTTGAAGCTCTGCTACTTTTGCTTTCGCTTCTTTGAATTTTTCAACTTCACCGGCTTTTCCGTAAGCTTCTTTTAATGCAATCCAGAAATTAACATCATCAGGAGAAGCTTGAGTAGCTTGCTCTAAGTAAGGAATTGACTTTTTAAAGTATTCTTTAGACTCAGCTACCATTCCGTCATATTTAGGATCTCCAAACTCTAACTTGTTAGCTTCATTGTTCAACTCAGCTCCTTTGTTAAAGTAAACACCACCTAAAGCAGACATCATGTTTGCATCTTTAGGATTCAACTCTAATGCTTTCAAATAAGATTTTTCTGCATTTTCAAAATCATTCATGTTTTCATAAATGGTTCCGGCAGTATAAGCTAATTGAGCATTGTTAGGATCTAAAGCAATTGCATCTTTCAATGCTTGAACCGCTTCTTCTTTTCTATCAGAATCAATGTAGATATTGATCATTTCAATTAAGATATCCTTGTTGTTAGGATATTTAGCAACTGCATCTTTCAACATTTTCTCTGCATCACCAGTTTTTCCTTGCTTTTGCAAAGCTTGAGAATAGTAATAAGCAGATGTTCCTGGTTGGTAACCCCACTCTAAAGTTTTAGAAAATGCTTCAGCAGCAGTAGACATTGAATCAATGTTATAAGCAGCTAAACCTCCATAGAAGTAGTAGATAGAATCAGACAATCCCATCACTTCTCCAAACATACCTGCTCCAACTAAACCTCCCATTGCTTCTAACCATTTTTCTTCTTCGTAGAATTTAATTCCCTGGTTAGCCAACATTGATCTGTACATATTACAATAATCATCAACATCACTGTGATATCTACCTTTAGAATCTACTTCTTTAGATCTTTTTAAAGCAGCAAACCCGTCTTGAACAGCTTTTTCACCGTCAACTGCTTTTAATACTTCGTCTCCACTAACCGCAGCAACCTGAGGAATAGCGATATAGATTTTACCGTAATACATCAAAGTTTTAGGATCATCCTTAGTTTCTTCGTGTACATACGATTTATCAATAAACTCTTTAGCGTCTTTTAACTCTGCAGCAGCTTCTTCCATGTCACCGCTAAAAAAAGCTTTTTCGTAGTTTCCGTATGCGATACCGGCACTACTTGTGTTTCCTTTTTGCGAATAAGCCGCAGATACGATTCCAACTGCAGCTATAAGTAATATCTTCTTCATTGTTAAATATTTCTTTTTGTTTTGATGCGAAAATTTTCTAATTCCACAATCAAGGTTCAATTTTTATGCCATAATAATTGGCCTTAAAAAAAATCCCGACGGATTTGTCGGGATCAAATTTAATGATTGCCATTGAAAAAACTAAATATCAAGGCAATTACTTATTCTTCTTCGTTACCTAAGTTGTTATCTGCTGTTCCTTCTGCGTCATTTGTTTCTCCTTCTTCTCCTTCAGCAGCTTCTTCATCACGATCTCTGTAAACCTTAGCAACGGCAGCAATTTCATCACTATTTCTCAATGTGATCACTTTAACACCTTGCGTAGCTCTACCCATTACACGTAATTCATCCACGTGCATTCTAATCGTAATTCCATTTTTAGTAATGATCATCAAATCATCATCATCAGTTACGTTTTTCATAGCGATCAACTCACCAGTTTTATCAGTAACATTGATTGTTTTAACACCTTTACCTCCACGGTTAGTAACACGATAATCTGCTACTTCTGAACGTTTTCCGTATCCATTTGATGATACAACCAATACGTTTGCATCTTCTCCCTCTACGCAAATCATTCCTACCACTTCGTCTTTAGCACTTGCCAAGGTAACACCTCTTACACCAGAAGCGGTTCTTCCCATAAAACGAACTTTCTCCTCGTTGAATCTGATAGCTTTCCCTGACTTCAATGCCATCATGATTTCCATGCTTCCATTAGTCAATTTAGCTTCTAACAACTCATCTCCTTCTCTAATTCCGATTGCGTTAATACCATTGGTTCTTGGTCTCGAGTAAGCATCTAACTTGGTTTTCTTGATTACACCTTTCTTAGTACACATAATAATGTACTTGTCTTTGATGTACTCTTCATCTTTCAAGTCAGCTACATTAATAAATGCTTTAATAGAGTCGTCTTGCTCAATATTGATCAAGTTTTGTAATGCTCTACCTTTTGCATTTTTAGCACCTTCTGGCACTTCAAATATTCTCATCCAGAAACACTTACCTTTTTCTGTAAAGATCAATAACCAGTTGTGGTTAGTAGATACAAATAAGTGTTCTAAGAAATCTTTATCTCTTGTTGCAGCTCCTTTTGCTCCAACTCCTCCTCTACTTTGAACGCGGTATTCGTTCAATGCTGTACGCTTAATATATCCTGCGTGAGAGATAGAAATAACAACTTCTTCATTCGGAATCAAATCCTCAATCTTCATCTCATTAGCTGAGTATTCAATATTAGATCTTCTTTCGTCTCCGTATTTTTCTTTTACTTCAATCAATTCCGTTTTGATGATATCCATTCTTCTGCTTTCGTTAGCAAGGATATCTTTCAAATCAGCAATTTTCTCAATCAATTCGTCGTATTCAGCTCTTAATTTATCTTGCTCCAGTCCTGTTAATTGTCTCAATCTCATTTCAACAATTGCTCTGGCCTGAATATCTGACAATTCAAATCTTGCAATTAACTTCTCTCTCGCTTCTTCTGGGCTTTTAGATCCTCTGATCAATGCAATTACTTCATCAATGTTATCTGAAGCAATGATTAAACCTTCTAAAATATGCGCTCTCTCTTCAGCTTTTCTCAATTCATATTGCGTTCTTCTGGTAACAACTTCGTGTCTGTGCTCCACAAAATGATGAATCATATCTTTTAGATTCAACATCTCTGGCTTACCATTTACCAATGCAATGTTATTAACTGAAAATGAAGTCTGTAGATAAGTGTACTTATATAATTTGTTTAATACTACATTAGGAATTGCGTCACGCTTTAATTCGTAAACAATTCGCATTCCTTTTCTATCAGACTCATCTCTAATATCTGAGATACCATCAATTCTTCCTTCATTAACTAACTCAGCAGTCTTTTTAATCATATCTGCTTTGTTAACCTGATAAGGAATTTCATGAACAATAATAGCTTCTCTACCTTCTCTGATCTCTTCAATTGAGGCTTTACCTCTCATCACTACTCTACCTCTACCGGTTTCAAAAGCTTCTTTCACTCCTTCGTAACCATAAATAGTTGCTCCGGTTGGGAAATCTGGCGCTTTAATATATTGCATCAATTCCTCAATCTCAATATCTCTATTATCGATATAAGCAATTGTTCCTTCAACAACCTCTGTTAAGTTGTGAGGAGGCATATTAGTAGCCATACCTACTGCAATACCTGCAGCTCCATTAACTAAAAGATTAGGTATTTTTGTAGGTAATACAGTAGGCTCTTGAAGGGAGTCATCAAAGTTTGGAGCAAAATCAACAGTTTCTTTGTCCAAATCAGCCAACATATCTTCTGCAATTTTCTGCAGTCTAGACTCCGTATAACGCATTGCTGCAGGACTATCTCCGTCGACAGAACCAAAGTTTCCTTGACCATCCACTAAAGGATATCTCAAAGACCAAGGTTGCGCCATACGCACCATAGTATCATATACTGATGAGTCGCCATGCGGATGGTACTTACCAAGCACATCCCCCACAATTCTAGCTGATTTCTTATAAGGACGATTAGAGAATACTCCTAAGTCTTGCATTCCGTACAACACTCTTCTGTGAACGGGTTTAAAACCGTCTCTTACATCCGGAAGTGCTCTGGAAACAATTACCGACATTGAATAATCAATGTAGGCGGACTTCATTTCATCCTCAATATTGATTTTGATTATTTTCTCTCCCTCTGCCATATAAATTGGTTTGTTTTACTTTTTATATAAATAAATTTCATGGTTGAAATGCTTGTCGTGCAAAGACTTATGGTACTGTATCACAAAGCGTGTATTTCTGTGGCATTCAACAAAGTGAACATTCAGCACCGTTTGCGCATTTACAAGGGTCGAAAATACACAATCTAAAAGGAAAAATTGTCATGTCAATATGTCGACTTATTAACAAAAAGTGGCATAAAAAACTCTTTATTAACAATCGGAATAGAATTTGTTCTTGTTATTTTTGAAATTGTGATATTTATCGAGTATTTTTAGTTCAGTTACCATTGAGGTTACTGTAACAAATTAACTTGTAATATTGTTATATTATTAATAATACGTGGGGTTTAAGTAATTCCACCAGCATACGACAAACTATTATATGAATGCAAATTTTTCAGCAAGAGCTAAAGATGTTCTCTCTTACAGCAGAGAGGAAGCGCTGAGATTGGGCAATGATTACCTGGGTGTCGAGCATATTCTATTAGGAATTTTGCGAGAAGGAGAAGGTTTGGCTATCAAACTTTTAAAGGAGTTTCAGGTGGATCTAGCTCAGATTAGAGTAGAATTAGAAAAGACATTAAAAGAAACGCGTGTAAAAAGTATTACCGCAAACAATATTCCTTTGGTTCGTCAAGCAGAGAAAGTATTAAAGATTACTTATCTGGAGGCTAAACTATTTAAAAGCGCCAAAGTAGGCACTGAGCATATTTTATTGGCGATTTTAAGAGAAGAAAACAATATTGCCACTCGCATATTAAATAAATATGGAGTGATTTATGAAAACGTAAAAGAAGAATTAGAAGCTATGCTTGAAGAACAAAATTATCCTAAAGCCGAATTTCCGGGTGACACAGCAGATGACAATCCGGAAGGAGGAGGTACTAACTACGGTTCGGGAGGAAGTTCTAAGCGTTCAGATTCCAAATCAAAAACTCCGGTTCTTGACAACTTTGGAAGAGATTTAACGGCTATGGCTGAGCAAAACAAGCTTGACCCTATCGTAGGACGTGTGAACGAAATTGAAAGAGTATCTCAGATCCTTTCAAGAAGAAAAAAGAACAACCCTATCCTAATTGGTGAACCAGGAGTTGGTAAATCTGCCATTGCAGAAGGTTTGGCTTTAAGAATTGTTCAAAAGAAAGTTTCCAGAGTATTGTTCGGTAAAAGAATCATCTCTTTGGATTTAGCTTCTTTAGTAGCGGGAACAAAATACCGTGGACAGTTTGAAGAACGAATGAAAGCCGTTATGAATGAATTAGAGAAGTCTAGAGACATTATCTTATTCATTGATGAGATTCACACCATCATTGGTGCCGGAGGAGCTTCTGGATCATTAGATGCTTCAAACATGTTTAAACCGGCCCTGGCGAGAGGTGAAATCCAGGTAATCGGAGCTACCACACTGGACGAGTACAGACAATATGTTGAAAAGGACGGAGCTTTAGAAAGAAGATTCCAAAAGGTATTGGTTGAGCCAACTACTATTGATGAAACAGTACAAATCCTTAACAATATCAAGGAAAGATATGAAGATCATCATTCAGTAACATACACTCCTGAAGCAATTGAAGCTTGTGTTAAATTGACTGATAGATACATTTCTGACAGAAACTTACCAGATAAAGCAATTGACGCTTTAGATGAAGTTGGATCAAGAGTTCATATCACCAATATCAACGTTCCTAAAGAAATTGTTGATTTAGAAAAACGCATTGAAGACATCAAAGAAGAAAAAGGAAATGTCATCAAGAGTCAGCAGTATGAAAAAGCAGCTGAATTGCGTGATACTGAAAAGAAATTGCTAGAACAGCTAGATAAAGAACAAAAGAAATGGGAAGAAGATTCCAAAGCACATAAAATCACTGTAACAGAGTCACACGTGGCTGAAGTGGTTTCAATGATGACAGGAATTCCATTGCAAAAAGTATCTGAGTCCGAAACAGGAAAAATCATGCACCTTGGTGATACCATCAAAGGGAAAGTGATTGGACAGGATGAAGCTGTTGCTAAAGTGGTTAAAGCTATCCAAAGAAACAGAGCAGGATTAAAAGATCCTAACAAACCAATTGGTTCATTCTTTTTCTTAGGACCAACAGGAGTTGGTAAAACACAATTAGCAAAAGTATTAGCTAAAACATTGTTTGATTCTGAAGATGCATTGATCAGAATTGACATGTCAGAATACATGGAGAAATTCTCAGTTTCAAGATTAGTTGGAGCACCTCCGGGATACGTTGGTTACGAAGAAGGTGGACAGTTAACTGAAAAAGTAAGGAGAAAGCCCTACTCTATTGTCTTGTTAGACGAGATTGAGAAAGCGCATCCTGATGTATTCAACATGTTATTGCAAGCATTGGATGATGGACACATGACAGATGGTTTAGGTAGAAAGATTGATTTCAAAAACACCATCTTAATCATGACATCAAACATTGGTGCACGTCAATTGGCAGATTTTGGAACCGGAGTTGGATTCGGAACTAAATCTCAAAAAGAACAGGAATCTGAAAACACTGAAAAAGTGATTCAAAATGCATTGAAAAAAGCATTCTCTCCTGAGTTCTTGAACAGAATTGACGACATGATCGTGTTCAACTCATTGAAGAAAGAAGATATCGATAAGATTATTGAAATCGAATTGAAAGAGCTTTATGGAAGAATTCATGAGCTTGGATACGAAATGAAAATCACCAAAGCGGCTAAAGATTTCATCTCTGATAAAGGATATGATGAGAAGTTTGGAGCAAGACCTCTTAAAAGAGCGATCCAAAAATACATTGAAGATCCATTAGCAGAAGAGATCATTAACGCTTCTTTAGTTGAAGGTGATACAATCACAATTGATCTTGACAAGAAAAATGAATCTATCAAGATTAAAATTGATAAAGGCAAAGGAAAAGCCAAAAAAGAAGAAAAGAACAGTGATTCTTAATATTGAAAAGCCACGTTAATAGCGTGGCTTTTTTTATAGTATGAAGCAAATTACCATCATAAAACTACTCAGAGTAACATTTGCTATTTTGCTTATCCTATTTATTTCCTTACCCCTCTACTACTCATTTTACCCTGGAACAGAGCTTAGTGATTTAGAATGGCACAGAATCTATCTTTGGCAAGAGGATTTATTAATTTCTTACCCAATAATTAGCCTCTACTTAATTTGGCCTTTTACAATGGTGGTTAAAAATTACTACTTGAGAGGTATATTGAAACTATACTCACTGTTAGTTTCCGGATTGTGCTGGTTAATGGCATACTTTTCAACCAGTTTTGCGGTGGACATAGCTCCGGGCTTAGGAATGCTCGTGCTTTTCCTTTGGTTACCATGTTTGATTATACTTTACTGCGTTGAATGGGTACGGTTAAAGGAAATAAAAGAAACTACCAATTAAGCATCCAGATCAATTTCTTCATTGCGCTCTAAGTTGAAGTGACGCTTTATCAAATAAACAAAGAGGTACAAAAAAGGAGTATCTGCCAGGGCTACAATCAATTTATAAATAACACTTCCTAACACCAGGTATTGAAATTGATCCCAGGGAATTGCTCCAAAAGTGCACAACAGTAGCATTATGGTGAGTGTATCAATAATTTGAGAAGAAAAAGTAGAGAAGTTATTTCGCAGCCACAACATTCTCCCCTCTGTTTTACGTTTCCAAAAATGGTAGATTTTGATATCTATAAATTGTGCCAACAAATAGGCTAACATTGAAGCCGTCACTGAAACTCCTGCCAAACCAAATGTCTTATGAAATTCTGCATCAGACAAAACAGTACTCTTCCCTGCCGGAACTTGATCTGCTAAATAAGTGAAGCCAATTACCAATAAAGCGCAAACTAAGCCTACTTTCACAACATCATTCGCTCTTTTTTCTCCAAAAATTTCTGAGATCAAATCAGTCACTAAAAATGTCAATGGATAAGGAAGTAATCCCACAGAGATTGGCACCACTGTAAATCCAAAATCAATATCTATAAATTTCAGAAATATGAGATTACAAGAAACCAACAGTGAAATAAACACTCCTGCCAGTAACAAATAAAGTAATCTCGCCTGTTTTAGTTTGCTTTTATCCATCTGGTTTTGCAAGATAGTAATATCTCACCTTTTTACTTTTTTATCTTGCCTACTTACCCATTTGACAAACTTTTGCATTTCTTCATTTTCTTTTAACTTTTTCAACGTATTTAAGTGATACGCCAAAACTTCATGATCAAACAATCTGTGTACCTCTTTGTGACAGTCTGTGCAAACCCAAATTCCATAATGATCAAAATCAATATCCGAAAACGCCTTAATCACTTGTTTCTTTTTATGCATTTTCTTTGGAATAAGGTGATGAAAGCTCAACTCCTTCTCTCTTTCACAGAGTGAACATTGATCGTTTTTATCGGGTTTCATACTTATCTAACAAAAATATGTTAGCATTAGTTGCAAAATGAACCAATAAAAAGCCAAAGTTCATTTATATTTGTGCCTGCAAAAGGAAAAAAGGAATTGAAATGAGATTGGCACAAATCGCAAGAAAAGTTCAAGAAAAACCATCCGACATTAGAGCATTCATCAAAAAGAAGTTTGATCTTGAGCTGGATAATGATCCAAATGTAAAGCTTGAAGACGAACAAGTAGATGCTATTTTACAGGAGTTTGCAAAAGAAGAAGAGGAAGAAGTTGTAGTTGAAGCTCCTAAAAAAGAAACGGTGGTTGAAATTCCAATTGACGAAAGCGTTGACATTGATATTGACAGCTTAAAAGAGATAGCTGAAGAAGAAGTGAAAGACGAAGTAGTTGAAATTCCTGAAGTAAAAGAAACTCCTGTACAAGAAGAAACAGTTGCTGAAACTACTAAAGAGGCTGCTCCAAAGAAAGTTGTAAGCATTGATTACGATAGCGAAGGAAAAGAAGTTGAAGAAGACAATATCGGTAATTTTCAAGAAGTTGAAGTAGACCGTGAAGCAGAATTGATTTCAGCTAAAGTTGAAAAATTAGAAGGATTAAAAGTTGTAGGTAAAATTGAGTTACCTGAAGACAAACTTCCAGAACCGGAAGCTTTACCAACTGTAGATGCTATTGAAAATGAAATTGATCAATTAGATGGTGATGTAGATACTTCAGAGTTTCCTGACATGCTTACATCTACAGACTCAGAAGAGAAAGAAGCCATTTTTGCAGAACTAGATGCTGCTATGGATCAACCATCTGATACATCTGTAAAGTCAGTTGTTAATGACGCTTCAGAAGTTATAGAGAACCAAGAAGAGGAAGAAGAACATTCAATTTATAAAAACGCTAAAGGAGAATACAGATTTACTCCTGAACAAAAGGCTAACAGACGTAAAAGTCTTGCGGAAAAAGAAAGACGTGAGCGTGAAGAAGCTATCAGAAATAAGAAAAAGCGTCACTACGAAGAGAATGTAGCTGCTAAAGCTCAGACTCCTAGCAAGAAGAAAAAGAAAAACAATAAACCATCTCAGAAAGAGCAAGCTAAAAAAGCTAAGGAACAAGCTCCTAAAGGGATTTGGCAAAAGTTTATCGCCTGGTTGAACGATTAATTATTTAATCAATACAATTGGGAAATCCTGACCAAAACTGTAAGAAGTTGGATATTGAGGAGAACCTCTAAATTCTTCTGATAATTCCGGAACTCTATCTTCAACGTAAGATTTTAACTCGTTTACTGTGATTTTTGAATCACCATTATCTCCCTTATCCCCTTCTAACACCTCTAGAATTGCATAAGTAAACAAACCGTGCTTTAAGTTCCCTACTTCATTTGCATATTGCGCATCCTGAGCAGCTGTTAAGAAAAATGTTCCGGTACTACGCGCCAATTGCGCCAAAGCCTTTTCTCTTCCATCACCTCTAGTAGCTAAGGAATTCAAGGCTCCTCCCGAATGACAAGCATCCAAAATAAACAATTGTTTTTCAGCTGACACCTCCATTGAAAGCTGCATTAATTCTTTTGCAGAAAGAGCTTTATTATTGAGCATTTCTACATCACCATAGAGATTGGTAACATCATGTGTAACGATATAAAAATCTGCGTCTTCAGGCTTTTCTGCATACCCCATTACTCCGTGACCGGCATAATAAAACACAAATACATCTTCAGGTCCAATTTTTTCTTTAATCTCTTGCATCACGCGAGTGATCTCAGATTTTGTAGCCTTGTCATTTGTTATGCTGTAGTCATGAATTGCATTAAACAAGGTATCTCCACCTTTCACAATTGCCTTTGAAAAAGCACTTGCGTCATTGACAGCAAAATCCAGGTTGTACTTAGGGTTTTTGTAATCATTAATACCGATAGTAAGGATGTACAATTCAGTTTGTGCCGCCACCCCATCAAAATCAACAACCACTTGCTTAGGAGCTGATTCAGTTCGGTTTTTATTGATTACAATCCCTGATATCTCATTTCTTCCATCAGATAAAGGAATTTCATAGGTTCTAATATCTTTATCCCCTCCTCTAAAAACAATTTCCTTATCCAAAGACTCTGAAATCACAAGCTTTCCGTTATTATAGATTCTGATTTCTGAAAGAGCCACATCCTGACTATTGATTTCAATTCCTAATGGCAATTTATCTTTCTTCCATTTATAAACTGAATCATTGGCAACAGGAATCGCTCTTTGCTTAGATTCAGTTAAATGGAATGCAATCAATGGGCTACTTTCTATAAGCTCTCCAATTCGTTCACCTGTATCATTAAAAGTTTCTCCTTCACTTAATCTTTTAATCAAGCCAGGAGAGAAATATTTATCAAATAATGAGCTTACCGGAACAACTTCTAATCCAGATACATAATTAACTAAACCTAAAGCTTTAGATGAACCATCAAAATAACCATTAGCTGTTGTAGACAACCATTGATCTCTTGAAATTTGAATTCTTGAGTAATCCTCCGTGTAGGTGGCTAAATCCCACACCTTAATCATACCTTCATTGCTACATGAAATCAACTTTTTTCCATCCGCCGTAAAAGCAAGGTCAGTAACAGGATTATTATGTCCATATAAAGTCGCTAACACTTCATTTGTTTCAGGATTCCAGATAATTACATTATTATCAGCTCCACCTGAAGCAATGAATCTGCCCTTGGGATCCCAAGCCACACTGTATGCAGGCGCATGGTGATTTGAATTTCTAGCCTGAAGCATCCCACTCAAAGTATGCCACACTTTCACCTTTCCATCCCAAGATGCAGTCACTAATTGTGTACCATCCGGACTGAAATCATAACTACCGACAACATCTGTATTCCCCACTAAATTCCTGAAGCTTTCCATAGCATCTTGCTCCCAAAATTCGAATCTATTTTTAAGATCCCCGGTAACTACATACAAATCATTAGGAGAGAAACCAATGCAATAAGGAGAGTTTCCTCCCATATCTTTCATCCTGTATTCTCCATTATCCAAATTCCAAATAGCCATTGTTCCATCCCAACTTGCCGAAGCTATTTTGCTACCATCACTATTAAATGAAAGATCAAAAACCAAGTTTCTATGTCCTTTTAAGGTTTCTTTTAGCTTACCACTTTCAACATCCCAAAGCTTGATAGTTCTGTCCCCTGAGCCAGTTGCTACTGTTTTGCCATCAGGTGAAAAATCATATGCAATCACCACCTTACTGTGCCCCTTAAACTCTTTTTCTACTTTACCTGTCTTTACATTAATCATTAATGCTGTTGAATCTACACCACCAATTACAAGGTGCTCACCATTAGGACTCAAAGCAAAACCTCTTTTCATACTAATGTATTCCAGGATTCCTTCTTCTGTCCAATTGTCATAACTATAACGCAAACCATCATCTCGATCCTTATTCAGGTACCCACCTAAAGTTGAGACTTTTTTACCTGTAGTAACATCCCAAATGGCAGCTGTATTATTTTCACCCGGAAGAATGATAGATTTACCATCAACACTGAAGTTAATTTCATAATAGTCAACCTTTTCAGACTTTACCTCCATGGTTTTTTTACCTGATTTTACATGGTAAGCAAAGATTGTTTCATCCACATTAATTACTACATAGTCATCATTTGGTGAAAAAACCATATTGGAAGGACGATCTCTATTATCATTAAAAGATCTAAGCTTTTTACCCGAATTGGCATCCCAGAGAATTGCATCTACCTTATTTGACATAGTAACAACAAAATCACTATTGTTACTCCAGGCGTGCTTAGTGTTACAACCATCACAACGCTCTTCTGAATCAGGATCAGTTAAATCCGCTATTACTTTTCCGGTATTAGCATCAAAAATCTTAGCAAACAACTTAGAAGACGACAATAACACCTTGGAACCATCAGGACTGAAAGACATTTCAAAAACCTTATCAAAAGGAATGTGTAAAATGGTGTCTCCTGTATTTAGGTTATAAATTTCAGCTCCTTTATAACCACTTGTGTTTAACACCTTATCTCCTTGATTATTGATAACATTATGCATGTAAAAAGCACTGTAATTCTTTTTGTATTCCCCTACTAAATCCCCTGTTTTAACATCATAGATTTTCATTTCATCACGAGAGTAAGTAACCATCTTTTTACCATCAGGACTAAAATAAGCCTGTCTGATGTCTTGATTTGGAAACTCCCAACTTCTAATCAAATGACCATTGATTACATTGTAAAGCTTTACTGAGTGATCTTGACTGGCTGATAAAATCTCTTCTCCATTTGGACTAAATTCAACAGACCAAATAGGAGCTGAATGCCTGTTATAGACTCTGATTTCTTTACCAGTTTGAACATTCCACAAAATGATGGCATTATCAAAACCTCCTGTAACAGCATATTTTCCTGAAGGATGAAAATCTGCACAAGTAACATACTTTGCATGCCCTTTTTGGAGAATTGTTTCTAATGGATATTTGGTTTGAGCTGTACTTTGATAAAATGACAACAATACAACAAAAGACAATAGCAACCTTTGCATAACCGGATAATTGAGATTCATATCAAATATACGGATTGAATATCCAATACAAATCTTTTATCCCTATGAAAATCAAGGAAATATTAACAAGTTTTACATCCAATCAACATCATTAAAGAGGCACTTCCATGAGTAGAATTCTGCTATCCTCCATTATCTTAATGTCAAAACCCTCAGTATCATGCACTCCAAACCCATCTCTCTTTTCAATCTTTTCACCATTCACTTCAATTTCACCTTCAATCAGAAAGATGAAAACACCATTCTCCTTATCATTGAACTGATAAGCCGTAAGTTCTCCTTTATCAAATACTCCATGATGAAACCAGGCATTAGCGTGAATCCATGAACCTTCATCATCAGGATTTGGACTCACAATTTGTTGCCAGCTGTTAGCATCAAAAGAAAACGAAATTTGATCATACCTGGGCTCCACATTATTTTTATTTGGGATTACCCAAATTTGAGATATGTTAGTTACATCAGCAATATCATTAAATTCAGAATGATAAACACCGGTTCCTGCAGACATCACCTGTACCTCCCCACTTTTAATCACCCCTTCATTTCCCATACTATCTCTGTGTCTCAAAGCTCCGGCAATAGGAACAGTAATGATTTCCATGTTTTGATGCGGATGTTCCGAAAAACCTGTCTTACCTTGGATTACATCATCATTCAACACTCTCAACGACCCAAATCCCATTTGATTTGGATTATAGTAATTCGCAAAACTAAACATATAGTTAGCTTTTAACCATCCATAGTCTGCGCTTCCTCTTTCAATAGATTTAATGTGATATGTTTTCATGATATTACCTCCAAAAAATGTCTTAATTGTTCTTGATGCTGTTCTTTCAATTCCGCATCTGTTATTACACCATCATTAGATGTATGATTATATGAGGGCAATGAAAATTCTGCAACCACCTCACCATCTCCTCTATCCACCAACATTTTTAGTAATGCTAATGATTTTGCTGCACCACCACGACCTGCTGATGTTGACATGATAAATAACTTTTTATCATTCAAATATTTTTCTGTCCTCTCTAAATGCAGTGTTATCCTGCTCAACCAATCTATAACATTCTTAAAAAATGCAGGCATCATTGCATTATGTTCAGGAGTACTGATTATGATTCCATCTGCCTCATCAATCAACTTTAGTAATTCTAAAATACCTTGAGGCAAACCCTCTGACTTTTCCAGGTCCTGACTGAACATAGGAATATCAAAATCTCTTAAATCAATATGATTTAACTCAAATCCTTCAATTAAACCTAAAGTATACTCTATCAACGTTCTATTTATAGATGTTGAACTATTACTTCCGGCAAACAACAGTATTTTCTTCATTATTTAATCCTTTCAAACTATTTGACGCAAAGCTATCACATATCTTTCGGATTATAGTATCACATTTATTTATAGGGAGATAGACAATTAAAATAACGCTTAATTCTTCCTGCTTTCCAAGACATTTAGAACGTCTGAAAAATTAAAATTCTTCGCTCTCAACAATATCAAGAAGTGAAAAAACAAGTCAGCAGATTCATTTAAGAACAATTCGTCATTGTCATCCTTTGATTCTATCACCACTTCAACAGCTTCTTCTCCCACTTTCTGCGCAATTTTATTGATCCCCTTTTTAAACAAGGAAGAAACGTATGAATTATCCGCTAAACTCTCTTGTCTATTTTGAATGGTTTTTTCTAAATATTGGATGGTATCCAAATCTACGTCTCCCCAGCAACTAGCTGTACCTTTGTGACAAGTTGGACCCTGAGGATTTACCGTGATAAGCAAGGCATCATTATCACAATCAAGTTTAATATCAACTAATTCAAGATAATTTCCTGAACTTTCACCTTTTACCCATATTCTTTCTTTGGACCTTGAGTAAAAAGTCACTCGATTTGTTGTTTTAGTCAACTCAAAAGCCTCTTGATTCATATACCCCAACATTAAGACGCTCTTGTTTTTAGCGTCCTGAATAATTGCAGGAATAAGTTGGTTGTTATCAAATTTCAAATTCATAATCTGATTGGAATTTCTTGTTTTTTTAATGATTCTTTTAATGCCGGAATTTCTATTTCACCAAAGTGAAAAACAGAAGCCGCCAAAGCTGCATCTACATTTGCCGATTTAAAAACATCAATAAAATGATCTATTTCCCCGGCTCCTCCTGAAGCAATAACAGGCACATTAACAGCTTGACAAAGCTTATTTAAGGGTTCAATAGCAAAGCCATTTTTAGTTCCATCACAATCCATTGAGGTATAGAGGATTTCACCGGCACCTCTACTCACCACCTCTTTTGTCCACGATAAAAGCTCTTTATCTGTTTCCACTTTTCCTCCTCCTATAAAAACTTTATATCCATCAGGAGTATTCTTAGCATCAGTAGCAACAACAATGCATTGATTACCGAATGTATCAGCTAATTCATTAATCAATTCGGGACGTTTAACAGCTGCCGAATTAATGGCTATTTTATCAGCCCCAGCCATTAAGATGGAAGATGCATCTTCAACTGATGTTACTCCACCACCAACGGTAAAAGGAATATTAATGCGTTGAGCGATTTTCTCTACCAAAGACACCAAAGTTTTCCTTTTTTCAAGAGTGGCAGAAATATCCAGAAACACTAATTCATCAGCCCCTAATTGAGCATACTTTGCAGCCAATTCTACAGGATCTCCGGCATCTATCAAATTAATGAAATTGACACCTTTCACAGTTCTTCCATCTTTAATATCTAAGCAAGGTATTATTCTCTTAGTCAACATATACAGACAATTCTTTTAATGTGATTTTATTCTCATAAATGGCTTTCCCCACTATTACCCCTTCAATTCCTATAGATTTCAGCACTTCTATATCCTTTAAGCACGAAACTCCACCTGATGCTACAAGATTAATTTCAGGAAACTTATCAAGTAAAATCCTGTACAGATCAACAGAAGGACCAGTTAGAGTACCATCTACAGCTACGTCTGTAGCCACAAAGTATTTAGCATTGTGAGCAGAATAAGCTTCAATAAATTCATCTATTTTACGATCAGCTACACTTTGCCAACCATTCACAGCAATCATTTTGTCTTTAACATCTGCACCAATAATTATTTTATCAGCCCCAAATTCTGCTATCCATTCATAAACCACCTCAGGCTCATAAA
The DNA here is from genome assembly GCF_019740355.2 of Paracrocinitomix mangrovi. GTDB lineage: Bacteria > Bacteroidota > Bacteroidia > Flavobacteriales_D > Crocinitomicaceae > Paracrocinitomix > Paracrocinitomix mangrovi. The sequence goes on along the minus strand of NZ_CP091819.1, from coordinate 454,937 downwards.
ATGACAAAGAACCTACAGTTACTTGTTTTGCTCCAGATTCAAAAGCTATTTCAAGGTCATTTATAGATCTAATTCCCCCACCAAAATCAACAATTAAATTGGTGTTGCTGCAAATAGCTTCCAAGACCTTATCATTTACTATTTTCTTTGATTTTGCCCCGTCTAAATCTACCAGGTGTAAGTATTTCATCCCAACATCTTCAAATGACTTAGCGACATCAAGTGGACTTGAGCTGTAAATCTTCTTTTTGTTATAATCTCCTTGTGTCAATCTAACACATTGACCTTCTATTATATCTATGGCTGGTATAATTCGCATAATTCTATAAAGTTTTTAAGTACTTGCTCACCTTCAACTCCACTTTTTTCAGGGTGAAACTGGCAAGCGTAAAAATTATCTTTGCAAATAGAGGCTGAATAAGAATTCCCATAAGTGGCTGCCGCTATTTCAAAAGGGTTAGTTGGAACATAATAGCTGTGCACAAAATAGAAGAACGCTTCCTTGCTTAAATCCTTAAACAATTCATTTTCGGTAGCATTCAACTTATTCCATCCAATTTTGGGAACCTTCAAATTATCCTTAAATTTTTCAACCGATACGTCAAACACGCCTAAACCTTTCACGTCACCTTCAGCCGTGTTTTGACACAATAATTGCATTCCAAGACATATGCCCAACACTGGTTGTTTTAGACTTGGAATCAAAGCATCCAATCCCTTTTCCTGCAAAGCATTCATGGCAAATTGAGCGTGCCCAACACCTGGAAACACAACTCCATCAGCTTTTCTGATCATCTCAAAATCATCCGTTAACTCAACATCAACCCCCAGCCTTTCAAAGGCAAATTGCACCGATTTTACATTACCGGCTCCGTAATCAATAATCACCAACTTCATAACAATCCCTTTGATGATGGAAGAATCATCTTCTCTTTATCTTGTTTAACTGCCATCTTTATGGCTTTTGCAAAGGCTTTAAAGACTGCTTCAATTTTGTGATGCTCATTCTCCCCTTCAGCTTTCACATTGAGATTACACTGCGCCGCATCACAAAAGGATTTAAAGAAGTGATAAAACATCTCAGTTGGCACATCTCCAATCATTTCACGATTAAAAATCACATCCCATTCAATCCAAGAACGACCTCCAAAATCAATAGCTACCTGAGCTAAACAATCATCCATAGGGAGACAAAAGCCATATCTTTCTATTCCCATTTTTTTACCCAAGGTAGCCTTAAAAACGGTTCCCAAAGTAATTGCAGTATCCTCTATTGTATGGTGTTCGTCAATTTCCAAATCACCCTTGGCAAATATTTGAAGATCAACTAATCCGTGACGAGCAATTTGCTCTAACATGTGATCAAAAAAGTTTAAACCGGTTTTAATGTCAGATTTTCCTGTACCATTTAAGTTTAGTTCAACAGTAATATTGGTTTCAGAAGTACTTCTAGTCCAACTACTTTTGCGAGATTCTTGTAATAAAAACTGATAAATATCTTTCCAATCATCTGCCACTAAAACCTGCACATCATCCTTGTAATACTCTTCTTTTCTATCTCCTATTAAGATCCCCTTTGATCCTAAGTTTTCAGCCAGTCTCATATCTGTTTTTCTATCACCAATCACGTATGAATTGGCCAAATCATAATCTCCGCTCAAGTAACGCCCTAGCATGCCAGTGCTTGGTTTACGTCCGGGTCCCGGATCATCTTCATAGGTTCTGTCGATATACACCTCCGTAAAAATGATTCCTTCATTTTCAAAGGCCTCCATCATTTTATTTTGAACCGGCCAAAATGTATCTTCCGGAAAAGATGAAGTACCTAAACCATCCTGATTGGTAACCATGACCAATTCATAATCAAATTCATTTACAATCCTTGATAAATAGTTAAATACATAAGGGATGTAAGAGAGTTTTTCAAGTGCATCTACCTGAAAATTAACGGGTGGCTCATAAATCAATGTGCCATCTCTATCTATAAATAATACTTTTTTCATATCTGTCAAATACATTAATTAATGCTGTTATTTCGTCTTTGTTTCCAACGGTAATGCGCAAACAGTTATCACACAATGGCTGATTTGATCTGTTTCTTACTACCACACCATTCTCAATTAAATAATTATATATGAAATGAGCATCCTTGAATTTCACCAGGAAAAAGTTGGCTTCTGAAGGAAATACTTTAACAACCTCTGAACTACCTTGCAAAGCTTCAAGAAGCATCTCTTTTAATTCAAAAAATGATCTTTTATAGTTGGAAAAATCAATAGTTGCCAGATTTTTAATTGCTAATTTTTGAGAAGCTTCATTTACATTATAAGGTGGTTTAATTTTATTAAATACTGCAACCAATTCTTCACTACAATAAGCAATTCCCAGTCTCAAACCTGCCAAGCCATAAAACTTTGATAAAGTCTGTAATACAATTATTTGAGGATTCTCATCTAAAGTATTAATGTAAGACGGGTTGGTTGAAAAATCGATATAAGCTTCATCCATCACCACTATGCCATTAAATTCCCTCAATAAGCGCCCTACATCCTCAATATCTAAAACATTTCCACTTGGATTATTAGGTGTACAAAGGAATATCACTTTGGTGTTTTCATCAATAGCATTCATCATTGACGTTAAGTCCAACTGAAAATCCGAATTCAACAACACTTCCCTGTACTCAACATCATTCAACTCAGCACAAACCTTGTACATGCCATATGATGGCGACATACCAATCACATTGTCTTTACCGGGAATACAGAATGCTCTGAATACAAGATCTATCAGCTCATCAGAACCATTCCCCAAAACAATTTTATTGGCGCTCATCCCTTTAGCTTCAGCTATTTTAGCTTTCAACTCATTTTGATAAGGGTCAGGATATCTTGCAAATTCACCTGCAAATGGATTTTCGTTTGCATCCAATTGAATCATTGCTTTTCCAGCATACTCATCTCGCGCAGAAGAATACGCTTTCATCTTTAGAATATTGGGTCTTAATAAATCTGAGATATTCATACTTTTAGTTTTTTTAATCTGATTTCAACTGCATTCTTGTGGGCATCTAATCCTTCTGCATCTGCCATTACACTTATGGTATTACCAATATTTTTAATTCCTGAAGGAGATATTTTTTGAAATGTAATTTTCTTGATAAAAGCATCAATATTTACCCCACTATATGCTCTGGAGGCTCCATTTGTAGGCAAAGTATGATTGGTTCCAGAAGCATAATCACCCGCACTCTCAGGAGTATAAGCTCCCACAAACACAGAACCTGCATTTAAAACCAAAGGAATAATTGCATCATTCTTTTCTGTCATCAGAATTAAATGCTCAGGTGCATAATAATTGACTACCTCTACAACTTCTTCTAAAGTTTTAAGTACAATGATTTTGGAATTTTGCAAAGCTTTTTCGGCTATTCCTTTTCTTGAAAGCAAAAGCAATTGGTTGTTGACCTTTTCCAGTAATTGCTCAGCAAACTCAACCGTTTCAACTATTGCCACAACCTGACTATCTTCTCCGTGCTCAGCTTGTGACAATAAATCAGCAGCTGCAAATTCAGGATCTGCATTTTTGTCTGCAACAACCATTAATTCTGATGGTCCGGCAGGCATATCAATAGCTACTCCCATTTGCTGCGCTTTTACTTTAGCAGCAGTTACGTATTGGTTACCAGGACCAAAAATTTTATCTACAGACGGTATACTTTCTGTCCCTATTGTAAGAGCAGCTATAGCCTGAGAACCTCCTATTGAATAGATTTTATCTACTCCACAAATTTTGGCAGCATAAAGAATCTCAGCAGCAACTCCACCTATATTACTCGCTGGTGTACACAGCACAAGCTCTTTACAGCCCGCAAGTTTAGCAGGAATTGCAAGCATCAAAACTGTAGAGAACAATGGTGCAGTACCACCGGGAATATAAATTCCTACTTTTTCAATAGGTCTGAATTCTTGCCAGCACATTACACCCTTTGTGGTTTCCACTTGAATTTTAGAAGGAATTTGAGCAGAGTGAAATTTTTCAATATTAGATTTAGCTTGTTGAATGGCCGCTTTTACCTCTGCGCTAACCTTCGTTGCAGCCAATTCAATTTGCTTATTATCAATTAAAAAGTTCTGCGCTTTATATCCATCAAATTTCTCAACATATTTAGCAATTGCCGCATCTCCCTTTTCTTTGATTTCAGTGAATATTTCATTCATTAAATCATTCAAATCCTGCTGATTCAACTGAGGTCTTTTCAATTGCTGAAATACCTCTCCCTGATTTTTACCACTTATTATTTTCATTCTATAATCTTTTCAATTGGTGCTACTAATATTCCTTCTGCTCCGGCTTCTTTAAGCTGATCTATCACATTCCAAAAATCATCTTCATCAATAACAGAGTGCAAAGAACTCCAACCTTCTTCTGCCAATGGCAATACTGTTGGGCTTTTTAGAACCGGTAACAGGGCTGACACTTTTTGAATATTAGCATTTGGAACATTCATTAGAATGTATTTTGAAGTTTTAGCCCGTAGTACCGCACCAATTCTAAAATTTAATTGCTCTATCAAACTATTTACTTCCCTTGAAGGCTTTGGCTGCTTTACTAATACTGCCTGAGATTTCATTATCACAAACAATTCTTTTAAGCCATTATTAAATAAGGTATTACCTGTACTAACAATATCACAAATAGCATCAGACAATCCGATATTAGGAGCGATTTCTACTGATCCGGAAATTGCGTGCACCTCAGTATTAACACCATTACTTTTAAAGAACTTTTGAGTTGTATTTGGATAAGATGTTGCGATTTTTTTACCTTCGAAATCTTTGATATCAGTGAATTTTGAATTTTTAGGGACCGCTATAGAAACCCGACATTTTGAAAAATTCAAGGATCTCAATACATCTAATTCACTGTCGATTTCATACAAAAGATTTTCCCCTACAATTCCCAGATCAACCACACCATCTTCTATATATTGAGGAATATCGGAGTTTCTGAGGAAAAATATTTCAAGTGGAAAATTGTTCGCAGAAACTTTTAATTGATCCCTACCATTGTCAACAGAGATACCGCACTGTTTTAATAATGCCAAACTGTCGTCTTTTAACCTACCTGATTTTTGAATTGCGATTTTTAGTTTACTCATTTTGTTTTTAAAGTGTCTGAGTAAACCAAAGGATATGTAAACAAAAAACCCGTCCAATTCACTCAGACGGGTTTTTATAATATTCAGTTATTGACATATCATTTCCTCCTCGCCTGTATGCAAGTATGAAAATGGATATGATGCAATTGTTTTAACATATTCGAGGACAAATTTAAGTCAACTTTTATTTAATAAACAAATTTTTTACATAATAAAATCATAACTACTTGATTTATAGAACAAAAAAAACCGTCCCTCTTTAGGGACGGCCATCACTCACCTTAAGAAATGAATCACTTTATAGTGATCACCTATCAAAAGAACTTTAAACCAAAATATTATATACGATCATTATAATGTCTAGCAAACAAGTAAACAAAACTGTCCATAACAACAGTCTCATTGGCGCTACTGCTAAAATCATTGTTAATGATACCATAGTAGGAATTACTAAAATTAAAATCTCGATAGAGCTAGTCATTGAACCTAATCCAACTGCTACTCCACCTAAACAACCCACCAAAAGAAGTGCGATTGCATAAATACCATATCTGTTAAAATTATATTCACCTACAAGATTGTCCAACCATTTAATTCCAGAAAACTGTTCATTATCTCTAGTTTTAGCCGGGCTTGTCACTTGAATTTTTGCACTTGTGCTGTGAGCTACTCCTGAAGTTGTTGTTGTATGTGCCATAGTTTTAAGTTTTTTGTATAACCCAAAAGTATAGCAGATATGCTGCCCAAATGATGACACCCAACAACTTCAAACATGACTTTTGTCAGTTTTTGAAAATGATTTACTAAGCTAAAATTTATAGGTGCCAATTAGAACCGCACCGTTTTTGCCTGAGAAAGCAATTGAATATTCTTCCACATCAACCGAATAAAATTTATCAGAAAATAAAAGGTTCCATTTTTCACCTCTATTGACAGAGTAGTAAGTCCCCATCCTTCCGGTAACGACAATTAAATCATCATAAGCATCTATACATGAGATATAGCCGCCCAAACCTTTTGATCTATCTTTCCAATTTTCACCTCCATCATCTGTATAATAACATATTTGTTGATTGTCTTCGGGATGCAAATAACTACCACCAATAATCATCCCTTCCTGTTCTGACCAAAAATACATGCTATAAATTCCATAGCTTTCTCCAGATTTAATTGGCGTATTAATTGCTGTCCAATGTTCACCAAAATCTGAGGTCTTCAATAATCTTGACACATCTGAAACACCAGTTGATATATAGGCCACGCCATTAGGTAAACACCTCACTCCTGTTCCGCTTGCTGCAAAACCTGCTTCATTTTGTAAAGCCGAAGGGATATTTTCAGACGCTACTTGATCCCAGGTGTTACCTCCATTTTCTGTAGTTAATAGAAACATTTTTCCATTTACTGGATCCCCATAAGCAATCCCTCTGTTTTCATCCCAAAAATCAAAGCCATCTAAAAACACACTGTCTTTTTGATATACCACTTTCTTTTCATCTCCTTCAATTTTCCAGATCAACCCATGGTTTCCAGAATTTAATAAAAGTAAATTGCTTCCTATAAGATGTAAATCGCGAATATCTTCTGCATTCTCAACACTATCTGTTAAGATGATTTTATCTGAAACAATGAATGAATAAACGCCATCTTTGCCAGCAACGTAAGTTTCAAGTCCTGAATGACTCAAGGCTCTAGAATGCTTTCCAATAGCATGATTTTGTCTAAACTGTTCTTTAAAATGTAAAGGCTTACAAGAAATAAGCAGTAATAGAAAACTGAATTTAAAATAATGAGGTTTGAGAATCATCATCTTCATCCGAATCTTTTATAGGATTATTTTTCTTCGGCTTTTTGGTTTCTTTTTCCTCTTCAAGATCCCATTCTATTTCAATAGGGCTTTCAGAATCCTCATCTTCTGTATCATCATCAGATATACTAGATTGCGTATCCTCATCTGAATCATCAAAATCTTCACCATCTTCCATTCCATCTTCTAATTGATCTTCTTCTTCAACCTCTACTTCCGGCCACGGCTCATCTCCTTTGATTGGGCCTTCAAGCAAGATTTCTTTAATCTTAAGCTTTGTCAACTGATTACCTTGAGCCTTCATCCCTTTGATATCAATGAATTCATCAAGATTAATTAGCTCATCTTCTTTATCTCTGGTTTCTTTAAGGCGTTTATTATACACCACTCTTGCAACCGGTTTATAGGCTGTCGAAACCACATCTAAAGTAGATCCCTCAAATTCAGCAATAAATGAAGTTTTCTTATCAGATTTCACTTCAACCAGGAATCTTTTCACAAAATGCAGATCTTTTTCTGCATCATAATAAATTGCAGAGATAGGTCTTTCTGGATGCCATTTTTCAATGTGCACTAAATTATCACTAAATCTATTTGACAAATCAAAATTGGTGACTCTCAACTCTCCGGTATCATAGATAGTTAAAAGTTTATCATCACCTTTGAATCTTCCCAAAAACTCACCTCTTCCATCAACATTAAGTCTTTTAACAACATCATCCCACCATATTTTTCTGGCAGCCAATGTAGATTCACCAACTTCTTTTTGAATTACTTTAGAAACAATTTCTTTTGTAACCCTGTTACCTGCAGCACTTCTACCTTTAATGATAAGTTCACCAAAATCAATATCATACTTCACTCTTTTTAAGTGAGGTCTTGGTCTTAATTGAACCTGAACAACTTCTCTTTCTCCGTTTGGATGATATGAGAAATAATACACTTTAGAACCTTTCGTTCCTCTTGTTAAGTCGTATTCTTTGTCTCTTGTGATAGATTTTACGGCAAAACGCTTCATCATTGTCGGACCACCTTCACCACCATCTCTGTAAATCAAGTGATAAATGGTACGTTCATCTCCTTTTTTCCAAACAGTACAATGGATAATACCTTTACCAACAAATTTTTTGTCAGCAATTTTGGTCACCATCATCTTACCTGTTTTGAAGAAGATTATCACATCATCCAGGTCACTACATTCCTTTACAAACTCGGCTTTTTTAAGTCCCCAACCAACAAAGCCTTCTTCCCTATCTACATAGAGCTTTTTGTTAGCGACAACTACTTTTTGAACTGCAATATTATCAAAGTGACGAATTTCTGTTTTACGTTCTTTTCCTTCACCAAATTTCTTTTTAAGATCCTTGAAATAGTCAATTGCAAATTCAATAAGGTTATCAAGGTGAAAAGCAATTTGTTTCAATTCTTCCTCAAGAGATTCAATAAACGTGTCTGCTTTATCTGAATCATGCTTGGTGATTCTACGCATTTTAATCTCTAACAACCTCTTTACATCATCATCTGTAACTTCACGTTTAAGATGTTTGACATGCGGCTTCAATAACTCATGCGTAACCTCTATAGCTTCTTCATAAGTTTTACCGTCAAACTCGATATAAATCTTTTGCTCAATAAATATCTTTTCTAAAGAAGCAAAATGCCATTGTTCTTCCAGCTCTCCTCTTCTGATTTCCAATTCTAATTTCAACAACTCAACAGTTTGGTTTGTTGAAATTTTTAAGATTTCATTCACAGACAAGAACATTGGCTTGTTTTCGTGAATTACAGAAGTATTTGGAGATATAGACATTTCACAATTAGTGAATGCATATAAGGCGTCTATCGTTTTATCCGGTGAAACACCTGTACCAAGATGAATCATAATTTCGACTTCAGCAGCCGTATTATCTTCAATTTTCTTGATTTTGATTTTCCCTTTTTCATTGGCTTTAATCACAGACTCAATCAATGAGCCGGTAGTTGAACCAAAAGGAACTTCAGTAATTATAAGTGTTTTAGTGTCTACTTTCTCTATTCTTGCACGAACTCTTATTTTTCCTCCTCGTTCACCCTCATTATAATTAGAGAAATCTGCCAAACCACCTTGAGGAAAATCAGGTAGGATGTTAGTTTTCTTCCCTCTTAACACATCAATAGACGCATCAATCAATTCAATAAAGTTGTGAGGCATTACCTTACAAGCCATCCCCACAGCAATACCTTCAGCACCTTGCGCTAATAATAAAGGGAATTTAACCGGAAGATGAACCGGTTCTTTATTTCTACCATCATAAGACGGCAACCACTCTGTAGTTTTAGCATTAAAAACAACATGTGAAGCAAATTTAGAAAGCCTTGCTTCAATATATCTTGGTGCAGCAGCAGAATCACCTGTTAATATATTACCCCAGTTACCTTGTGTATCTATCAAAAGGTCTTTTTGTCCCATTTGAACCATGGCCTCACCAATTGACGCATCTCCATGTGGATGATACTTCATGGTGTTACCAATAACATTAGCTACTTTATTGTAACGACCATCATCCATTTCTTTCATGGAATGCATGATACGTCTTTGCACAGGTTTAAACCCATCCAATAAAGCAGGTACAGCTCTTTCAAGAATTACATATGAAGCATAATCAAGGAACCAGTCCTTGTACATTCCTGATAACGGAATGATATTATCATCATTCTCATTATTATTTTCACCTTGTGGTAAATTCTCTTCTTCTTCGTTATGTGGTTCGTTCTCCTCTGACATAATAGATCAACAAACAAAAATAGCAAGGAGGACAAATAATTAGACTAAAGAAAGACAAGAGTTATCAACAGAATGTATTTACTATTAACCTCTACTGAACTTTAAACCACTTAAGAAAACTGCAATTATCACAAAGAATAAAATAATTGCCAAATTGATAAGAGTTTTAAAAGAAACACCTGAACTCGGTGGCAATGAAACTGACTGTTGCACAGCAACCCTATCTTCTAGCTTTACCATCACAGAATCCGTAAATTCTTCATAAGCTTTCTGATATTTCTGATATTTTTCTGTATTTCCTTTTGCCTTATAGACGTTAGCTAGCATTTTATAATTATCACCTCTTTCTTTATTCAGATCATATAATTCTGCAATTTCTAACCCTTTTAAAGCATGCTTCTCAGCTAATTCCATCTGACCATCTTCAATTAAGACACCTGCTATCTCGGAATGTGTATACGACACCCATCTAAACTCTTGCAATCTTTCAAATCTCTTAATTGCAGTTCTATACAACTTTATTGACCTCTTGAAATCTCCTTTTAAATAATAAAGATGAGCGATAACTGTATAAGCGGCATTTGAGGTACCCATATAATTGTTAGCATCTTCAATTGACTCTACCTTCTCATAACACTCAATTGCCTTAGCATTATCACCAGACTCTTCATAAATACTTCCGGCATATGCATTTAATTCAGAAACAACTTCTTGATCTCCAATTCTCTCAGCTACTTCTATTGCTTTTTCATTAAAATGCAATGCTGACGAATGATTTCCAACACTAGAATACAGATTAGAATAACCTCTATATACTGATAAATAATCTTCATCATTACCGATTTCTTCAGCCAACTTCAAAGCATGATCATAGAAAGATATTGACTTAGTATAATCCAGATAATAAGCTAAATACATGTGAGCCATATTCAATGTAGCTCTTAACTCACCTTCTTTATATCCTATTTTAACAGCTAGGTCTAGCGCCAAATCAGTATAAGTAGAAGCGATAGTATAATCAGTCACCCTCATGTACTCATCAGCCAAACTCAAATAAACATCAACTGTTTGACTAGAATCTTTTTCTAACGTAAGGATTGTTATAAGAGAGTCCAATCTTAAAGAGTCAACTGTTTGCGCTTTTGCACTGCCTTGAAATTGAAACAATGCTAAGAACACTAAAGACAAATATAAATTACTGATTCTAAACAATCTATTTAGTTTAATTTGGGCAAATTTAAATAATATCGAGCCGTATAATTCAGAATTCATTCATTATTCGACATAGTTGTTTTTCGCATAGACTAAATCGATTGTTTTAAGCACAAAAAAAACCTTCTCATCTCTGAGAAGGCTGCCATTTGATGCGATCATTAAATGATGAGATTAATTGGCGATTAATCTTATATAATTGCTGAAACAATCATACCAAAAAACAGCCTGTTGATTTAAATGAATATAAAATGAATTAAAGTGTACGTAAAGAGAACTGATCGTTACTTTACAATTTGAATCCAACCCCTCACCACACCTAAATTCTGTGCTTCTGCGACAAAATAATAGGTACCTACTGGAGATGGACGATCGCTATATGTGCCGTCCCAAAAAACAGATTCGTTATCATAATTCTCTGTTTCAAACAACACATTTCCCCAACGATTAAATATTTTAACTGTATTAGGAACAGAGGCGCTTAAAAAATCTAGCACCAAAAAATCATTTACTCCATCAAAGTTGGGGGAAAAAGTATAATTTCCAGCCGGTTGATTATTCATTGTTGTATCCGTTTCACAAGCGGGATCCAGATTCACAAAGACCGTATCGAAAACGGTGCAATAAGCTTGAATAATCTTTACATCATAATATTCATCAGATGTAGGATAAACGGTTTGAATAGGATTGCTATAATCAGACCCGCCTACATTTGAACTCCAGGTATAATCAATTCCTCCATCAGCTTCTAAAGTAATGGTGTCTCCAACACAAAAATAAGTTGAACCAGTAACTGTAGTTGGATCCGGCTCCATCACCACTATTGTTCCAAAAATGGCATTATTTGATTGATTATTTTGTTCGGTAGAAAAAATGATCACAGACTGATCTCCGGGATTATTTAATGTTGCTAATTGTGTAGAAAAAGTTATCACATCACCTGAATCAACTGTTCCTACCCAATTTATGGTATCACCAAATAAAGAGTTACCACCTGCCAAGACTGTGAATCCGGGATTAAATGACGGACCACCACCAACATTAGTAAATGTGAAAACCAAATTAAAAGGCTCTCCAACACAAACAGTATCGGGACTTAAAATTGAAATACCAGCAATATCTTCAACTCCTGCTGGCGAACGCCATATCTCTTCATTAGTTCCACAGATATAAGCGATCACATCTGTTCTTGGATCACATGCAAAAAAGCTAGTAGATGAAACAGATGTTGGAGCCGGAGTCCATGTAACTCCTCCGTCTGTTGAATAATGCACATTGTTATTTTGACCTACAGCTAATCCATTGGTTGCATTATAAAACTCAATATCATACAAACTAGAGCCTGCTAATGAAATAGATGGAAATGACCAACTTACACCACCGTCCATAGTAGAAAAAACAGCACCATTATCTCCTACACAAATAAAGTGATCTGGAGAAAATGTGTGAATTGAATTATAATGATAAGATGAATAGATACCTGGTCCGGACATAGCTATCCATGTGTTCCCACCGTCTGAAGTATAACCCAAACCACCCGCAACTCCACAAAAATAACCATGATCAGCATCTGAAAATGAAAGATCTGTAATTGAACCAGTAGACGCTATCGTCACAGAAGACCATGAACCACCATTATCATCTGAAATTAGTATCTCATTAACTCTCGGCACAAACAATCTTGTTCCGTACTTTTTAATAGCATATGCTACATCACCAGCTTGACCGGAATATGAATTTATCCAGGTCACTCCACCGTCACTCGTTTTATATATATAGGAATTATCATCAACAATAAAACCATTGTTAGCATCAGAAAAATAAATGCCTGTTATTAAATTGGTAGTAGGAGAAAATATTTGAGTCCATCCTGCATTACCACCTGAAAGTGTTTTAAAGAGATATCCACCTTGTCCACCACAATACCCTTCAAAGTGATTTACAAAATAAACAGCATGCATATCATACGAACCAGAATGTTGCTGTCCCCAGGTATATTGGGCAGAGGCACCTTTACTTAAAAGTATTACAACTAGTACTAAAAAGGTTTTTTTTATAGATTGAATCAAGGTCATCATAGTGATTTACACTCTGAAAATGAATTTATTACTAAATCTTCTTCTTCTACATAGACGCCAATTTCAACACAATAGTTTGTTTCACCCTGCGGAACAACAGCAACACTTCCATCATAATCCCCTTGCGTATTGATATTTACAGAAGTATAAATATAATTCCCTCCATTGACCTTTACAGCCAAATCAATAAATGTAGGTTTCAATTTAGGTGCATTCTCAGCCGGAATAGTGAAATCCAATTTCACGAATTGATCATTGTTTGAATTGGTAAATGTATAAACATCATCATAAACAAACCATTGACCTCCAGCATAATCCGGATCCATAATATTGGTATTAGCCGTTTCAACCTCCTCAATCTTTTTAAGGCAAGAACTTGACAAGAATATCAACGATATGGCAATTATGAAATGTTTCATTTAGATTTTGAAGGAAAGTGAAAAAGCTGTAGGACCAACATTTAGTGAAAACCTATCTTTAAAAGGACTTTCTGGGTTAAACGTAGGCTCTGTATAGTTCTTTTTAAATTTCTTATAAGTAATAATTGTAGTTACTGTACCCGCCAACGTCAATCCTAAACCAGTGTAAAATGAGAAGCGTAAAGCATTGTACTTTCTATTTAAATCTTCAATATTTTGCCTATATGTTACTGCTTCATAATAAGTTGGCGCATTAAAGTAGTCTTTAATATTTGAATAAACTTGTTGCTTGGTATCATACGCTTTCATCATTAAAAATGCAGAAGTTACACCAACAGCAAGTGTGGCAGAACCTGGAACTGTAAGCGACTTGTGAAATTTCATTCGGTAATCTTTATACTCAGATTCGAACTGCTTTCTGTTAGAAGTTACTTCCATTTCAACATATTGCTTGGTCACTTCACCAGCTTTTACGTCAAATTCAACCTCTTTTACTGAATAACCAGGAGACCAAACTTTGGCTCTATGATGCCCAACAGGTAAGGTACATTTGTAGATTTTTAGATACATTGTATCATTTACAACAATCTCAAAATACCCATTATCAACATCTACCAGAAAATTCACTTCTCCTTGCTCTTGAGCTTTCAATTCCAAAGTGAAAAAGCCGGTAACAAATAATAATATTAAAACATGTAACTTAATAATATTCAATTATTTAAATAAATTTATTTAAACCATTAATCTAACTCCTCTACCGATTCTTCTACCCTTAGGTTGTCTATGATAAAATCCTGTCTGGTTGGCGTGTTTTTACCCATGTAGAAACTTAACACATCATCAATTTTAGCATCCTGCCCAATTAATACAGGATCTAAACGAATATCTTCTCCAATAAAATTCTTGAATTCATCCGGCGAAATCTCTCCCAACCCTTTAAATCTGGTAATTTCAGGATTTTTCCCTAATTCATCTAGCGCCTTTAATCTTTCTTCTTCAGTATAGCAATATCTAGTTTCTTTTTTGTTTCTAACTCTAAACAAAGGTGTTTGCAGTATGTAAACGTGACCATCTCTTACTAATTCAGGAAAAAACTGTAAAAAGAAAGTCAACAGTAATAGTCTGATGTGCATACCATCTACATCCGCATCTGTAGCAATTATCACTTTATTATATCTCAACCCCTCAATTCCATCTTCAATGTTTAAAGCCGCCTGAAGCAAGTTAAACTCTTCGTTTTCATAAACTACTTTTTTAGTCAAACCGTAAGAATTTAGAGGTTTCCCCCTTAAACTAAAGACTGCTTGCGTGTTTACATTTCTTGATTTTGTAATAGATCCACTTGCAGAATCACCTTCTGTAATAAAAATACTAGACTCCTTGTATCTATCATCTTTATTATCGTTGTAATGCACTCTACAATCTCTTAACTTCTTATTGTGCAAACTTGCCTTCTTCGCTCTCTCTCTGGCCAATTTTCTAATTCCGGACAATTCTTTACGCTCTTTCTCAGATTGCTTGATCTTTCTTTCCATGATCTCCGCAGTCTTTGGATTTTTATGTAGATAATTGTCCAGTTTTGTTTTTAAGAAATCTCCTATAAAGGCTCTCATTGAAGTTCCTCCTGGTTCAATTTCTTGTGACCCTAATTTTGTTTTAGTTTGAGACTCAAAAACAGGCTCTATAACTTTCACTGAAACTGCTGCAACCATTGACTGACGAATATCCACAGCATCATAGTTTTTTCCAAAAAACTCCTTAATCACTTTGGCAACAGCACCTCTAAATTCACTTAGATGCGTTCCTCCTTGTGTTGTGTGCTGTCCATTAACGAATGAATAATAATTTTCACCGTAACTTCTTACGTGCGTAATGGCTACTTCTATATCTTCTCCCTCTAGATGGATGATAGGATACAAAGGATCACTCTCCATATTGTCTTCTAATAGATCTTGTAATCCATTTTCTGACATGTACTTTTCACCATTAAAATAAATGGCCAATCCCCTGTTTAAGTAACAATAATTCCAGAAAAGTTTTTGTAAGTACTGAACCCTGAATTTGTAATTTTTGAAAATGGTTTCATCCGGTTTAAACTCAATGTAAGTACCATTTCTCTCATCTGTTTTATCAACTTTTTCATCCTCAACCAGTTCACCATCTTTAAAAGAAGCTCTTTTTCGCTCTCCATCCCTGTATGATTCAACTAAAAAATGAGTTGACAATGCGTTAACTGCCTTAGTACCTACCCCATTTAATCCAACCGACTTTTTAAAAGCCTTTGAATCGTATTTTCCCCCAGTATTTATTTTGGAAACACAATCAATTACTTTACCCAATGGAATTCCACGTCCGAAATCCCTAATACTGACCACTCCATCTTTGATTTTGACATTGATACGTTTTCCGTTACCCATGACAAACTCATCTATTGAATTGTCCATCACCTCTTTCACTAAAACGTAAATCCCATCATCTGCTGCTCCTCCATCACCTAGCTTTCCGATATACATACCCGGTCTTAACCTGATATGCTCCTTCCAATCAAGTGACCGGATGTTATCTTCTGTATAGTTGGTTTGATTGTTTTCTGCCATCTTCTCAAATTTCAATATGCCTTCAAAATACTATGAAGGCTGCCATATCAACAAAAATAATAGAGATATCAAGACCTTAAACGCAGAAAACCAAAAGAATATTAACAATTTATCAATCATATTGTGGACTCTTTTAAAATATTGTAGAAAACATTGCGTTTTGTTTTGCAGCTGAATTGATACATTTACAGCCTGATTTGAGAAAACTACTTTCCATACTGTTCATTTGCCTTAACGCAACCATCTTTGCCCAAAAAATCAAGGTAAAAGGTAATATTGTTGATACTGAAGGAAACGGGATAGAAAGAGTAAAAATCAAAGTAGACGGAATCCAGGGTTCTCAAGCACTTACAAATGCATTAGGTGACTTTACACTAGAACTGCCTCCAAACGACACTTACATTATAAGAGCAAGATTTGCCGGAACAGAGAATTTATTGACAGAAGTTACTGTAGATTCTGTTGATATTCATCTTGGTAAGTTCATCTTAGATGACAATGTATTAACCAAAGTAACCGTAGTTGGTGGACCAACTGGTGATTTCATTGATAAATTACCTCATGTTGACTTGTTTAGAATTACCAGTGTCCAGGGTAATGCCGAAGATTACATCAAAATGGTAGGATTGGGAGTTTCATCCAACAATGAACTCACAGCTAATTACAACGTTCGTGGAGGAAATTATGATGAAAACCTTATTTATGTCAATGGAATTCAGATTTACAGACCATTTTTGGTTCGTTCAGGACAGCAAGAAGGTTTAAGTTTTATCAATTCAGCATTTGTTGAAAACATCTCCTTTTCTGCAGGTGGTTTTGATGCCTATTACGGAGATAAACTTTCTTCTGTTTTAGATATAAAGTACAGAGAACCGTTGAATTTTGGAGGAAGTGCACAAGCAAGTTTAATGGGCGGTCAGGCTCATATTGAGGGCGTTTCTAAAAACAAAAGATTCAATTATATAACCGGAGCCAGATACAGGGCAAACAGTTATATTTTAAGTGCTTTACCAACTCAGGGGGATTACAACCCAACATTCTTTGATTATCAAGTTCTTACCAATTATTACTTGAATTATAACAGTCCTGACAGTTATACAAAGTTGATATTACTTGGTCATTACTCAAATAACAATTATCGTTTTGTCCCTACTACCAGACTCACCAATTGGGGAACAGTGAATGAAGCATATCAATTGAGAGTATTTTATGAAGGACAAGAAGAAACCAAATTCCAGACGTTTACAGCTGCCACAGGTGTTGAATGGCGTAAAAACAAAAACTTGAAAACAGATTTTATCGCTTCTGTTTTCCATTCAATTGAAAGTGAGCACTTTGATATTTTAGGACAGTACTGGATCAATCAATTAGAAACAGATCCTTCTAAAGAAGAATTTGGTGATTCTACAAGCAACGTTGGTGTTGGAGGATTTTTAGATCACGGAAGAAACGACCTGAATGTGTGGATTGGTAATGTCTACATGAATTCAAAGTACACCACCAAACGCAAATCTCTTAAGCTAATTAATGGTGAAATCATGACAACTTTTGGGGAAATGCGTTGGGGAGCTAAAGCGCAATATGAATTGTTCAATGATGTTTTAAGTGAATGGCACATGATAGATTCTGCAGGATACTCATTGCCTATTGGAAACCCTGATGAAATAGAATTACAAGAGGTAATTAAACAAGACAATAGAGTTGAAACTTATCGTTTTACGGCGCATTATCAGTTTACTCAAAACTGGGTTCGATTCAAATCAAAACCACTCTCACTTAAAAAGAAGATCAAAAATGATTCTACTAAGTACTTTATCTATAAAACAGATACATTAGCTGATAGCCCCGCTAAATTCTCAATGACCCTGGGAACAAGAGGAGGATTCAGAACTTACAATGAAGAATATTGGATCACTCCTAGATTGAGCATGACCTATACCCCTAGATCTTACATTTTAAATGAGGATTCAACGGTTACAAGACGTAACATGAAGTTTAGATTTGCAAGTGGACTTTACTATCAACCACCATTGTACAGGACAATGAGAGGTATTTTGGGAACTATAAATCCTGATGTGGTATCTCAAAAATCATTTCACAATGTTTTAGGAATGGATGTGTATTTCAAAATGTGGAACCGTCCATTTAAGTTTGTTACCGAAGCTTATTACAAATACATGTGGGATGTTGTTCCTTATGAAATTGACAATGTCAGAATCAGGTATTACGGTGAAAATAGTGCAGTTGCTTATGCATATGGTTTAGATGCAAAAATTCACGGCGAATTCATTAAAGGAGTTGAGTCATTTTTCAGGGTTGGTTTTCTTAAAACGGCTGAAGACATTAAGAATGACGACTATTATATCTATCTGAATTCTGATGGAGATACTATTATTCAGGGATATACTTTTAACAGCATAGCTACAGATTCCATTTTACAATCTCCGGGTTATATTCCAAGACCAACGGATCAAACATTCACATTCTCTTTGTTTTTCCAGGACCACATGCCAAGAGTACCGGACTTTAAAGTGTCTGTAAACCTTCTGTTTGGAACACCACTTCCTTATGGTCCTCCTACCTATGAGCGATACAAAGACGTATTGAGAACTGACAGTTATTTTAGAGTTGATCTTGGATTTATGTATGACTTTATTAATCCGCAGAACAAGGACAAAGTGAAGGATAAAAAATTCTTTAACAAACTTGATCAGCTAACGGTTAGTTTGGATGCCTTTAATTTGTTAGGGATAAACAATGTAATTTCCTATCAATGGTTACAAGATGTTAGTGCAAGATATTATGCCATTCCTAACCACCTCACCGGACGTAGGCTAAACTTACGACTAATCGTTAAGTGGTAATAATTCTGTAGGAAAATTCTGATAAGTAACCGGTCTTAACCATCTTTTTATTGAATACACACCAACAGCCGTAAACCTTGAGTCTGAAGAAGCAGGATAAGGTCCGCCATGTGTCATTGCAGCAGTTACTTCTACCCCTGTTGGAACTCCATTAAAAATAACCCTACCTACTCTATCTTCTAGAACACTGACCAGTTCTTTGTATTTATCATATTCATTTTTCTGCAAGATCAAAGTTCCTGTTAACTGACCTTCAAGATTTTGAATAAGTTCAATCAACTCGCTTTTATCTTTAGCTCGAACAACAATTGAATAGGGTCCAAAAACCTCATGCCTTAATGTTGGATTCTTAATAAACTCTTCTGCCTTAACTGTAGCAATTGTCTGACAAGCATAATTAGCCGGAACTTTCCCTTCAGCTGTCAGTTGGATTACTTCAGATTGTTTTAAGGCCTGTTCTCTTAGATTATTATAAGATTTTTGAATGGATGGATTCAACATAACTGAAGCATTCTCATCTGCAACAGTACTTGCCAGTTTCTTGGCAAACCGCATTAATTCTTCCGAATCAATCCCAATGATTAAACCTGGGTTAGTACAAAACTGACCTGTACCCGAAAGCACTGACTTTGTAATAATCTCTATCCATTTATCTGACTCGTAACTAATGCTATCCGGTGAAATAAACACAGGATTTATGCTTCCCATTTCTGCAAAAACAGGAATTGGTTCTGCTCTTTTGGCAGCTAAATCCATCAAAGCCCTTCCTCCTCTTATACTACCAGTAAATCCAACTGCTTTGATTCCCGGATGATTCAGAAGCATTTGCCCTACTTCTATTCCACTGCTTTGTAAATTAGAAAAAACTCCTTCAGGCATTCCTGTTTCTTTCGCTGCTTTAATTATCATATCTGCAACCAAACTCCCTGTGCCCGCGTGCATTGGGTGTCCCTTAACAATTACCGGACATCCAGAGGCTAAAGCGCTGGCCGTATCACCTCCTGCAGTAGAATAAGCAAACGGAAAATTACTGGCGCCAAAAACCACAACCGGCCCTAAAGGTTTATATGTTTTTAATAAAGATGGTTTTGGATTCGGTGATCTTTCGGGAATCGCTTCTTCAAATATTGTTTCTCGCCAATTGTCAGATTCAATGAAATCTACAAACATCCTTAGTTGATTGCATGTTCTTTGTCTTTCAATTTTAGCTCTTGAAGTTGGTAAACCAGATTCTTTAGAATATACGGTCAAAAGCTCATCACCCAGATTTTCAATGTTCTCCGCGATTTTTCGTAAAAACGTTGCTCTTTTTGAATCAGCAATATTTTTAAACAGTGAAAAAGCTTTTTTAGCAAGAGATACAGCTTCATTTATTTCAC
This sequence comes from Paracrocinitomix mangrovi, assembly GCF_019740355.2. Taxonomy (GTDB): domain Bacteria; phylum Bacteroidota; class Bacteroidia; order Flavobacteriales_D; family Crocinitomicaceae; genus Paracrocinitomix; species Paracrocinitomix mangrovi. Next base: position 434,656 of record NZ_CP091819.1, on the reverse strand, counting down.
TTTCAATTGCTTCATGAAAGATCCATTCATTATCAGCATTGCTTTCAGGATCAAAAGTTTTGAAAGTTTTATCTCCTGAGGCCTTTAATTGAAATCCTATATGATTTTTACCGTGAATTTGCATTAAAACTCAAAGCTCTCACCTTCCAAAGAAGGAGTTAATTTTTTAAACTTATCTCTTATTACCCCCTGAACATTCATTTCCAAATCGGCACGTACATTTTCAATATCTCTACCCGAAGAAGTTTGAACGTTTTGATCATTTTGAGAACTCACAGTGAATCCACCCAATAATTTTGCTTTCTCTACATCAAAAACCAAAACATCTCCCTCAACTAATCCTGAGTTAAACTGACTTGCACCGGCCATACTTGGTTCGTGTATAGTTTTCATTCTATTGATTAACAAATACTTGGTGTCCAAAAACTGCAAAATAGCATTTGTACAGCTTCCACTTTCATTATCTATTTTTTGATAACTGTAATTCTCTGTAACAGGATAATCATGAGGTTCTTTGTGCTCACTTAAATCAATACCAAACAATTTAGCCATATCTGCATGCTCTCTTCTTCTTGTTCCGTCAAAAGGAATATCTAAAGGCTCACTTAAATCTTTAAAACTTTCCATCCCTATTTGATAGCAATTTTGACAATCCCCATAATCCATGCAAGCATCATCTTCTTCATAATGGATTTCATCAGAATGCATAGGAGGTGTAGTTTTTGCAATTTCATAACAGGCATAAAACTGATCAAATTTCTTGATGGCGTCTTCTTTTCTCGAATCAACTAAGTTTTGCGGTGATTGTGAGCAAGAAAACATTAAAAAAGCAGCAAATGCAGGTATTAGTGAGTTTTTCATTGTTAGATTTTATTATTTCAATCAAAATTAATAAAACTTCAAAGAGTTATGATTTTTTCTGATATTTAAACAAAATGAAACTGACCCTATTCATTATATCAATTTTTATGTGTGTTTGTGGAAACACTCAATCACAAAAAGCATTATTAAATAAAGCATATAAAACCGAATCTGATTCACTTCTTAATAAGTTCTTCAATAATTGGCATAACGAATATGATGCTCATCCAGACTCTTTATTTGAAACCAAAGACAGTTTAAAAAGAAGCGCACACCAAATTTTCAAAATGCTCTATGACCCAACTCATTTGGATAAAATTGGATATAAAGGCCATGATAAAAACATGTATGACTCAGTTGAGTATTTAATTATTCAAAATTACATTAACTTATATACAACAGATATCATCTATTTTAATGAAGTACAAGCTGAGAAATATATGGTTGACAGAATTAACAGCACTGTTAAATCTGAAAAAGCAAGAGCTTTGTATTTAGAAAAAAAAGACGGGAAATTTGCCCCTAGAACGATTGAAAGGTTCCATCCAAATAACGGATTTTATATTTATATCAGAGAAATTGAGAAAACACCACTGTTAAAGATTGAAAACTTTAGACCTACCTTAAATATTGAAAATAAAAAATGCGTATACCTTACCTCTAAGTACAGTAAAATATTGACAAATTTTATGGGTTCCACTTATAAACGTTCAACTGCAGATACAGAAGGAAGAGACTTAAAAAAGTATGCCGATACAAAAGAGGGCTTTCTAGAACGAAAAGTTCACATTATTGGTCATCATTGGGATAAAAATTGGCATTTAGAATCTTTTCCAAAGATATACTCCATTACATTTGATAAAGAATTTCAATATGCAAGAGCGGATTTTAGAATTGAATATGGAGGCGGGTCTGCCATCTTGAAAAGGAAAGGAAATTCTTGGGAAATGATAGGCGCTCACAATACATGGTCAGAGTAATATTAAGCAAATCTAATTCCTAAAAATCTATTGAAGTTTACAACATAATTATTACATTGTTTTAGCATCTCTTAGGTGTACTATCAATTGAAAAAACTACTGGTCATATTATTACTGCTTCCCTACATCAGTTTTAGTCAACTAACTGAAGAAGAGAGCGCAATTGTTGATTCACTTCAAGATGTAATTCAAAACGCAGAACACGATTCAATTATCATTAAAGCCTGGAATGACTGGGACCAGTTGATTTATTATTTTGATGTTGAATTAGATCTAGAACTTAATCTTAAGATGGATAGCTTATCTGCTTTAAATCTGGAAACAAAGCTTGTTGAAAATGAAGAGACCTTTTACCTTAAAGTTCGTGCTGCCGCTAGCAATAATCTAGGAAGCATTTACTATTATTTAAGTGATTTTGATAAAGCAATTGAATACTATCTGGCAAGTATAGCTTTTGAAGAAAAACTAGGAAATGAATTAGGTGTTTCGCGAACGTACAACAATATTGGTGCAGTTTATTCAGACATGGGAGATTATGACAAATCACTTGAGTATTATGAAAAAAGCGTGGACATTAAGCTGAAACATGGTGATCAGGAAGGTTTATCGCAGTCTTATAATAACATAGGGATACTCTATTCTAACAAAGGGGATTACTCTAAATGCATTGAATATTACACCAGAAGCTTAAAGATTGATGAGCAATTAGAAGATAAGCATGGAATGACAGCATCATATAACAACATTGGACTTGTGTATGTTGATCAAGGTGAAAATGACATAGCCCTTGAGTATTTCAAAAAAAGTTTGAGTTTAGCTAAAGAGAACAAAGACAAAAGACAAATAGCAACTGCATATAATAGTATTGGTAAAGTTTATAATGCTACAGGAGAAAATAAAACTGCTATAGAATATTATGAAAAATGCATTGAAATAGCTGAGGAAGTTGAAGATGGCGAGATCATAGCCATCACACTGAATAACATAGGAAGTGCTTATGAAGAAATGGGTGAAAACGAAAAGGCAATTGAGTATTTTCAAAATGCATTGGAAATGCACGAAGAAATTGGCTTTCAGCAAGGGATTTCAAATTCGCTAAACGGTTTAGGAAGAGCTTATTTAAAACTAGGTAAATATTCACAAGGTTTGGCATATGGTAAAAAATCCTTGCAAATTGCTCAAGAGATAGGTGCTACAATTGAAGTAAATGAAGCAGCCAAAACACTGTGGAAAATCAACAAGTCTTTAGGAAAATATAGTGAAAGTCTAAGAATGTATGAACTGTACATTGAAACCAGAGACAGTATTGAAAGCATTGAACATCAACAAGAAATTATTCGACAAGAGTATAAATATGCCTATGAAAAACAAACAGCTGCGGACAGTGTAGCTTATGCCAAAGAAAAAGAAATTGCCACCATCCAAATGGAAAAGCAAGAAGCTGAAATAAAAGTGAAACGCAATCAACAGTACGTTTTAATTGGTGGATTATTGATGATAGCCTTATTCGCCGGATTTGTATATCAAAGATTTAAAGTTACCAGTAAGCAAAAAGTAATTATCGAGCATGCACATCAGGAATTAGAAGAGAAAAATCAAGAAATAATTGACTCAATCACTTACGCAAAGCGCATTCAATCTGCAATTTTACCACCTCAAAAACTGGTTAAAGAATATCTACAAGATTCATTTATACTTTATAGTCCTAAGGACATTGTAGCCGGGGATTTTTATTGGCTTGAAACTAAAGATGACCACATAATTTTTGCTGCTGCAGATTGCACTGGACACGGCGTTCCGGGAGCTATGGTAAGTGTTGTTTGTAATAATGGTTTAAATAGATCAGTAAGAGAACATGGTTTAACGGATCCAGGTGAGATCTTAGATAAAACAAGGGAAATTGTCATTCAAGAATTTGAAAAATCTGAAGAAGAAGTAAAAGACGGAATGGACATTGCACTTGTTTCACTTACACTCAATAAAAAGAATGATATAGAGAATGAGAATGACAGTAGGAATGAAGTAAACACTCATACTCATTCTCTATATCATTCTATATCTCCATCTCATTCTCAACCTCATACTCATTCTGCTACTCCTTCTCATTCTCATTCTGCTTCTCATTCTATTCTAAAGTATGCGGGTGCCCACAACCCTTTATGGATCATTAGAAATGGTGCTCAGGATGTGGAAGAAATTAAGGCAGACAAACAGCCTATTGGAAAATTTGGAAATGCTGAACCTTTCACTACACATACCACCACCTTAAACTCAGGAGACACTATTTACATTTTTTCAGATGGGTTTGCTGATCAATTTGGCGGTGACAAAGGCAAAAAGTTCAAAGCCAAAAATTTCAAAACACTTTTGCTCTCTATTCAAAGTGAAAGTATGGACAAACAAAGAGTGTTAATTCATGAAGCCTTTGAAGAATGGAAAGGTAGTTTAGAGCAGCTAGATGATGTTTGCGTAATAGGTGTGAGAATATAATTCGAACATCTATTTAAGCAGTTTATCCTGACCGCGTGTCGCAAAAGCTTTAGCGGTGGCGCAGCCTGTCGAAGGGTAATAGGTGTGAGGGTTTAAAAATCTTTTTCAATTTGAAAAAACAAATTCAATTTGAAAACCATTTAACATAGTTTAAAAATCTACCAAAAATATCTAAAGCACTGAATTTCATTTGTTTAAACTTCTTTTATCAAGAATTTAAAAAAGGAATGTAACTCATTTTGATTGATATTATTCAAAATTCACATTATGTTTAATATTAAAAGAATCAAATACTTAGTTCCATTTATTTTCACTTTGTCAATAATTACAAGTTCTTGTACAGTTTCAATAAGACATGACAATGGCAAACACAAAGGATGGTATAAAAACCCTAAAAATCCACATCATCCAAGATCAAATAATCCCGGACATAAAAAACACAAAAAGAAGAAACACAAAGGTCATCACCAGATGAAATATGCAGATGTTAGTTTATTTAAAGAGTTAGATTAATTACTTCCCAATACAAAATGTGATGAACTCAGTAAAGTAGGAGATTTTCACCTTAAAAAGTAACAAAGGAGTAACAATTTAGAACCACAAGGGCTGTAGAAGCAACTGTCAAGGATTAAACAATGTTGTTAAAGTTAGAAATCCAAGAATAAATTAGATTTGTCCCTGTTAATAACTATAACACTATTCCTTTTTTTAAAAAATAACAGAATTATTGGATATCCTTTTAGCATAAAAGCCTCTAATTATTTTGAATATGATTAATTACAAAGTCCAACTGAGTGTCTTTTCCTTTTTTCAAGTCCTCAACTGATAAATTTACATTGTAATCAGGTATTATTCCTCGTCCTTTAGGCTGTGTATTGTCATTAACATAGTGATCAATTTTCACCAAAGATATTCTTAACATTATTTTTGAATACGGAAGTTGGTATAAAACGGGATATTGTCCCGTATGAAAATAATAACCTCCACCAGTTTCTTCACCTACAAGTGCAATGTTGGGGTCATTTTTCGCATTTAACGCAAATGCTGAACCAGCTGAAAAAGTTCTTCCACCAATTAGCACGTATGTATGTCCCTTAAATCGTCTTTTATTAGGTTCTAATTCATTTTCTGCATGATCTTTTTTCAATACCCATCTATTGTTCTCTTGAATACTATTAGCAAAGTAATTGGTTAAGAATAGGTCATAATTTGAAAGTGTATCGATAATATACTCTTCTTCAAATAATGTAGAAGTAATAACACTTTCTGATACTCTTTGTTTGAATGGTTTATTAGTTAATAATGAAAATAAATTAATAGCATTTATCCTGTATCCTCCATTATTTTGTCTAACATCCACAATCAAATTCTTTACCTTTTTCTTTCTAAAATCCATAAAAATTTCAATGAGTCTTGAATTAAATTCTTTTGGTTCCAATCCAAAAGAATTCACTGTAATCACGGCCGTGTTGATGGAATCAATAAAATTATAAAATGGCCACTTTTCATTAATTCGTTCTTGGAAGTATAAATTACGGTCTGAATAACCGTGATATAAAGCAAAATGTGAATTTCTTAAAGGATATCTGTCACCTATTTCTTCAAATACTTGACTATAGACAGCAGTTGTTGTCAATTGATTTTCTGGTGTCAAATATTCTATTTCGAACTGGTCGAATTTCCCAAATTCATAATAATGGAGGATACCAAACTCTCTTTCAATTTGCCTATATTTTTTGGTCAAATTATTGCCATCAGCAGGAACATATTTAAGCATTTTATCTAATAATTGTGAACTACTTACTCCATTAATGGAAATAATTTCAGAACACAGAGGGATGTTAAATTCATCAGTGTCGGTGTATAGTTTGCTATCAATTATTTTTAACATTAATGGAAACATTTTTGGAATTGTATCCATTTTTGAGTGGTAGACCATTAAATGCCCATCCCTAACATTATTTGCAATCGAACAAAGAGTTCTATAGAATTCATCTGCATTCTTAAGATGATTTAATTCCGTTTTTTCTACTTTATTAAAAATGCTGTCCCAGTCTTCAATTGTGTTGTACTCGTAAAATGAAGGATGTACTGAGATTAAGATCGATTTGAAAATTCTGTAGTCATCTCGTATCTGTTTTTGTGTTAATGTTGTCTGTGCAGAGACAACAACCGGAAACATAAGAGCTATAATAAGTTTAGTAAGATTCATTTAATAATTTGTTTGATCGAACCAATTTGCATTTTTTTTTCATTTACAGTATAATAGATCGATTGATCTTGTAAAGTAATTTCGGATCTTAAAGTACCCTGTACTCCTCGATTAAAAACTGCTACAACATAAAAGGAAAAAGACTCATTTGAATGAACTTTTCTATTTAACTCGGTTGGTTTATTAATGTTTTCATCTAAAAAGGACTTTAAATCCAGTCCATAATTAAATTCATCTAAAGACACTTCCTTCATTTTTGCGGATGGTAAATACAAGTTGAAATATGTGTAGGGTGAAGTATAAAGAACACTAGAATCTGCTGAGAAATTCATCCTTAATTGGAATGAATGGTTCGTTTCATTGATTATACGACTCCAGAATACAGCATAGAATTTATTTGTATTATCAGTGGTATATTTTAGTCCCCCTTTAGGAACGCTATTTTGTACGACCAATTTTTTTCCGGATAAATATGCGTAATCATATGTGCTGAATATATACTCTTCAAAAGGATCTTTTTCTAGATTTTGAGACTCATTTAGTTCATTATTGTGATTATAGCTTAAAACTACAGATAGCTTCCATTTTTCATCATCAATAACCCAAACATGAGTAAATTTTGCAGAGCTTGTCCAAACATCATCCTTGTTCTCCTGCCTTAAAAAGAAATGATGTATCCCTGTTTGAATTGCTGCATATAGTTTTCCATTATTGAAAAGCGGAGATACGGCTAAACTATTTTCATCTAATAGCCGAATTGGTTTTTTTTCAAAATCACTACAGATGTATTTTAGTGTATTGTCAAGAAATACTTCCTTGTTTTGGTAACCGCTTTGATCATGAAAGAATTTTAAATCTTCGGTAATATGATTGTTTAAATATTCAAGATCACACTCGTTAAAGCAGCGTTCAAAAAATATACTGTCTTGCTCTTTCAAAACTCTGTATAAATTCGAATAACTATATACTTGTGCTTGTGCTGATAACACAACTAAGAATGAGATTAAAACACCTATTTGCTTCATGAATTCTTTATTTTGTTGTTAGTTGTGTAAGTTTATTTTTGTTAAAGCCTTTAACAAGTAGCCACACTCCAAGAAGTAACTCAAATATGGCAGTAGGTACGTTTAACATTAAATATTCTAGTGTGATAATGTCTACCACTTTAATTAGGACTAGAACACTTGCAAATATTGACCATATAGCTGCACCTATACCCCAAACTGACATCCAGCGTGGAAGAATTTTTGTTTTATAAAATAATAGGTAAAGAATTATGTTGCCTATGCATAAAAGAAAAACCATAAAGATGTGATTGATTACATCACGGGTGTACTTTAACACCTCTCCTATAGTTGAAAAAATTGTCGAATCTTCTAAAGTATTCTCTTCAAACATTTCACTTAATCTTAAAGTAGATAATAATAGAATGATCCCAATAACGGAGATGCTTACTGCTAGAACTCTGAAGGTCATAAATCCAACTGCGTGGCTTTTACTGTAGTCCTTTATAATAGAATAGATAAGGATTGCAAAACCGATATATGAAAGGGAAAGTATTAGCTGAAAAATAGCGGCCATGATTGTTTGATTAGACTCCTCAGAAGCTTTAGTTAAATAGTCTAATGAGTCAACAGCAGGTGCAACGCTAAAAATTCCACATATCATTCCCACCAAAATAAGCAGTCCTGCAATTCTTGTTTTCTTTTTTATGTCCATTTTAACATGTATTAATTATTCTAATTTTCTGCAAAACTACAGGCAGGGTTTTGCAATAAATTGTAAAAAATGGACATGGAGTATTTTATTCTTCGCTCAACTTCCAGAAATCTTTTGGTGTAAAACCTGAAAGAGTTTTAAACTCGTGTATAAAATGAGCTTGGTCGTAGTAATTATTTAGATATGATAACTCGGTGAAATTCTGAACTCGAGGATAATTTTTAACCACAGATTCAAAACGAATAATTCTAGAATAAACCTTAGGATTAAACCCGGTAAATGTTTTAAATCTTCTAGTTAACTGTTTTTGTGATATCTTAAATTCACTTGCGATATCAATCATTTTCACGTCCCCATTACTTTTTTTTAAACTTCCAATCACATTCATGACCAGTTCGTCTTCAAACTTTTGTTTTTGAAGTAGGGATATAAAAAATTCAGACAAGATTCGGATTCGTTGCTCAGTTGAAACTGCAGAGACTATTTTTTCTTCAAGTATTCTTCCATTGTATCCGAGAAAAGTATCAAGTGAAAGGTATTCATTATTAAGCTCGGAAGCTGGAATATTAAACATGTAAGGAAAGGCATGAGAATAAAAGGCCACACCGACTAGATGATTATAATTTTCTACTGCATGCTGATTTGGTTGATCAGTTTGTCCTTGAATTGAAGTAAACAGTAATTCAGAATTTTTTTTGTCATCTTTAAAAGCAAATGTAATTTCTGTTAGACTACTTGCAATAATGTAATGTATAGAGTTTGCTTTTTGAGAATTTTCCCATGTACCTATCCAAAAATGACTTATTAAGTCTTTAAGTTGGTCACAAGGTTGTATAATCTCATATTTCATTTTCTCAATTAAACGCTTCAGATGCAAAAATAATCATTTGAAAATCATTTTAATAAAGCCAATCAAACGCTTTCAAATTAAGATAAGTATTTAGCAATTGAATATGTTTTCAGTATTAATTTCTCCCTCTTATTCAAGAGAAGTAATTAATCTCCGATAACAAATTAGAAACCGCATCAATATTAGAATACAAAAGTCTATACCGAGTTATTAGTTAATTTTGTTCCCGAAATCCGGACAAATTAAAGTAAGAGCTTAATTCATTTGGATATTTTGCTCAATCAAAGTTTAAAAGCGTTAAGCTTTATGATTAATTCGTTATATAGTATATAATATGCAAAAAATAATACTCCTTTTTCTAATTATCTATAGTGGAATAGCATATTCTCAAGTTGTAGATACGGTGGAGGTTAATCAAAGAGATACTTTAGTTTTTGAGTCTATTCTATCATGGAATCAACGACCTTGTCAAAAACCTGAATGGAATACAAGTTTTGAAATAATAAATCCCAAAGACAGTACATATTATTTGATTTATAATGAAAAAGGCCAACTTATTGAAGAGGGCTTGTACACTTTGACATATTATATTGAAGGTAAAAAATACAGTGGTTTTTTAAACTCCAAATATTACAGTTACAAGAACAATGGTAAGCTGTACAAGGTATTTTATCAAATAGACGGACGTTATGCAAGAACTGAATATTACAAAAGAGGAAAGCTCAAGGAAACCAGAGAATTTTAGTTCGTCAGTTTCAATTTTTATTAAAAAATTAGAGATACGATAAAATAAGTAGATGCTTCTTAGCATAACACATTAGTTATCCTTAATGCGTGCAATAAATTACTAGCTTTAACCAAACGCTATGTGCTATTGATAATATTATGTGTGATTTCAGTAAAGGCTTTAAACTGTGTACTTGCAACGAAAAGGAAATTCAATATCGTGAACCAGATAAGTTTATACATAAAGAAGGGAAACTTGTAAAACTTCCAAATACTAAAAATGACCAAATCCCTATTGAATTCATTTGGATATTATACAGGTATAATGGAAAAAATAAAGAGTTAGAGATAGGAAGATATAATTTTCCCAGTGAGGACATTGGAAAAGGTCTAGATGTTGAATGGGTTAAATTAAATTTAAGTTGTGAAAACTGCTTTGATTTCCAATACACACCTCAAGAAGGAGATAACCTAATACTAACCCAAAATATTATATTAAGCCCATATCTCTCTTTTATTTTCAAAAACAATGAATGGGTTGAAGATTTTTACAATCCCTTTGAACATGATATTGTTAAACAGAACCATGGAATAGTAAAAAACAATAAATAAATTTCAAAGCCCAACCGTGGATTTCAATTAAAAAGCTCCCAGTAATACACAGAAATCTAAGAATTCCAAGCGCTCCCTCTCGACAACTTGTGTCCTGAATTATGACCAACGCATATCACACGAAATAAATTGCTAGTTTTAGCAAAATCTTGGAAAAGCAGAAAAATATTGTATTGAAATAAAACAACGAAACTTTAGACAAGCCGTTATGTACTATTAAAGGTAGAATTATGATTAAATTAGTTGCATTAGTATTTTTTTTATTTATCATCAAACAAGGGTTTGCTCAAGAGCAAAAAGACAAGTATTACCCAAATAGTTCAATCTTAAAAGAATCGGGAAGTCTAGATATTAATGGTTACCCTGTTGGACAATGGAAGTACTATCTACAGAATGGAAACATTACTTACACAATCAATTGGGACACCAACTATCTTCGAACGTATTATGAAAATGGCAATTTAAAAGAAGAAGGGACCTTTATTCCAGACACTGGAACCCATATTGGTAAATGGATTGTATATGATGAAGATGGTAAAATTATAAGTGAGAAAACCTTTAATGAAAATGGAATTGAAATCACATCTAAATCTACAACGAAATAACAATTTTAATTGTGACCAAGTCAGCAAAATTTCTGATATTTATTTAATTAATCCATTTGTTCTTGCTACTTCTCCAAATATGTTCACTATGTACATTCCTTTTTGAATATCCTCAGTGTCAAAAATTGAATCAGAAAGATTAAATACTTTAGACACCCAAATAGACTTACTTACTGAATTGAAAATTATCACTTGAAATTCATCATGATTTAATATTTCTATATTAATTATTTTCTTGTTTGGCCCCGAAGGACATTGTGAATCTACTTGAGCAACTTCACTTTTAATTGAATCCGACATAAAAGTATATTTTTTATACCCGGGTCTTTTATTTTGAGCCACAATTGGCAAAGAAAAAACTATTAAAAAAGAAGTGAATATTAAAACATGTAGTTTCTTTTTCATATCATTATTTATTTGTGTTTTGCAAATTTGAGAAGTTATTATTCGTACCAACTTGATTTAAATCAAGTTCTTACAATCCATTCAAAATTTTGATTACATGGTTATCACTTTATTAGACTTATAGAAATAAAAAATCCCATCAATAACATGATAGGATTATAAAACCTCTTTAAATCGTTCAATCGCTATTTTTTTATCAAACGATAAACTTTAGTAATACCATTATTAATTTGAATGTAGTACCCCCCTGGAGCTAAATGTTTTGTATCTATTTTCATTGTCAACGAATCAGATATTTTATCATCTAATAAAAGTGTCCCATTTATACTATACAGTTGAAAGGATGTTATTTTTTCACCTGAAGATTCGATAATTATTTGATCATTAAAAGGGTTTGGGAATACTTTTACTTTAGAAAAAGTTCCATTATCTAAACTCACCGTTGATAATCCTGAGCCATATTTCGCAATTAATATGTCCGTATCATAATCTGGGTTTTGTCCATTTCCAACAACATATAAACTATTGTTTTCCGGGCACCATTGCAGATTCAATCCGCGATCTCCAGCTGTGCTATAGTTTCCCAAATTGATATAATCGTACCATTGTAACTGTCCATTTTCATTGTAACATAAAGTTGTCATATCCTTTCCTTGTCCATAAGGCGTTCCGTCCACAGTAATACCAGTAATATAAATGTTTCCATTCTCATTTGTTATCATGTTATGTTGTACATCCTGTGAACCTAAATTGTCTCTGCTATAAAAACTTGTCCAAATTTCTGTTCCATTTCCTGTATCTAGGCATTTTATTACTATTCCATTTTCATTTGAAGTAACAAAAACTATATTTCCATTGGCATTAACTGCAATTGGCTGGTGACGGACATATCCTGAACTAGAACCTTGATATGAATAAGTCCAAACTTCATTTCCTAAAGCATCAATTTTATTAATGTAAACGGTTTTTTGGTTTATTCCGATCGATTTTAACTGATTAGATAGATAAGAATTGCCATATTCATCCAATGCAATGTTAATTCCAAAATCTTCTGCATTGGAAGTTCCGTTGAATCGTTTTTCCCATAAAAATGTGCCTGAATCACTAAATTTTACAGAGATGGCGTCATAGTTAGAATAAGTCATCATTGGACCTACATATCCTCTACTCCTTCCTATTACATGTACTTCTCCTGATTCTGTAACAACACAAGATCTAAATACATCATCAGAATCATATATACTATTGTAAATAGTTCTGTAAATAATGTCTCCATCAACAGAATTTACTTTTAATAATATTCCATCCATACCTTGGACTAAGTATAAATTTTCATCAGAATAGGTACCACATAAATATAAAGCACCATTTTTATAAATTAAGTTGGAGGCCATAACCTCTTCTGTTCTATGATTAACAAGTTCAGTTAGATATTTAAACCAAATAGTATTACCATTTGGATCCATTTTTTTTATGCAAATTCTATTAGAAGTTGTGTCTGTATACTTATAACTTTCGTTTAACAATAAATATATATCACCATATTCATCACCTGTAATTGCCTTTGGAAATAATTGCCAATTTTCACTTGAAGCAGGAAAATTGCTTCTCCAAATTTCATTCCCTAGTTGATCAGTTTTTCCTACTGTAACTCCACTAAAATTACCATTGAATGCCGTTATTCTTCCAAAATCGTATATATCTCCGAAAGGATTTACCCAAAGCCCAAAAGGTGAATCTGTATTAGAAATGTGAACTTGATTCATCCATTCTGGATTTTGTATTTGTGCAACAACTTTCCTTGTTGATACCCCTAGAATAAAAACTGTTATTGAAGTAGCTATTTTAAATTTCATTTTTAAATAATTTTATATTGGGACAAAATTCCGCACTTAGTTTATATCTATTCTTGATTCAAATCAATAATCTATTTCATACTTTTCTTTTCGAAATTCATTTTTTTTTGAATCTTTGATTTATTGCTAACCAATAAACTCTTTCGATTGTGAGCCTCCCTGAAAAAATTCAAGATCTGGACTTTGAAAAAGAACTTCAAAACTATATATACAGTTACATGACTCTGGATCCACAAGTGTGGGATGATTTTTTTGCCCAATGGGAAGAAATTGATTTTGAAAGAAATGAGTCTATTACAAGTTCGGGAGAAACGGAGAACTACATTTATTTTGTTGTCCAAGGCACTCAAAGAGTTTATTATATTAACGAAGATGGAAAGGAAGCAACTTTAGTACTATCTTACCCATTTTCATTTGCTGGTGTTGTAGATTCTTTTCTCTTAAAGAAACCCTCAAAATACTTTTACGAAACACTTACTCGAAGTAAATTATACCGACTCAACCACTCCACTTTGTCACATTTAAGAGGTAAATACCCTTCAGTTGACAAAGTAATAGAACATATAATATATGTTCAAATTGGAGGACTATTAGAAAGAATGGTGGAACTACAATGTTTTTCATCTGAACAAAAATTCCGATCACTCTTAAAACGAAGTCCTCACGTATTACAAGTTGTACCACATAAATACCTTGCAAACTATCTTGGAATTGATCCAACTAATTTTAGTAAGCTTATTAATTCAGTGCGAATTTAAATCTTAGAAAATACCAAGATTTAATTTTTCATACCGGAGCACCTTTGTCTAAAATATTAAAATTTAAGACAATGAAAAATTTAAAAAGAACAGAATTACTAGCAAAAATCTATGTGTGGTTTTCAGTAGTCAGCATTGGATATGTAAGTATTTTATCTATGATCTCACCACAAGCAACAATGGATTTGGTAAATGTAGATTTAGGAAACACTGATGCTATGAGTTCTATTAGAGGTGTGTTTGGTGGTGTGGGAATCACTATATGCGTTTCTGCAATTGTTATGTTAAAAAACAACATTAAACGTTCAGTTCAATTCTTTACTCTCTTATGGGGAGCATATGCAATATCGCGTATATTGACAATTATAATTGATGGTCAGCTAGGAGAATTTGGGAATACTTGGTTGATGATAGAATCATTTTTATGTATTGTTTCTATAGTCATTAGTTACAGATTATCGAAGCTTAATGTAGAATTACGTTCTTCTAAAGTTGGATTTGTAGTTGAATAAGGTTCTTGATCTGAATCAATTTCAATAAGATCAATTCAATGCATTTTTGTACATATTAAATAGCATAATCCACAAATTAAACATAATGAAGAAAAGAGTTAATACAATAATGGTTTTGTTCAACCTATTTGCAATTTTTTTACTGGTAAATTGTGGCGACAAATCAGAAGAGGCGTTCGAAGATGAATCTAAAGAAAATGTATCAAAAGAACGTGGCGAATATTTGGTAAATATAATTGGCTGTGCTGATTGCCATACACCAAAAAAAATGACCGAAAAAGGCCCAGTTCCTGATATGGATAGATGGTTAATGGGATATCCAGAAGATGCAGAATTACCTCAGTTAGACAAATCAAATGTTTTGCCTGGTGGATGGACTCTTTTCAACGGAGATTTAACAGCTGCCGTCGGACCATGGGGAATCTCTTTTAGCGCAAACTTAACCCCTGACGGAACAGGTTTAGGTAATTGGACATTTGAACAGTTTAAGAAAGCTATGACGAAAGGGAAATTTAAAGGAATTGATGGTTCAAGACCATTATTACCACCTATGCCATGGCAAAATTACAGACAACTTTCAGATTCAGATTTACAAGCAATATTTAATTATCTAATGTCTATTAAACCTATTCAGAATATTGTTCCGCAATATATTCCCTTTGAAAACATCAAATAGTTAACCTAATATTATTTAACATCAGAAGAGAGCCTTCCATTAACAGAAGTTAATGGAAGGTTTTTACTTTGTTACCAATAATACAAAAGAATAAAAAATTTCAGTATTCCGAATTAAGATGTGGTTATCCCCTATACTAAAACAAAGCACTTTTGTTTTTTGTACTATGTAGTATCAGACTTAAAATGACAATTTTTAACATTGATCTTACTCAAAATAAATGGTCGATTTTAGATTTTTATTTTAACTTTTGCCAGATTTTTTTTGTCTGGACAAAGAATGAAACGATTTATAGATAATATCCAAAAAACATTTGGAGTTTCACAACAGGAAGTTGAGCTTCTTAATAATAAATTGAAAGTTATTCATTTATCAAAAAATGATTTTTTTTTACAAGAAGGTGAAATTTCAAATAGAATTGGCTTTGTTGAATCAGGGGCATTAAGACAGTTTTATGGTGCCTCTGATAAAGAATTTTGCAATGATTTTTACTTTGAAAATTCTTTTGTTTGCTCCTTTGCCAGTATGTTATCTAATAGACCTTCTGAAATTAATATTGCGGCAATTGAGGAATGTGAAATCTTAGTCTTTTCATATGTTGATGTAATTCAGCTTTTCGAGCAAAGTCGGGCACTTAAAGAATTTGCAATTTTCATATTACAAGAACACTTAATCAAAGGAGAAAGAAGAGAAGCTGAATTATTGAGAGTCACTCCTGAAGATAGATTTAAAGGACTAATGGAAATGCATCCAAAAATTTTCAAAAGAGTACCTCTTCATTTTATTGCAAGCTATTTGAATATTACTCCAGAGACTTTAAGTCGATATCGAGCCAAATTAGGTTAGTTCTTGATTTGAATCAAGTGTCATAAATCAAATCCTCTTTTACTTTGTAAAAAAATTAAAATGAAAAGTAAAGAAGATTTAATCGTATTGACAAATGTTATCAGATTACTTGTCACACCGGAAGAAACAGATTATGAATATGCCATTTTTGAGGAAAATGTTCCGCCACTTGGTGGACCTCCACCACACACACATCAGGATGAAGAGATATTTTACATTTTATCAGGTGAATTTGAATTTGTTTTAAATGATTTGAATTCCCCATTCAAAGCTCAAGCTGGAAGTGTAGTACATATCCCTTCTTTGGCTTTACACACGTATAAGAACGTTGGAAAAACCAGTGGGAAAATGGTAGTTATATTAAGTAAAGGAGAGTTAATAGATTACTTTAGAGTAATTGGAAATCCAGTTAAAAATGAAAGTGAATGGCCCGACTTAAATAACATTCCTGACATGACAAAAATTGATGTTAAATCGGTCGTAGAAAAAGGAGTTGAATTTAACGTTTCATTTGAGTTACCTACCTTGTTTAAGTAAGGTCTAAATTTAATAAACATGATAGTTGTTGACCTAATTAGAAATGAATCCAATGACATCTATGCGAAGATAGTTTACTGTACAGATAAAAATTATCTTCTTATGAAGTGGATAGGTCCTTGTACTGAAGAAGAAGTTAAAATTGCGTCATTGAAAATGCTTGAATGGCAAAAGCGGGAAGGTGTAAAAAATAATACGTCTTTTCATGTTCATGACACAAAAGAACTTGAAGGTGCCTGGGCAGGATTGGTAGACTGGATCTCTAATTACTTTTTTCCTGAAAACTTTAAGTATGGATTAAGGTATAATTTAAGCATAATTTCACCTGACTTATTTTCAAAAATGTCTTCAATTCAATTAGAAAAGTCCAATTCTAATAAGGTCACAACTATTTTGTGTGAAACTATTTCTCAAGCCGAAGCGCTTATCCGAAACAAGCAAAATGAACATTCGCTAAAAGGGTAAATAGCTAATAACACCTAAAAACAAGTCAATTAAATTGATTATGAAAGGATTAACAATTTTTCTTTCACTAGGCTTACTATGCCTTAGTTTAAGAACTAATGCGCAATCATTTTGGGAAAAAAAGGAAATTTCTTTCTTAAATTTTCCCAATGAATATTCTAGTTGTATACAAGTATATAAGCAATCAAAGTTATTATTAGGTACCAATAATGGACTTTATTCCTCTTCTAATAATGGAGACAATTGGCAAGAATTGTTTAATGAAGGACCCGTTAATAAAATAGTATGCACAGAATCAAAAATTTACATTCTTGTAGGTTTAAATAGAATTTATTCATCTGATATCGAAGGAAGCCAATGGAGTCTCATTTTTGAGAATAATGAATCTAATATTACTGATTTTAAATCTTGGTCAGATTCAATTGTTTACGTTTCAACAGGTCACGTTGAAACAACGAATGGTAATACAAAATATCGAGGTGCAGGCCTATTTAAAACCTCTTCATATGGTAACCAATGGGAAGAGATTGAATTAGGTGTACAAAGTGACAGATATTTGTCAGAAATTGTGATAGATTCTTCAGGAAGAATCATCCTTAGTTCTCATGAATACAATTATCATGATGGCATTATTATAATTTCTGATAATCAAGCAGCTAACTGGGACATTATTTCCAGTTTAAAATATGATGCAGGAGGAATTAATGAAACAAATCTGGTTTATTTCAGTGATATTTCTCTAAATAAACAAGGAGAAATTTATATTTCCTTTTCTGGAACCATTGGTATGGCAGCTACCCAGATGACATTATTCGGTTCAATAGATTCCCTAATCAATGGAGAAGTATTTCAACATTTAAGAAGATCAAATTCTGGGTTTGAATGGTTTTATAATGAATCCCATCAAATTTTCTTTATTGAAGAAACTATTTTTTCAAATCGAATTGGTTCTTCCAATGATGATGGACTTTTAATTAAAAGAAATGATCATTATAATTTTTCATCCTGTCGCCTGGATCAATTGTTTAATATAGGATTGAAATACAATGAATGCAGTATTGTCTATCAAAACGGCAATATATATGCTATTCAAAAACAAGATCGCTATTTGTACCGTGCACCTATTAACCAATTGTATATCAAAAATAATTCAACAGGAAAATTAAATATATATCCGAATCCCACAAATGATAAAGTAACAATCGATTTAGCTGGATCTACATATGCTAAGATTCAATTATACAATAATACCGGACAACTGATCAAAGAATTTGAATCTCAGAATAATTTACAATACACTATAGACTTGAGTGAATTTCCAGCCTGTGCATATACAATTATGGTTCATGAAAACTCAATGATCTCTAAAGGAATAATCTTAATTAAATAAAAACAAAAATGAAAGTAACTAAAACAAAAATGGCTGCTATTTTATCAGCCTTATGTATTTCGGGAATTTCTTGGACACAAAATTGGACAGGAAATAATAGCAGCGATTGGAATGATCCTGCAAATTGGGATAACTGGCCATTAACTGATCAAAATATAATTATCAATCCAGCAAATTACACAGGGGTATTTGCTCATCCTACAATAAATGCTAATTCAATTTTTAATCCAGCAAAGGTCAACATTGAAAATGGAGCCCAACTAACAATAAATGCAGATTTAACAACATTGGATGACATCAACATTGACGGATTCGGATCTAGTTTAAATTGTAATGGGGGTTTATTATCTGTAAATCCTTCAAACGGAGGTAGAATATACGTACTAATGGGAGGGAATTTTTTCATAAACAATGGGAATGTGAATGTTGATGATCGACTAGTAGTTGGTAACAATGGAAGTACTTTAATAACAGCTGGAAATTTACAGGTTGGAAATCGAATTGCGGTTGAAGAAGGAGGCTATACCGTTCAATCTGGGGGTTCTGTTACTACAGCAATTTTAGCAATAAGTGATGGAGCTTTCCTGGCAAATTCTCTATATAACATTACTGGGGGAAGTTTAAATATTACTTCAGAAATTTCATTGGAAAATGAATTAGGGAATTTTGAACCTACACTAGTCGTTTCAGGAGGAAATGTCCTTGTCAACGGAAACTTAAATTGGAACGGGATTGCTCCAGGAATGGGAAGACCAAAGGTTGAAATTTCAGCTGGAAATTTTGTGATACATGGAAATGTCGAAAATTTACCTGGAAGTACCGTAGAAATGCATTTACTGCTTCATACAAATGGATACCTGAATCAAAATGGTGGGATGATTAATATGATCGATTGGCAGGACAGCATTATTCAACAAGGAAATAGTAATGTACTTTTTAATGGAACTTCATTGAACATATTAGGATCGTATTATGCAGAAGGAGGCGCTACAGCCTTTGATGGAGTTAACTCTTTGGTGGGATTTGGAACTTATCAATTTAATGATCTACAGGTTAATACCAGTTCAAGTTTGGAAATTCCAACTACCTCTATTATAAATATTTCAGGAAATATAGATGTACCAGGGTTTATGGATGCTAGCCTTGCAACAATACGCACCAATGGAACTTTACAACAAACTTTAAGTGGTGATGTTTCACAATTTGTTGGGAAATTCATTATGGACAACACAAGTCCTCAAGGCTTAGATTTACTTGTTCCACTTGTTGTTTTAGACGAACTAAATCTTGTAACAGGCAAAGTTAACACAGATCTATCTGGTTATGTAGTAATAACAGATGATGCAATCAGTAATGAAGGGAGTACCTCAAGTTTTATAAATGGTCCAATGATCAAAATGGGAAATGACGCTTTTGTTTTTCCGGTTGGAAAAAACAATAGCTGGAAAAGGGCTTCTATGTCTGCTCCTACTTCTATAGATGATATAGTTTTGGTAGAGTATTTTGACTATCCTTTTACTAACTTAACTCCTGTAAATACTCCTTTGACCTCTGTTTCCAGTAACGAATTTTGGCAGGTAGAGGATCTAAACGGCACACTAGATGTTGAACTTAGTTTTTATTGGGAAGACGCTTCCGCAAGTGGTATAACAAATTGCCAAAATTTATCTATTGCCAATTGGAATGGAACTGAATGGGATGATGTTCCTTCAACAGCAACAGGTTTATGTTCTGGAAATGGTGCAGGTAATATCTCAACTGATAATTCTATTAATCAATTTGGCGTGTATTCTTTTGGATTTGCTCAAAACACTTATGAGTTTTTCGTAGATATTTGCGCAGGTGACTCTTACTCTGTTGGCCAGAATACTTACACTCAAACTGGTACCTATACTGATGTTTTATTAGATGTAAATGGAAACGACAGTGTAGTAGTAACATTCTTACATGTTGAAGAAGTTGATCCTTTTGTTGTTTTAAACAATGGAATTTTAGAATCAACAATTACCAATGCTGATTCTTTTCAATGGTTAGATTGCGACAATCAAAATTCACCTATTTCAGGAGAGACGGCGGCCACTTATATTCCAAACAATAATGGAAATTATGCAGTTTTGGTAAACGTAAATGGATGTTTCGGAACTTCTCCTTGCATCCAATATAATGTTGCCGGTATAAAAGAAAAATCAATTCAGGATGGAGTTTCAATTTACCCAAACCCTTCAAGAGGAATCGTTAATTTGGTTAATCAATCTGATGAAGAAATTATAAGAGTGTATGTCTATAATGCGACGGGGGAAATTGTATTTGAACATAGTAAAATAACTGAACAAATAAGCCATCAAGTAGCCTTTGACATGACACATTTGACTACAGGATTCTATACATTAGTAATAGAATTTGAAAATCAAATAAAGACACATAAGCTTGTAATCAATTAAGCTGCATTTACTTGAGTAAATCAAAGGGCCTTCGGGCTCTTTTTTTATGTCTTAAGTTTTCAATCAAAATAAGAATGAACAATCACTTGCTTTATCAATTGAAATCTAAAATCAAATTCATTTATAATGAACTAATCACTAATCATCCTCTTGGCCATTTGAACAACATTATATTTGAATATCAAATGTATAAACAAACTATAATTTTATATTGAACTACATGAGAAGGAAAGAAACAACTTTCAAGAAATCAAAAAAAATCACTTCCAATATTTAGAAGTGATTTTTTTTAAGGGTATAGCGTTCAAATAATACCTTCAATTTTTGGTAATTAGATTCAGAAAGAAACGAAAATCACCAATTAATTGGCCACAAAGAGTAAGAGCATGCAGCAAAAATACCAAGACCATTTTCAATATTTGAATATACTTGTACCGGAGTTGCAAATGGATTGCCTTGAACCTCTTGATAAATAGCAAAGGATTTTTTATATAAAAAGTAATCTTCGCTTGCACTAATAAGCCTAATATAACCCTGAAAGTCAACATCTTTCAGATCGCTCCAATTAATAATATTAAACTTGAGCTTATATATATCAGATGAGAAATTTGTATCACTTAATAGTATATAATTAAATACATTACCAAAACCTTCCGTTTCAAAGCTGTTCACCAATTCGATATTGGGATCAGAACAACTTAATTGTAATCTTTCAAAATAAGATACAGTATCTCCTGTTTCTTGGTTATACTTCTTAATATTACCAATAACATCTACTATGTAATAATTTTTAGTTTCATTACTATCGTTGAAACTTAATTCCACTGAAAGCGAAGGTTTATTTCCAAAGTTTGTTGTGGCACTATCTATACCAATTATTTCTACCGGTAAAGGACAATCACTTCTAGACGTAATTGCATTGTAATTTGGAACATTTACCTCTAATTTATATGTTGACGACGCTGAGGGCGTAAAATTAGTTGAAGTATAAACGCCATTTCCTGTATGTGTAAAACTCGTTATGATATTATTTTGTTCTTCTGTAACCTGAACAATTGCATTTTCAATGGACTTTAATTTTGAAGTATCCAAAATGCTTTTACTGTTGCTTAGTTGTATTGACCAGATAGAGTCATTTGAAAATAGTGAATTCACAACAATTTTAGTTTTCACATCTTCAGTATTAAATTCAATTTCTTTTACGCAAGAAACAAATGCGGTACCTAATAGTACAGTTAATACGCCACGATTCATAATTTTAAAATTTTAAAGAATAAGAAATACTTGGAATAATTGGGAACAAACTAAGTTGTTTCAATACTTTTTGCCCCTTATCATTTAAATCAAAGTACAACATGAAGGGATTTTGCCTAGAATACAAATTGTAAAACCCTAACTGCCATGTGCGGTAATAATATTTTCTTTGCTTGTTAAAATTAAGTCCAATATCCAATCTGTGATATGAAGGCATTCGATAATTATTTCTACTATCCAAATATTCAATTTCAACCATTGGATTTTGGCCTGTGTATGTAGAACCATCAATTCCATTATAAGTTTGTAAAGCTAGAGTTGTTGCGTTACCAGTACCATAAACCCAAACCACTCCCAGATCAAATTTGTCACTAAATTTGTGTGTAATTGCTACTCCTATATCATGCCGCCTATCATATGTATAAGGAAAAGGATTACCAAAGTTAAGGTCTTCAAATTGTCTATTATTCCAACTTAAGGTGTAACCTATCCAACCGGTAGTTTTTCCAGTTTTCTTTTCGAATAAAAATTCAAATCCGTATGAATTTCCTTTTCCTGTAACCACTTTGTCTTGCCAGTCTGCAGAGGCACTAAAAAAACTCGCACCTTCTTTGTATTCAATTAGGTTATTCATTGATTTATAGTAAGTTTCTGCTGAAAATTGAAAACCTATAGGAAGAGTTTGGAAATAACCAAATGCAATTTGATCTGAAAATTGTGGTCTTACTGTTTTCGTAACTGGCACCCACAAATCTGTTGGAAGTCCAATTGTTGGGTTAGTTAATAAATGTAGGTATTGATTCATTCTTGAATAAGACAGTTTTAAAGAAGAATTTGCATTTATAAGATATCTAGCTGAAATTCTCGGTTGAATGGAAGGAAACCATTTATCTTGTGTTAAAAATCCAGCTAAATGTAACCCCAAATTTACCTTTAGCTTTTTGGTGATTTCAAAATCATCTTCCAAGTACAACCAATGTTCATGACTAAATAATTTATTGGTTGAAGAAACTGAATCTAAAGAAGTGTTACCCGAAGTTATAAATTGATTGACTCCAGGTGTAAAAGTGTGATATGTATTCCCTCCTCCAAATTTAATTGTATGAATAGAATTTGGATGATAATTAAAATCTACTTTTCCAGTCCAGTCTCTAATACCCGAACTATATGAGAAGCCAATTTTTTCTTCATTCGCTCCTGACAATGTTTTAATATCAAATCCAACCAAAAACTGATATTGACTATAATTAGCAGAAACATTTAAAAACAACTTTGGATTAATGACTCTGTTCCATCTGATTGAACCAATAGCATTGCCCCATTGTAATTTGTTATTTGTTTCTTGTTTTGAAACTACCCCACCTGAACTATAAGAGAAACCTTGTTGGTTATAGAATCTATCAAGTCCGAAATAACCACTTACATAAAGTCTGCTATTGTCAGAAAACTTGTGATTAATTTTTGCATTTAAATCCCAGAAATAATATCCGGTTTTCATGGAGGTTGAATCATTATTAAGTGGAGTGTCTTTCTTTGATCTGGCTAGATTTGCCAATAAGTCCATATATGTTCTACGTCCTGAGATTATAAAAGAGGTTTTGTCTTTTTTAATAGGACCTTCAAGAGTAAATTTTGAAGATATCAGTCCTATATTAACTGAGCCTTGAAAATTCTTTGAATTTCCTTCTTTCATTCTTATGTCCAAAACAGAAGATTGTCTTCCACCATATCTAGCAGGAAAACCTCCCTTTATCATTGTAACATTATTAATAGATTCAGAGTTAAATACTGAGAAGAAACCAAATAAATGAGACACATTATATACTGGTACACCGTCTAATAGAATTAAATTTTGGTCAGCTCCTCCTCCTCGAACATACATTCCACTTGAACCTTCATTGCCCGATTGAACTCCCGGATATAATTGAAGAACTTTAATAATGTCTGTTTCTCCCAATAAGACAGGAAGTTTTTGAACCATATTCATAGGAAGTGATATTTCTCCCATTTGAGTTTTATCTTCTATCTGTTCTTGTCCATAAACAACCACAGTATTTAATTGATTATTAGATAAAAGTTCAATTGAAATATTTATATCTGATGATACTAGAATTGTAGAATCCTGAGGAGAGTAACCTATACTACTGAATTGAATCTTAATAGTATCATTATATAGAGTAAGACTATAAAATCCATATTCATTTGTAATGGTTCCTTGTTTCGTTTCAGAACAATAAACTTTTGCACCTATGATTGGTTCTCCTGAGGTTAAATCCTTAACAAAACCACTTACTGTTGATTTATCCTGTGTCAAGGCAACAAAATGAGTGGTCATTATCGCGATTAAAATTGTAATCTTCATTTTTATTTCAAAATTGCTTCAGATCAGATTAATTCCTCTTGATTCAAATCAAGAAGCGAACCTATCATTCATTATTTAATATTTTGATGGTTATATTTGAGTTAACCAAAACCTTCACAATGGATTCTTTTGATGCTCCGACTATTATAAATCATATCAGAAACTCAATAGAGGATTGTATTACTTTAGAAAAAGTAGACTATTATTTTGCTGACAATGGTATTACTTATATTGTATTCAAAAAGCATAATCAAATTGAACTTTCCGATTCATTAAAGGAGTATGAAAAATTGAAGAAAAGATCTGAAATCTTTCCTTTGTCACTTATATTATTAATAGAACCTTTGGTCACTGTTTCAAGTGAAGTAATCAATTTTTGGACTTATGGTGAAGGAAGTAAATTAATCAAATCTGAAGCAATTGTATCTAACGACTTAGGGTTGAAAATTTCAATGATTCCAGTAAACAGAGAACTCGATAACATCCCATTTGCACTAAAAATTTTTGATTCGATTGAAGCGGCAGAGAAATGGACTTTGCATCAATTAATCTAAAAAAAAAATTCATAAATGGTACTCCTCTCCTATTTAACTTATTAGATGAAGATAAAAACAAAATGGTAAGAAGGTTGATTAATTTCACTAATTGTAAAAAAACTAATAAAATGCCTTACTAGAAGCGTTCATTTATTTAATACAATTCTCTATTGAGAGCATACTTGTATTTTTGAATCATTTCACTCCTAACCAATCGACACGTTTGGTCAAATAGTTCTAGTTGAATAAGAAGTTGAAATGTCTAGAGCGAATGACTCACATCAAAGGAAATGGTTTGATCTTTAATTAGACTACCAACTTTAAACTGTTTGATCATTTTACCAAGATGATCATAAAGAGTAATAGTGGCATCTTCTGATATATTATTATCCAAATCTACTGTCACAGAGCTATTTGTAGGGTTAAGATATATTTTTAAAACCTAATTCTTCTTCTATTTCTACCCCACTATTGTATGAATGAAGTAAATACGCAAATTTAGCAATATGTGTTGCATCATAAGGTAACCATCCCACTGGATTGTTAATTGAATCCAACAATTCATAAACATATCCTCTCATTGTAACTCCCGTAGAAGTGAGGCTAGACATTAACATTTGCGGATTAGGTGCATCAAGCATATAGTTGCATTCCTGACATGTAAAAAGTGGAATTAGACAGCTTGGTAAATGCAACAACTCCGTGACTAGGTTTTGATTGAATTTAGTTAGTATGGAAAGATCATCCGATATATTGGAAACTAGTTCTATGTAGCAGGTATTCTGATTGTATATTGTGTTCCACTACTATTTGTGCAAGAAATCTCTCCGCTAAGTTGCTTAATGATTCCATATATTATATCTGAACCTAATCCTTTATTAAATTCTGGTGATTGAGGGTCGAACCCTACACCATTATCTGAAATAAATATATTAATTCCTGCAGATGACTTTTTCATTTTGATATTTAATTCTGGATTACTTGTTTCTTCTAACCCATGTCTAATAGCATTGGTTAAAATTTCATTAATAACCAGCCCTAGATTCGCTGCTTTTTCAACGCCCAATTCTATTTCATCTAAATCCATACTTATTTTGATTTTGTTCATCTCTTGGAAAACACTTTTGTAGTAATCGAATAAAAAAATTATATACTCAGCCATGTTAAGATTATTTTCACTCGGTCTTCTATATAATAATTCATGAATTTTAGATATAGCTAATACTCTTGAAGTGTAACTTTTTAACTCCATTTTAACTGTTTCATTTTTTGAATAATCAATTTGTAGGTTAGCCAAACTATCTATTACCTGTAAATTATTTTTTACTCTATGATGCACCTCTTGTATCATTAATTCCCTCTCTTTCATTCTCTCTTTCTCTATCTTCAAATTATATCTTGTTTTTAATAGTCTAAAGACTATTATTGCCGTTGACCAGATAACAAATAAGGCTAAAAGCCTATTTGAAATTACTTTATATAGTTCGCCACCTTTCGGTGATAAGAAGAATCCAATAATGTTAAGAATACTTGTGACTGTTGCTGCAGTCCAAATAATATTAGATTGATTTTCAAAAGATAATATTAGAATAACTATTACGTATGGTACTCCACCTGCGATTCCCAGAGGAAGTAACAAATCAATAGAAAAAATGATTCCAGATACTACAATTGCCAAAGGTATTTTCCCTCTTTCTGCTACCATACACTAATCATAAATACAACAATGTATTAAACATATTTAAAACAATTCATTAACAGTATTATAAATACTTACCGTAAATCAATTGTTTAGATGATCTGAGTGTAGGAACAATATAAAGTATTACGGTACTAATTGTATCATCATTTTAGAAATTCTTCTTCAGTGCTAGATCTTTTGATCATGAACGGAACCAATACATACGCAACTACAAATCTCAGTGCAAGAGAATTGGAAAAGCCATATAGGAATAAGGTCAGGTCAAGGTTGAGTGAACTCTTCAATCTCATCTCCTTTGTGAAAGAACAATACCAGGTAAACGCAGATGAGATTAAATAAAGTTTTGTTTCATTAAAAAATTATATTACTTTTGTTAGTGATTACTAACTATTATTAGAATGAAAAAGAAACTATTTATAGTAGCGGCAGGAATAATTACCGTTTTAACAAGCTGCTCAAATAATGGAGATACAGCTGATATTGCTGAATCAGATAAAAACATCTATAATATTGAATTGGTAAACAATGAAAAGTGGGTAATAAATGAAGATATGATGGTTCATATTAAGAAAATGGAGACAGATATTCAATCTATTTCAACTCAAACTGATCCAAATTATAAAGAACTTGGATCAAAACTTGACACGCACATTGGGCTATTGACTTCTAATTGTACAATGACCGGTAAAGGGCATGATGAATTACATAAGTGGCTACTTCCATTTATTGATCTAGTTAATGAACTTAATGAAGCTGGTTCAAAAAAAGAACAAAAAGATTCCTTTTTCGCAATAGAAGAATCAATGAATGAATTTAATAAATATTTCAAATGAATATAAGAGATAAACATTCGGAGAAAGTCGTTTCCGCTTATGCGCTTTTTAAGGGAAAAGAGGGAAACGCAACTGCAATTCAGATAAAAAAAGGGGAACAACTTAAAGAGCATATTACTAAAACGGAAGCTTTTTTAATTTGCGTAAGTGGTTCTGCTCGATTCGAAAATGAGAAAGGAGAAACACACGATCTTAAATGTGGTGATTGTGTTTTAATTGAACCAATGGTAAAGCATTGGGTTGATGGAATAGATACCTGTCAACTAGTATTATTGAAATAAAATTTTTTGCGTTATGAAGTTAGTATTTACTAACGTATTGATTTTATTCTTAAGTAGTGTAAATCTATACGGACAAACATGGACATTAGAGCAATGCATTGATAGCGCTTATGCGAACAATCAGAGAATTGCCATTGCTGAGAATACTCAAGAATTATCAGCTCTGAAACATAAGGAAGCTAAATCCAATCTTTTACCAAAGCTTAGTATTAATGGTGAGTATAAATACTTTATTGAACTCCCATATCAGCTCATGCCTTTATCGGTTTTTGGTGGACCAGAGGGACAATTTAAAGAAGCTCAATTTGGTGTACCTCACAACATCAATGCGAATGTACTGTTACAAGTTCCTATTTATTC
Source organism: Paracrocinitomix mangrovi (assembly GCF_019740355.2). Lineage (GTDB taxonomy): Bacteria > Bacteroidota > Bacteroidia > Flavobacteriales_D > Crocinitomicaceae > Paracrocinitomix > Paracrocinitomix mangrovi. The sequence continues at coordinate 406,387 of NZ_CP091819.1, read as the reverse complement.
ATCTGGGCTGATAGGCAACATTAATAAGTTGGAAACCTCTCAAAAAATAGTAGAGCTAGAAGTCAAAAAGACGTATGATCAAATTTATTTTGAAGTCTCAAACATTTATCGAAATGCTCAACTATTAAAGAGTCAGATGGTTTTTATTGATTCGACCATTTCAAATACAGAAAGAGTTAAGCAAAACATTGAATTACTAGCCGAACAAAAGTTAGCAAATCAAAATGATGTGAAGAAGTTAGAGTTAAAAGTATCCACACTCCAGTCGTATAAAGCCAATTTGGATGTCAAATTACAGCAAATCTATAATGCACTTCAATTGCTTACAGGAAGTGCTTCAGCTATTGAGGTAGAGGACAATATTCTAATGATAGACCTTATGCAGTATGAAGACAATGGAAATAAAGACATAGAAATTATTCAATTGCAACAAGAGATCATCAATATAGATTTAAAGTCACTTAAACAATCTAAATTCATATCAGAGGTTGGATTTGTGGCAACATACGGAACCCAAGGTTTTGGATATGATCAAAGTCCAAATCAGTTTCTAAACTTTTACCCCATTGGATATGCTGGAATAAGATTCACTTACCCACTATTCAATGGAACTGTTACGAATAAAAAGATTGATCAAAAGAACTTAGAGTTGGAAAACTTAAAGTTAAAGGAGGAATTAACTAAAGATGCGCAACAAGTTGAAATTGAAAATGCTGTTTTGCGATTAGAAAATGCCTTTAATAATGTTACGCTAAGCGAACAACAAGTCGATCTGGCTCAGTCTATCTATGAGCAGGAGGAAAAGAAACACAAGCAAGGGCTAATTTCTGTGAACGATTTAATGATCGCACAAAACGAGCTTATTCAGAATCAGCAAAACTATCTCCAAAGTATAGCTGAATTCCTTGCGGCTGATTTAGAACTAAAAAAATTAACCAACAACATTTCAAATAATTAGGATCATGAAACGAATCATAAGCATATTAATAATTGTAGGCTTGCTTGCCATAGTTGTTATCCAATTATCTCAAAACAAAAAGGAAGCGGAAAATCGAGTTTATCAATACGATAAAGAAGCTCCAGTAAAAGTATTTGGTGAAGTAATAAAAGATAAAAACGAAACACAAAACAAGACATTTAGTGGTTTGTTTGAATCTATGAATGAAGTAAAAGTGAGTGCTGATATTCAAGGCAAAATCACCCAAATCTTTGTGAATGAAGGTCAAAAAGTTTCCAAGGGGCAAGCCTTACTGAAAATGGATGAACAAATGCTTCAACTTCAATTGAATGTTCTTGAAACCAAATTAGATGGTTTAAAAAAGGATGAAGCCCGCTATCAGACTTTATCCAATGAAGATGCCGTTCCTGCTATCACTTTGGAAAAAACGCAAAACGCAATTGCTACCATTGAAGCAGAGAAGAAAACAATCCTTGAGCAAATCAATAAATCGACTGTCCGTGCTCCATTTAATGGAGTGGTCTCTATGAAGTTTTGTGAAGTGGGTGGATTTGCGTCACCTGCTGTTCCTTTGTTTGAACTAATCAATCAAACCGAATTAAAGTTTGTAATTAATGTTCCCGAAGAAGACCTCCATTTGTTTACAGAGAATCAACCTTACTCTGTAACAACAGGTATATCTGCTAATTCTATTTCGGCAAGTTTAAGTCAAGTGAGTAGTAAAGGTGGCATGGGAAACAGTTTCAAAGTAGAGTTTGCTTTGGACAATTCAATTGGAATTAAACCCAAAATGAATGGTGAGTTAAAATTCGTAACCAATCAAAGCTTGAATGATGCATTAACCATTTCCTCAAAGGCAATAATTGGATCTGAATCAAATCCAGAAATATATGTTGTATCCAATGGTAAAGCGGTTAGAACGCCAATTTCAATTCTATCAAGAAATGGAGATTATCTATCCGTTAAGGGTGAAATCAAAAAAGGAGATACGATTGTAACAGGAGGATTTATCAATCTTTTTGATAACGCCAATGTAATTGTGAACCAATAATCAACGAGCCATGAATATTACCGAAATTTCGATAAAAAGACCCTCACTGATAATTGTGTTATTCAGTGTATTTATCCTCTTGGGATACATTGGGTTTAAAAATTTGAGTTATGAGTTGATGCCTGATTTTAACCAACCAGTTGTGGTAATTAAAACGGTCTATCCGGGTGCAGAACCTCAAGAAGTAGAAACGTCTGTATCTCGCAAAATTGAAGATGCACTTTCTAACCTTGAAGGGGTTGATTATTTAGTAACAAAATCATTACCCAATGCTTCTGTAATTATCGCGAACTTGGAGTATGGAACTGATTTGGACAAGACCATGCAAGATGCTCAGAGATACATTGATAACATTAGTAAAGATTTGCCTGATGATGTTTTGAGTCCAGAAATGAGTAAAGTTTCTCCGAACGACTTACCGATAATGTCGATTAGTGCAACCAGTGATTTGCCTGCAACCGAATTCTATCAAAAAATGCAGGATGAATACTTACCGCAAATTCAACAAATAAAAGGAGTTGCGGAATTAACGATATTAGGAGGTGAAGATAGAGAATTTCAGGTACTTGTAGATGAAAACAAATTGGAATACTATAAGATTCCAATGCTCCAAATAGTAGAATCGATCAATAGATCTGGTTTGGATATTCCAGCAGGTAAAATTGAAAATGGAAGTCAATCCAACTCTGTTAAAATATCATCCAAGTATAACACAGTAGAGGACATAGAGAATATTCAGGTAGCTATATTTCCTCCAAGCACTTCTATTTACATTAAGGATTTGGCAGTTGTAAAAGATGGAATTAAAGAAATTACTTCTGTCAGTCGATACAATGGTAAAAATGGTATAGGTATTCTACTAAAAAAACAAGGTGATGCCAATGCAGTTGACGTATCAACAAAAGTGAAAGAGAAATTGCAGTGGATTGAAGATCAAAACAAGGAAAGTAATGTCAAATTCATTGTGGCAGATGATAGCACAGACAATACAATTGCTGCCGTTAATTCGGTTGTTGTGGATTTAATTATGGCTGTGTTATTGGTGTCTCTAGTTATGCTTCTGTTCTTGCGTAGTTTTAGAAACTCATTGATCGTATTGGTTGCTATTCCTACCTCTTTAGTAACCGCCTTTGCGGTAATGTGGATGCTTGGATACACACTGAATCTAATGACACTTTTAGCCATGTCGTTAATTATTGGAATTTTGGTAGATGATGCAACCGTAGTATTAGAAAATATCCAACGTCACCTTGATATGGGGAAAGATAAACGAACAGCATCCATAGATGGACGTATGGAAATTGGTTTTTCAGCATTATCTATTACTCTAGTTGATATTGTGGTTTTCCTACCGATTCTCTTTTTGCAAGTATTCGTAGCTGATATGCTCAAACAATTCTCAGTAGTTGTAATAACTTCAACCCTCACCAGTTTGTTGGTTGGATTTACATTAACACCTTGGATGGCTTCCAGAATTGGTAAATCAGAAGACTTAAAACCTACTAATTTCTTCAATAAGTTCTTAATTTGGTTTGAAGTTCAACTAGACAATTTTACCAATTGGTACGGAAACCAGTTAAAATGGGTACTGAATCATAAACTCATTTTTACAGGAATACTTTTGGCTTTGTTTGCCCTCACTGGATTAATGCTAAAACAAAATATCATAGGGAAAGAATTGATTGCAACAGGGGATCAAGGAAAATTCCGACTATCACTTGAATACGATAAAACGACTTCATTAAAACAAAATAACATTGTTTCCTATCAAGTAGAAAAGTTCTTGTTAAGTCAACCTGATATTTCAACAATATTCAGTAATGTTGGAGGTCCAAGTACAGGGATTGGGAGTTTAGGGGTTGGTTCACCAAATATTACAGAATTCACCATTCAACTTAAACCAAAAGAGGATCGAGATTTTCAACCAACAGAGGCTTACATGAAGGATCTTAGAGTTGAACTTCAAGAACAATTCGCGGGAATTAATTTCTCCATGGCAGGATTAGGTTTAATTCCACGCTCTGCGCCTATTGAATTAACCATTAGTGGAGCTAGTTTTAAAGAAGTTCTGAAAGTATCGACCAAATTACAAAATGCCATACAAGAGATTCCTGGAGCAGATAATGTGCAATTGTCAGTACAAAATGGCGCACCAGAATACCGAGTTATTCCAGATGATAAATTAATGCAGAAATACGGCTTAACAGCAGCTTATGTAGGAATGAGTATCAGAAATGCACTAACTGGAAATGATGATGCAGTTTTGACCGAAGAAGGGACAGAATATCCGATAAGAATCTATTTTGACGAGTTCAATCGAAACGATTATGACGATCTGAAAAACATGACCATTATTAATCCAAAGGGAATTCCAATTAAAGTTTCTCAGTTTGCAGAGGTGGTACAAGAAGAGTCCCCATCACTATTAGAGCGAAAAGACAGACAACCTGCTGTAACGATTACAGCAGATGCTTTAGGACGTCCTTCAGGAAGTGTTGCGGATGACGTTTTAGCTTACATCAATGAAAATCCTTTACCAGAAGGAATGCAAATGACTTGGGGAAGTGACATTAAAAGACAGAACGATAGCTTTGGTGCTCTAGGTTCGGTTCTATTGATTTCATTTATTCTCATTTACCTCATTATGGTTGCACTGTATGATAGCTTCATTTATCCATTTGTGGTATTGTTTTCTATTCCGGTTGCAGTTATTGGAGCTTTCTTAGCGTTGAATCTTTCGCAAAGTCACTTAAGCTTATTTGCCCTATTAGGAATGATTATGTTGATGGGGTTAGTGGTAAAAAATGCCATTTTAATTGTCGATTTCACCAATCAACTGAAAGCACAAGGAATGCATTACAAGGATGCTCTAATTGAAGCAGGAAAAGGTCGTATGCGTCCAATTTTAATGACTAGTATTTCTATGATTGTAGGGATGTTACCAATTGCCATGGCGCAAGGTACAGCAAGTGAATGGAAGAATGGATTGGCATGGGTAATTATAGGAGGTGTAACATCATCACTCATTCTAACAGTTTACCTTGTTCCAGTTGTTTACTATTTAGTTGATTCAATAAAAGAACGCTTTACAAATAAAAAAACACTTGCAAAACAGTAATAAGTTAATCGCACTAACTTACCTTTGTATCATGGAGTACACTTCACGACAAATAGAGATAATCAATGCAGCAACCGAACTAATCAATCAGGGAGGAATTCAACAACTAACCACCAAAGCATTAGCTGAAAAAATGGGGTTTAGTGAACCTGCAATTTATCGTCACTTCAAAAACAAGACGGATATTTTATCGTCCGTCTTGAATTACTTTGGAATGGGGTTGAAAACAAAGATGACCGAATTGATTCAGAGTGAAGATACAGGGATAGAAAAGTTAAAACAGATCATTGATTTTCAGTTTGAACATTTCTCTAATCATCCTGCAATTGTTATGGTTATTTTCGCCGAAACTAGTTTTCAGTATGAAGAGAAATTGTCAAGTGCCGTGCATAAAATTCTAACGAACAAAAAAGAGAGAGTTGTTAATATTATTCAACAAGGGCAGAAAGACGGTTCAATTCGTATGGATATTGACACAAAGCAATTAGCCACAATTTTTATGGGTAGTATGCGCTTTACAATTCTTCAATGGAGACTAAATCAGTATAAGTCGGATTTAATTAAAGAGGGAGATTTACTTTGGAAATCATTGGAGAAGTTAATTCTTTCTCCTAATAAAACAATTTAATTAAGAGAGTAGAAAACAACATCATTTACGAATGGGTCTGACGGAATACGGATAATTAATCGGTTGCTCAGTTTGTGTTCATATATTTTCTTTATCCGATTTAAAAATCCAGTCATCACACCATAAATTGGGAGAGAAAAGTTTTCAGAAATGGTACTCCTCTCCTATTCAAGGAATTAGATTAAGGTAAAAACAAAATAGTAACAAGATTAATTAATTTCACCAATTGAAAAAAAACTAATAGTATGTTTTTTTTTGTACTCATGTGTTTAATACAATACTCTATTGAAAATATACTAGTTTAAGGGAAGTTAATTGAACAATTAAAAATTAATCAGAAACAACCAATTTCCCTTTAATCTCTCCAATGGTATAATAGTAAACCCCAGCTGTTAAAGAACCTCTTTTTAACAAATGATTTGTATTTTGAATCATTTCACTCCTAACCAATCTTCCTGTTTGGTCAAAAAGTTCTAGTTGAACGGGAAGTTGTATACCTTCTAAATTAATTTCTGTAAAATCTGTAAAAGGATTGGGAAATACTTTTAGATCATACTCTGATTTTTCAAAATCTATTTCACCAGCCGCGAATCCTATTGGAATTTGCAGATATTCAATATATGCGGGATATGGAATTGTATCACCGTTCACATAAGGAAAACTAGGACAAGCCGTAGTGGTCTTAAACCCTGACATAAAGTATACTTCAAGATAACCTGGAGAAGAAAAATCAGGAAAAATATGTACAGAATCAGTTAATTCACCAATTATACCAAGTCCTAGAGTAGTACAACATGTAAATGATTCTATCCAATATTGTCCTTGAAATAATTCAGTCGTACTTATTGAATCCTGATTACATGCAGTATCAGGAAACTGAAGTTTGTAAACAACTGCAATTGTATCATTTAAACCTGGGAATTCCGGAGAATATGACACAGACAAAATTTGCTGTCCGTTCGCTTTAATTGTTAAAGTCAATAATGAAATTATCAAACATGATATTGTAAATAGTCTTCTCATTTGACTTTAATTTAATTTCAAATTATTCTATAACTCTTTTAAACTCATAGTGTCACTCTGAAACAACCAATTTACCTCTAATCTCTCCAATGGTATAATAATAAACCCCAGCTGTTAAAGAACCTCTTTTTAACACATGATTTGTATTTTGAATCATTTCACACCTAACCAATCTTCCTGTTTGGTCATAAAGTTCTAGTTGAATGGGAAGTTGAATACCTACCAGACTAATTTCTGTTCCGTCTAACATTGGATTAGGATAAATCTTTACTTTTTTTACTTGTTCCTCTATTCCAATGTTAAAAGTATTTGTCAACGGAATATTTCTATTCCATTTTAATAGTAGACCATTATCTCCACCTATGAATGAAATACTATCATTGAAGGCTATATGGCAATAGAATTCATCAGTGAAACCGGTTAAATATGGAATCCATGTTTGACCGTAATCATTTGTTTCTAAAATAATAGATTCATTGGTCTGTAAATATCCAAAAATATACCCATGTTCAGGGTTATCAAAATACATATCTCGAGCAATGCAATGGTAATCATACTTATTTTCTTGATAATTGTATCCAAGCCACACATTGGTAAAATTTTCGCTTTGGCCATAAGTGTAAACAAAATCTGCATTGCTACCTGAATACCCTACGGAATAAATGGTGTCTTTATTAATAAATTGAATTGCTTGATACAACATTGCATCACAATAAACCCAATCCCAAGTTGCCCCTCTATCATTAGTTATGAATGAAAAACCATCCAAAGTGTGAAAAAAAATGGTACTATCTCCATAAGAAGCAGACGCAATTGTTTCGATAGACCAACCTGTGAATATAGAATCTATTGTCCATAGATCATTTCCATAAGTCACTGCATATTCACCATAAGAACCTCCCATTATACCAAAAGAAGTGTCTATCATAGTCAAATTTGTAAAGGGCTCACTGACTGAATATAAATTATCCCAAGACTGTCCTCGGTCAGATGACTTAATGACATGAGCAACTGAAGGGAGCGTCTCTCGTGCCATATAATAGTACATGCCATTGACTTCTTGTATCTCCAAATTTACCCATTGAGCAGGTAGTGACATAGGGTAAAACACTATATTCCCACCTAGATCATAGGATTTCGCAAAGTAATTTTGATTCCCTAAAATGAGCAATGTATCTGCATCAAAATCCATAGATCGAATTATAGTGTTGGTACCAGTTGGAATAACTGTGAATTGAGCATGCAAATTAACACTTAAGAAGGCTATAAATATAAATGATACGATTTTTTTCATCATTTCTCTATTGAGATACAATTAATTTACGGGAGAGTTGGTTTCCATCCGTACGTAATGTAACAAAATAAATGCCTTGAGCCAAATGACTCACATCAAAGGAAATGGTTTCATTTTTCATTAGACTACCTACTTTAAACTGTTTGATCATTTTACCAAGATGATCATAAAGAGTTATAGTACCATCTTCTGATATACTATTATCCAATGCTACTGTCACAGTGCTATTAGTGGGGTTGGGATATATTTTGAACCCTATTTCTGATTCTTCTTCAATACCTACTCCACTGTTATATGAATAAAGTGAATAAGCAAATTTGGCAAAATATGTTGTATCAAAAGGTAACCATCCTACCGGATTATTAAGTGAATCCAACAATTCATAAATATAACCAGTCATAGTAACTCCAGTTGAGGTGAGGCTAGTCATATGCATTTGCGGATTAGGAGCATCTGGCATATAATTACATTCCTGACAGGTGAAAAGTGTAATTGGACAGCTGCTGGTATCCGTTGAAGAATTTATACCATAAATATTGGACTTTGACCCTAGTGGCCAGCCTGTAATCAAACTATACCCAGGTTGAAGTGAATGTGCAAAATTAGCCGTAACTTCAAATCTATTCGCTTTTTGATTTCCAACTGTTAATCCGTACGTCGATTCTTCTAGACAAAAATTTTCAGCAGACCCTACTAAAGTAGCACCACTAGTTGATATACTTTGTACCACATGATCAATTCGAAACATTGGGAACTGTAAACTATCCATAACCTGACCAGCATTTATACGTCCATAACCAGTTTCATCATCATAACCGGCTGTATCAACATCAAATGTATTTCTTTGCATTAATTCTTCGCAATCTTCTGGTGTTAAAGTTTCAAGGTTGTTACTAGGGATATTTATAAAATTTTCGTAATAACTTAACATCAAAGCAACTAATCCTACTGCATGTGGAGCAGCAAATGAAGTACCATTTAGTTCGCTAGTACAAGTATCCACAGCTATCCATTTAGCTGTATCAGAGAAATTGCTTCCTTCATGTCCCATACCAATATATAAGTCATTCACTCCTGGTGCAATAAAATCAAGATTATGACCACAATCAGAAAATTCTGCTCTACCTCCTGTTGTATCATTTGCTCCAACTTTCATAATAAACCGATCTGCATATGTTGCTGGATAACTAAAATTGTCACAAAGACCAACACCCCATGCGTGATCATTTCCACTCATAACCACTGAAACAATTTCAAGTGAATAAGCGGTTCTAAATGCCTCTCTCATAAAGAAATCAGGAGCTGATGTAGTTCGCCAACTATGATTCATAATATCTTGCTGTGGCATAACTAGTCCCTGAGAACCGTCTTTAATTATATCCGGAATATCCCCTAAAGCTACACTATTGATGTAACAATAAGGAGGAATACCCGGTAAATCCATTTCAAACATCTTCATATCGTGTATAGTAACACCTCTTTCGTTATTATCGCCTCCTGCAATTCCAGCTATACCAAAACTATTATTTCTCCTTGCTCCGATTATTCCTGCAACTGCCGAACCATGCCCAACGTTGTCTGGGTCTGCCGTAGAATTTATTGGTACGTTATTATAGTAGTCATAACCATCTTTTACAGATGAGGTACTCCATGAACCTAAGCTCATGTCATTATGAGCGTAGTTTATTCCAGAATCATAGACCCCTACAATTATGGAACTATCACCATCTTCATAGTCCCAAGCACCCTCTACATTGATATTTGCATTTGGATAGGATGAGGTTGGGTATAATCCAGCACTTGAACTATCAGTATAATAAGGGTCATTAGAATACACACCTAACTTAGCAAAACCATTACGTTGTGCAACAAGTATATGAGGAACACATTGATTCAATTTTGTTATAACAGTTGTATCATTTGAGCCTGACGGCAAGATTACACCAAAAGAAGCATAAAAAGGAGGTAGATCTACAATATTACCTGATCTACTGTATGCAATTGTATCCGTACTTACACTTTTTGGAAACATTTTGTAGCATCTTTGGTCTCCTATGTCAAACCCTACTTTTCCGCTTATATAAGTAATTGCAGTTGAGTTAACGAAATCCTTTACATAACCCCAACTTTTATCTTTATCGTCTACTTTAGAAAGAATCAAATCTTGAGGTCTGAATCTAACTAATGCTTCGTCATCAACAGCACATGGCTCACCACTGCAATAATGAATTGGCTGATTTTTATCAAATACAGAAAACTTTGCAACCGTAAAAGTTTCAGTTGGTGTTGAATGCGATAATCCACTTACATAAATATTCTCACCTGCTACTGCCATATTGTGTGCACGATAATTTATGGTGTCGCTCTCAATTCTTCTATACATTTTAAGTTGGCCAGTTGGTGTGTATCTTAAAAGATCAATTTTAACAGTATTATTTTCTTCTGTATTCCCAACAACATAGATATTATTGTTAGCATCAATCTCAATTTTCTCTCCTCTAACATCTTCTGGATCAACAATATTTCCAAATTCTCTTTTCCACTGTAGATTTCCTTGACTATCATATTTGATGGTAATATTATTATTTGATCCATTTGTTAACTGAGTGTATCCCGTTACATATACATTACCTGAATTATCCACAGCAATATCACGTCCGACATCATTTAGACCTCCATTATAATTAACAACCCAGTCAACAGTAAGGTTTGAGTCAAGTTTAATCGTTTGAATATTTTGTTCGCCGGATACCACTGCATATCCGGTGATATAAAAATTATTCATTGTGTCATTTGTCATTCCAAAAACTTCTGCTAGAGTTGTATTGCTTTGAGAAGTTCTTGATGGAGAACTATAGCTACCATCAACTAATTTAATTTTAGCAGTAGCTATATCATAGTCACCAACATTTGCAGCTGATCCACCTGTAACTACCAAATAAGTTTTTGTTTTATCTATTGCTGCAGTTGCAGCAGCATCATGTAAATCATTATAATCATAATAGCTTTCCCAAGAAAATGAGCCGCTAGAACTCAATTTTATTACCCCGTAATCTGACAAACCATTACTCGCCTCGGAACCTCCAACGGCATAGATTTTGTCGTAAGGATCAATTACCAAATCATAAGGAATATCCACTCCTTCTCCTTGACCATTCCACTCATAACTCCACTCTTCATCTCCATTTGAATTAGCATATCTAATCAAAACATAGTTATAATCTTCTAAACTGTCTTTTGATGCCCCAAGGGTAATAACATCCCCATTAGAAAGCACAGCAATGTCTATTCCGTAATCATCTTCTCCCGCATTACCTGAATATGTTGAAGTCCATACAGTGTCACCGTTTGAATTAAATTTGACAGTAACAATATCTGCGTCACCATTTGTGTTCAAAGTGTTTCCAGTTACATATAACTTTCCACCGTATTCGATACTAGCAGTCTTGAAAATGCTATCACCTGTTACTGGTGAATTTGACACCCATTCAAGATTATGATAAGTCTTTTGTCCAAACAAAAAGGAATGCGAAAATGTGAGACAAACAATAAAGAATAATAGAAAAATTGAACGTTTCATAGTGGGTTTAATTTTTTGGTTGATATCAAGAAACGAAATTTTTCGTTGATCAACTATACCGCTCTAAAAAACACGTATTTATACGCTTCTATCAACAAGTATAAATACCTTTTTTTTTGGGGGTTACTTTTAATTCAATTCAGATTTAAATGAATTTGAGGAATGCGCCATTTACCCTTAAAATTAATTAAAAAGCTCTCTTCTCAAAGACAAATAAGAACCTTGTTTAAAGTATTTATCTGTCCACGAATCATCTGAATGGAGGTAAGCACTTCTCTCTGAATTTAATTGTCCATTACTTGCTAATTTATTAACAATAGATCTAAAGTAAAAGTGATTAAATAATCTCATGAACTCCGTTAAGTAAATATCAGCCACTCTTTTATTTCCTCTAATGAGGAGCATGTTTTCATCATTACTCATTAATGAATTATATGAAAAATTCGCCGAACCAGAAAAAACTTTAGGGTCATTTGTTAGAAGATCAAGCATTAAAATTTTTGTATGAACGTAAAAAACATGACCTTTTTTTCTATAATGTTCTTCTTTCATAAACCATTGATCCAATTTCCAGCCTGGAGTCTTATATCTAATGGCAGATGAGCCTAGTGTTTGGCCTCTAGATATTACAATTTCTTTCTCAGCCTCAATAATTGGTCTAACTGAATCAGAAAGTTTTTTCTCAATTAATAGAAATCGTAGGAAATCTTCATCTTCTGCAATTGCAGGTGCTAAATCTTTATTAACACCAAATGCAGCAGTAAACATTAATGTTTGATTTGCCTTTCTAATTTGATCTCCATACCACCCAAGCATTTTTGACCTTTTTCTTGGGCTGAAATAAAGAGTAGTGTCTTTTTGAGCAATCTCAACCTTAGGTGTTGGAGTATGTTGTTCATTCCATAATTTTAGTTCATCTGCCGGTAGATCTTTTCTTAATTGTTGCCAATATTCTTCAAACTTTTCAGCCATTTTTGAATTTCTCACAATATGCCCAACATTTGTTTGACCTAGAAAACCAGATCTGGTGAAATTAGTGGAACCACTCCAAACTTCTATCGGTTTTCCTTTCTTTTCAAGGATGATAAATTTATTATGAGGAATTGCAGGTCTTTTGGTTCGTTTATGAGTTAGATTTTGAATCCCTGCTTTTTTAATGCTTTTTTTATTTTCAACGGTTGTAGAGGTTTCAACCCATACTCCATTCTTTTTAACCTTACCTGCTTCATAAACAATTTGAACATCAACACCTCTTTGTGCTGCAGCTTTAAATTCATTTAAAATTGGAATATAATTGAGTTCATATGCAGCAACCTTAAGAGCATAATCTCCATTCTTTGCTTGACGAATGAATTTTAATGCTGCCTCTAACAAGCCTCTGGAAAGCCATACAGTCCTTGGATCTGTTGGATTATCAGCATCAGGTGCTTCATTGTTAAATTTCTTTGCAAAATACTGACTGGCTATTGCACCTCTATTAAAGAAAACTGCGTGTTCTCCATCATCTTCACTCTCTGTACTTATTGTAATAACAACATCATCACCGTAATCAAGATTCTTTGGAGATCCGTATACCGGACGAATTAAAAACGTATACTTATGATCTGGTTTTGCTGTATAATCCCCCCATAGGTAGGATTGGATAGGATGAAATAAGGTAGAATGCAAACTTCCAGGAATCTTATTATCATCTATTTCTTTGAAAGTCTTAAAACCATTCAACCAATATTGTTCCTTTTCAGTATGATCAGTTCTGTGAATTGCAAAACCTAGAAGATTATTTTTTGCTTTGGGCGTTGTGTCAAATGCCAATAAAACAACATGGGTGCCAGAAATAGCATGAATTGATAATCCATTTGAGTTTGATCTTTTTCTCATTTCAATATTTTTTTGAACAATATAAAATTCAACTGTCTAATAAACAACGGTATAAATACTGAATTCAAGATTATTCAAAAGAAAGTAATTTCAGGAATGGTACTCCTCTTCTATTCAAGGATTTAGATTGGATCAGAAACGAAATGGTAACAATGCTAATTTTGATGGCATTAAATGGTGTCAGGGTATTCGCTCTTTTGTCTGCTCATGGCTATCCTTGCCTTCTCAGAGGAATTTTGATTAGTATATCTATAAAACTGAATTAAATCAAATGATAATTGAGGTGATTCAGCTGAAACCAATTCTGATCCTTCCTTAATTCACATAGAAAATTGTGTATTGCCATACTTCTATGTATTTTCCATTTGAATTTATTTAATTCAAAATAATGTATGACAAAAAAGGTAATTGATATAATGCTTTGGGAAGAAGGTTTTTATCCATTTTCCCTAAAATATAATTTAGAGGAAGCGATAAAAAAGCATGCATCTGAGTTGGACTCATTTGAAATGGATGAAACCGCTCATTCAATTTTAAAATACTCAAATTATTTTAATCGATACTTTCAAGAGATTTGCATGGGTCTAAATAAGATTATTACTAAATCCAAACTTGAAAAAGAACTATTTATTAACCTATTAATTGCTGATTTGAATAGAACCGAACTTTTAGTTTCGGTGGACACTAAAAAAGAATACAAATCAAATGGTTCACTTGATATAGATTCTCTTTCAAACACCTATTTGAGTAAACCTGAATTCCAAAACAGAAAGGAACCAGCTTGGGGACTAATTGATGCTGCAATTGATACTGCAAACTTAAACCTTAATTATCTTAATTATGTCAAATTCAAAAATCCTCAGGAAATTGACAATGAATTACTTCAAGTAGAAGTTCTAAAAAACCTAAGTATTATAGGTTCTTCATTCAATGTAATTAAACAAGCTTATGACAAAATCATTTGGCGAAATTATAGCATCCAAGACAAAGATTCTATAATATACTTGAAATCAAATCATGTGCATCTAATGCTAGATAATGCAGCATTAACTCGTCTTTCAAGGAATATAGGATCAACTTTTTTTGAGCTTGTTAATAAATCCCCAAAGTATAAAGACATTTTTAAATTATATCATCAAACAAGAAAATTTCAAAAAATTGCTTCAGTTGATATTACAAATAATAGACTAACAATAAAATATGGCTCCAAAACTAATAAACCATCTGATTCATTTTTAGGCTTTGTTGCACCTTTACTGACTTATTATCCTTTCTACAGGTCAAAAGAAATCATTTCTCTATGCAACTTAACTCTTTTAGACCTAGTGAATTTATTCTCAATCCTTCACGATTTGGTTGAATTAATGCCAATCCCTGAATATGAAGACACAGGCGTGCAAGATTTAGAAAAATTTAAACAGTTCAACCCAATGATTAAGAAAACGGATTTATTTATTTATTTCAAGAAAACTACAAAATACACAGAATCACAAATCAATCAATTTCTACATCTTTTGACGCAAAAAACTGATAAACACAATTTATATCAATTCCCAATCTATGAATTTGAAAATAACTATTTCTTCGCTCAATCAACCATTAAACGAGCTAATATGCTCTTCTTAATAGATCGCTGGTTAAATGCTGGTAACTGCGATTTGTCTGAAAGAGGTCACAAGTTTGAGGAATATATTAAAAGTTTTTTGAACAATGAAAAAATGAATGATTATGCTCAATTTTCATTGATTTCAAGATCAGAATTTTCCTTTATAGACAATAATGGTAAACGACAAAATGAAGAAATTGATATTGTTATTAAAACGGAAAATAAAATAATAATTGGAGAAGTGAAATGTACAACTTATCCTTTGGAAAGCAATGATTTTTATAATTCGTTTCAAATTATCAAGAAAGCTAAAGACCAGGTTAAAAGAAAAGCAAACTTTATTAGGAATCATTGGGACAAATTCGAAAATGAACTTGGACCGTGCAACAAAAGAGAAATCGAACAAATTATCATATTAAATTTCCCTCATTTTACAGGCAGGGTTATAGAAGATGTGCCAATTACTGATTTTTACTTATTTCTTTCTTATTTCAAATCTGGTGAACTGACAAATGTTAAGATCGAACGAGGTAAAAACCCCCAAATAGAATCAAAACCTTACTACGATTCTATTGATTCATTTGAAAGGAATTTCGGGGATTTTTTTAGAAAGCCAATTCCAATCACAGAGTTGGTGTCAAGGCAGTCTATCGAAGAATATGAAGTTACTCTAAAAGGAACAGAACCAAAAACAGTTGCGGAAAGAGTTGTTTATGAGCCTAGGGGTCGAAATTAGTACATTAGTTTAAAGAATATAAGCAATATGAAATTATTTATTAAATTATAATTAACCTTGAACGTCTCAAACAAAAAATTTAAGGCAATTATCTGCATTATGCTTATTCTTATTGATGAAAAACTGGGAAAAATATGAAAGTAAAATCTTCAATTACATAATTAATGAGTTTCCGGTTTTTGAAATATCAATAAACGAACGAATTCGAGGTCGTTTATCCAAGTAAATGTAAAACTATTTTGATAGAGGAAACACGGAGTGACGGCGGGATTAAAGTAGTTGACTCATTTAAAGGGAAGTTAAAGTAACCTAAAAAGGGGTTTTTACCCAAAGCAGGTTTTGACTGCAATACAAAAAATGGTTCAAGACACAGAAAATGAATGGCGATATTGGCTCAATCGTGATTTTTTAACTAATCATTCTTGCGTTATCTGTTGGAAAGAAATTGAGGCAGTTTATCCGAGTTATAACCATCCAAATGATAAAACCAAAATGATTTGTGCTGATTGTATGAATAGTATGAGATGGCTTGTCTACTGAATGATTCAAGACAAAATTGTGTAACTTAGAAGACATATCCAGAAAATCTAAATAATGCTCCTGAATAGATATATTTGTAAATATGGTAATTCAAATTACTGAAATGACAGAACTAGGTGAATTTTTAGCAAGGAAATCAATTAACAAAGCAGAAGTTTCACGCAGTACAGGGATTAGTCTATCACGTCTTGGTGAATTGGCTCTGAACCCTTCGACAAAACTTCAGGCGAAAGAGCTTTACCTGATTGCCCTTGCAATAGACATTGAACCTGGTGAAGTCCAGAATGAAGTTTGTAAGAAAGAAAAACTAATACGCAAGTAGAATATGGCTAAGATTCCGTTTACAGTTTCCGCAAGAACAGCCAGGCTTATTGGTCAAGAAAACTTCTCCAATGTCGAAGGTGCCATTATTGAATTGGTGAAGAATTGTTATGATGCAGATGCAACAGTAGCATTAGTCATCTTTGATGTTATTTACGAGGGGATTCCAAACGAGTTGGATTCTGAGTCATATGAAAAGCTACTTTCAGAGAATAGTATTTTAGAGAAATCCTACACCGCCCAAGAAGATATCTACGTCTTAAATAAATTAAAGAAACCATTAGCAGAAGAACTTTCTTCTTTTTTTAGTAAAAAGAATTCCCTTTATATTATTGACAATGGTGAAGGAATGACAGATACAACAATCCTTCAAAAATGGATGAAAATTGGTACTGACAACAAACTAGTAGATTTTCGTAGTAATGATGGAAGAATAAAAACAGGTGCTAAAGGCCTTGGTAGATTTGCATTAGATCGGCTTGGTGAAATATCGAATTTAAAGACACTCCCAAAAGAACACAAAACAGGATATGACTGGTCAATGAATTGGCTGCAGTTTGAAGAGCAAGATAAGACCTTAACGGACATTAATGCAGACCTTGATGAGATACCTCACTTGGATTTCGAGAAGGAGATACTTAATACATTTCCTGATATAGATGAAATCGCGGATGTAGTTAAAAATCCTGATTACGATTTTAGTAAAGGTACTATTATCAAGATATCTAATCTACGTGATGAATGGGATATTACTAGTTTGCAAAAGCTTTTTAAGAGCCTTGAAGCCTTAATTCCCCCCAAAGAACTTGGTGTTTTTAATATTTTTCAATTTTTACTTCAAAATCCACAAGATTTTGGGGAAGTCAGTGGACACTACTTCAATAATTTCGAGTACAAAGTTGAAGCTAAATACATAGCGGATGAATTAAAGATTGAACTAGTCATCCATAGAAATGAACTAGATGTTGAGAGATTAGAAAAAGAGTTTTCGGATGTTTTTAAATTAATAGATTCTCCAGATCCATACAATTTAGCCTCGTTGAAAAAAGAGCAATTTAAGATCACAAAAGATATTACCAAGGTTCTTAAATGGCGTAAAGAAGACAGTGAAAAATTGTTAAAGTCTGTAGGTGATTTTGACTTCAATTTTTACTTCACAAAAATTGGTAAACCTAGTGCAGATGATTTCAAATCCTACCCATATTTAGATAATGATTACCCAACGATTACTAAATCCTTCGACAAGTTTGGTGGTATCAAAATATACCGTGATTACTTTAGAGTCCGTCCATATGGTGAGCCTGGTGATGATTGGTTGGATCTAGGTAAACGACAAGCATCAAGTCCTGCCAGTGCAGGTCAACGAATTGGTGATTGGCGTGTCAGAGCTAAGCAAATTGCTGGGGTCATAGACATTTCTAGAATTTCAAATCCGGAACTAAGAGATAAATCTGATAGAAGCTCTTTAATTGAAAATACTGCATTCGAAACATTTAAAAAGATTGTTGTTGGTATAATCAGTGAGTTTGAATATGACAGAAGCCGGATATTACATCCTTTTTATTTGAAAAGAAAAAAAGAAACTGAAAAAAGGAAAAAAGAGGAACTTCGAAAACAGGCAGAGGAGTTGGCTCAGGAGATTATTGCAGAAAAAGAAAGGAACACGGACAATAAAAATCCGAAATCAAATGTAGATTCCGAAAATTCTCTTCAAGACACAGCAGATATAATTGAAAAAAAACTCACCGAGCAATCTGAAGAAAAAGAAAATTCTGAGGAAAAAGAAGAGAGTGAGAAAGATGTAGAATTGCGATTAATGCGATCATTGGCTAGTTTAGGGCTTATTGTTGCTTCATTCGATCACGAACTCAAATCTATAAGCAACAATTTGGAACCTCGTTTACGCTATCTTGAAAAACACCTGAAGACAATTATCCCTAAAGAAAAGGTCGCTCAGCTGCCAGATAACAAAAACCCTTTTAAATTAATCAGTCACATTAAAGTCGACCATGAAAAACTAAAGGGCTGGATTGATTATTCTTTAAGCTCAATAAAAACTGACAAACGCAAAAGAAAAAACTTAAATTTTGGTAAATACTTTGAACAGTTTAAAAAGAATTGGAAGTTCGTCCTTCAAGAACGAAATGTTGAACTAGTTCTGTCAGGTAATAGCAGTAAGGGGAATACAATTCGAGCATTTGAAATTGATATGGATTCCATATTCAACAACCTACTTACCAATTCCCTGGAAGCATTTAAGTTAAGAAGAGAAAAATACCAGCGTAAAATTGAAATTACCTGGTCCAGTTCTGCCTCTTCAGTCGAAATATTTTATTCAGATAATGGCATCGGCCTTTCAGAAGTCTTTGTTGATCCAGACGAAATCTTTGAACCATTTGTAACAACAAAGCGTGACAAAAGAGGAAATGTTATAGGCACTGGTCTAGGAATGTATGTCGTAAAAAATGTCGTTGAAGACTATAACGGAGATGTGGCAATCAATCTTCCAAATCAAGGATTTGGTGTAGTTCTAACCTTTAATAAAAGAAAAACAGATGGCTAATTATAAAATAGGGTATATAGATGAACAGGAAGGTGAACGCCTTGACTTTATCAACTTAATGGATGATGATGAAGACTCGATAGAAGTCGTAATTTTTAATGTTGACGCAACCACCGAGATTGGGAAATTAATGGAAGAGATTCTTCAGTCTGATATTGAATGTCTTGTGGCGGACTATCATCTTTCAGAGACTGGCGTTCCTTTTGAAGGAAGTCATCTAATCGAAGAATTCCATAAAATTCGCCCATATTTTCCAAAAATAATTTACACCGCGAAGGAGGATAAGGTCATTCCAGAAGTCGAAAATGAAATCATTTATTTTATAAATGACAAGTCCATAAAGCAAGATGAAAAACGCAGTGAAGATTTCCGAACAAAAATTAAAACTCTAATCAACAACTACCAGAAGGACATTGATGTGGCTAAACAGGCTTTAAAAACGCTTACGGAAAAAAGAAGAAATGAGAAGCTTACCATTGATGAGGAAAATGAGCTTTTTAAAGCCAAAAATTATTTGATGAAAATTGATACAAGACGCATTGAGTTTCCTGAAATTTTAACAGAGCAAGATTACTTCAAAGACGTGCAAGAATCAAATAAAAAAGTTGACGAAATATTAAAAGAAATGCGCAATGTTAAATAAAATTTCTTTTAGAAATAATACACCTATAAGAACTCCTCAGACAGCGAAAGCTAAACACTCAGATTACTTACCTGAACTTCGTGTAGACTTTAATTATCGCTGCGGTTATTGTGATTCATTTGATCTGAGGCGCAATAATGACTTTGAGGTAGATCATTATAGACCTAGAAGAGTATTAATCCAAATAGCCCACAATGACTACGTAAATCTTGTATACTCCTGTAAATCATGCAATAGAACCAAGAGTGGCAAATGGCCATCGAATAATGAAAATATTCTTCTTGTTGGTAATACAGGTTTTGTTGATCCCATAGACCCATTATATTCTACTCATTTCTGCAGATATGATAATGGTGAAATAGATTGGGAGTCTGATTTAGGAAAATGGATGTATAACGAACTTGGATTATATAATACTCAGCATGCAATTCTTTGGTTTTTAGAAAAACTGCGTAATGCGATTGAGGAAGGAAAGGTGTTAAAAAATAAGTTTCCAAATAATCCAATAGTGATAGCTGGTCAACTAGCATTGTATGAATTGGAAGAAGTATACTTAAATAAGCTATTCAATGTCCCCAAATAAGTCAACTGGTTCATATTATACTCCGGAAATTCTATCGGATTTCCTGGTCTCTCATATTTTCAGAAAATATGTGAACAAGAATGCTATTTCTATACTCGAACCTAGTTGTGGTGATGGTCAATTTATTGCTTCATTATTTGCAAAAAACGCCATTCACCTCAATGCTGATATTGACATTGAGTTAATTGACATTAATAAATCTGAACTCGAAAAAGCCAATAAACTAATCCCTTCTGGAGTAAAGTATAATTCGGTTACCCAAGATTACTTGGAGCGCTTTATCAATGGGCAGGCGAAATATTCTTTGATTATCGGAAACCCTCCATATATCAAGAAAAGTCATTTACAAGAAAAACAAATCGATCGGTGCGAAGAGGTTCATCAAATGATGAAAGAATATAATTCAATTGTCACATCTAATGCCAAGATCAAGAATATATGGCCGGCATTCATTGAGGCCAACATAATGAGTTTGACGGATGATGGCATTCTCTGTTTGGTTATTCCCGCAGAAATTTTACAAGTTAAGTACGCGCAAGAACTACGAGCATTGATTGCGGATGAATTTGACCGTGTTGAAGTTTTTGCATTCAATGAACTAATTTTTGAAGGAATTCAACAAGATGTTATTGCTCTCATTGGTGTTAAGGGAGTTATCGACACAAATGAACACGGATTTTCGTTTTATCAGGTGGATTCATTAGAAGATTTGAAAGAACCCAAATTTACCGAAAAGCACTCAAACATTCACAGGACAACATTAGACAAATGGACGAACTATATTCTAACTGATCAAGAATTGAACTTTGTGGATAATTTGAAGAATCAATACTCTTCTGTGAAGTCATTCTGCCAAAATGCAGAGGTTGGAATTGTAACAGCTGCCAACGATTATTTTATTCTAAGTGAGAAGGATCTTAATGATAATAAATTAAAATCATCCAAAAGTCTAATAAAACCTATTCTGCCAAAAGGATATTTCGTGTCTAATATATGTGAATTCAGTGAAGAAGACTATGAGTTATTGAAGCTTCGTAACGTCAAAGTGAATTTTATACATTTTCCAGATGTTCCTCAAAACAAATTTGGAAAGAGTGCACAGAGTTATCTTCAAAAGGGTGAAGAATTAGAGCTTCATCTTCGGTATAAGATGAAAAAAAGAAACAACTGGTATCACGTTCCAGGTGTGTGGTTAGCTGAAGGTTTGTTTATTAAAAGATCTCACAGATTTCCAAAGATGTTTGTGAATACAGCTAATGTTTTTGCTACAGATTCTTTTTACCGGATTGTTACGAAAGAAGAATTTGACATCAAGAATCTCGTTTTTTCCTTTTATAACTCACTTACATTCATTCTTGCTGAACTTGAAGGAAGGTATTATGGAGGAGGAGTTTTGGAATTAACACCGAATGAATTTAAGGGCTTAGTGGTGCCTTATAATAGGAATATTACTGATGATCAATTCGCCACACTTGACCGGATGTTAAGATCATCTACACCAATTGAACAAATTTTGACCTTCACAAATGCAATTCTTTTTGAAGAAGTTGATGTAAAAAGACTTGAATCAATTAGAACTAAGTTGGTAAATAGAAGGCTTAAAAAATTAGCACAGAATGGTATTTTCGATAGCATTAATATTAATGAACTAGACCAGAACAGTGATTTTAACAAAAAAAAAGCATCAGAAGTATTATAAATTTACATGGAAAAGCTAACAAAATCAGATTGGCAAATGATATCAGAATCATTGAAATATTCAAAGTTAAAATTTGAAGAATATCAAAATTATCCTACACAGGAATTTAAACAAAAACGAATTCAAGAGGTAGTTGATGTTAATGCAAAAGTCAATAGCATTCGAAAAAATACTTAAAAAGTCCTTAACTCCACATTTTAGAGTATCAAATAACAATCAATTCGCTAGAATTGGGATAGAGAAATACTCAATACTGACGTGAACATATATCTCTCGATACAATTCCCTATCTTTATTCCGAAAATATTATTGTAGCGTAAGCTATTAATTCTTGTTGTTGAAAATCGCCAGTTTTTAATTCCCACGAGATTAATAGACTTCCGCTCACGTTACGGCGTGGGCTGTTGTTTGTTTGTGGGAAGGGTGTCTGGCGATACCTCAACAATGGATGAGCTTCAGTTCCACGCTCTTTTTTTTGCCAAACACTTTCTTGGAACTGGGAAGTACAAAACAATTAAGTATGAAAACAAAAGTTTTGTTTCTCTCAATGATTGCAGGAGCCACAATTATCGCTTCTTGTAAAAAAGACATTTATGGCTGCATGGATGAAAATGCAGACAATTATTCAGCTTTTGCCAACATAGATGATGGTAGTTGTGTCTATCCTTCTGACAATGTTTATGTTGGCACCGGTACTGCCAACTGGCAATTGTCCGGGTACAACTATTACACGACATTCAATGTTCCTGACATTACGCAGGACGTTGTTGATGTCGGGGCAGTGTTAGTTTACGCTTTAACAGCAAATAACACCTATGAGTTGATGCCATTTACTATCTACCAATCTAGTTCTTATTCAACAACAATTTCATTTGTTTACACGGTAGGAAATGTGACTATTTGGTGGGCAGACTCAGATCAATCTCAACCTTCATTTCCTTGGATAGACACTTTTAAAATAGTGGTGATAAAACATAAAAACCAAGTCAATGATCCTGAAATAAAGAAGGATATTAAAATTCTAGAAAACAAATGATAAAAAGATATACCCAGGAAAAATACCTGGGTATTTTTTTCGATATACTATTAAGAAAGTATAACTGGTTTATACCGTTTAAGCAGGGTAAGCCATATAATCGGCTTAGACAGTTTAATTCGTTTTATCTAATTAAGTGGATTATTCGGTTTAAACCTATTACACATAGCACATATTTTCTATGTCTTCGCCATAATAATTATACCTGGTATTAATTATTAAGCCAAGAATTTGTTCCTTATCATAAATAGATAAACGTTCAAACTTATCCGTTTTTAGAACATTGATTGCCTTGTGAATAATATCGCTTGATAACTCTTCAATATCAATCTTTCTTAATTCAGATGGGGTATCAACATTAAAATATTTCGTAAGACTTTCTTTGGCCTTAACCAACCACCAAACACTAGTCGGCATTTTTAGTTCTATGAATTCCTGAGTGTGGTTAAAACGTTTCATGTTATTCTGACCATTCTTACATTCTTCACAACAAAATTTACCTAGATAGGTATTCTTATAATACTTTCTATTACAGAAATCACAATACGTTTCATTACACCATTTCCCATTGAAATCTTCTTTATTATAGGATCTCATAACTCAATACTTTAAATGATTAATAGCTTCGTCCTCCAATTCGTAGATGGATTTAACCTTATTTCGCAATTGATACTCTGACAGGTCACTTTTCTTAAAACGAAGCATTTTACCTGAATTCTTATAATGTGGAATCTTCCTTTCTGAACAAAGCTTATACAGATAGCTCTTTTTTAGACCAGTATATGCTGATGCCTCATCTATATCTAAAATGTCTTTATATAGGTGCTGAATACCTCTTAAGGTCTCTTCTATCCTATTCTGTCCTTCGGATATTTCTTGAAGCTGTATTGCTATGTCCTCAAGGCTGATTGCCATGAGGTAAATTTCTGAACTTTAATAGAGGAATAAAAACTGAAATAACTAGTTATCGAGTTAGTTATCGAGTCAGAGAACTAATCAATTCTTGATGAATTTTATCGATAATTTCAAATCCATAAGGACTTTGTTTACGGTTTTGATAACGAGCATCATTAATCATTTTTGGAGTTAATACATCTTTATCGGAAGTTTTAAAACACTCAACCATACTTTCATTTAAATGTTTACTCATTTCCTTGTTCCCTTCGTTAGCTGAAATAACTTTTTCAATGTGTTCTGGAAGTACTAAATATTCGGGAGCAAACACATCAATAAAATAAACCAATAGTTTTAAAGATTCATTCCAAAGAATTTTCTTCTTTAGCCGTCCACCATTTAGTAGATTCCGAAATTCTTGATTTGTTGTTGATGAAGAAATGAAAGTCTTTCCAGAAGTGTATGGCTGGATAATTAATGAGAATAAATAGTCAATTTCAACTAATCTTCTTTTAGGGTCCGTTCCAGTCCATTGAAAGGTATCAGTAATTTCTAACAATCCTCCATCAGTAGAATTAACAAATCCAAAGTATTGAACACAGCGCTCACAAAGCATAATATCTATGGTTGAACTTGAGGATTTTCTAGCATCATAAATCTCTTTTGTTTGACCTCTCTCAAACTTTTTAAATGATTCCAAAATGATAGTATCAGGAACAGCTGAACCAACTGCGGTCCTATGATACATCAATCTTTGATTCAATATATCTTGAAGATCTCTTCTTGAATTTAGCATTTCCACCAGTTGAAAAAACAGATTTGTATTCTTAACCTCAGAATTAATGTGTTTCTCAACTAACGATTCCAATTTTGCTAAATTCTCATTACTCTTTTTGCTCATCCCAAAATACTTGAATATCTGTTAACGAATTTACTGCTTTTCTTTTTGTGCTGTCAACAATATTAGCATAGATCATAGTTGTTTTAATATCTCTATGACCTAGTAATCTACTTACGGTATAAATTCCTACCCCCTTTTCAAGCAGCAAAACAGCATAACTATGCCTTGCACAGTGAAAAGTGATTTTTTTTTGAATTCCGGCATTCAACATCCAATCCTTTATTACAGAACCCTTATTTGATGAAGGATTGAGATTAAAAACGCTCTCATGGTTTTCCTTTCTTTCTCCTATCAATTTTAACGCTTGCGATTCCACCGGTAAATACTCAACTCCTTTCGTTTTCTTCTGAGTAAAATGAATAGTCGCAGTACCATCAGCATCAACTCTAATATCTTCCCATATTAGACACCTTACATCCACATATCTTAATCCTGTTAAACAAGAAAATAAAAACGCTCGTTTTAATTCAGGATCTTTACAATAAGCTTTTGCCGCTAAAGTCAGTTCTGTAGCCGTTAGGAACTCCCTTTTGGTTTCTTCTAGCTTAGGTGATTTAACCCTTGTTGCAGGATTATCTACAATAATTCGATCTCTAACGGCCTGATGAAGGCAATGTTTAACCACATTGAAGTATGAGGCTGCAGAATTATTACTTCTTCCCTCCTCTAAATACTCTCTGAAATTCTCCATCCACTTATCGTCTACCTGATCAAAAGTAAGTCCATTTGGAGCGTAGGCTTTAAGATGAACGAGGGTTATCTTCCATGTTTGATAGTTTTTACCTGTTTTGAGTCTCTTATTTACCAGATCTTCGAAATACTGAATAAAATTAAGACGGGCCTTAAAGTCAGGTGTAAAGCCATATTTGAGGTGTTGCATCTCCAATAATCGTTTCGATTTTATTCTTTCTACAAGCTCAAGTACCTCACGGTTTTTTAAACGGTTTTCATACGTTTCTTCAGGCAATAAATACATCTTTAGGAACTCATAATTTCGGTTACCGTTGTGATAAATATCAAGGTAAAGACTTTGACGCCCGTCCTTCAATTTTTTCTTTCTAAGTACTACATTCATATCCTAATTATTATCTAGCGTTGATAAATCGTCTAGAAACTTATCTAGATCTTCTCTTTTGAAAATTGTTCTCCCTCCTAGTCCAATTACTGGCAACAATCCTAGTCGAACATTTCTATATAATGTAGATCTACTGATTCCTAGATAAACACATGTTTCTTTTATACTTAAATATGTTTTCTTCTTTAGTTCTTCAGGATCTATTCCCTGAGATTGGAATTTGACTTTTTCGTTATTCTCCCTTGCTTTCTTTTCTCTTTGTTCCCGTTTATATCCTTTTTGATTGCATGGAAGGCAACAATATCTGGTAGTTGACTTGTGAGCAACAAACTTCTTTCCACACCACTCACAAATTCGGTCAAATCCGATCACTGATTTCATAAATTTGTTACTTATTTGTTACTTGTAATTCTCTAAATTCACCGGTCATTTTGTGTCATCTGGTTTCATGTCGTATCATATTGATTCACCAAAAATCTGGTCTCCCTTCATTTTTGTTACTATTAGCAATTCTCATTTTGAGTAACAACTGGGTAACAAAACTACCTCCAGAAAAGGAAAAAAACAGAAAAAGAAATTAACAATGGGCGCACAGAAACGCCCATCACACTTGACTTTGTTATACTTTTATTGATTTAGCTTTACAAGCAGAAATTCGCCTTATTTCCCAATACAAAAATTAGCAAAGATATTTCCTAACAGATCATCAGAAGTAACCTCACCTGTAATTTCACCAAGGTTATTTAATACATCTCTGATGTCCATGGCTAATAAATCACCCGGAATATCATTGTTTAAATCCTCCTCTACTTTATCAATACCATTTAAACAACGATTTAAAATTTCATAGTGACGTACATTGGTTACCACACTATTACTTTCGTTATTCGTGAGTTTTACACGGTCAACCAATACATTTTTTAATTGATTAATTTCTTCTCCATTTCTGGCAGAAATAAATAAACCAACGTCTTTCAAGTTTACCCTGTCCTCTACTTTTACTTTGTCAGATTTATTGAAAAGACAAATAAGCTCTTGATCTTCTCTTACACTATTTTTTTCAAACATACTGATTTGGTCTATAATCTCTTGATCCTTAAACCCTTCCAAATCAAACATTAACAATATAATTGAGGCAGTTTTAATTTTATCAAAAGCTTTGCGGATTCCTTCACTTTCAATTAAATCCTTAGTATCTCTTATTCCGGCAGTATCTATAAACCTAAATTCAATTCCTTCAATAGTAATTGTATCTTCAATCACATCTCTGGTAGTTCCTGCTACTTCACTCACAATAGCCCTGTCTTCATTCAGTAGCTTATTCAACAAAGTTGATTTACCTGCATTGGGCGCACCGATAATAGCTACAGGAACACCGTTTTTAATGACATTTCCGTATTTAAATGAATCAACTAATGATGTTAGTCTTTTTTTAATCTTACTCAATAGCTCTACCAACTGCGTTCTATCTGCAAATTCAACATCCTCCTGAGAAAAATCCAATTCTAACTCAATTAATGAGGCAAAGTTCATTAACTCTTGACGCAATTCTGAAATCTCAGAAGAAAATCCACCTCGCATCTGATTCATTGCTACTTTGTGTGCGGCAGCAGATGTTGAAGCGATCAGGTCAGCAATTGCCTCTGTTTGCGACAAGTCCATTTTACCATTCAAAAATGCACGTAAAGAAAATTCTCCCGCTCCGGCAAGTCTCGCTCCTTTATCTATTAAAAGTTGTAATATTTCTGATTGTATAAAGGTTGATCCATGACATGCAATTTCTGCAATATCTTCTCCGGTAAATGAATGTGGATTTTTAAAAATCGTTACCACAACTTCATCTAAAATCTGATCATCCTTTTTAATTGTCCCAAAATGTGCAGTATGAGTTGACAAATCATGTGGGTTTTTAGAAAATATCTGATAGATAATATCAAAGGTTTTCTTTCCCGAAAGGCGAATAACAGCAATTGCACCCACTCCCTGAGCAGTACTTATAGCGCAAATTGTATCATCCGGATTTTGAAACTTCATCTTGTTTTGGTTTTGAATTTTAAAGATATTACAAAGATTTATAAATGTTATTTGATTTTGGCTTTGTTTTAATAAATCAAAAGGCTATTTTTGAGCAGTCAAAAAACAAATCAAATTCTATGTCGGTACTCGTAAATAAAGATTCCAAAGTTATAGTTCAAGGATTTACAGGAAGTGAAGGTACTTTTCACGCTGGTCAAATGATCGAATATGGAACCAACGTTGTTGGTGGTGTTACTCCTGGAAAAGGAGGTCAATCTCATTTAGATCGTCCAGTTTTTAATACAGTTTCAGAAGCTGTTGCAAAAACAGGAGCTGACGTGACTATTATTTTTGTTCCGCCTGCTTTCGCTGCAGATGCAATTATGGAAGCGGCTGATGCAGGAATTAAAGTAATCATTGCTATTACAGAAGGAATTCCGGTTAAAGACATGATCAAAGCAAAAGAATACATCAAAAGTTTCGATTGTACTTTGGTTGGTCCTAACTGTCCAGGTGTTATCACTGCTGATGAAGCTAAAGTTGGTATCATGCCAGGATTTATTTTCAAAAAAGGAAATGTAGGTATCGTTTCTAAATCAGGTACTTTGACATATGAAGCAGCTGATCAAGTTGTAAAAGCAGGATTAGGAATTACTACTGCTATCGGTATTGGAGGTGATCCAATTATCGGAACAACAACTAAAGAAGCTGTACAATTGTTAATGAATGACCCAGAAACTCACGGTATTGTTATGATTGGTGAGATTGGAGGGAATTTAGAAGCACAAGCTGGAGCTTGGATTGCAGAAAACGGAACTAAACCAGTTGTTGCATTTATTGCCGGAGTTACCGCTCCTAAAGGTAGAACAATGGGACACGCCGGTGCAATTGTTGGTGGTGAAGACGATACTGCTGAAGCGAAAAAACGAATTTTGAGAGAGCATGGAATTAGTGTGGTGGATTCTCCTGCAGATATAGGTAAAACTATGGCGGAGATTTTAGGTGTGAACGCTTAATTGAAAAAATAAATAACCCATACACACTACTTAATTAATGTCATCTGTAAAATTTGACTCAGCAGAGATTTCTCTGCTAGAAAAAAACTTAATTCACACTGTATACGAAGACAATTGTCTTTTAAACAATAAACACCTTGAAGATATTCGAGATGTTTATACAAAGCTGCACGGTCATGAAGATTTGAAAGATCTTAAGTTACTTGTGGAGTTTAAAGGTGATATCAATATTTCTAAAAACTTAAGTGAAGGTGGAATCTTCCGTCGTATCAGAAGAAAAACGGCGGAAGCTTTTGTCTCACCTTCAGCTCAAACCAGAGAATATCTTAAAGGCGCTAAAGCCATTATTCTAACTGAGCATCCCATTGAAGTTTTTGACACTGTGGGTGAAGCCATGAAATGGTTAAGAAGATTTTAATCTCTAGAACTTTTTGAATAAAATACTGAGTGGTTACCTTTGCCCAAAATTTTGTGCATGAGGTTTCTATTAATTACTATTTTATTTTCAGCCACTACCGTATTCGGTCAAATTGTAAACATTGAAAACAAAAGGCTTGACGGTGACAAGCAAGGTTTTCATGGTAGCGTAGATTTGAATTTAAATTTCACTATGAATACCAAACAGCTTTTGCAATTGGGAGATAAATTGCGATTGGGATACACTAAATTAAAACATCATGCTTTTATCCTTACAGATCATGCCTTTGTAAAATCAGATGATGATAGTTTTATCAACCGTGGATATGAGCATGTGAGATACAATTACACTCTAAAGGACAGTGGTCGCATCATTTACGAAGTATTTCAGCAAGGTCAATTTAACAAAATTCAAAAAATCAATCTACGTTTGTTATTTGGAACAGGTTTTAGATTTAAATTGATTGATCAAAAAAATTATAACCTGAGCTTTGGAACAGGCTTTATGGGAGAATATGAAGAATTGATAGATTTTGGTAATTCCAGAGATATCTTATCTACCAGCTATCTTTCATTTGATGGTCAATTCAGTGAAAACATAGGTATGAATACGATCAGCTACTTTCAACCTAAAATGGTAGATTTTGGAAACTATAGATTTGCCAATGAAACTTATCTTAGATTTAAAATCAACAAGTATTTAAGTTTTAAAGTTGTTTACTCACTTGTTCATGATTCAAGAGACATTCCGGAAGTGAGAAAAACCAATTACGTATTTAAAAATACTTTGAGTTTTAATTTTTAATATGGCAAAAATTGCATTGTTAACCGAGCAAAAGTACCTACAACCAATAGATATAGATTGGTATGTTCAACAAGTATTGGATGAAGATGGTTTGGTACAAGCCGCTTTAGAAAATTTAGGACATAAGGTTATAAAGGTTGATTGGTCAGATAATTCAATTGATTGGGAATCATTTGATGCAGCAATTTTTAGGACTATTTGGGATTATTTTCACCGATATGATGAATTCACTGAATTTCTTCGGAATGTGGAGGGAAAAACTATATTCTTTAATCCAATAAATCAAATTAAATGGAATGTTGACAAACACTATTTGGGTGAATTAAAACAGAGCGGGGTCAATATTGTTGAATCATATTACATTGAAAAGGGAGATAAACGTTCTCTACTTGATATTCACAAAGCAACAGCTTGGACCAAAACAGTAATAAAACCTTGTGTTTCAGGAGCAGCTAGACATACTGAGAAACTGGACATCAGCAAAGGAGATGGAGAAAAATTTGAAGCCTTTTTTAGAAAAATAATTTCAGAGGAATCAATGATTTTACAGCCATATCAAGAATCGATAACAGATAAAGGAGAAGTAAGCCATGTAGTCATTAATGGAGATTATACCCATTCTGTGCACAAATTAGCTAAAGCAGGAGATTATAGAGTTCAAGATGATTTTGGAGGAACAATCCATGATTACACTGCCAATGAAGACGAAATTACATTTGCAGAATCTGTAGTTAAATCCATTTCACCTACACCGCTTTATGCAAGAATTGATGTAATTTGGGATAACAATGGGCAATTAGCTGTATCTGAACTGGAAATGATTGAACCGGAACTTTGGTTTAGAAAAAATCCGGATGCCGCAGTTAAAATGGCTTTTGCTATTAATGAAAGATTAAAAAAGGAGTTATTCTAATTCTTTTATCAAATAGCGAGCAGTTTCAGTTTCAAACTTTTTGACAAATTCTTCAGGACTGCCCTCTCCTACTACTTCTCCGCCATTTACACCTCCATCTGGTCCTATATCAATGATGTGATCGGCTACTTTTACAATATCCAAATTGTGTTCAATAACTAGAACTGTATTTCCTTCATCTACTAATCTCTGCAGCACATTTAACAACATTCGGATATCATCAAAATGCAAACCTGTTGAAGGTTCATCCAAAATAAAGAAGGTTTTTCCTGTACTTTTTTTAGACAATTCAGTAGCTAACTTAATGCGTTGTGCTTCTCCTCCAGACAAGGTTGTAGAAGGTTGTCCAAGCTTGACATATCCCATTCCCACCGAGTTCAAAGTCTCTAATCTTCTTCTGATTTTTGGAATACTTTCAAAGAATTCAGCCGCATCTTCAATGGTCATCTCTAAAACATCATTGATATTTTTTCCTTTAAACCTTACCTCTAGCGTTTCGCGATTATATCTTTTTCCTTGACACTCTTCACATTCAACATAAACGTCAGGTAAAAAATTCATTTCTATCATGCGTAATCCACCACCTTTGCAGGTTTCGCATCTTCCGCCTTTTACGTTGAAACTAAACCTTCCTGCTTTATACCCCCTAATTTTTGCTTCGTTTGTATTGGCAAATAAATTTCTGATATCAGAAAATACTCCTGTGTATGTAGCAGGATTTGATCTTGGTGTTCTTCCTATAGGTGATTGATCAATATCTATCACTTTATCAATATGCTCTAAACCATTTATTTTACTGTATTCCAAAGGTTTTTTAACACCTTTATAAATGTGCTTATTTAATATTGGATATAAAGTGTGATTCACCAAAGTTGATTTACCTGACCCAGAAACTCCAGTAACGCAGATAAATTTACCTAATGGGAATTTTACATTGATGTTTTTAAGATTATGTCCATTCGCTCCAATCAATTCAAGGTATTCACCATTTCCTTTTCTCCTTTTATCCGGAATTTCAATTTTCTTATCTCCTTTAAGGTATGCTGCTGTAGTACTGTTTCCGCTTAACATTTCATCAACTGTACAAGCCTGAACAATTTCTCCACCATGCAAACCGGCTTTAGGACCAATATCTACAATAAAGTCAGATTCTTCCATCATTTCCTTGTCGTGCTCGACTACAATAACAGAATTACCTGCATCCCTTAATTTTTTTAAGGAATTAATTAACCTGGTGTTATCTCTTTGATGTAGTCCAATACTTGGTTCATCCAAAATATATAGCACATTAACTAGTTCAGATCCTATTTGAGTTGCCAAACGAATTCTTTGCGCTTCACCACCTGAGAGTGATTTTGACGATCTGTTTAAAGCCAAGTAATGCAAACCTACATCCATTAAAAACTGCATGCGGTTGTTGATTTCCTTTAATATTTCGCGTCCTATTTTAAGTTGTTTTTCAGTAAGATGTTTATCTAAATCCTTGAACCAATCTGATAATGACGCTAAATCCAATGACGCTAATTCGCCAATATTTTTGTCATTTATCTTAAAATAATCCGCTTCTTTTTTCAACCTGGAACCATTACATTCATCACAAACTATTTGGTTCATAAAATTCTCTACCCATCTTCTAACAGCAGGTGAAGGAGAGTCTTCAAACTGTCTTGACAAATAAGAAGTTATTCCTTCAAAAGAGAAATTCTTATTTAAACCATCTATTTCCATCACCTCCTCAAAACCGTATAAAATCTTATTGATAATTTCCTCATCAATTTCTTTAACAGGATCTTTTATGCTAAAGCCATAAGCTTCTAAAATGAATTCAATCTTTGATGAAATCCAGTTATTCCCAAGTTTTCCTAATGGTTCAATTGCACCTTGCTTGATACTTAGCTTATCATCAGGAATCACTTTTTTAAGGTTAACCTCTGAAACTGTTCCAATTCCATTACACTTTTTGCACGCTCCGTATGGTGAGTTGAAAGAAAACAAATTTGGTTCAGGTTCTGCATAAGATATGCCTGTAGTTGGACACATTAAAAAACGGCTGAATTGACTTACTTCATGCGTATCAAAGTCTTCAACCATCATTACATCCTGTCCATATTTCAATGCAGATTGTACAGCCTGCGTTACGCGGTTTTTATTTTCCTCACTTACCTGGATTCTGTCTATAACAATCTCAATATCATGGATTTTATATCGATCCAGCTTCATTCCGGAAACTATATCTTTAATCTCACCATCAACACGAACCTTAGAATAACCAAGCTTTGCTGTTTGTTCAAAAAGTTCTCTGTAATGCCCCTTACGTCCTTTTACTTTGGGCGAAAGCACAACAATTTTTTGACCTTCAAATTTTTCAATAATTAAATCGATAATTTGTTGATCGGTGTACTTCACCATTTTTTCGCCTGTATTGTATGAATAAGCATCTGCAACCCTTGCATACAATAATCTCATAAAATCATAAACCTCAGTTACTGTCCCAACCGTTGACCTTGGAGAGCGGTTCACTGTTTTTTGCTCAATTGAAATTACAGGACTCAAACCTAAAATCTCATCAACATGAGGTCGCTCTAATCCGCCCAGAAATTGTCTGGCATAGGCCGAAAATGTTTCAATGTACCTTCTTTGACCTTCAGCAAATATGGTATCAAAAGCCAGTGAAGACTTTCCACTACCTGAGAGTCCGGTAAAAACAACCAGCTTGTTTCTTGGGATTTTTAAATCAACGTTTTTAAGGTTATGTTCCTTAGCACCGTAGATTTCAATATATTCTTCTTGAGATATTTCTGTTGACATTGACTGATTAAGGGGTATTGAATTTAGCAATTATCAGTCAAATTTAATCACTAATCTTCATCCTTGCTATGCTTTTTTGCAATACTGAAGAATATTATCAATAGCATTAGCACGTAAACCCAAATCAGAATAAGGCTTAGAGAACCATGAGGAATAAAATTTGCAACATTGTATGCCAACAAGCTCGATACAATTCCTAGAATAATAAAAACATAACCTACTTGCCTATCCGTTAAACCACGGTAAGAAAGCGTATGCGTAGTATGATCTTTACCACCCACCATAGGCGATTTGCCCTTTCTGAGTCTTCTTATGGTTACAAAAGTGGTATCCATAATTGGTACAGAGAAAGCAATCAAAACAAGTGAAAGATTTGAAAAGACACTATAAGAACCCTCTTCAATTCCTGCATTCCACAAAAACTTTATTGAAAAATAAGCCAAGAACATTCCCAAAAACTGAGATCCCGTGTCTCCCATGAACATCTTTGAAGGATTCCAATTAAACAGTAAAAATCCACTTAAAGCACCAAGAGTGGTGATCAACAGAAATAAATCAACATTATTCATCAGTTTAAATGGCAGTGAAATTCCAATGATGATCAGGATGATAAAAATGGAAGCAATGGTGGTTATTCCATCCATATTATCCAGCATATTTATTGAATTCATTATACCAACTACCCAAAGTACTGTTATGGTAATGTTCAACCATTCTTGATTAAATAATTGAATGCCACTGTCTGTAGAAACCAATATAACTCCGCATAGAATTTGAGAAAGCAATTTGATGATAGGTTTCGTATCATAGGCATCATCAGATAAACCGAGTAAGAATCCGATATTTATCGTGAAAAATAAGCCGAGTAATTTTTCATTTCTAAATACGTCATCTTCACCAAAAACAATGGCGTAAATCATAAACCCTAACAAAAAAGTCATGTAAAAGCTGATTCCGCCCAAAGAAGGTTTTGACTCATTACTCCAACGAATAGTAAGGTCATTTTTGTTTCTGATTCCAAGACTTTTGGCAAACTTTAATAGGAATCTGTTAATTAAAACAGATACTAAAAAGGCACCACCAAAAAAGCCGGTTAGATTTATTATAGATTCGAAACTATCTTTCACAATATAAAAGGGCTTTCAAATTCTTTTAAAGTTTTTGCTTCATCATCTTTTTCTGAAACTAAAGGATATTCTACTTCCCAGTCTATCCCAATTTCTGGATCATTCCAAATAATTGCATCTTCACTTTCTTTATTATAGAAATTGGTGCATTTGTATGAGAAAATTGAATCATCTTTAAGAGACAAAAAGCCATGAGCAAATCCTGGTGGAATCCAAAACATGACATTGTTTTCTCCAGTTAACAAGACTTTTTCGTATTGCCCATAGGTGGGAGAATTTTTTCTAATATCCACGGCAACATCTAGTACTTCGCCGGAAATTACACGAACCAATTTACCTTGATCATAAGGAGGTTTTTGAAAGTGTAAACCTCTAAGAACATTTTTATGAGAAGATGATTGATTATCCTGTACGAAATTAAAATCACCTATATGTTCGCGCATTATTTTTTCGTTGAATGACTCAAAAAAATAACCTCTATCATCTGTAAATATTCTTGGTTTAAAGGCTATAAGTCCTTCAATTCGATATTTAATTACTTCCATCAGATGTTATTTTTTCCAAAATTGCCAAACCTTTTTCTTTTTAATATCATCAGAATAATAATCTCCACCATAGCCATAACCATAGCCATACCCTCTTACTCCCGATTCCATACCATTGAGAATAACAAACAACTTATTTAATTGCTTATTATAGACAAGTTCTTCAACTCTTCTGGCGTAATATCTTTTGGAATAATTAGCTCTAAACATGTAAATAGGGCAATCAGCATCTTTCATTACATACAAACCATCAGATACTATTCCAACAGGAGGATTATCTACGATTACAAAATCATATTCCTTTTTGAATTCAACCAATAAACTATCTAAATATCCTCCAATAATTAATTCAGATGGGTTTGGGGGGATAGGACCGGCTGTAATAAAATCTAATCCTTCAATTTCACTTTTTTGCACACAATCCTTCCAGTTTTCAGATTTTACCAAAACAGAACTCATTCCTAACTTGTTATCTGCATTAAAAGCTTCATGCACTTTAGGTTTTCTTAAATCCAAATCAATCACTAATACCTTTTTACCCGACATAGCGATAATTCCTGCAAGATTAACAGTTACGAACGTTTTACCTTCTCCTGAAACAGAAGATGAAACCGCTATTAAATTGGGTTCATTCTTCTTTAGAATAAATTGCAAATTAGATCTAATATGTCTATAACTCTCTGCTAATGCTGACTTCGGTTTAAGGTGAACCATTAATGTAGAATACCTATTCTCGGTGTCTACTTTAGGAATAACACCTAAGAACCCCACTTGATCCGGTAGTAATTTTTTCAGCTCTTCAGGCTCGTGAATATCGTTAAACGTTAGGTATCTAATTAATAGATATACCATGCTTAACATAATTGTTAGAACCACAGATAAAACATAAACAAACCTATGGTTAGGTGAAATTAAAACAGCTTCAGTAGGGGCTTGTAGCACCATGTTATCCATTGTAAACCCTGCTTTTGAAATGGCATATTGTGTTTTCTTTTCAATTAAAAGTGAATAGTATTTTTCATTCAAGGAGAACATTCTGTTAAGCCTACTTAATTCCATTTCTTTTGCAGGAATCCCATAAAGCTCCATTTCCAATTTAAACACTCTGTCTTGTAAACTGCTTAACTTAAATTCCAATTGTTTTCTTATGGTATTAATGATTCTGAAAATGTTCTCTGATTGAGACTTAATCTTACGATCAATTTTTTGAATTTCTTGATGATCTTCAGTAACTCTGTACACAAGATCCTCTTTTTCAATTAAAAATTCATGTAATTCTTCTAATTCACCAACTAAAAGATTTTCATAATCAGTTCCTGTAACCGCAGGAATAATTCTAAAAATCTCAACTCTATCATTCAACTCCACTTTGTTTTCAATGTCCTCTATCAATTCCAATTCAATGTCTACATCCATCATTTGATTTTGTAGCTCATTGGTTCTCTCCATAATGTTTGCCGTGAAATAAGCCGGATCATTAACGGAGTTACTGTCTTTAAAATTTTGAATGGCTGATTCTGACTCTTTTAATTGAAGAAAAACAGTATCCAACTGTGAATCAATAAAGTCAAGAATACTTGCCGAACTCTGCCTTTTCTTTTCTAAATCATACTGAAAAAAGGTATTGATAATTGATGTTACCACATCTTTACTCAGCCTATGGTTATTTGATTTAAAATTGATTTGAATAGTTTTAGCTTCGGGATTCAATGCAAACACCTGTAAATTAGGATGCATTCTTCTAGTAAGATCACTAAAATTATTGATCACAAAATAGAGTTTATTTTCAGCAGCATTTACTCTAAATTGCTCAGGATTTGATATTTTAAAGGACAAGCTAAAAAATTCGTTCTCAACTTTCTCATCCACTTTAATGTCCAGGCTATGGTTTCCTGTACTTGAGGTAAAATTTAGATTTACTACATCACTTCCTTTGGTTGTAACTAAAACAGGTTTACCTATCAAACTACTATCCCTTAATTCCAATAAGGTAACATGATAACTAGACATTAAATACTTTTCTTCAGTAAGAATTTGCCCTTCAGCAAAATAAGATATTTGAAGATTTAAGTTCTTTAGTGCTTTTTCTAGTAAAAAAGTTGATTTTAGTAATTCAACGTCTTCAGAAACTTCTTGTTCTTTTTCAAAGCCTTCAATATCCAGAATTCGTTTTCCTTCATCTTGAGTACTTCTTTGAATTACTGCTTTTGACTCATATACAGGTTTTGTATATCTCAAATAAACAAAACTAATCCCCAAACCAAGCAATAATATGATCAGAGGAATAAAAAAGTTCTTTTTTAAGACAGTAATCGCTAGATTAATATCGAACTCCTTGTTTAAACTAGAAGCTATTATTGATTTTTTTTCAGTCTCTAGCACTATTATATTATGGTGTTAATGCTGATATAGTCGCAATAATAACTGCAGCACTTGAAATTAATGAAACTATTGGTGTTACTTCTTTTAGCACTTCTCTTCCCAATTCAGGAACAGGATCTACATAAATATAATCATTGGCTTGAACAATTATATCAGTATAAGCCAAACCTTCAATGGTAGACAAATCTATTTTATAAACTTCTCGTTGCCCTTGAGCATTTTTTCTTATCAACTTAATTTTAGACGCTCGACCTCTCTCTGTAATTCCTCCGGCCAATGCAATTGCTTCTAACAAGGTTGTATTATTGTTTTGTAGATAAATCACTTTTGCTTCTCCTCCATTTCCGGGAAACACCACTACTCTTCTGTTTGTCACACTTAATTGAACAAAAGGATCTATATAATACCCCCTAAATTGATCTTCGAGATACAACTCTGCCTGTCTAATGGTCATACCTACTAAGTTTACTTGACCTACAACAGGTAATTCAACCATTGAATCATTTTGAATAACATAGTTAAGTGAATTATTTGGATTAAATAAAGCACTTTGATTTCCTGTTGCATTTGAACTAATATCTAAAACCTTTATCCCATCATTGGTAAAAAATCTCAATTGTAAAATATCATTGATATCGATTTTATAGTCATTCTTACTTTCATTCAAACTGTCAATGTCTGAAAAATCGTAATCCTTATGAGTTCTTAGCATCCAGTTGCTATTAATACCACAGCTACCAATTAAGAGAATGATCCCTACAAAACCGATACTTCTTGCCCAATTAATCATTTTTTTAATCCCTTTTTTTCAAGTAATTCTTGATATAAATTATCCATATCCTTGCACAAACGTAAGTAATGGAATTTTTCTTCTACGTGATTCCAGCCATTTTGTGACATTTTCGCACGTTTTTCTTCATTATTAATTAAATCTAACAAAGCGTTAGCATAATCCTTTACTTCAAAACCATCAACGACAATCCCTGTATTTCCATTGTCTACGACGTTTAAAACACCACCTACGTTGGTTGTCACTACAGGTACTCCAGCAGCTTGAGCTTCAATTAAACTTACAGGTGTTCCCTCATTTTTAGAAGACAAACATACCAAATCTAATCCTGGTAAAGCTTCCGAAATATTTTTAATCCAAGAGGTGAACACAAAGATTTGCTTACCAATTTGTTGCTCAACTTCAGCACACTCTTCTTTGATCTCCTTCATTAATTCTCCATCACCAATAATCAACACCTTTAATTTCTTATCTGTTCTTGTCAAACTTGCACTAATAGATTGAATAAACAACGAATGATTTTTAATGGCCGTTAATCTTCCAATTATACCAATGGCTAATTCATCATCTTTAATTTCATACTTGTTTCTGAAGGCTAGTCTCTTACTATCTTTGTTTTCTCTAAACCTATCTAAGTCAAAACCCAAGGGAATCACTCTAAACTTGCCGCAAGGTGCTATTTTATGAATTTCACAAAGCTCCTTTTTTTGAATTTCTGATATGGCAATTATTACATCAGTCTTTTTTGCTACATAGCGTTCTAACTTCTTATAAAGTCCAGTTTTAAGATTACCAAAATAAGAGTGAAAAACATGTCCGTGAAAAGTATGAACTACAATAGGAACATTTTCTTTGGCTGCAGCCAATCTTCCCAAAAAGCCTGCTTTTGAAGCATGTGTATGAACAATGTCAGGTTTAAATTCTCGGATGATTTGTCTTAATTCTTTTAAGGCTTTTTTATCATTGGCAAAGGATATTTCTCTTTGCATGCTATCTACAATCTCATATTTCACCTTGTGCTCATCAAGTATAAATGTAGAAGCACCTTCATGTTCTTCATGACTTCCTCCAATCAGCTTAGTTTGGTATTGCTCTGGCAAATATGCCGTTAGATAAGTAGCATTATAAGTAGGTCCACCCAAATTAAACCGATTGATTATACGAAGTATTTTGATCATTAACAGTAAAATTTTTTATACCAGTTTTGAAAAACGATCAATGACCAAATCAGGTAAATTCGTTCCCCAAAATTGTTATTGGTGATTCCTTTTATCAATTGACCTATATATTCTTTATCAAACATATTTTGATCTTCCAAAAACTTAGCAGAAAACAATTCTGAATTCAAAATACCATTAATTTCATCTCCTAACCAATCTTGAATTGGCACTTCAAATCCTCTTTTCTCTCTGAATAATATTTCTTTGGGAACCTCTTTATCAAATGCCTTTTTTAGCAACAACTTTCCTGCATTTGGATTTAACTTAAATTCAAGTGGAACAGAATTAGCGTATTCTACTACCCTATGATCTAAAAAAGGAGTTCTAACTTCTAATGCATGTGCCATTGACATCATATCTACCTTTTTCAACATATCATTAGGAAGTACCAGTTTTTGATCTGCAATGAGGTAATCTCCCATATCATAGAGGTCAGGAATATTTAAATCAAAATCTGTTCGAAAAGAAGGCTCAAGCATATCGTACACTTCTTGTTTATCAACAAATGTGCACCACTCAAAATACCTTTCTTCCGGAGTCATTCCAATTCCATTACTGAATTTTTGAAGTTTTCTATTAAAATCTCCAAACTTGTCAGATCTTGAAACAGCTTTGTTTTTAAGTATTTTCGAAACCCATTTCACAGAGCGTTTTTTACTTGAACTAGCCCTTCGCATTTTATATTCGGCTTGGTGCTTTTTATATCCACCAAACAATTCATCTGCTCCATCTCCGCTTAATGCGACAGTTACTTCTTTCTTGGTTTGTTCCGCTAAAAAGTAAACTGCAAAAGCTGAAGAATCTCCAAAAGGCTCATCAATAGAATCTAAAAAGCGTTCAAAATAAGATTGAAACTCCTTTTTACCCACAATAAATTCATGATGATCTGTTCCTATATGTTTAGCCATTAAATCACTGTATTGTGATTCATTAAAATAAGGATGGTCAAACCCAATTGAGAAAGTCTTTAAATCTTCTTTTTGATGTTTAGCTACTGCAGCTATTATGCTTGAATCTACCCCCCCACTTAAAAATGCTCCTACGGGAACATCTGCTATCATTCTATCCTTTACAGAAATCGTCAATCTTGATTTCAATTCTTCTGCACAGGCAATAAAATCTTGAGGAACAATGGGTTTTCTTTCAAGTTTATAATATCTCTTTAATTGTAATCCTTCTTGATCTATGATACCATATTGACCAGGCAGTACTTTAAAAGCTCTTTTTAGAATAGATGAAGGTGCTGGAATATATGTCAGCCTAAAATACTGATTAAGCGCTACATCATCAATTGTTTTATCAATATTAAATTTGAATAAGGGAGAAAGTTCAGAAGTTAAAATGATCTTCTCATCATCTTCATAAAATAGCAAAGGTTTGATCCCAAAACGATCTCTTGCAAACAACATTCTATCCTCTTCCTTGTCATAAAAAACAAAGGCAAAAAAACCATTCAACTTTTCTAAAGCTGAAAGTCCTTTTGTAAGCAGCAATTGCATTAACACTTCCGTGTCTGAATTAGTATGGAATCTACATCCTTCCAATTCTAACTGTGATCTCAGCTCTTGATAATTATAAATTTCTCCGTTAAAAATCAGACTATATCTGCCAGTACTGTCTTCCATAGGCTGATTGGCATCTGCAGACAAATCAATAATTGAAAGCCTGGCATGACCTAAACAAACTTTGGAATATGTTTTGATACCCTGATAATCGGGTCCGCGGTGAGACATAACATTAAGAGCACTAGTCATTTGACCAAAAGACGACTGTCCTTCGCTATTTTTTGCCCATATGCCAATTATCCCGCACAAAGTTTCTAATTTTGATACACAAATATAAATAGTAGAACTCTAGCTCATCAATTATAAAATGAAGTATTTAACAATTCTTTCTTGGTTATTCATCTTTCCATCTGTGTTAATTGCGCAAAATGCAGACGAAAGACCAAACACATTAGTACAAAGCTCAGCTGAAAACATGATGACTTTTAGCAAGTTAAAATACTCTGCTTTCAGTTTTTTTGTGAAGGATTTAAAAACCGGTGAGGTGTTAGCGGATTACAATAAAAATATGAGTTTACCTTCCGCCTCTACTATGAAATTAGTAACTACAGCAAGTGCGTTTCAGTTATTGGGAAGTGGATATAGATTTGAGACTAAAATCATGTATTCAGGTGAGATTGACTCTACAGGTACATTAAATGGAGATTTATACATTATAGGAGGAGGAGATCCAACTTTAGGTTCTAAGTACTTCACTAAATACGGAGAAGAGAGAGATTTTTTATATGAATGGGCTGATAGTGTAAAGGCTAAAGGCATTAAGAAAATTAATGGACACGTCATTGCTGATGGATCACTATACAAATACCAGGGAATGCCTTCTGGTTGGGTTTGGGGAGATATGGGAAACTACTATGGCGCAGGTCCTGCCGGACTTACCATTTTTGACAATATGTGCATCTATCATTTTAAAACCGGTGCAAGCGAGGGAGATTCTACTGAATTGACATGTATTACACCACATATTCCGGGAATTCAAGTAGTGAACAACGTAACATCAGCTAATTCTTCAAAAGACAATGCATATGTTTATGGTGCACCCTGGTCATACGAATGGTTTGTAGAAGGCTCAATTCCCAAGCAAAAAGATGATTTTGAAGTTAAAGCAAGTATCCCAGACCCTGAACTTGTAATGGGATTAGAATTTGATTATGCGCTTGAGCAATCTGGAATAGATGTAGCTTACAAAGTATT
Source organism: Paracrocinitomix mangrovi (assembly GCF_019740355.2). GTDB lineage: Bacteria > Bacteroidota > Bacteroidia > Flavobacteriales_D > Crocinitomicaceae > Paracrocinitomix > Paracrocinitomix mangrovi. The sequence continues at coordinate 363,462 of NZ_CP091819.1, read as the reverse complement.
TACCATGCGTGAACTAAACAAGCATATTCCATTTGAAAAACCCGAATTAAAGGAAATTCACGTGCATAAATCACCTTATTTATCAACAATTATAAATGTCACTAACCAGCAAAGTATCAACCTTTTTGCTGAACATATTTTATGTCAAATTTCAGTGGAAAGATCTGGTTATGGCTCAACTTATAACGGCGCCTTGATTTGCATGAATTATTGGAGTAATAAAATAGGTGCTGCTGATTTAAACATGACTGATGGAAGTGGATTATCAAGATCAAATTCAGTAAGTGCAAGATTCCTGGTTGAAATGCTTGGATACATGTACAAATCTGGTAATGGAGATAGATTAGAAACCAGTATGGCATTAGCTGGTAAACGCGGTACAATGGCCAGCATGTGTAAGGGAACTGTTGCTTCCGGTAGAGTTTATGGTAAAAGTGGAACTATGACCAGAGTAAAATCTTATGCCGGATATGTACACACTAAAAGTGGCAGAAGATTGGGATATGCTATGATCATGAACAATTATACCTGTAGCAATTATCAAATGCGTAATTACTTTGAAGGTTTAATGAAGAACATGGCTAACTATTAAAAAATCTCATAGAATCTTACAAATTATTCATAAAAAAAGAGGAGCAATTATTCTCCCCTTTTCAATTCTATTTGATTTTCTTAACTGTATAGTCATACGAAATTCCTATATGAACATTAATTAAAAGTGACCTTGTTCCGGGTTGGGAAGTATATTTCCCATTCAAAGTCAATATAAAGTCTGGGTAAAGTTGTGTGTATTGGTAAAAATTTAAATCAGATGATTCCAAATACCCCTCAGCAGTTCCAATTGCTAACACCTTAGGTTCTCCTTCAAAATTACTGTTCCAAATTTGTAACTCAAAACTTTCTAAATGATCACTTAAATCAGTGATGTTTGGATCAAGATCAACATGACTGTAGTCAACTACTTCTACTGTTGAAACCCATACTCGATTCACAGTAAAGTCCATTACCGAATATCCTTTTTTAAACTCCTCTTCCTCTACTTTCCCTCTCTCTTCATGCACAAAATTTGATGTACTAACATAGGTCAAACTGGTCAATTCTTCACCTGAATGAATTATTTGCCTACCAGGTTCACTCACTTCAATTGATGTAGATACTCCATTTGTAAAATCTGGTTTGTTGCAACTATTTAAAGTGGCCATAAGTGGTAGTGCAACTAAGGTTGAATAAATTAATTGTTTCATAAAACTATTTTTTGCGTTCGACCGGTATCAAACAAGTTTCATGCCACAAACTAAACGTTTAAGTAAAAAATACCTAACTATTAAAAAATTCCAAAGCTGCCTGTATTACTTCATACATTTCATCAGGTAAACTATCCTTTTCCCAGGGTTGTTGCATACCAAAAGTATGCCCTCCACCTTTTATAATATGAACACGAGTATCTGTCCAATTAGCTAACGAAAGTCCTTCTGAGATTGAAACAGCTTCATCCATATCACCATGTATTTGTAAAAAAGGGACTTTCAAGTTTTCTGCAGCCTTTTGAATATCTAACTCACTTTGATGGGCAATAAAGTCAGTATAAAACTCATAAAAATGTGGCATCTCCTGATGCGTTCTACCGTTGAGAACATACCTTACTCCTTCTCTTTCCCAATCTAACAATTCATCACCCTTCGGAAATCTTGAGGCAATGTCAGAAATCCCTGCTAAGGAAACAACTTTGGCCACCCTATTATCAGTTGAAGCATACAAAACAGCATCTCCTCCACCTCTACTATGACCTAACAAATAAAGAGGGATATCCAACTCCAGTTCTTGATGAATCATTCTATACGTTTCATTCACCATCACTTTTATATCATATAATTCTTTACTGTATGTATTATGCCCAAAGGCATCAAGGTCAGGAAAATCAATGGGTTCATCAACTGTACCACCATTGTGAGAAAGATTAAACTTGACAAAACCAAATCCATTATCTACAAAAGATTTTTGCATCAAATTCCAGGCACCCCAATCTTTATACCCTTTGTATCCGTGAATAAAAAGAATCACAGCTTTTGCGTTTTCAGGTATTTCACAATCAAATAGTGACAATCTTCCTTCGCTTCCTTCATAAATCTTGTTCGTAAAGTCAATCATATCTCCTATCTTTGCAAGCCAAATATTTATAGTTATTCGTCCTAAATTTACATACTTCTTACTTTTTTCAGCTATCCTGATATTATCGGCTTGTCAAACAAGTTTTGGAGAAAAATATACCAGAGGAAATCTAGAGATCTATTTTTCAGAGGATATGAAGTCTTTTGTGGAGCCCTTAGCAGATTACTTTGAAGCCAACAACCTCATTTTTGAACATAAACATTCAATACAGCTGACTTCTACCGACATGTCTGAAGGAGAGGGATCTATTATACTAAAAATGGTACAGTCAAGTGACATTGAAGAAATTCCTGAAAATGAAAAGGAAAACATTCAACAATTAGAAGAAGATTTAAAAGAAGCCGTATTTTTAGGAGCGAATTTTCGCATTGCTATTTGCAACGAAAATTTTTACGAAATCGAGAAATGAAAATATCTGCATCAATATACTCGGACAAGCAACAAGCACTGTCACAGACTATTCAAGACTTAAATGAAAGTCATGTAGATATGATTCATGTTGATTGCAAAGATGACTTAAACGTCTTTACAGATATTGATCAAATACAGCAATCGTCTCACATTCCAATAGATTTACACATCATTACAACTGATGCAAAAAGGTTTATTCCAGCGCTTCAGTCTTTTGATATTGAATATGTCACTTTTCAATACGAAGATTTAGTAGATAAAAACCTTGATATCCCTAAAGAATTCTCGGGTCAATTAGGACTTGCAATTACAACTGAAACGCCGATAGATGTTTTTAGTCAATATGCACAAGACTTTGATTTTATACTTTTCATGTGCACTATTCCTGGAGAAAGCGGAGGAGTTTTTGATAAACGAAATTTTAGAAGAATAAGAGCATTTCAAAGCAAGTATCCGCACAAAAAAGTGCATGTGGATGGAGGTGTTAATGCAGAAGTATCTTTCATATTAAGAAATATGGGAGTTTATGCTTCAGTGTCCGGATCTTACCTGTTTAATTCTACCAATATAAATTCTGCCTTACTCAATCTTAAATTGAATGAAATTGAATCTCATTTTCAAGTGCGCGATTTCATGAAAGATTTAGATGAATCACCTGTTATCTTTGAAAGTGATTTAAATCTTCAAAGCTTGCTAAGAACAATGAATGAAGGGAAGTTAGGCTTTGTTATGATATTAAATCAAAGTGAAGAATTTGTAGGGATTATTGGAAATGCTGATTTGAGAAGAGGATTGTTAACCAGTATTAATGATTTGAACAATATTAATGTTTCAAAAATGATTAATAGAAACCCTTTAAGCGTTAAGGGAACTTATACTGTTCATCAATTATTGAGATTTATTAAAAAAGAAAGTATGCCTATAGTTTATTTGCCGGTTATAGACGATCACAATAAAGCTATAGGAACCATCAACTTTATGAACCTAATTAAAGGAGAATTATGATCGCACATTTTAGCGAAAACATTGGAAATGAAAAAGCATTAGCCATTGCAGAGGATTTAAAAGCTTTTATGTTTAAAGAAGGGGACAAATATGTTGTGATCACTTCTTCAAGCATGAAAGAATTGCCTCAAGAATATAAATCATTAGCCACTGAAACGTTTGTATTTGATACGGATATGCAGTTATCTGCCAGATCTTATTTGAACAGAACAAGAACGGTTAAAATTGGTGATGTTGAGATTGGAGGAAATTCTAACAATACAATTGTAATTGCAGGTCCATGTTCAGTTGAAAGCGAACCACAAATTCAGCAATCATCTGCTTTATTGAAAAGTTTAAATCTAACAACTCTTAGAGGAGGTTGTTACAAACCTAGAACCTCTCCTTATAGTTTTCAAGGATTAGGATTAGAAGGCTTGAAGTTACTTAAGAAAATGAAGGAAGAGCATGGTTTGACTATCATTACAGAAGTTAGAGATGCCACGCATGTTGATGAAGTAATAGAATATTCTGACGTGATTCAAATTGGTGCAAAATCAATGTATGACCATGGGATTCTTAAAGCTTGCGCAAAAACCACAAAACCAGTTCTAATTAAAAGAGGGTTTGGAACAACATTGCAGGAGTTTGTTCAATGTGCTGAATTTATTCTTTCAGGTGGAAATCCAAATGTAATTTTGTGCGAAAGGGGTATCAGAACATTTGAAACTAAAACAAGATTCACGCTGGATTTATGTGGTGTAAGCTATTTAAAAGAGTATACAAATCTACCGGTTGTTTTAGATCCATCACACGCTATGGGACATGCATATGGAGTTCCAGACTTAACCAGAGCTTGCGTTGCTATGGGAGTTGATGGATTATTAATTGAAGTTCACCCTGACCCATCTGTAGCTAAATCAGATGCTTCACAACAATTAGATCACCCGTCATTTGAAAAATTATTGGATTCTTTACAACCAATTGCTGCAGCTGTTGGTCGTAAAATTGTCTAGTTTTTAGTAAATTTCAATAAACATATTAAATGAATATATATAACAGCAATATCCTTCATCTATGTGAAAAACACGGTATGAGCATAACCGAATTTGAAAAAAGTATTCGCATACCTAAGGTTCGAATAATTGAACCTACTCCGGATGAATTAATTGATATTGCTGCTTATTTTAATATGCCAATTGATGTACTAGTGCTAAAGGATCTTAAAAAACTTCATCAGTTTGATGATCATAATATTAAGATGTTGATTCTTGACGTTGATGGCACTATGACTGATGGGGGAATGTATTTTACTGAGAATGGTGATCAAATAAAAAGATACAACGCCAAGGATGGTATTGCCATAAAAGCATTGGTAAAAAAAGGAACCAAAGTTGGTATTATCTCACACGGTAAAAAATTTCAAGTCATTAAGGATAGAGCAGATTTACTTGGGATTGAGCATGTGTATGTAGGTTCAGAAAGCAAGCTTGAAATATTAAATGGCTGGTTAAAAAACTTAGATATTAAGCTAGAAGAAGTGGCTTATGTGGGTGATGACATCAATGACATGGATATTATAGAAGCAGTTGGATTAACAGCCTGTCCGGCAGATGCAGTAAGTGAAGTAAAACGCAAAGTTGATATCATTTTACAGAAAAATGGAGGTCATGGTTGTATCAGAGAGCTGTATGACGAATGGCTGAGCTAAATCAACAGAAATCTAAAACTTTAATTGTAATCGTTGGACCTACAGCAGTAGGTAAAACTGCAATGAGTATTAAAATTGCTCAGCATCTTAATTGTCCCATTATTTCAACAGATTCAAGGCAGTTTTATAAAGAAATGGAAATTGGCACTGCCAAACCCGATAAATCTGAACTTGAAGCCGTTAAACACTATTTCATCAACTCTAGATCTATTAAAGATTATTACACTGCCGGCATGTATGAGGCAGATGCAATTCAAACTTTGGATGAAATATTCAAAGAAAATGATTATTGTGTAGCCGTTGGTGGCAGTGGTTTGTATATTAACGGATTGTGTTACGGAATTGACGATATTCCATCAGACCAGCAAATTAGAAAAGAACTTTTTGACCGCTGGCAAAAGGAAGGTTTAGAAGTCTTATCTCAAGAAGTTAAACAAATTGATCCTGAATTTTATAATGAAAGTGATATGAAAAACCCCAGAAGGGTAATGAGAGCGCTTGAAGTTTATCAAATTACTGGTGAAAAATATTCCAATCTACGTCAACAAAAGCCAAAAGAAAGAGGTTTTGAAACCATTTGGATAGGACTTGAAATGGATTTGGAAAGATTATATGAACGGATTAATCAAAGAGTTGATCAAATGATTGAATCCGGATTGGAAAATGAGGTTCGAGAACTTTTACCTTACAGTACTTGCAAAGCATTTAAAACAGTGGGATATCAAGAATTTGAACCTTATTTTGAAGGAGAATATGATCTGGAAAAAACAATTGAATTAGTTAAACGAAACAGCAGGAGATTTGCTAAGAAGCAATACACCTGGTTCAGGAAAAATGAGGATGTAAATTGGTTTAATCATGATGACACTTCAAGCATCATTGACTTTATCGATTTAAATAAATCCAAATAAATTTCCGAATTTGTTCAGAAATTATAAATTTGTGAAATCTAAATTAAAATAAAAGGGAAAGATGAACGAGAGAAACGACGAAGTTTTTTCGAAGCGAGTTAAGGCAGGGAAAAGAACTTATTTTTTTGACGTTAAAACTACCAGAGGAAAAGATCTTTACTTGACAATTACGGAGAGCAAGAGAACAGGAGAATATGATGGTAGACCGGAGTATGAGAAACACAAAATTTTCCTTTACAAAGAAGACTTCGAAAAATTCAATGAAGGAATGACCGAGGCGCTGGGTAAAATAAAAGAGTTGTGGGACACTGGAGAGTACAAAAAACCAGAAGAGAGAACAGAAACCGAAGAAGAAGAAGTTACTTTCGAGGAACTTTAATCACGATAAATCATTTAAAAGCCTTTCAATATTGAAGGGCTTTTTTTATGCCTTGCTCCTTACCTATTGCTTTTAGGTAATTAGCTATCTTTGCAGCATGAGTCAGTATAAAAAGGTGGCGTTTTACACATTGGGTTGCAAATTAAACTTCTCTGAAACTTCTACAATTGCTAGGAATTTCGAAGATCAAGGATTTGCAAAAGTCGATTTCAATGATCGACCTGACATTTTTGTGATAAACACCTGTTCAGTTACAGAAAATGCTGATAAAAAATGTAGAAACATTGTTAGAAGAGCATTAAAAATTAATCCTGATGCTTTTATAACTATGATTGGCTGCTATGCTCAACTAAAACCAACAGAAATTTCTGAAATTCCAGGTGTAGATTTAGTTTTAGGCGCCAATGAAAAATTCAATATTCTTGAGCATATTGAATCACTTGAAAAACAAGAAGAAGCTACAGTTTTAAATAATAACATTAAGGAAACTAACACTTTCGTTCCTTCATATTCAATTGGTGATCGCACCAGAACCTTTTTAAAAATTCAGGATGGCTGTGACTATTTCTGTTCATTTTGTACCATCCCTTTAGCAAGAGGTAAAAGTAGAAACGCAAGTATTGCAGAAACTGTTGAAGAAGCTAAGGCTATTGCAAAAACAGATGTTAGAGAAGTTGTTTTAACGGGCGTAAATATTGGCGATTTTGGACAGGAGGGTGATGAAAATTTTTACCAATTAGTTCAGGAGTTTGACAAAATTGAAGGGATAGATCGCTGGAGAATTTCATCCATTGAACCTAATTTGTTGTCGAATGACATTATCCATTTTGTAGCTAATTCAAATAATTTTGTTCCGCATTTTCACATCCCTCTGCAGTCTGGATCAGACAACTTATTGAAATCCATGAGAAGAAAATATCTCACTGATTTATATACTGATAGGGTTGCCACTATCAAAAAATTAATGCCTGATTGTTGTATTGGTGTAGATGTTATTGTAGGATATCCTGGCGAAACTGATGAAGAATTCAATAAAACTATTAATTTCGTTAAGGAATTGGATGTATCTTATTTACATGTATTTACGTATTCAGAAAGAGCAAACACTACTGCAAGAAAATTAGGAGAAGTTGTTCCGGTTAATGTTAGAAGAGAGAGAAGCAAACAACTTCAAATACTTTCTGAAAAGAAAAGAAGAGCTTTTTATGAAAGCCAAATAGGAAAGACATTCAAAGTATTGTTTGAGGCTGACGACAACGAAGGCATGATTAATGGATTTACTGAAAATTACGTGAAAGTAAAAACAGCATTTGATCCACAATTAATCAACCAAATAGTTGAAGTTACATTGACAGAAATTGACAGAGATGGTACTGTCAAAGTTAAAATACACGAACTGGCAAATTGAAAAAACTACTATTTACCATATTATTCCTTTTGACATTTAAACTGTCCTTTACCCAGGCAGCTACAAGAGAATCTGACACCTTGTATCTAGATCAACATTGGGTAGTGACTCAAAAAGATGAAGCTACTTACTATAGAAAAACCAAATTCAGACCCGACTCTCTGTTGGAGGTAAAAGACTATTACGTTTCTACCAACAATCTTCAAATGTTGGGGTATTACAAAGGCAAAATGAATGATGCCAACAGAATGGGTAAATTCTTATTCTATTATGAAGATGGTACTTTGAGTGCTTCGTATGATTTTCAATATGGAATAGCTCATGGAGAGATTCGAAAGTACTATGAAAACGGAAATTTAAAATCTATTCAACGTTATGATTTAGGTGCTCAAATTGACACTAGTTGGGAATACTATTCAAACGGACAGATTCATACCATTCAGGTTGAAAATGATGAATATCTAGATAAAAACCCATCTGACAAATACAAGAAACGTAGATTAATTATGGCCTACAGTGTAGATGGAGGAATTCAGGTTAAAGATGGAAATGGAATTAAAAGAGATTACTTTTTATCTGGGAAGGTAAAAAGTGTAATTAATTTCCAAAATGGTTTTCCACACGGTAAATGGGTTAATTATACCGGAAGAAAAAAGAAAAAACAATCCATTTTACATTTCAAAGATGGTAGATTCATTAAAGGTGAAATTTACAGAAAGGGTAAAAATGACATCTTCTCTAGTTTAAGTAGAGGAGCCCACTACCCTAGCGGATTCAGTGATTTAAAGAAGTATATTAAAACAACTACCGGATTTTGTAAAGAAGGATTTAAAAACGAAGTTGAAGTGATGATCCATGTCTCAGCTTCAGGAGAAGTTTCATTTGAACAAATTATTGCCGGTAATGTTTCCCCTTGTCAATTAGAGGAAATTCAACAGATGGTTAAAAACATGCCTGCATGGACTCCTGCCATTAATGAAGGTGAATATGTAGATGGCAGTGAAACTTTTATTGTCAGGTATTAAAAAAGGCCCTGATTTCTCAGAGCCTTCTTCATTTATTTTTCAAATTCTGCAACTGTCTTGTCTATAATAGACACACAATCCAGTAATTGTTCTCTTGTCATTACCAATGGTGGTGCAAATCTGATAATATTCCCGTGAGTAGGTTTAGCCAACATACCGTTGTCTTTCAGTTTAACACAAATGTTCCAGGCAGTTTTGCTGTCAGGTGAATCATTTACAACAATTGCATTCAACAATCCTTTACCTCTCACCAATTTTAAAATATTATACTTTTTAATTAGTTTTTGAACTTCAGATCTAAACAACTCTCCTAATTCCTGAGCATTTTCAGCTAACTTCTCATCTCTAACAACTTCTAAAGCCGCAATAGCCACTTTTCCAGCTACAGGGTTCCCTCCAAAAGTTGAACCATGTTGTCCTGGTTTTATAACCATCATGATTTCATCATTTGCCAACACACCAGATACAGGATATGCTCCTCCAGACATTGCTTTTCCTAGAATCAAGATATCCGGTTTTACATTTTCATGATCACAAGCCAATAATTTACCGGTTCTTGCGATACCTGTTTGCACTTCATCAGCAATAAACAAGGCATTGTGCTTTTTACATAATTCGTAAGCTTTTGCAAGATATCCATCATCCGGAACAAAAACACCTGCTTCACCTTGAATAGGTTCTACCATGAATCCAGCAATATTAGGATCATTCAACGCTTTATCTAAAGCATCTAAATCATTGTAAGCTACTACTTCAAATCCTCCGGGGAATGGACCAAAGTTATCTCTTGAGTCTTCATCACTAGAAAAAGAAACTATGGTAGTAGTTCTTCCGTGGAAGTTTTTTTCACAAACCACGATTTTTGCTTTATTTTCCTGAACACCTTTTACTTCATAAGCCCATTTTCTGCACAATTTAATTGCAGTTTCTACAGCCTCTGCACCAGTATTCATTGGTAATAGCTTGTCAAAACCAAAGAATTCTGAAGCGAATTTCTCATAAGGTCCAAGACAATCATTATAAAAAGCTCTTGAGGTTAAAGCCAAGGTTTTAGATTGTTGTACAACAGCATCAACAATTTTAGGATGGCAATGACCTTGATTTACAGCTGAATAAGCCGAAAGAAAATCATAATATTTATTTCCTTCTACATCCCAAACAAAAACTCCTTCTCCTTTAGCTAATACAACTGGTAATGGATGATAATTGTGCGCTCCATACTTATCCTCCATTTTCATTAATTGTTCTGAAGATAATTTTTCCATTGTTTCCATAATTAAATGAATTTAGATTAATAACACAGGCTCGTCACGGAGAGTGCCCATCCTTTCCTCATTTTTAGACCGCAATAGAAACACGACCTGTGAATGGAGAGAAATCATCCAAGCATAAAGATAGTAATGATAATAGAAATTGTCTATCTTAAGGCACAAATTTTGTACTGCACACAGTACATAACTTAACCAAATTTTTAACCTTATGCAGTTATTATTGATTTTTGCCTTTATGTTTCAAGGCATTCTTCCTCTACAAACAGAAAAATTAGACACTGATCATTATGTCATAAATGCGACAGATCAAACTATCATTGTTTCAGTGGATTACAAGGATAAAGCTAACAATCCTGGACAAGGATCAGCTATGTACACTATCCCTTCAGGAACAGCATTGGTGATTTCAAATGTTGAAGGATTAGATAAATTCATGCATCCAACTGACTATTTCACTTACAGTATTTTGACTTCAGGAATACAAACTGACCTAAATACACCTGACATGTGGATTCTAGAAAAAATATCCGACACAAAGGCTAGATATCAATGTACTATTGACGGTTAAACTAACAAAACATGAAAGCACTATTATCAATAGCAGTATTCTTTATCGCAATAAGCGTAAATGCTCAAAAATTACAAAACGGAAGCTATTCAACTGTTGGCTATATCAACAGTGATGGAAAAGTTCAAAGCAGTTCCTACTCTACCATTGGATACATCAAAGACGGAAAGGTTCAAAACGGATCATATTCCACAATTGGATACATCAAAAATGGAAAAGTGCAGAATGGCTCTTATTCTACAATTGGGTATGTAAATTCAGATGGTAAAATTCAGAATGGTTCATATTCAACTATTGGATACATTAAGGATGGGAAGGTTCAAAACGGATCATATTCAACAATAGGATATTACGACAAGTCTATACCTGTTGAACATGTTGCGGCTTTCTTTTTCTTCTTTTTCACAGATCAGCTTTAAAAATGAAAAAAGTATTTTTTGCAATAGCTATGGTATTTACCATGGCAGGATATGCTAATGACGGAGTTTTTTACGCTAAAGGAAATCAACTTATTCCCATTACTGAATCTAACATCAAAATTCAAAAAGAAATTCTTCAGATAAGCAGAGCAGCTAATAACAGCCTAAACATTTCGGTTTATTATGAATTTTTTAATCCGGGAGATGAAAAAGAAGTTTTAGTTGGATTTGAAGCAGAATCGCCAAGTGGAGATGTGGATGCCTCTCCTAAAGACGGTAAACATCCTTACATGAGAGATTTTAGCGTACAATTAAATGATATTGTTTTGCCTTATAGTGTGTCTATGGTTGACGAGGAAGTTTACTATGCTAACGGTCAATTCAAAAAACCCAGACCTGAGAGCTTAGTTTATGATGAGCACCCTAATTATGTAGATTTTTATTACGTATACCACTTCAAAGCAAAGTTTAAAAAGGGACTTAACACAATTAAACATAACTACAATTTTGATCTATCAGGATCTGTTATGACAGCTTATGAATTCAGCTATGTTCTTACAGCTGCAAATCGTTGGGCCAACAATCAAATAGATGATTTCACATTAATTGTCAGCTTAGGTGATTTTCAAGAATTTTGTATTGACAGATCTTTCTTTGAAGCAGCCAAAGATTGGATTATAACAGGGAAAGGCAGAAAATTAGATTTAAAAGGAAATGGTGAATTTGAAATAGGACCGGTAACCCAATTTTATTTGCAAAATGGCAACATCATCTTTCAAAAGAAAAATTTTAAACCGGCAGGCGAATTAAATCTGGTTAGTTGGTCGGGATATCCTGAAAAAGAAACTTTTGACATCAAATCTGATTTTTTACCATTTGACATTAAGCAGCAATGGAAAATTCAAGAACCTGTAGACGAACTATCTAAAAAAGCAATTAGAAACTTACCATTCGCAAGAAGAGGATATGTCTTTAAAACAAAGGAATTACAAGAATTTTTTGAACGTCAACCCTGGTATGTTGCGGATGCAAATTACGTTTCAAACATGGATGATCTTACAAAAGAAGAGAAAGAGCTAGTTGAAAAATATAGCAAATAATTTCAAATAAAATTGATCTATAATACTCTCTAAAGGATAGCTATCTTTGGAGAGTAAATTTGAAAACACCAAGGCATAGCCTCTTACCAATCCATATCAAAACCATCAGAAGGACTTTACAAAGAAAAAGGCTCCAAATTTTTAGCATTTGCCTACCCTATCACTTCTGAAAATGAGGCTAAAGATAAAATTCAGGAATTAAGAGAGCTCCACCCAAAGGCGGTACATGTTTGTTTTGCTTGGCGATTAGGAGTGAGCAATTATCATGATAGATATTCAGATGACGGAGAACCCAATAATTCAGCAGGAAAACCAATTTTTGGACAAATCCTGGCTGCTGAAATTACCAATGTATTAGTGGCAGTTGTTAGATATTACGGAGGAACCAAATTAGGTGTTGGAGGACTTATCAACGCTTACAAAACGGCAACAGCAGAAGCTATTGAGAAAAATACAATTATCCAGAAAGAAGAAGTTATTAAGGCCATCATTAAATTTGACCCGTCAAACACTGGAGATCTTATGTCAAGACTTAACAAAATGAGGGTTGAAGTAAAAAGTCATGGATTTGAAAATGCTTTACATTTAGTGAAAATTGACATTGTTAAAAGCGTATCAAAAGAGATTATAGATACTTTTGAACAACTACCACATTATCAAATTGAATTAATTGAATGATTGATCTAAAGGGATTAGAAGAACTAGTTGCAGTTCGAAGCGCTTCGGGAGATGAAGCCAATATCAAGAATTACATTTTAAATTATATCAAACAGAACCAAGCCAATTGGAAGGTTCAACCTCAAATTATTGAAGGCAAAGGATTTCAAGATGCCTTTATTCTGATTTTTGGCAAACCAACAACTGCAATTTTTTCTCATTTAGATTCAATTGGATTCATGGTTGGATATGACAATGTTTTAGTTCCAATAGGTGGCCCCAGACTGATTGATGGCACCGAATTAGTAGGAGAAGACAGTAAAGGAGAAATAGACACAGAAATGATGGTTATTGAAGATGAGGATGGATCAAAAACTGTGAAATTGGTATCGGATAGAATTGTAGACAGAGGAACCTGTTTGACATTTAAGCCAAATTACAGAGAAAGTGACACCCATATTCAGTCACCGTACATGGACAATAGATTAGGAGTTTGGGTTGCTCTGGAAGTTGCAAAGACCTTGGAAAATGGAGCAATTGTATTTTCTACCTATGAAGAGCATGGTGGAGGATCTGTTGGATTTTTAGGAAGATACTTGATTGAAAAGCACAATGTTTATCAGGCACTTATTTCGGATATCACATGGGTTACTGAAGGGATATTGGAAGGTGGAGGCGTTGCCATTTCAATGCATGACAAAGGAATTCCACGTAGAGCTTTTGTCAATAAAATAATTGAAGTTGCTCGTCAATCTGAAATCACCTACCAATTTGAGGTTGAAAGCGCAGGAGGATCTGACGGAACAATGCTTCAACAAACAGATTTGCCTTTTGATTGGTGTTTTATTGGTGCGCCGGAACAAAACGTGCATACAGCCAACGAATTGGTTAACAAATTTGATATAGTTCAAATGGTTGAATTGTATAAATTGTTGATGCAAAAACTGTAAACATGTCAAATTATGCTCTTCTTGGATTGATATTGCTGTTACTTCAGCTAATTCCAATTATTGCACTAATAATTGACGTCTCTAAAAACAAAAAGTGGAGCTTATTAATCAGTTTTGTTTTAGCCTTTGTGAGCTTTGCTTACATTCTAACTTTCCCCCTCACCCTGGCATTTAAAGTAATCCTGGCTTTATCCATGGGGATACTTGTTTTTGTGTATGTGTTTTTGCAAAAGTTCTTAGTGAAAAGAACACAGAAAAAAGAAGATAATGAGATTTTGGATATTGATAGTTAGTTGATTTTCAATTCATATATTTAGATTATGAAAAAAGTTGAGTTAGAACAGCTTGATGACGATTGCGTAATTGGTGTAAAGTTTTAAAATGACTTCTACTATCCTAAAAATTGAAGAACAACTTAACTTAATTGAATCAGAATTGAAGCAAATAGGTTTTTGGAACAAAAAACTCAAAACCCTTCCCGATCCACACACTTTTGAACACTGGCTACAATTTGTATTCATTCCAAATGCTAGAGAGGCGGTCAAAACAAGAAACTTCCCAAAGGAATCCAATGTTGGATTAGCTGCAATGCGGCAATACGACTATCATTCATTTGTACCTGAAGCTCAAAATTTACTCAAACTGCTATATGAATTTGATAAACTGATAAACAGTTTAACTTAAAGCCTGCTCTATATCTGCCCAAATATCTTCCAAATGCTCTAATCCTGCAGAAATCCTAATCAAACCGGGACTAATACCTACTTTCATTCTATCTTCTTCTGTTAACTTAGAATGCGTTGTGCTTGCTGGATGAGTAGCTATTGATCTAGAATCCCCTAAATTGGCTGTTAAACTGAGCATTTTAAGTGAATTCAAAAATGACTTTCCTTTTTCTAAACCACCTTTTACTTCAAAAGTCACAATTCCACCACCACCTTTCATTTGACTTTTAGCTATTTCATATTGAGGGTGTGATGCCAAAAATGGATATTTAACCCATTCAACCGCCTCATGTTTTTCTAATCTTTTGGCAATTTCAAGGGCATTATCATTGTGTCTTTCTACTCTTAACGCTAATGTTTCCAAAGATTTTGACAAGGTCCAGGCATTAAAAGGAGATAAAGCCGGACCCGTATGCCTTGCGAAACCTTGAATTTTAAGAATATGCTCTTCGCTTCCAAGTATTATACCTCCCATTGTTCTTCCCTGTCCATCAAAATACTTTGTAGCAGAGTGAATCACTAAATCAGCACCAAAATCAGCAGGTTTTTGATTGATTGGAGTCGCAAAACAGTTGTCTACTACGTAAAGTAATCCGTTTTGCTTAGTAATCACCCCTACTTTGGCCAAATCAATTATATCAACCCCAGGATTAGTAGGAGTTTCCAGATATAAAATTTTAGTTCTTTTATTAATGGAATCAGCCCAATTATCTACATCATCAAAGTCTACATAAGTAGTTTTAATCCCCCATTTAGGTAGTATTTCAGTAAACAACTTATGGGTAGAGCCGAATACAGATCTTGAAGACAAAATTTCATCTCCACTCTCCAAAAATGCTCCAAAAACAGAGAATATCGCAGCCATTCCGGATGCTGTAGCCCAGCCCGTTTCGGTCCTCTCCAAGTCGGCTACCTTTTGTACAAACTCAGAAATATTGGGATTTGAATACCTACTATATATATAACCTTCTTCTTCATCATTGAACAAGGCTGCCATATGATCGGCATCATCAAACACATAACTTGAAGTCATGTAAAGAGGTACTGAATGTTCCTTATTATCACTTCTTTCAACTTGAGTTCTTATGAGTCTTGTCTCTGTTTTCATTTACATTAATAATTTATTTTTCAAATAGTTATGACTATTGTACTAACTTAACACTTGAAGTTATTTTTACGGTAGACTCCAGCATGCGTGCCACCGAACAATACTTGTCAACACTTAAACCTACCGCTCTTTCAAGTTTATCTGACGGACCATTTGTTTTGAACTCAAATTCTAAATGAATATGAGTAAACACTCTTGGATGCTCCTCTCTTCTTTCTGCCTCAACACTCACATTGTAATACTCTAATTCAATTTTCTGCTTTTTTAAAATGAGCAAAACATCTATTGACGAACAAGCTGCTAAAGAGCTCGCCACAGCCTGCATTGGTCTAAACCCTTTGCCTGTCCCACCAATATCTTCTTTAGCGTCATATTCTATTTTAGCCCCTTCTTCATTTGTAGCAAGTAAATGAAATGGCTCACCTATTCTTTCTAGTTTAATTTTCATACCGTTACAGATTCTTTAAATTCTTCTCTTAAAGAAAGTAATTCAATGTCATTATCTCCATAAAAAGAAATAAACAATTCAGGATTTTCTCTGTAAAAAGTATGCGATAATTGCGACAACTTCAGTCTTCCTACTTTATAAGCATAATCTACCGCAACAAACTCCTCTTCTACTTCAATAAAATCAACTTTTTCAAGCAAATCAACTTGTTCAGTTGATACAAACACTTTCACTATAGCATCTTTAGCCATTTGCGCTTTGCATTCATCAAACTTTTTGTATTCATATTTGTAATCAAACTGAAGAGCCGAAACATCAGAAAGAACTGCTGAAGCGGTAGGATGACTACCCGCTCCCTTTCCTATAAACACTTGCTTATCAGAAAACAATGCCTCAATAGAAACCCCATTAAACTCGTAATTGATTTCAAAAGCAAAATTCTGATCGTCAACTATTTGTGGAGCTACATATGCTACAATCTTATCATCAATACGTCGAGCAAATGAAACCAACTTTATACGCAAACCTTTTTCCTTGGCATATTGAATATCTCTTTGTTTTATATAGCGAATCCCCAAATTCAATACCTCCTCAGGCTGTGTAATCAAGCCAAAGGTGTGCAAAATCAAAATTTGCAACTTGTACTTACTGTCAAATCCATCAATATCTAAAGTTGGATCAGATTCAGCAAAACCTACATCTTGCGCATCTTTTAAGATTTCATCAAAAGACTTTAATTCATTCTGCAAACGGGTCAAAATATAATTAGTGGTACCGTTACAAATCCCTTCTATCCCCGCTAAACTATCATTATTATAATATTCTTCTAAGTTTCTGATCACCGGTATACTAGCGCAAGAAGAAGCCTCATATAAAAATGAAACACCATATTCATCTTTTAATGTCAACAACTCAATCAAGTGCTCTGCTATCATCTTTTTATTAGCACTTACCACATGTTTTCCTTTTTTAAAAGCCTTTGTAACGATATCAAATGCCGCATCAGCATCATCAATCAATTCAACCACCACATTTATTTCAGGATCATCAAGAATAACATTGGGGTCATAATAAAATTGATCTTCCGGCAAAGACCTTTGCTTTAAAGGATCTTTAACCACTATTTTATCAATGGAAGCATTTAATAACTTACTCTTATTCAGCACATCATAAAGCCCTGATCCCACGCATCCAAATCCAAATAATCCTATTTTTAATTCTTTTCTCATCTCACATTTTTTAATGTAGTTTTCACTACAGTTGGTTTGTTTATTTTAAAATCATTGTATAAAAAGTCTTTTATTATCCCGCTTAACTGCTCATATTCTATCAAAAAAGCATCATGCCCATAAGGCGATTTAATAAAGCCTAAAACTGCATCAGGAATCCCCTCAACCAACCTTTTCTGCTCCAACTGAGGAAACAATACATCAGAATCAACAGCAACAACTAATGTTTTGGCACTGATCAGCTTTAAAGCCTTCTCAACTCCTCCTCTCTCCCTTCCTACATCATGACTATCCATGGATTTTGACAAGACATAATATGACTTAGCCTGAAACCTTTCAATGAATTTTGATCCTTGATAATTCAAATAGGAAGAAGCATTAAAATCATTTATTCGCCCTTCTGTGTCTGCCTGTTTTATGCTAAAATCATTATAAGACCTGTATGAAAGCATTGCAATTGCTCTGGCAGCAGCCAAACCTTGCTTTCCTCCATTTTCTTGTCCAAATGTTGGATCAGCCTTTAATGCCATTCGCTGAGCTTCATTAAAACCTCTTCCATAAGGAGAATGCACAGCATTTGTAGCTATCAAAATCAAATGATCAGAAAATTCCGGATTTTGAATAGACCATTCCAAAGCCTGTTGCCCACCAAGAGAAGCACCAATTAAGACATCCACCCTTTCAATTCCCAACACCTTGCGAAGGACCTCATGCGCATTAACCATGTCTCTGATTGTCACCAAAGGAAACACTGATCCTTCCTCAAAATCATCCGGCCCGGTTGAACCATAGCAAGACCCTAGCACATTTGCACAAACAATCTTATATTCTGAAGGATCAAACAGTCTATTTATCCCAAACAAACCTCCCCACCAATCCAGGACATCTGTATTCCCCGACAATGCATGACAAACCCATATCAACTTTTTAGCTTCAGGATTTCCGATAATTTGATAT
This sequence comes from Paracrocinitomix mangrovi, assembly GCF_019740355.2. GTDB lineage: Bacteria > Bacteroidota > Bacteroidia > Flavobacteriales_D > Crocinitomicaceae > Paracrocinitomix > Paracrocinitomix mangrovi. The sequence continues at coordinate 345,032 of NZ_CP091819.1, read as the reverse complement.
GCAATTTTTAAGTGATCTAACTTTTCGCCAGACTCAAACGCAAACTCTTGATTATGTATATAGTATTCTAACATTTTAATTGTTTATAAAGGTTGATTTTAGAAGTGATTACACTTCCTGAACGATACTTGGACTATTGTTTCAGACTAACAACAGCACATGCAAGTGCTACAACAGCAACAATTAAAATGACGCATTAATGCGTTAGATAATGAACTTTTTAAAACCTGATTTTGAATGTAAATTGTCATCTTGTTTCCAATTTATATTTCCATCCCTTTTAATCGGGAGGCAGGAATTGGCACCTTTCAAGTCCTTCTTGAGGGTTGCCAGAGGGTCAACGAGCCTGATCTCTCGCCTCTTCTTTATAAATCGACCACAAGTTACGAGAACCGCAATCGACGCGACAAAGGTAAAACAGAATTAATTTTAATTCCAAATAAAAAATTGAAAATTTATTTTAAAACAGTTATTAAACACTGATTATCAATTAATTAAAAAACACTAATTTAATCACCATCTGTATCTCCAAAAGTTAAAATCACCCCCATTGCATTGGTAACATCCAACTTAAAAACTACTAACAAATCAGTTAATTTCTGTTTCAATGATTCTAAAGCAGCAACATCATTCAACAGATACCATTCCATTTCATTATTCATTGAATTTAAATCTGAAGAGATGTCGGAAAACCGCTCCGTTACTGAATCCGCTAGCTTTTTATCTTTCTTTTTTAAATAATTATGAATGGCATTAAATTGTTGATCTCCATTCCCCAGATAAACCGCTTCTAATTGAAAGAACAATCGCTTAACGCTTTTCAACCCATTACCTGAATTCCCTCCTATTATCTGATCAGTATCCATTGCTTCCAATACCGGATTTAGGCGCTTATCAATCAAATCTTCCAATGAATGAATAATTCTATTGCAAACAACATTAAATGACCCACTGACACCATCATCTGTGTTAGATGTAAAGTTTTTTTCGTAGATACTCCAGGAAAACTCCAAATCTCCAACATTGTTTGACAAATCCTCAATACAAGAAGAAATCCAACTTTGGTATTTCAAACTTGATAATGAATCCTGAGAAAAATCGCTAAACACCAGATATTCAATAAAATAAAATCCTTTTTGATTATTAGGTAAAGAAGCAACTGCAGATGTTGTAACAACTGTATTATCAGCATAAAAACCCCAGGCGTTTACTGTATCAATCCCCGACTTATTGAATTTATTGTAAATATAGGTTTGAGAAATATCCCCCAAATTATAAAAAGTCGCATTATCAATAGCAGCAAAAGTTAAATCAAACTGATCTTTGAATAAATCAAAATTACTATTACTTTGATTATTTAAGTAATCTAACCATTTATTTTGTAAATCAAATACTTGTGAATTCAAATTAAGCAGGTCTGGCTTCACTTTATAATCATAAAATTCTTGTAGAAAATCACTCCTTTTAAATCGACTTTTTTTACATGAACTAAAACCAATTAGGAAGATCAAAAAAACTAAAAAAGAAAATCTCATTAAAGTGAATTTAAATAATCTATTAATGCCTGTCTATCAGAAGATTCGAGAGATTTGAACTGATTTTTAGCATTTTCCGCCTCTCCTCCGTGCCATAGTATGGCCTCTTCCAAACTTCTTGCTCTGCCATCATGCAAGAAAAAAGTATGACCATTGACAATTGAAATTAAGCCGATCCCCCACAAAGGCTGGGTTCTCCATTCCTGTCCATTAGCTTTAAAATCAGGTCTATTATCAGCCAATCCAGGTCCCATATCGTGCAACAACAAATCTGAATACGGATGAATTGTTTGATTATTCAAATAGCTCAGATAATGCGAATTTCCAGTATTAAAAGCCACTGTATGACATTTTGCACAATCTAGGCTTCTGAACAACTCTCGTCCTCTTACAACAGATTCATCATCCACATTTCTTCTAGCCGGAACAGCCAACGAACTGCAGTACAGCACCAGTTTTCCAAAATCATCCTCCTCTATTTCAACTATCCCTCCATCAGGCAAAGTATCCAAATTTGATTGTGCAGCAGAATGATTCTCAGTATCAAATAAGTTTGATTTTATCCCTAAATCACCAATTAAAGCTCCTGCTACCTGCTGCATCACAGAAGGGTGACCTGATTTCCATCCAAATCTCCCCATTTTCTCTGATTCACTTTGGAAATCCCAAACATAATTTGGCTTACCTGAAATTCCATCACCATCAACATCTGCTTCATCTGCCAGCGCTAAAATATCTTGTTCATCAATAGCTTCCAATAACCCCAACCCTATCATTTGCTGCCCAATTCGAGGAGACATCATAACATTTGAAGCAATACTTCCATAATTGAGATTACTCACATAATAAAAAGGCTTTCTAAGCTCATAAGGTGTTCCGTCTTCATAAGTGCCGGATATATATTCATAAGTAACAAAAATATCACCCTCATCCAATGCATTACTTACCGCCAAATCATTGAATTGAGGACCGTACACAGGATCAGGCAAAGGCTCTCCATGAACTCCTTCACCAGGTACACTTAGCCTTAGTAAAAAGCCATTTGAATTGTCACCTAAATCTTGAACCGGCTCTCCTCTTCCATCTTGAAAATGACACGCCGAACAAGAACGCGCATTAAACAAGGGACCTAGACCATCTCTGGCGGTAGTTGACGAAGGAGCCGACACCCAATTTTGATTAAAAAAACTATTACCAACAAAGAATTGGAGCTCTTTATCAGCTCCAATCCCAGGCATTTGTTGCGAAAACGCCCCAGAAGATGTTAAAAAAACCGTACCGTTATATCCACCACTCAATTCCTCTTGATCATAATGATCAAGATCTTTTCTACAAGCCACCAATAAAAGGCCTGCAAGCAAGAATATTTGGGGTTTTATGGTCATATTTTTTCTACTCTGGTAATGACGTATCTATAGTTAAACCTAGAGCTGCTGCAGCTTCCGCAATTTTATCACCTAGCTTTCTCAAATTTACAACAGATTCATTAATTGAACCCGTTCCACCAGGAGTTTCTTGTGTTAAAGCATCATCAAAAGGAACAGATATTGAATTAACACTTGCTTCACAAGCAGTGAACAAATCACTTAATTCTGCATTTAATTTTTTATCCTGTTTATCAATAATATCGCTTAAACCAACTCCAGAAACTTCAGACCCATCATTTTTGATATAAATTCCAGTGTAAATTTGCTGAATCCCTTCAAAATTCAAGATTATATCTCTGTGTGTATTATCTGAAAAACATGAATGTTCATCTTCTTGATTTTGATTATCAAGTGCCGTAAAAATTCTTTCTCCAGCAAGTTCAGATTTTGCCAATACTCCTATTCCGGTTAAGATATGCTGCATACTTAAATCAGCATCCTGTGCTAAGAAAGTTGATCTATATGCACCACCATTTTTCCATTCATCAACTAAACTTGCTAAATCTTCTACCAATATAGCCGCACAAGTTTTAAGATATAAGCCTCTTCTATCCTGGTTATCAGCTGTACCCCCAGAACCAACAACATAATCAGTATAAGGTCTATCGCCTGCTGTTTTTAATGACGTATTAGCATCATCTTGACCCCATAACAGAAATTCGATAGCGTGATAACCTATACTGATATTGGTTTCACCTCCTTCTTCATTCATGGATCTTAAAGTTGCTGCATCAATTGTAATCGCAGAATTATTAATGATTCCACTTAATGCATTTCCCTCTACATAATCTACAAATGCCTCATCTAATGGCCAGGCATTCAACTCCCCTTCCGGTCCATCTTCATCATCAATAGGACCACCAGAAAACCTGAAAGCTTCTGTAGTTCCATACGACTCTCTTGCTTGTAACCAAACCTGTTTAGCATCTTGATGACTTGCCTCAGAAGGATTATCTACAAAATCAATAATTGAATTTTGTAGTGACTGTGCATCCTGATAAGCATCTTGATAGTTTGCATATACTATCTCTGAATAATTGTTTTTAAAATCCTCTTTAAGGTTATTTACTTTTTGTTTTTTGCATGAAGTAGTAGCCATCAATGCAGTGATTGTTAAAATTGGAATAAATATTTTCATTGTTTAGTTAATTGTTGAGTGCACAAAACTACCGTTGAGATATTTATTTTGAAATACCTTTTTTGTGGTATTTTATTTATAATGATTCTAAACAACAACTCTATAGTGTTGTTTTTCAATTATTAAAAACAATATATTTTTATTCATTTTTCTGTTCAACTAATTATTTAATCTTAATAGCAGCTTAATTGTTAAAAATCAAACTGAATTATTTCAAATCAAGCACTTAAAACCAATAATTTTGTTCTTTATTTAAAATCACACTACTATGTTACAAGATGCAGATTCATTAGCCACTACAACCTCAGAAGTAGTTGAAGGAAGTGGATCATATCAATTCAGCTGGCACTCAATTCTAGACAAACTTCAAGAATGGGGAATCAACCTGGCAATTGCTTTAGCAGTATTATTCATTGGATTTTTCTTAGCAAAGAGAATCACCAAAATGATAGGCAAAGCACTCGACAAAAAAGAATTTGATGTTTCCCTAAAAAAATTCTTAAAAAGCTTAGTTGGCAACACTTTACGAATCCTAGTTGTTGTATCTGCTTTAGGTCAATTGGGGGTAGAAATGACATCCTTTGTTGCTTTAATTGGTGCCGCCGGTTTAGCTATAGGTATGGCATTTTCAGGAACCCTTGGAAATTTTGCCGGAGGCGTTATGATTCTAGTTTTCAGACCTTATAAAGTTGGTGATTACATCAAAGCTCAAGGAGAAGAAGGAGTTGTTTATGAGATTCAAATATTCAACACTGTACTATTAACAGTTGACAACAAAACTGTCATTGTTCCTAACGGAGCAATGGCAAATGGAAACATTACAAACTTCACCATGCAAAAAAATAGAAGAGTAGATTTTGTTGTAGGAATTGCTTATGGAGACAGTTATCAGGACGCAGTAAAAGTGCTTCAAAGATTTATTTCTGAAGATGAAAAAATACTTCAAGATCCCGCACCATTCATTGGTTTAGGAGCATTAGCAGACAGTTCAGTTAACATCACACTAAGAGTTTGGGCCAAAACAGAAGATTATTGGGAAGTGCATTTTAAGATGAACCAAAAGATATATGAAGAGTTTGGTAAAGAAGGACTAAACATCCCTTTCCCACAAATGGATGTTCACTTACATAACAAATAACAAAACTTAGGGAATGAATTTCATTCCCTTTTTTATTTACTAAAAATGAAAATAGATCACACAAATCCCTGGCACAAAGTAAATGTTGGAGAAAGACAACCTGATTTTGTAAATGCCATCATTGAAATTCCAGCTAATACCAGAGCTAAATACGAACTAGACAAAGAAAGCGGTCTTTTATTAATGGATAGGGTACTTTACTCATCTATGTATTACCCGGCGAATTACGGTTTTATCCCACAAACCTATTGTGACGATAAAGATCCTCTGGATATTTTAGTTCTATCTCAAATAACCATTGTTCCAATGTGCCTTGTATCAGCTAAAGTTATAGGCGTAATGCGAATGTTAGATGGAGGAGAATTAGATGACAAAATAATTGCCGTTGCTGAAAACGACATGAGTGTAAATCATATTAACGACATCTCAGAACTACCAAATCACTTTATTAAAGAGCTTAAAAACTTCTTTGAGGATTACAAAAAACTGGAGAATAAAACCGTTGAAGTTGAAGATTTCCAAAATGCCCAATTAGCAAAAGAAATCATACAAAAAAGCATCAATGATTATAAGACCAAATTTGAACTTTGACAGGTATATAATTCATTAAACCCTTCAATTAAGTGATTTAAGTGGATGTGACAATTTTGTACTTTAGGAGAAACAGCTAACAATTGAAGATTCTGAAATACATACTATTTACCGTACTAACTTTATTTAAGCTCCCATTATTGTCACAATCTGATGACGATTGTATTGGAATGAATCTAGGAGCAAAAGTGGTTAACAATAACACCAAAGAAGCGGTTGCATTTGCCAAAGTTTATAGCGTAAAATCAGGAAAAGGAACAGTTACAAACGAGCTAGGTGAATTTAAACTGAAAGAAATTTCTTGTTATGATAGTTTAAGAATATCATTCATAGGATTTGAAACCAAAACCATCTCAGTAGTTGACCTTATTGTTTCTAATACAATTAAACTTAACGAAAAAGAAAATCTACTTTCTACTGTAAATGTACTGGCAGACAACAGCTTTTTATATCAATTAGTGATCAGCTGCGCCAAAAATAAGAAAACCCCAAGTCAACAAGCAAAGACGTATTTTCAACTAGAATCTAGCAGCAATGGGAAAACAGTTGAAATGCTTGAATCATATTATAATGGCACATTCAAAGATTACAATGTATCCAAGCTTGATATAAAAGCAGGACGAGTTGGACTCGCTCATCAAAATGGACATTTTGTATTATCAACTGAAACATCCAAAGCAATTTTAGAACAAGACTTATTCAAGCCCACTTCCCTATTCCCCGCAAACCCACTAAGTCAGAGTAAAAAAGAATTGTACACTAACTATTCGCTTTCCTTGAGTCAAAAATTCGCAGAAGGTGAGAATCAAATTTTTGCCATAAGATTCACACCTAGAAAGGAAGCTAACAATTTTTTTAGCGGGATCATTTGGATAGATTCAGCATCTAGCTCCCTGCGTAAAATTCAATTAGAAATTGAAAACAGTAATATATCTCCTTTTGCTCCATCTGGCTCTACAAGTAAGATCTCAGCAGTTGATATTCAAATAAGCAAAACCTTTAACAATATAGAAGACGAAACTTATTTAAGTGAGATTCAATTCAACTATCAATTTGACCTGGTCTCTCAAAACGGGTCAGTTTATACCGTCAACTCAAAAGCATATTTATACGCCTTTAACTACGAAGAAATATTTGACCTCCCCTTCTTTGATTTTGTAGAAGGAATGCATCAGGACTATCTTTCAATTAGCGCCTTTCCGTATGTTGAGAGCTTTTGGCAAAGTGACCCACAATTTGAACTTTACCAACACCATCAAAAAGTCACCAACTTTATTAAAAATGATGCTCAAATCAGCAATGATGACATATTCAGACACAATCAGTACAGAGATAGAGGATTTTTCAACAATGAATATGTGGGATGGAATGAAAACAGAATCGTTATTACCGAGCGAAAATTGGACAACAATTATCAGGATAAAGGAATTATTGCGGGCAGCAGATATAATTTGGAGGCTCAAATATTTTTAGACGTAAACACGGTGAATGATACAGTTGTAATTTATACTAAATCAATTCTGGATCCTTTCAGAAGCTACTATTCATTGGATATTAACAATGCTTCTTTAGCATTTATAAATATGTTTTTTGACTTGATCGAAATTAAAAGAAGACAACTAGATAATCAATTAATGAATATCAAGGATTTTAGCGAAATCAAAACTTTGTACACAAAAGAGATTGCCGATCTAAATGAAATTACTACTCGGTTTTTCAAGGAAGTTCAACATGGCACTGAAGCAGATGAAATGATTAAATGGAATTCCTACATCAAAGGAAACTTAGGAATTGACAACTTAGATATCTTTCAGGTGACATTTGAAAATTGAGTTAAAAGGTTAATTTTAAACTTCTTTACAGAATATTATGTTCATGAAGTCAATTTTAACCATTCTAGTCCTTTCTCTTTTTCTTCACTCTGAGGCACAAAGTTTCACACCTGATGAATTGCATGCTCTGGACAGCATGGACAGAATTATAGACAACCCTGAACAACATGACACCACAAAAGTATGGACCTTACTGGAAAAAGCGCTTTATTTCTACATCTCCAATCCTGATTCTGCGCTGTCGTTATGCGAAAACGCAAAAGAGCTTTCTGAAAAAAATGACTTTATAGCCGGTAAAGGTGAATCCTATGCATGGATTGGTTTTTTATCACAAAGACAAGGCAACATATTAAAAGCACTTGAATATAACCATAAGTCATTAAAAATAAAGGAGACATTAAAAGACAGTAATGGAATGTCTACAGCTTACAACAACATTGGTGTACTTTATGATGATCAAGGAGACTACGAAAATGCGCTATTATACTACAATAAAGCTCTGATAATAAACAAAGCCTTGAACAACCTTGGATCAGTCGCCACATGTTACAACAACATTGGTTTTATTAAATTTTCAAATGGTGAAATTGATGAAGGCCTAAGTGATATGAGAACTTCCTTGGAGATTTGCAAAGAAATAAAAGATAAAAACGGAGAAGCTATATCATTAAGCAACTTAGGTTTAATGCATAATAAATTGCATCAAAAAGAAATTTACAATCAATTTCAAAAAGACTCTTTAATTGAATTAGCCATTAATTATTTCAATGAATCAATAATCATCTTCAAAGAACTCAACAACAAAAGTAGATTATCCAATAGTTATTCTAATCTGGGATTTATCTATATAGACCAAGGAAAGATTGGAAAAGCTAAAGAGATGGGTGAAAATGCATTTGCATTGGCTGAAGAAATTGGGTTCAGAACTAGTATTAAAAATGCAGCCAATCTACTCCACCTTGTTTATGAAAAGCAAGGAAAAGGAATGAAAGCATTGGAGATGCACAAGCTATACATTGAAATGAAAGACAGCTTAAACAATGATGAAGTCCAACGCAAAACTTTACAAGAACAAGCACAATATGAATATGAAAAACAAAAAGCGCTAGATGAAGCTGAACATCAAAAAGAAATCGCGATCAAAAATTCAGAACATGAAAAAGCTCTTGCTATAGAAAAAGCAGCAAAACAAAAACAATCAATCCTAGCCATAGGAAGCATTATTGGACTTGCTCTTGTTATTATATTTTCAATAATATTATTCAACAGGTTAAGGATTACAAGACAACAAAAGAGCGTAATTGAAGAACAAAAAAGTAAAGTTGAAAAGCAAAAAGAAATAATTGAAGAAACTCACAAAGAAATTACAGATAGTATCCAATACGCTAAAAGATTGCAGAACGCAATTTTACCCTCAGTTGAAAAATTAAATAAGGAAATATCTGAAAACTTCATTTTCTATTTACCTAAAAATGTAGTAAGTGGTGATTTTTACTGGCTTGAAAAATCCAACAAGTACACTTATTTAGCAGTAGCAGACTGTACCGGCCATGGTGTTCCGGGAGCAATGGTAAGTTTAGTTTGTTCAAATGCGCTTAATAAAGCGGTAAATGAATTTAATCTCGAAGAACCTAGTGACATTCTGAATAAAACAAGGGAAATCGTAATTGGATCGTTTGCACAGAATGGTGAAGAAGTTAAAGATGGAATGGATATATCACTTTGTGCAATAAATGAAAATTTCATCAATTTTTCAGGTGCTAATAACCCACTTTGGATTGTAAGGAAAAGCACCGGAAAGTCAGAAAACGTAAGTATTACTGAAAACGGATTTGATCTTATAGAAATAAAAGGAGACAAACAACCCATTGGATTATATGATAAAATGGAACCTTTCAAACAAACAACATTAGAGATTCAAAAAGGAGACACTATATATTTCTTCTCAGATGGATATGCAGATCAATTTGGCGGTGAGAAAGGAAAAAAATTCATGTATAAATCAATGAAAAAGATGTTTTTAGAAATGCAGAATTATTCTATGAAAGAACAATTTCAACAAATTGAAAAAGAGTTCTTTAAATGGAAAGGCGATCTTGAACAAATTGATGACATTTGTGTAATTGGAATCAAATTTTCTTAATTCAAAAATTACTTAGCCGTTCAACCTTTATGAATCTAAAATCATTTTTACTTCTCTTAACTTTATTGCCTTTCTATATTTACTGCCAAAGCAGTGTCAAAATTGACTCTACAAAGTCCCTTAACATAGGTGAATCAGTTTACTTCTATTCAGAAGTATTAAAGGAAAATAGAGAGGTTAACATTTACTTGCCCAGCAATTATCATCCTGACTCCAATAAAACATATTCAGTTATTTACCTATTAGATGGATCAATCCAAGAGGATTTAATTCATGTATCCGGAATTTTTCAATTTGCTTCTTTTCCATGGATAAATATGGCACCCGAATGCATTATTGTGGGTATCAGCAATGTTGATCGTAAAAGAGATTTCACATTCCCCACCACCATTGAAGCGGATCAAAGAGATTTTCCAAGCAGTGGCGGTTCTTCAGCATTCATCAAATTTATTGAAACAGAACTTCAACCATTAGTAAACGACAAATTCAAAACAAATGGCAATAATACCTTAATTGGCCAATCTCTTGGAGGATTATTGGCCACAGAAATTCTATTTAAAAACGGAAATCTATTTAACAACTATATTATTGTTAGCCCAAGCTTGTGGTGGGATAATGAATCTTTACTAGAATTAATTCCGGTAGAATACCTTCGTATTAACCATGTTCATATAGCTGTTGGAAATGAGGGAAAAATAATGATTAAGGACGCAAAACAACTTTACAAAAAGCTGAGTAAAAAATTGAGCAAAGAAAATCTATCTTTTGCTTATTATAAAGAACTGGATCATGGGGACGCTCTTCATCTTTCAGTATATCATGCTTTAAAAAAGCTGTTCGCTACAAAAAGCGAATAAAAAAAGCCCGAATTCTATGTTAAAATCCGGGCTTTCAAAATTGAATTAACCAATATTATTTAGTGAACAACAATTCTCTCAATTTAGGAATTGGCCACATTTCGTCATCTACCATGATCTCTAACTTATCTGCATGGTATCTGATTTCATCAAACATAGATTTCACATTATCGCAATAAGCGTAAGCTTTTTCACGAGTATCATCCATTTCTCTAGCTTTTTTACGCTCATCAATCATCAAATTCACCTTATCATTTAAGTTGTTAACGTGCTTTGAAATTGACTTTATAAAGTTGATTTGTGTTCTTGCTGCTTCTCTACCCTCTTTCTCTCCAAGTACACTAATCAATCCTTGAACGTTTTTAATCAATACATTTTGATATTCAAGTGCTGCAGGCATGATGTGATTTTTAGCCAAATCACCAATCACTCTCCCTTCAATTTGAAGTTTTAAAATGTAATTTTCTAACTCAATCTCGTGTCTAGCCTCAATTTCTCTCTCACTTAATATTCCTAATTTTCCAAACAATTGTTTTGATTCTTTTTTAGACCAAACATCAAGGGCTCTTGGAGTATCTTTTAAGTTAGACAAACCTCTTTTCTCAGCTTCTTTAACCCATTCATCACCATATCCATTACCTTCAAATCTAATTTTCTTAGATTCTTTTATCAGCACCTGAAGCTCTTTTAAGATAGCCTCATCCTTTTTCTCACCTTTTTTTATTCTAGCATCAACAGTCTTTTTGAAGTCAATTAACTGATTAGCCATGATGGTATTTAACACCAACATTGCTTGTGCACAGTTTGCTGATGACCCAACAGCTCTAAACTCAAATTTATTCCCAGTAAAGGCAAAAGGAGAAGTTCTGTTTCTATCAGTATTGTCCAATAATATTTCCGGAATCTTTCCAATATCCAACTTCAACTTAGTCTTGTCTTCTGGTGTCATTTTACCTGCCTTGACGTTTTTCTCTAAATCATCAAGCATTTTTGTAAGCTGACTTCCAATAAACACTGAGATAATAGCAGGAGGAGCTTCATTTGCTCCAAGTCTATGATCATTTGATGCCGAAGCAATTGCCGCTCTTAGCAAATCAGCATTGTCGTGAATAGCTTTAATTGTGTTTACAAAAAATGTCAAGAACTGTAAGTTGGATTTAGGATTTTTTCCAGGCTGCAATAAATTCACTCCGGTATTTGTTCCTAAAGACCAGTTATTGTGTTTTCCCGATCCATTGATACCAGCAAATGGTTTTTCATGCAACAACACTCTAAAGTTGTGTTTTCTTGCAATCTTTTCCATTACATCCATCAATAATAAGTTGTGGTCATTTGCCACGTTAACTTCTTCAAACATTGGTGCACACTCAAATTGATTTGGTGCTACCTCATTATGTCTGGTTGTTACAGGAATTCCTAAAAGGTGACTCTCATATTCAAATTCTTTCATAAAAGCTGTAGCTCTTTCAGGAATAGAACCAAAATAATGATCATCTAACTGCTGCCCTTTGGCTGGTTCATGTCCAAAAACTGCTCTACCTGCTAACACTAGATCTGGACGTGCATTATATAAAGCACTATCTACAAGAAAATACTCTTGTTCCCACCCTAGTGTAGGCTTAACTACAGAAACATTTTTGTCAAAATACTGACACACATCTGTAGCGGCATCTCCTACAGCTTGCAATGCTTTAAGTAATGGCATTTTATAATCCAATGCTTCACCTGTATATGATATAAATACAGTAGGAATACAAAGAGTTTTACCTATTACGAAAGCCGGAGATGTTGGATCCCAGGCTGTATAACCTCTTGCTTCAAATGTATTTCTAATTCCTCCGTGCGGAAAAGAAGATGCATCAGGTTCTTGTTGAACCAATAAATCTCCTTCAAATCTTTCAATTGCCTTACCAGCAGAAATTGGCTTGAAGAATGAATCATGTTTTTCAGCAGTTGAACCAGTCAAAGGCTGAAACCAGTGTGTATAATGCGTAGCCCCTTTAGAAATTGCCCAATCTTTCATTGCTGTAGCAATTTGATCAGCATGTGTTCTATCTACCGGAGTACCATGCTCAATAGCTGACTTAACTACTTTATACGCATCTTCAGTTAAGCATTCGCGCATCTTGTCAAGATGGAAAATGTTTTCACCAAAATACTCTGAAACTCTTCTTTCAGGATCTTTCATGACTTGAGGAATTCTATTTAACACCTCGTCGAATGCTTTTTCTCTAGATTTTGACATTTAAATATGATTTTATCTATTTTTTTGGCAAAGGTAGTATATATTTTAGGGGTCTCATTAAATAAAAGTCATTTTTTTATTAACATACCCCCTATTTTTTTATACCTATTATTTTAAAAAAGTATTTATTTTCAATAAACACCCTAATTATTAGCACCCCATCTTTATTTTGTCACCTTTTTATTAGTATTTCAGTCATTATGGCATGCTGAATTTTCTTTTTCAGCCAATATGTCATTAAAATTGTATTGGTACAGCATTTGAACTATGCAAACTGAATTTGAAACCAATAAAAAATTTAGATATGACTTTAAGAAGAATGAACAAGCCGTTTACAGTAGCAAATGAATTCGATCAGTTTTTTAATGATTTTTTCTTTGCTCCGGCAAACACGATCAAAGAAGGAAAAAGAAGATTGTTTGGCGAAACACCAGCAGTCAATATTCAAGAAGGAGAAGAGGGTTACAACATTTCAGTAGCTGCTCCCGGAATGAAAAAAGAAGACTTTAAAATAGAAATCAACGAAGGCGTTCTTACTATTTCAAGTGAAAAAAGTGAAGAAAATGAGTCTTCAGCTGAAAACTATACCAGAAGAGAATATAACTACTCTTCTTTTGAAAGAAAATTTACAATGCCTGAAAACGCTCAGGAAGAAGAAATTAAAGCTGCCTATACAGATGGAATACTAAAAATTGAGATTCCTAAAATGAAAGAAGCAGCAATAGAGAAAAAGAAATTGATTGAGGTTTCATAAGGTAATACCGGTCGAAATCTAAGTAAGCCGGTCATTTTTCATAGTTTGATTTAGTTAAAAAAAGCCCGACCAGAAATGGACGGGCTTTTTTTTATCTTTTTAAACAAAGAGCTTATTAGTGTGCTTCTTGTTTTAAATCTTCCTCTAATTTATCAAAAGAATCTTCAGTGTCCTGCAAAGCATCTTCTAACTCAGCCTCCATATCCGGATTAGACATTTTCTCTACATCAGCTAAAATTGCTCCAACAGCCTGAGTTAATAAATACAAAGAATTTTTAGAACCATCTTTCATTTTCAAAGTAAGGCTCCCTCCTTCTAAATCCAACACCATTCTGAATGAATCAAACATTCCTGCTATTTGTTTTTGATCATCCTCAACAGACTCCATAGAAGACAACTTATTCAAATTAGCATACATTGTGATTGGCTTTTGTTGTAAAACACCCTCAGGGTTCTTCACCTTTTTAGTTGTACCATTCACAACCATATTGGTCCAAGAACTATCATTTGAAGCAAACAAAATAGCATCAGTTAAAAACACAAACGCCTCACCAGAGTGGATAACACCATTTGGTAACAACTCCATTGTTGCTTTATTCATAGCCGCTTCCTCTTGACTATTCATGGCAACATCTTGTTTAGCCATGATCTCTGCTATCTTATTTTCGATCAATCCTTTATCACTAACAGCTAATACAATTCCGAAAATACCTTTATCGTTTTTAACTGTAATGGGCTCATCATAACCAAAGTCATAAACTTCTTCTTGTTTAATCACTTCGTCTACCATTACTACAAATTCTCCAGTCAATGCTTCTTGAATTTCGTCAATGCTCATTCCTGAATTTTCCATGTCTTCAAACATTTCTTCAGCATCATCCCCATTCACTTCTTTCATATAATCAACTCCACCTTGAATATCCATGCTGTACGCCATAGTCATCAATGGATTTTCAGTTTTACCGAAGTTCAAAAGCTTGTCATCAACTCCCTTATCTGCAAGGAAATTTAATTTTTCTTTAAGGTCTTCGCTAAAATCTGCTTCAATCTCCATATCTACACTTCCATCATTAAAGTTGATATACATATCGCAAAGAGTTCCTTTATACAAGTCTTTTACAGCTTCTTGACTTGGATCTTTTGGTTGATCAGAGAAAGCTTCTCCAATTTCCATCATTGCACCCATATATCCGTAAAATCCTTCACCATCAAAGTGGATAGCGATATCAGCATCCTTTTGTAAAAAAGCTAACATTTCAGGATCTGCTTCTCCTTCTTCAGCTGAAGCAATGATTCGAATTAACTTTTTAACCTTCTTATCACCATTATCTTTACCTCCACTGAATAACGCCATTAATCCCGATTGTACGTCAGAAATAATTGCAAACTCTTCATTCCATACAACACAGTATTGCTCTTTTTCTTTAATCGCATACTTCATCCCATCTTCTTCCTTAATATCCGCATTAGCTTCTACTTCTAAAAGCTCTGTAAACACTTTTTCATCTTCAATTTTGAAGATTCCATAATAACTAGGTAAAAATGATTCTCCTTCACCTACAACTAATTGTGCTTTAGTATTGTAATCAATCCCGGTTAATTCTTTTCCTAGAAAAAAGCTAATCACTTGATAATAGGTATAAGGCAAAGTACCTTCTTCCATTACCTGTGATTTATCCATCAAGGTTTGCACATTCATATTTGCCACCAAAAATGGCGATTCAATTTGTTGAATCATTATGGCAACCTTTTCTTCTCTGGTTTTATCCTTTCCGCAAGATACAGCTACAACTGTAAGGGCAACAAACAAAAGGAATTTACTTATTCTTTTCATCTCAATTTTTAATTCTTTTTTAGTGCTTCAAAGTTAATCAATTATGCTTTGTTTATACCTAAAACAGGATTATCTTTGCAAGTAAGTTTATGCATACAATTGAACCATATTATAACTGGAGAGGATTTTATGTTGCGTCAGAGGACATTCAATCCCCTTTTTATGGCCGTGAATACTCGGAATTTGAATTCACAGATGCCATTTATAACTACTGTATTCACCCACAGTGGGATAACATTGGGTCACCTTCCCTTTTTATTAAAATATTGTTTGCAGATTATGATGAAGGGTTTTGCATAATTGAGATGTTTGGAGAATGGAATGATGTAGTTCAAAATGACATTATGATTTTCAAAAGAGATATAGTTGAAGCACTGATGGAATGTGGTATAAACAAGTTCATTCTTATCGCAGAAAACATTCTCAACTTTCATGCAGACACTGACGACTATTATGAAGAATGGTTTGAAGAAGTAGAAGACAATGAAGGTTGGATTGCTGTAATTAATCTAAGAGATCATGTCCTTCAAGAAATGCAAACCATTAGCATAGATTCTTATTTTGTGTTAGGTGGTGAATTAGAGGATTTTAGCTGGAGAACCATGACTCCCCAACAATTCTATAGCTCAATAGAAAGGTATGTTTTTAAGCGACTAGCTTAAAATTTCTTTTATTTTTGACGATATAAATCTAATCATTTAACCCAATGAAAAATGTTCTTGACAACCAACAAAGAGCAAAAAACGTAACTATTGCCTTTTACATTTTAATAGCTGCTCATCTGGTTTCCATTGTTTCTGATTATTTTGAATATCAGCTTTTATCAAAAGTTTTTTTCTCAATGGAAGAAGCTACCAGTAATGATTTTAGACAAATATTAGTTGCCATACTCTTATTAGGAACAGCAATCGGTGTTATCATCACTTTCATACAATGGTTTAGACGAGCATATCACAATCTACACAAAGCTGATGTAAAAGGATTGACCGCTAGTGAAGGCTGGGCAGCAGGAACTTGGTTTGTACCTATTTTAAATTTATTTAGACCTTACCAAATAATGCGTGAAATTTGGGTAGAAACTCGTCAGTACGTTAGAAAAAATAAGCCTTCAGAACTTTCAGACATGGAAGAAAGTAATTATCCATCTGTTAGTATAATAGGAATTTGGTGGACTTTATGGATCATATCTTATTTGCTTGGAGTGGCAACAACACAGATCAGTAGAAACAGTTATGATATAGAAAGTTTCAAAACAGCAGATATTCTATCTATCAGTCAATCAGTTGTTGAAATCATAAACATTTTTGTCATCCTTAAAATCATTAAAGAGTCTCAAAAGATGCAAAACAAATTCATGATTGCTTGGAGAGAAAGAGATAATGAACATTCAGAAGATTTTGTTATAAGTGAAAGTGATGACATATTAGATTAATTATTCTTCAACTTCTCTGCTACAATTTTATCTATTGGAAATGTAAAAATTGAAGGATCTAGTTTTTCAATTTCTAGCCATTCAAATATTTGCTCCCCATCCGGAGTATCAACAGGTTTGTCAATAATTATTTGATCTATTTGATTGCTTGTCATCCAATAGTAAAATGATATAAGCTGATCTTGAGGGTTAAATCTTGATATTTGTATAAAATCATTGACGTAGAACAACTCACCTACTTCAACGGTTATTCCCATCTCTTCTTGAATTTCTCTTTGTAAGCAATCTGCAAGACCTTCGCCGAATTCATGCCCACCTCCCGGAAATTTCAACATATCAATACCCATCCTATTTTCTCTGGTGACAAGAATTTTTCCATTATGCTTCAACAATCCGTAAACTCTGATGTTATAATTAGTAACTGACATTATAGAGAATAAATAATCTGCAATGTAAATATAAAATCTATGGGCAAACCACTATATTTGGAAGCCTATATTTCATATGTTTTTCTATGGCTATTAAGAAAGAAGAATTAGAATTCAACAAGAACGAAGACGGAATCAAGTTATTAATCTCTGATATGGAGCGTAAGCTCAAGGTAGTTTATGAAGGAGGAGGAAAAAAGAGAATTGAGAAACACCATTCAAAAGGTAAACTTACCGCCAGAGAGCGAATAGAAAAACTTATTGATGAAGGAACAGAAACAATAGAAATTGGAGCCTTTGCAGGAGAAGGAATGTACAAAGAGCATGGAGGATGTCCTGCCGGAGGTGTAGTGATAAAAATTGGTTACGTAAGTGGACGCCAATGTATAATTGTAGCCAATGATGCAACAGTTAAAGCAGGAGCCTGGTTTCCAATTACCGGTAAAAAGAATCTAAGAGCTCAAGAAATTGCCATGGAAAATCATCTACCTATTATTTATTTGGTAGATAGTGCAGGAGTTTACTTACCAATGCAAGATGAAATTTTCCCGGATAAAGAACATTTTGGTAGAATTTTCAGAAACAATGCGGTAATGTCATCAATGGGCATCACACAAATTGCAGCAGTAATGGGAAGCTGTGTTGCAGGTGGAGCTTACCTTCCAATCATGTCAGATGAATCTTTGATTGTCAATAAAACCGGAACTATCTTTTT
Organism: Paracrocinitomix mangrovi; assembly: GCF_019740355.2. Taxonomy (GTDB): domain Bacteria; phylum Bacteroidota; class Bacteroidia; order Flavobacteriales_D; family Crocinitomicaceae; genus Paracrocinitomix; species Paracrocinitomix mangrovi. The sequence goes on along the minus strand of NZ_CP091819.1, from coordinate 326,963 downwards.
AGCGGGATCATACCTTGTAAAAGCAGCCATAGGAGAAAGCATTGACAATGAAACTTTGGGCGGAGCAACAACGCATACCGCCATTTCAGGAGTTTGCGATTATAAATCTGAAAATGATGAAGAATGTCTTCAAACTATTCGTGATTTAATGGATAAAATTGGAGCAGCAGAATCTGCTGGTTTTGATAGAAAAGAAAGCAAAGCTCCAAAGAAAAAACAAGAAGATATTTATGGAATCTTTCCAATAGACAGAGCGAAACAGTACAATATGTACGACATTATTGATCGCCTGGTGGATGATTCTAAATTTACTGAATACAAAAAAGATTACGGACAAACGATCATCTGCGGATATGCAAGAATAGATGGTTGGAGTGTCGGAATTGTTGCCAATCAAAGACAGGTAGTAAAAAGCGCCAAAGGAGAAATGCAATTTGGTGGGGTAATTTACACTGATTCAGCAGACAAAGCTGCCAGATTCATTATGGTTTGTAATCAAAAAAACATTCCGTTAGTATTCTTACAGGATGTAAGTGGATTCATGGTTGGATCAAAATCTGAACATGCCGGTATTATTAAGGATGGAGCAAAAATGGTTAACACCATGTCTAATTCAGTGGTTCCAAAATTCACTGTAATTTTAGGAAATTCATACGGTGCAGGAAATTATGCAATGTGTGGAAAAGCTTACGACCCAAGACTAATCGTATCATGGCCAACTGCTGAATTAGCGGTAATGTCAGGTGCGTCTGCTGCAAAAACTTTATTGCAAATTGAGGTAGCATCTCTTGAAGCAAAAGGTGAAAAAGTAGATGAGAAGAAACAAGATGAATTGTTCAACAAAATCAAATCAAGATATGATGAACAAATCTCTCCATATTATTCAGCAGCCAGACTATGGGTTGATGCTATCATTGATCCTTTAGATACCAGAAAAGTGATTTCAATGGGAATTGAAATGGCGGATCACAAAAAAGCAGATCAACGTTATAATGTTGGTGCATTACAAACTTAATTCATGGATTTAATCCGAAGAATGCTCCCCTACTTTGTGGTTTGTATGTTATTTGTACTTACCCTGGGAATTTTGTTAACTATTGCAGACAAAAAACTGCTGCACCTGTCAACGAACGCAATGGTTGGAGGAAACTGGGATTCATTTTTCAAATACCTTACGCATGTAGGAGATGGATTAATTGCGGCAATAGTGATTGTGACTATTCCTTTGATTAATCCTAAAACTTATCTTCCAAACTTTGCATTGGGAATGTCAACTTTTGTCATCTCAGGTTTACTAGCCCAATTCTTTAAACGTGTTATTTTCAGTACTGCCAACAGACCGATTAAAATTTTTGGTGCAGAAAATTTAAATCTGGTTGATGGAGTTTCCATGCACGGAAGCTATTCTTTTCCTTCAGGCCATTCAACTGCAGCTTTTGCCTTGTTTACGTTTTTAGCATTTTACTTTAGAAAAAACTCTAAAATGCAAGTTATACTTGGTTTCCTAGCCGTCTTAGTAGCTTTTTCACGCGTTTACCTTTCTCAACACTTTTATGAAGACATCTTAGCCGGTTCTATTTTAGGCATAGCAGTTTTCTTTTTATGTCATTGGTTGTATGTTAAATACGTCTTCAAATCTGATCAACTAAAGGCTTGATTCTACTTGAATCAATATTTATAACTAGCTTTATAAGCTTACAACTAAACTTAAATTTAACTCAGAACAAATTATGAGAAAGTTATTTCTAATGAGCTGTCTATTGATGTCAGCTTTAACTTTTGCTTACGAAGTAAATTTTGGACCTGCAGAAACATCTGCAAAAAGAAATAGAATTCAGTTACTTGGGCAGATCAACGGTAAAATCTACGTTTACAAATTCAGAGCCCTACCACTTGGTGTAGAAAAACACACTTTGCATCAATTTGATCCACAAACGCTTGAAATTGCTAATGAAGTTGATTTAGACATTAAGAACAAGAATTTTGAAGGAATGCGAATTTTTAATGGTAAAATTTTGATTTTTCAAACTGAAAAAGATAAAGATGCCGGAACAGTGAATATGTATTATGATGTTTACGATCATAAAACCATGTCACCAGTTAAATCAAACATTCAGGTGGCGCAATACGAATTCCAGAAAAAATTATTCAATAGATACGGTAGCTTCAGTATTCACTTATCAGAAAAAGAGACAAAGTTTGCAGCTTATTATAATATGCCTTATGAAAAAGGTGCTGAAGAAAAATTTGGTTTCTCAATCTATAATGAAAATGCTGAAAAAATGTATTCAGTTGAGGCTAAGCTTCCTGTGAATGATGAGCTAATGCATTTGGGCGGACCACACGTATCTGATAAAGGAACATTCTATATTTCAGCTACTGAGGTAACAGAAAAATCATTTTTTGGAAGACCAAAAGATGTAATTCACCATATCTACAAAATAAACGATAAAGGTGAATTAAAAGATTACAAAATTGACCTTCCTAATAAATACATAAGTCAGTATTCATATAGCACAAATGAAAACGAAGATCTTATTTGCTCAGGGTTATACGGAAACAGAGACAATAGAACCAGTGGTGTTGATGGAGGTTTTTATCTAAGAATTGACGGAAGCACAGGTGATATTGCTGAATCTAGCTTTAAAGATTTCCCTTTAGATTTTATCACTGCCGGGTGGAGTGACAGAGCCAAGGAAAAAGCTGAAAAGAAACAAAGCAAAGGAAAAGGAAATCCTACTTTATATGAGTATGATGTTAGAGATATTGTTCCATTGGATGACGGAGGAGCAGTATTGACAGCAGAACAATTCTACATCAGAGTAGTAACAACACGTGACCCAAATACAGGAGCTACCAGAACTACTTATTATTACTATTACAATGATATCATAGTAATGAAACTAAATAAAGAAGGTAAGTTTGATTGGTATGCAAAAATCCCTAAATATCAAGTTTCTACAAATGATGGTGGATACTTTTCATCTTTTTCATTTCATGTAGGAAATGGCAAGCTTTATTTTATGTTTAATGACAACATGAAAAATTATACAAAAGGTAATGTTGTTGGAGGTAAAACTTATGCTGCCTCATTTGCAAGTAATAAGAAAAATGTTACTTCTCTTGTTGAGATGAATATCTCTGATGGGAAATACACGAAAAATCAACTTTTTGGTAAATCAGAACTAAAAACAATTGCGGTTCCAAAAATTTATCATTCTGACAGAAAAGAAAATGTTCTTTTCATCTACGGTAAAAAATCTAGACAAGAAAGATTAGGAAGAATCAAGTTCTAAGATTTCTTCTGAAATTATACCTAATAAAGAGACTCCCCTACTTTGGCGGAGTCTTTTTTTATCCCATTAGGATTCAAATCTCTAAAACAGAAAAGAACAAATTTTAGTATCAGATTGCTATCTTTAGCATACTCGAATGAACAAACTTATTTTATTCATATTAGGTCATTTAATTGCCTGCATTTCCTATTCTCAGGACCTGGAAAAGCTGGATAGTTTAGAACAGGCATTTCAAAATGAAAATGATTCAGAAAAGAAAGCCCGGTTAGCAATAGAAATTGCTCATGAGACAAATCATGTAGACAATGATAAGGCCGAGAAATATGCAGTTATTGCTATCAACCTGGCTGAAAAGACTGAAAATCCTGAAATAATTGCTGAGTCAAAATCTGTACGTGCCATGGTTTATGGTTCAAACGGAAATTTTAAAAAATCAGTTGAACTAGAGCTTGAAGCCTTACACATTTATGAAGAACTAAATGATTATAGAAAAGTTGCCAGTACTACAAACAACATTGCAAATGCTTATTTAGGAATTGATGACTATGAAAAATCTGAAGAATATTATAAAAAATCATATGATGCAGCAATAATATGTCGTGATACAAATGCCATGGCTGTTCCCTTGGTTGGCATGTCAATACTTTATGAGCAGGAAGGTAAAACAGAAGAAGCTTTAAAAAGAACTTCTGAAGCAGCAGGATTGTTTGAGTCAATCAATAGAATTGATGCTATGATTGTATGTTATTTTAATGCTGCAGATTATGCCTATTCTTTAAAAAGACATGATGAAGCTGAAAATTGGCTTGAAAAAGCACGAAAGACTAATGAATTAATTGGCAACAAATACTACAGTGGCAGTATTAAAATGATGGAATCAAGATGGGCTGCAAATGATAAAAAATACAATGAAGCTATTATCAATGCGAATCTGGCCATTGAGGATTTTAAATTTATTAACGCTCAATTAGACGTTAAACGAGCTTACAAATCGCTCTCTGAAATTTATGCAGATGCCGGGAAATACCGAGACGCCTATCAAACCATTTTAAAATTTGATGAGTTAAAGGACAGTTTGAATGAGGTTAATCAAGCTAAAGCCATGGAAGAAATGAACGCCAAATATGACAAAGCTAACAATGAGAAAAAAATTGCAGCTTTAAGTCATCAGGCCGCTTTAAGTGATTTGGAAAACAAAAGCAGTAAGCGACTTTTGAATTTTGCTATTGGTGGATCAGCAGTATTATTAGTTCTGGTTATTGTTGCACTTAACGCCTATTTTCAAAAACAAAAAACCGCAGCTGTATTGGCAGACAAAAACATGATTATTGAAGAAAAGAACAGAGAAATTCTTGATTCAATTCGCTATGCTAAACGTATTCAAAATGCCATCATACCATCAGATGATATTGTCAACAGATATTTAGCCAACAGTTTTGTTTATTACCGTCCAAAAGATATTGTTGCCGGTGATTTTTACTGGATGGAAATTATAAATAATAAGATCTTATTTGCGGTTGCTGATTGTACAGGACATGGAGTTCCGGGAGCAATGGTATCAGTGGTATGCAATAATGCATTGAACAGAGCGGTGAGAGAATTTAATTTGGAACAGCCAGGAAAGATACTTGACAAAACCAAAGAACTTGTTGTTGAGACGTTTAGTAAGAGTAAAGAAAATGTACGAGATGGTATGGACATCACTTTATGCTGCTGGGATCCAAAAACAAATGAAATTGAATGGGCCGGAGCCAATAATCCTTTGTATATTATCCGAAAAGAAAGTGAGGAGTTAGAAATAATTAATCCTGATAAACAACCAATTGGACAATTTGAAAACTCATATCACTACACTAATCACAAGGTAAACTTATTTACCGGTGACACCCTTTACCTCTTCTCAGATGGATTCGTTGACCAGTTTGGCGGACTGGAAGGCAAAAAATATAAATACGCCAGATTTAGAAACTTCTTGCTTTCACATTTTAAAAAGAATATGAAAGAACAACATGATTTATTTGAACATGAGTTTCTAAGTTGGAAAGGGGAATTAGAACAGTTAGATGACATTTGCATTATTGGAGTTAGAGTCTAATTATCGTTTAATGCACTGTTTGTCTATATTTGCAATACTATAAACCAGTACACATTGCGTCATTTTTTTGGCTATTATTTCATTTTTTTGTGGATTATATTCAATAATCCTGCTCAACTGTGGAGTCAAAATTTTGCAGACAAATCTTTCTATCTAATTGATTCTCTTGAATATGAATCTTTGCCAGAAGTTGATCAGGAGTTACTGGACACCCTACTTACAAAGTACCATTCTGCAGAAGATGATTCTATAAAGTTGAAACAAATTCAGTTCATTGTTGACCGCTGTTGGAATCCACTTGTTTGGCCAAAGTATAATGAATTCATGCTTAATGAGTCAATTAATAAACTGACTTACGAAACAAATGAGCAAAAAAGAGATCAATTGACTTATTTTTTGGCCGGAGCTGTAAGTAATATTGGTTTTTATTATGATGAGAAAGGTGAACTTATGCGTTCATTGGATTATTACCATAAAGGATTAGAACTTTATGAAAGCATCCACAATAAAGAAGGAATCTCAACCAACTACAATAATCTGGGAGTTATTTACAGTATCATTGGAGATACCTCAAAGGCTTTGGAATTTCATAGTAAGAGTTTAGCATACAAAAAGGAAATAGGTGATCAAGAGGGTGTTGCCATGAGTTACAATAACATTGGTACTATTTATGAAAACTCGCATCAACCATTTAAAGCTTTGGAATATTATGAAGCCAGTTTGAAAATCAGACAAGAAATCAATGATGTAAGAGGAATTGCCATGTCTTATGACAATATCGGTGACATTTATTTTGAAGAAGAAATTTATGGCAAAGCGCATCAATACTATCAAAAAGGATATCAACTGTGGTCTGAAGCTCAAATTGAGGTAGGTATTACCACCAGTCTTAATAATCTTTCCAATGTTTATTTACAAATGGGCAATCTTTCAGAGGCAGAAAATACTGGACTACAAAGTCTTGAAATTGCTCAAAAACTTGGATTTCCTGCAGACATTGAAAATTCTTCTCGCACCTTAATGCAGATATATAGAGCTAAGGGTGATTTTGAAAAAGCCATGAAATATGCTGATTTGTATATGGATATGAAAGACAAAGTTAAAAGTATTGAGAGCACCCAATCTGTCATGAAAAAGACCATGCAATATGAGTATCAAAAAATTGCCTTAAAGGACAGTCTTGAACATGCCAAAGAAAAAGAAGTACAGGAAGTAAAAATAAAGGAGAAAGAAACCCAGAACTATGCTCTTTTTGGAGGACTTGGATTACTGTTTGTTCTTTTCTTAGTAGTCATTAGATCATACCAACAAAAGAAAAAAGATAACCAGAAAATTAATGATCAAAAGCAAGAAGTTGAATCACAAAAAGAAGAAATTGAAAAGCAACATGTAGCATTGGCATCAACTCATAAAGAAATTTCTGATTCAATAAGTTACGCCAAAAGAATCCAAGATGCTATATTACCTTCTAACGAAGACATGCAAAAGATTTTAAATCAAGGTTTTGTATTTTTTGCTCCAAAAGATGTGGTTTCAGGTGACTTTTATTGGATGACCCAAAAAGGTGATACTACTCTATTAGCTGTTGCGGATTGTACCGGACATGGAGTTCCGGGAGCAATGGTATCAGTTGTATGTAATAATGCTCTTAATAGAGCGGTAAGAGAATTTGATATCACCCAACCTGATCAAATATTGAATAAAACAAGAGGAATTGTTATTGATACGTTTGCAGCTACTAATAGTGTTGTAAAAGATGGAATGGACATAGCATTGATCTCATTAAAAAAGAACAATGACAGCACAGTTTCATTGAATTTTTCCGGCGCAAACAATCCACTTTATATTGTAAGATCAAACAGTGAATTAGAGGTATTAAATGCCGACAAACAACCTATCGGTAATTTTGAGAAAGCTACTGATTTTAAACTTCAAGAAACCCTACTAAACACGGGGGACACCATTTATCTTTTCTCTGATGGTTTTATGGATCAATTTGGAGGACCGGATGGTAAAAAATACAAACATGCCAGATTCCGAAACCTAATAATTGATAATCAATCCAAATCAATGACAGAAATTGGCCAGATTATTGAACAAGAATTCAAAGATTGGAAAGGTGATTTGGAACAGTTAGATGACATTTGCGTGATTGGTGTTAGATTTTAATTCCTTTAAAGTACAATCAACGAGTCTTTTTCATACCTTTCATTTAAAGAAAAACACACATGAAACCTATTGCATTTTTATTAGTATTGTTGAGTTTCAACAGTTTTAGTCAGGACGAAGAACAAAGAATAAAAGATATCAGAAAATGGTATGCTTCAATTGAATCACAATTGGAAAATTGCAGAGTTGATACTTTACAAGACTTTAATGATAGTGAATATGTTATAGGAGGATACGTTGAAGTTTTCGGATACTTTGATACGATATCAAATTCTTATATAAAATTTGAAGAGCAAGCCTCATATGATTGGGCATATGCCATTACATCCTATTATTTTCATGAAGGTCAGTTGTTTTTTATCTTCACAGAAGGAAGTGGTCCGGGAGAAATGTATACAGCAGAAGAATTGGAGATAACAGAAGAAGAATTATGGAACCGTGGAGGTGAAGCAAAAACTATTGTAGCTTTTGAAGAACGTTATTATTATGATAGCGACGGGAAATGTATTCGCAAACTTCATAAAGAAAAAGAGTTTCCTTCAGAAGAAGAGCCTGATTTATCAGAAACAGTTAATGAAAAGGAGTCTGTGGATGATAAAGACAATACACTCATTTATCAACACGGACTTAGAATGTTGCAAGAATTCGTTCAGGACTGAGGCTTTCTAACAACGTACAGCAACTCTTCTTTTGGTATTCTGTAACGATTGAATTGCTCTTCAGGCATTTCTTTAGAGTAATCTACCACATCTACCTCAAATCCTGCTTCACGCAATCTATCAGGATAGTTTGTTCCATATAATCGAACATGATCATATTGCCAAAAGTGTTTCTCTCTTTCTTCCGGTGAAGTAATTGACCAATCTTCGTATGTGGTATTTCTAGTATGATCAATAGGAACCTGCATAATTCCCCATCCTCCGGGCTTCATAATACGCAACAATTCTTGCATACATCTCAAATCATCTTTAACATGTTCCATCACGTGATTACAGAAGATCACCTCATATTGGTTATCCTCTAAAGGAATGTCATGCAAATCAAAGTGCATATCAACAATTGGAGAAACTAAATCACCTGTTGTATACTTCAAATTCTTTTGATGCTTGAATTTCTTATGAAAACATTGCTCAGGCGCAATGTGCATTACACTGAGATTTTCTTTAGTAAAGAAATCAGTTTTTTCTTTCAGATAAAGCCACATTAATCTGTGTCTTTCTAAAGTTAAATCATAAGGACAAAGTACATTATCTCTGTGTTTCACCTTTGATCCGTAAGATAAAAATTTACGAAATGACTTTTCACAAACAGGACATTCAACATTATTTCCTTTGTAAAACAATGGAGCAAAAACTCTAAAAACATAACTCAACCTAATGAGCCATGGTCTTGGAATAGTGTTTAAAAGCCATTTGTATAATTTCTTCATCTCGATAAAAGTTGAGCGCAAAGATAATCATTCAATTCAAGTTGTAAGGATAATAAAACCAACAGCTTTTTATTTAAACTGGGTGAATACTAATTGACGATTGAAATCTTGAGCTTCTCCTCTACTTTACCGTCTTGATATCTCACAATGTAAACTCCCTTTTTTAAATCCGAAATAATTAAACTATTCTCGTTTGATTCAAGTTGTTTAACCAGCTGTCCAGACAAGCTATAAATTTCAATTTTCGGATTCAAACCACTGCTAGTCCAGCTTAATTGATTGGTTGTAGCATTGAATTGTAGTATTTGATCAGCATCTTCATCTTCAATATTTGCCCAGGCATTTCCTTGCGCTACCTCTATGATGTAATACAACCACAATGTATCTTCAGGAAAATCCACCGGAAACACTTTAAATTTCAACGTATCCGTATGAGCAAATGATTGATGTTGCACACCAATAATTAACTTGTTGTTCCATTCAGGCGGATTCAATAAAACGAAGTCTGAACTATCTAAATGCTGCACATCATCAAATGAATTGCTAGGATCTGTAAAATCTGTAATCCATAGTGTTGGCCAGCTTTGTGGCTCATGGCAAATCCATCTCATATTCAAATCCTGACCAGAATTATTGGTTAAAGCCAAATAATCATGCACGGGTCCAAAATCGGTAGTTTTACTAATTATTAATACAGTATCTTCAATGCCCCAGGTAGGAGTATTTACTTGTGTAAATCCAGTAAACGGCAATAATACAATTGAGATTAACCACTTCATAATTGATTACATTAATTTGATAGTAGCTTCTATCGCTTGTTTTACATTATTTCTAACTTCCAATATATCTGCATCCATCATGTAACAAGGTGCAGTAACTATATTATTTCCATGATCAACCAAAATCTCTCTTACGGTTTTCATTTCTGCTACAGCTCCAACACTTTCAATTCCTGCATTAAAACCCGGTATATCATATGGTGATGATTCAGCATCTGTTCCTAAGGTTAGGTTAGCATGAACATCTGACCCTTGAAGTGCCTTAGCAACAACTACAGGACTTACACATAATGCACAAATGGGTTTCCCTACATTAACCATATTAACTATTAACAGCTTTACTTTGGGGTCAATTTCTCCTTCAGGTCCTGAAAAAGCCCAAGTTGAAAAGTTCTTGGCTGATCCAAAACCTCCCGGAATTACTAAGGCATCAATGTCGCTTGGATTAATTTCACTGATTTCCTTAATATCCCCTCTTGCTATCCTGGCTGACTCCACCATTACATTCCTGGTTTCGTTCATTTCTTCTCCCGTAAGATGATTGACAACATGATATTGATTCTTATCTACTGAGATACATTGATAATCATGACCTGATTCTTTAATTGCCAACATAGCCATAGTTGCTTCATGTATTTCTGCTCCGTCATAAACTCCACAACCGGATAATAATATTCCAAATTTCATGTTTTCGTATTTTTATTCGTCTCCATAAAATTAAGTAATTTTGTAAGAGATGGAAACTAAGAAAGATCCAATAGTTTTTTATGATGGTGATTGTGGCTTTTGCAACACATCTGTGCAGTTTATTCTTGACAAGAGAAAAACGGATTTTTATTTTGTCCCATTGCAATCAGATTACGCCAAAGAAAAACTTGGTGAAAAGAATATCCAAATAAATCTTGATACCATTTATTTCATCAAAAATGGAAAACTTTACGATCGTTCTTCAGCAGCTCTGCAGATTTGTAAAGGGTTAAAAGGAGGCTATCCACTTATGATGGCATTTTATATCGTTCCTAAATTCATACGTGATGTTTTTTACAATGCAATCGCAAAAAGAAGGCATAAAATAAAAGACGCACATTGTGTTTTACCAACAGTTGAAGAGCGAAAGTTTTTTCTCAGCAACATTTAATTATTCATGCCTTAGAGCCTGAATCGGATTTAATCTAGCTGCTTTACGTGCAGGAAAATAACCAAACAAAACTCCAACCATAAACGAGAATCCAAAAGCTAATAGGATTGAATCTATTGAGACTATTGCGAGTACTCCAAGATATTTACTTGCTATCTGTGCTATTAAATGCCCAAGAAAAATACCTATCATCCCACCAATCAAACTCAGCACAATTGATTCGATTAAAAATTGAAGTAAAATTACTCGTGTTGGCGCTCCAATTGCCAATCTTAAACCAATTTCTCTGGTTCTTTCTGTCACTGAAACAAGCATAATATTCATGATCCCAATCCCCCCAACCAATAACGAAATTGAAGCTATCGCTGCCAACAAAAGTGTTAGAATCCCTGTAATAGAGCCCATAATATCCATCAGCTCTTTTTGAGTTTGAATGTTGAATAATGGTTCTCCTCCACTCTGCTTTTTGAGTTCGTTTATAAACAGATCATTTATTTGAGTTTTAGCTTCTTCCACGTCATCTTCATAATCTGTAGATGCCAATATTTGATGCGCATAATTTACACCTAGCATTCTTTTTTGAACTGTTTGAAACGGTGCTATGATCAGATTATCTCTATCCATTCCAAAGGTTCGTCCTTTTTCTTCTAACACGCCAATTACTCTGAAAGGAATTTTATCTAATCGGATAATTGAACCTACAGCTTCCTCTTCTGTATCAAACAATTCAAGTGCTACTGTTTTTCCAATCACGCATATTTTCTGAAAAGATTTACCGGTTTTAGCATCAAAAAGCTGACCGTCACTCACCATGTAGTTGTTAATTACAAAATAATCTTCATAAGCCCCTATTACATTTGTACGCATATTATTAGAGCCAACTACGACCTGTGATCTCGTTTGAACCAGGGGAGAAATGTACTTTACCTTATCACAGTTCTGAGAAATTGATGCAACATCCCTCTCTTTCAAAACATCCATATTAGCCTCATCAACCCTTACACCTCCTCTTCTATCAGGACCTGGTGAGATAATGATCATGTTTGTTCCCAATTTGCCAAGCTCAGACCTAATGCTTTCTTCAGACCCCTTACCAATTGCCATCATGCCTATTACTGATCCCACACCAATAATTATCCCCAACATTGTCAGTAATGATCTGGTTCTATTTCTGTTTATAGAACGAAAAGCAGACTTTATGAGATCAATGGCTTTCATTCAGCATACAGGTTTTTATACATTTCACTGGCATTGTTAGGATTTTCAATTTTTTCATCCTCTATAATGAGCCCATCTTGTAACACAACTTTTCTTTTTGAAAATTTCATGATATCAGGCTCATGGGTCACCATTACAATCAACTTACCCGAATTATTTAACTCTTGAAAATATTCCATTACCTGATAGCTGGTTTTAGTATCCAAATTACCGGTAGGTTCATCTGCAAAAATCACCACTGGATCATTAATTAACGCTCTGGCAATGGCAACTCTTTGTTGCTGCCCTCCTGACAATTCATTTGTCTTGTGATAGATTCTATCTCCTAAACCAACTCTGTCTAAAGCTTCTTTTGCTTTTGCTTTTCTATTGGCATATGAAAAATCTGGATTATAGAGCAATGGAAGTTCCACATTTTCAAGTGCTGTGGTTTTCTTAAGTAAGTTGTATGATTGAAAAACAAAACCAAATTTTCTATTTCGGATTTTTGATAATTCTGAAGTTTTGAGTTGACTTACATCCTGACCATCTAGATAATACTTCCCTTCTGAAGGTTTATCAAGACAACCTAAAATATTAAGCAAGGTAGATTTACCACTTCCACTGGATCCCATGAGCGAAATAAATTCACCGTTTTCTACTTGTAAATCAATCCCTCTTAAAGCTCTCACTTCGTTCACTCCAGGATTAAATACTTTGGTGATTCCTTCTGTTTTTATGACAAAATCTGAATTGCCCATCCTTTACTTAGTTCCCATTGAATAAGCCTTCATTTTCATCTTCTGAAAGCTGAATTCTACAATAGGTTATTACAGAATCTTGTTCAGTAACCTCACCTTCAATTGCTGATCTGATACCATTTGTATAAGCTACAGATACTGGAATCTCTGAAAACATTTTATTTTTTAATACCCAAATTGATTCTACCGAGTCTGATTCAACTGCTGTCATTTTGTAGCCCTGTTTCTTTAAGATTTTCCAATCTAAATTATTAGGATCAAAAGAAAGTGCCGCATTCGGAATTGTTTTAGAAACAGGATGTTCATCCGTTTTGATCAACAATGTTGCAGTCATTCCCGGTAATAATTTTTGATCGGGATTATCAATTAAAATAATCGTCTTGTACGTTACCACTCCCTGCACTACAATTGGTTGAATTTGAACTTCTTCAACAACACCCATGAATTCTTCTTCAGGATAGGCATCAACAGTAAATTTAACCTCCTGCCCTCTTTTTACTTTTCCTACATCTGCTTCATCTACACTTGCTTCAATTTTCATTTTAGTTAAATCATTCACAATTGAAAATAGCGTTGGGGATGTAAATGTTGCTGCTACTGTTTGGCCTACATTAACATTGACAGATATTACTACTCCGTCAATTGGCGAAACAATTTCAGCATATCCGAGATTTAATTTGATTTTTTGTTGTTGAACTTTGGCAAGATCCAATGCAATTACTGCACTTTCATAAGCATCTTTGGCTTTATTTAAGGCAACTTCATATGACGCTCCCTGCTCAAATAACTTTTTTTCCAGCTCATAAGTTCGCTTGGTTTGTTCTACCGCCAATTTTGAACGCTCATAGTTTGACTGACTTTCTTTGAGAGATATAACCATACTACGAGTATCCATTTTTGCCAGTAATTGACCTTTCTTCACTTCATCATTTACATCTACATAAATCTCTGAAATTTGACCTGAAACTTGTGTACCTACATCAACTGACTTTTCAGGAAGAATGGTTCCAGTTGCTGACACTTCATAGTACAAAGCTTCATTTTGAATGGTTTCCAATTTAAAATTTATGATAGGATCGGGTTTACGAATAAATTGGAAATAGATTAGTACCAATGCTAAGAGCGCAACAATTGACCAAACTATTGATTTTACTATCCTTTTTCTTTTCACTAGTTCAAAAGTTTTAGGGTATAAATATCATATATGTATAGATGAACATACCTGACATTAATCAATAATATTAATGATTAAATTCTACTAAATAAAACTTTAAAAGGAAAATGAATTAACGTTTAGGACAACCACCGCAGTGCTTACCTTTACGCTTATATTTTTTACAGCATTTTTTCTTTTTGCCGCAAGCATTTACCAAATCTACTTCAGAAAGAAAAGGATCAAAGTGGATGATATTTGATAAATCATTCATGAATACAAAGATGTTATTTAGAATGATTCTATGCAATACCACAAAAAGGGTATTTGCAAGTAAAAAACATTAAGTTGCTGAATATCAAAGCACAAAAAGTGCAGCAATTATAAAAATTATAATAATCAACAGGTATTGCCAAATATCTACAAAGTACTTACCGTACTTTTTATAGTATTCTTTTAGCTTTTTGATAAAATCAAATTTGATTAAGCGTACATCTCTTCTACTTGTTCCTGAATTTTTTCATCAGCCAAGTAGTCGTCATATGACATTAACTTATCAAGATTTCCTTTAGGTGTGAATTCAATGATTCTGCTAGCAACTGTTTGAACAAACTCATGGTCATGAGATGAAAACAACACTGTACCTGGGAAATTTATCAATGCGTTATTAAAAGCAGTAATAGATTCCAAATCAAGGTGATTAGTAGGTTCGTCCAAAATCAAAAGATTTCCTCTACCAAACATCATTTTGGAAATCATGCATCTTACTTTTTCTCCTCCAGAAAGTACTGTAGCACTTTTGGTAGCCTCTTCACCAGAAAACAACATTTTACCTAAGAATCCTCTTAAATACACTTCTTCTTTCTCTTCATCCGTTGTAGCGTATTGTCTCAACCAATTGATTAAGTCAACATTCTCCTTAAAATAATCTGAGTTTTCAGATGGTAGATAAGTATGTTTAATAGTAGTTCCGTAATGATAACTTCCGGCATCCGGTTCAAGATTACCTGTAATAATTTCAAAAAAGGCTGAAATTGAATTACTGTTCTTAGAGATGAATGCAATCTTGTCTCCTTTTGCAACATTGATATTTAAATCCTCAAATAAAACTTCACCATCTTGAGATTTGGCTAATCCCTCAACGTGTAAAATTTGATCTCCAGCTTCTCTTTCTTGTTCAAAAATAATTCCTGGATACTTTCTACTTGAAGGCTTTATATCCTCCAATTGCAATCTTTCTAATAATTTTCTTCTTGAAGTTGCTTGTTTAGATTTAGCAGCATTGGCAGAGAATCTAGAAATGAACTCTTGAAGCTCTTTTCTTTTATCCTCCATCTTCTTGTTTTTATCAGCCATTTGTCTGGATGCCAATTGAGAAGACTTATACCAGAAAGTATAGTTACCGGTAAACAAGTTGATTTTACTATAATCTATATCACAAATATGCGTACATACTGTATCTAAAAAGTGACGGTCGTGAGATACTACGATCACCGTGTTTTTAAAATCCAACAAAAAGTCTTCTAACCAGGTAATGGTTTTAATATCCAAATCATTGGTTGGCTCATCCAGTACTAGAATATCTGGATTACCAAATAAAGCTTGTGCTAATAATACACGTACTTTTAACTCGGCAGGAACTTCAGACATTTGCATATAATGCAAATCTTCTTTAATACCTAAACTACTTAATAATGTTGCAGCATCAGTCTCTGCATTCCATCCATCCATTTCAGCAAACTGCGCTTCTAATTCAGCAGTTCTCATTCCGTCTTCATCAGAAAAATCAGGTTTTGCATAAAGAGCGTCTTTCTCTTCTATGATCTTCCACAATTCATTGTGTCCCATCATCACCGTATTTAAAACTGTATAATCATCATACTCATAATGATTTTGTTTTAACACGGCCATTCTTTTTCCAGGCTCAATAGATACACTTCCTTTATTAGGATCTTGTTCTCCTGTTAATATTTTTAAAAACGTAGACTTACCTGCACCATTGGCTCCAATCACCCCGTAACAGTTACCATCTACAAATTTTAAATTAACGTCCTCAAATAATACTCGTTTTCCGAATTGTAAAGTAAGATTGCTTACCTGAATCATAGCTTAAATATTCTGCTTAAAATTAGTCAACTGCAAATGCAGTCATATCAGTTGAAAGCGCAAAGTTACGATCTTCAAAATCAAAAAAACATCTTTTATTTGAAAAAAATTTTGATTTATAGAAAATGAGTATATATTTGCACGGTAATTAATATTTAAGTAAGTAAAACCAAGTTATGAAATTAAGAACTTTATTAGTAGGAGCAGTTGCTGGTTTAGTAATGACTGCTTGCGGTGGTGGAGGATCAGCTGAAGATGCTACAAGATCATTCGCTAAAGCTATGGCTGACGGAGATTGCGAAAAAGCATTAGGTATGGCAATCGACGACGCAAAATCAAACGTTGAAGGATCAATGGACTCAGGATGTGAGCCTTACGATTCTGAAATTAAAAAAGTTGAGTGCCAAGAAGATGGTGAAACAGCTACTTGTACTTGTGAAGAAACAAGAGGTGTTATGGGAGATATGACTTTCAACTACGACTTGAAAAAAGTTGAAGGAGAGTGGAAAGTATCTAAATACGCTAAAGATATGAACATGGATCTTGGTGGAGGTGACTCTGCTGAGTAATTCAGGTTACAATTATTTTAAAAAAACCCGTTACTTTTGTAGCGGGTTTTTTTATTGCCAAAACAAAAATGAAAAAGTACTTATTCCTATTTACACTTTTATTAGCGTCACTTTACTCATGCAGTGATGCACCTGTGGCAGACAACACTAAAAAGTATGTGCATGTTCCACCTTCTTTGCCTGCAGATGTTTATGATAATCTGCAATCTGGAGATTGTATCCTAAGAAAAGGAAATGGTCCACTATCCTATCATTTAATGAATACAACCAAGGAAGAGTATTCTCATTGTGGTGTGGTGGTACAAGACGGAAAAGATTGGAAGGTTATCCACACATTAGGAGCTTCTGCTAATGAAGGATCAGTAGATGGAGTTCAAATTTGCTCTATTGATGAATTTGTACAGTATGCTGCCGACTCAATGCTCTATATCTGTAGACCAGTATTTATGGACTCTGCCGGAACAAAAGTATCAGAAAGAGCCTGGCATTATTTAGATGAATCAGTTCCTTTTGATCATCACTTTAGCATGTATTCTACTGATGAGTTTTATTGTTCTGAATTGCTTTACTACATTTTTAAGGATGTTACTGAAGAACGTGTTTTTGACATCAAGAAGAAACACAAATCATATATGTTGATGTTTTCTACATTCTTTCATAAAGAAAAATTTGAACCTGTGTTTCACCTTAAACCAAATGAAGATGATTGGTACGGTGAATTTGATTATTCAATCAAAGAATAGGCAGTTTTCCTTGTAAACCACCTGTATGAAGTGCAATAATAGTTGATCCTTTGGGAAAATAATCTTTCTCAATAAGATCAAATAATGCATAAAACATTTTTCCTGTATACACCTGTTCCAGAGGAATATTGAATTGAGTTTGAAATTGCTTAATAAAGTCAATTAAATCCTCATTGTATTTTGCGTAACCGTTAAAGTGATATTCAGTTTGCAAATCAAATCTGCTCAAAACATCTTGTTGCATTTCTTTATCAAAACCGAAATAAAAAAGTAATTGGTAGATATTGTCAATTATAAAGTCACCACCTTTTAAAGCTGAAACTCCTATTACCTTAGGGGTTCCCAACAATAATCCTGTAGCAGTTGTTCCAGTACCACAAGCAGTAATGAGATAATCTGCAGATGTACCCAAATCACTTTTTATTTCTTTTGTGATTTCTTCACAACCCAGCACACCGTAAAAATTAGCCCCTCCTTCTGGTACAATCCAAACATGACCATGTCTTCTTCGCAATTCTTCATGGTAATATTTTTCTTCGCGTAAATCATATTCCTCTCTTCTTGTAAAAACCAATTCCATCCCGTCATTGCTTGCCTGTTGTAAGGTTAGATTTGATAAGGATGACAATTCATCTCCCCTAATAATACCTATGGTTGAAATTCCAAGCTCCTTACCTGCTCTGGCTGTTGCAGCAATATGATTAGAATAAGCTCCACCAAAGGTCAATATCTTTTCAAAACCTTCTGATTTGAATTTCTCCACATTGAATTTCAACTTTCGCCATTTGTTGCCAGAAATGATTGGATCAATCAAATCATCTCTTTTAACATAAACCTTCAAGGATTTTACCTCAAACAATGGTGATTTTATTTCTTGTAATGGAGATGGAAGTTTCATTTAGCTTCCTTTTGGAGTGTACATTGTAACACCATTCTTTTTATACTGTTCTTTCATTACAGTAAAAAATCCGGCTGCATCAACTATTAATGTAGGTGCCTGACCTATTTTAACTTTTTTCATCACTCCGGCCTCTTCAAACATGGGAATGAGTTCATCACATTTTCTTTTTTTAGACCATTCAGGATCATGAACCTTAGTTTTGATTAAATGCTCTTCACCTTTTTCATCTATTACTTTAAAATCAAAGATTTCCTGATAGTAAATAGGAAACTTAAAATCAACGGCATCCTCTAAGGTATGTAGATTGGTTCCTGCATTGTCTAATGTGACACCAACATATAGAATTTTTCCGTTTTCAGCAGATACTCTGTAAAAAGGACTGTTCTCATTATAAGGTGTTATTTGACCAAAATGATCTTCAGTAAAGTATTTAGCTCTTGGTCCAAAGGCACTTACGGGTTCTGTAGGATGAATACTTCTCACAGCACCAGGTAATGTTCTGAAGTATTCAGTAATTTTCCCTGTTTTTGAAGGAGAATTCTTTACGTCAAAAAAAGGAGTATTTCTTATATAATTTAATTGATAAACTGCATTGGGAGATGTTGGCATCAGGATATTACCATTTTCACCCACCACTTGTAACAAGGCATCAACGAATGTTTTAGGTCCATCTTCCAAATAACCAATTTTGCTTAAACTAGAATGCACCAAAACAGTGTCCCCTGTTTGAATGCCTATAGATTTTAGATCATCTACTAAATCTTGAGTAGTTATAGCTTTAGCATCAGATTTCTGCTTCATCAACTGCGCATTTCTTCTCTTCTTTTTGCGCCTTCTGTTCCAATCTAAAATAAAGCCGGGAGTTGACTTTCTGATGAAATCTTTCAAAGCCATTACTTACTTACAAATTTATAAGTGATAGTACCTGATTGAGATCCGGGAGCCTTATTGCTAAAATTAAATCTAGACTTTTTAGCATATGTAAGTGCTTTATCAATCATACATTCAGTTGCTCCGTTTGAACGAGAAGTATTTACAGATGCACTTTTAACATTTCCGGCTTGATCAACTTTAACATCAATAACTACAGTTCCTGAACTATTGCAAGTATAACCAGGACGCGGCAAAGAATGCGCCTTTCTATTATCTAAACTGTACGACACCATTACTTCACCTGCCACAGCATTTGCTCCGTCAGAGTCCATGTTTCTGTTGTTGATGTTATTGGAGTTATTTTTTTTATCCAATTGGGAATCTTTATCAGATGCAGATGAACTATTATCTCCTGAATTGTCATGTGTTGAAGCCCATTCATCAAAATACTGTTGCTCTAAAGCTTTAGCTTCGTTTTCAACTTGTTCATCCAATTCCTGAGATGAGAAATTTTCAAAAGATTTGTCTCTTTTGTCATTTTGATCAGCTGAAATATTAGTTACTTCTTCAGCTATTCCCTCTTTTTTCTCAACTTCTAAAATCTTCATTATTTCAGGATCCATTTCAATATCTTCCAATGGAATATAAATCTCGGTTGTTTCCTGATAGATTTTATAAGGTTGTTTTAGTGTGGTAAAATTGGCGTAAAAGAAAAAGAGGATATGAATCCCAATCGTACCAAAAATGGCGAATTTGTACTTCTCTATGTAATCCAGAAACTGGTCCATCAATCTTCTTTTCTTATAAACTTTTGAGTACTATAATTATAATAATAAAGCTCGTTGTTCTCTTCTACTTTTACAATTTTCTCGTCAATTGGTTCTATTTTAACATAATTATAAGGCAACAAAGTATCCCCTTTACTGCTTATAAGTCCGTATTTCCCAAGACTTTTAGCTACAAAAACTGTATCGTTTAATTGAACTAATTCTTCTTGAAGTGGATCAATATCAAATTCACCTTTTTTATTAATTACACCATAAAAAGGTGATTGCTGGACTACTGCTGATTTTCCTTTAAAACTATATGCATAAGTAAATTCAAATGGAATTATTTTTTGTCCTTTTGGATTAACATAGCCCCATTTCCCAGATTTCTTTACAGCTATTCTGTCGCTATAATAACCAACATCCTCCCAATCTGTTTTAAATAACTTAGTTCCAAGCGTATCAATTAGGTTAAACCCTTTGTCAGAAGACACTTTTGCGTATCCATTATTAAACATGGCAAAAGTTCTATACTCTGTATAAGTATCAACCCATTGGGATAATAAAATCTTACCTTCTTTGTCTACATAATTAAATTGATCTTCTAATTCAATAATAGACACACCGTTTAGATATTTGCCAATGTAATCGTATTCAAAATCAAGCAGCACTTTTCCCTTATTATCTATTATTCCCCAGAAATCTTCAAGCAAAGCTGCAAATCTCCCTTCTGATAAATAATATAAATCCTCATATTTAAATGGCACATGAGTAGTCCCGTATTCATCAATGATTCCGTAATAATCATTGTTACTAACAACAGCTAAACCATCTTCAAAGTCATATGCTTCTGTATACTGCGGTTTCAATCTGGCAAATCCCTTATCGTCAAAATAGCCATACAAATCTTCTTCTAAGTAATAACAAAGGCCATCATTTAGATTTCCTAAATCCTCATATTTAGGTTCAATAACAAACACTCCATTTCTATCCACCATTCCCCATTTACCATCTATTTCAACCAAACCGTGTCCTTCATGAAATGGAAGCGCATCATCAAATTTTGCTTCAATAATCAAATTCCCAAGTTTATTGATATAGCCGTACTTTCCTTTTCTTTCAACAACTGCCAATCCTTCTTGAAACCATTCTGCTGTCCCATAAACAGGTTGAATTACTAAATAACCACTCCAATCACAATACCCCCAACTGCCTGATGACATAATTGGATACAATACTTTATCTGCCATATTGTATTCTAAAATCAGCTCTTTTTGAAAAGGGTAATCAGGATATTGGTTTTTAAATTCCATGATGCTTTCAGATGAATAATCATCCTCCAACTTAGCATTGTAAAGACGTTTCCAGGCTTCTTTTACATTTCTATTGTTTGGAAAATCCACAATAAAAGTTCTATAGCTCTCAGCTGTTCCTGTTTTTGTTGATATCTGATAGATTTTATCTTCTGCTTCACCTCTATAAGGACTGTTAGGATGTTCTTTGACAAAATTCACATAATCAATAAAACTGTTTTTGTGTGTTTTTTCAATGTACAATGTCTTGTCAAGCATTTCTTGAGCATCCGTTTTTAAACTAGATTCAGGATAAGCGGCTATGAAAAACTCAAAATCTTCTGATTTTCCTGAATTAATAGCTTTTTGATAGGCTAGCTCATCTCTTAAAAGAGTAGCTGAATCCAAATAAACACTCCATTTATTTTTATCAATAAAATCTTGAAAGCCGTAAATTGAATTGACAGATACGGCCCTTTCAAAGTATAATTTAGAAACCAAATCTCTCTGGTTAATGATTGTCAAGCTATCTACACCGAACTTTTTATACTTGTCTTTCTGATTTTCTTTTAGTTCAGGAAACTTAGTATATGCCAGGTAGATTTTACTGTAGGCTGAATCAAGATTTGAAAATGGATTATCATTTCTTGCATAAATAATGCTCAATCCATAAGCAGCCGGCACCGGATTTTTTTTCAATGATTTTTCAAACAAACGCTTTGCTTCAAAATAATTGTAAATCTCAAGAGCTTCAAATGCTTTATTCAATTTTCCGCTTAAAGCGATAAAACTGACAAACAAAAACAATATTAGCAGGATCTTCCTCATATTTTTTTCCTTCTACAAAATTAATGTTTTCAGTTGTTTAGCCACTGTTCTTTTATTAGTTGCTATTTATTTATAATAATTCGTGTAATTATTGTGTGTCAATTAACCTATACTTGTAAATTTGCACGCTTACACTTTTGAGGCGAATGGTTAAAATTGCTGATCGTATATTATTTTATCTTATTCTTAAACCACTGTCGTACCTACCTTTAGGGATACTTTACTTCTATTCAAGTATAGTTGGTTTTTTGACATATTACGTTGTACGTTATAGACGTGCTGTGGTTCGCAATAATCTAACCAAAGCCTTTCCTGACAAATCTATTTCTGAAATTAAGAAGATAGAAAAAGATTTTTACAAGCGTTTTGTTGACTTTATTTTTGAAAGTATCAAAGCTGTAAGCATCAGTAATAAAGCATTATTGAAAAGAACGCACATTAAAAATCCTGAATACATTGATCAATTATATAAACAAGGGAAAAATATAATTGTTACATGTGGACATATCAACAACTGGGAATTTTATGCATTAAGTTTGCCTCAACAGGTTCCTTATAAAACTTTCTCTGTTTACCAGCCATTAAAAAATAGATTCTACGACAGAATTATTTATAAGTCAAGAACAAGAAATGGTATGCAATTAATTGAGACAAAACAATTGATTCCATTTTTCAAAGAAGAAGTTGACGAAAAGAGAATGGTGGTTATTGTAAATGACCAATCTCCATCAAATAAAGAATTAGCTCATTGGAACACTTTCTTAAACCAGGAAACAGGCTGGAGTACCGGACCTGAAAAATTGGCAAAGAAATTCAACTATGCAGTAGTATTTGGATATGCTAAAAGGGTTAAGAGAGGTTATTATGAAGTTGAATTCTCTGAAGTTTGCATAGAACCTCAAGAAGTTGAGGATGGTGTTATCATTGACCGTTATACAAAACAACTAGAAGCGCTGATTCACAAAACACCTGCTAGTTGGCTTTGGTCACATAAACGTTGGAAACACCAACGTCCATCTTCTAAATAATCTGTAAATTGAGGCTATCATGAGTGCAATTCCTTTAGCCGAACGAATGAGACCAACTACTCTTGAAGAGTACATTGGACAATCACATATTTTAGGAGAAGGTACAGGTTTAAGAAAAACCATTAGCTCAGGAAATATTCCTTCCATGATTTTTTGGGGTCCTCCAGGAGTTGGAAAAACTACCCTTGCACAAATTATCGCCAATACAGTTGATAGACCTTTTTATTCATTGTCTGCCATTAACTCTGGTGTAAAAGATATTCGAGAGATTATTGACAAGGTTAACTCACAAGGTTTATTTGGAGGGAGCAATGCCATTTTATTCATTGATGAAATTCACAGATTCAGCAAGTCTCAACAAGATTCTTTGTTAGGAGCTGTTGAAAAAGGAATTATCACATTGATTGGTGCTACTACAGAAAATCCATCTTTTGAAGTAATATCTGCCCTTTTATCAAGATGTCAGGTGTATACTTTAAAATCACATTCAGTTGAAGAATTGACTGAACTCTTAAATCGTGCAATTGAAAAAGATGCCGAACTAAAAAAATACAAGGTACAACTGAAGGAGACTTCAGCTTTGTTTAAAATATCGGGTGGTGATGCACGAAAAATGCTGAATGGTCTAGAAATGGTCATCTCACAAATTGGAGGAGCTGAAGTAGAAATTACAGATAAAGCAGTTACTTCAGTATTGCAACAAAACATTGCTAGATATGACAAAGATGGTGAGCAGCACTATGATATCATCTCTGCATTTATTAAATCTATCAGAGGTTCAGATCCTAATGCAGCATTATATTGGCTAGCCCGTATGGTTGAAGGTGGTGAAGATCCAAAATTCATTGCAAGAAGATTAATAATATCTGCATCTGAAGATATTGGATTAGCAAATCCAAACGCTTTGATGATGGCGAATGCAGCTTTTGATGCCATTAATAAAATAGGTTGGCCTGAAGGTAGAATAGTTTTGGCTCAAGCCACAGTTTACCTTGCCAGTTCGCCCAAAGGAAATGGTTCATACATGGCTATAAAAAAGGCGCAAGCTGTTGTACAACAAACGGGAAATTTACCGGTACCACTTCACTTGAGAAATGCTCCTACAAAACTGATGAAAGATCTGGGATATGGAGAAGATTACAAATATTCTCATGATGGAGCAAACAATTTTGTTAATCAGGAATTTATGCCGGATGAAATTGTAGGTACCAATTTTTTTGATGCCGGGTCATCTAAAAAAGAGCAAGAAATTGCACAAACGATAAAAAACCTTTGGGGAGATAAATATGAGTAAAACTAAAGCTTGGATATCAGCCATGCGACTCAGAACCTTGCCTTTGAGTTTTAGTGTGATTATTGTGGGAAATGGACTTGCTTATTCATTGTATGGAAAAATGCTAAGTTCCATGTTTGGAACAAAATCCGGTTCGTTTAGATGGGACATTTTTGGATTGACATTGCTCACCACTCTCCTACTTCAAATCTTATCCAACTTTGCTAATGACTATGGCGATAGTAAAAAAGGAGCAGATAATGAAGGAAGAATTGGTCCTGAGCGTGCTGTACAGAGTGGAATAATTTCTTCCAGTCAAATGCTTAAAGCGGTAATTATCACAGCTCTGTTATCGCTAATTTCAGGAATTGCATTGCTTTATGTAGCCTTTGGTTCTTTTGAGCAAATATTTATTGAATTTTTAATCTTAGGTGTTCTGGCAATTTTGGGTGCAATTGGTTACACCGTTGGCAAAAAAGCATATGGTTATCTAGGATTAGGTGACTTTTTTGTTTTCTTATTCTTTGGTTTATTAGGTGTATTTGGCAGTTTTTATTTACATCATCAAATCCTTTACTATCCAGCCATTTTATTTGGTGTAATGATGGGAGCTATAAGTACTGCGGTTCTCAATCTTAACAATATGCGAGATCGTGAAAACGATTCATTAGTTGGTAAAAAAACATTGGCCGTTAGATTGGGATTTGGCGTTAGCAAAGTTTATCATTACATCTTATTTGGTATTTTTTGGGTACCAATAGTTATCATGTTGAGTGATGATTTAAAAGGAAACTGGCTTGTTTTATTGATGTTTACACCTGTGCTAGCCATTCATGTTTTACACTTGAGAAAAGTAGCAAAGATTCAACTTCCTGCTGAATTTGATCCTGAATTAAAGAAAGTAGCATTATCTGCTTTTTTATTTTCTCTCATATTCTTTATGACAGTTTATTTTGGTCTTTAACTTTGTTTGATGCGAATTGACATTTTAACCATATTACCTAAACTACTGGAAGGTCCTTTTAACGACTCTATTATGAAAAGAGCTCAAGAGAAAGGATTAGCAGAAATTCACCTACACAACATTCGCGATTACTCAACACACAGACAAAAAAGTGTAGACGACTACCAGTACGGTGGCGGAGCAGGTATGGTAATGACAATTCAACCAATTGCCGATTGCATTGAAAAACTCCAGTCAGAAAGAAAATATGATGAAATCATCTACATGACTCCGGACGGTGAAGTCTTAGATCAGGGGATTTGTAATCAAATGTCATCCTTGAAAAACATCATCATCATCAGTGGACATTACAAAGGAGTTGATCAACGCATCAGGGATATATTTGTCTCTAAAGAAATCTCAATAGGATCATACGTTCTTTCGGGAGGAGAATTAGCTGCAGCTGTATTAACAGACGCCATAGTAAGATTAATCCCAGGAGTATTGAATGATGAAACCTCTGCCCTAACCGATTCATTTCAAGACAATTTACTGGCTCCTCCGGTTTATACCAGACCAGAAGACTATAAAGGATATAAAGTTCCTGAAATTCTTTTGTCCGGCAACTTACCTAAGATTGAAGAATGGAGACATGAACAGAGTTTAAAGAGAACTCAAGAAAAAAGACCTGATCTATTGCAAGGAGATTAATAATCAATCACATGAGGATTGCTCTCCGGTTTTTCGTTACCTCTCAATTTTTTCTTCGCTTTTCTTTGGTCACCCGGATTTAATTTGAAGTGTATTGGTAAAGTATATCTTACGCTCACTTTTTTTCCACTTTGTGTACCCGGAGTCCATTTAGGCATCTTTTTCACCACTTGAGCGGCAGCTTTATCCAAATTTTCAGAAACACCTCTTAGAATCTTAACATCTTTAATCTGACCATCTTTCTGTACAACAAATTGAACATAAACAATTCCCTGCTCTCCTTCAGCTTGAGCCTTTAAAGGATATTCAATGTTTTGATTGATGAAATTTTTCATGGCATCTTCCCCACCCGGAAATTGAGGATCTACTTCTGCAAAATCGACAATAAAATCTTCAGTTTGGGCAATGCTATAAAATGATGACAAAGCCAATAACAGGCTAATAACTAGTTTCATGGGTGCAAAATTTGAGCAGTAAAACTAATCAAAGAATTTAAATTTTAGTTAATCGTTGCGTGTTTTTACGCTTTGGGAATAAAATGAACAGGTAATGTGTATTTGAATTTTACATTTTTACATCCCTTGGAACCGGGAATCCATAAAGGCATACTTGCAACTACATCAATTGCTACCCTATCCAACTCATTACTAATTCCTTTCACTATTTCGGGTGCCGTCACTTTACCTTCTTCATCAATAATAAATTGTACATAAACAATTCCTTTTGCTTCAGAAGGAATATTGTCATAATTAATATGGTTTTGAATGTATGATGCAAGAGCATCTGTTCCTCCAGGAAATTCAGGATCTATCAAACAAAGACAAATTTGATCTAGTCCGTTTTCAGGTTCATTAATTTTCAATGAATCTAAATCTTCCAATTCAATATCAATAAACATGGAATCTATTTCTTCAAGCTGGGCAAACAGTTGATTTGAAGCAAATATCAATATGGAAATCATTAATAATCTCATCCCAGTCTAAAGGTAATAGGTAATGTAAATCTTACCCTATAACACTCCTTGTTATCACATGAAGGGATCCAATTTGGCATTTTACTAATTACATCCTCTGCTGCTTTATCAATAAATTCATCTACTCCCATTAAGGTATTCACATTGGTGATTGCACCATCTCTTTCTACAATAAATTGAATGTAAACAATCCCTTGATGTCCCATATTAATTGAGGTATCAGGATACACCAGATTATTTTGAATGAAATCAAATAGAGCTCTTTCTCCACCAGGAAATTCGGGATCTGCCGCTCCTCCAAGTTCAACTATTTGTTCTTCTTCAATCAATTCATCTTGAATCTCCAAAGGATCATCCTCTGAATTAATTAACTTTTTCAAAGAATCTACATTGAGCTCTTTACCATAATAAATGGTATCTGTCTGCACATTGTTCTGTGCAAAACAGCTAAAGCTGAGCAAAACTAAAAGTGGAAACAGGTTTTTCACACTTAAATCATATCAAAAACCGTGCTAATCAAGAATTAAAGTTTGAAATCTACAGGAAGTCTCATTAAAGTCCGAACATTTTGGCCGTCTTTTTTACCCGGAGTCCAGGCGGGCATTTCTTCAATTAATCTTTTGGCTTCAGCATCCAATTCGGCATTCACTCCACTTATCAAAGTTAAATCAGAAATGCTTCCATCTGCATTAACAACAAATGTATAATGCACCATTCCTTCCACATTGCTGGCTTTCGCCGTTTCAGGATACTGCAAGTTTTGATCAAAATACTTGAGCATAGCTTCCTGACCACCTACAAATTCAGGATATACATCTACAACATTGTGTACTTCATTTTGAGCAAAACTCAATGAACCAATGAATAATAAAAGGATTGTAATAATTTTCTTCATTTTAAATATCTCATTATTATGATAGTGCAAAGGTAATAGGAACCGTGTATCTTGTTCTTACAGTTCTTCCTCTCATTGATCCAGGTTTCCACTCTGGCATTAATTTAATGACCCTTATTGCTTCTTGATCAAGTAATTCATGGGCTCCACGTCTAATTTTAATCTCTGTCAACTGTCCATCTTTTTCAACAATAAACTGCACGTAAACTTTTCCTTGAATTCTCTTTTCTTTTGCCAGTGGAGGATATTTGATATTGTCAATAATAAATCTTTCCATGGCATCTGATCCACCTGGAAATTCAGGCATTTGTTCTGGCATATCATACACCATTTCAGATTTTGAAGTATCCGGTGGAAAATCGTTGGCCAAGGTAGTTTGAGTAAAGGCTATGACCACAATAAATGTAAATAAAACTTGCTTAAGCATATGGTTACGGATTTACACTAATTTACGCGATTTTGATGATTAATCATAATGGAGTTTTAAAAAGTTTGAAAATTTAGGAGAATATTAACAATTGAGTTAGCCTGGCTAAAACATATTATTTGCTAGCGAAACATAAAGGTGTTAAATTTGTAAAGTGAAATGGTATTTGGCAATATTGATCATGTTGATTTTGGCTTCATGTAAAAAGGATCCAATTCAATATACATTTGAAGGAAACGTTAATTATATTCCAGACCAGCAAGCTCTTTCAGGTGTAGCAGTTGAAGTTTCACAAAAACTGTTTAACAACAGTGTCTCAAGCAGTAATTTTTCATTTGCAGGTTCATCAACAACTGATGCTTCTGGAAACTACAGTATATCATTTGCTCGTGATAAAGCCACTGAGTTTAAAGTGATTTTCAAAAAAGACGGCTATTATAAAGAGGAAATACTTTTATACTCAACCAATGTAACTGCAGATCATCCCAACGTAGTGGATACAGGAATGGATGCTCAATCATGGGTTCAATTCCATGTACAAAATGCAGTTCCTTCAAGCCAAACAGATGAGATAAAATTGGTTTTTTATACATACAGAACAGGTTGCGAGAATTGCATTGAACAGGATTACAATATCATCAACGGGATTGTAGATTCTACCATTACTTATTCAAATACAGCCGATCAGTATTTAAAATTCACGGTGTTCAATGTTACAGGTGGTCAAACATTTACAGACTCAGTTTACATGACTCCTTTTGATACTGTTAACTACGAAATAATCTACTAGTTATTACCAGATTCTCCAATCTTGATCAAGCACCTCTGCCCTATTAGTAGGCTGTTGTTTACCATTTGTTAAACGGAATACTTCATCTCGGATGTAATTGTTCATTTCACTTAACATGATTACACCATCCTGGTCCAGATCAGCTTTCATGTTTTGAATTCCATTTAAAAATGAATAAGTGAATACTCCATTATTCCAATCACCACCTTCCATGGCGTACTCCATTCCACCTGCCGAAGAAATGATCACTGTTCCTGAAGATTTTCTTACATCATTGAACAACTCTTTCATTAACTCAAAGCTATTACTTAAGCCAACTTGCTGTAATGTAGTTGAAGTAACTGCTCTAAATGTCACATCTCCTTCTTCAGTTTGGTTTTGACCTTCGCTTTCAATTAACGCAACTTCTTCTTTATCAATTTCACCTGAGTGACATGCATCAATCATGATCAACTTTTTTCTGGCTGGGATGTCATCCAAAATATCTTCAAATGCTTCATAAGGAATTCCTCTTGTTCCGGGATCTTTAAAATCAATATCATGAGAAGCTAAAAAGTAATTCAGTTCAACATCAAGAATTCCATGCCCAGCAAAAAACAAACATACCACATCATCTACATTTGTATTCATTAGCTCATCTTTAATGGCTTGCAAAGATTCTAAGGTTACTCCCTCATTTGTCATTTTCTTTGAAATCACCTGATTAAAGACATCCTTGGTTGAAGAATACAATTGTTGAATATCAGACGCGTCTTTGGCTGCGTAGTTCAGATTAAAATCAGCCTGTTCATATTCTGAAACCCCCAATGTATAAAGGTAAAGATTAGGTTTTGTAGACTGCTCAGGTTCGTAATCAATCACTGCATTAGAAGGAATTGACTCTACCCCTTTTTCATTTAACACACTCACTTCAATAACGTTTTTCCCTTCAGATAAAACGATATCTAACTCGTTGTTATACTTTGACAGTTTTTTATTTCTCAAACTCACTCCATCTTTACCATGAATTGGAACCTCATTGACACGTACAATTAACCTGTCCAAATTAAACTGCTCATCATTTGCTGCAATATTTAGTTTAATTGTTCCGGTTTTAGTTGTCACAGGAATACTCTCTTTGTTTACAATTTCTGCAGAAGGCATATGGAAAGATCCATCTAACATTTCTTCAGTAAACCCTAGCCTTTTCAATCTTTTTTGATAAGCATAGTAGAAAGGTTTTACTAATCCCTGGTTACTAGCCTCCATGTCTTTTATAATAATATCAGGACGGTTATACTTTAAATCGAATTGACCGAAAGGATAAATCTGTAAACCTTTCACAAAGTGGATCATCTTCTTTGCTCCTTTCGTAGCATAGTAATATTGATTTGGAGTTACAATGGCAAAATCTTTTGGACCTGTATTGATTAAACTCACCATTTCATGTCCCTTTTCAAGATTCCAAATTCTTCTTGTACCATCTAAAGCTGAAGAAATAAGACGAGTTCCGTCATCTGAAAACCTATTGATATCTACAATTGCGTTATGTGCTGAAAGTGTATGTACCTTTTCACCTGTTTTGAAATTGTAAACAAGAATGTCAAATTTGTGAGATGTTGACAAGACAACGTATTGCTCATCTTTACTCAAATTGAATCCTGAGATATTAATACCGGGAATAGTTGTTTTAAATACAACTTCTTCTGTTTCAATATTCCAGATATATACGTCATTCAAATAATTACCTTCCTCATCCTGACCTATCCCATTTGTCCCCATAAGGTATTTGTGGTTGTCAGATACTTGATATGCTGCTGAACCAATTGCATTTTCCATGTCCGGAAACAATTTAGTTTCACCGGTTGTAAGGTTTAATTTTCTGTTGTAAGATCCTATTGAATCAATAATTACAATGTTTGGATCAGCAGTAAACAAAACCTTAGTTGTATTCTTTATTACCCTGTCAACCTTATTATTATCAATATCACAAATACTAAGTTGGTACGTCACAGGAGCGTCAACAGAGGCTTTATTAATTTCAATAAAACTGTATCTTTTCCCATCAGGTGAGACATCATATAAGTATCCGGTAAGATTAGTACGCACTCTTTTACTTACTCTTTTTTTCTTTGTTAGGTCAACAATGAAAAATGTTCTTTCCTCCTTTTCAATATCAAAAGTTTCCGCTACAACAAGGCTACTATTGTGAATAGGCATAAAATTTACCATTCCTTCAATTGGAATATCTACCATATCCGGAAAATCCCAAATACGAATATTATTTACGCCAGAAGTTACGGGCGTTTTTGTACCCGGTAAAAACATTATTGATTTCCCAGAATAGGGCACTTTCACCAAGCTACTTACTATCCTACCACTTTCTAAATCAACAATATCCTCTTCTAAAAAAACGTATCTTGAATCATTGCTGAAAGAGAACATGGCATAATAAACGGTGTCCAAAGGATCAGACATTTTATTTCCACTTTTCACATAGATTTCAAATGCGTTAGGCATCACATTTGAATTACCTAATGGATTTTTTATGACTTTATAGATCAATTCACTTTTCCCATCCGGAGAAGGAAACTTCAAATTCTCTTTACTTCCACTGTATAGATGAAGTGAAGAACTTGTTCTAATAGGTTGAATGTATTTATAAGTAGAATAGTCAAATGGAGGTCCTTTAACAAGGGTTGATTTTCCGGTAGCACAATCCATCTCAAATACATCATTTGAAACAGCCAATCCAACTATCAACTTTTTACTGTCTTCTGAAAACCAAATAGTATCTGTAACTTGAGTTAAACCATTTGTATAGTTAGCTTTTCTGAGCATTCTACCGGTTTTAACATCCCAAAATGTAATTGTATTATACAAGGCTTGCGCTACAATTTTATTATCCGGACTAAACGCCTGGGCTTGTGATAAATTTATTCCTGTTGCAATAACAACATTAACCTCTTCATCTTGTGATTTGGCATTAATGCTCAACAACATTGAATACATCAATAATAAAAAGTGAAAGTAATTTCTCATCTAACCGTTTTAGAAATTCGTTACAATAATCGTGCTATCAGTCGAAAAATAAGCACATTAAAATTACAAAAATGTGGCTATATTAAATACATTTTGTAAATTGAATTGAACCTCAAAATCACGTTTCATGGAGAATTTAGTAATAAAAGGCTCCGATAAAACTCCCCATTTCAATATGCAACCCAATGGGAACATTAGCTTTGGTGGGGTTTCAATGCCTGAAGATGCGGCAGATTTTTATTTTAGAATTATTGATTGGATATCTGACTACTACCGGAATCCAAGCACTAAAACAGACATAACCGTATCTTTTAAATATCTTAACTCGAGTAGTTCAAGCATGATTTTTAAAATTTTTCATTGTTTGAATAATTTGCACATAACTGGAAAAACAAGAGTAAAGTGTTATTGGTATTATGAGAAGTCGGACGAAATGATGAAGAATTATATTGAAAGAGTTATGACATATGCTGAGGATATTGACTTTAAAGTTTATCCTACGGACAATATTTTAGATGCTCAAGCTTCTTGAGTTACTCTTTTAATAGTTGATTTACGCCAAACAATGAATATCGTTGTTCCGGTTATGTAGCAAACCACATCCCATAAATCTGCAGTATAAACACCTGATTTTGTGGGAAGGTACCATTCAAAATACATGGACCAATAAAGCACAACTACTGCGATTGATAAAATTGACAGTTCCAACTCTTTTGTTCGCTTCACTAATCTTGTAAAGGCTGTTATAAGTGTCAAAATTATTGGCATACACAGAAGATCACTCAAGTAATTACTGATAAAGTTTGGAGTTGAATAACCCAGGTAAAAAATTAATTGCACTGCCAAATAAACCATGGCAATAAGAATAAAATATGGATGTAAAATAGTTTTCATTTATGCATTTGAAAGTGCTGCCATCCATGCCATAAAGGCGCCGAATAATCCTGCAACTAAAGCCATTCCATAAACAATTCGATAAGCCACCCTAACTATCCAATATTTTGAGTTTTTCGCCTTTTCGCTAAGAACGTCAAGTTTACTTGGAACCTGTTGAGCTTCTTTTTCTTTTTTAATTCTCTCCTTTTCTTTATCAATTGCTAGAGGAGAAAGAGGTGCATCACATTTTTTACAATAATCTTCATCATTGTTCCACGTTCCACACTTGGTACACTTACGTTCAATCATAATCCCGAACTTTCAGTTGACGGATCGAATTTACACTTTTTATCAATTGAGTTAAATATTATGACGGTCTATTCTATGGCTATGAAATGCGATCAATATTAACTATATTTGAACATACCTTGTCTCATGAAAATTTACTACAAATTGAAGTCGCTATTTCTACTATTCGCCGTTCTAATTACGTCCACTGTTACAGCACAGAAGGATGATCAGTTGAAACTAAAATCCGGGAACGTAATTCTTGATAAATCTTCTTCGCTCACCTATAATATGAACGAATTAAGCGGAGACAGATATTTTAGAATTATTCAATTCAACGAAACTCCAACTCAAAAAATTCAAAATGAATTAGCAGAAAAGGGAATTGAATTAATGGCCTATTTACCAGAACACGCGTTTTATGCAGCTATTGATAAAAATGTTGCGGCAGATATCTTGAATAATTACAATGTTTATGCGGTAAGTGAGGTATTACCTCAATTCAAACTGACACCGGAATTAGCAGACAAAAAATATCCGGATTGGTCCCTTGTTGGAACAGATCATATTGAACTAACAGCTATTTCTTATCCAGGAGTAGATTCTAGTGTTATCAAAAACAAATTAACCACTATTGAAGCCCAAACTGTACTAATTAAGGGAAACAATATTGTTAAACTTATCATACCAATTAATAAGATAGATGAGTTATATGAAATTCCTGAGTTCTTTTATTTTGAACCAAAGGATGCTCCTGAACTTCCAGAAGGTTATGATGATGTAAGTAATCACAGGTCAAATGTTTTACAAAATCCATTAAAAATCACAAGTGGATTAAGTGGTGCGGGAGTAACAATTATGCTGCAAGATGATGGTATTATTGGACCTCACATAGATTATCAAGGTAGAATTGATCACACTGCAACTTCTAATAATGGGGATCACGGAGATCATGTTGCTGGTATTATTATGGGTGCTGGAAACTTGAATCCAGACGCTATTGGAAATGCACCCGGTTCAGCATTACTCGTTTATTCATCAGGGAATTCTAATTATGATTTTGTTCCAACCCTTTATGAAGATGAAGGGGTTGTAATTACATCCAAAAGTTATGGAAATGGTCTCAATAATGGATATACAAGTTTGGCAAGCGAATTAGATCAGCAATGCAGAGATTATGAAGCTCTCATTCATGTTTTTTCTGCAGGTAATTCAGGAACGGATGACGGAGGTTATGGTGCCGGAGCAGGCTGGGGAAATATTACCGGAGGTCACAAACAAGGTAAAAATGTAATTGCGGTTGGAAATCTTTCAAATACAGATGATCTGGCAAACGGAAGTAGCCGGGGACCAGCAACAGATGGAAGGATTAAACCAGACATTTGTGCAGTTGGAACTAGCGTATTTTCAACAATTGATGTGAATACATATGATATAAAATCAGGAACTTCAATGGCTTGCCCCGGAGTTTCAGGTACTTTGGCTTTATTATATGAAGCATACAGAAACCAAAATAATGGAGATAATCCAGATGCGGCATTGATGAAAGGCGCCATATTAAACACTGCAGAGGATCTTGGAAATCCAGGACCTGATTTTAAATATGGCTGGGGAAGAATAAATGCCAAGCGTGCACATGACTTATTGATGAATAATCAATACAGCTTTGATTACATTTCAATGGGCGAGAATATACCAGTTTCACTTGATGTTCCATCAGGAGTTAAACAAGTGAGAATAATGCTTTATTGGAAAGATGTTGCAGGTACACCTAGTGCAAATCCGGCATTGGTGAATGATTTAGATTTAAAAGTGATTACTAATGAGGGAACCGAAGTATTTCCATGGGTTTTAAATCCTACTCCAAATGCAACTTTATTGAATCAAAATGCTCAGCAAGGTGTAGACGATTTAAACAACATGGAGCAAGTTACTATTGATAATCCTTCAAGTGGTAATTATACCGTAAGTGTGAATGGTACAGACATTCCAAGTGGGCCACAAAAATTTTATGTTTTGTATGAATACATTTTTGATGATGTAGTACTTACCTACCCAATTGGTGGAGAAACTTTTGTTCCTGGTCAATCAGAATTAATTCGTTGGGATGCAATTGCAGATACCGGATCCTATGTAATTGAATATTCAACAGATGGTGGTCAAAATTGGACTCAAATAGCAGGTTCAGTTCCCGGAGACTGGAGAAGTTACCCTTGGAATCCTTCGGTTGCCGGAATTACCGGAGATGCTAGAATAAGAATTACTTATGGAGCTTCAACAGATATGAGCGCAGCAGATTTTTCAATAATTGGTCAACCTCAAAACTTAAATGTGGAATGGGCCTGTCCTAATGCTTTCAATTTTAGTTGGGATCCTGTGCCTGGTGCAATTGGTTATGAAGTATTTTTATTGGGTGATGAATACATGGATTCTGCCGGCTACGTAACTACCAATAATGCCACAGTTTATGCAAGTTCAACTCAAACGCAATGGTATTCTGTAAGGGCATACGGACCAAATGGAGCCATAGGTAAAAGAGCTGTTGCCGAACAAAAATCACCTGGCACTTTCGGGTGTACCATGAATCCTCCTTCTGCTTTCTTTACAGCTTTATGTGCAAGTGTTGGTTCAGGCTCATGTATGAGGTTTGAAGATTTATCTACAAACGCAGGTCAAGGAGCAGCATGGGAATGGTTTTTCCCTGGAGGTTCCCCTTCATACTCAACTGATGAAAAACCTTTAATATGTTATGATGGAGAAGGTACATATGATGTAACCTTGGTTGTTAAAAATGGTGTTGGTGTGGATACAGTTTCTTCCTTAGGATATGTTGTCATTGCTGATGGTGTAGACTCTCCAATTAATGAAGATT
The DNA here is from genome assembly GCF_019740355.2 of Paracrocinitomix mangrovi. Taxonomy (GTDB): domain Bacteria; phylum Bacteroidota; class Bacteroidia; order Flavobacteriales_D; family Crocinitomicaceae; genus Paracrocinitomix; species Paracrocinitomix mangrovi. Next base: position 290,770 of record NZ_CP091819.1, on the reverse strand, counting down.
TTGAAGAAGGCGTTTTAAAAAACAATTGGACAGTTAGCAATGACGGAAATGGTATCAATTGGGAGATTGACAATGCAGTGAGCATGAATAATTATGGCACACATTCTATTAAGTTTAATAATCAATTGACAGATACTACTGCTGTATTCAGTGAATTTCAAACAAGTCAGACTGACCTTTCAGAGGATGTGATTTATGCGTTAAGCTTTGATATTGCTTATGCAGGTGGAGGAACCAATGCGGACAGTTTACGTGTTTATGCAACAAACAATTGTGGAGATAGCAGAACATTACTTTATAAAGCCGGAGGTGATGAACTAGCCACTGTTCCATTTGATATCAATTTTAAACCTGAATATGGAGATTGGAAAAGGATAGTAAACTCTTTAGAAGAAATGTATGGGAACACTTCTGTTAGTTTCATTTTTGAAAGCGAATCATACCAGGGAAATACGATTTATGTCGACAATATTAACGTACAGGTTTCAGAAGAGAACTTTTCACAGTATGAACTAACTGTTTTCCCTAATCCATTTGGAGATTCTTTTAATATAAGTGGATTAGAAGAAGGGGAAGATGTTGAGATTAGAATTATCGCAATGAATGGTGACATTGTGATGGAAAAAACTTTCAATGCCTGGGAAGGACTTATTACTGTTTACACGCAAGGACTAGCAAATGGTGTTTATTTCTTGAGAGTTTTAAGCCCATCTAAAACCCATAAAGAAAAAATTATTAAAGTGAATTAGAAATAAAAATGCCCGACTTCAAAAGCCGGGCATTAAACATTATTCGCAATCTTATAATTATATCACTTTCACGTTTACTGCGTTGAGTCCTTTTTTCCCATCAACAAGTTCAAATTGAACTTCGTCTCCTTCTTCAATAGAGTCAACTAATCCAGAAATGTGAACAAAATGTTCTTTCTTAGTGTCATTGTCGATAATAAATCCAAATCCTTTTGATTCATTAAAGAACTTTACTTTTCCTTTATTCATTGTAATAATTAATAATAATGCGCTGAAGGTACGTAAAAATAATTTACAATTCCAACAAAAAAAAGGGGGCAATGACTTGCCCCCTAACCCTTAACCTGTAATCGTCATAATTGATCCGTTTACAACCATATTAACGAGAGATACAAATAAAGGTTTCAAAAAGTTTTAAAAACAGTTTAAACTAATTGATAAAAATCCTATAAAGTGTTAAAAGCCACCTGTCTGTAATAGTTGAATTTATTGGATTTTGTACATTTGTGGTGAACTGAATTATTTATTTAAGCTAAAGATGAATTTTTTTTTGAAATCCATGTTTTTACTTTCACTGTCAGCTTTATTTTCTTGTAATCTAGCCGAATGGAATCACAAGAGGATGAATAAAAAATTTTCTAGAAAAGGTTTAACAGAAAACTTTTTTGAAAACGATCAACACAAAATTCATTTTTACGAGGGTGGTGAAGGTCCCACATTTTTAATTATTCATGGATTTGGGGCGGATGCTCAGATTACCTGGAGTCAATCATTATATGATTTAATGGATGACCATCACGTAATAGCTCCTGATCTTTTATGGTTTGGTAAAAGTAGTAGCAAAGCTAAAGCAGAATTAGATTCTCAAGTGGATGCCCTTTTTGATTTACTTGAATCAAGAAAAGTAGACAAGTGTAAAATCATGGGGATTTCGTACGGTGGATTTGTTTCATTAGGTATGATCTATAAGAAACCCGACATGTTTGAGAAAGTTGTCATTGTTGATAGCCCGGGAGTTACCTATAATGTCAATTTATTAGATACTCTTTGTAATCAACAAGGTGTTGCTGAAGTAACTGATATTTTTGTACCCACAAATGGAGACGAAGTAAATAGATTGCTAAACCTAGGATCTTATAAGGACAGAAAGCTTCCAAAAAAAGTAAAGATGGACACTTACTTGTTTTACTTTGATCAACACCATGAAGAACTTAAATCCTTATTGACAAGTTTACCTAAGGAACAAGCCAAATTCAGAGAAAATACTGAAATAAACTTTCCTCCAAGTATGGTTATCTGGGGAGATACAGATGAAGTTTTTCCTTTAAGTGAAGGTCAAAAACTGGCTGAGTTTATGGGCGCTAAATTCGTAACTGTTCCTAAAGCAGGACATGCAGTAAACCTTGATAATTTTAAAGGATTCCAAAAAGAGCTTCGCGTATTTTTATCTGAAAAATAATCCATCCTTGTTCTTATTAATCGCTTATTTTAGCGACCATGAATAGCTTTTTCACCGTTCAAAACAAATGGTTCATGGTGTCTTTAATCACCTTGCTACTGCTAGTTTACCTAGGATTTAACGGTATAATTGAATTAAGAAATGAAGAACCCAGAAGAGCTATTGTAGCCATAGAAATGTTGGAATCAGGCGACTATTTAATTCCGCATATTTATGGTGAAACATATTACAACAAACCTCCACTATTTAACTGGCTTTTGGCTGGTTCATTTAAGATTTTTGGAACAGGAGAATGGGCGGTAAGATTTCCGGGAGTGATTTCTTTACTTTTAATTGGATTTTTGTTTTGGAAGATCACAGTAAATCAAATAAATGAAAAGTACAGACATCTATTGCCTTTTGCTATTCTTACTATAGCTGACCTCCTTTATTTTGGTTCAGTAAATGCCGGAGAAATCGACTTATTCTATTCCCTAATTGTTTGTTTACAAGCATACAGTATTTTTTACTTTCATCAAAAAAATCAACTGTATTGGTTATTTGTTGTTTCTTACATTTTTTGTGCAATTGGTTTACTCACCAAAGGAATACCTTCATTGGCATTTCAAGCACTGACCCTATTGGTGTTTTTTATTGCTAACAAGGAATTTAAGAAGTTATTCAGCATCCAACATCTTATTGGAATTTTAAGCTTGGTCATTATTGTTGGAAGCTATATGTATTACTACTCTTTGCATGAAGATTTACCCGCATTTTTATCTCAGCAGTTTAAGGAAGCTTCTCAAAGAACCGGAAACGAAAGTTCAATTGGTAAATTACTGCTCCATTTAGTTCAATTCCCTGTTTTTATTTTTGAAAAGATGTTCCCCTGGTCATTACTTGGAATATTATTCATCAATAAAAATGTACGTGTATCTGTTTGGAATAATAAACTATTGAGATTTGCTATTTTGTTCGTTGCTGCAAACATAGTATTGTATTGGCTTTCACCTGACATTAGGGTGAGATATGTATACATGTTTTTTCCATTTATAATTCTAATAATTCTAGGAGGATTAGCTGAAATGGATGCCAATAGTAAGTTGGTTAAATGGCCACAGTACATTTTTAATGCAGGAATTGGGTTAAGCGGGTTGGGGATGATTGCAATTCCGTTTATTTTAGATATTTCTACTGTTTCTGTAATTGTTTTAGCTATACTGTTTGGATTAATATTGATTTTCCTCTGGTATTTATCCTTAAAGCAGTTTACGCATGTTTCATTTTATTGGATTTTGGTGATAGGAATGTTAGTGGGCAGATTGGGATACAATGTGATTATTTTACCACAAATGTCTCAACTTAATCCCGAATTAAAATATGCTGACACAATGTATGAAATGACAGAACTAATTGGAGATCAACCAATCTATTACACCGGCGAAAAGCAAGTGGTTGAGCCCAATATCAAATTATTTGGAAAAACTTTATACGACGACAAGTTCTACATTCCGATTGACATGCCCTTTCAAATCCCTTATTACTATGCGCATCAAACAGGCAGAGTAATGAAATATCAAAAAGAACCAATAGATCCTAATGCATATTATTTAATGTACGAAAGGGATTTATGGATGTATCCAATTGAAAAAGAAATTGTTTACAGTTTTGAATGTAATACTAACCATTTAGAAATGGTACTTTTTAAAATATCAGGATAAGCCTTTGCCTTTTATTCCTTTTCTTTCAAACACCCATCTTTTAGTAAAGAAATTAAAGAAGAATTTAATTCCAACAACAATCAACTTAGCCAGGATTAAATAAGTAGCAAAAAAATCAAAGGTCACCAGGAATTTAACAATCAATCCTCCCAGTAATATTGCAACAAGCGATAAACTAATGGATAATGCAAAAGCAATTACTTGATTCCTTTTAAGCTCAAAAACATACTTTTTTTGGATGAAAAAGTTAATGCACATTCCAACAAATCCGGCTATTAATTCTGATTCAAAAACAGGAAGAAATTGGGTTAATACAAATGTAAAAAGGATGATATCAACCAATGTTGCAATCACAGAAGCAAGCATAAACTTGGACATGGATACAAACAAGGATTTATATTGAATCAACTTTTTCAAAAGACTAAGAATCAAACTTCTCAAGACTTAACTTTTCACCATCAAAAATGGCATAAGTAAAGTGATTTATCCAGTCTCCCAGATTAATGTACTTTGATTTTTCGTTCAAATCAATTTCCATTGGATAATGACGGTGACCAAAGACAAAGTAATCAAAGTGTTCATTTTCAAGTACAGATTTAGAGAACTGGGTAAGCATTTCTTTATCTCCATAGAACTTATCATCTTTTTGACCGGTAGCTGCCCTACTCTTTCTTGAGGAAAAATTAGCTAAACCAATTCCAAAGTTTGGATGTAATCTGGCAAAGCACCATTGACAAAACTTGTTTCGAAATACTTTCTTTATGAATTTGTACCCTCTATCTCCAGGACCAAGACCATCTCCATGACCTATAAAAAACTTCTTGTCACCAAATGTTGTTTGATACTCTTTACGGTGCATGGTAACGCCTAACTCTTCAGGGATATAATCAAAAATCCACATATCATGATTCCCTATAAACCAATGAATTTTTATCCCCGCATCTGTTAATTCCGCTATTTTACCTTGAAGACGTACAAACCCTTTAGGGATAGATCTTTTATACTCGAACCAAAAGTCAAAAACATCTCCTAGCAGAAAAATTTCTGAGGCTTCAGGAGCAATTGTATCTAACCATTTGACAATCTTTTTTTCTCGTACAAGGCTACTTTCCTTGTCCGGAGCTCCTAGATGAAAGTCTGATGCGAAAAAGATCTTTTTTGTTGACATTTAATGCCCAAAGATAGCTTTTAAATGAGTTTGTAGGGCTTCTCCCCTAATATTGGTCCCGATTATTTTTCCTTCCTTATCAATCAAAACTGTGAAAGGAATACTCTTTACTAAATAATCAATACCTGCAGCGCACTGCCAACCTTTAAGGTCACTTACATGATTTGGCCAAACTAAACCGTCTTGCTCAATGGCAGCCTTCCATTTTTCAGCACTGTTATCCATACTTACTGAAAAAACTGTAAAACCGTCATCTTTGTACTTTTTGTACATCTTAACAACATTTGGATTTTCTCCTCTACAAGGACGACACCATGATGCCCAGAAGTCAATTAAAACTACCTTTCCTTTTAAGTCTGATAATCTCATTGTATCACCCTCAGTATTTGGCAAAGCAATTTCTTTAGCTAAATTTCCCGGTTCTAAAAATTTTCTGGCTTCAAGTTCTTTCTTTCTAGCTTCCGTTTGGTTGATAATATTTTGAACCGTTGGGGATGATCCATAAGATTTTCCTAACAAATCAACAACCGTTGTATAGAGTGTCCATTCTTTTTCCTGATCAATAGCATTAAGCGTTACAACAACCGCCCCTGAATTACTATAAGTATTGATGAACTTGTTTCTCTTGGCATAAAATCCTTCTGCAATAGGTTGAAAATAAGCATTCACTTCATCAGCCTTTAGAGGATCAACCCTTACTACATATGACAATGAATCCTGAAATCTTTTGAACTTGGCGTGTTCTGAAACAAACTGGTTCATGGCTTCAGATTCTTCTGAATAAATGAAATTTGAAATGTCCAATACATTTCTAACATCACCATAAATTTTTAGCGTGTCATTACCGTGTAGAATCATGTGCAATATCTGCCCATTTTCAAATTTTAAAAAGTAATAATCCGCAAACGGAATCTGATAGCTCAATTTGAATTGACCAGTAGAATCTGCTTTAACCGAATAAAAAGGCTGTCTTACGCCTCCCATATTCTGATTTCCCAGGTAAATTGTTTGATTTGCAGCTCCTACAAATTGTCCTGTAATATAAACTCCACCTACAGGATCAGTATTTATGGTTTCCTGAGCAGAAGTTGAAATTGTACATCCAATAAAAAGTAATAGCGCTATCTGTTTTAACATAATATGATTTTATCACAGGAGTTCCTGCAATCTTTGTTCCAAATCTTTTCCTCTTAAATCTTGTCCTACAATTCTTCCTTCACGATCAATTAAAAAGGTTGCAGGGATAGATCGAACGTCATAGATACTAGCTGCATCAGAGTACCAACCTTTCAGATCAGAGACGTGATTTGGCCATGAAAGGTTGTCCTTTGCAATGGCATCTATCCATCTCTGCTTGTCTTCATCTAATGAAACTGAGTATACAGTAAACCCTTGATCTTTATACTTTTCATAAGTTCTAACCACATTAGGATTTTCCATTCTACACGGCATACACCATGACGCCCAGAAATCTAACAATACAATTTTCCCTCTTAAATCTGACAACTTAATGGTTTTACCATCAGGATTTTGAAAAGCTAAATCAGGTGCTAAATCTCCACCACCTTTCATTTTCTCCAATTGTGCCAAAGTAGCTTGAATACTTTCATCTATATAAGATGGATAAACAGAATAAGGATATTTTTCTGCCATGGCATCTCTTACTTTTTCAAAGTATCCTAAATCTGTTGAATCAAAATTTGATAATCCTGAAGGTGGATACATTTCTTGAAGCATAGTCCAAGCTACCGGAGAATAAGGCTTTTCGTTGATATATTCAATGGCATATATTTTACAAGTACGTTGTAAAGAATCCATTTTATTAGCTAACAAATCTTTTTCGTTTTTATCAATAGCAACCTGTTGTTGCTGACGATATCCCATTATCTCTCCATAAATTGGACGGATAAACTCTACGTAAGTCTGAAAATCGGCAGAATAAATATCACCTTTAATTGAATAATTATCTCCAACGCCCGGGAAAGTAGCTGAAATCTCAATTTTTTCAGTTGTTTCATCCGGAAATAAGTAGATAATATTGTTGTATTGCGGTGCAGTTGCTGTATTCATGGTACCAACTTGCACAGCATATTGCATCATTTTATTTGACGGAATCCAAATTTCAAATTTCCCATCTTCAACAATTGTAGAATCCAATGCCAGTTGTCCTTCTTCTTCAAAAGACCATAGTGTTACTTTTTGACCTCCTCCACCGTTCAAGTTTCCTTCTATCTTGATACCTTCTCTATCTTCATCTCCATCTGCTCCTTCTTCTCCTCCGCAACTTTGCACTAGCAAAGGCAACAATAACAACCAACTGTGTTTTAAAATTTTCATTCGTCTACTAATTCATTTATCAATTTACTGGCCGATTTTGGATCTGCCTTTCCCTGACTTTTTTTCATTAATTGTCCCATCAAGAATCCCATCAGCTTCTTTTCTCCTGCTTTAAATCTTTCATATTCAGAAGGATTTTCTTGAAAAACTGCTCTAATCATGTCTTTGATACTGTCTTCGTTTGAATCTTGAATCCAGTCATTTTTAGAAGCAATATCTTCTGCTGTTCCTTCTTCTGTTAACATGGCAGGGAACAACTTTTGAGACGCCAAGTTATTTGAAACCTTACCAGAATCTATTAATTTGATTAAATCTGCGATTCTTTCTGCTGAAATTGGGAATTCTTTGATTGAAATAGCCTTTTCATTCAAATATGATTTCACATCTCCCATCAGCCAATTGGCTGCAGCTTTGTAATTATTCGTATGCTCAATAATATCTTCAAAATAAAGCGCAATCTCCTTTAAATCAGTCAAAATTTGAGCGTCATAATCAGATAATCCCAACTCTTTAGTATACTTCTTGAACAAAGCATTAGGCAAAGGAGGCATTTCTGCTGCTATCGAATCAACATGCTCTTGCGTAACCTTAATTGGTTGCAAATCCGGTTCAGGAAAATACCTGTAATCCATTGCAGCTTCCTTGGTACGCATTGCTGTAGTTTCACCAGACAAAGCATTGAAATTTCTAGTTTCTTGATAAACCTTTTCTCCAGCTTCAACAGCCGCAATTTGACGGGAAATTTCAAACTCAATTGCACGTTGTACATTTCTAATTGAGTTCATATTTTTCACCTCTACTTTGGTTCCAAATTCAGTTGCATCTTTCAACATCACCGAAACATTGGCATCACAACGCAAAGATCCTTCCTCCATATTTCCATCACAAATATCTAGGTATCTCACTAATTTTCTTACTTCAGTCAAGTAATTATAAGCTTCTTGTGATGATTCAATATCAGGTTCAGAAACTATCTCAATAAGTGGAACTCCTGCTCTATTTAAATCAATCAAAGTATTGAACGGATCAATATCATGGATACTTTTCCCTGCATCCTCTTCCATGTGAATACGGGTTAATCCAATCAATTTTTCATTACCTGATTCATCTTTTATTAGAACGCTTCCACCTGTACAAATTGGCGTTGTATCCTGCGTAATTTGATATCCTTTAGGTAGATCCGGATAAAAATAATTTTTACGCGCAAAATGTTGCTCTTCTGCAATATCGCAACCACATGCAATCCCCATTTTGATAGCGTAATCAATGGTCTTTTTATTCATCTTAGGCAAAGTACCCGGATGACCTAAAGTAATAACGCTAACATTGGTATTTGGAGCAGATCCGTACTCGTTAATATCATCTGAATAAGCCTTTGATTTAGTGAGCATTTGCGCATGCACTTCTAAACCGATAACAGCTTTGTATTTATCTCTAATTTCTTTGCTCAGTTCCATACTAAATTTTACTGATCAGTTCTTTCATTATTGCCGTCATGAACGGCTCTTTTTCATTTGCTACTGCAATTACATCTTCAACAGTAACCTTTTTAATTTTCCCTTCTACTCCTAAATCTGTAATAATTGAAATTGCAAAACATGGAATCCCCATATGTCTGGCAACAATAACTTCAGGAATTGTAGACATTCCAACAGCATCCGCACCTATTACTCTGATGTATTTATATTCAGCCGGTGTCTCCAAAGTTGGTCCGGTTAAACCTGCATAAACTCCAGTTGAAACCTTGATATTTTTTTCTTTGGCAATACTTAAAGCCAAATCAATCATCTTTTGGTTATAGGCCTCACTCATATCCGGAAAACGATCTCCTAATTCATCCAAATTTGGTCCTATTAAGGGATTTGAAGGAAATAGGTTGATGTGATCTTTGATGATCATTATTTCACCGATTGTATAATCAGGGTTAACACCTCCTGAAGCATTTGAAAGGAACAACTTTTTAATTCCCATCATTTTCATTACTCGGATAGGGAAAGTAACTTCTTGCATTGAGTAACCTTCATAATAATGAAAACGACCTTGCATGGCTATTACTTTTTTACCACCTAATTCTCCAAACAACAATCTACCTGAATGTGATTCAACTGTAGATACTGGGAAATTTGGAATATCCGAGTAATTCAAGGTATACTTCACCTCTATTTCTTCTCCTAATCTTCCAAGTCCTGTACCTAAAACAATACCTATTTCAGGCTGAAATGGACACTCAGATTGGATATACTCAACTGTCTGGATTATTTTCTTTAACATATTTCAAGATCAATTCATCAAATTGCTGATGATTATCAATTTCTATTTCTATTTGCTGATAACACCATGGATACTTTTCAATGACTTTTTCAAAAGCCTTATCCAATAAGCGCATAGCATCCTTTTCTGTTGTAACTATCAAAGGACTTTCAGCTGCAAATTTATCAAATATATTATGAATCTCTTCAAGCTCGGACTCCTTAAATGTATGATGATCGGGAAAGTTAAAATGATGTAGTACTTCAGCATTTGATTCAAGGTAAGATTTTAAGGGAGCTGCATTGGCAATTCCAGTAACCAGTATCACTTTTGAACCAGACAAATTAATCTTTTCTCCGTTGAATTTACATACATCACCATATTTGATATGAGAAAAAAACAGTTGCTGATGTGTTGTAGGTTTAATCTTTGATTTTATCTTATTTTTCTCACCATCAGATAATGAAGGACATTTTGTAACAATGATAATATCAGCCCTTTTCTTACCTAATCTACTTTCTCTCAAATTTCCAACCGGCAAAATAAAATCCTTGTAAAATGGATGGTTGTAATCTGTTAATAAGATGTTGATTCCCGCATAAATACTACGGTGTTGATAAGCATCATCCAAAAGAAGTACATTGATATCAGGATGAATTCTAAAAAGATCCATGGCTCCTAACACTCTATTAGCCTCAACAGAAACTACAATATCATCTTTAAACTTCTTGTAATACTGGAAGGGTTCATCACCAATTCTATTAGCTGAAGCTTTTGCATCAGCAATAATAAACCCTCTTTCTTTCCTTCCAAACCCCCTACTCAAAGTAGCAGTTTTAAAATCTTCCTTTAATAATCTTATCAAGTATTCAACGTGAGGAGTTTTTCCGGTACCACCCATACTTAAGTTACCCACATTGATAACGGGAATAGAAAATTTGCTTGATTTCATAATCTTTCGATTATAAAATAGATTTCTCACAGCCGTTATGAGCCAGTAAATGATGGAAAAAGGGAAAAATATGAATCTCAAAATTCTCACGGAAGCAAAAGTACACTTATACGTGAGAAATATCGTTTTTATTGCCGTTTATCTGATCAATACAAATGCTGCCCAGAAGTATGGATCGTATTTCTTTCTCATTTCTCTTTGAGCAAATTCAAAAGCCTCATCAACTGTTACATGAATATCACTGAACAATTTATCGTAAAAAGTCATCATAAACTCTTTAGTTTCCTTATCCGGTACTTGCCATAAAGAGATGATTAAATACTTTACTCCAGCAATTTTAAAAGTTCGTTTTAATCCATAAACACCTTCATCACCAACTATTTCTCCCAATCCGGTTTCGCAGGCTGAAAGTACGGCCAATTTGGTGTTGGTAAGATTCATTTGTGATACTTCCATAGCGGTTAACACACCATCATCTTGTTTGATAGACTCTACTCCACTCCACAAATCATGAACACCTGCAAACACCAATCCTGAACGCATCAGAGGATTTTTATTTTTTGTAAAACTAGTTACACCAACTACATTACTACTTCCTCTAAACTCCACAACATCTCCCTCATCATCATCTGTTTCTTCTGATTCAAATACTTCCCATATTTTTTGCGGATCAGGAAAAAAGAATCCATGTGTTGCTACATGAACAATATCACTACTTTCAGCTACCTCCTTAAAATGAGTTTCTGTGGCATTATCAGCCGAAGTAAAATCAACGTTTTTGTTTTTCTTTTCTAAGGATGCATTGATAGATTCTACTTCTTCTTTGGATCCCGGTAAATAATCCCATACAACCTTATCACTCTCCTTAGAATCATAATTGATTCCACCCATCAAGGCTATATTATTCATATCATAGGATTCAATTCCTTGATAATTCATGATATCACCGGTAGAATTCAATGAAATCAATTCATAAGCGTCAATTAAATATTTGTTTTTGTCGGTAGCAATAGCATACAAAGAGACACGGTGCAAAAGTCCTGCAGCAGAAACAAATACTTTATCTGTAGAATCTAAAGTAGACTCAAGTGGTTTCCAAATCAAATCATACAATGGCGTTTTTTTCTCTTCAGAATAGTTGTAAATGTTTTTGATATAATCGTAATTGTTTGATCCATAAATATTAATGATATCAGTTAACTGTTTCTCTTCAAACAAGGAGATGAGTTGAGGATATTCAAAATCCTTTTTAAGGATCAAAGCCATATATTTAATTTCTTTGGTGTCTTCCTTTTTATATGTAACAAACTCAATGGCTGCCTCATTTTCTTTCAACTTTTCTTTCACCTCTTGCCAACTGGTTTCTTTTAATTGTGAATGACCTAATTCATCAGACATTTGAAAGAGTTTCTTTTCATATGCATTGGCTTCGTTAATCAAGGCATCCAAATCCGCAGATCTTTGTTCAACGGGGAGTGCAGACAATTCGGCAATGCGTTTTTTCTCACTTACCCATTTATCATATAGATTAATCAACTCTTGATTACCACTATTCAACACAATGTTTCTCATAGCTCTAGATGATCTCAAAAGCATCCCTTTTAATGATAGACTTAAATCATAAGCCATTGCTTGTATAGAAGGATCCTTTTTGGAAGCATATTCACTGAATTCAAAGAATCCATGAAAATATTTTACATATCTATCATAGAATCCCGACTTTTCTTTTTCCGATAGAAATGGTAAAAAGTTGTTTAAGTGATTTTGTAAAGTACCAATCGAACTCTTGAACAAAGTAATCGCCTCTTCAGTTTTATCTTTACCCAATTGTCGAGCTAATTGATATTCCGCTATAGCCGTATTTGGATGTTTTTTACCGTAAATTTCTTTATGAATTCCTAATGATTTTCTAAGTGTTTGAACCGCTCTTTCAGATTTCCCCATTTTCACTTCCAACATTCCTAAATTCATCAAATATTGGGCGTAATCGGGATGTTTTTCACCAAAATGTTTATTGATGATATTCATTGCTGCTTTTTGGTATTGTTCAGCATTTGAATAATCATTCAATGATGCGTAAGTAGCACTTAAATTGTTTAATGTTGCCGCAAAATCAGGATGATCCTCCCCGATAAGTTCTTTCTCAATTTCTCTTGCCTTTTCTAAATAGCTTTTTGCCTCATCATATTGCTCTACTTCCATAAAAAGCAAACCTATATTATTCAAAACTGACGAGTATTGTACACTATTTTCACCTGTAGTAATTTGATAACCTTCAAGGGCTTGAACAAACATGTCAACTGACTTGTCATAATTCCCTACCTCAAAATAGAACGCCCCTAAATTATTGGTTGCATTGGCATATTCCACACTTTTGTTCCCATGGTATTTTGCTGAAAGATTCAAACATTCATTAAGTAACAACTCACACTTTGAATATTCTCCCCAATCCATGTATAACATTCCCAAATTATTAAGAGAACTGATATAAATACTGCTTTTAGTGCGATCATTTTCAGTTATCTCTAAAACTCCTAAATAGATTTGTTCTGCTTGATCAAACTCCCCTAAATCACTATATAAAACTGCTAGATTTGCCATAATTGTGATGCGTAAATTAAAATCATCATATCTAACCAAATCCAGGGCTTGCTTATACGTTTCTATTGCTTGATTGTGTTTTGACAAAGCTTGTAAAACCACACCTTTTTCGTTGAGCATTTTTGCTTTTAGTAAAAGATTGTCTGAAGCAACTAAACTTGTAGCTTTATCTATATTAACCAAAGCTTTCTCATTATTCCCACTTGCATTGTAGGCTCTACCCAAAAAATAATATGCGTTGACTTTATTATCTCGTTTTAATTGATCCTTTATCGGATTAAGTTTTTCTATAGAAGCTTTGTAGTATCCTAAATGAAAATTGGCTACTCCAATGTGATAATTGTTTAAAGCTGCGATATTCGATCGTTCTTCTGCAGTTAAATTGAGCTGTGCAGTGAGTTTTTCAATTTCTTCAATTAAAGGTAAAACCAAATAACTTTCACCTTTTTCATTGTAAATTTCAGTAAGTAATTGAAGGCACTTTAACCTTGTTTTCACTTCAGAAATTTGATATTTCTCCAGAATTTCTAATGATTTAAGCGCCCAAATCTCAGCAGAATAGGTGTTTTGAGTAATTCTAAATGTTAAATCAGCCAATTCAAAATAAGTAGCTCCGGTAGTGGTTTCTTGATTACCTAACACCTTCTCTTCCAGAGGAGCATAAACAATGAGTAATTCTAATAAGGTTGCACGGTCATTTTGCTGACGATAAACATCTAAAATATCAGACAATAAATAAACGTAAAACTCATTCTCAACACCAATGGTTTTTTCATAGATTTCACCTGCATCTAATAATTCAGTCTTAGATTTTTCTATTTGATTATTTTTCAGGTAACATCTACCAAGCAAATGTTGTAAATACGCTAAATCGAAGCTTTCAGGCTGATAAACGGACAACATCTTTTTAGAAGACTCAAATGGTGAAATAGCTTCTTTATATCTATCCAAATCATAAAGATTGGAAGCTTTAAGCAATAATGCTTTTTGTAATTCAATTGAAGGGTCTCCGAACTGACTTTTGGCCTGTTGGATTAAATTTGAAGTAAGACCAAGAGATTGCTCATATTTTTCAGCGTTATACAAGCTATCCGCTTTTGCATAATTAGAATTCCAATCTTGAGCAAACGTCAAGGCTGGAATAAAAAACAAAATGAATACACAAAGCTTGTTCATACTACAAATTTAGGCATAAAAAAAGCGTCCCCCTGAAGAGACGCTTTTAAATAAACTAAAGTTTTATTTCTTTAATTTTTTCAATTTAGTAACAACAGATGTACTGCTTCCTGACTCACCATTTGCAGGAACTGTGTACAATTCTAATTTCTCTAACTCTTCGTCTGCAACAGTAGAAATTTTAGTGTATTTCCCGTAGAATCCAGTTACCTCAGCAGTGATACTTGCTCCTGAAATAATCACTTTGTATACAGGATCAACAATGATATCAGCTCCACTTGATTGTAAAGCGTTCCATTTAGCCAATGTTTTAGCGTCATTTACACTGTTTTGTCCTGAACCAGTAATTGTAGCTGAACCTGTAATTTTCTTGTTTACATCAACTTGTACCTCAGCTAATAAAGGTTTGATAATGATTTCAGAATCCTGAGCATCAATAGTTCTTGGAGTGGTTTTAGTTTGAGTTAATACTTTACATGATGACAAAACCAACATCATCATTGCACTTAGTATGATTATATTCTTTTTCATTTTTATATTCTTTAATATTTTGATCAATTTTTTTATTTAGATAAAAGCCAATGCAATAAGAGGCGTAATTAAAAGAAGAAGCAAGATTACACCTAAAGCTCCTTTTCCTTTTTTCTGAGGTTGTTCAACAATAATATCATCTGAACTTTTCTCGAAACTTTTAGTGACTTTGTTGGCACTTGCAATTCTAACTTGCTCGTCATAGTAGTTTCTCAACTCATACTCTGACATCATATCCTCTTCAGCAATTCCTTGCTCAGCAGCAAACGTGCGATAAAAAGCTGCGAATTGAGAATATGAAACATTCAAGATTCCGGTACCCGTTAATAGGCTTACTCGAATGTAATTCAACAAATCTTGTTCAGTTGCCGTTTCAATTTTGTCAAACTTTGCGAAATAACCACTTACATTACAAGAAATGGTTCGACCGCTAATGTCAAAATCAAAAATCGGATCAACTATGGCATGGGCGCCACTTTTTTCAATAGCATCCCATTTTGCTAAATTCTTAGCATCTTCCATGCTGCCATTCTTAACTACAGAAGTCCCCTTTATCTTCTTGGTTAAATCAACTTTGAATTCCCCAATTAAAGTTTTTTGTCGAACAGATGATTCAGAACGATCAATTGTTCGATCCGTGGCTCGTTTCGTGCTACCACAGGAAACTACTAGTAAGCTTAAGAACAAAGCAGGAAGTAATAACAACTTGTGCTTCATAATAATTAGTAGATTTTAGTTTTTCGAGGGCAAAACTAGCTATTAAATGATTGAAAAATAAATTGATAATCACAGGGTTTTTCCCCTTTTTTAAATCAGGGTTTTAGTTTTAAAATTTTCAAACTGAATCAGCTTTTTGTAAATCAACTATTTAAACAGTTTAGAAATTTTAGATCAGTAATTACACCTAGATTTACAATTGTGAAAACCTTAACAAATAAATAATCTAAATAACGGATTGTAGCGTGATTTTGTTAGAATATAACATTTTGATTATTAAAGCAAATCTATCAAATCTTGGAAGTTCTTTTTTAGCAGTTCACGCATTTGATTTGCTTTTGATAATTCAAAATTCCTTTCTGAATCATCCATGTAAAGATTCTTATTTCGCTCCAGCTGTAAGGCGTTTACATTTTTTGATGGATTTCCAAAATATCTAGTAATATGTCCTCCCTTAAAAGGATCATTGTGATTGACTTGATACTTTGAAGATAAATTCTCCAGTGTTTTATCTATTAATTTTTGATCAGCAGAAGTTTGATCATTATCACCCAAAATCATTTGAGGAAATGGATCTTTTCTGATGGTAGGTACTTTTTCTCTAATAGAGTGCGCATCCCAAAGCAATACTTTTCCAAATTGTTGAATTCTTTCGTCAAGTAATTCTTGAATTTGTTGGTAATATGGCCAATAATATAAATTCAGCCTTCTTTCTATCTCTGTTTGATCAGGCTCATTTCCCTCCTTATAAATCGGATTTCCTAAAAAATCAGTGGTTGTAGTAAGCCCAGTAATTATGCGACCATCATTATATAAAGGTGCACTTTCAGGATCCCTATTTAAATCAATTACCCATCTGCTGTACTTGGCATAAACAGTGGTAATCCCCATTTCAGCTACAAAGTCATATAAATCTTGTAGATACCAATCTGTGTCATCAATACTATTTACTTGATCAGTTAGGTATTGATCTACTATTTCATCCGGAAAAGAAGTTCCGCAATGAGGTATACTCAAAATTACTGGTACAAGTGGTGCCTTTGCTTCTCTAATGAAATAAGGATGATTCATTTAGTTTCTCTTCCAAATTAATTCAGGAACCTCTTGGTCCTTATCTATAATTTCTGCTGTTTTTAAATGATAGATTACGTTCTCTAACATCTTATCAGAAACC
Source organism: Paracrocinitomix mangrovi (assembly GCF_019740355.2). GTDB lineage: Bacteria > Bacteroidota > Bacteroidia > Flavobacteriales_D > Crocinitomicaceae > Paracrocinitomix > Paracrocinitomix mangrovi. Next base: position 273,956 of record NZ_CP091819.1, on the reverse strand, counting down.
CAACCATGAATGGCCCATTCTGTACTATTATACCAACGCTCTGCATCTGCTTGTTGTAAACCATATCTACTAGAAACTATGGCAGGAGCATCAATGTTTAACATAAATCTGTCACATTGATCATGAATTACACGAAGCATTCGGATAATTTGATCAGGATACTTTTGCAAAATCTCATCCCTTGCGGCAATAACAAAGCAAGGCCAAGGAGTTCTGTACTCTCCAATTCGTTTTAATTTACCTTGATCAACATATGGTTTAGTTGTATATTTTTCCCAATAAAAAACATCTGTTTCATTACTATCTAAAGAAGGTAAAGCACCATTGATATCTTTAATTACGTGAAATTGCTCTTTTTGAAGATGATGCCCTTTACTTTCGGCATCAACTATAGCCATTAAATGTGATCCGGAACCAAATCTGCTTATTGCGTATTGCTTATCAAAAATATCTCTATAATCCTCCAGTTTATTTTTAACACCCGTGTGAATTCCCCAAGTCAATGGAGTTAAAACATACTCAGAAATAATTTTAGCAGAATTACCTTTTATAATATCCGCCACAATTCCTTCAGTTAACAATATACAAACATCAATTTCTCCTTCTCTCAAAGCTTTCGTCATTTGACCTGTACCTCCGCCAAAATCTGTCCACTCCAGATCAATTCCTCTTTTTGAAAAAGCTCCCTGCTCATTTGCAAGGTGAATTGGAAGATTATAGTGTTCAGGGACACCACCAATTCTAATTTTAACATTGTCCATATGACGAAGTTAATTAATAGTTAAAAAAGTAATGCCTTTGCTTTCCATAAGTTTTGTCAATTTATCATCTTAAATCCGCTTAAACCTTTATTAATTCTCAATTTGTTGTGAATAATATTTGAACTTTTGGTTGAGTTAGGCGTAAAAAGGATGTAACTTTGTATTGTTACTTTTAAACTGATACTCGTTATTCAGGCAAATGAGACAACTCTTAACAGTCATATTATTCATTCCGGCTTTTGTTTTTGCAAATCAAAAGGATAAAAAAGAACCGGTAGATTCTGTTTTAATTCAAGCAGAGGACAGCATAAGTATTGTATTAAACAAACTTAGGGCATCAAAGGATGATGGCGAACGTGATTTCTATAACATTGAGCTTAAAAATCAACTGGAAAAAATATTGGAACATCCGGGAGTTATGGATTATCCTTTTGACAAGTTAAGTTCAATGTCTACAATTAAATCTCCTGATGGTGCATTTAGAATATTTAACTGGAATGTTGAAGATCAGGAATTGAATCATTCACACTACTGCTATGTTGTAAAACCAACATTTGGAAGCAAACCAAATAAAGTTTATGAGCTTAAAGAAGATAAGATCACTTTAGGACCAAGACCTGGAAATGTATTAACTACAAATACTTGGTATGGTGCATTGTATTACAAAATAATCCCTGTTCAAAGAGGAAACAAAACTTACTACACCATTATTGGATTTAGTGGAGAAGACCGTGCTACTAATCAAAAAATGATTGATGTCTTTTACTTTAAAGGTAGAAGTTTGAGAATGGGTTATCCATTGTTTCAAGAAGGAAAAGATTCTAAACAATTAGTAAGACGTGTATTTTTTCAATATTCAGAGAAGGCAGTAATCTCTGTAAATCAAAATGATAAATTGGGTGGAATTGTATTTGATCATTTGGTTCCTGAAAAAGAGAATCTGGCAGATTTATATGATTTCTATATTCCTGACATGACGTATGATGCCTATAGATGGGATGGTGAGATTTGGAGATATATTGAAGATGTTGTGGCTTATAATGACAGCTACAGAAGATACAGAACTTGGCGGCCTACTGCAGATGGTGATAGCAGCACCTATGCCTTAGATAACAATTTTTGGATCAACCCAATAGATGCTGAAAGTCCAATTGATAATGGAGGTGATGTACCTATTGCCCCAGTTGAGGACATGACAGACGAAAAAGCACAAAAGAAAAAAGAAAGAAAAGAGAAAAAGAATAAAGGTTCGCGAAAAAAATTCAAAGAATGGTTCAAGCGTAAACCTAAAAACCGTTCGGCTATTCGCAACGATTAATTGAGTTTTTCCCGATAAACGTATTTTTTCTGAATTGATTCAAAAGGTCGGTAAATATAAAATACCTGATCATCTATTATCTGGATTCTATCAACATATTTGAAGAACAATTTAAATGACTTATTCACTTGTCCTGTGTATTTGTCTATCTCACTTAAATAGGTATATCCGCTTTTTTGAAACATAGCATATACTTTACCGTTTGTCTTGTCTTTTAGTAATGGTTGCTCCCATCCAGATTTTCTAGATTGTAGATGATATGTTATCCTGGTACTATCTACAAAACCTTCATTAGGAGTATACTTGAACATTTTATTTTTATAATGATCAAAAACCAAAATACTATCACCATCTATCTTAAACAAAGGAGCATATAACGGTTCATAATAAACTGAATTGGTAAATACTGTGGCGCCAACCCAAATCTCTTTATCTATACCTGTTTCAATTTGTTTTTGATGTGCCCAAAGTTTTGTTCTTACATCCACATATTTGAATTCTGATCGGTATAACTCCATCATAAGCGTGTCTTCAATTTGCAACATCACCTTATATGTTGAATCTTTTAGGTTAAATTCAAAATAATCAAAAGCAGGATATAAATCAGAGTAATTTGAAAAGTAGATGTTATCCCCTATTGTATCAATAATTGGGGCTATATATTTAAAATAATAATCTCTGTTTTCAAGATAGGTTCTAATGTCATTCTCAATTACTTTTATTAAATAAATCCTTTCTTCATTTATCAGATGAACATTACCTCTGTAATCTTTACTCAATTCTACTGCTTCACCAACAACGTATTGCTTATCTATTTCATTAAATTCATCATCTAGTAATCTCAGAATTGCCCCTTTTGATAGAGTTTTTTCATAAGTAAGTAGGATCATTCTTCCATCTGGCATAAACTCATAATCTTCTACTGAATATTCTTGTGTGCCAAACAATGTATCAGGTACAGTTGGTCTCACAGTAAAGATTTCCTGTAATCTATCCGGCATTACAATTTTAATGTACAATGAATCATTGTTTTTAAGCGCTCTTTTATGTGACCTTTTTCCAATAAACTCAGCATAAGGGTCAAATTGAACACTTTCAAACTTTAAGGTGTCATATTCATTAAGATCTAATTGAATGCTGAACTTACCATCAACTTTTGTTTTGAATTTTTTAGATGGATTGTTCTTAAAGTAGTAACGAACTGCAACTCCAGGATCGCCTTCAACGTCAACTACATCACCATAAATAGTGATTTTTTGAGCATTAGTCAATGAAGCCAATGAAATAATCAGAAAAAGTAATAAGTGCTTTAGCATAGTGTGTCTTTCTAATTTGATGCTAATACCAAAAACATTCCACAAAATTTAATTTACTTTGACCCTTCATGAGAACCTTTGTATTTTATATTCTGGACTTCCTGAAAGAAGAATTTAGCAACAACAAAACTGCGGTTAAAAAACACGCAATAATAGCTATTTTTCTTGCCATTGCATTAACTTTTAACTATTCCTATAGTAATGGTGAGCACAATACTTTTTATGATGCAATGGTTCATGTGGACTATAAATCATTTACTGCTTATCTCCTTATAATTTTATTCTACGGTTTTTCTTTTTTTTCTGCTGTTTCTATTATTTCAACAATCGAGAAAGACAAGACTCTTTGGAATAAAAACTATTTAATTTTTGCATTGATAGGCATTGCCTTTTTATCACTGGACAGCAGCTATATTTTCATGCACATTTCCAATGAGTTTTTTGGAAGCAATATCCCACCACTTAACAATTGGATTAATGCATGTTTGAGTAATCTATCCAGTACATTCACTATAATTATTCCATTATACATTTTATACTTTGTTTCACCACATTTTAAACCTGAATTCCTAGGATTTAAGTTAAATGGCGCCAAGATCAAACCTTACTTGTGGTTGATATTATTGATGATTCCATTAATAATTGCTGCATCTTTTTTACCAGACTTTTTGGACCATTACCCAACCTATAAAGACAGACATGAATATGATTTTATTGCTCTATCTCAATGGCAAACCACTTTGATTTATGAATTTTGTTATGGTTTTGATTTTATCTCTGTAGAACTTTTTTTCAGGGGATTTTTAGTGGTTGCGTTAACCAAAATTGTTGGAAGAAAAGCCATTTTACCAATGGTAGTTATTTATTGCTTTTTACATTTCGGAAAACCAATGGGTGAAGCAATAAGTTCAATTTTTGGTGGTTACATTTTAGGAATTTTGGCTTATAAGTCCAGAAACATATTTGGAGGACTAATTGTTCATCTTGGAGTAGCTTGGGGTATGGAATTGATGGCATATTTGCAACAAGCAGCAAACCATTCTTAGTTTTCAAACGTTTTTATTGTTGAAAGCTTTTAAAAAATTTAATGGCTTAAATAAATAATAAAATTGTATATTTATTTCGGTGGCAACAGCAGTAACATATGGCGTTAAAATAAGCGTTGAAAGTATTTATAGAAAAGATCTTTCCAATGCTGAGAATGGATTATTTTTCTTTAACTATCGAATAGTTATTGAAAATACAAACGATTTTGATATTCAATTAAAATCTAGATACTGGTTCATTTTTGACAGTCTAAATCCTGCACGCGAAGTTAAAGGAGATGGAGTTGTTGGTGAACAACCAATTTTATCCCCTGGTAGAAAGCATGTTTATGTGTCAGGTTGCGATTTACATTCAGAAATAGGATACATGAGAGGTTATTATATGTTTGAAAAAACAGAAACTAAAGAAACCTTCAGAGTAGCAGTTCCTAAGTTTGATCTTATTACAGTTCCTAAACTTAACTAATTCCTTTATTTATAGCAATCTTATATTGTGTGACAACTGTCACCTCTCATTGCTGATTTTTTGATTATTTTTGGGGGTCAAATTAAAAAGTAATCAAATGCCTAACGCTATTTATAATGTACCATATCCGGTTAACGAACCGGTAAGAAGCTATGCTCCAAACAGCGCAGAGAAAGAATCTTTATTAGAAACTTACAAAGCAATGAGAAACAAAACTGTTGATGTACCAATGTACATTGGCGGTAAAGAAGTGAGAACTGATAATAAAAAGAAAATTAGTCCTCCTCATGATCATCAGCACGTATTGGGACATTTTAGTTATGGTGAAGGTAAACATGTTGAACAAGCTATAGATGCTGCATTAGCGGCAAGAAAAGAATGGGCAGCACTTCCTTGGGAACAAAGAGCAGCTATCTTTTTAAAAGCGGCTGATCTATTAGAGGGTCCTTATAGAGATAGAATGAATGCAGCTACTATGTTGTGTCAATCTAAAAATGCATTCCAGGCTGAAATTGATGCAGCTTGTGAACTTATTGACTTTTTCAGATTTAACGTTGCATACATGCAACAAATCTATACAGATCAACCTGAATCAAATCCGGGAATGTGGAATAGATTAGAATATAGAGGTCTTGAAGGATTTGTATTTGCAATTACTCCTTTCAACTTTACTTCAATTTGTGCAAACTTATGTGCAGCTCCGGCCATGATGGGGAATGTTGTAGTTTGGAAACCGGCAGAAACTCAAGTTTATTCGGCACAAATTATCATGGAACTTTTTAAAGAAGCTGGTGTTCCGGATGGTGTAATTAATATGATTACTGTTGACGGACCTACTGCTGGTGATGTTGTATTTAAACACCCTGATTTTGCCGGTTTACACTTTACTGGTTCAACTGGTGTTTTCAGACATTTATGGAAAGAAATTGGTGACAATATCGCTAACTATAAAACCTACCCTAGAATTGTTGGTGAAACAGGAGGAAAAGACTTTATTGTTGCTCACAAATCTTCAAACGCTAAACAAGTAGCTACTGCTATTTCAAGAGGGGCTTTTGAATTCCAGGGTCAAAAATGTTCAGCTGCTTCACGCGCTTATTTGCCATCAAACATTGCAGATGAAGTTTTGGAAGCAGTTGTAGAAGATGTAAAATCATTCAAAATTGGAAGTCCTAAAGAATTTGGAAATTTCATTAATGCTGTCATTGACGAAAAAGCATTTGACAAAATTGCAGGGTACATTGATTATGTAAAAGGTCAAAGTGATGCTGAAATTTTGGTAGGTGGAACTTATGATAAATCTGAAGGATACTTTATTCATCCTACTGTAGTTAAAACCACTAATCCGAAATTCAAAACTATGTGTGAAGAGATTTTCGGACCGGTTATGACAGTTTATGTTTACGACGCAGAAAAATGGGAAGAAACACTTCATTTGGTTGACGAAACTTCAGAGTACGCATTGACCGGAGCTATTTTTGGAACTGATAGATATGCTATTAACCAAGCTTCAGTTATTCTTGAAAATGCTGCGGGTAACTTCTATATCAATGATAAACCAACAGGGGCTGTGGTAGGACAACAACCTTTTGGAGGTTCAAGAGGATCCGGAACTAATGATAAAGCAGGATCATACTTGAACTTAATTAGATGGTGTTCTCCAAGAACAATTAAGGAAACTTTCGTTCCAGCAACAGATTACAGATATCCGTTTTTAGGATAATTTTAATAATAAATAATATTCACCTCAATTAGTGAAAAACAAATCGTGGTGAACAAAGATAAGTTGAGACTGAATTTATATTTTTGAATTCAGTCTTTTCTTTTAAACCAATATGTCTGACGAAAAAAAAGAAGATAAATTCATTGATGTCGAGCATTTGATTGGAAGTAAAAATCCAAAAGCCCTAAAGTGGACACCTAAATTTCTAATCAATTACTTAAAACGTAAAATTCATCAGGATGATGTGAATTCATTTATTTTGGATCACAAAGGAGTAAATGGATACGAATTTTCTGTTGATGTAATTAATAAGTTCAAAGTAAAAGTTGAAGTTGAAGGTTTAGAAAATCTTCCAAAAGAAGGAGGTGTAATTGTAACATTAAACCACCCTCTTGGAGGAATGGATGCCATGGCTTTAATCACTGAAGTTTATCCCTATCGAAAGGATTTTAAGTTTGTTGTGAACGATTTGTTAATGCATTTAGAAAACTTAAGGGATTTGTTTGTGGGTGTTAATAAACACGGAACAAATACAAAAGAAGCACTTGAAGATGTTGATAAGCTTTACGCTTCAGATCAGATGGTTTTCGTTTTTCCGGCAGGTCTTGTGAGTAGAAAGAAAAAAGGTATCGTTAAGGATTTAGAATGGAAAAAAACATTCGTTACCAGGGCAAGAAAGTACCAAAAAGATGTAATTCCCGTTCATATTGATGGTGAATTAACCAAGTTTTTTTATCGCCTTTCTAATTTCAGAAGCAAAATAGGGGTAAAAGCAAATATTGAAATGTTATATTTGGTAGACGAATTGTTTAAACAGGAAAACAAAACAATTACCTTGAGATTTGGCGAACCCATACCCTACACTACTTTTGACAAATCAAAAAAAGATATTGAATGGGCTCAATGGGTGAAATCAAAGGTTTATAATTTGAAAAAAGATTAAATGCCCAATAAAAATCTAGACTATATCATCCCTCCTGTAGATGTCTCAATCCTAAAAAAGGAGCTGAATCAGGATAGATTGGTTCGCAAAACCAATAAAGGAGACAATCTCGTTTATATTGTTAATCACCATAACTCTCCTAATGTTATGAGAGAAATTGGTAGATTAAGAGAATTGACTTTTACTATGGCAGGAGGTGGAACTGGCGAGCCCCTTGATATTGATGAAAAAGATACTGCTGAATTGTGTTACGAACAATTAATAGTATGGGATCCGGAGGATGAAGTAATCACAGGTGGATATAGATTTTTTGACTGTGCAAAATCTATTAGCCCGGATCAGCATGAATTATCCACTTCTCATTACTTTAATTTTTCAGAGAAATTTATCAAAGAATACCTGCCTCATTCAATTGAACTAGGTCGTTCTTGGGTACATCCTGAATATCAACCAACAAAAAACCCTAGAAAAGGATTATTTGCATTGGATAATTTGTGGGATGGATTAGGTGCTATTGTGCACAATTATCCTAAAATGAAGTACTTTTTTGGCAAAGTCACCATGTATACTAGTTACAATGATGAAGCTAAAAGGGCTGTTTTAGGATTCATGAAACATTATTTTCCAGATAAAGAAAAATTGGTTTGGCCAAAGAATGCTATTTATACTGATGTTGAACAACATGAAATAAACCAATTGGTAGCAGGTTTGGATTTCAAAGAGGGAATTAAAGTTTTGCAAAAATACTGCAGAGAAAGAGAAGAAAATGTTCCGCCTTTGATTAATGTATATATGCAACTTTCTCCTACTATGAAATCTTTCGGAACAGCAGAAAATATGGACTTTGGAGGAGTTGAAGAAACAGGAATCCTCATCACTGTTGATGATATTTATGAATCTAAAAAAGAACGTCACCTTCAAGGGCTTGAATAATGCGTTCAACTAATCTTTTGTTTAAAGGGCTTATTTCGTTGATTCAATGGAAGCCATCATTGAGTATTAATTCGTACTTTTGTCCCAAATTATGCGCATGTTTAGAAAAACTACTGCCTTTTTATTATTGTTAGCTGCCGCTTTCACTAATTCATGTGAAACAGATTTTAGCCTTAACGGTGAGTATGAAGTAAACCCGGTTGTATTTGGTTTATTAGATCATACAGCTGATTTTCATACGTTCAAAATCACTAAAGCATTTTTAGGTGATGATGATAATCTTGTTTATGCTCAAAATCCTGACTCATCTTACTTTAGTCAAATTGACGCCAAGGTAATTGAGTATAAAAATAGTTCACCAACAGGCAGAGAATGGACTTTGTTTGATACCATTATGACAAATAAAGATACAAGTGGTTTATTCTACGGACCTGAACAAAAAGTTTATGCATTTAGTGAAAGTGATTTAGATTCAACTGCAGAGTATGAATTAATTGTTGACATTGAAGGAGGTAAATATCAAGTAACGGGTAGAACTGCGTTGATTGACAATTTTGGTTTAAGTGGTTTTAACGTAGTTCCAAGTGCATATAAAATTGACTTTGCTCCTAATACTGTAGACGAAGATTCTGATTACAATGATTGGAAAATCAAAGTGAATGAAGGAATGTATGCAAAAAGATACAACTATAAATATACTTTCACCTGGACAGAGACTTATGCAGATATGAGTACACAAACTTTTAGTGCTACCAGAAACAACGGTGACCAATATCAGTCTATCAATCCAGAAACGCCATCTGTTCAATACAATGTGTTTTCAGGATTAGATTTTTATCAATGGGTAGCTTCTGTTGTTCCTGATGATTCAGATGTAATTAAACGTCAAATGAATAGTTTGGATATTACAGTTTCAGTAGCGCATCAAGAACTAGATCAGTACATGTCTGTAGGTGAACCGGTATCCGGAATTGCACAGGTACAGCCTGAATTTACGAACTTAACAGGTGGAAGAGGTTTATTTTCTGCCAGAGTAGTAAAAAAGGTAAACGGTTTCCTATTGAATTCTTCTTCAATGAAAGAACTTTGTACTGGCCTGTATACAGGAGGTAAATTGTTTTGTTCAGACTATATTGAACACGCTGGAGAAAACTTCTATTGTCCGTAAATCACCTTAGCTTCATTTGCTAAATACATGCTCAATTGGATTTAAGCAGAAAATATAGCAAGCAAATAGTTTTAATAATGGTTAGCGCCATTGTTAGTTTAATTGTGGGCTATTTTCTTTGGTTAAATCATCAAAAAAGCGTCGTAAAACATGAGGTAAAATCGCTTATTAAAGAAAAGGCATCTGATGATGAGCTAACTTTGCTTGAATTCACCGCAGAAGAATTATTGAGAGAAGTAAAGTTTGAACACGCCAAAGAATTTGAATACAAGGGTCAGATGTATGACATTGTAAAGGTATCGTACAAAGACAATAAAATCCAATATTATTGCTGGAAAGATCATAAGGAAAATGATCTGAACAAAAAAATGGAATCATTAATTGCCTCCTTTTGGGGTGAAGATCCTATCAAACAAAATCAAAAAACTCAATTAATGCGATTTGCTCGCAATTTGATTCAGCATAATCACACCAATTACAAATTTCTTTCAAAACAATCAGAGATAGCAAACATACACTATCTACTTATTGGCTATTCTGATCCGGATTTAGCCCTTATAGATCCTCCTCCAAGATTTAGTTAAACACTCTAAACATTAGCTGTCATTTTAAAATGACAAAGTAGTTCACACGTTTAACTAAAAATAAAATACATGAAGAAATTAGTCGTCTTCTGTACATTAATGCTGTGCTATCAATTTGGATTTGGGCAAGTGTTAACTATCAGAGACCAGGAAACTACAGAACCGTTAGAATTGGTTTCCTTAATAAGTTATAAACCCAGTATTGTAGAACAAACCAATGCAAGAGGTCAAGTTGACATTTCTGCCTTTGAAGGTGCAGAACGCATTGAAATAGTTCTTCTGGGATACAAAAAAGAAGTAAAAAGTTATGAAGAGTTGGCCAATTCAACGCTGGAATTGTCCTTAATCCCTCTTGCCTTTTCTACTGATGCTGTTGTGGTATCTGCTTCAAAGTGGAGTCAAAATTTAAAGGATATCCCTAACAAAATTGTGACCATAAATCCAATTGATGTCAGTATAAAAAATCCACAAACTACTGCTGATCTACTGGCTAGTACAGGTCAGGTTTTTGTTCAAAAAAGTCAATTAGGTGGAGGAAGTCCAATGATAAGGGGATTTGCTACCAACCGCTTACTTTATGTGGTAGATGGAATAAGAATGAATACAGCCATATTCAGAGGAGGAAACATTCAAAACGTTATTTCCATTGATCCGTTTGCATTGGAAAGATCAGAGATCTTATTTGGACCCGGATCTGTAATATATGGAAGTGATGCAATTGGAGCCGTAATGAGTTTTCAAACACTTATTCCTGAATTATCATTAACTGATGATCCATTGGTAAACGGAAAAGCACTTATGCGTTATTCATCCGCAAGTAATGAAAAAACGGGACATTTTGATATCAACGTAGGTTGGAAAAAATGGGCATTATTGACCAACTTTTCAGCCAATGATTTTGGAGATGTTAAAATGGGATCATACGGACCAGATGAATATTTACGTCCATTTTATGTGAAACGTCAAGACAGCATGGATGTGATTGTTACAAATGATGATCCACGTGTACAAAGTCCTTCAGGGTATCAACAGATGAATTTCATGCAAAAAGTGAGATTTAAACCCAACCGTAAATGGACTTTTGATTATGGATTCCATTATTCAGAGACCTCTGACTATGCCAGATACGACAGACACATCCGCTACAAAAATGGTTTACCAAGATATGGTGAATGGAATTATGGACCACAGAAATGGATGATGAATCTTTTGAGTATTGTACATCAAGGAAATAATCCCGTGTATGATAAAATGGACATCCGTATCGCTCAACAATCCTTTGAAGAGAGTAGAATTAGTAGGGATTTCAATGATCCAATGAGAGAACGCAGAGTGGAGAATGTATACGCTTTTTCTGCCAATGCAGATTTTAACAAAGCAATTGGAAAAAATAATCAATTGTTTTATGGAGTTGAATACGTTCAAAATGAAGTTGTTTCAAGAGGTGTAAATGAAGATATCTCTACAGGAATTAAAACTCCAGGTGCTAGTAGATATCCTCAAGCAATGTGGTATTCAATGGGAGCATATATTTCTGATCAGCATAAAATCAATGGTAAGTTCACATTGAATGGAGGAATCAGATACAATCAATACATCATTGAAGCTGAATTTGACACTAACTTCTACCCTTTTCCTTATACTAGTGCGAGCTTGAATAATGGAGCTTTAACAGGAAATTTGGGATTAATTTACAGACCTACCGAAAAGTGGAAGATTAATTTGAATCTTTCTACCGGATTTAGATCTCCAAATGTTGATGACATGGGAAAAGTGTTTGATTCTGAACCGGGAACAGTCGTTGTTCCAAATCCTGATTTAAAGGCTGAATATGCTTATAATGCTGAAATTGGCGTAAGTAAAACTTTTGGTGATTTTCTGCAGATAGATGTTACCGGATTTTACACTGTACTTCAAAATGCATTGGTTCGCAGAGACTTTACACTAAACGGAATGGACAGCATAATGTATGATGGGGAATTAAGTAAAGTTGAAGCTATTCAAAATGCTGCTGTGGCTACAGTTTATGGTGTAAATGCTTCGGTAATTTTAGAAACTAAAAGAGGTTTTGGACTTACATCCCATTTTAACTGGCAAATGGGTGAAGAAGAATTAGATGACGGAAGTGTTAGTCCTTCAAGACATGCTGCGCCTTGGTTCGGAATTACATCTTTGAATTACACTTATAAAAAGTTGATGGTTCAGTTTTATGCGCAATATAGCGGAGAAAAAACATATGAACAATTACCAATTTCAGAGCAGGCCAAAGATTACATCTACGCAATTGATGCTAATGGCAATCCTTATTCGCCTGCATGGTACACAGTTAACTTTAAAGCAAATTATCAGTTCACAGAAAATCTTACCGTAAGTTCTGGTATTGAAAATATTACAGATCAAAGGTATAGACCATATAGTTCGGGAATTGTTTCACCCGGCAGAAACTTCATCTTATCACTAAAGGTGAAATTCTAACAAATTGATACTGTGTCCTCATTTAATAGTGAGGACACAGTTTTTTAATCACGTTCTATTATTTCCAGAGATACTTTGTAAGTTTACATCTTGCAAATTGTCTAACAAATCACACTTTATAAGAATATGGAAAAAACCTATTATAACCCGGATGACCTTAAGAAATTTGGTAAGATTGCCGAATTTGAGCAAAATTTAGCTGATAAATTTTTCAGTTGGTATGATGAAGTTTTTAAAGAAGGAGCTTTAACAGCCAGAGAAAAATCTTTAATAGCATTAGCTGTAGCACATGCTGTTCAATGTCCATATTGCATTGATGCTTATACATCCTCTTCATTAGCTAAAGGATGTAGTGAAGCACAAATGATGGAAGCTGTTCATGTGGCCGGTGCCATAAGAGGTGGAGCCTCTTTGGTACACGGAGTTCAAATGATGAATAAAGCGAAAAAATTATCCATGTAATATGTCTAAATCACTCAAAGCCTTAGGACATCAACTTGCAGATGTAAATGAACAGTTAGAGATTTTGAACGGTGGGCAATTTCAAAACGGTGAGTTGCCAACCTTCAAAGAAAAGCTGGAAAACATTGGAATGTATCCATTAAAGCCTTCCGGTATTGATATTTTTCAAATCAATTTAGGGTACATGTGCAATCAAACGTGCAAGCATTGTCATGTTGATGCAGGTCCTGATCGCAAAGAGATAATGACAAAAGAAACCATGCAGCAATGCCTGGATATCATTTCTGAACATCAATTTCATACTGTTGATTTAACAGGTGGAGCACCCGAAATGAATCCTGATTTCCGTTGGTTTGTTTCATCACTCAAGCAAGCCGGCGTAAAGGAGATCATAGTACGTTGCAATCTAACTATCATCTTAGCCAATAAGAAATACCACGACTTACCTGATTTTTTTGCAGAAAACAACGTAAGAGTCGTTAGTTCACTTCCTTATTACGAAGCTGGAAAAACTGATAGACAAAGAGGTTCAGGAGTATTTGATAAATCTATCAAGGCTTTGCAAATGCTCAATGAAGTTGGGTATGGAAAAACAGATTCTGAATTAATTCTTGATCTCGTGTATAATCCTGCAGGAGCTTTTTTACCCGGAGAACAAGCTGCCCTAGAACATGATTTCAAAACAAGATTAAAAGCTGATTTTGGAATTGATTTTAGTGGATTATTATGCATTACTAATCTACCAATCAGCCGCTTTTTAGAATATTTAATTCGTTCTGAAAATTATGAAGAGTACATGGAGCAATTGGTACAAGCTTTTAACCCCGCAGCAGTTGATGGTATCATGTGCAGAAATACTATAAGTATTGATTGGCAAGGATATATGTATGACTGTGATTTTAATCAAATGCTTAAGATCAAAACAGAAGCAAAATCAGGACAACACATTTCTGAATTCAATTTGGAAAAACTGAATAACAGAAATATAATTGTCAGTCAACATTGTTTTGGATGTACCGCTGGAGCTGGTTCAAGCTGCCAGGGAGCAACCGTATAGAAAATTAAAAGTTCGGACGTAATTTGTGTTCCTTGTAGAAGTCTTTAATAATTTGAACAGCTTCTTTAGGATCATCTGTCATACGCAAGAAAGACATGTCTTCAGGTGAAATATTATTCTCCTGTCCTAGCATTGTATTTTTTACCCATTCTACCATTCCGCTCCAATATTTGGTTCCGAACAATACAACCGGTCTTTTCTCTATTTTCTCTGTTTGCATTAAAGTGATGGCTTCAAATAATTCATCTAATGTTCCAAAACCTCCTGGAAATGCAACAAATCCCTGTGAATATTTAACAAACATTACCTTACGAACAAAGAAATAATCAAAATCAACCGGGTGATTCACAAAGTCATTACAAGATTGTTCAAATGGTAATACAATATTTAAACCTACTGATACACCTTCATTATCATCTGCACCCTTATTTCCTGCTTCCATAATTCCAGGTCCTCCTCCGGTAATAACTCCATATCCTGATTCTACCAAAAGTTTCGAGCATTCAACCGCTTGTTGATAATAAGGATTATCTACCTGAGTTCTAGCAGATCCAAATACAGAAACACATGGTCCGATTGCAGCCATTTTCTCATATCCTTCAACGAATTCGGCCATAATCTTAAATATCGCCCAACTGTCATTCGTTTTTATCTCGTTCCAATCTTTGTGTTCGCTTGTCATATTATTAAGTGAGTTTTTTCTATTAATTCAAAAGTTTCGCATTTTTTTTGCGGCTTGCAATATAGGTATTTTTAGCTGATCAGCTTTTAAAAAAAAGTTAAGAGATCAAGTAAAAATATGACTCGCCACTCTAAATGTATTTGCATGGGCATCAATTATATCACCAATCTGGACAGAGTAACCTCCACCCATTGCGGCAACCACTGGAATTTCATGGGATTTACAAAGCTTAAAGACAAACTCATCCCGCATTTTACAACCTAGCTTACTTACGCCTAATCTGCCTAGTTTGTCTGTTGCTAAAATATCAACTCCACTCAAATAGAAAATAACATCAGGCTTTACAGCTTCCACTACCGGAGGCAATTCTTTATAAAGTATTTCTAGATACTCATCATCCCCTATCCCATCTCTTAAAGGAACATCTTTATCCGACCGTTCTTTCCGCAGTGGATAGTTATGTTCACCATGCATGCTGAAAGTAAATACTCTTGGTTCTTCTTTAAAAATATGGGCTGTTCCATTGCCCTGATGAACGTCCAAATCCACAATTAATATTTGATTGGCATCTCCCCTGTACAACAATTCATTTGACGCAATTGCAAAGTCATTAAACAAGCAAAAACCTTCGCCTCGGTCTGCATATGAATGGTGTGTTCCACCGGCAATATTTAATGCCACTCCATCTTTTTTCGCATGATAAAAAGCTTCTAATGACCCGGCAGCAATAACTTTTGCTCTTTCTACCAACAACTCATGAAAAGGAAACCCCATTGTTCGAATTTCTTGTCTACTTAAATTACCAGTTTTAAGCTTTTCCCAAAACGCTAATGAATGTGTTCTCAAAATTTGTTCTTCTGAGATGGGAGTTGGTTCAAAAAAATTTTCTTCAGTTAATGTTCCTTCATAAAGCAATTGCTGTGGCAACAAATCATACTTTTCCATTGGAAACCTGTGCTCCGGCGGAAGTTTAGTATATCTGTATATTGGACAGTATGCGACTTTCATGCGTTTATTAGAAACAAAAACCAAAGCTATTTGTTTTGTACTTAATTTGCGATCTGAATTGCTATTTTTATCAAATGAAAAATATTTTAGTTATTTCCGTTTTCAGCCTAATATGCTTTAATACACAGGCACAATTTGACATTGACCCCGGTAAAATCATTGATAAAATGTTTGGAACGCCTGTTGAATCAGACAGACCCGGACAAGCTATGAATCCAAATACTGCGGGTATTTTGACACTGCAATTACAAACCGGATTTAACTACACATCTTTCAATGCAGATAAAATCTATCAATTCAAAAACTATGGGGTTCCTACACAAATTAGACTTGGAATAACTAAGAAAATTGAGTTAAACACTAGTTTTTCATACAATTATTCAAGACACATGTCAAGTAGTTTTGACACTACTTTTTCAGGATTTCCAAGTCCAAATTTGGGAATTAGATACAATCCTTATGATGGAGATAGATGGAAGCCATATTTAGGATTTCAAGCTAATCTTTCATTTCTTTCTCACAAAGGAGATTACAGGCAACAAAACTTTGGAAGCTCTTTTTATGTGATGACCAGTAATCGTTTTGAAGTAGTTTCTTTTAATACTAATCTTGGTGTAGTTTTTCAAGGGAATGATCTAATGCAACCGGCCTTTCCATGGGTATTGAACTTCGGATTTAAGATAGGTAAAAAATGGAACACTTTTATTGAAGGATTTGGAGATTTTAGTAATCTGGATTTGAATGCTGATGCAGGATTTTCATATACTCCAATCAACGATCTTCAGATAGATCTTTTTGGTGGATGGCTAGGTGATAACTTTGCAGATCCATATTGGTTTATAGAAGGAGGAATCACCTATAAGATAAGCTTCATGAAAATGATTGCCAAAAAGAAAGCGAAAGGATTCCTGGACCAAATGAAGAATTAAAACTTAACCCCTTTTCCCTTCGACTTATCTTCACAAAAGTTCGCTCAGGGTAAACTGCTTCATGGGTGTTATTAAAATTTAACACCCATTACGCAAATGTCGTCTAACTGATCGTAATCGCGTTTCCAATCTTCCAGCTCTTGTTTGAATGCGTCCTCTTGCGTATTTACAGGTAAACTGCTAATTCGCAATATCAATTCTTGAAAACGTCTTTGTGAGTACTTTTTAACTCTATCTCCACCAAATTGATCAGGGAATCCATCTGAAGACAAATAAACTGCATCTCCATCTTCAATTTCAATTTCGTGAGTTACATATTTAGCGTTATCAAATTCACTGGCACTTACACCTGATTTCTCACCTTTTATTACCTGAATTGAGCTATCGTGAATTATGTACAAATTGCTGTTGGCTCCTGAAAATGATAAAATCCTATCCTCAGGATCATAAACGCAGACTGCTAAATCCATTCCATCCTCCACTTCACTTCCATCTTCCTGTTCATCTGATGAGAATGCCACGCGTAATCCTGCTCTTAAGAATGTTAAAATCATTGATGGATCATCCACTTCTTTCTCGTTTACTGCCTGATCCAGTATGTTTTTACCGATAATTGACATCAAAGCACCCGGAACACCGTGTCCAGTACAATCAACCACGGCAAAGAAGTATTTTCCTAAATTTCTCTCAACCCAATAAAAATCACCTGAAATAATATCTCTTGGTCGATAAAAAACAAAACTCTGAGGGAACATTTGTTTTATGAATGAATCAGGAGGTAAAATACCTCTTTGGATACGTTTGGCATAGTTAATACTTGCCATTATATCTTTATTCTTTTGCGCTAATTCTCTGGTTCGTTCTTGCACTTTATGCTCCAAAGTATTTAACAGCTCCATATTGCTCAATGCTGCTGCACAATATGCAGATAATGTTTTAACCATTGCCAGGTGATACTTAGTATATGCATTTAATTTGAAACTTTGAACTGTAAAAACTCCAAAAATTCTTCCATCCGCAATCATTGGATAAAAAATAATGGAATTTGGCATATCCCCTCCACCCATTAATTTTAATTCAGAGAAATATTTATGGTATTCACTGAGGTTATCGTTCACCAAAATTTCCTTGCGATTGTCAATACACCAAACTGAATAATTATTTTTGTCTTCTATTGAAACAGTCATGGATTCAAAGCGTTCACCATTCTCAATCTCATATTTATACTCCAGCTCTCTGGTTTTTTCATGATAAAGTCTTAGACCAAAAATTGGAGCATCCATCATTTGAGCAACAGTAGCATAAAGCTTTTCAAATACATCTTCAAAATCAAGACTGGAAGCAATCTCCACTCCTATCTCACTCAACATTTTGATATTCTCAAAGTTGACCTGCAATTGCTCTTTTTGCTCTGTAACTTCTTTAGTACGCTCCTTTACCATGTCCTCCATATTTTCATAGAGTCTGGCATTTTCCATTCCAATTGCCACGTAGTTGGCTAATGTTCTAACCACTTCAAGCTCATTATCAGAGTACGCATTTTTAGCAAAAGATTGTACAGAGATAACTCCCATTGTTTTCCATTTAGAGATAAGCGGAATATAAATTACAGATTCAGGTTGTTCACCTTCTACCGGAACCGGACTTTGCCCTGTTATCTCTGCTATTTCCTCTTTGCTACCAACAATAAATTCAAGATTATCTTTATAACACTTGGCTGCAAGTCTTTCTACTGAAGAATTCAATGGATAAACAAATGACTTTAACTTTTTACCTCTTTCAATTGGTTCAGGGAAGTGCAATGAATTATCCGACTCTCTATAAATACCAATTCCCAGATTCTGAGCATCCATCAATTTGTTGACATTCTCATACATCTTTTCAATGATCTCATGAATAGACAAGGTGGATGTAATTTGTCTTCCAATTTCATTTAGAAGAATAGTTCGATCATGAGATTTTTGAAGCGCTACCTGAGCATTATGGATGTCTGTAATATCTGAACCAACTGACATATAACTGCGCAGTTTGTCAAATTCATAAATTGGTGAGACGTTGACAGAAATCCAATATACTTCACCTGTGTGGATGTTTTTACTCACCAACTCCATTGAGAATGGACGCCCGGTTTCAAACTTGGCCTTCATCTCATTTAAGCGGTACTTATTTTCATCTTCACCGTGATAAAATTCGGCAAAATACATCCCTTTTACCTCTGCCAGGGTTAAACCTGTCAATCTTTCAAATCCTTTGTTCACCCACTCAACTCGTAAGTTAGTGTCAAACAAAATAATGGAGTTATTAGTGTGGCTTGCTGCAAGCGTTAAAACTTGCATTTCTTTTTCCTTCTTTCTAATAAACCTGATTCTCAGAATTAGAAGGATTGTAATCACTACTACAAATGACAATACCGCTATAATGATATTTCTGCTTAACTGCTGATTTTCTAACTCTAGCTCATGATTAATCTGTTGTTCTTTTAACTGAGACAACTTACTTTGATTAATCATTTCTTCATAGTTTGTTTGGAACTTTCTGTTTTGTTCCATGAACTGAGAAGAAGACAATGAATCTTTTAATCGAGTATATTTAATTAAGGTGGTATAGGTTTTCTTATAATTCCCTAGTGAATCATATGCGTCAATTTGAACCTTATAGTTATCTAGTTTTTCTTTCAGTAACGAATTGTGTTCTGCTATTTCTAAACCTGTATTTGCATTTTCAAGAGCAACAATATAATCTCCTTTAAGGATTTGAGTTTCGGCTAATTCAGCATAGGCGTAAGATTCAAAACGAGGTAATTTATCTCTATGAAAAATGGAAATAGCTTCCTTTAATATTTCTATTGACCCTTTGTAATCACCTGTTCTTCTTAAATAAGAAGCTGAAGAAATCCTTACAGCTGGAGCAATATATTCTAACCTGTCCGAAATAAACAAGGTATAGGTCATTGAATAATAATCCATGGCTGCTTTTCGGTCGCCACAATCCATATATACATCTGCAGTGTAAGCGTAAAGTTCAGCCAGGTCACTATAGTTCTCTAAATCTTCTGTGATTAGGATGGCTTTTTTATTGAAAGAAATAGCTTGATCACAATCCCCCATTGAATACATCAAGAACCCATAATCTTTATAAACATTTCTTTTGAGTTCTTTATCAGCAGTTTCTTCAGCTAAACTTACAGCTCGTCCTAAGTGATGCTTAGCTTCAAAATAATCAAGATAGTAGTAAGTATAAATACGTCCTAAGGTTAATGAAGCATTGAGGATTCCCGTATTGTATTTGATGTCTTCTGACATAGCCAAAGAGCGCTCAGCATAATGTAATCCTTCAACAAAGTTCTCTTTGGTTTTAAGACGAGCAATAGCGTTTAGGATATCAGCTTTCTCTTCTGAATCCTCAAGAGAAATCATCTGAGTGATTAAAGAATCAACCTTTTTCTGATTGTCAGAGTTTTGAGAATAGGCGGATGATGTCGCAAATAAAGCGAACGTAAATGCAAGTGTTACCTTAATAAAAAAGTTATAGAATAATCTTTTCTTCAATGGTGTTATTTCCTATTGCTTTAAAGTTAATAAAATAGGTAACACGAGATTTAATGTTTAGATCAATCCATAAAAAAACCCGCTCAATCCTCTATTTGGAGGTTAGAACGGGTTTTCAAATAAGTTGTGCGGATTTTACTCTGCGATCACTTCAAATTTAAATTCTTGAGATACTTCTTTGTGCAAGTTTGCAGTTGCATCATAAGTTCCCAATTCTTTAACAGGCTCAGTTAAAATTGTCAAAGATTTTCTATCAATTTCAATTCCTTCACCTTTTAAAGCTTCTGATAAAGCGATAGTTGTGATAGATCCGAAGATTTTATCGTTATCTCCAACCTTAGCTTTAACTTTCACAGTTAATCCATCAAGTTTGCTAGCGATTGCCTGAGCAGCTTCCTTGATTTGATTTTCTTTGTGCGACTTTTGTCTCATGTTTTCTGCGTGCATTTTTTTCGCAGAATCAGTAGCCAACACCGCATATCCTTGAGGAATCAAGAAGTTTCTTCCGTAACCAGCTTTAACTGTTACTACATCTCCTTCATATCCTAATTTATCAACGTTTTTCTTTAATATTATTTCCATGATTATGGATTATTAAACTGCCTTTACAGACAGAAAAGTTCTACAATTACTTCATTAAGTCAGCAACATAAGGTAAGATAGCTAAGTGTCTAGCTCTCTTTACTGCTTTGTTGACTTTTTTCTGATACTTTTGAGAAGTTCCAGTTACCCTTCTAGGGAGAATTTTTCCTTGCTCATTGATAAATTTCAACAAGAATTCAGGGTTTTTGTAATCTACGTATTTGATACCGCTTTTCTTGAAACGACAATATTTGTCTTTTTTAATTTCAATGTTTATCGGTGTTAAATATCTAATATCGTTTTGTGCCATTTTTTAAGACTTTTTCAATTAAACACTAAGCTTCCGCTTTTTCTTCTGTTTTGGCAGTATTAGTTCCTGCTTTTCTTGTTTTCTCAGCAAAAGCAACATGGTGCTTATCCATTCTGATAGACAAGAATCGCATAATACGCTCATCTCTTTTAAATTCGATCTCTAATTTTTTGATCAAAGTTCCGTCATTTTCGAACTCAACCAAGCTGTAAAAACCTGTAGATTTCTTTTGGATTTGATAAGCAAGCTTTTTCAAACCCCAGAATTCTTTGTGCTTAATTGTACCACCATTTTTAGTGATATAATCTTCGTACACTTTTACTGCTTCCTTTGCCTGCTCTTCAGACAAAACGGGAGTTAAAATGAAAACAGTTTCGTACCTATTCATTATAAATTGTTTTAAATTTGCTCCACCTATGCACCGTGCTATGGCGGATGCGGGGTGCAAAGATAAGCCTTTCTAATAAATTACAAAGCTTTTATTTCAATAAAAATGTGATCTTTCAAGTTTTAGAAGGCATTAATTCTTTGACAAATTCAAAATCTTTCAAAAAATCACCCCATTGTTAATAACTCAAAAGTCTCAAAAGGCCATTACGCCTTGAGGTTTATTATATTTGAACACATTTCTGATTATGGGAGAATTTGTAGTATCGGCGAGAAAATACAGACCACAAACTTTTGAATCAGTTGTTGGACAATCATCTATTACAACAACGCTTAAAAATGCTATTAAAAATGATCATTTAGCTCAGGCATTTTTATTTTTTGGTTCAAGAGGAGTTGGTAAAACAACTACAGCCAGAATTTTGGCTAAAACTTTAAATTGTTTCAATCTTAAAGAAGATATTGAACCATGCAATGAATGTGAGTCATGCAAATCTTTTAATGAAGGTCATTCATTTAACATTCTGGAACTAGATGCCGCTTCAAATAACTCGGTTGATGATATTAGAAACCTAATAGACCAGGTTAGAATAGCGCCTCAAGTTGGAAAATACAAGATTTTCATCATAGATGAGGTACACATGTTATCGTCATCTGCATTTAATGCATTTTTGAAGACATTAGAAGAGCCACCTCCTCATGCTGTTTTTATTCTTGCCACAACAGAAAAACACAAAATCCTGCCAACTATTTTATCTCGTTGTCAAATTTTTGACTTTCACAGAATTCAGGTTCAGGATATAGTTGATCACCTCAAGAGTATCGCACAAAAAGAAGGTATTACCGTTGATGATAAAGCTTTACACATTATTGCTCAAAAGGCAGATGGTGCATTAAGAGATGCCTTATCAATTTTTGATCAAATAGTATCTTTTAGCAATAATAATGTCTCTTACGAATCTGTTTTAACCAACCTTAATGTGTTGGATTATGATTACTATTTTAAAGTAACTGATCATGCTTTAGCAGGTGAAATTCCAGAGAATCTTTTGATATACAATGATATATTAAACAATGGTTTTGATGGCAGTCAATTCATTTTAGGTTTGGCAGAACACCTTAGAAATATTTTAGTAGCAAAAGATCCACGAACCATTGATATAATGGACGTTCCCGCAGATTTAAAAGAGCGTTATTTAAAACAATCTGAAAAATCTCCTCAAGATTTTATTTTGACCGCACTGGATTTAATGAGATCTTTAGAAGGACAATACAAAGCCAGTAAAAATAAAAGATTGCATGTTGAATTAGGTTTAATGAAATTCTGCAGCATCATGCATACTTTACAAAAAAAGGAGGTTTTATCATAGGTTTTGCAGAAATAGAAATCCTGCCTTTTAAAGGACAAAATGAGCCACAAGAGCTCAAAACAGTTGCTGCTGTTGAAGTTCAGGAAAAGGTTGTAACAGAAACTGTTACTATGTCTGCTATTGCCAAACCTGAAAGAAAAAAGCTTACACAACTAAGCGGCAAAAGCTTATCCAGCGGAAACATTGGAATCAAAACCATTTTAAATCCAAGGGTTAAAAGTGAGCACGAAGAGGCTATCGGCCTTAAAGAAATGAATGAGGAGTACACAGCTGAACAGTTGGAACACCTTTGGAAAAAATATGCGCTGGAGCAAAAAAGAAATAACAGAGACAGTCTTTATGCTACACTTACCAGCTCAGAAATGATTGTGGCATCTGACCATACCATCACACTGAAAATTCAAAACTCAGTACAAGCGAATGAATTGGACACAGAAAAAGTGGACCTCATTCAATACCTGAGAGTCCACTTAAAAAATACTAATATCAATTTGGTTTATGAAGTGAAAGAAAAATCAGTGGTGAATGTAATGGATAGTAAATCTAAGTTTGATAAACTAGCCGAGGAAAACACCTCACTTCACAAATTCAGAAAGCTTTTCAATTTAGATATTGAATACTAACGCTTAGCTTGTTGCAATTGTGCGTCAGGATTCAAATTCAATGAATTTTTCTCAATTCTCAATTTTCCAGATCCTTCTGTAGAAATCACAACTGTGTGTTCGTTGATCTCAACCACATTACCGTGAATTCCACCAGCAGTTACAACTTTATCTCCTACCGCTAAACTTTCTCTAAATTTTCTAGCTTCTTTACTCTTTTTAATTTGTGGTCTTAACATGAAAAAGTACATGATTAAGATAATAGCACCATACATTAATAATGTAGTAGCTCCTCCTGCTCCTTCTTGTCCTCCACCTTCTTGTAATAAGATTGTCAATAAATTCATTCTCTTTGTCTTGTAATTATTTGTTTATTCTTCCACTACTCCTTTTAAAGTCAATACAGACATACTAGGATTTGTATTGGCTTCTACTCTCACATTTTTTCTAACATTTCCAACTCTATCCTGTGAGTCGAAAACTACTTTAATCTCTCCTGTTCCACCCGGTTCAATTGGATTTTTAGGCCAATCTTCAGGAACAGTACATCCACAAGAACCTTTTACATTGATTAAAATCAAACTCTTGTCTCCTGTGTTTTTAAATTTATAGATATGCTTTACTTGTTCACCCTCTTTTACAGTTCCAAAATCATAATCCATTTCTTCAAATGAAATTTCTGTTGGATCATCTATAAACTCAGCATAATCAGTTCTTCTTTCTTCAGCATCAGCACCAGAATCAGTTGTGCAGGCTATAGCTAAAAACGGTGCTACGAATAATAATTTGATTGCATTCATAATAATTAATTTATTAGTCCTCTACCTGTTTTTATAAGTTTTCCTTCTTTATCTAATTTCTCTACAGCTTTGTCCAAAATTCCGTTTATAAAAACCTGACTTTTTGGTGTACTGTAATATTTAGAGATTTCGATATATTCATTCAAGGTTACCTTTTTAGGAATTGACGGCAATTCTGTCAATTCTGTCAAGGCCATTTTCAATAAAATCACATCCATCTTTGCAATTCTATCAAGTTCCCAGTTCTGCGTCAACTCATCAATAGTTTTGGTGTTTTCGTCATCTTTTTCAAGTGTTTTTCTCACCATAGCTTTAATGAATCCTTTTTCATCTTCTTCATCTTTATACAAAGGAAGAATAGCATTTACAGAGAAATCAGATGGTTCAATTGCTTTAATTGTTTTCAAAACCATTGAACAAATCAAATCGATATCATCCATCCAGTAAATACTCTCATTCTCAAAGAAATCGTGTAATAACTCAAAATTGGCAATTTCAGATTTGAATAAAGACAATGCAAACTGTCTGTCATCTTCATCATTCGTCTCTCTACTTTTCATGTAGTCGTTATAGAGATCAGAATCTTTTATCTGAACAAACATTTTTCGCATCAAATCATTTTTAACAGCTCCTCCCCAATTAATTTTCATGGTTTCAGAGTGTCTTTTCAATTCTGCATTTGATGCAAAATATCTGAAATATGGATTATCAACGAACTTTCTGTTTGGATCTAAATCTTCAGATGTTGGTTGGATTTTATTTTTCTTATCCTCAATGCGCGTTTCAGCAAATTGAACCATCTCTTCAAAGGTCAACAAGAAATAGATGTACAATTCGTACATTTTATCTATCGATCTAAAAAGTTCTTTTTCAACCTGCAAAGGATCTTTATCCTCTGTTTGAAAATAGGCATATAAGATCTGAAGTACCTTAATTCTAAGGTGTCGTCTGTTCAGCATTTTATTATAAAGGTAGTTTCACTTGTCCCATAGACTGAATACGTTCTTCAGCCATGGCATTAGCAATTTTGTAAGTAGGGATCCCCTCTTCAGAAGATCTGTATAATATATCTATAGTTCTGTTGTAAATCTCTTCAGCTTTGGTCATAGCCCAATCAGCAGATAATCCTTTTACCTCTGCATAGCAGTTGATAACTCCACCGGCATTCAACATGAAATCCGGCACATAAAGGATATCTCTATCTTTTACTGCCAATCCATGAACCGCTTCATCTCTTAATTGATTGTTAGCAGCTCCGGCAATGATAGAACATTTTAATTTTGATAAAGTATCATCATTTACAGTAGCTCCAAGTGCACATGGTGCATAAATGTCCATGTCAATTTCATAGATTTCATCTAAATCAACCACTTTAGCTCCATATTTTTGAGCAACAGCCTTTAATGTATCTTCATGAATGTCAGAAATAAATACTTCTGCACCTTCTTTAGTCAAATGAGCAACCAGGTATTCTCCAACATGTCCAACACCTTGTACAGCCACTTTTTTACCACTTAAACTATCAGATCCAAATCTTACTTTGGCAGCAGCTTTCATCCCCATATAAACACCATAAGCTGTTACCGGAGAAGGGTCTCCACTTTTACCAGGTAATCCAACAACATGATCTGTTTCCATGTTTACCCAGGTCATATCTTGAGGAGAAATTCCTACATCCTCTGCAGTAATGTATTTACCACCAAGGCTATTTACAAATTTCCCAAATCTTCTGAATAAAGCTTCACTTTTATCTTTTCTTGAATCTCCAATAATTACGGCTTTTCCACCTCCAAGATTCAATCCTGAAATTGAATTCTTATAGGTCATACCTCTTGACAATCTAAGAACGTCGTTTAAAGCTTCCAACTCATTGTTGTAAGCCCACATTCTAGTACCACCTAATGCTGGTCCTAGTGTTGTATTGTGTACTGCAATAATCGCTTTCAAACCTGTTGCATTGTCATTACAAAACAACAATTGCTCGTGATTGTACTGCGACATCCTTTCAATTACAGGATTGTCTACCAGTGCAGTATCTTTTATATTTTTCACTTCGAACATAAATGAGTGGAATTACATTATTATACTAATCTTTAATACTAACTTTGTCCCCTGTTTTTTAGGACGTACAAAAGTACTAATTTTTAAATGTCTTCTTTATCCTATCTAAATAAATATTTGTTAAAGCATAAGTGGTTGCTATTGCTGGGAATTCTGTTTGTAATAGGACAGAATATTTTTGTAATAAAAATGCCCGGTGTTGTTAGAGATTCAATCAATGACATGATCAATCACCATGATGGAAGTGCAGAAAGTATTGCCGGAGGATTGATGAAATTCGCATTGATTTCTGCCGGACTTTATGTGCTATTCTCTGTGATATCAGGAATTTTCCTCTTTTTTCAAAGACAAACTATTATTAGAATGTCTCGCTACATTGAGTACGATTTGAAGAATGAAATTTACGATCAATACCAATCTCTGGATTTTAACTTTTTTAAGAAAAATTCTACCGGAGATTTAATGAATAGAATCACCGAAGATGTCTCTCACGTCAGAATGTATCTGGGACCGGGAATCATGTACACTTCCAATTTGATCATCAGATTTATTCTTGCGCTTTGGATTATGCTCTCCGTAAATGCTGAACTTACGCTATATGTATTAATGCCTTTGCCTATCATGTCGGTATTAATCTATTTTGTTAGTAGCATTTTAAATAGGAAAAGTGAACATGTTCAAAAGCAACAATCCCTTTTATCAACAATGGTTCAGGAATCTTTTAGTGGGATTAGAGTTATAAAATCTCATGTAAAAGAAGCTGAAATTGAAGCGAGATTTAACGCAGAGGCAAATGAATACAAAAACAGGTCAATGAGTTTTGTTAAAACCCAGGCCTTTTTTATGCCAACTATTGTAATGCTTATTGGTATCAGTACAATTCTCACCATTTATGTAGGAGGAATTCAAGCACAAGAAAAAGTAATATCTGCAGGTGAAATAGCTGAATTTGTTTTATATGTCAATCTATTAACATGGCCATTTGCTTCAATTGGTTGGGTAACTTCTATTGTTCAAAGAGCAGCTGCATCTCAAAAAAGAATCAATGAATTTTTACATCAGCAACCTGAAATTGTTAACGAATCCAATGATCCTTTTAGTTTCGAGAATGAGATCACGCTAAAAAATGTGAGTTTAACTTATGAAAACTCCGGAGTAGAAGCCTTAAAGGATATTGATCTAACTATTCCAAAAGGAGCTACAATTGGTGTATTAGGAAGAACAGGTTCCGGAAAGTCATCTTTGGCCTATTTGATCATGCGCTTACTTGATCCAACAACTGGGGAAATTAAAATTGATGGCAAAAACTTGAAAGAAGTTAATCTTGAAGCCTGGCGAGAGCATTTAGGATATGTACCACAAGAGCACTTTTTATTTTCTGACACTATTAAGAACAATATAGCTTTTGGATTAAATGAAGATGATGTTTCTGATGAAAAAATCATTCAGGCAGCTAAAGATGCCGGTATACATGACAACATCATGAACTTCCCGGATAAATATGAAACAAGACTTGGTGAAAGGGGAATCAACATATCAGGAGGTCAAAAACAAAGAGTTTCTATAGCCAGAGCATTGATTAAAAATCCAGACATTTTAGTTTTAGATGACTGTTTATCTGCAGTTGACAATGAAACTGAAGAACTGATTCTAAATGCTATTAAAGAGAATTTAAAAGGAAAAACTTCCCTGATAATTTCTCATAGAATATCCAGTATTAAATATGCTGATAAAATAGTTGTCCTTGAGAATGGAACAATTATAGAAACAGGAACTCATGAAGAGTTATTGAAACTTGGAGGACAATACGAAACCATTTTCAAAAAACAGGAATTACAAGACGCTAATAAAGAGGAGTCATGAAAAAACACTGGGATTTAAAAGAAGAGCAGTTTTTTGGAATAGGTGTTTATCAACCAAAAACATCACACAATATTGGAACCTTGTGGCGTACTGCCTATATTTTAGGAGCACAATTCATATTTATAGTGGATGGCAAGTATCAACACCAGGCCTCTGATACAATGAAAACATGGTCAAAAATACCTTTGTATAAATATGATGATTTTGACCATTTATACAACTCACTTCCCCACTCTACACAATTGGTTGGTGTAGAACTATATGAAAATTCGACTCCTATTCGTAACTTTGCACACCCATACAGGGCCGCTTATTTATTAGGAGCAGAAAATAATGGCTTACCTGATAAGGTTTTAAATCGCTGTCACCAATTGGTACAGCTGCCGGGAGAACATTCGTTAAATGTATCCGTAAGTGGAAGTATAGTAATGTTTGACCGCCTGATGAAACAGGAAGAATAGTGAAAGAAGAAAAAGAAAAAGAGCTAGAGAAGTTAAACCGTAAGATCAAGAAAACGGTTTGGAACGCCATCAATGATTATAATATGATTGAAGATGGTGATAAGATCATGGTATGCTTATCCGGAGGGAAAGACAGTTACACTATGCTAGACATTTTGATGCAGATTCAAAAAGCATCTATATTTGATTTTGAAATTGTAGCCGTTAACCTTGATCAGAAACAGCCCGGATTTCCTGAAGAAGTTCTTCCAAATTATTTGACAAAAGTAGGCGTTGATTTTGAAATTGTTGAAAGAGACACATACAGTATTGTAAAAGATAAAACACCTGAAGGTAAAACAACTTGTAGTCTTTGTTCCCGATTAAGAAGAGGAACTTTATACACTGCAGCTGAACGCTTAGGTTGTAATAAGTTAGCTTTAGGACACCATAGAGATGATATTTTAGAAACATTTTTCCTGAACTTATTTTTTGCAGGAAAAATTGAAACCATGCCTGCTAAATACAGAACCAATGATGACCGATTTGTCATTCTAAGACCATTGGCTTTTGTAAAGGAACAGCAGATTGAAGAATACGCAACAATGATGGATTACCCTATAATCCCTTGTAATTTGTGTGGTTCTCAACCGAATTTACAAAGACAGGTAGTTAAAAAGATGTTGCACGCCTGGGATGAAAAATACCCGGGAAGATCTGAAATAATGTTCTCAGCACTTAAGAACATCTCTCCTACTCATATGTTAGACATGGACTTATATGATTTTAAAAATTTAGAATCTAAGTTTATTGGAGACATGAAGGCTGGAATTGAATTTGACATGCCTTAGTTCGGGATAATTGAAACACCCTGAAACCCATTCACTTTTCTTGGTAACTCAATCGGTTGAAAGCCGTATAAAGTTCTGAAATAGATGACTTCTGGTTATTAATTGGAAATCATTACATTTACAGAAACTCAAACCTTACTGCATGCCTACTATATTATCAAAAGGGAAAATATTTTTCCTATGCGCTTTTACCCTTTTAATCTCAAGCCAAATAACTTATAGTCAGGATGAAGATTCTCTTGAACATCATCAGGTAATCACATATGATACTGTAGATCACAATATTGTTGATCCAGCTATTCAAAATGATCACTTAGATGGAGAACAACATCATGAAGAAATGCATGCCAATCATGATGATGAACATGCAGAAGGTGAACATGGCGAAGGCGGTCACCACAACGATTTTAGCGCATTACTTTTTGTCATTATAGCACTAATAATTGGTGCAGGAACCAGATTTGCACTAAGCAAGATAGGTCTTCCATTTACAGTTGCTTTATTGATTATTGGATTAGGGATTGGTTTCTTAGGTAGAAATGAGTTTTTCTTACAAGATTTTCATTTGTTTGGTCAGTCCCTAGATTTTTCTAAACTGGACAATTCTATAAAATGGGCCGCTCATCTAGATGCACATGCAATTTTATATGTTTTTCTACCAATTTTGATTTTTGAGGCAGCATTTGCCATGGATGTTCACATCTTTAAAAAATCATTTACTAACTCTGTATTATTAGCTGTTCCGGGTATTGTTATTGCCCTAGTGTTAACCGCATTATGCATGTGGCTAATTGTAGATTACAAACTAGGAATCACCACTTGGAATTGGGAAATGGTATTGTTATTTGGTACAGTAATTAGTGCAACCGACCCGGTGGCAGTAGTAGCCATCTTGAAAGAATTAGGGGCTAGTAAAAAGCTCGGTACATTGATTGAAGGTGAATCACTTTTAAATGATGGTACAGCAATCGTAATTTTTATGGTGATCTTCGGTGGATTGACAGGCAATGCCTTAGGATATTCACCATTCCTTGAGTTTTTAAGAGTAGCATTAGGAGGAGTTGCAGTTGGAGCAGTAATTGGATATTTTGGATTGAGATGGATGCATGCCGTATTCAATGATATGCTCATTGAAATTACCATAATTGTTGCTTTGGCCTATTTGACATTCTTTATTTGTGAAAATACATTCCATGTTTCAGGTGTACTAGGTTTGGTTACACTTGGACTTATTATGGCAGGTCCAGGTCGAACAAAAATATCACCGGAAGTACAACACTTTATACATGAGTTCTGGGAGTTTACTGCATTTACTGCTAATACACTAATCTTTTTGATTGTAGGAGTTGTAATTGCAGAGAGAACCCATTTCACCATGAATGACGTCTGGGTCCTTTTAGCCGTATATGTCATTATCCATCTAGTAAGAGCAATTGTTATTGCCGTTCTCTACCCTTTAATGAAACGTGCTGGGTATGGTATAGGAAAGAACCATCCACAAGTAATGTGGTGGGGTGCATTAAGAGGAGCTATTGGATTAGCATTGGCATTAATTGTTGAAACTGAACCCTCTATCCCTCCTGTGATTAGAGAACAGTTTCTTTTCTTAACTGCCGGAATAGTAACACTTACCTTGTTAGTTAACGCAACTACAATGAAGGCTGTAGCTCAAAAGCTAGGATTAACATCTGTCTCTAAGACCAAAAGATACGTTTTGGACACAGCCAAAGATTATGTATTTAGAGAAACAGTTGCTTCAATAGACAATTTGGAAAAAGACAGATTCTTTAAAAAAGTAAATTGGGAAGCCGTAGGTGGATATTTACCAGAAGATCCTGACGCATCTAAAATTCAAGATATTGATGATTTTAAAGAAGAGTCTAGAAGAAGAATTTTGGAGAAAGAAAAAAGTTCGTATTGGTCGCAATTTAAAGAAGGCTTGATTAGCTCAAGTGCTTATAACCTATTAGTTTCTGAAATCAATGACATTATAGATTCTGGTGGAGAAAAGAAATTATCTGACCGTGGAGATTTAGATGAATTGTTAGACACTAAAAACTCCTTGAGAAGATTTGGATTTTTAAAGAAATTTTTATCAAAAAGATATATTGAAAGATTGGCGGCTTCATTTGACGTTGCCAAAGGATTTTACACCTCACAGCAAAAATGTCTGAAGATGTTGAAGGAACTTCAAGCTGCTGCTGCTAATGAAAGAGAAGAAAGTATCCTTAAAGAAATTGAAGGAGAAATTGAAGAAAACAATATTCAGGCATTGACATTCCTAAGAAACTTTAAGAATCAATATCCGAATATTTACAGACATGTTTCTACGCGCCAGGCTATTAGAACCTTGTTAAATACTGAAAAATCAAAGGTAAATGAGTTACTTCATGCAGGTAGAATTACCAATGAAGAAGCTACCGCAATGATTACAGATATTGAATCAAGAATGAGAAATCTAAGCAAGGAGAAAATGACTAAGGAAGATCAAACAAGGGAAAAACCTAAGGAAGCGGTTTAATTTATTCTTTAATCACTCTTAAAGTATAAGTTTTATCTTCTTCTTGAATGTGCATAATATAAGCACCCTTTTCAAGATCTGATAAGTTATTGATTTCATTATTTTCAATAACTCCACTCTTTACTAACTGTGCTGAGGAATTAAAAATTTTGTATGAAGCCTCATTAAAAGATTGACTCAATTTAAGTTTATCATTAAAGGGGTTTGGAAAAACCGATATTTCTTCTTCTAACTCTTCATCTATCCCAACCCATGAAGATACTTTAGCTAAATGATTAAGTTGAGTATTAAATCCTCCTAAAACAAATGCACCACCTATATATAATTGATTGTTAAAAACACACACTGCATTTACATGATCATCTAACATGCTATATGGACTAGCGCTATCAAAACTTAGATTGTATACACCAAGATTATTACCCTGGACTACTCCGGCATATAAATCAAAACTTCCCGCAAAATAAAGTTCGTCTTGTAGAAATGCTAAGTCTAAAATTTGAGAATTGTAAGAAAGTCCTGAATTGTTATACTGTAAAAGCGGAAGTAAATTACCATTTAAATATTGTGATAAATAAATAGCATCATTATTAATATTAGATGATGCCCCGGCCAGATAAATAGAATTACCGTATGATTCAATAGTATATATTGTATCACTTAAATTTTCTCCAACAGCTTTCCATTGTTGATAATATACGTTGTGAACAGCATTTTTTGCGTAAAAACTGGAATCTAATTGTCCATTGGTATATACGTATACCGAATCAAACAAGCCGCCATATATAAATCCATTATCCAGATTATACGCCATATCTAAAACAGTACCATTCACTTCTGCCATTTTTATCCAGCCTTCATTAAAATCAAGATTCCATAATTCAGACTTTCCCGGATTTAAACTAGAAACAACAGAAACATGAAGTAAATACTGAAATGTTGTAGATGTAACTGCAGATGTAATAGTAGCTTCTGTCACTCCAGGTATACTATCAAATGCCCAAGTTGTATCATTGTAAAATGCCATAGGGTATACTTCATTATTGTGATTAAAAGCCCCAAAGCAATAAATACCGTCAGACTTTACTTCCACATCATAAATAATACCGGATAAACCTCCACCTAGACAACTTAGTTGATCATTTTTATACACTCCTATTTTTAAACATGGTAATGAATCCAATTCAGTAAACTCACCGGCTATTACCATTTGATTTCTATAGGTATCAGACTTCAATATTTTGACTTCATTATTGGCACCACCACCAACAGGCATAGTCACAGTATTTGGTGGATAACCCGGCTGAATCCATTTTAGTTCTTTTACCTCAAAACCATGTGATTCTGCCCAATTAAGCATACCCTCGCTTTGAATATCTTCAATGTAATCGAAGTTATAATCCTTACTAATCTTTAATGCTAAATTTTCATGACCAGATTGCTGCATTAGATAACCTACAGCACAGTGCACCCCTTTGTAGTCAATAAAATATGGCCTTCTTTCACTATGCTGAGTATTTTGAGGGAATTCTTTGGCATTTGCATACTTTTTTAGTTGATTTAAAAGGGCTTGTCTTTTTTCAAATGCATCCGGACTTATTTCATGATGAACAGTATTTTGCAAGTCAATTATTACTAATTCTAAGTGTTTAGCTATCCTTTCTTCTTCTGACTTAAAAGATATAATTTCTTCATTACAAGCATCTTTATGAAA
Source organism: Paracrocinitomix mangrovi (assembly GCF_019740355.2). Taxonomy (GTDB): domain Bacteria; phylum Bacteroidota; class Bacteroidia; order Flavobacteriales_D; family Crocinitomicaceae; genus Paracrocinitomix; species Paracrocinitomix mangrovi. The sequence continues at coordinate 240,036 of NZ_CP091819.1, read as the reverse complement.
CTTCCACTCATTATTTACTTGCAGCATGTGCTGATAAAGAGTTGTTGATTCATAATACTCTTGTCCATAAGAGGTTGGATAAGTCAATACTATTATTGCGAATAGAATAGAAAATTTCATAGCTAAGTTTTGGATTTGAAAACAAAACGATATTTGCTATGAAAAGGTTGATTTAAGCTATCTCATATTGTGTACTTAACACATTACTTGCCCATACATCAGGATTTCCTTTTGTATCAAAATAGAAGTCTATTCTTCCAAGAATCAATCCAGCCCAACCTACTTGATTTACAAGAACAGATTTTTTTGCCTTATTCTTACGCATTTCAGGTTCTTGCATAAAAGTATGTGTATGTCCTCCAATGATCAAATCAATATTCTCAGTTGAATCTGCCAATACTTTATCACACATTTTATTTAAGCGTGGAAAATATCCTAAGTGTGACAAGCAAACTACCAAATCACACTTTTCTTCATTCTTTAAATGAGCTGCCCAGTAATTTGCTTTTTCAATTGGATCCTGGTAAACCGTATCCTTGTACATTGATTTAGAAACCAATCCATCCAACTCTACTCCTACTCCAAAAACTCCAATTTTAATTGGCCCTTTCTGAAAAACCTGATAAGGTTTCGTATGCCCTTTTAAAACAGTATTGTCAAAATCGTAGTTTGCACATAAGAAAGGAAAATCTGCATGTGGCAACATCTCTTTAAAACCATCAATTCCGGCATCAAAGTCGTGATTCCCCATTGTAGCGGCATCATAACCCATTGCAGACATTACTTTAAATTCCAACTCTCCGTGATGCATATTGAAATATGGAGTTCCTTGAAAAATATCGCCGGCATCTAACAATAACACCTGCTTTTCTTCTTTTCTAATCTTGTCAATCAACGCTTTTCTGCGATTGACTCCTCCTTTACCCGGATACTTTTTATGATTTGAGGGAAATGGATCAATATGGCTATGTGTGTCGTTTGTATGCAGAATCGTCAATTTATTCTCCTTGTTACCCGCAGCAAAAGAAGGCAAAGCAATCAATCCAACTGTACCGCAAGCTAAACGTGTTATAAATTGTCTTCTTTCCACTACTCTTTTGTAATTTTCATTCTCCCTTCATTAGGATAGTCTCCCAAATCCCTTTTCACTTTCACATAATCAATAAAAACATCTCTTAAAAAGATGCCTGAATCCCATTTTTTAATTGGCTCTTTGAAAAAATCCATATGATCTCCTCCACTAGCTAAATAGTCTGATGTAATGATTACAACATCTTCGTCAAAGCGATAAGGTTCTCCACCAATTGTCACTTTATAATCATCATTCTTTAGATCAAATGTGGCATTAGATACCGGTTGACCGTTGTGTTCATATAGGTAATCACACAATTCTTTCATTTTATCCCCGCTTATTTGAACAAGGGTAACGATATTATCAAAAGGCATTAATTCATATATGTTTCCAACTGTAATTGATCCTTTATTTATCGGAGCTCTTAGACCTCCAAAATTCAATAAGCACAGAGATTTTTTAAGTTTATCTGAACCAATATCTGTGGTTTTCAAACCATATTCCAAACCGGCTTCATACGCCGCATCAGCAGCAAAATTTCCAAGAGGTGATTCAGGCGCGAATTTTTCCAGGGCATTTCCCGCAAATCCAATCACTTTATTCATTTCTTCTTCCATTGAAAGGCGATATGGATTGATCATTGAATCCAAATCACTTTCAGCAGCAGTACTGTCAATTTCAACGCTATTGCTTTTATAATCAGCAATCTTTTGTGTCCCACAAGAAAGGATTAATCCAGATAAAAAGAAGCTATAGAAAAGCGTCTTCATGTTTAATTAGCGTATTTCTTCAAAATGATGTAAGAAGGAAAGTGATCAGAATATCCGTTGGTCCACTTACCTCCGGCATGTGTTCTTAATGGATATCCAGCATATTGTCCCTCTTGTTGAATCATATAAGGTTGGCTGTATACTTCTGCTACATGAAGAATGTATTTAGTAGCATCTTCTTTTAAAAATGGCTGGGTAATTACAATTTGATCAAAAAGGTTCCATGCATCTCTGTAAGCCAAAGTACCGTTACCTTTTTTATAATGATCCCACATTGTATTGTACAAATCTCCTTTTTTCAATTTACCTTTCTTTCCCTTTGCACGAACATATTCAGTCATTGAAACATTTACAGGATCATCATTTAAATCGCCCATTAAGATGATTTTTGAATCCGCATTAAGTGTCTGTAATGAATCGATAATTCTTCTACTAACTTTTGCAGCTTCAACTCTTCTTGGTTCTGATGCTTTTTGTCCTCCCCATCTTGAAGGCCAGTGACAAACAATAATAGAAACATCTTCTCCTTGCATTTCTCCTGTCACCACTAACTGATCTCTGGTATGTCTTACTTTGCCGTCATCATCTTGAAAGTTTAAAGGATATTTTGTACTGTTTTTTACCTTAAAATATTTCTCTTGATATAATAATCCCACATCAACTCCCCTTGCATCTGGCGAATCATAATGCACGATTTTGTAATTTCTATCCTTAATAGAAGGCATGTTTACCAAATCTTCCAACACTCCTTTATTCTCAACCTCACAAACTCCTAAAACTGCAGCTCCATCTGGCGTATACTTTGTTCCAATTTCACTGATCACTCTAGACATATGCTCTAATTTGGTAACATATCTGGTAGAATCCCAACCTTTTGCACCATCCGGCAAATACTCTTCATCTCGAATCAAAGTATCATCCCAATAGTCAAAAAGATTTTCAAGGTTGTAAAAACCAACGCAAGCAATCTGGTATGATTTCTTTTGATTTTGAGCTGTAGCCGCGTTAGAAATCAGCAAATTAGCAGCTATCAGTACGATTAGAAAGTTAAGTTTTCTCATAAAGCAGTGTAGTATTGTGCAGGCAAATTTATTCAAAAGAAATCAAAATACAGGCCAAAATGATGTAAACGGATTGTTAATAAGTCATGATATCGTTGTTAAATTTCATTGTTAAACCAATTCTATTCATTGAAAAGTTCGTAGCTTTGGACCGCCGAAAATCGGAAGATTTGGCAAACAATAGTACACTTACACTATGATGAAAAACTTAATCCTACTCGCCTTCAGTGGCTTGCTAAGTATTCCTGTCCTTGCTCAGGACGATACAACAAAGGTTAATACAATTGAGGATTCCCTTAATGATAATACGCCTGTTTTTGTTTCTACCTTAGAAGATATTGATCCTAATAATACATCCGGAAACATTTCAGGATTGTTGCAATCATCAAGAGATGTATTTGCTTCAACTGCCGGTTTTAACTTTTTTGCTGCCAGATTTAGAATCAGAGGTTACAATGGTGACAAAACAGTTATCATGGTTAACGGAATTCCTACCGGGAATTTAGATAATGGTTGGAGTCAATTTTACAAATGGGGAGGATTAAATGATGTTACCAGATATGCAGAAACAAAAAAATGGTTAACATCTAACCCATACCACTTTGGTGGAATTGGTGGTTATTCAAATATTGATGCGTCTGCCACTTCAATAAGAAAAGGATGGAGAATTTCTTATGCAAATGCTAACAGAGCTTATAGACACAGATTAATGGTTACTTATGGAACCGGAATGATGTCAAATGGTTGGGCTTTTTCAGGATCAGTATCTGCGAGATATGCCGGAGAAGGTTATATAGAGGGAACATTCTATAATGCGGCGAGTTATTTCTTTGCTGCAAAAAAGAAAATCAATGATAAACATACATTAAACCTTTCGGTAATGGGTGCAGCCAGAGAAAGAGGTAGATCTAATATCTTTTTTGATGAAGTGTACCAATTAACAGGAAACAATTATCACAATACACAATGGGGTTGGCAAACGTTAGCCAATGGCGATTCAATTAAAAGAAATGCCAATATCGCAAAGGAACATGTTCCAATCATTACTTTGAACCACGAATGGAACATTGATGATAAAACGAATTTAAAAACATCTGTTTTAGCATCTTTTGGAAAAAGTGCGAGAGAAAGATTAAACTGGTATGATGCCCAAGACCCTAGACCTGATTATTATAGAAAATTGCCTTCGTATTGGTATGCTTTAAATGATTCTGCTCAGGGAGATTTGTGGAAAGAAAGATGGGAAAGCGGAAATACAGATTATACCCAAATTAACTGGGGACAGCTATATCATGCAAATGACAACAACTTATTTACGCAAACTGACGCCAACGGAATTGCCGGAAATGACGTGTCAGGTAAGAGAGCTAAATACATTATGGAAAATCAGTGGGACAATGAATTGTCTATCACTATTGCCAGTGTATTTAACAAGCAAATTGATAAAATGCACATTACCGCAGGTATTTACCATCAATATCAAAGAAATCACGTCTACAAAACAATCTCTGATTTGTTAGGAGCTGATTACTGGGTAGATGTTGACCAATTTGCTGAACAAGATTTCTTAGATCCACTTGCTGCTCAAAATAACGTGGCAACAACAAATAGATTAGTTGGGGTTGGTGATGATTTTGGATGGAATTATTACATGCACAATCATGAATCTACTGTGTTTGGTCAAGCTGAATGGAAGTTTAAAAAAGTGGATGTTTATGCAGCTTTAGAATTATCTGATCAATTCTTTTACAGAGAAGGTGTTTATCAAAATGGAAGATTCCTTGATAACTCTTTAGGTAAATCAGAAGTACTTAACTTCTTTAATTATGCTGCGAAATCAGGAGTTACTTATAAAATTTCAGGAAGACAATTTGTGACAGCTAATGCTGCCTACTTAACTGAAGCGCCAATGTCAAGAGCTATTTATATCTCACCAAGAACAAGAGATTTTACAGTTAACAATCCTAAAAATGAAACCATTTATACAGGAGATATCAATTACATCTTAAGCTACCCTAAATTAAAAATGCGATTGACATACTATTATATGGAGCGTAAAGATGCTGTTTGGTCTAGAAGTTTTTATCATGATGAATACAGAACTTTTGTAAACTACGTGATGGAAGATGTAGATTATTTCCATCAAGGAATTGAGTTTGGAGTAGATGGTAACATTGTAGGAGGATTATCTGCAAATGCAGTAGCAGCTTGGGGTCAACACCTTTATAATTCAAGACCTATTGCCAATGTTTATAGAGATAACTCAGCTGAGTTGATTGACTCAAACAAGACAGTTTATTTAAGAAACTATAAAATTGGAGGAATGCCGCAATCTGCTGCTTCAGTAGGATTGAAATACTCTGGTAAAAACTATTGGTTCGTAGGAGTAAACTTCAACTATTTTATGGATATCTACTTAGATCCTTCACCGGACAGAAGAACAGAATCTGCAGTTGAAACATTCACAACTTCTGATCCTCAATGGAGTCAAACAATTGATCAAACAAGATTAGAAAACGGATATAACTTAAATATTATTGGAGGTAAGTCTTTCAAAATTGGAGACTACTTCTTAAGCCTATTCGGAAACATTACCAACCTTACAAACAATACAAGTTTTGTTTCGGGCGGATTTGAGCAATTAAGATTTGACAAAACCAATGTAAACAAGTTCCCTCCAAGAGTGTCTTACATGATGGGGCTGAACTATTTTGTAATGGCTACACTAAGATTTTAAAAGTACTACAATGAGAAAACTATTATTAATCACATCCATTTTAGCACTAGCAGTTGCTTGTGAAAAAGAACCGGATTCTCCACCAGAGAATTTATTAAATCAGTCAAAAGCAGTAACTGTTGATTCATTGAGACAAATGCAAGCTGCTGTTTCTCCTAACGGAGTTTCAATTACAGACTCATTACATGTTTATGGAATCATCACAATGGATGAATCTGAAGGTAATTTGTACAAGAATCTTTACTTACAAGATCACACAGCCGGAATTCAAATGAGATTGTCTGCAGGAAGTGATTTCGCTGTTGGTGATTCAGTACGTGTTTCTTTACATGGAGCATATTTAAGTGAATATGCAGGAACAATTCAGTTAGATTCAATTGATCCTGATGCAATGATCATTAAACAATCAGCTGGAAACTACATGGCTCCAACGGTTAAAACAATCTCTGAAGTTACATTAGCAGATGAAGGAATGTTAATTAGAATTGATAATGTACAATTCACTGCAGTTGAACTTACTGAAACATACTCAGATGCTATCAATCAGGCTTCTGAAAACCGCATTTTAGAAGATTGTGACGGTAATACAATCATTGTTAGAACATCAGGTTTTGCAAGCTATGCAAACCAAATTGTAAAACAAGGAAATGGAAGTATTGTTGCGATTGTAGGAAGATACAACACAGATATTCAATTATTGATTCGTTCATTGCCTGAACTTACTTTAGATAATGAAAGATGTGCCGGACAATTAATCAATAAAAACTTTGATGATGATGATATTAACTCAGGAGGATGGATTACTGTTCAAGTGAGCGGTCCTGGAGTTAACTGGACTACGAGTATGGCTGGTGGTGCTTCCACTCCATATGCTGTTATCAGTAACTGGAATGGAAGTTCAAATGATGCTTGTGAAAACTGGTTGATTTCTCCTGGAATGGATTTGAGTAGTTCAACCGGAGCAGTATTAAACTTCAACAATGCCTATAACTATGCGGGAGATGCTTTAGCAGTATTGGTTTCTTCAGACTATTCAGGTTCAGGTGATCCAAGTTTAGCTACTTGGACAGATATTACTTCATCTGCAACTTGGTCTAGCGGAGGCTGGGCATGGGCAAATTCAGGAGACATTGATTTATCAGCATATACAGGTACAAGTGTTTACGTTGCCTTTAAATATGTTGGATCAGCTTCTGATGGAAGTACTTGGGAATTAGATGATATTATTGTAACAGGATAAACTACCATGATGAAAAAACTTTTGATTTTATCCGGAATTGTTTTGGCTACGGCTTCATGTAAAAAGTACGATACGCCACCTATTGAATATCCTGGAGAAGGAGTAAATGTAACTATTGACAGCCTTGTAGATATTTTCATGGCTAATGGTCCTATGAGTATAGATACAGAAATGGATTTATACGGAGTTGTGACCATGGATGAAAATGATGGAAACATTTATAAAAATGTATATCTACAAGATCATACAAGAGCTATCAATGTTAGATTATTGAACAGTGGCGGAATCTATGCTGGTGATTCAGTTAGAATTGCTTTAAAAGGATGCTACATTAATCAATACAGTGGCGTAATGCAATTAGATTCAGTTAACGTAGACTGGAATGTTGTAAAAATTTCAACTCAAAATCATTTAGATCCGGAAGTTGTATCGATTGATCAAATCACTGCTGCTAAGGAATCAGAATTGATAAAAATTGAAAATGTTCAGTTTGTAAGTTGGCAATTAGATGAAACTTATGCCATTGCAGATGACAACAATCCTCAAAGTAAAGATGTATTGTTAGAAGATCAGAACGGAAACACTGTTGTTGTAAGAACTAGTGGTTATGCAAGTTTTGCAGATCAACAAGTAGCACAAGGTAGCGGTTCAATCATTTGTATTGTAAGTCATTTTAACGGTGAAGTTCAATTGTACATCAGATCATACAATGAGATTGATATGAATGGAGCCAGATTTAATGGTTTGCTTCACAATAAAGACTTCAATGATGATGAAGTAAATTCAGGAGGATGGACTACCTATGACGTTATCTCGCCTACTGCTGCAGTATGGGAAACAAGTTCAGCAGGTGGAGCTCCAAATCCATATGTACAAATTTCAAATTATAATGGAAGCGGAAATGATGCAACAGATTCTTGGTTAATTTCGCCAGCAATTGATTTGCCTTCAGGTTCTACTCCATCATTGAGTTTTGATAATGCTTACAATTACTCAGGTCCGGCCTTGGAAGTTCATATTTCTACCAATTATGTTTCCGGTGATCCGGGATCAGCCACTTGGACAGATTTAAGCGGAAGTGCTATCTGGTCTGGAGGAAGCTGGGTATTTGTAAATTCAGGAGACATTGATTTATCGGCTTATGCAGGTTCAACAGTACATATTGCTTTTAGATACCAGGGCACGGCATCTACAGGTAGTACTTGGGAACTTGATAATATTTTAATAAAAGGTTAACATAAAAAGAATATTTAACCCCTTAATTTTGAATTCGGAATAAAAACACACAATTATGAAGAAACTTTTTACACTTTTATCAGCTTGTACCTTAGTGGTAACAGCTAACTCTCAAACCTACTTCTCTGATGATTTTGAAGGAGGTTCATTAACAGGAAACAATGCCTGGACACAGGTATTCACTGTAGGTTCACAAGGAACACACGATTGGTATTGGGATACTTTCAGTGGTGATAACTTTGCTGAAATCAACAATTACCCTGATGCGTCTGATGTATGGATGATTTCTCCAGTTATTGATTTGAGCGGACAATCAGCAACTAATCCTTATTTATCTTTCCAAAACACTTCTGGAAACTTTGATGGTCCGGATTTGGAAGTATATGTTTCATCTACTTATGGTGGTGGAGCAATCAATATGGGTGATTGGACTCAATTAACAGGATGGAACTTATCTCCAGGAAGTGGTGATGGTTATACAGATGTAAACTCAGGAGATATTGATTTAACTTCTGTTGCATCTTCATCTACAGTATATATTGCTTTTAGATACCAATCAGCTGCTAGCTCGGCTCAAGAGTATCAAATTGACAATGTTTTAATTCAAGAAGGAATGACTGTTGTTCCAACTTTGTCAATTTATGATGTACAATATTCAACTGCTAATCCTGCAGATTCACCTGAAGATGGAAACACTGTAAACTTACATGGTGTTGTTACTTCATTGGCTTCTGGAGGTGATTCAGGAGACGGTTACTTTATGCAAGATGCAGATGGTGCTTGGAATGGATTGATGATCGTTGATGGAACAAACACTCCTAACGTTGGTGATAGTGTTGAAGTTACCGGTGTTGTTGAAGAGAACTTTGACATGACAAGATTAGTTTCAATCTCGGCTTTCACAAACCACGGAACTCCTACTGTAGCTATTAACCCAGTTGTTATAACTTCAGCTCAAGCTGCTTCTATGGAAGATTATGAGTCTGTAATGGTAACTGTTGAAGCTGCTGAATGTACAGTTGACAATGCCGGATTCGGTTTATGGACAATGAATGACGGTTCTGGTGACTTAAATGCTGATGATGACTGTTTTGACAACTCAGCTACTTTAGGTAACTACTATGATGTAACAGGAATTATTTCATACACTTACTCTGAGTACAAAATCAACCCTAGAACAGGTGCTGATATGGTAGTTGTTGGAAACGCTTCTATCGTAACTAATACAATTGACATGAACATCTACCCTAACCCTGCTGATGAGCAAATAGTAATTAATGCTGCTCCTAATGCAGTTGTTGCTATTTACAACATGGCTGGACAAGTAGTTGCTAATGGAGTATCAAACAAAACTATTGACGTAGCTTCATTAGAAGCTGGAATCTATCAAGTAGTAATTACTGTTGATGGATCTCAAAGCGCTCAAAAATTGGTGATCAAGTAATTTTGATCTCTTAATAAAAATGAATCCCTCGGACTTTGTTCGGGGGATTTTTTTGTGGCTTAGTTTTTGATTACCTTGCTTAAAACCAGTCCACTTATGATTAGAATTACTATCCTAAGTTTTGCATTGACGTTAACTAATCTCGTGAGTGCACAACAACACATTGGAGGAATTAAGCTTTTACCTGGAGTAACCAATTATTGGAATTCACCTGACGAACTCTCGGGATCTGTTGTATATGACCCTCGTTTTACTTTCAATTTTGGTGCTCAATACATCTATGAAGTTGGAGAGTCTCCTTACGGTTTAGAAACAGGTTTGTATTGGTTTGATAGAGGCACAGTGAATAAAGGAATTACTTCTACCGGCGGTGACATTGCTTTGCATAGCTACTCACTTGGAATTCCGGTTTTATTCAGATATGATTTAGATCATTTGTATTTCTCGGCAGGACCCAGCATTGAGGTAAAAATGAGAAACAAATACGTTTACAAAGAAACTGGTACAGTTACCAAAATTGGACTAAGTAGTGATTTTGCCAATAATATCAGATACGGAATTGACCTGAATGTAGGTGGTAAATTAAACATCACTGAAAAAATTGGTTTGTTTGCTGAATTAAGCTTTCATTACTCCCATATGCAGTACAGTGAATTTTATAAGAAATTTAGAGGATATACTACTTATGAATTAGGCATTGGAGCCAACTATAGGTTCTGATTTTTGTTGAAAAACAAAGTTGAGCAAGTCGAACTAAATAATTAAGTTTACGGAAGCTCACTTTTAAATGAAATTCAACTTTTTAAAAAGAAGAAAATTTTGGAAAAGGTTAATCATTTGGTTAATCCTAGCCCCTATTCTACTGTTCTTCACAGTTGTATTAATTGTTTACATCAAGCAAGATGCTATAGTTCAAGAGCTGATTTCAGATTTAAACGAAGATTTTGTTGGTAAAATTGAGATAGAAGATAGTCATGTATCTCCTTTTGAAAACTTCCCTTACATTTCCATTGATCTAGACAACGTTAAAATTTACGAAGACAAAGACAGCAATAAAGATCCCATAGTTGAAGTGGAAGATTTATATGTTGGATTTGATATCTGGACACTACTGTCGGGTAGTTATGATATCAAATTAATTGAACTTAAAAAAGGCTTTATCCATGTTGTTCAGGATGAAAATGGAGATTTAAATCTCACAAAAGCCCTTTCTCAGCAAAAAGAAATTGAGGATGCTTCTGAAGAATTTCACATTCACCTGAAAGAAATTGATCTATATGATATAGATATCTATAAATACAATGAAGCCACTGGTTTAATGGTAGAAGCCTTTGTAGATGAGGCCACCATGAGTTTTCAAACAAATGAAGAAAAAATCCATGCCTTTGTTGACTCAAAGATGGAAATGAATGTAATCAACTCTGGAGACACCAGCTTTTTCAAGCATAAGCATATCAATACACATCTGGATATTGATTACACAAAAGCAGATGAGATGTTATACATTAACCCTTCAGAGCTAGAATTGGAACATGCCAAATTTAATGGAGAAGGTATGGTGGATATCAATGATGATTTTAATGTCACCCTAGCCATTTATGGAGAAAAAAAGAACTTTGATCTCTTTTTAGCTTTTGCACCTGAAGAATTAGAACCTGTTTTAGCCAGATATGAAAATGCGGGTAGGATATTTTTTGATGCACAGATTTCTGGACCTACACTAAATGGTCAAATTCCTTTTGTTTATATGACATTTGGTTGTGAGGATGCATACTTTGACAACAAGGTCAATCACAAAAAAATAGATCAGTTAAACTTTACAGGTTACTTCAGCAACAGTGGCGGAAATGACTTAAGCAATATGGAATTTGCCTTACAAGACTTTACTGCCAGACCGGAAGCTGGAACTTTTAAAGCCAATTTGAAAGTTAAAAACTTTGAATCACCCAATATTGAAATGAGTTTAGATTCAGATTTTGATTTGGACTTCCTGGCAAAATTCATCAATGAAACCAGTTTCGAAAACTTATCAGGTAAAGTGAATCTACACATGAAGTTTCATGATATTATTGATTTATCCAGACCTGAAAGGAGTATTGAAAAAATGAATGAAGCCTATTATTCTGAAATCAACATTTCCAACTTGGCATTTAGATCATCAGCTTTTCATCTTCCTCTCAAAAAATTAGACACAAAAATTATAGTTGAAGGAAATCAAGCTGCTATTGAGCATTTTGATTTGGCTGTTGGAAGCTCAGATTTGAGTATTGTAGGGCACATTTCAGATTTGCCCGCAATTATTCATCATACAGACGATAAAGTAATTTCTGATTTGACCATTAAATCTGATACATTAAACATTCGTCAATTAACCAAAAAAGATGCAAAGGATGAAGACTTTGTAGATGAAGTGATTGATGATTTAAGTATGAATTTTAAATTCATTAGTTCTGCTAAAGCATTTACTGAGTCCCCTAACCTACCTGTTGGGGAGTTTTTTATTGAAAATTTATACGCTAAACTAGAACATTACCCTCATACTTTCCATGATTTTCATTGTGACTTCTTTATTGAAGACAGTAGCTTTAAAGTCATTGATTTTTCCGGTATGATTGACAAAACAGACTTTCATTTCAATGGTAAACTCTTACAATATGAAAGATGGCTGCAAAAACATCCAAAAGGTGATACAGAGATAGAATTTGATCTTACGTCTTCTCATTTGGAATTGAAAGATCTCTTTTCATATAAAGGAGAAAATTATGTGCCAGAAGATTACAGACACGAAGAGTTGTCCAACATGAAATTACATGGTGATGTACTAATTCACTTTAATGACGGCTTTAAATCTGCAGATTTTTACTTTGATCATGTAGCTGCGAAAATGAAAATGCATCCAATGAAATTTGAGAATTTTAATGGGCGTCTGCACTTTGAGGATGAACACCTGATGATTCAGGAAATGAGTGGAAAAATTGGAAGAAGTGAATTTACAGTGGATTTAAACTACTATTTAGGAGATGACGAAAGCATTAAAAAACGAGACAATCATTTCGGAATCAAAGCAAAACGACTCGATTTTGATGAACTTTTCAATTACAACAAATCTCCTTCTCAATTAGCTGAAAAGCCTGAAGATCATGAAAATGTATTTAACATCTATGAATTGCCTTTTACAGATATGACCATTGATTTAGATATTGATGACTTGAATTATCACAGGTATTTATTTCACAATTTACATGCTAGACTTCGAACAAATCCTGAGCATTACATCTATGTAGATACTTTAAAAACAGATGCTGCAGGAGGAACTATTTATCTATCCGGCTACTTTAATGGTTCAGACAAAGAGAAGATTTACTTCAGTCCTAAAATGAAATTGAAAGGCGTTGACCTGGACAAATTGCTATTCAAGTTTGAAAATTTTGGGCAGGATCACCTGGTATCAGAGAATCTTCATGGTAAAATCACAGCAGATATCACTGGTAAAATTCACATGCATGCTGATATGATTCCAATATTGGATGATTCAGAGATTCATATGGATGTTTTGATTGTGAATGGGAGATTGGTGAATTATAAAACGCTGGAAACACTTACTCCCTATTTTGGAGATAAGAACTTGGATAATGTATTGTTTGATACATTGCAAAACCATTTTGATTACACAAATGGTATAATCAATATTCCAAATATGACCATCAATTCATCTTTAGGCTTTATGCAAATTGCAGGTACTCAAGACATGGACATGAATATGGAATATTATGTGCGAGTTCCTTTGAGTTTGGTTGCAAAAGCTGGCTGGAAAGGACTTTTTGGTAAAAATGAAGAAGAAGTAGATAAAGATCAGGTAGATGAAATTGAGTACTTGGATCCTGAGAAAAAAGTGGCTTTCATCAACATTAAGATCATTGGAAATATAGATGATTATCAAGTAAAAATTGGCAAGGACAAAAGGAACAAAAATTAAATACTATTCACCTTCTTCCACAACCAGTTTCTGAATTCTATCAATTTGACTTTGCTTGTTTACTTCTCTCAATCTTCTAGAGGTAGCAGTGTAAAACTGATGCCCTGAAAGGAATTTAATTTGAAGCTTGTTCCATTCATTGATATCATTCATTACACCAATTGCTTCCAACTCTTTGTACAGTGCGTTAGAGGTAGGAATAAAATCAGTTCTTCCCAAATAATCCAAATCTGAATCACAGATAATTCTTTGTAAAAGCGTCTGAGGATTTGGAGGCATTTTGGTGGCCATTATAATATTACAAATCTCACTTATCTGCTCTTCAGAATAATTGTATTCTGTTAACCATTCTCTAGCAATTGTACATGAATGTTCTTCATGACCATTTGATTCAATGGTGTGCCCGGTATCATGGAACAATGCTGCTGTTTTAAGCAACAAAATTTGATGGTCAGAAACTCCTTCTCCATACCCGATTAATTCAGCTTGATTTACCACGTCAATGGTATGTGTATAATCGTGATAGAAAAGATGTCCCGGTAAATTTTTAATCAAGAAATCAATCACCTTTTCTTCAATATCATTGAATTCTTTAAGGTGATATTTTAGCGTAAAATCTGCGTTTGGTTTGATACCTTCTTTACGATCTTCTGAATAAATTCTTTTGATGCGTTTTAATTGATACAAGCCCATGTTTCCACGGTACTTTACAGGCAAGTCTCCTGTATATTCACAACTAAAGTATCCTTTAACAATTTCGTATGTGTAGTCTGATATTACTATTTCACCTGCTTCACATAATGAAGCTACTCTTGGTACAGTATTGATTACTTCACCGGTTAAATTGAATGTGGCTTTCTTTCTTCTACTCTTCTCCTCTTCCACCATTCCATTTCCGGAATGAATTCCAATCTTCACATTCCAAAACCCATCTCCTTCTGTAAACTTTGCAGCTTTTAACTCTTGCAAATACGCTTTCATCTTTAGCGCGGCCAGGCAGATATCAATAGGGTTTGTGCTTCTTTTCTCTGTAATTCCACCGGCGCAGATATAATCATCACCAATAGATTTGATGCGCTCTAATTTATGCTTATCAGCAATCTCATCAAACTTGATGTAAATTTCGTCAAGCAAGTCATATAGATCATCAGTAGATTCACCTTCTTGAATAGATTTAAATCCCCCAAAAGAGATATACATAACGGTAATCCCTTTCTTTTTAACAGAGGTTTTACCATTACCTGATTTCTTCTGAAGCTCTTTGATGTCACCTTCAAGCTCTCGAATAGTCTCAAGCAAAGACTCATTTTGCTGGGTTAATTCCTTAACCTGCTCATTGAGTCTTCGATTGGTTTTTAATATATCGTCTACTTGTAATTCGTCCTTCTCGGCCATAATCACTAATCTACTGATAACTAGTTAGCCACGAAGTTAACTGATTGAGCTCAATATTACAAATGAATTACTTCATCATATGCTGCAGCCGCCGCTTCCATCACTGCCTCAGACAATGTCGGATGTGGGTGAACAGTTTTGATTAACTCATGACCGGTAGTTTCTAACTTTCTGATTGCAACAATCTCCGCAATCATTTCAGTTACATTCATTCCAATCATGTGTCCTCCAAGTAACTCGCCATATTTAGCGTCAAAAATCAACTTAATAAATCCGTCATTTGCTCCAGAAGCAGATGCTTTTCCTGAAGCTGAGAATGGGAATTTACCAACTTTAATTTCGTATCCAGCTTCTTTTGCTTGAGCTTCTGTCATTCCTACAGATGCAACTTCAGGTGAACAATAAGTACATCCCGGGATGTTTCCGTAGTCTAACGGCTCAACATGCATTCCTGCAATTTTCTCAACGCAAATAATTCCTTCAGCCGAAGCAACGTGTGCCAAAGCAGGACCTGCTGTAATATCTCCAATAGCGTAATATCCTGGGATATTTGTTTGGTAATAATCATTTACCAATACTTTTCCTTTGTCTGTAGCGATTCCTACTTCTTCTAATCCAATTCCTTCAAGGTTGGTTTCAATACCAACGGCAGAAAGTACTATATCACACTCTAAAGTTTCTTCACCTTTTTTGGTTTTAACTTTTACTTTGCAATTCTTTCCTTTTGTATCTACAGATTCAACAGAAGAACCAACCATGATGTTAATTCCTTGTTTTTTGAATGATCTTTCTAATTGTTTTGATACTTCTTCATCCTCAACAGGAACAATTGTAGGCATGTACTCAACGATAGTCACATCTACACCCATTGATTTATAGAAATAAGCAAACTCAACTCCAATAGCTCCTGATCCAACAACTACCATTGATTTTGGCAATTTGTCTAAAACCAAAGCTTCACGGTATCCAATAATCTTTTTACCATCTTGTGGCAATGAAGGCAATACTCTTGAACGAGCTCCAGTAGCTAAAATAATTCCTTTAGATGCACTGTACTCTGTAGTTTTACCTTTATCATCAGTTACGTCAACTTTTTTACCAGGCTTTACTTTACCTGTTCCTGCCAAAACATCAATTTTATTTTTCTTCATTAAAAATTGAACACCCTTTGACATTTTATCGGCTACTCCTCTACTTCTTGTAACAATAGCTCCAAAATCTGCACTAGCATCTTTTACTTTAATACCATAGTCTTCTGCATGATTGATGTAATCAAATACATTGGCACTTTTCAATAAAGCCTTTGTAGGAATACATCCCCAATTCAAACAAATCCCTCCCAATTCTGCTTTTTCAACAACAGCTGTTTTTAAACCTAATTGTGAAGCTCTGATGGCAGCTACATATCCTCCAGGACCGCTACCTACTACAATAATATCGTATGACATAATGTTCTAATTTTTCTGAATTTAATTGATTTGCCTTTTGGCACACCGGGCACGAATTTAACTAATTCTCTATAATTTTTCGTTGACCATTGCTTTTATTTTAATTTTGAAAGCATGTTTAAAAAATCGACTTTTTATACGCTTCAATTATTGATATTCATCTTAGCCTTTGCTTCGTGTGGTATTAATAAAAAATACGGTAAACCCACAGGAATTAAGGTCGTCCCTGCTGAAAATGCTCAAATAAATTACGGACAAACATTTAAGTTGAAAGTAATTATGACTTTTGACACGGGTAAAGAACTTGATATCAGCAGTAAATCTGACGTTCAAATAGAAGTTGATGCACCACACACAAAATCCGGAACATCTGTCATTGTAGATGGTTATCCTCAAAATTTTGGAAGTGATTCGATATTCGTAAAAGCCATTTACGATAAAAAAGAACAACATTTTGAGACTAAAACAGCCATCCCATTTAATTATCAAGGAGATTTATTGATGAAATTTAACGGAGATAGCGGAAAAGAAGGAGAAGATGGAAGCAAAGGTGGAACTGCCTTATTTTTTAGACATGGAAAAGATGGTGATCCTGGAGCAAATGGTGAAAATGGCAATAACGGCCACGATCTTTCAATACACATCTACAAGGATGAATCAAATGGATATTACAAAATAAGAGTAATGGATGTATCAAGTGGACAACTTTATTACTACAGATATAAAAACCTTTCCTTCCCTATTAAAGTGTACTGTGACGGCGGCATTGGAGGAAATGGCGGTGATGGTGGCAACGGAGGAGATGGAAAAGATGGGGAGCAAAAAGACGACAAAACCAAAGAACCCGGAAACGGCGGAGATGGCGGTGCTGGAGGTAATGGAGGAAACGGAGGTAATGGAGGAAATCTTTATGTTTTTATCCATCCAAATGCAGCAGAAATTCAACAAAAAATATTTTTTCAAAACATAGGAGGAGCAGCAGGTGAAGCCGGAAATGGTGGTAAAGCAGGAGATGCAGGAAAACCATTAGAAGGTCAATCTACACCTGAAGATGGAACAGCCGGAGTTCCGGGATCTCCAGGAGCAATAGGTTCGGCAGGGAGTCCAATCCAAATTTCAGTAGAAGACTTTGATATCGATTTTTAATTATGAAATACACACTTTTTTATACAAATCCACAAACACAGTTCATTCCGATTGAGGCAACATTTGATGTTAAAAATGAAAAAGAAGTTGAGCTTCAATTTCCAGTTTGGAGACCGGGAAGATATGAACGAACAGATTTTGCAAAAAACATACACGGTTTTCATGTTTTAAATGATGCCGGAAAAAAAATTGAATTTGAAAAAACTTCAAAAGACACCTGGAAAATAGCATGCGACGATACCAAATCAATTAAAGTTTGTTACAAGTATTATGCGGCTGAGCTCAATGCTGGTTCTACTTTTATGGATGACACGCAATTGTATGTAAATCCTGTTAATTGTCTTGTCTATTTAAAAGATCAAATCAATGAATCATGTGAATTAACACTTGAAATTCCAGATAACTTTGAGATTGCGTGTGGTCAAACATTTGAAGAAAAAAAAGCTGTATTTACTAATTACCATCAACTGGTAGATTCACCATTTATAGCATCCGCTAGCATGGAACACTATAAGTTTGAATGTAAAGGCGTATTGTTTCACTTGTGGTTTCAAGGTAAAGTAAACATTGATGACAAGGTTATTGTAGACATAGAACAATACACTTCTTCACAAATAGAGAAATTTGATCAGTTCCCTGTTGATGAGTACCACTACCTATATCAAATTCTACCAATTAAGGCTTATCATGGAGTTGAACATCAAACGTCAACTGTAATAGCTTTAGGTCCTACATATGATTTAATGGGAAGTCTTTATGACGATTTTTTAGGAGTAAGTTCCCATGAATTGTATCACACATGGAACGTTAAAGCTTTGAGGCCTATTGAAATGTTTCCGTATGATTATTCAACTGAAAATTATAGCAAATTAGGATACGTAGCAGAGGGAGTTACCACCTATATGGGAGATTTGTTCTTAGCTGAAAGCGGAGTTAAAGATTGGGATTGGTATAAAGTAGAAGTTGAAAAACTGATGCAAACTCATTTTGACAATTTCGGTAGATTCAATTATTCGGTTGGTGAATCAAGTTTCGATACCTGGCTAGATGGCTACGTAAAAGGAATTCCGAACAGAAAAGTATCTATTTACAATGAAGGTGCCTTACTTGCAATGATATTGGACGCTAAAATTAGAACAGTAAGCAATAATAAAGCTTCAATGCATGATGTAATGAAAAGCTTGTATGAAAATTTTGCTTTACAGGGAAAAGGATATAGTGAAGAAGACTATAAAAAAACATTGGAAGAATTTGCCCAGGAAGACCTTACTTCATTCTTTGATAAATTTTACAATGGAACAGATTCTTATGAGTCAATTTTAACGGAAGCATTGCTTCTTTTTGGTCTTCAAATAAAATTACATCACAACAAGTCATATGCTGCTAGAATATTGGGCGCAATCACTTCTAAAGAACATAATAAAACGATTGTAAAACGAATATACCCCGGAGGATCAGCAGATTTAGCAGGAGTGATGCATGAAGACGAAATTGTTGCCGTGAACGGCTTTAAAGTGGATAATGACTTGGATAAATGGGTTGAATTCTTTCAAGATGATCAGTTAGAATTAACGGTTTCCAGAATGGGAAGAATTGTTCAGCTAACTGCTCCGCACACTAACAAAAGTTACTTTCCTATTTATAAATTAGAACCAGCAAAAGCACCTAGTAATTTACAAAAACGTATTTTTAAGAAATGGTGTGGAACAGATTGGGACGAAATTTAATTCTTGCAAATGAGCATTGAAAAAAAAGAAAAACTGACCGTTTTACAGAGAACCAGAAGACTGATATTGGGTAGAGAAAAACCCAATTTAGCAACGCGTATATCTGTAGGTATAGGTTTTCTTATTTGGGTGTACCATGTTTCTTGGCAATTATTGACTTTAATGGCCATTACTTTAATGGGATCTTTAAAACAAGAAGAGCTTATTAGAGGAGCATTTCAACGCGTAGGGAGTAAATTATACTATTACGAAAACACAATTGATAGATTAACCATTAACACCATTGTTTCACTTATTGCTTATGGTGTTTCATTATTGGGATTGATCTTGATATATAGAAAAAAGAAGATTGGATTCCTGGTTTACATACTAGGAAATGTATCAGTAATACTTTCTACATTGATCATCATGAAACTCAAGTATTTCCAAACTGAATGGAATTATACAGATCTGATTATGTTAGGAATCCCTACCCTATACTTTGGTTTTGGAGCTCTTTGGTTCTACAAGGTAAAAGCGAAAAAAGCTCCTGCAAAAGCGGCCAACAATTACGAAGAAGCTTAACTACTTCATGGCAATCATAGATATTTCCACATTTACATCTTTTGGTAATTGTGAAACTTCTACTGTTTCTCTTGCTGGGAAATCAGATTCAAAATAGGAAGCATACACTTCGTTTACCTCTGCAAAATCGTCCATTGTTGCTAAGAAAATAGAGGTTTTAACAACATTACTGAAGTTCATATTGGCAGCTGCTAAAACAGCTTTCAAATTTTGCATTACTTTATGCGTTTCTGTTTTAATATCATCTAAAATCAATTCACCCGATTGAGGATCAATAGCTATTTGACCTGATGTATACAACATATTCCCTGCTAAAACAGCTTGTGAATAAGGACCGATTGCACCGGGAGCGTCTTTTGTAGAAATTATCTGCTTCATTTGATTTACCTTTACCGGCGAAAATAATAAATGATTTGTGAAAATCCTGCTTGTTGATAATTATGATTCTTTCACCTACAATTTGGTCCACTATTTTGAAGGATTTGATTGTGATGTAGATGTTGTTAGAAATGACGAATTAAAAGGGATTGTAATAGATGAATATGATAAAATAGTTTTATCTCCAGGACCAGGACTCCCAAAAGAAGCAGCAGGAATGATGGAGATAATTGAAAACTGGGCAAATAAAAAGCCAATTCTTGGTGTTTGTTTAGGTTTTCAAGCTTTGGTAGAGCATTTTGGCGGAGATATTTACAACCAATCTATCGTAAAACACGGACAAGCTGAAAAATGCAATTTTGATACAACATCCAAACTATTTAAAGGATTACCTCAACAATTCAATATAGGATTATATCACAGCTGGGCTGCACTTAGAAACACATTACCGGATGAGTTTGTGATTACAGCAAATTCAGAAAATGATGTCATTATGGCTATAGAACACAAAAGCTTACCAATTTGTGGAGTTCAGTTTCATCCCGAATCTATTCTGACAGAAAATGGAAAAGAAATTATTGCCAATTTCATCCGCCATTTTAATTGACAATACGTACCTTTACGCTACAGGTCCAACCATCTATGTTATGAGTATGTGACCTTATTTTCACCTTTGGTGAAGAGCCCGTACAGCAGCATTTGGTTCTTAGTAATAATCAAATTAGGGTGATCTTAGCAACTTTGATGACAGGCCTCAAGTTCTGCATGCAGAATACACTTTTTAAGTGATAACAGTGGATCTCAGACCAGTTCGGTAGCCCTAATCGTGTAATTTTGAAGAATTCCACTTTCAAGTCTGTGCGGGATTTTTTTATTTAATAAGGATACGAGCACTCTTCCATTGATCTGCATTTAGCATGAATCAACTCATCAAGCGTTAAAATAGACGCCAAAGCTAACTGACTATAGTTTTGTGAAGAATTTCCAAAGTTACCGTATTCAGAATGCCAAATTTTATCAATTAAATGCATCCCTCCCGACTTTGGTTTCACCACATTTACAAGTAGCTTATCTACATTTCCTGCACCTGCATGATATAAATGCAAAACAGTCAATCTAAACCACAATTTGTATTCATCTTCTGCTTTGACATTGATTCCAAATTTTCTTAATATTCGTTTTGCTTCCGGTACACAAGCTGTTCTGATCAAATGTGCTGAACCGTATGCTGATTTGTCAAAATCTTTTCTTTCATCTACATATTTATTAACTACCAAACCATGATTTCTTGCAACAGTTTTCATTAATTGAAAAGGACCTAATGCACCTGCATTTGAATACGCTAATTTTCCTGGACTTTCTATCATCAAAATAGATTGTGCATACCAAGGATCTGTATCATTCTGAATAAAAACATCAATCCCCCTTGAAATACTTGGAAATACTTTATCAAATTGGAAAAAGTCACTTTTCCCGGTCGTCATAAAAATTCTGGTATCAGGAGCTAAACCATGTCTTTTGCGTAATGTATCTCTATAGGCTTCTTTTTCATCTTCAGTTTGCTTGTTCCAATCATCAATCCACTGAATCTCCAAAATTTCTCTGGTATCTCTCACATTTAAAATAGCAGAATCAGGAGGCATATTCATCACTACTCGCCAAAAATTAGGTTGAGGCAAAGTATCCCAACGCTCCTCATATAGATCAGGAGTTTTGACAAACTGCATCAATTCTCCAGTTTCTTCAATCTCAACTTCAATCAAATGATCATCAAACCTTGATTGTGTTCTTCCTAAATAATTAACTGCTAATAAAACAAAAAGTAAAGTATATCTAATCCTCATTACAAGTACGTAAACGTCAATTCCCATCCAAAGTTACGGATCAATATCCATGCCTTAAATAATATAAAAGATAATTTTCCTTAACCCTTTGTTAAAATTAAAAAGAGGAGCCCAATCTGAGCTCCTCTTTTTATTATTTATGACTAACAGTTTATTATTTAACTGTAAGCTTAGATACTTTTTGGTTACTTCCAACAATTGTTTGAACTGAATAAATTCCAGCTTCAAAAGTTTCTGTATTAACAGAGATGGTAGTTGAACCGGTTAGTGTTCCGTAGTTATTGTTGAACACCAATTTTCCATTCATATCAAAGATCTGAACGATTACTTCATCATTATCTAATCCATTGATATAGATAGCTGTGTTTTCGGTTGCAGGGTTAGGGTACATAGCAATATTGTTTTCTACACTAAACTCTGCGTTAGTCGCATACTGATATCCTTCATCAAGGAATCCGTGCAAAATAGCTTCATCAATTGTAGTTGCAGCAGCATTGTCAATATCTCCTGAAGGATTAATCAACATAGCTACAATGTGCATTTTACTTACATCCCAAGATGGATCAAGGGTTGTAGTAAAGTTTTTCACATAGATTTCTCCTGCATTCATTGTTGGGAATGTATTTGCTAATCCGTTAAATCCAGGAATAATTTCTCTTGCTACATGATCATAAACCATTTGTGAAGCAGGAACCGGATTTGGTAATAACTCATATCCACCCATTTCTCCGTTTGATCCACCAGCATATGCATTAGATTGCGCATAACCAGTTGTACCAGTAACACCATCTTCAGTTAAAGCAACTGCAATTTTCCAGTTTCCTGTCAATGTATTCAAGAATTCAGCTCCTACTGAAATTTTCAATTCGTTTGTTCCTGAATTGTATTCTGCACCATTGGTGATGTAAGCATTTGGAGCAGTAACGATTCTTTGAACGAAAGCAGCTTCCATTTCAGAAGGGTCGATATCATTTCCTCTATCTACCAATGCAGCAGGGTATCCAGCAATTAATCCACCAATACCTGCATCATAATCAGTAACTACCATTGGGTCACCGTTGTGAACTGCAATACCTTCCCAGAACTGTCCGTAGGTATCTTCCATGTAATCCATGAAAACAGCACCTCTTGGACACCATTGGCACCAAGTACCTGTACCTTCTTCTCCAACTACCATTTTACCAGCAGCAGGAACAACAGGATCAATTACTAAAGTTTTAGAATCATCAGCAGGATTATCATCAGCTCCTCCTCCATTTACATTTGAAACAGTAGCAACGATATTGTTAGCTCCTCCTATCAAAGTCAAAGTATTAGTGAAGTCAACAGTATAAGTTGCTAAAGAAGCAACATTAACACCTGTAATATTCTCTGTAATAGTGTTACCATTGTAAGCAACTTCTAAATCAAATGAAGTAATAGCAGTTGTTCCTAAGTTTTTAATAGTAACTGTTGGTGTAATGTTTGATCCTGCAACACCACCAATATTTTCAATAAAGTAAGCAGAAGCATTTGTTCCTGCCGGTGTATAAGCAGTATGCGTGTAGTTAAAATCATCTACATAATAACTAGCATTGTTATTACCACCATTTGAAGCATTTACAGGAAATAAATCGATAGATGCTACTTGATTGTTAGCAGCCTGGAAAATTCCGATTGACGTACCGTCCATAGAGATATCCCAGCTATTTGTATTTAAATCAACATCTACTTCTAAATTAAACCACTGATTTTGTGGATATGAAGTTGAAGCCCATAAAGTTGCTCCATCATCAAAATAGATAGTTCCGTTGTTATGCATTTGACAGTTAAATGTCCAAAGTTGTCCAACAGTAGTATTTCCTTGAAAGTTAAAGTAAGCTCCGTTTGCAGGATCTACAAAAAAGTTTGCACTCCAAACAAAGTGTCCAGTTGTGTGTTGTCCACCAAAAGGAACAATAACGTCTTGAGGTCCTCCATTTGCACTGGAAGTTTGAAAATAAATGGATTTTGTTCCACTAGCAGCTTGTGCATCTGTTACTTGAGTGTCTTCTGCACCACCTGTAGTTCCGCTCCATGTTGTCCATCCAGCAGAGTTGGTACCCATGTATGACCCGACAGTATAACTCTCGAAGTCTTCAGACATGGATTGTGCATTTGCACTTCCTACAACAGCCATAGAAAGCAAAGCGCCTAAATAGTATCTTTTCTTCATAGTATATTTTTTAATATCCTAAAGATAAAAAAGTTAAAGTACTGTGAAATAAGAATACCTTATAATAATTGAATTCCTAACGCTTGAAAAACTGCCCAATTTTAGAAATTGGTTTTCGAATAAAGGTGAGTGGAGAAGGTTTTAAACCATTCATCTTCCAGGCCATACGGTCTTCTTTGTTGGCCTTAAGTCTGTTTTTTAAGGAAGCATTACTTTGACCACCAATGCGCATTTTTACAATTACCTCATTTAGATATGCAAGGTTTATCTTGTTTTTATGAATAAACCTAAGCATTAGTTCATAATCAGCTGCAGATCTAAGGTTAAGTGAGTAGGATCCGTATTTTTCGTAATATTTTTTACGAACGAAAAATGTAGGGTGCGGTGGCATCCAACCCTTTTTAAATGATCCTTCAATATAATTACCGGATATCCACGTTCGCCTCACTTTATTTAGATCATTTTGATCCACATATACAAGATTGGCATAAACACCATCAATTGCATCTTCAAATTTAGCTAACACATTTTTTAGCACCTCATTATTGGTATACAAATCGTCTGAATTGAGAATTCCAATGACATCTCCTGTTGCCATAGCTACTCCTTTATTCATTCCATCATAGATACCTTTATCAGCTTCGCTAACAAATTGATGTATTTTATCTCCGTAAGATTCAACTATTTCCACAGTACCATCAGTACTGCCACCGTCAACAATGATGTATTCTAATTCAACATCTTTTTGATGAACGACAGATTCAATGGTGTCTTTTATAGTATCTGCTGAGTTGTATGAAACTGTTACAATGGATATCTTCATTATTCCTCAATAACTCTTTCCCTAACTATTTGTGCAGGATTTCCCTGATAGATTTTATACGCCTCTAAATCTTTATTAGCCACTGATCCTGCCGATAATACTGCATGTGAAAAACAAGTAACACCTCCTGAAACAACACTTTTGGCTCCTATCCAAACTCCTTCTTCCAAAGTGATATCTCCTACCATCAAATCAAAAGTTGATTTTTTGTAATTGTGATTCCCACACAACAAAAGTGCTCCTTGTGAAATACAGCAATGTGGTCCAATTTTTACTTTTCCTAGATTATCAATCCACACTCCCTCTCCTATCCAGCTATGGTCACCAATTTCTAAAAACCAAGGATACTTTACATTGACACGTTGTTTAATTACAACACCTTTGCCAATTTTAGCTCCAAACATGCGCAAAACGAACTTTTTTAATCCTCCAAAGGGATTGTATTTATTCAGTAAAAACCAATTATTGAAACAATACCATAAGGCGCGCTTTACCTTACCTCCCGGCTTATACCAGTCATTATTGAATTTTGATAAATCAGTTGGCATTTTTAAATAATTGACGATTAGCTTCAATGATATCGTTGTCTAAAATAACATCTTTAAAATAATTATAGGAAGCGGTAACCATTGTGGTATAAGAAGCAAAATCTAAATCAACTGCTTCTTGAACAGCTCCTATCAAATTATCAAAGTTCTTTAAATCTACATCCCATCCAAGCCCTTGAATATTGAGGTTTTTCCATGGTGTATTACGCGAGATTATTACAGGACATCCATGTGCCCATGCCTCAACTATTGCATGCCCATAATTCTCATGTTTTGTAGGTAAAATAAGGTAATTGGCGTTTTTGTAGATTTCTGTTAATTCTGTTGGTTTGGCAACTCCTTTGTATTCAATTTTAATTTTTTCAGTATCAATCAATTCACTTTCATGCTTCTCCCAATACTCTGGCTCCTCAATATTTCCGTAAATATGGAATTCAACCGGATTTTCTGAAGCTACTTGCTTTACTGCTTGTATAGCCAAATGAAGATTTTTAATAATTGAGATTCTACTGATATATACTATTCTTACTTTTCCCGGTTTTCTGTTGTTCAAAATTTCTTTTAGCTCCAGCTTGGTGCTAATAGGAATATTTTGAGCTATTTTAATTTTAGACTTTGATCCGAACTTCTTTCTGATGTCAGCAGCTTCCACATCAGTAGATGCATGCCAAGTGACTTTACCATAGAAACCAACTAATTTGGCAATATTGATAAAGGTAGATTTCTTTCCTTTTTTTATTTCCAAAGATTCAAACCCCAGCATTCCTCTTGGTGCTAAAACAACTGAGATTCCATTTCTTCTTGCCGTCATCAAAGGAAACAAAGTAAACTTCTTTGAAAACAGGCTGTTCAGGTAAAGTATATCCGGCGCAATTTCAAGAATATTTCTCCTGATTGCCAATCGATTTAATAAGTCTTTATCTAAATACTTAATGAATACTCCATCATTGTCAAACCACTCATTGATTTTCACGGTATCATAAGGCGTGTCTTCACCTAAATCAAAGGCAGATGTAAGAATGTAAAACTCAAAATCATCCTTCATGGCGTTAACCATGTTGGCCACAGATCTAATTGGTCCACCAGCCTTAAAACCTGGCTCATACCAATCAATACATACTAATATGCGTTTTCTACCTGACATTATTTGATTTCATCCATTCACCCAGAACTACCAAAGGCCAAATTCTTGACCAACTTACCCTTTTATTTCCAGACAAAAACTTATTCCATAATTTATCCAACTCAGCTGCATTGATCACCTTTAGATGCTTCAATTCATTTAATCTCTCTTCACAATATGACTTTAATTCATTTTTCATCCAAATTTCATAAGGCAAAACAAAGCCCATCTTTGGTCGGTCATAAATTTCTTTTGGTAACATCCCTTCAAAGCTATCCACTAACAACTTTTTAGGTGATACGGGCCTCTTATATTTATCTGGAATTGCTAAAACATATTCTACAAATTCGTGATCTAAAAAAGGTACACGCAATTCCAGTCCATGAGCCATACTCATTTGATCTGCATCTCTTAGCAAGACATTTTGCATGTAGGTTGATATCTCTGCCACAGAAGTTCTTGATAAAGACGGTAAAGACCAACCAGGTTTTCCGTAACCCACCAATTCATGCGCAATGTTCAATACTTGATTTCGCGGCAATTTTGGAACATTTAATAGTTTATCTATCTGCTCATCCATCAAAGTTTGACGATAAAACTGATAGATATATTCCATATCAAAAAGCTCTTGTTTCATCACGGCTTTCACCTTTGATGAAGCGACATCTGCTTTAATTTTATCATACAATGTAGCAAAAGGTCTTCTGGCAAATACAGGAAAACTCTTCAACCACATTTTTTGCTGTAGTTTAGTGATTTGATTGAAGATGCTATAACCTCCAAAAAGCTCGTCTCCTCCCAAACCGGTTAAGGCCATCTTAATCCCTTGTTCTCTTGTATATTTTGATACTACATATGTATTAGGTCCGTCCCCAGAAGGATGATCCATAAAAGAGAGCGCATCAGGAATTAATTCTTTAAAGGTATTTACACTCAGCTCTATTTCATGATGATTCGTATTAAACTTATCAGCAATGGTTTTGGCATATTCCCTCTCACTAAATTCATTTTCCTTAAAAACCACCGAAAAAGTATCAACTTTTTGACTGTGTGTTTCGGACATTAGCCCAACAATAATTGAACTGTCAATTCCACCTGATAAAAAGGCTCCAAAAGGCACATCACTTACCAATCTGTCTGCTACACTTTTGGTGAGTTTTTGCTTGACATTTGCATGAACCTCTGAGAGTTCTTCTTTTTGTCTTACAGTTTTATCAGTTAATGACCAATAGGTTTCAAACTTTGCTCCTTCTTCCTCAGTAATAAACAACTGTTGACCCGGCATTAACATAAAAACTCCTTCAACCAATGTGTAAGGAGCATGCACTGTTTGATAGCGCAAATAATCCACCAGAGCATCTTGATTTATTCTTCGATCTAAATAATCTGAAGCCAGTACAGCTTTAAGTGAAGAAGAAAAAACCATTAATTCTGATGTCAATAAGTAATACAATGGCTTTATTCCTAATCTGTCTCTAGCAATAAACAGTGTACGTTCAAGCTTATCCCAAATAGCAAAAGCAAACATTCCATTAAAATTTGAAACGCATTGTTTACCCCATTTAGCATAAGCGGCTAAAATTACTTCGGTATCAGAATCAGTGACAAAATTGTAATTATCTATTGAAGAACGAATTTCCTTATAATTATAAATCTCCCCATTAAACACAAGAACATATCTCTCATTTTCGAATGGTTGATTAGAACGTTCTTCAACATCAATAATTGATAATCTTCTGTGGCCTAACTGAATGAACTCATCAGTATAGATCCCTTCTGCATCAGGTCCTCTATGAATAATCACCTGATTCATTTTTTGAATCAAGCCTTCATCATTAACGGCTTTTCCGAACTTATAAATTCCGTTTATTCCACACATTAGCCCAATCCCATCAAATTCATAAATTCCTTGTTCTCTAGCATTCTTCTTATCCCTTCTTCCAGTGGAATTAAATCCCTGCCTAAAATCTCTTTCATCTTAGAGTTGTCGGGTTGTCTTCTAGTCATATCACCATCTTGTAAAGGCGGTAAAAAAACAATTTCAGATTTACTATTGGTGATTTCAATAATGAGTTTAGCCAAATCAAGGATACTAATAATCTCAGCACCACCTATATTTACGACATCATTCACACAATGATCTTCATTGAGCGCTTTTACAGTAGCTTCTATGTTATCATCTACATAGCAAAAAGTTCTGCTTTGACTTCCATCCCCATAAATAGTAATAGGTTCGTTCTTTAATGCATAAACCAAAAATTTACTGATAACAAAATCAGTTGTTTGATGCGGACCATAGGTATTAAAAAACCTAAAAACTGTATAATCAAGATTATATTCTTGTTGAAAAGATCTGCAATAAGCTTCTCCAACATTTTTTACAACTGCGTAAGGAACGCGAGAATTTAAAGGTGTTGTTTCCTCATTTTGAGGAATCGTAACAGGTTCTCCATAAACCTCTGAGCTACTCGAATAAAAGAATCTTTTAACCCCAGTGTTTTTGGATAATTGAAGCATATTTTTAATCCCTTCAATGTCTTCCAATACTTTTATTGGGTTTTCTTGAGTTCGTTCTACGCCAACTACCGCAGCATAGTGAAATACAAAATCGAATTGATTGGCCAACATAATATCAGTCATTTCACTTCGATTATTTGTATCCGCTTTTATGAATTTGAGATTATCAAATCCCTTTGGCAACTTTTTAATATCACCTGTAGAAAGATTATCAACAACCGTCACAATAGTTTCTGGTTCTTGCAGTAATCTTTTTGCCAGCGCACTTCCGATATTACCGGCTCCTCCTGTTAATAGTATTTTTCTCATGTTTATTACAAGGTAAAGTTAACACTTAATCGGGAATTCTGAATTGGTTTTACGGCTGAATCAACTTATCATTTGTTATGCTATATTTATCGACAATAACTGAAGACTCATAAGCTTGTCGGGAACAGAAAATAAACATAGAATTTCATTCATTACCCTAACGATCATATTTTTCATGTGGGGTTTCATTACAGTAATGAATGATGTACTGATCAATACTTTTGGTCCTTTATTTAATTTATCTACTACTCAATTATCTTACATTCAACTGTCATTTTTCGGAACATTTTTAATTGTTTCACTTATCTATTTCTTGATATCAACAATTAGTGGAAAAGATCCTATTAATAAAATAGGTTATAAAACCGGAATGGGAATCAGCTTATTAATCTGTGCATTGGGATGTGGCACATTTTATTTTGCAGGACTGAATAACTCATATGGACAATTTATCATCTCATTGTTTGTGCTATCAATAGGCGTAACATTATTACAAATTTGTGCCAATCCATACGCTACTATTCTAGGACCTGAAAAAACTGCTTCAAGCAGACTTAATCTGGCTCAAGGATTAAATTCATTGGGTACAACAATAGGTCCAATTGTAGGAAACATTTTAATTTATTCAGTATTCTCTGACGGTAGTAAATCTGTATCCTCAGTTGGATATACCTACATGCTTTATGGAGTTGTATTCCTGGTGATGGCCATTGTAGTATTCATGAGCAAGTTCCCTCCTTTTAAAAATGAAACAAGTATATCAGGTGGTTTGGAGATTTTTAAGAACCGAAATCTGGTATTTGGTATTGTTGCCATTTTCTTTTATGTAGGTGCTGAAGTTGCTGTAGGAAGCTGGATTGGAAGATTTTCAAAAGAAGAACATATAATGGGCTTGGACGAGCAATCTGCCAATTATTTTCTTTCATTCTTTTGGGGAGGATTGATGATAGGTAGATTAGTTGGAAGCGTTGCTATGAACCAATCTTATAACGGAATTAAAAAATATCTCAAAATGACTTTGATTTCATTGGCCATATTCAGTGTTATTTGGTTGGCCAATGGACTTAAGGTAGACAAATATGGTATTGCATGGGTGCCGTTATCATTTAATGAGATCAAAATTTATCTCCTTTTCATGACAATCAACCTTTTTGCATTTGGAATTGGAAAAGGAAAACCAGCTAGATTGATTGCCGTATTTTCAATAATAAATTGCATCTTGATTATTATTGGAATAATAAGTGAAGGGGCTTTGGCATTTTGGGCAATTTTAGGTACTGGTTTATTCTTTTCAATAGGATGGTCAAATATATTTGCCCTAAGCATCAAGAACCTTGGGAAATATACAAGTCAGGGTTCATCATTACTGGTTATGGCCATTTTTGGAGGAGCCATTATTCCGTTAATCCAAGGAAAAATAGCCGAAGAATTTAGTATCCAACTATCCTTTATAGTTCCATTGATGGCAATTTTATATCTAATCTTCTTTGGAATATCAGGATATAAGCCAAATTCAGCCAAAAAAGACAACCATTAATCGCCGTAAATTGCTACATTTGTCTACTCACTTTTTAATATAGCAGCAAACTTACTATTATGAGCTATTTCCTTGGAATTGATATCGGTGGAACAAATGTTGATTTTGGAGTTGTAAATTCAAGCGGAGAAATCCTATTTGAAAGCACTTTACAAACTTCAGATTTTACAACAGCCGAAGAATTAGCAGCTACTATCAATATGGCTGTTAAAAGCAATTTCAAAGATAAATTGTCTGCTATTGGTATTGGTGCACCAAGTGTGAACAGAGAAACAGAAGAAATTGAATATGCCCCTAACCTTAACTGGGGTGAGATTATCCCAATCAAAACGATTTTTGAAGAACAATTTGAATTACCTGTGAGTGTTGAAAACGACGCAAATGCATATGCAAAAGGAATTCAAGTGTTTGGAGAAGGTAAAGACCTGAACAATTTTGCAGTAGTAACGCTAGGTACCGGAGTTGGTCTAGGCAGTGTTATCAATAGCGCAGTTGTTAGTGGTAATAATGGATTAGCAGGTGAATTGGGACACATGGTTGTTCACAGAGAAGGAAGAGAATGTAATTGTGGAAATTTAGGATGTTTGGAAGCATACGTTGGCGCAGAGGGAATTGTAACAACAGCTAAAGAAAAACTTGAGTTCAGTTCAGGAGGTTCTGCCTTAAACGCCATCCAGCCTAGTGATTTAAGTCCACTTGAAATATTCAATGCTGCCAGAAAAGATGATCCTGTTTCGCTTGAAGTAGTTGATTCTGTTTGTCATGACTTAGGTTTTGCTTTATCAGGATTAATCAACCTGATGGACATTGAAAATATCTTTTTAACCGGTGGAATCACTCATGCCGGAAACATCTTGAGACGCAAAACTGAAAAGCACTTGAAAAACTTTGTTTTACCTAACTTAAGAAACAAGGTAAACTTGAGAATTACATCTTTGAACCAAACCGGGGGAGGAATTTTGGGAGCTGTAGCCATCATCAAAGATTTTACTCCTGCCGCAGTTAGCTAAAAACTGTAATATGAAGTCCATAATCATTGTATTGCTTTGCATTACATTTAGTGTATCAGCACAAACTGATTATGCTAAATTGGTCAATCCGTTTATAGGCACAGGCGGTCATGGACATACTTATCCCGGTGTAGCAGTTCCTTTTGGTATGATGCAACTATCTCCGGATTCAAGATTAGCCGGTTGGGATGGTTGTAGCGGTTATCATTACAGTGACGATTATATATATGGGTTCAGCCACACCCACCTCAGTGGTACTGGTGTTTCAGATTATGGTGATTTGCTCATTTTTCCTTTTACCGGTGATAACAAATGGAATAATTCTTATAGAAAAGAAAAAGACAAAGGATATGGTTCTAAATTTTCACATGAAGATGAAGAGGCCCATGCAGGATATTATCGAGTAAGATTAGAGGATTTAGACATTAACTGTGAATTCACTACAACTACTAGATGTGGATATCACAAATATTTTTATCCTGAAAATACCAACAGAAAAATCATCATTGACCTTGAACACCGAGATAAGATGATTGATTCTGATCTTATGTTTTTGAATGATTCAACTGTTGTAGGTAAAAGAATTTCAGATAACTGGGCAACAGAACAACATTTTTACTTCGCAATTAAATTCTCAGAAATTCCTAAGGAGAGATATTTTAAGAAGAATGATAAAAACATGTCCTCAAAGCTGATATTGGAGTTTGGGGACGACTTTAAAGTGCTTGGAATAAAGGTAGGTATGTCTGCTGTAGATATAAATGGAGCTGTAAAAAATCTAAATACAGAAATGCCTCATTGGGATTTTGCTACCTATCAGAAAGCAAATGAAGACATGTGGAACAAAGAACTAGGTAAAATTCATGCGCAAGACAAAGACCAGGACAAATTAACGATCTTCTACACATCTTTATACCATACTTATTTATGTCCAAATGTATTTTCAGATGTAGATGGAAGGTTCAGAGGTATGGACATGCAGATTCATCAATCAAATGATCACGTTCAATATACCGTTTTCTCATTATGGGACACTTTCAGAGCTACTCACCCGCTCTATACCATCACTCAAAGAAAAAGATCTGTTGACTTTATAAAAACCATGCTTTCTCAATATCATCAAGGTGGTATTTTACCTATTTGGGAATTGTCTGCCAATTACACAGGATGTATGATAGGAAATCACTCAATTCCGGTAATAGTTGATGCCTACAATAAAGGAATTAGAGACTTTGATCAATATGATGCGCTTAAAGCCATGGTTCATTCTGCTGACCAAGACCGATTAGGTCTGGAACACTATAAAAAACAAGGGTTTATAAGCTCAGAAAATGAATCTGAAAGCGTTTCAAAAACGCTTGAATACGCATATGATGACTGGTGTATTGCCATTTTTGCGGATTCTTTACACGATCATAAAATTGCAGACCGATTTTACGAAAGAAGTCAGTTTTACAAGAATTTATACAATCCAAAAACGGCTTTCATGCAGCCAAGATTCAATGGCGGATGGAAAAACAATTTTAAACCTAACGAAGTTAATTTTGATTATACTGAGGCAAACTCCTGGCAATACAGTTTATTCGTTCCGCATGATATTCTTGGATTAATTCAATTGATGGGAGGAAAAGATCGTTTTGAAGCCTGGTTGGATGAACTTTTCACTACTTCATCTGAAACTATAGGTAGATCACAAGTAGACATTACTGGAATGATAGGTCAATATGCTCATGGAAATGAACCTAGTCATCACATGGCCTACCTATACAACTTTACTAACCATCAGTGGAAGACACAGAAGTATGTCAATCAAATAATGACTACTCTATACCACAATGATCCCGACGGTTTGAGCGGAAATGAGGATTGTGGTCAAATGTCTGCATGGTACGCATTCAGTGCAATGGGAATATATCCGATAACTCCTGGAACAGACCAATATGCACTAGGTACTCCCCACCTATCGTCATTTAGCTTAAAACTTGAAAACGGAAATACATTCAACATTAAAACTGAAAATTTCAGCAATGAAAATATCTATGTAATTGATGTAAAATTGAACAATAAACATTTGGCAAGAAACTTTATCCACCATCATGAAATTATGGATGGCGGCGAATTGGTATTTGTGATGTCAGATCAACCCGGTATTTTTGACGGTGGTGTTCCTTATTTGAGAGTAAAAGATGCTCCTTTAATGTCTGCTCCGTACTTTGATAATGCCGAAAAAGTATTTGTAAAGAAGAAAAAGGTAGCCATTAAAAGTGCAGAACCTGTTGTCGCTATAAGATACACCACAGATGGCGAAATCCCTACTGAAAACAGCCTGATCTATTCCAAACCAATTAAAATTAAAGAATCTACCAATTTTATTGCTAAATCTTTTGGAGCTGAGTCTGTAAGTTATCCTGTTTATGCTACTTTCTTTAAAGCCAATTCTAAGTGGAGAATTAAACTAAATACTAATTATCTAAATCAATATTCAGGAGGATCAAAAAGGGCTTTGATCGATCAAATAAGAGGAAACTCAGATTTTAGAACAGGATCTTGGCAAGGATACTACGGAAACGACTTAAATGTTGAACTAGATTTTAGAAAGAAAAAAGAGATCAATAGTATTCACCTAAGTGTATTACAGGATGTAAAATCATGGATTTGGTTTCCTAAAGAAGTACAATTCTATATCTCTAAAAACGGTAAAAAGTGGGTTTTACTCAAAACGGTCAAAAACTATGAGTCACCTACCAAATATGGAACATTCTTACAAGAAATAGGGTTCGATCAGGCTTTTGAAACACGTTATCTTAAAATTGTAGCAAAGAATTATGGTAAGTGTCCTGATTGGCATCCGGGTAAAGGAAATCCCGCTTATATTTTTGCAGACGAAATCATCATCAAATAAACTGCAGATTTACAGCTATTTAGTTTATTAATTCAAATTATTTTCAAGAATACCACTTTTTAGGTATTGCTAAAACATTACTTGTATCCTACTTTTGCGACAGTTATTTAAAATGAATCTAAATAAAACAGTCGCATAATGAAAAGAGTATTGGTACTAATAGCAATTGGAGGTTTAACAATCACTTCATGTAAAAAGAAAGGTTGTACAGACGAAGATGCCTTGAACTATTCAACAGAAGCAGAAAAAGATGATGGTTCATGCTATTTTTTAGATATTCCTACTACCTATTCATTCAGTGATAATTCAGGTAATGCTACCGTTTCTTATGATGGGCAAACAGAAAGGTTAGATCAATTAGAGGAAATGGCCATTTATATGGAAAGTGGAGCTTCTGTTGCTATTTCAACAAGTAATTTGAATGACATGTTTTACAATGTTAATGGAGATGGAAACGGTAATTTCTCATTTACTTCTTCTAAAATGTTAGCAGATAAATGTTTTACAACAGATTCAGCAACAATTACAGGATGGTTTGATTCATTGGCCATAGCCTCTCAAAGTTTTGCAAACACTGCTTCTAATGGACAAGCAGGAGTTTTAACAAGTGGGACAAGTACCTATTTATTTGATGCGAGAGGATTTGAATACGCAGAGATGATTGAAAAAGGAATTATGGGAGCTGTTTTCATGAATCAAGCATTAAATGTGTATTTCGGAGATGATAAAATGAATGTTGACAACACTACTGCTGTTGATCCTGACAACGGAAAGTACTACACTACAATGGAACATCATTGGGATGAGGCATTTGGATACTTTGGAGTCGCTGCTGATTTTCCAACAAACACTACCGACATAAGATTCTGGGGAAAATATTGTAACTCGAGAAATGCTGACTTATCATCAAACACAATCATGATGAACGCCTTTTTAGAAGGACGTGCTGCCATTGTTGGGGATGAACTGACTATAAGAGATGAAAACATTCTTGTAATAAGAGAAATGTGGGAAAGAATTTGTGCTGCTCAAGCAGTAGCTTACTTACAAGAAGCTCAAGGTTATTTTGGAAATGACAACGCTAAATATTTGCATGCATTATCAGAAGCTTATGCCTTTGTAAAGTGTCTAACTTATGTTCCTTTAGCAACAAGAAAAATTAGCTACACTCAAATTGACACCATTTTAACGCAGTATTTTGGAGATAATCTTTGGGATATGTCAACAATTGACAATGCTGCTGCAATTAACGAATTGAAGACAACATACGGATTTTAAAAAGCGGAAATGCCTCAAAGAATATTCATACTTGTCTTGGCTGCAGTATCACTTGTAGCATGTGACAAAAACAAGAAAGAAGATTTTGACAGATCGGCCATGTTAAACAACATGGTCAATACTGTTATTGCACCATCCTATAACCAAATGGAATCTTCATTGGATGATTTAGACACCAAAGCCAACTCATTTACTGCCAATACAGATGCAACCAACCTTAATGCATTAAAAAGCTCTTTTGTTAATGCTTACACTGCTTTTCAGCAAGTTAAAATGTTGGATTTTGGTCCTTTTATGGATTACGGTGTAAAAGCCTCAATGAATACCTATCCAACAGATACTGTTCAGATTGGTAGCAACATCACCAACGGTTCATACACTTTGGGATCATTAGACAATGTAGACGCCATTGGTTTTCCGGCTATTGACTTTCTGTTGTATCATACTGATGAATCTGCTATAATTACTGAATTCTTGGATGTTAACAGACAAACCTATTTGACTGATTTAACAGCAAAAATGAAAAGTGAATTTGCTTTGGTTATGTCCGGATGGTCATCACATCAAGCTGCATTCATTGCAGCAGACGGAAATGATGCAAGTAGCTCTACCAGTTTGATATTTAATGAATTTGTAAAGGATATTGAATTGCTTAAAAATGCTAAAATCGGCATTCCGGCTGGGCAACAAACGGGTGGAATGACACTTCCAAATTACGTTGAAGCATATTATTCAGGTATATCAACAGACCTGGCTCTGACTAATCTTACTGCTTTAAAAAACGTATTCAATGGCGGCGCAGGTATTGGATTTGATGATTATATCAAAGATGTTGAAGATGACGAAACAACTGTATCGCTTGCAGATAATATTAATAATCAATTTGACATCTGTATTCAAGCTGTACAAGATATCGGAACTCCTTTGAGTGAAAAAGTTGACACAAATCCAACAGCTGTGAACACTGCTTTTCTTGAAATTAAAAAGCTGGTTACTTACGGTAAAACTGACATGTCATCTACATTAGGGTTACTGATTACTTTCCAGGATAATGATGGCGACTAATTCAGCCATATCATCAAAAATATCTAATGCCTTTCGCTGGAACTGGCATGAACAAGTATCAGCCGCGCCATTGGCTACTTACAGAATAGGCTTTGGAATATTAATGGTTTTTTCTGTGCTCAGATTTTGGGCAAATGGATGGATTGAATCGCAATACATTGAGCCAACATTCCACTTTTCATATTATGGATTTGAATGGCTACCCTACCCTAATGAATTTGGTATTTACGCCTTATTCGGCTTAATGCTATTAGGAGCAATTTTGATTTTATTAGGGTTGTTTTACAGAGCCGGAGCAATTATCTTTTTTTTAAGTTTTACTTATGTTGAATTATTGGATAAAACTAATTACCTCAACCATTATTACTTCGTGAGTTTAATAGCTTTGCTGCTCATATTTATTCCCGCAAATAGATACTTTTCATTAGATGCTAAACTTGGATTTACAGATCCAAATAATCAATGCAGTAAATGGCACATTCGTATTCTTCAATTTCAAATTGCGGTAGTTTACTTCTTTGCCGGAATCGCAAAGCTTGAACCAGACTGGCTTTTGAATGCTCAACCACTTAAATTTTGGCTACATACGGCCCATCATTATGAGATTGTAGGTCCCATACTTAAACAAGATTGGATAGCCTATACATTTGCGTGGTTTGGTTGTATTTATGACCTTACAATAGTATTTTTCCTTGCTTGGAATAAAACAAGAAAAATGGCATATATGTTCGTGATCATTTTTCACATCACAACCTGGATATTATTTCCAATAGGAGTTTTCCCTTGGGTGATGATGACAGCTACATTGATATTTTTCTCGGCAGATTTCCATCAAAAAATCATAGATAAACTAGCTTCCATTTTACATTATAGACACCCAAATAACGTAGTTAAATTGATAAGTATCAATGTAAAAAAGTTTAGCACAGCATTGTTAGCTTTATACGTGTTTATCCAGCTAGCTGCACCATTCAGATATTTATTCTATGATGGTAACTTATTTTGGACAGAACAGGGATTTAGATTCTCATGGAGAGTAATGCTCATGGAAAAAGCAGGATATGCCACTTTTTACATTGAAGATGAAAATGCTAAGTTGACTGTAGACAATTCAGATTTCTTAACGCCCAATCAGGAGAAAATGATGAGTACTCAACCTGATATGATCTTACAATATGCGCATCATTTAGAGGATGTTTACCAGGATACGGTTGTAGTGAAACATGGCGTTGAAATGGAATTTAATCAACCAGAAATTCATGCAGAAGTATATGTTACCTTAAATTCGCGCCCTCATCAGCTATATGTAGATAAAAAGCACAACTTAGCCACTATTGAAAATGATTTGTCACAACGAAATTGGTTAGAAGAGTTTATAGATTAAAATGAAGTTTTGGTTACTTACATATCTCCTATTCCATATCGTGCTTACATCTGCGCAATGTGAATTAAAAGGAACTGTTTTAGATCAAAGTAAATCTCCTGTTTCTTTTGCCAAAGTGTCTCTTAGTTCTGAAAAATCACATTATGCTTTGACGGATAACAACGGTAAGTTTTTCTTCAATGGTTTAGCTGCAGGTAAATATCACATCCGTATTCACTCAATTGGATTTGTAGATTTTGATGATTCACTTCAAATTAAAAATGGATCTAATAACTACAAAGTTTCAATTGAAGATACAATGCAATTGGCAAAAGTGGATGTATTGGCAGAAGATGCTTTATCATCCAGAAACATGCGTACAATTGAAGGAATGACCCTGACCCATGGTAAGAAAACACAGCTGATAGATCTTGAGAAAATTATCGGAAATAAATCTGCCAACAATGCTCGTGAATTGTATGCTTCTGTTCCCGGACTAAACATCTGGGAAAGTGATGGTGGAGGCTTGCAATTAGGAATTGGAGCCAGAGGATTAAGTCCCAACAGAACTGAGCATTTTAATACAAGACAAAATGGTTATGACATTGCTGCAGACGCTTTGGGATATCCCGAATCTTATTACACTCCTCCTGCAGAAGCCATTGAATCTATACAGTTAATTAGAGGAGCTGCCTCTTTACAATTTGGACCTCAATTTGGTGGGATGCTAAACTTTAATTTAATCCAACCTTCATCCAAAAAGTTTGAATACAAAGGTTCACATACATACGGAGGATACAATTACGTTGGTACGTTCAATAGTATTTCTGGTACCATAAAAAAGAAGTTCTCTTATCTGGCATTTTATAAGTTCAAACGCGGAGATGGCTGGAGAGACAATGCGGGCTTTACTCAACACAATGCGTTTGGAATGTTAAAATATCAGTTTACTGAAAACATCTTTTTAAGTGCTGAATATACACATATGTCATATTTGGCGCAGCAAGCAGGAGGATTGACAGATGCTATGTTTGAACAAAATCCAAGGCAATCTATAAGAGAAAGAAACTGGTTTGGAGTTAACTGGAATATCTTATCCGCTCATTTTAACTGGGTTATATCCTCTAAAACAGCCATTGACATTAAAGGGTTTAAAGTGAATGCAAGTAGAAATGCCTTAGGCAACTTGGATAAAATATCCAGATTAGATGACTACGAAAATAGAGACCTCATTAGTGGAGACTTTGACAATATTGGAGCAGAATTGAGATTGCTGCAACATTATCCTCTTGGTAAAAAGGTTAAAGGAACACTTGCTGCGGGATTGAGATATTACAATGGTAAAACCACCAGTTTACAAGGAAAAGCAAATGATGGCTATGGTGCTGACTTCGATTTTATAAATCCAAATGATTTAGAGGGATCAGACTATGTTTTTCCTTCTCAAAACTATTCGGCTTTTGCAGAAAATATGTTCAGATTATCAAAAGGGTTTTGGCTTTCTGCGGGTGTTAGGTATGAGCACATTTCTACAGCTGCGCAGGGATCTTATAGAGTTCAAAATTTTCATCCTTTGACAAACGAATTATTATTTGATACTACTTACACTGAAGACAAAAGTAATAGTAGAGATATCTTTTTGGGAGGCTTAGGTTTAACGTGGAAAGCTTTTAAAAATGCTGAATTTTATGGTAATATAGCGCAAAGTTACAGAGGTATCAATTTTTCAGATATCCGCATTATCAACCCAAACCAACAAGTAGACCCCAATATAACAGATGAAACCGGTTACAACGCAGATTTAGGATTTAGAGGCAAAAGCAGCAGATACACTTTTGATGTAAGTGGATTTTTCCTGTATTATGACAATAAAATTGGCGTGGTCAACAAAAAAGTGAATGACTATGAATTTGTCAGATATCGCACAAATATTGGTAAAGCTTACAGTGCAGGAGTTGAATTATTTGGAGAAAGAATTTTTAAGAAATCTGACTCAGCTCAGACCTATTGGAGTGGATTTGCAAACATTTCATATGTATATGCTAAATATGGTGAATCTCTAGAACAGGCTTATGCCAACAAATGGGTTGAACTGGTTCCACCCGTAACAGCAAAAATTGGCACTAAATTATTTGTCAAAAAGTGGACATTTTCATACTTAGCTTCATATGTTCATAAGCATTATACAGATGGAACAAACGCAACTTTTGATCCCAATGCAGTTGCAGGAATTATACCTTCATATTATGTAATGGATGTTGGTGCTACTTATAATTTAAATAGACATTTCACCTTCAAAACAGGGGTAAATAATTTTACTAATAATAAGTATTTCACTAGACGTGCCAGCGGTTATCCCGGTCCGGGAATTATTCCTTCTGATGGAATTAGCTTTTACGTTACAGTTGATATAAAACTTTAGTCCTTCTTTTTATACTTCCCTTTAAAAACAGCTAAATGAAAATCGGCATGAGATTCATCTTTATGCTTTAATTCACTTTCCAAAGCTTTGTGAAGCTGTGGTAAATTGTAAAATGGCACTGCCGGATAAGCATGATGTTCGGCATGGTATGGCATGTTCCACATTAAAAACTTAACCGCCTTATTAGTTCTCATGCTTCTAGTCTTTTCAAGTATGTTTCCTTCGTAAGGTAATCCATTGTGCTCCATCACCAAATAAGTTGATAATAAACAGTGTCCTACTACAAGACCAATAAACAAGTACCAAACTCCGGGATTAAAAAAGTTAGCAATTATTATTAATCCGGTATAAATAAACAGATAAAGTAAGCTCTCAAGGGCAATGTTTAATCTAGATTCTTTTCGAACGAATGGATAAATAAATTTCCTTATTGGATTTGGCATTCCTAATGCTCCAAAAATCAACATAAACACCTTGAACAACAGTAACGGTAAACCACTTAACCAAGCCAAATATGTAGGTAAGGATAAAATCACCGAAGGAATTTCTTTATGCCCTAAACTAATTTCAGGATCTTTTCCGGGTACATGAGTATATCTGTGATGAGTAAAATGTAAATCCCTGAAAGTTGAAGGAGCGTACATGTGTGCTAAACCTAACATCAATGAAGAAAAGTAATTGAGTGACTTTGATTTGAAAGCCGTATTGTGAACCGTTTCATGTTCTCCAGCAAACATACTGCACTGTACAATAGCAAAAAACACAAAAGCTATCACCTGCCACCACCAGACTTGATGATAACTCCAAACTAGTAAAATTGAAGCAGCAAGGAAGGCTCCATACATGAATAAAAAGTATAAAAGTGGTTTCAAATTACTTTTAACCATCATTTTAAGCATAGCTTCTTTCTCTACCGCAGTGCTTTTATGAAATTTTTCTTCCATTGAATTTCAATTGAATAGGTTGAATAAATGTACAATAAAAGTGACTTAAACAATGATCTTATTTAAGATTCATAAGTACAATTAATCCAACAAACCAGATAATCATAAATACAACAAATAGAGGTGTTGTATTTACTTCCTTTTTAACAACTGTATTTTCTGCAGAACCAGATATCTCAGTTTTAGGTTTTGAATTTACTTTTTGAACAACTTCTGCCAAAACGCCAAACTTTTTAGATACCGAAACTAAAGTAGCTAATGAAATAGCTAACCAATAAAATGTTCCGTCAGATTGAGAATTTACATATAAAAGCCACTCGGCAACAAAAGGATAAACAATAACACTAATCAACAGTAAATTCATAATAGCAATGCCGGGTCCTAGTTCTTTCCAAAATGGTTTTCCATTTATTTTCTTGTTTAGCGCAACAAATCCTAGAATGGCCAATAGGTATGAAACTGTTTCAGACGCCAATTCAAGAATTAAAAATCCCTCAAATGAAATAAAATCTGTCCAAAACAAAACTCCAATCAACACAAGATTAATTGTAGCCCAAATGCTATTGCTGGTATTAATTCTTGAAGGAGCAGTTAAGATAATGGCAACACCATGCAACAAAAACATGATCCATCCACCTAGCAATATCCAAACCGAATAATCACTTTCATCATAAATCAGATAAACCACCGCCATCAATGGGATTATAAAACTCAAGGCTGCGTCCAGGTATATGATTGGCTTGAAAACTTTCATCTTACTTTAATTTCCAATTTTTTAAGGTGAGATAAACTTCATCAATCACCAAGGCCATGCGATTCAAATCAAG
This sequence comes from Paracrocinitomix mangrovi, assembly GCF_019740355.2. GTDB lineage: Bacteria > Bacteroidota > Bacteroidia > Flavobacteriales_D > Crocinitomicaceae > Paracrocinitomix > Paracrocinitomix mangrovi. The sequence continues at coordinate 197,136 of NZ_CP091819.1, read as the reverse complement.
CGTTTCCATGGTATCAGTATTCTTATGATAATTGCTATTTCTGTAGAATGCTGTATTGGTTATCATTACAGCACTGTAGTCAAATTTCCAGTAATTGAGGTGATCTGAAAAATCAATCCCCTGTAAACCTGCCGGCCCTTTGAATGATTTGGTTGGCAGCAGTTTTTGTTTTTTCATGTCTTTATTGAATTTTCTACCAAACTTTCCGTTTCCAAACTTCTGAACAACTGTGATATAATCTCCTTTTCCACCATAAAACATCTTTAATAAGCCAATTGGATATCGCTGTGATTTCTTTTCATCACTGAAATAACCAATCATTTCCAGACATACCATTCCAATTGTTGGTTCTTCATAGTCATAAATAGATTTTGCATGAACATAACTTCCCATATACTGAGACCTAAAAAATGGCGGTTCTTCTAATGTATAAGCAACAAACTCAATTTGAACATCTAGAGAATCCTTGTTTAACATCCTGCTTAGCTCTAATAATCCAACAACTCCGGTAGCATTATCATCTGCTCCTTCCTGATCACCGCAAACATCATAATGTGCACCCACTACAATTTTGGGAGCATCTTCAGGCCCCATTCTTCCAATAACATTTTTGTAAACCTCCCCTTCTACCTCATATTCCTGGTAAAATACAGTATCGCATTGCTGCTTAAAATTTGAATGAATATATTCTGCAACCTTGTTTAATGCTTCAACATTTAAGGCATTTCTGGCTTGTTCTGTTTTGGTAATTGTTCTAAGATGTTGCGCTATTAAAAGCGTATCCGATTTTACTTGTCCATATAGAACAAAAGAACTTAAAATAAGGGATGAAAAAATAAGTTTTAACACAGGATAAAATTAGCAATCTTCTTGTACTAAATTAAATGCTACCAAATCCGAAACGGTATAAGATTCAAGGCCCTCGTCATTTTCATAATATGCCCAAAACCCTCCAGAAGTATAAACTAACGCTCTATATGGATCAATTTCATCTGCACCTTCAAACCAGAACCTTAAACCATTTTCAACCTTTTCAAATTTCTCAATTTTCCAGAATCGATAATCTTTATATGAATGGCTCAAAACAGGATGGTCTCCTTCAGAAACTCCATTACTCACATCTTCTGAAGCTACCCTAAATCTTGACTCTCCTTCATCATCCCAACATTTATTGTAGGTAAATTCATCCGTTTCTTCATTGTGTTGTAGTTTATGTAAAGTAAATCCCGGATCTAACATATCATAAGTGGCCAATTTCATTTTAACCAAAATGTCGCACATGTCTCTTCTGTTTGTGATTACATCAGGATAATCTTTCAAAAAATCTCTAGTCTCCTCTTCACTCATTTCGTACACTTCATTGATGACATCTTTCTCCGCTTGATCAATAACAAGGGTATCCATAGACTCTTCAATCGTATCATTTAAAACTACGTCATTCTCAACTTCAGACGAATCCGTATTATCTGACCCGCAACTAATTACAAGCACATCCAAAATTGAACTTATAAATACTCTCATAATTCCATGTTTGAATTAAAAATACAAACAATTTTGAAAGATATTGTTTTAGATGTTGCTTATCAGAAAGTTAGATCACAAAACTAAATCACTGTCAATCAACAAATTGGGCTCAACTCTAGTGTTTATAGGTGTTTCACACTATTTTTTTGTACATTAGCCTACTAAACCTTAGATATTTTGCATGCTCAAGAAAATTCTTGCAATAGGAGATAAACCTACCGATTCAGAGTCAATTAAACAAAAACACTCCTTCATGGTTTACATGGGACTTGTGATGGGATTTGGTGGATTAGTTTGGGGGATATTGGCTACAGCACTTGGTTATCCAATTCCTGGAATATTTCCATTTTCTTATACTTTCATAACCATAATAAACTTCTGGTTTTTTTCAAAAAATAAAAATTTTAAAGTAGCAAGTGCCATTCAAGTTTTCATTAGTTTGTTACTTCCTTTCGTGTTTCAATGGTCATTGGGAGGTTTTTTATCTAGTGGAGCAATGATGCTATGGGCATCTTTGGCAGTTATAGGTTCCTTGTCTTTTTATGATACCAAAGCCAGTAGAGTTTGGATAGCTTTGTTTGTAGTTTTTACCATAGTAAGTGGAGTTATTGATCCTTACCTGGTAGATTACAGACCTGATGTTACTCCATCAGTGCAAGTGTTATTCTTTGTTGTAAACATCATCATTATCTCAACTGCTGTTTACTATTTGGTTGTATTCTTTATTAATATTCGAGACAATGCTAATGCACAGTTAGAACAGCAACACAAGGAATTACAACAATCACAATCACAATTAATTCAATCTGAAAAATTAGCTGCCTTAGGGCAATTAATAGCCGGAGTTGCTCATGAGGTTAATACGCCGCTTGGAGCTATTCAAGCATCAATAGGAACAATTCGCTCTGCAATTAAATCTTCTATCAAAGGTTTTCCTGAAGTATTAGGGATTTTGTCATTGGAAGAAAAAGCAATATTCTTCATGATGTTAGAAGATGCATTTAGCTCAACGAGCAATATATCTTCTGCCGAACAAAGAAAGATCAGAAGAGGTTTAATGTCAAAGTTGGAAGATGAAGGATTTGAAAATGCAGATGAAATTGCAGAAATGATGGTAGATATTGGGCTTTATGAACTAAAAGACGATTATCTCCCATTATTGAAAGGAACTAATTCAGGAACCGCATTAGATCTAATATACAACCAAACAGAGCAATGTAAAAACAGTGACAATATTAAAATGGCTGTTGACAGGGCTTCTAAAATTGTATTTGCACTTAAAAATTATTCGAGATTTGATCACAGTGGTGAAAAAACTGAAGCTGATATTGAAAATGGAATTGAAACCATCTTGACTTTATATCACAACATGATCAAAAAAGGAATTGACATTGAAAGAGATTTTGATTCGCTTGAACCAATTGCATGTTATCCGGATGAATTAAACCAGGTTTGGACTAATTTGATTCACAATGCCATTCAGGCAATGAACAATGAGGGTCAACTTACTATTTCCATTAAAAAAGATGGAGATATGGCGCGTGTAGATATTGCTGATTCAGGAAAAGGAATTCCTGAGGATATCAAGAATAGAATATTTGAACCATTTTTCACAACTAAGCCTGCTGGTGAAGGAAGTGGATTAGGACTAGATATCGTTAAGAAAATAGTTGAAAAACATTCCGGAACTATCACTGTTGAAAGTGAACCCGGAAAAACTGTATTTACTGTAAAATTACCTTACGCAAATTAATATGGCTAAGAAAACAATACTTTGTTTAGATGATGAACGTACAATTTTAACAAGCTTAAAAGGGCAGTTAAAAAGAAATTTTGGATCTGAATATGGATACGAATTTGCTGAAAGTCCTGATGAGGCACTTGATTTAATTGAAGAATTGGTTGACGAGGACATTGAAATATTGTTAATTGTATCAGATTGGTTGATGCCAGAAATGAAAGGAGATGAGTTCTTGATCAAAGTACATGAAAAATTTCCTAAAATTGTAAAGGTAATGTTGACAGGGCAAGCTGATAACGAAGCTGTTGCCAGAGCAGAAAAAGAAGCAAACCTTTACAAGTGTTTACAAAAACCTTGGACTGAAGAAGAGTTAATTACAACGATAAGAGACGGTATTTCGTTATTGTAAAAAAGTGAAAAAACCTACCATCATATGTGTTGATGATGAGAGAATGATTCTCAACAGTCTTCGTTCGCAGTTGCGCAGGCATCTGGGCACCAATTTCACTGTAGAAACAGTAGAAAGTGGGAATGAAGCTTTGGAGTTATATCAGGAGTTGAAAGAAGATGGATATCCTATTCCGGTGATCATTTCAGATCAAATAATGCCCGGAATGAAAGGAGATGAGTTGCTTACGAAACTCAATAAATTAGACGCTTCAATTAAAAAGATCTTACTTACAGGACAAGCTAGCGTTGAAGCTGTTGGTAATGCAATTAACAATGCCAGCCTTTATCGTTACATGGCAAAACCCTGGGAAATTGAAGATTTAAATTTAACTGTTACCGAAGCGATTAATAGCTACTTTAAGGAGAATGAGCTTAAAAAATCTGAGAAAGCCAGAGAAGAGCTTATCAACGAATTAAAATCTGTCAATGAATCTTTAGAAGAAAAGGTTCAGGAACGTACTCAAACGCTAGAGCAAAAGAATAGAGATATTACTTCAAGTATTAATTATGCCAAATTGATACAAGATTCTATTTTGCCTTCAGAGCAAAAGATAAAAACTGCTTTACCAAATTCATTTGTTTTATATCAACCAAAGGATATTGTAAGTGGTGATTTTTACTGGATCAATCACAATAAAGAAATGGACAAAGTTTATTTCTCTGTTGCAGATTCAACGGGTCATGGAGTTCCGGGCGCTTTTATGAGCATTATTGGTTCTTCACTTTTCAATGAAGCGGTTAAAACAGATGAATTTATAAAACCCAATGAGATCTTCAATTATGTTAAAGAGGGAATTATTAAGGTTTTAAATCAAAGACAAACTGCTCAAAAAGATGGGATTGATGCGGCGCTAGTCAGTTATGACAAAACCAAACAGACTATTTATTTTTCAGGAGCTTTTAATCCACTATACATAATAAGAGACACCAATCAACCTTTAGTTACCCTTGAAGGAGAGATTATTGATCCGGATATGGAATTAGAAGGTAAAAAATTGTACTCTATTAAAGGTGATAAACAGCCTCTAGCCCATCATGCCGATTCAACGGACGAATTCACCGTTCACAAACTTCAGGCAAATGAAGGAGATGAACTATTCTTATTTAGTGATGGATTCGTAGACCAGTTTGGAGGATCAATGAACAAAAAATACATGCGTAAAAGGTTCAAGCAGCTTCTACTTTCTGTTTTTGGTAAACCAAATGAGCAACAAGAATCTACTTTGTTAGAAGCATTTAACGAGTGGAAAGGATCATTTGAACAAGTAGACGACATTTGCGTAATGGGCGTACGTCTATAAGCTCATCAATTCAAAATCTCAATAGCTTAGATTTATCTCACGAATTTCAAATTGAAATTCCCTTTTTCTGATCTTAAAATATATACACCCTTCTCTAAAAAGGAAACATCAAATTTTTCTTCTTGAGATGATGGTTTAAACTCTTTTATCTTTTTACCGCTCATGTCAAAAACATACATGGAACCAATATCTGTTAAAGATTCTGCCGTTTGAAAGTGAATGGCATCCTGATAGTAAAAGGCATTAATTTCTATTGTTGATTCAGGAACACTATTAAATGTTTTTTGCACTTCAATTTCAGCATATACCGGAAGATGATCTGACATAAGATATAAAGCATCAATTACGGCAGTTGGTAGAGAAGTATTGGTTGGAGAACCATTGATCTCACCATTGAAGTGATTTCCATCCTGACCGTAAGCCCAATAAGTTCCGTCAATTAGTTTAGCTTGGTTTCCCCAGCTTTTTAAATCCGGTGACATAAAAATAAAGTCAAATCTATCGTCCATTCCACCGGTAGATCCTCCATCAAAAGTTGCTGTTCTGGTTGATTGTGTATGAATATCTGCATATCCCCAGTCTGAATGCCATTCACCCGGAACATTAATTGGATCAACAAGTGTTACCCCTGCTCCATTTAAAATGGTATTCCAAGCTGGTTCTGAGCTTCCATAAATATTAAAGTCTCCTCCAAAAAGCACATTTTCTAAGCCGCTTCTGGTGGCCATAAAATCTTTTGCTTCTTGCACCTCCAGGTTTCTTTCTGTTTCAAATCCTGTGCTCGCCTTTAAATGAGCTACATAAACATAGAAAAATGTAGTATCTGTAGTTGTTGCAATATCATCACTTTTATAATACAGCACGTACTCATTAATATCTCTTAATGCTGTTGCTATTTCATTTTGCTCGTGTAAACCTAACTTATTTGAATTATAGTAAAGCATATTTTGGGTATCAGGTCCTGCCACATAATTCGCTTTTTGATAATGAGTAATACCGTTTACATTAAGTGAATTATTCAAAATACCATTGGCTCCGGTTGAAGATGTTAACTCACAAACCATTAAAATATCCGGCAATGCTTCTTGAAAGATAGTTTCAAGGTGAGAAATTCTTGCAGAATTAATTTGTGGAAAGTTTAACAGATTGTAGGCCATTACCTTAACTGTATCTGTATTTTGAGCAAAAGAAGATGCACCCAATAAAAGGGCAAATGATAGTAAGAGTTTTTTCATAATAGTAATTGAGTAACAAAACTAAGATATTTTTTGCTTGCTTTCATTAGGGTAAGATTAAGAGTTGTTCACAACTGCCTTCATTTACAAAAATGAAATACCTTTGCACAAAACTGGCATATGTTAAAAATCGGAATTTTTGGAGTAGGGCATTTAGGAAGAATTCACGCTAAACTTATTGATTCTCTGAATGATAAATTTGAGTTTGTAGGATTTTATGATCCTGAAGATGTAAATGCACAAAAGGTAATTGACGATTTCAACATAAAGCGTTTCACTGATATTGACGAATTATTAGATGCAGTGGACTGTGTAGACATTGTTACTCCTACTATTTATCACTTTAAAATTGCTGAAGCAGCCATAAAAAAAGGAAAACATGTTTTTATTGAAAAGCCTATCACTGAAACGGTTGAAGAAGGTCAGGCATTAAAAGCATTGGCGGATAAACACAATGTAAAAGTACAAGTTGGACATGTTGAACGATTCAATCCAGCCTATAAAGAAGCGGCCCCTTTTTTAAACGCGCCTTTATTTATTGAATCACACAGGTTGGCATTCTACAACCCAAGAGGAACAGATGTTCCGGTTGTTTTAGATTTAATGATTCATGATTTGGATGTTATTTTAAGTTGTGTTAAAGCAGAGGTGAAAAAAGTTTCAGCATCCGGAGTAGCAGTTGTATCAGAAACACCAGATATTACTAATGCCAGAATTGAGTTTGAAAATGGTTGTGTAGCTAATCTAACTGCATCTCGTATTTCTCTTAAAAACATGAGAAAAACCCGATTCTTTCAAAAAGATGCCTATATCTCAGTTGACTTTCTTGAAAAAACTTCAGAAATAGTTAAAATGACTACGCTTGATGAAGAACCGGATCCTTTTGACATTGTGTTTGATTTAGGTGAAGGAAAAGAAAAAAAGAAAATTGAAATTTTTAAGCCAGAAGTTGAAGCTTCAAACGCCATACAAGAAGAGTTAGCATCTTTTGCTGAAGCCATTGAAAATGATTCAGTTCCACCGGTAACTTTAAATGATGGTTTAAAAGCTCTTGAAGTGGCACATTGGATTATGGATGAAGTTAAATTGAGTAGAAGTTTGATACAAGAAAATATTTAATCAATTTTTGCGTTTGCTTACTACCCCAATCCGATTACATGAATAAAATTTACCTGTTTAGTCTAACAATTCTATTGCTTACTTCTTGTAAAAAAGAAGACAATACGCCATCCTGGCTAATTGTAAATGATTTCACATTAACTACAGACGAAGGTACACAAGGTGCCAATACACATGCCATCACAGACGCATGGATTTACCTTGACAATGAGGCATTAGGTGTTTGGTCATTACCTGCTAAAATTCCTGTATTAGATGAAGGTGAACATACTTTACTTGTATATCCGGGTATTAAAATGAACGGAATTTCTGCTACCAGAACAAGGTATCCTTTTTACAATAAATTTGAAACCACAGTGAATTTGGTAAAAGACACGGAAGTAAGTGTTACCCCAACAACCACTTACAAATCTAATTTGCAATTTCAATTTATTGAGGATTTTGAACAAGTAGGAGTTCAGTTTGATAAAGATGCGGTATCTGATACTAATATTGTCATTGTCACTTCAAGTCAACAACCTGACATTGTTAAGTATGGTAATGGATGTGGAGCAATTTACCTTTCAGAAACAGATTCAGTTTTTAAGGCGCAAACTAATACCAATTTAAATCTTCCTGTAGGAGAAGATGTTTATGTTGAGATTGATTACATGAATACCAATTCAATTGCTTTAAATGTTATTGCTGAAAACTCAACCGGAATTGCTGAACACCCTCCTGTATTTATCATCAACCCACAAGATGAATCAGAAATGAAGTGGAAAAAAATCTACATCAACCTTATTGATGATGTGAGCTATGAAATAAATGCAACGAGTTTTGAATTATACCTCATCAGTATTTTGGACAAGGATATCACAAGCGGAGTAATATATCTTGACAACATAAAGGTGATTCGTTATCAATGACCAGTAGACAAAAGGCAATATTATTCCTCATTGTTGACTTTATAACTGCAGCAATTGTCTGGTTTTTGTTCTACATCTACCGAATAAAAACTGTTGAACATACAGAGGTGGTGTTTAAAGGAAATTTTTATACAGGATTAATTGCCCTTCCCTTCTTTTGGATATTGCTTTATACCATTCAGGGAACCTATCACAACATCAAGGAGAATTATAGATTAAAAACTATCAAGCATACCTTATATGGAACATTGATGGGATGTATTTTGATATTCTTTGCTTTTGTATTAAACGACTACGTGAGTGTCTATACCCAATTTTATACGCTCTTATTAGTTTTTATTGGATTACACTTTACAATAACGCTAATCCCAAGATTTATCTTTACTACAATCTACGTAAAGAGAATTCACAAAGGCATTATTGGTTTTGATACAATCATTATTGGAGGTAGTAATAGAGCTCTTGAAGTTTTGGAGGATATTAACAGCCTAAAACAAAAATCAGGTTATAATTTTATTGGATACGTTAACATCAATGGAACAGACACATTATTGAGTGATAAACTCCCTTATCTTGGTCACATAGATAACATTCATGATATTCTTAAAAACAACAAAGTTGAACGTGCCATAATTGCCTTAGAAAGTTCTGATCATGAAAGACTTAAAGGGATTATTACAGAGTTGGCTCCATATGATATAAAAATCTCTACCATTCCTGATGCTTATGACATCCTTGCCGGACAGTTAAAAATGAACAGCATTTTTGGAGCATTATTATTAGATGTGACACCAAGCATAATGCCTGATTGGCAATTTTCAACTAAAAGATTGATTGATATTGGTGTTTCCCTTATTGCCTTAATCGTTTTGATTCCATTTTATATAACAGTCGGAATCATTGTAAAAACAACCAGCAAAGGTCCTGTATTTTTCACGCAGGAGAGAATTGGTAAACACGGCAAAAAATTCAATATCATTAAGTTCAGGACAATGGTTCAAAATGCAGAAAAAAACGGACCTCAATTATCCAGTTCAGAAGACAAACGCATCACAGGGATAGGAAAATTTTTACGTAAAACCAGATTTGATGAGTTCCCTCAATTTTGGAATGTTTTAATTGGAGACATGTCCTTGGTTGGACCTAGACCGGAAAGACAATATTACATTGATAAAATTGCTGCTAAAGATCCACAATACTTATATCTGCATAAAGTAAGACCTGGAATTACATCTTGGGGACAAGTAAAGTTTGGATATGCAGAAAATGTAGAACAAATGGTACAAAGAATGAAGTATGATTTACTTTACATTCGTAACATGTCTTTAGCACTTGACTTTAAAATCATGTTCTATACTATTGCCATTATCTTTAAAGGCGCAGGAAAATAATTAATTCAACAATTGACGATCCCAAAGTTCAATTAGACGATCGCTTTCTTTGATGAACTCATTATAATTGTGAAAACTCTCAGGGTTTTGTGGTTTTTGAAGAACTAAATACTCGTAAACCTTTTGAATCAAACTCAAGATATTTGAGTTAATTAAATAGTTTGACGCTTGAGGATTTGCTTGAAAATTGTCGTAAACCTGCTTAATCCCCGCTAATTTATTTTCTTCAGAAAGTGACAGACTCTTTTTTGATGAAAGGTCCATATACATTGGCAACAAAACCCTGCTCAACCTCACAAATCTCTGCAAGACAAATACGGCCGTTATGCGTTCTCTGATGCTCATTTTAATATCGCTTTCTTTATTATATAAACGACAAAGACTATACCAAGGTTGGTTATGCGTGCATAACAAAAACCTAAACATACTCCTCAATTGAGTTTACGGTATCTTAAACTGATTTAAGTGTATTGAATTTGAATTTAGGGAACAAAGTGCTCGCTAATTACTCAGCATCAAGCTCAGCCCTGATTCTTTGCGACAATTGACGGTTATAAGTTTCTTTTAACCAGTTCAAGTAGTTATCAGTGGCCTTAGTAATGCACTTTGTATAGTGCTTCAATCTTCTTTCAATATCATCTTGCAGATCTTGTAACAACAATAATCCGTCATACATATCTTCAGAATTTTCTGCAACTACCTCAAAGTGATTATCCAATGATATATCTACAGCATCTTTACCTTTCTTTCCTTCAGAAATGCATTGCTCGTAGATTTCTTTCATTGAAAATTCTTCTAGTTTTTCCGGATGCTTCAATCTATCTTTTAGTGTTCTTGACAATTCATAATCCGCCTCAAACAACATATCGTCTTCTTCACTCAATCTAGATTCTAAGAATCTATCCGGATAGTTGAAAGCATCTTGCCAGTCAATGTACTCTTGCCAATATCCAAATCTTCGCACATTGTTACCAAGATCAATCACCTGGAAATTACTTTTGTGCTCTAATTTTCTTGATCCACGACCTATCATCTGGTGATAAAGTGTCAATGATCTTGTAGCTCTATTCAGAATAATAGTTTCTACCGTTGGTTCGTCAAATCCGGTAGTTAAAATTCCTACTGAAGTTAAAACAGCTCCGGGAGTTTCTTTGAACCATTTAAGAATGTCTTTTCTATCTGTATCACTAAATGTACTATCAAGGTGACGTACTTTATAATTGTTCTTTTTAAACAATTCGTATACTGATTTAGACGACTCAATTCCTGAATTAAATATCAATGTCTTTTTACCTACAGCTACCTCTTCATAAGCAAACAAAAGCTTTTCTTGCATAAAGTAGTTGCTGTACACTTTGTCAGAAGAACTAACGGTAAAATCTCCATTGACACCAATTTTCAATCCATGAAGATTTACATCATAGGTGTAAGTTTCAGCATCAGAAAGGTATCCTCCTTCAATTAATGATTTGATACTTTCTCCTACGATTAATTTATCGTAATTATCCTTAAGCGGAAGTGATTTATTAGAACTTAAAGGAGTAGCTGTAACTCCCAAAATATTTACATTTTCAAAGTATTGAAAAATCTTTCTAAATGAATTATTGTGAGCCTCATCTACGATTACAAGTCCAACGTTTTTAATAAACTCACTGTCATCTTGTAGACGGTTGTTTAGGGTTTCAACCATTGCAGTAAAAGAATCAAACTCATTTTGATCTTCTAATTCTTTTACCATACTGTTGATCACTTTATTACCAACATTCAAAGCAGTAAGTTGCTTTGATGTTTGAATACACAACTCAATACGGTGAGTAAGAATTAAAACTTTTTTATTGTTTTTTTGAATGTATTCTCTGGCAATGTTGGAGAAAATCACAGTTTTACCTCCACCAGTAGGCAACTGAAAGAGCAAGTTAAAGTTTTCCCCTTGTTCGGTAAGCTCTGAAATTATCTGGTCAACGACCTTTTTCTGGAATGGATATAATTCTTTTTTCTTAAAAAGACTTTTGTCAATCATAATGGGAAACCCTTCAAAATTCTTGCAAAAATACGGCCTTTAAATTGAAAAAAAAAATTTGGGAGAATGAATATTTTTTTAGGTCTTCAAGAATTATCAGTTTTAACTATCAGTTAATAGATTTTATTCATGTGAAATAGGACCCAGAAGTAAGGTAAAGCAATTATATTTGTCTACCCTCAAACAAAAAAAATTAATAGAATAATAAAATGAGCGAAGAGATCGAAAAAGTGAAATGCCTGATAATTGGATCAGGTCCTGCAGGATACACTGCAGCAATTTATGCATCACGTGCCAACATGCATCCGGTTATGTACCAGGGATTACAACCAGGAGGTCAGTTAACAACTACAAACGAAGTTGAGAATTTCCCAGGATATCCTCAAGGAATTACCGGACCTGAAATGATGATCGAATTACAGCAACAAGCTGAGAGATTTGGTACAGATGTAAGAGGTGGATGGATCACCAAAGTTGATTTCACAGGTCCTGTTCATAAAGTTTGGGTTGATGGAGAAAAAGAAATTCATGCAGACAGTGTTATTATTGCTACAGGAGCTTCAGCTAAATATTTAGGAATTGAATCTGAACAAAAATATTTGAAAAATGGTGGAGGTGTTTCTGCCTGTGCAGTTTGTGATGGATTCTTTTACAGAGGACAAGAAGTAGTAATAGTTGGTGCGGGAGATTCGGCATGTGAGGAAGCGAGTTACTTATCTAACATCTGTACAAAAGTTACCATGCTTGTAAGAAGAGAGCAATTTAGAGCTTCTGACATCATGGAAAAACGTGTAAAAGGAATTGAGAACATTACGATCATGTACAATACTGAAATTGATGAAGTAATGGGTGACGGACAGGTTGTTCAACAAGTTCGTACAAAAAATAATAAAACAGGAGAAACTACTGAAATCCCTTGTACCGGAGTGTTTATTGCTATCGGACATAAACCAAACACTGATGTATTCAAAGATTGGTTAGACCTTGATGAAACAGGATATATTATCAACAAACCGGGAACATCTAAAACCAATATTGAAGGTGTATTTGTTTCAGGAGATGCCGCGGATCATGTTTACAGACAAGCGGTAACAGCAGCAGGAACAGGTTGTATGGCAGCTTTAGATGCTGAAAGATATCTTGCCGCTAAAGGAATTCACTAAAGACTTATTGCCTTTTTTTAGGAGTGAGGATAACTTTTGGGTTATCCTCTTTTTTTGTCCTATTGGATTGAACACTCTTTGACACTTTATAGAAATAGTATTTTAAACCAATAGTTATACCCCATTCCGGTGTACTCCATACTCTGTCATGATCTACAGTAATTTCATTGTTCACCGGATTCAACTTTGCTGTTGAAACATCATAGACATCCCGCCAACCAAAATATTGGTAATTTACTCTGCAAAGCAAGGATAATGCACTATTTGGAAATGCTACCAATTCTAAACCTGTTTTAAGTCCAGGCATCCATTTTCTATTGATCACAACTTTGTTTGACTTATTAACTTCACTAGTTGAAGCTACATCATTTGGATCTATTGTTTGACCTTCATATAAATAGTAACTTCCCACTTCAGAAGTCATTCTTGTGCAAAACATGATTGGCAATCCAATTTCCAATTTTGGAGTAGGTTGAAAAGAAACTACAGTTCCCAACGATACACTGAAGCGATTAGACCAAACACTAAACCCACCTTTATAATCTCCTTCAAACAAAATATTAGAAATTAAGTCTTCAGATTTTCTTCCGCCAATGTCTCCGCTTAGTCTTTGTCTCCAATTCCATTTTCCCAGCTTTAAAGACAGAAACTCTCCTTCCATTCCTACTACATTATAATTGGGAACTCCGGCCGCATTATAATCTGAACAGGCTGGAAAAACCCTTTCAAAAAACAATACTCCTGAATCAAAATATTTTAGAGGACGTTCTCCTTTTCCCGGTTCTTGAGAATATGAACTGTGAGCGCCAATTAATATCAATAATAATATAAGTGAACGTGTCATTTCGAAGACTTGGTAACTTATTAGCTACAAGTAATATACCAAAAAGAAATTATTTGCGCACCAGATTTAAATCAAAAGGCATTCGATTTAAAATTGATCTACCTAGCGTCAATTCATCTGTATACTGTAATTCGGTACCAACAGCCACACCTCTAGATAAGGTAGTGATTTTCACATTGTAATCTGCCAGTTTTCTATACAAATAGAAATTAGTAGTATCTCCTTCCATTGAAGCGTTTAAAGCTAATACTACCTCCTCTACTTCACCTGATTCAACTCGATTTACAAGTTGTTCTATATTTAAGTCGTTAGGACCAACTCCTTCCATTGGTGAAATTACACCTCCAAGTACATGATAAACTCCATAATACTGTTGAGTAGATTCAATTGCTAAAATATCTCTGATATCCTCCACCACACATATAATCTCTCCTTTTCTATTAGGTTGAATACAAATACTGCACAAATCGGCATCTGAAATATTGCCACAAGTTTTACAAGAAGATACTTTAGCTTTTATTTCCCCCAAAGAAGTAGCAAATTGAGCCAACTCTTCTTCATCTCTTTTAATCAGATTAAGAACCAGACGTAATGCCGTCTTTTTTCCTATCCCGGGAAGGGAAGCAAAATGCTCTACCAAATCTTCAAGATGTTTTGAGGAAATATTCATTAAAACAAATTTACAATGAAATAAAGTTAAATTGACACCCAATGTTCAGGAATAATTAACATCAGATCGTTATTTTAGTTGTTCAAACAATGCTTAAAGCCAATTCAAATAAAATCACTTTGCAGTTCAATCAACCGGCTGGCACAAGTCGTGGGGTTTTGAAAAGCAAGAATTCATGGATTATTGAAGTTTGGAATGAAGAAAATCCTGCAATAAAAGGGATTGGCGAAGCATCAATAATTGAAAACCTTTCACCTGAATGGGACAACATTCAATATGAACGAAAACTCAATGACTTTTTGAATTCAATTCATGATAGAATCAGTTTGGATTTAAAAAAGTACCCCAGTATTGAATTTGGTATTGAGGCTGCATTATTAGATTTAGAGAATGGCGGAAAACAAATTTACTTTGATACACCCTTTACCCAAGGCCGGGAAGGAATAAGCATCAACGGCTTAATTTGGATGGGTGAAAAGGAATTTATGTTGCAACAGATCAAGCAAAAAATGGCTGACGGATTCAGGTGCTTGAAATTGAAAATTGGTGCTATCAATTTTGAAGATGAACTGGCATTGTTAAAGTATATCAGATCTCATTTTGGTCCTCAAGATTTAGAACTTAGAGTAGATGCCAACGGAGCCTTTTCTGTAGACAATGCTATGGAAAAACTTGAACAGCTAAGTGCTTTTCATTTACATTCCATTGAGCAACCTATCCAACCAAAACAATGGATTGATTTAGAGCAATTGTGCAAAAACACTCCAATTCCTATTGCTTTAGATGAAGAATTGATTGGGATTAGTGATTATGGAATAAGGGAACAGTTGTTAGATGCAGCCAAGCCTCAGTACATTATATTAAAACCATCTTTAGTTGGTGGCTTTACTTCATCTGATAACTGGATTGAATTAGCTGAAAAAAGAAATATTGGTTGGTGGATTACTTCAGCACTGGAGAGCAATGTGGGCTTAAACGCCATAGCACAATATGCCTCAACAAAAAACAACCCCATGCCACAAGGATTGGGCACGGGGTTGCTGTTTGCAAACAATACACCATCTACTCTGGTAATAAAGCACGATATGCTCTATCACCTCTAGAACCCAGGTGCTAGGCTTATAAAAATTCTACTTCTCCGGATTCTACGCTATACATAGCTCCGACTATTTCAATTTCTCCGTTTTTTTCCATTTCCGATAAAACAGCACTTCTTTCTCTGATTTCATTAATGGCCATTTTAACATTCTCTACTGTTACTTGTTCAATGGCTTCACGTTCCATTTTACCTCCTGATGGATTTACTTTTTGTACAGCAGGCTGAATCTTATTTAAAAGTGGCGTAAGATTACCCATTTCAACATGATTACAAGCTCCGTTTACCGCTCCACAACGTGTATGTCCCATTACGACAACAATCTTTGAACCTGCCAGTTTACATGCAAACTCCATAGATCCTAAAATGTCTTCATTGACAATATTTCCGGCGATTCTTACACTAAAAATATCTCCAATACCCTGATCAAATACCAATTCTGCAGGCACTCGAGAATCAATACAACTCAACACTACTGCAAATGGAAATTGACCTGTACTAGTAGCCAAAACTTGCTCTTTTAAATTTCGTTGTGCTTTAACATTTTGAACAAATCTATAATTCCCTTCTACTAAAATTCGGTGGGCATCTGCTGGGGTTAAATGTTCTTGTATTTCTTTAGTTTGTGTTCTCATTACTTATTTTAAAATAATATTTAATGACCCATTGAAACCTGGGTTAATTTTTCTTCTTGAATAATTTCTACTTTGATGTCTCTATCCTCTGCTCCTGCTACAAAGTCTCTAATTGCTTCACTGACATCATAATCAATACTGATGGTATTAGTTAAATCTATGATTACTTCTGAACCATCTTCAATCTTATCTAATCTTGCCAAAATACTGGCTTTGTTTAAAAATGTAGTATGCTGTGAAAAGGTTAAATGCACCTTATTATCTCCTTTATCACCTTGTATAAAAAATGACATTTTAAAGTTTCTATAAAGGATAATAATAAAGGCTACCCCTATTCCACTTCCTACACCAATCAATAAATCCGTAAGTAGCATCATAATTATTACTACGAAAAATGGCACATACTGCGCCCAACCAGACTTGATCATTTGAATCATGCCTTTTGGACTGGCCAATTTCCAACCTATTAACAAAAGAACTGCCGCTAATGTTGCGCGAGGAATCATATTTAATAATCCCGGTATAGCCACAATAAATCCTAACAAGAAGATTCCGTGAATGATGGCTGACATTTTTGATTTAGCACCGGCAGTAATATTTGCTGATGATCTTACGATTACTTGGGTGATTGGTAATCCTCCTAATAAACCTGAAATCATATTTCCAATACCTTGAGCCCTTAGTTCTCTGTTCATTGGAGTTCTACCTTTAAAGGGGTCCATTTTATCTGTAGCTTCCACACACAAAAGTGATTCAATAGAGGCTACTAAGGCAATAACAATTGCAACCCGCCAAACTGCAGGATCTGAGATTGCTGCAAAATTTGGAAAGTATAACATCCCTTTAAATTCTTCAAAATTTGCAGGTTGAGGCACATTCACCAAATGTTCTCCTTCTATCAATAAAGACGGATTTGATTGCAACAAAACAGCAATGGCAATTGAAACAAGAATAGCAATTAGTGGTCCTGGAATTTGACTTAAAAACTTATTTGTTTTAATAAATTTTAATCCCCATACAATTAGTATTACTAATGAGATAACAGCTACAAGTGTTGCTCCCCAATGAACATTATCCAACATATATCCTAGTTCAGAAAAGGTGTTATGTCCATCAGTTTGAAAGAAATTCATATCCCCTTCAGGGTCTTTATCATACCCAAAAAAGTGAGGTAATTCTTTAATAAAAATGGTTATTCCAATACCGGCCAACATTCCCTTGATCACAGAAAATGGAATATAATAGGCGACAAATCCTGCCCTAATCAAACCAAAAATAAATTGAAATGCACCTCCAAGAGCTACGGCTAAAGCAAATTTTTCGAAACCTCCTCCGGCAAAACCTCCAAATTCTACAATGGCAACACTTACAATGGTTATTAAACCAGCTGCAGGACCACTTACTCCAAACCTTGATCCACTAAATGTTCCTACTATAATTCCTCCAACAATACCGGCTATAATTCCCGGCATTACTACTCCGTCAAATGCTTCTAAAGTAGCAGTGGCTTTGTAAGAAGTTGAGGCTAATGATATACCTAAACAAAGCGGAAGAGCAACGAAAAACACTACCAAACCGGCAGTGATGTCAAACTTTAAATTTTTAAATAAACTTTTTTCTTCTTTCATAAGTTAGATGGTGCTTAATACAATTATTTTTAAGCTTGCTGTATACAAGCCAAAGGTGTAGATGGTAATGTGTAATAATTGATTAAGCTAACTCCGGAGGTGGAAGTACTACCCCGGGATCGAATGCCTGGTAGTCAGGTATCAGTCCATGAAAGAATGACTCATTACGTTCTTCAAGGCGAGAAAGGTGTTCAATGTTATAAGCAAATAACTTGTCTGACTCTTCCTCTAAATCATCTAATTCACTCTCTTCAACATCTTCTTCCTCTTCCCCTTCAAACTCACAAAGCTCTTGCTTCACATCTAATATATGAAAGCAAAGCTTCAATGCTGGTTTTGCGGCGAAAAACAGAATCAGAATAACAAGAATGTATTTATATGATCTGATCATTGAATTTGATAGCGTTTTTGTAAAAGTAATGAGAATTTTGAAAAAACTTATTTCAAACCAATTCAATTTATTAGAAAGTTTAGTCAAACAAATCCACCAATATATAGCTCATTTTTCAGTGGTTTAGTTATATTTGTTTTAAACGCTAGTTTCAATTATGCCTTACAGTATTGAAGGAAAAAGAAGATCTTTAAAAGTAGAAATTGATGAAAACAAAGGTTCGCTTTTGTTTGCGGGAGTTTCTCTGCCTGAAAATACAAATGCATTTTTTGAGCCTATTCTGGAAGTTGTTGAAAGCTATCTTAATACTCCGAAAGAACAAACCACAGTTGACTTTTACATTGAATACCTAAATACAAGTTCTGCTTTGTATTTACGAAGAATTGTAATGGCTTGTGAAGCAAAACTGAACAATGATCAATTAACTGTTAACTGGCATTTTGAGGCAGATGATGACGATATCAGAGAATTTGGTGTTGACTTCAAATCCATCTTCAAAAATGTTGATATCAACTTAATTGAAATTAGTCAAAATCCTTACGGGAGCTAACGGATTTTCCTCCAACAATCTTTACACAATTCGCCTGTGCTATTATCAATTGTCTTAATGGTTTCATTGGCGTCATTCATCAAACAATTTTGCTCAGGACAATGATGTAATCCCAGCACATGTCCAACTTCATGACAAGATATTCGCGTGAGTCTTTTGAAAAAGGTTTTATCACTGACATCTTTGTGCAATCTGTTAGATGAAACTACACAGGCATTACCTTTTATTCTTCCTAATCCAAATATTCCAAAGTCTTTGTACATCCATTCAGGTTCTTTGATTTCCCTTCCTGAAATGTCTTTATACTTTGTGATGGAAATATCTCTATTGGTAAGTCCCACCAACATATCTACCGTATCTGGCACCCTTTCTGACAGCCATTGAACCAATGTATCTGCACGGTATCTAGGATACCTAATTTCAGTATAAGCCCTATCAGGTAATGGAACATGTTCGTATACCACCACTTCCAAGTCATACATCTCTTCAATTGATTTTTTTACTGAATCAATTTCAGCTTGTGCAATGTCTCCAAATGGTTGAATCCCTATCTTCTTTTCATCATCTGAAAAAATTCCTTTTCCCTCGCATGCAAACAAAAATGCGATTCCAATTAGTATCGAAATCGCATTGTATATAGTTCTTTTTTTCATCTTATTTCAGGTCTATGGCCTTGAGTGTGTTTAACATCAAAGATGCTATGGTCAATGGTCCTACTCCTCCTGGCACTGGTGTAATGTATGAACTTTTAGCAGCCACTTCGTCATATTTCACATCTCCCAACAATCTGAATCCTGACTTTTTACTGTCATCCGGAATTCTGTGAATACCAACATCAACAACTACTGCGCCTTCTTTCACCATATCGGCCGAAACAAATTCAGGTTTTCCAATAGCAACAATTAAAATATCAGCTTGCTTTGTAATCTCTGAAAGATTTTGCGTTCGTGAATGGGTAAGTGTCACAGTACAGTTCCCTACCTCAGTGTTTCGGGACATTAAAATGCTCATTGGCGTTCCAACAATGTGACTTCTCCCTATTACAACGCAATTTTTTCCTGAGGTTTCAATTTTGTATCGCTTAAGTAGTTCAACAATTCCTGCAGGAGTTGCGGGCAAAAATCCCGGAAGTCCTAAAATCATTCTTCCCAGATTCTCCGGATGGAAACCATCAACATCTTTAGCTGGTTTAACTGCCAAAGTCACCTTTTCTTCATCAATATGCTTTGGTAATGGTAACTGAACTATAAATCCATCTACATCATCATCATTGTTTAACTCATCAACTTTGTTGAGTAGTTCAGCTTCAGAAATTGTATCAGGCAATTCAATTAAAGTGGATTTAAAACCTACCGCTTCACAATTCTTTACTTTTGAATTCACATAGGTTCTACTTGCACCATCATTCCCTACAATTACTGCAACTAAATGAGGTGTTTTTTTACCCTGATTTTTGATTTCAACTACCTTTTGAGCGATTTCTTCTCTAATCTCGGCAGCAATTTTTTTACCATCCAGTATTTCCATCCTCTAAAATTAATATCGGAAAAGTAAAAAACAAATTATAAGAAAGGATTATTTACGGAAGATCAGAAGAACTTACTTCTCCTCCTTCATTTCCCCAAGCATTCAGTATATAGTTCACAACTTCAACAGCTTCTTCTTCAGAAACGCTTTGAGGAGGCATTACATTGTCATATTCTACGCCATTCACAACCATTACTTCACTGCTTCCTTCCAACACTTGTTTTAACGCTCTTTTTGGATTTGCTAACAAATAATCAGAAGCAGCTAATGGCGGAAAAGTTCCTTCTAATCCCTTACCGTCTTCCATGTGACAAGCAATACAACTTCTGTCGTAAATTTCTTTTCCTTTGGGGTAAACTGAAACTGCAGGATCATCCGAAAATTCATCATATTCAGACGAATTACCACAAGCAAACAATAAAAATAGCGGACTTAAATAGATGAGAACTTTCACTTTGTTTTTTAAGGCAAATTTACAGATTTTCTGTGTAGACGGTGGCATTGAGTTTTATATATCGTTGTCCTGTATGAATGGTATCATAACCTTCTATTATCGTGGAAGATCCATTTTTCGGATATTCATCAATATCATAAGGCTGCATGCTAAAAGTGATCGTTCCAAGAGTCAATCTGTTGTCTTTTACATACCAGGTTTTAACTTTAGTATGATCTCTTAAACTATTGTTGTCGTACCATTCAACTTTACCCGTACCATCCTGATTAATTGTAATAACTTCAGATTCGGTAAGTGAAATATTGTGTTGCCAAATTCCAATTAATGAAGGAGCTTCAGCATCTACACTTTCTTTGTTGCATGAAAACACGAACAAGGTTAACACTATTATTAACACTTTAAAAATCTTCACTTTGAATTTAATTTTTAGACTTATTCTCAATACCAAAATTATTTCTTGAAATTTAGTGAAATATTCTGTCCAGCCATCCGTCTAAGATTGTTCAATACTATACAAGTCTACTCAAATTGATACACAAAAAATTACTACCAGCCTATTTACTCACCTTTGTTAACGTACTTGGATTCAGTATTCTAATGCCTGTACTACCATTTATTGTGGAAGATTACGGCGCACAAGAATGGGTGTATGGTTTGTTCATGACACTTTATTCAGCTTTTCAATTTTTTGGGGCACCTTATTTAGGTGCCATGTCAGATTCAAGAGGAAGAAAACCGGTATTAATAATCAGTCAGGCTGGAACACTACTGAGTTGGATAGTATTTATTATAGCGCTAACATTACCTAATGTTAGCATTTGGGGATTATCAATACCACTACTCATTATTGGTGTTAGCAGGATTTTTGACGGATTGACAGGAGGTAATACATCTGTAGCTTTTGCTTACGTATCAGACATCACAAGTCGTGAGGAAAAAATCTACATCTTTTCTTACTTAGGTGGGATATCCGCAATTGGTATGATAGTAGGTCCGGGACTTGGAGGAATTGCAGCTTCAGGGAGTTTAGGAAGCATGGGAGCCATTATTTTAGCCGCAGGAATTTCAGTTATCACCTTGATCACCCTCTTTTTCTGGATTAAAGAATCACATCCTGAAGAGAAAAGAAGACCGAGAGAAAGAAAACCTATTATTTACAACATTTTTATTCTAAGAAGAATCAGAGAAATACAGCCTAAGCCCATCATTAAACTCATTTTTATTTTAAAGTTATTGGTGTCAATGATGATGGCTTTTTATTTATCAACGATTGCCTTGTTCTTAATAGACTTATTTGAATTTACTAAGGTTCAACTAGGTCAATTCATGTTGGTAGTTGGGGTATTTTTATTCTTCAACCAAGTTGTAATTTCTAAGTGGGTGATCAGAAAAATTGGAGCAGGTAAAACACTGATTTTAGGGTTAATCTTCTCTACTTTCGGATTGTTTTTTATCACTTTAACAGATAATATCTACGCTTACATTGCTTTCTACTACATCATGAACCTGGGGATTTCTTTGTGTTTCCCAACAATTAATTCATTGATATCAATTCATGCTGACCCTCAAAAACAAGGCGAAATTATGGGAATTAGCGAATCTTTGAATTCGTTAGCTCTGGCTATTTTCCCTGTACTTGGTGCTACGCTTTACATGTATTATGGATCACACATTTACTGGGCGATTGCAGCCTTACCTTTTATTGGATTAATTGTAGGATTAACCAATAGAAAAGTGTTTCAGGAAGCTTAAACTTGCATTCCCCATTTTTTGTAATGGTCTATATAGTCATCCTGGTTTTTATAATCAGAAAGAATATCATAAGACAAGCCGGCGTAATGATTAAAACCTCCGTTTTGAGCTAATTCAGCACCTTTTTCTAAGGTAGCATAATCACCATTTGATAATTCATTTACACCATTCAAAATACTAAGTCTGTGTAAATGATTATCAGCTACTGCATCAGACCATTTAGTAATTTTTTGAATGCTTGTTTTTAGCCATTTGTTAAGATCACTGGTTTTGAAGTCATTTTGATTTTCCTTCAGCATCATTGCAGCTGCTAATCCTCTTAAAAATGTAAATTCTGTTTGAAAATATAGTCCGGTTAAATTTTGAATTGAACTCTCATATTCTTGAGCTACTTGAAGTGTTTTTTTCCAATTCTTATTAAAAGTGTATTTAACCATTTCCATTATTCCGTACATTCCTTTAATCATAGTATTTTGGCTATGATTAATAATTGCTTTGATCTCTCTTTCTTGATAATCCTGCTCAAGTTGCATGAGTTCTTTTACCTGGTACTTAAATACAATTTGAAATTCGATAAAATCAGTGGTATCCAATAGCTCACAATATGTCAGATTCTGTTCTACTTTAGCAAGCACATCATGCAAGGAATATCCTGCAGAAAAATAGGTAAGTGATTCATTAATGGTAGTTTCTGCAGATGCAATAAAATCTCCTGCTGCATGAGATTTACTTCTAGCTGATTCGTAATAAGGAATAGTATCTTTTAAAGGGTATTTAAAGGCCTTATAAATGGCTCTTCCAAATTCAACTTCACCAGATTCGTTGCCAAATTTTTGAGCTATTTTATCTCCCAACTCACAATACTTGTATGCAGATTTATAATCATCTGTGCCGGCTCCTACAATCACACCATAAGCCATCAAACCACTAAATGAATCTCCATTTATTCCATGCTTTAGGGTTAGACGCAACTTCTTAAGCGCCAAATAACCATTCAACATTGGATTCAGATATTGTGCTGTTCTAAAAACCCAAAAGAAATATTTAAAAGCCAATTTAACCTCTTCATTTTTTAGTTCAGGTAATGATAAAATTTGTTCTTCTGTCTTGTTACCCAAAACCATTTTTGTTCGAACAAAAGCTAATCCAACATCTAGCTTATTCACATTTTTCGGAACTCTAATTCCTGATTTTCTGATATTTTCAACTCCTCTTTCTAAGGCCTTTTTAAGTTCTCCATCTTTAATATCCAATATCAACTTCACTAATTCCAATCTAATCAAGTGCTCTTTTTTAAGCTCTTTTTTAGCTATATCATATAAGCTTGTTGAAAGCTTTGATTGATTATTTATTTTGGCCAATGGACAGCTTTCACTGATCAATTCATGTAAAAGCTCATAATCTGCTTTCCAATTGAAATCTTCTAAATACTTTAAGGCATTTTTTGCATATTCTAGAGCTGCTTGAAAAGAAGCTGACATGCGTGCTCTTTTTGCTGCCTTTATATTCAGTTCAATTGTTATTCTTTTCTCGTCTTTAGATGCCCCTTTGTCAATGGCCAAATTAAGATGATAAGCAGCCTGGTAAACATCTCGATCTTGAAGTCCAAGAAGTGAACCCGACAGGTAATAATCCGCTATTTTCTTATGGATTTCTGCCCTAACATTTTTACTTATCAGTGTAGCCAAATATTCTTGTACATAGGCGTCTTTAAAGTCGTAATTGGTAAACCTTAAGGCATCATCCTTGCTTTGATCCATTGCACCTAAAGGAATCATGATTCCTAACTTTACAGATTTCTGAAAAATGTCGTGAATATCATCTTCATGATGTAAAGTTATTTTATGAATAAACGGAACATTGATGTGAGGGTAAAAACAAACCGATAATGTTAAAATCTTTAACTCTTCTTCATCTAGCGTTTGAACTTTATATTCCAACAATTTGGCTAAGATCTGATCCTGACTTTGCGTAAATTGAACTTTTGATAATACTTGCCATTTATCATTCTTGTAAACAAGTTCTTTATCCAGGTATAACCTTTCTAAAACTTCTTTAATGGCTCTGAAATTACCATCAGTAGCATTGTAAAATGATTCAACCGAATTTGATCCGTTCTCAAATTCAACATTTATTGCATCCAGAAAATCGTTCAATTGAATCTTAGTTAGATTCTCAAGTTTTACGTGACTATAATCAGCAAACTTAACACCTGTTGAAATTAAATTTGACAATTCAACAGGGTGGTTGATATTATCTGTTCCATTGGTTAGGAATAAAATCAAACCAGGTACTTTTTGTCTTAATAAATAAGTTAAAAATGCAATTGAAGAACTGTCTGCCTGCTCAATGTTATCAATATGGAGGATTAATTTTGATTCACTTCGGTCAATAAAAAATTTAACAAATCTGGTTAGTACCGTATTGACTTTATTCTGAACTAACTGAGGCGATTTATCAGTCAAGTCCTGATCCAATTGATCTTTAGAGAAGATATTTTTCAGCAAAGGAAAAACTACTTGAAGATAAGCCGCATCCTGTGTAAATTCATGTTTTAACTCTTGCATCCATTTAATTGATGCCTCATTACTTTCTGCGGTAAAATGTCTCAATGGAGAGTTAAAAAGTTGGGCTATTCCCTGATATGGGTCAGAGGGTCCGTTTATTTGATAATCTCCTTTTAAGTATGTAAATTCTACTAACTCCTCACAAATTGCCTCTATTAAAAAGGTTTTACCAACACCTGAGCCTCCTTCAACATGAAATAGGCAAATATCATCCGGATTTTTTGATCGTATTTTAGATGATATATACTGGACTAGATCCTTTTTCCCAAAAGAATTTCTGGGAAAAGTGAATCCTGATCCATATTCGGTTCCTATGTTGTTTGGAGTATTCAATTTATTATGCTGCGTTTACAATTTGCTCTTCAACTTTCCAATTCTTCCCTTGCATTTTGTAAAGCATAATTAAGTAGCTTATATCCAACAAAAATACAACTCCTCCAATTACATGAACGAAAATATTTGGAAAATCAAAATTAAAATAGACGATCGTATAAGCCAGTGTACCCAAGCATTTACACCAAGCCATTAACTTTGAAAATTTTCTTTGCCTCCATTGTCTTAAAAACAGTGTGATAAATAATGTGGAAATAACCACATTTGAAATGTAGGCTGATTGACTCCCCCATTTATGATCGAATCCTGAGGCAATAAAAGTGGCATAAAGTGCAATCCAAATAGCTATTACCGCCAATACCAACCAATTGAAATATTGTTTTATTTCAGGAATGTCAATTTGTTTTTTTCCATACTTAAAAACACCCCATAAAATATAAATATCAAGGAAAAACCAGGCTCTATAACTCCAAACGAAAAACTCTCCCAAATTTATTGTCTGATAGAAAAAGAAGCCCCAGGTAAACTCCCATGAGATGTTCCCTAAAGCACATATCCATGGCATTTCAACATACTTTTCCTCTCTAATTTTTTTAATGATCAGTATATACAATGTGATCCAAAATATCCAACCAATAGAAGTAACTATTAATTCATATGGAGAAAACTCCTTTAAGTTGATCCAATAATTTATATCTCTCATAATGATTAAGCCAATTTCCAATTATGTTTGAGATCAGGAGGGATGTAAAATCTCACTTGTTTATCTTCATTAAAATGGTTCAACATTCCTTGAAGCAATTTACCATTGAAGTTTTCTGCCAAAGTTTTTATGAAATGAACCTTATCTTCTATTTCAGACATTTCATGAAAAAGGTGACCTAATAATCGAGGCGCAATTAACTCAATCAAACTATTGTGATGATTTACTCCTAATTCCTTTGCGATCTCATCTCCTACTAAATATCTAATTAATACTTCTGGTGTATAATCAAATAAATTGCCGGGCATTAATCCTTTCATAAAATCTATCACAGCTTTGGTAAGCTCCTCTCCTTCTTCTGAGCCTTTAACCTGATCAGCTAAAATTGCCTTGCCCAGTTTAAATCCATCTTTATGTGATACAGGATTCAATCTGTCGTCTAATCCCATGATATGGCCAACCACTCGCCAGGAGTGATAATAACCTTGTTTTTCTTCTTCTGATAATTGAATATCCAATTTTTCCAATCCTTCTAAAACTAAAGTTGAAAAAGATTGAAGCGTTCCTGCCATGTCCTGCTGATTAATAGGCAATCCAAATTGTTGAGTGTCCCATCCGTGCTTTAAAATAAAATAACGAATTGAAGCATGAATCAATCTCACCTTTTGAGCAGTTACAATTCCATTTCCACCAGGTTCCATTCCTCCTTTACTGCAAACATTCATAACAAATTGAGATGTTTCCATTAATCTTCTGGTGAACATCTTTAATGATCCTTGATGTTCGGTCATCCTCCCTGTTGTGTACAATACCTTTGCACCATTAGCACACGCATATGCTTCAGGTAATGATTTGCACAAAAGACACATAGATACTTGTGGACCGAATCGCGCAAAAACGTCTTCTCCAATTTTCAATAATTCAGGATCTGTCCAATCAGGCAAAATCTCAGTTTGTCTAAAATATGCCTGAATTACTGCTGGAAGTTCAGTTTGATCTACATCCGCATTGTTGCGCAATGTTTTAAATACAGCATTAATATTTGATTGATCACCAACAGATAAAATTTTGGCAATTACTTCATCAGCTAAAGGGTCTGATTGTAATCTAAATTGTGCAAATTCCTGATGGCTAGGAAGTAAATAGTCAGTCATGGGTTGTAGTAGGTTTCTGACAATCAAAATATCTATTTGATTTTAACTAGAACTACAATTTTCGACGACCTTAATTTTTTTTAGGATAAATTCAGTGTTTAAACACATGTAAATTTTATTCAATTCAGCCCTAAGGCGTATAAGCCGCAATTTTACTAGGTGTTTACACGTATATATTTATACTTCTAGTACCTAAAGTTTTACAACCTATTATAAAAAATCCGCATCATCAAAAAGACAATGCGGACAAACTTGAACAATCATAGTTAATTACTCTAACACAAAAGGATTTCCATGTCTTCCAAATCCTTTAGGTGGCGGAAAAATACAGAAGTTAAACATCAGCTCATGCGTACCTTTTCCATAAGTATTTAAAGGGTTTGTCATAATGTCAAATGAATAACCGAACTTCATCATATTCACTTTTACATTTCTTCTTGGTGAAATAGCAAAACCTGCACTAATAGCCACGGCGTCTGCCATTCTATAAGAAAGGCCTCCCCATAAATAAGAATGCGTATTCAACCAAAAGTCTCCCATTACATTCACATCAAAAACCATTGTAGCACCATCTGCTTTAATTAATACGCTAGGTTTTAAATCAATTTTTCTATCTGTATTAAGTGCGTAGTTGTATCCGGCTAAAACATAATAATGTCTGGCAATATTAAAGTTGATATTAGTGAGATTAGCAGGAGCAACATGTGTGGTTGAAATTCCAACATAGTAAGGTCTATTTCCATGCCAATACAAGCCTAAATTCATATCAAAACCGGTTCCTGCAACTGAACCCGGTAATACAGGATCATAAGGAGTTTGTGGAGGAATCCAATTAGGTGAAAAAGCTACATTGATGATTCCTAAACCTATTCCACTACTCAATACACCTGCAGGAGTTTTTAAATGAAAAGCACCATTCAATGTTAGGGTGTTATTTCTTTGAAAACCAATTGCATCATTAGTGAATGACATTCCTACACCAAAACCTTGTTGAGGAATATTGCCCTGAATATTAATCAAGGTAGTATTTGGGGCATCCTGTACTCTATCCCATTGATTTCTGTAAATAAATGTTCCACAAAAGCCATTAAATCCCGTTGCGGCAGGATTGTAAGACATTTTATCAAAAATATAATGCGTTAATTGTTTGTCTTGTTGCCCAAAAGAAAGCTGCCCAAACAATAAAAAAACTAAAAGAGGTAATGTATGTTTCATAGTGATTGATTTTTCATTCACTATGTGTATGTCATAAAATTTTGATGGTAACCTTAAGATAATTAAAACTAGAATAGATTTAATTGAACATCACCACCCAGATAGTAATTAGTACCGTAGGTATACAATTTATTCCAGATTATATAATGTAAAAATATGGAATGATCTGAAGGATTATAAACACCCTGACCTTCGATAACTTTATGATGAGTTCCCCAAACTGCTCCACCTAAGGAAACTGCAGGAAAAGGAATAGAATCCGTTTCAATTGTTAAATTCTCTTCGAAAACTGAAAGCATTATATTGTTTCCCCAAAATGGAAGAGTATCTATTTCTATACTTCCGTATCCATAATCTGTTACATTACAATCAAAATAGGACGTATCTAATACATCACCACTATATGACTTCTTATAGAATGTTCCATGATAATTCCCGCTCATATCATAATCTTCTTCACTTCTACAAGAATAAAATGACAATAATATTATAAGTACATATGTAATTTTCTTCATTTCAATATGTTACAAATTTTAATGTTTCATCTCTAATTTTAAAATAAATGAGAATGACACTTTACTATATAGTTCACTATATTTTATTAAAAATTACGCACTCCTCTTACGTAATGGGCGTTTGTCATGGTACTAAAACCGGCGGTTCCGTTGTCAAAACGTACATGCTGAGCAGTAGTTGAATTGGTTTTAGTTGAAGTCCAATAAAAATTAGAAGCAAAATTTCCTTGGCCTTTTTGGTGCACTTTAAAGTAGACTGCTTTAAGTTCATCTTCGGATGGTAAATACCAATCTGAATATCCACCTATCGTTGCATCATCACATATTTTTGCTGCACTCAATGGCTCTCCACATCCTGTTAAAATTTCATTTGTGTTAGTTAACCCTGCACCAATTGAGGCATCTGAAGCTCCTGAAACATTGTTTCCACTACTGCACCACCAGGCGTCAGTATCTAAATCTTCAGGGCAAACAACCATTCCTGTCCCGTTATTTTCAAGATAGAAAATATATCCTCCAGCATAATTTTTGGCGTAAAAACTATCTACCGGATAGTCTACTAATAATTCAGAAATGGAAGTGTTCTCATCTAATTGTTGCTGTAGTGATTTAGGATCTTCTTTTTTACAAGCAGAAATAAAAATTACAGCAAATGCGAGTATTATAAATTGTACTTTTCTTATAAGTTGGGTATAAATGATGAAGTAATAAATGTAGTAAAATAATGATTGAAGAGGATCACTTTACCTAATAAAGCTTATTCATAAGAGGCTGAAAATCTTCCAGTTTTGGTAATTCCTTGAGCTTTACAACTTTTTCCGTATACTCCAATATCTCATCTGATGCATAATCCTCCACTTTTTCAATTCTTTTGCCGGTAGATAAATTATAATCAATAAAATACATTTTACCTAAACCATCTGATGAAACATAAGTGTATCCTATAAGTTCAAAATGATTGTTTTGAAATCTAAACTTGTGTTCAAAGTGTCCTCTTAAAAGTTCCATTTCTATCCAAAGAACTCCATTTATTATAGCGACCTGATAAAATCCATCCCCACTCAGAAAACCTTCTTTTCCATTTGGATACTGAGGATCTATTGCTTTTGTTGTTGAAACAATTAGTGATTTATCTCCGCTACTTGTCGTGAAGAATACTTCTAATTTGTAAGGAGCGTTATCCTGTGCTGTATCTTGAGTTACAAGCACCAAATCAGCAATTCCATCCTTATTTAAATCACCAACTGCTGTGGATACAACTACGTTAAAATTGTCTTGTCCAAATGAAATAAAAGCTATTGAACTTAAAATTAGGATGAGGGATCTTAATATCATGATAGAGTAATATAATTATTTACTTTGATTACAACAAGGAGCAATGAGATTGGCTTTTGCTAAAGCAGAAAACATGGTTCCTTCTTCGGTAAAAAAGAAATTAGAAGCTTACCAATAAATCAAAGACATTTATTTAGTTCTAATGTTTGCTATGAATAAAAAAATCCCGCAAACTAAATACTAGTCTGCGGGACAATTTAAATTGTATATAATTATATCATTGATTATCCTTAATTGCAGATAGGCACATCCAATCTAGTTGACGAGCAATCTGAAGTAATTTCTTGCAAAACAACTCCTGATTCTGTTGTAATTAAAGATCCTTTTTTCAAAGTAATTCTGGTTGAACTATTCCCTTTAACTGTGGTTTTACAATTGCCTGTGTTTACAGTAACAGCTTCACTACATTTGTTAATCAACCAAATACCTGAAGATTCCATTGTTCCAATAAATGCATCTTGATTCTTTTTATCTAACTCAGCCTTTGAAAGAGTTCCTGTCTTAGTTTTAACTTTTGACTTATCAGACTCCTTTACATTCAAAGTGAATTCTCCTGATGCTAATACTTTCTCTGCTCCAAACTTTGTTGTGTATTTATGACAATTTTGTTCAGATCTTGAAGCAGTAGGTTCTTCATCTTCAGGAATGTCTATATAAATTTCAAGTTTTATCTGATGTTTTCCTTCTGGTAAAAATTCTAACATAGAATAAAAGAACTGCAAATCTGAAGAAGAATAACCTTCAGCTGAAGAGGGTGATAAACCGGGTTGCCATGTTGTCCACTGATCAATTACTTCTTGATCATATCCATTAAATGTGCTTGTTCCGTCTGAATAATAACTTTTTGAAAAACTATAAGATCCTCCATCAACCGTCCAACGATACATTACATTACTTGCATTGTTAAAACACATCCCCATATTAGCACATTCGTATTGAACAGAATGTGGAAGATAAACTCTGCTGTAAATATTATCAGCTGTAGTAAAAGAAGTTTCAAACATTCCGGACGTTTCCTTTTCTTTTACTATTTCAGTTTTTGAAAAGAGAATTTTTCCAACGTTAGATTTATGAAAATCATAATTCACACCTTGATCAGTAGGAATATTACTACAAGTATACTTCATGTCATCCAATTTGGTCAACTGCCCCATGGCGTCAATTTGCAACTTTATAGTCATAGCGTCTGCACATGTAGGACATGCGTCATATGCTTCTTGCATTTTGGCAACTGCACCCGCATAATTTCCAGATTCAATTAAAGGAGTTGCTTGTTCATAAAGTACTTCCTGTTTTTGCTGATCTGTTGTTTGAGATATTGAATTAATTGGAATAAAAAATAAAATAAATATTCCTGAGAAAATGTGCTTTGAACTGGTTATCATAAAATAGTTTTTTTGAGTAATGTAGATATAATCCCATTATTGTGAATTGATGAATTCTGAATTTTAGATGAATGGATCAATTTCTATTTTTCAAAAGAATAAAACAACATTAGTAAATAACCTCAAAATACGAGAAAAGCAATCAGTTTTATAGATTCACGATTGTTGGGGATAAAAATAGTAAGTCGATTATGAGGTAATATTTATCGATAAATAGAGAATTAAAGTTAATTGTCAATTGAAATATAAAAGCTCATGAGTTTGTTTTTCTCCTGATTACGCGCTCCTTTCAGTCGCTCGTGATCCCGTTTTGGGGGAAGTCTATCCTACAAAAAGTCCCAAAGGCTGTGCCTTTGCTTTTTTTATGTTCACAATACTCATTGAGCAAGCTCATGAGTTTGTTCCATAAAAAAAGTCCTGTGTTTCCACAGGACTTTTTGTTGGTTAGCGGAGAGTGAGGGATTCGAACCCCCGGTACCTTGCGGTACAACAGTTTTCAAGACTGCCGCATTCGACCACTCTGCCAACTCTCCCGGACTCAAAAAAGAGTCTGCCTTTGATTAGGCAGGTGCAAAAGTAGTCATATTTTCCTATTCACAAAATGAAACATAAAAAAATTGAATACTTTTTTTTACCATTTAAATTCTCTGCTGCCGTTAAATAAATGTTTAGAACCTTTGAATCAAATTTTTACTGCCGTAACTTTGTTTCTTACTAAATTGGTAATGATTTAATTTACAGAATGAAGCAACTGTTTACCATATTGTTTATTGGATTTGCTGCAATTTCCTTTGCCAAACCAAGAGCATTTTTCAACTATAAGGTTTTTTACACTCCAGATCAGGCAGCATATGTTACTACCTATCTTCAATTTTCAGGAGGAACATTTAAATATGAAACCAATCAAAATGGAAACCTGGTAACTAAAGTTGAAATCACTCACCTTTTTAGTATTGGTGATTCTGTTGTATTTGTAGATAAATACAGCTTGGATTCTCCTGAAATGATTGATTCAATTGTAGATGACTTCTTTGATATTCAAAATTATGGGCTTGATCCGGGAATCTATGATTATCAGTTAACCATCAAAGATGTTGTTTCCGGTGAAGAGGTTCAAGGAAATCAAAGCCTTAAAATTGATCCATTTACTCCAGATAAATTGCAGTTTTCAGATGTAGCTTTAATTCAGTCTGCAGCTCCATCTGAAGACAAAAACAACTTTGTAAAAAACGGTTTCTTTTTGTTGCCATACATGACCAATTATTTTCCTCCTGAAATGGATAAAATTGCTTTTTACTTTGAAATGTATAATGCCAAAAAAGTGATTG
Organism: Paracrocinitomix mangrovi; assembly: GCF_019740355.2. Lineage (GTDB taxonomy): Bacteria > Bacteroidota > Bacteroidia > Flavobacteriales_D > Crocinitomicaceae > Paracrocinitomix > Paracrocinitomix mangrovi. The sequence continues at coordinate 164,202 of NZ_CP091819.1, read as the reverse complement.
GAGAAGACGAACAGTTTATCATGACATATGAAATCACCAACAACGATAACCAAAAGAAAGTTGAAGGTATTTTCCAACACAAAAGATTGTCTACAGCTCCCGTTATTCCGGTAATCGGCTATTTGCCTATTTCAGGCTTACCATCAGGAGATTATAATGTATTGATCAACATCATTGACAAAAACAATGATACCATTGCCTCTAACTACACATTTTTTCAAAGAAGATCTGATGTGATTCCTCAAGGAATTAGTGTTGAAGATGTTGTATTAGACGCTAAATGGATTGAAGAAATTCCACGTGATTCAATTCCTTATTTTTTAGGAAGTATCATGCCTATCGCTCCTAAATATGAGTATGAAACCATCAGAAAAATGTTAAAATCTGATGACACAACTCGTATGCAAAAATATCTGTTGGCATTTTGGCAACAAACAGCTCCTAACAACACTACTGTTGAATGGTACAAATACAAGAACACAGTTTATTATTGTGAGAAACTGTTTGGTACGCAGATTAAAAATGCCTTTGAAACAGATCGTGGAAGAGTGTGGTTAAAATATGGTGCTCCAAATCAGTTTATTGATAGACCAAATGAACCAAGTGCATATCCTTATCAAATTTGGCACTATTACCGTATTGGACAAAGATCTGACGTTCGCTTTATTTTCTACAATCCTGATTTGGTAACCAATGATTATCCTTTGTTGCACTCTGATATGCAAGGTGAGCTACAAAATTATCGTTGGCAAAATGATCTTTATAAACGAGATTCGCCTAGCTACAACGTAGATGATCCGGGAGGATCTATCCATTATGGAGGAAATGCTAACTTATATTGGAACGAAATAGACAGACGTTAAACAATCTATTTTGTAATTTCACGCCCTTATTAAGGGAGCATCCAATTAATGAAAATAGCTGTTGTCATACTCAACTATAACGGAAAAGACTATTTAGATAAGTTTTTACCTTCTGTAATTCAAAACTCGGCAGATGCTGAAATTTGGGTTGTTGATAATTGTTCAACAGATGATTCGGTTTCATTTTTACAAAGCGAGTATCCTCAGATTCATTTGGTAGAGAACGAAAGCAATGGAGGTTTTGCCAAAGGTTATAATGACGGATTAAAAAAGATTGAGGCTGATTATTACGTGCTGCTGAATTCAGACGTTGAAGTTACTCCTAATTGGATTCAGCCTTGCATTGAATTGTTTCAGCAAGATGATAAAATTGCTGCTTTGCAACCAAAAATATTGGCTGAACAAAACAGACATCAATTTGAACATGCCGGAGCAGCAGGCGGATTTTTAGACAAGAATTACTTTCCTTTTTGCAGGGGCCGCATCTTTGATATAGTTGAAGAAGACAAAGGTCAATTCAATGATACCAAAGAAGTATTTTGGGCTACCGGAGCTTGTTTGTTTATCAAGGCTGACCTATTTCATCAAATGGGTGGATTTGATGAAGACTTTTTTGCCCACATGGAAGAAATTGATCTTTGCTGGAGACTGAAAAGACATGGATACAAAATCTATTACTGTGGCCATTCAACCGTATATCATGTAGGCGGAGGAACGCTAAACTACATGCATCCGCGAAAAACGTATTTGAACTTTAGAAACAGTTTGTATACCATTTACAAAAACCATGAGGGCAGTTTATCAATCCTTTTCAGAAGAATGGTTTTAGATGGAATAGCAGCAAGTTTGTTTTTGTTAAAGTTCCAATTCAAGCACTTTTGGGCTGTTTTTAAGGCGCATATGAGTTTGTATGCAAATCTTAAAAGTTTAAAGAAGAAAAGAAATGCACTAAAACAATCTACTTCTACGTTCAATGCTGTAGGTCTTTACAATAAAAACATCACTTTTAAAAAATTTCTTGGAGGAGTTAAGTATTTTAAGGACCTGAAAGATTCAGATTTTAAATCGTGAGTGAACACCTTGATACCCAAAACTTCCCTATCCTTTTTACCGGATTATTTTTGTTATTGGCTTCAGTTGTAATATTTTACCGAAGTAAAAAATATGGGATATTAACACTGGTAATAGCCAGTGGAGTATTGGCTTATTTCATGGCAGATTTGGATCCTTTTCTCAATTTATGGGATGAACAACAACATGCATTGGTAGCCAAACACATGGCACAACATCCCTTCTATCCTACACTGTATGAATACCCAATATTAGACTATAATTATCAAAATTGGGCCAATAATCATGTATGGATACACAAGCAACCCTTGTTTTTATGGCAAATGGCCTTGAGCATTAAAATCTTTGGTGTAAATGCATTGGCAGTGCGATTACCATCAGTTCTTTTACATGCTCTGCTCACATTAGTCGTTTTCAGAATTGGAAGTATTGTAAAAAATGAGAAAGTAGGTTTTATTGCTGCAGTAATTATTACAGTTGCCAATTTTCCACTTGAACTAGTTGCAGGTAGACTTCCTACTGATCACAATGATATGTCTTTCCTTTTTTATGTCAGCTGGAGCTTTTTATGTTGGTTGGAATATGAAAGATCGAGATCTAAAAAATGGTTGATTTTATTGGGTATATCGGCCGGAGCAGCTGTTTTGGTAAAATGGTTAATGGGATTATTGGTATATGTCTGTTGGGCTGTAGTTATTACTGTAAAACTGAAATTCAAAGTTTGGAAAATCAGCAATTATTTTGACTTGCTTAAAGCTTTTGCCATCTCATTAATCATATTTCTTCCCTGGCAGATATATTGCTTTGTTGTATTTCCAACCGAAGCAGCTCATGAATTTGCTGCATCAGCCAAACATTTCAATGAAGTGGTTGAAGGTCATGGAGGCGAATGGAACTATCATTTTGTAAATGCTTTTAAAGAAATTTATTTCTATTGGGATTATGCCATATTAATTGTCCTTCCTTTTGTAATTATTGGAATTTGGCAAATCAAATCCTTTTCGCACAAGTTGTTTATGGGATTTTTAATAGGTTTTGTATACCTGTTTTTTACCCTGGCAGCCTCCAAAATGTTGGCATTTACAATCATTGCAATGCCTGCGGTGGTAATAGCTTTTGTAATAGGAGCTAAATGGATCTTTGATCAACTTACAATAAAAATCAAATCCGGATTATTGAAATATGTACTGGGAGCAGTAATTGTAGTTTACCCTGCCATCAAAATGTTTAAATGGGATTGGATTGAACTGCATCACTCTACTATTCATTGGGAAGGAGCAGGAAGAATGGACGAGTACAAAGAAATGGCTTTTATTGATCAGCTAAAGGAGAAATACGATAATGAAAAAATTGTTGTTTTTAACGCCAATGTTACCATGGTTGGTCACATTCCGGTTATGTTTTATACAGATTATGTGGCTTACCATTACTTTCCTGAGGACGAACACATTCAAAAAGTGCTGGATGAAGGCTATAAGTGCGTAGTGCTTGACAATGAAAACACGCCGGAGAATTTATATTCAGATGAACGCGTTGAAATGTTCACCTATGATTATCCCTAAATTAAGTAATAAAAAAAGGACCCTGAAATGGAGTCCTTCTTTTATTTTGATTAACGAAATCTAATTATAAGATAGCGTCAAGTTTTGTTGTCAATTGAGTTTTAGGAACTGCTCCTACAGATTTATCAACTACTTCTCCATTTTTGATAAATGCAACCGTAGGGATATTTCTGATTCCAAATCTTTGTGCAATTCCAGGATTGTTGTCTACGTCAACTTTTCCGATAATTGCTTTACCCTCATACTCTGAGTGCATTTCTTCAATCAATGGACCAATCATTCTACAAGGACCGCACCATGCTGCCCAGAAATCAAGAACCACCGGCTTGTCAGCACTTGCTACGATTTCGTCGTAGTTTGCATCTGTAATTTCTACTGCCATAGTTTTTGTTTTATGCTATTAATAATTTGTTGTTTCCTTATTCAATTTCGGTACCAAATGCAATAATCTGCCATACTGACACCGATAAGTAAAATCTTTAGACCGATTGGCACAAAGATGTCTTACAAAAGTGCCAATTAATTTATTTCTGTTTCTCCTTTTTTTGAAAAAATCCATAAAAAGATATAAACAAGTGCGGCATTTATACCCAATAATTCGCTACCAAAGGCATAGCCTTTACCCTCCTCATTTGCAGTCCATTCACCTATATACATATTCACAAAATACATGGATAATGGAACCAAAATACTTACAGGAATTGTTAAAATATCTTTGACTTTTCTTTTTGAGAAAATCCCAAACAAGAATAATCCCAATAAAGGTCCGTACGTATAATTAGCGGCTTTAAAAAGCTCCCAAATTACACTGTCACTCTTCACTGCTTTGAATATCACAATGGTCAATAACAAGGCTACTGACATGATTATATGTGATCGCTTTCTAATTTTCTCAGATTCTTTTTTGTCTTCTTTTTTGTCTGCTCCTAAAAAATCAATTGATAAAGATGTGGTTAATGATGTTAAGGCAGAATCTGCACTACTGTAAGCTGCTGCTACTAATCCCAACATAAAGAATATCCCTAATCCTATTCCTAGACTTCCTTCTAAAGATGTTACAGCAAACAATAAATCATTGTCTGTTCCTGCCCCACATGATACTGCTACCCATTCTTCATAAACTCCCGGATTTGATTGAATATACAAGACCAATAATCCTCCTAAAGCCACAAACAACACGTTCACCAAGAACAAAACCAAACTCATTGAGATCATGTTCTTTTTAGCTTCACCTATGTTTTTACAACTCAAGTTTTTCTGCATCATGTCCTGATCAACTCCGGTCATTCCAAGGGTAATAAACATTCCTCCTATTACTCCTTTCCACCAATAATTCCCTGCCAGTGGATCTTTAGTTTGCCACATGGTGGTTAAATCTGCATCTGTTAATTTTCCGTAGATATCTCCAATGGCAATGTTCAAGTCATCTGAGATCAAGTAAATACTTAATCCTACTGAAATCAACATGAATAAAGTCTGTAAGGTATCTGTCCAAATAATGGTTTTGATTCCTCCCCTAAAGGTGTAAACCCATATTAAGAGGATACTAAATGCCACTGTCAATTCAAAAGGAACGCCTAATTCGTCAAAAACAAATGTTTGCAGCACATTGGCCACCAAATACATGCGCAATGCCGCTCCAATTAATCTTGATAAAATGAAAAATGCGGCTCCCATCTTATAAGTGTACACACCAAAGCGTTGCTCCAAAAAGCCATAAATGGAGGTTAAGTTCAGTCGGTAATAGAGTGGTAATAAAACAAAAGCGATTATTGCGTATCCTAAAATATACCCCAACGCTACCTGTAAATAAGTAAACTGTCCTCCGGCAATAGTTCCAGGAATAGAAATAAATGTGACCCCGGACAAGGATGCCCCTATCATACCAAAAGCAACCACATACCACGGATTGTTTCTATTTCCCGTATAAAATGTGTCGTTATCTGCTTTTTTGCTCGTTAAAAACGAAATGAGAATGAGCACAACAAAATAGCCCAGCAGTAAAGCAAGAATCAACTCTTTAGACATAAATAATTATCTTGATCTTTCAAATATCCACATTCAATTGTAACTATGGCAGAATTGTTGAAAAAATTGGCAGATTTAGAAAAACTTTCCGCTCCGCTTGAACCAAATCAAGATGAAAGAGCGCACTATTTTCAGCAAGTCAAAAACTGGTCAGACCATTATATTGCTAACATTGACAAGATTGATTCATTTTACGACAAGCTTCCGGACACAAGTAAATTGTCTATTGATGAAAAGCAGCACAGTATTGAAGAATTGTTGGATATCTATCATACTGAAGTGACAGAAACAGGTATTGTTCCTTCTCATGGCGGACACATTGGCTACATTCCGGGTGGAGGAATTTACTTGTCTGCCATTGCAGATTACATTGCAGATGTTTCTAACGAATATGCAGGAATGTTTTATGGCGGCCCCGGAGCGGTGACCATTGAAAATGAACTGATCAATTGGATGAAAGGCGTTTTCAGATTCCCTGAAAGTGCTGTTGGCAACTTAACTTCCGGTGGATCAATCGCTAATTTAATTGCTTTGACTGCAGCAAGAGATTTTCATGGAGTTAAAAATGAAAAAGTCACTTCATCTGTTATTTACTTAAGTGAACAGGTGCATCATTGTACCCAAAAAGCCTTGCGCATAATAGGTTTAGAAGATGCAATTATCAGATACATTCCACTGGATGAAAAATGGCGAATGGATGCTACTATTTTGGAGCAAACAATAAAACAAGATAAAGCTGAAGGTCTCTACCCTTTTGTGGTTTTAGCAAGTGCCGGAACTACAGATACTGGAGCTATTGATCCTTTAAAGGCAATTGGAAAGATTGCTCAACAGCACAATTTGTGGTACCATATTGATGGAGCTTATGGTGGATTTTTCATCTTAACAGATAGAGCAAAAGATGAATTTGAAGGTATTGAAATGGCAGATTCACTTTGCATTGATCCGCATAAAGGTTTGTTTTTGCCTTATGGATTAGGAGCGGTTTTGATCAAGAATAAAGAGGCCTTATTTCACTCACATCATTACACGGCTAATTATATGCAGGATGCCTTAAATGAAGATTGGCCGCTTAATCCGGCGGATGTGAGTCCTGAACTAACAAAGCATTTTAGAGGATTAAGAATGTGGCTGCCACTCAAAGTCCATGGCCTTGCTCCGTTTAAAGCTTGTTTGGAAGAAAAGTTGTATTTGACAGATTATTTTAGAGAGGAATTGGTTAAACGAGGTTTCAAAGTTGGCCCCGAACCGGACTTGTCTGTCAGTTATTTTTGGTTCCCAGTGACAGAGAATGAGAATCAGAATCAGAATGAGAATGAGAATCAGAATGAGAGTGAGAGTGAATTTAACGAACGCTTGATGGATGAAATTCACAAAGACGGGCGCATCTTTTTAAGCTCAACAAGATTGAATGGTAAATACGTCATTCGCATGGCAATACTTTCATTCAGAACGAAAAAACATACGATTGATACTTGTTTAGAAATGATTGACAGATGCTTGGAGAGAGTCAGAAATTGAGAATAAAGACTAATTAAATTAACAATTAGCAATTTTCAATTAGCAATTAACAATTAACAATTAGCAATTTGCAATTATCAATTCATCATTACTCATTCTCACTCTCATACTCATTCTCTAACTCTTACTCATTCTGTTTAAAGTAGGTTTTTATGGTTTCTTCGGCTAATTTGTTCTGCGGTGTATAATCTGTATCTCCCTTTCCTCCTGCTTTATCATGATTGTGATACCATTTCCAGATGAATCCTCCAGCAAACCATTCTTCTTTCCAGATGGTTTCAAAACAAGCTTGGAAGGCCAACTTCTGCATTTTTTCTGAATATTTTCCCTTGTCCGAATCTTCCCAGGGTTTGATGGTACAATGCGTTGAACTCTTGAATCCAAACTCAGTAAAAACAATAGGTTTTCCTATATCCGCACTGTATTTCTCAAGTGCTTTTATCACCACTTTCCAGGCGTACTTCAAGTCGCTAATTTTAGGATTTGGCTTGCTGCTCAAAGGAAAATAAGCATCAATGCCAATGTAATCCAACTGATTCCAAAACGGAACTTTATCAAACTCGTCCCAGTTGGCTGCATAGGTGAGCTTTCCTTTATACTTTTTCTTGATCTCCTTAATTAAGCCTTTCCAAAAAGCGGGACGTGCTTCAATAAAAGAAGCGAATTCAGTTCCTATACAAAAAGCCGGAACATTGTATTCAACGGCAATGTCCACAAAGTGCATTATATATTCTTGATAAGACTTTTCAAATCCCGCCCAATTGTCAGGATCTGTGCATTTAAAGTCTCCTGTATAAGTACCGTGTCCAATCCAAACATGAGGTTTCAACATTACTTTTAAACCGTCCTTTTGAGCTAATTCAATACACTTTTTAATGCCTTCTGTTTTTTCCCCGATCCATTGAAATTTTGAGTCAAAAACAATCTTATCATCCTTCACAAATGCATAAGGAATGATAGAAATGTAGTTGGCGTTGAGATCCACAACCGGTGTAATATCTGTGGCAGCTGTTAGCCTATTGGTCATAGTAAAGTTGACGCCTTTAAAGGATTTTGATTCTTGTGCTTGCAACACAAAACACCCTAAGGACAATATGGCTAAAATCAATCTCATTTTAGAATGAACACCAAGTTAATGAGCAAATTGCATTCCACCAAAATTGATCCTTATAAAAGAATGTCTAATTACACACAAAATCAGAACTTTAATGTGCGTACTAAATACTTGATACTATATTACTCGATACTAATACTGCCCCGTACTTACTAAAACCAATGTACAGGCAGCTTCATAAGCAATCCCGTTCTCTGTTAAAAGATCCATAAACTCTCTGTTCTCCGTTCCGGGATTAAAAATTACTCTTCTCGGTTTTAACTTTAAAAAGTAATCGTAATAAGGCGGTTGATTTTGAGGACCTACATACAAGGTCAAAGTATCTAAATTCTCTATTTCAGGCAATACCGTTTCAATAGGCACTCCGTTTATTTCACCCTCTCTCAATCCAAATGCACGAACGTGATGTCCGGCATTAGACAATAATTCAACAGCTGTATTGGATGCCCTTGCGCGATTCATGCTCGCCCCAAAAACAAGTACGTTTTCTTTCATACTACAAAGTTAGAAATGTTGTGCTAATTAAAAGGTGATTAAAATCAGAGCAAGGAAAAAGGAGTAAAGAACAATGACTTTTAAAAATCTAATGTCTTTGATCTAACCGCTAGCATCTAAAGTCTTGATTCTTGAGTCCTGATTCTTGATTCTTTTTAAGTACTTTTGTTTCCCTAAAATTAAAGACACCATGTCTGTACACAAAGAAGCAAAGAAAGTAACAACACATGTCTTGCTGGAAATGAAGCAAAACAATGAGAAAATCTCTATGTTGACAGGTTACGATTATTCAATGGCACGCATTATTGACGCAGCCGGAGTAGATGTAATTCTTGTTGGAGATTCAGCATCAAATGTAATGGCAGGACACGAAACAACATTACCTATTACCCTTGATCAAATGATTTATCACGCAGCCTCTGTTATCAGAGCGATTGATCGTGCTTTGGTGGTAGTTGATTTACCTTTTGGATCATATCAAGGAAACTCAAAAGAAGCCTTAACATCAGCTATCCGTATCATGAAAGAAGCCGGTGGACATGCTGTTAAATTAGAAGGAGGGCGTGAAGTGATTGAATCTGTTGACCGTATTTTATCTGCCGGAATTCCGGTAATGGGTCACCTGGGATTAACACCTCAATCTATCTATAAATTTGGAACCTATACAGTAAGAGCAAAAGAAGAAGAAGAAGCACAACGTTTGATTGAAGACGCTATCATGTTGCAAGATGCCGGATGTTTTGCATTGGTATTAGAAAAAGTTCCTGCCACATTGGGTAAAAAAGTAGCTGAAGAGTTGACCATTCCTGTAATAGGAATCGGAGCCGGAAACGGTGTAGATGGCCAGGTATTAGTAGTGCATGATATGTTGGGAATCAACAATGAATTTAACCCAAGATTCTTGAGAAAATACCACAATCTGCATGATGAAATGTTGGATGCTTTTCAGAACTACATCAAGGACGTAAGAACCGGAGATTTCCCTAACGAAAATGAGCAATACTAAACCATTACAAGTATTGTATGAGGATAATCACCTGATTGTAATTAACAAACGGGCAGGAGATATTGTGCAGGGAGACAAAACAGGTGATGCTCCCCTATCCGACTTTGTAAAAGAATACATCAAAGAAAAATATAATAAGCCCGGAGACGTCTTTCTAGGAACGGTTCACCGTTTAGACAGACCTACAACGGGTATTGTATTATTTGCACGTACTTCTAAAGCTTTAGGGCGAATGAACACCCTATTTAGGGACAACAAAGTACAAAAAACGTACTGGGCAGTAACCGAAAAAGCTCCTCAACAACCTTCGGGAAAGTTGATCAACTTTTTACAGAAAAATGAAAAGCAAAACAAAAGCTACGTCACCCAAAATGAAGACCAAAAAGCAGCCAAAAAAGCGGAATTGGATTATCGCCTTCTTGGAAGCTCTGAGCGCTATCATTTAATTGAGGTAAACCCTAAAACCGGACGTCATCACCAAATAAGGGTACAGCTTACCAACATTGGCTGCATCATCAAAGGCGATTTAAAATACGGTGCCAAAAGATCTAACAAAGATGGATCAATTCACCTGCATGCACGCAAACTGGTTTTTAAACATCCGGTAAAGGATGAGGAGATTGAAATTGTAGCGCCAACACCTGACGATCCTGTATGGAACTATTTTGAAGAACAGTTTAAATAGGCAAATTTTATCTGGATTCTATCAGATAATAAGTCGTTTCCTGAAATTTCCATTTGAACTAAATTAATAGAAACTCCTTTTCTAAATTGGTTTCATGAAATCAGCTTGGTTAAGTTTCATATTATTATTCTATTACTCATCATTTGGACAGCATCAAATAAGGCTTCAGAGTAATGAGATAAATTTCAACGAACCTTCTTATAAACTGACATTCAAAAAAAATGATTCCGTTTACCATACTCAGCGAATAGACGAAGCCTTGGACTTCATATCATTTGTACAAACTGATTTCAATAATGATGGCCAAATGGATTTGAGACTGCTTATGGCAGATGCTGACGCAAATCTTGAATTTTGGTATTCATTTAACAATACTACAAGGCGATTTGAAGCAGTAACTGGTTTGGATTGGAATGTAAACTCATCACCAGTTGATAGCGCCGGCATATATTATTGTACTCAAAATCCTTTGGGTTGTAGTGGGGATACCTGGAATTCGATTCTTTTTTATGTGAACAAAAGCAACATCAAACAAATTGGATTAATCCATTATGATGCTTGTTACGACTCCAATATAGTAAACCAAGAACCTTCAATTGAAGTATTTAAAAACGGAGAAAATAACATGAATAAAATTTTTGTTGATTATTCAATTTTAAAAACCCTAGACTTCAATAAACGTCCTGTTCAAGATATATGGAAGGAGTATCTCACATTTTTTATAAGCAAATAGGATGTACAAATCACTTTTAATTTTTTCTCTTTTAATTGTCTTTTTTGCCTGTCAATCAAGAACTGATTCCAAATCAAATAAGGAGGAAAATCAAAATGAACAGAGAGTTAAGTTACTTCCTTCATTCAACAAAAAGCAACCTACAATTCAAGAAACAAAATTCAAAAACTTCAGCAAAAAACTTGACAAAGCAATTCATTTTCAAAGCGTAATATTATTGAAAGAACTAATGTATGACACTATCTTTGAAAGCAGTGATATATGTGGTTATCCCGGTTGCTTGAAGGATGAATTCTTTGAATTTCACTTTACCAAAGACTTATCAGGTTTAGAAGATTGGAAAAAATTAAAGATTATAAAAGAAGAAGGATTTAGCAGAATAAAAATAGACGAAGCAATTGTTAATTTCAAAGGTATTACAGAAGTTTTACAAGCGCCTTCTTTTCTCAAAGAGATGGATTTAGAAACTGAATTCTTCCTTTTAAAAGATAGCACACCATTGAAATCAAAACCTTTACAATCTTCTTCCACTATCAGCTATTTAAACAGAGGTTACTATACCTGTAATTGTTGTAATTATTCTACTGGAATTTTAACTGATAAAAAGGACAATACCTGGATAAAAACAATAACGAATAATGGTAAAGTTGGATACATTTCGTTTAACTCTACATCTCTTTCAACTATCAAATATCTAACTGTTGGATGGATAAATAATGAATGGAAAATATTCAGTTGGTATAGCGGTGAGTATTGTGCGAAGTATGATTAATTTCAAATATAGCTTCGCATATTTACCGCTAACGATTATTTTCAATTTAAGACTCATCTTAAATTATTAATTTTGCCTTGATCTTTAGGCAAAGCAGTCATTGATCTTTATTCTAATTAAGATGATCCAAGAATCGATACATAACACCATGGAAGACACTAAAATGCTGAATTATTTAAAAAATGTGTTGGCCAACATGCCGGCAGACTGGTTGAATTTAACCACGCACAGATTGGATATTTACAATGAAAGTTTGGCAAAAACTGAGTTTTTAGAGCAGTTTGAAAACATGTACAATTCCAACAATGCAGACGCTACAGCTTTAGCCAATCTTCCAACGGCATTTGATTATATCAGATTAGGTCATCCATTGTCAAGTGTATTGGAATGGGCCATTGCCAATATGTATCAGTTAAAGGCAGATCATGTAATCAGCTTCTCATCAAAATCTACTCCTATTTTGGCGGTTTTGAGAAAGAACTTGATGGAACATAAAAACACAAGAATCAACTATACCGGAGATTTAGCAGCCATTTTTGATGCTGATGTAGTAAAGAAAGTTTACGGATATCAGTTTGAAACAAAACAAGTAAACGCAGCCGCAGATGTTGAGGATTTTGACGGAACCAACCTTTTTGTTTCATCTCAAAGTAAAATGGGAAAAGCAGAGCTACAATCAAACATTGACTTTTATGTGAGCATTTATGAAGGTTTAGGAAGCATCATTTTAGTGAATGGCGCTAAAAACAGCAACTACATCTCAGAAATTCAGCATGTTCGCAGAAGAGAAACCATTGCCATGACACCGGCAAACTGTTTAAAAGCATTGCAAATGTCGGTAGGTCAAGCTACGGATAGCCATTCATTTGACCTGGCCGGAGACAAGCAAAAGGTATTGAACTCAATTAAAGAAATTACGACTGCTAACACAAAAGCAATGGTAGGTTCAAGCGGACTTTCTATTCAATACGCAATTGCTATGGGATTGGTAGATTATGCTTTAGAGCACTACCCTGGCAAAGACATCAAGTTTGTGGTACCACCTAACTGTTATGGCGGAACCAATGATCAGGCAAGAAGAGTTGCAGCATGTTTAGATAATGTAGAGGTAATGGATTTACCGGTTGACGGCGGAAATGACATGGTGCAAAGCGTTGAAATAGTATTAGAACAAATTGCCAAAATGGATGCTGTTCCGTACATCATTGCAGAGATTCCTACTAACCCAAGAGTGGAAGTGCCAGACTTGCATAAGTTGGCAGCAGCTTTAGGTAAAGAGCGTAAAACGCAAAACGGAGCAACAGCGGTTGATCCGGTATTTATATTAGATCAAACATTTTGTCCAAACGTTCACTTTTTAGGAGCAGACGATATTTTGGCAGGCACCAGAACCATCTCATACGTGAGTGGATCAAAGTTCCCAAGCGGAGGAAAATGCACAGCAGGATATTGCGTTGCCAATGACAAGGCAAAAGATTTAATGGACAAGATTGAGTTGCACTTACAGTTGTGTGACAATGAAGCAACGGCCTTACAAATGGAAATTCTGGCAGCACAAATGCCATCTATGAACCAACGTATTGCTGACGCTTACAAGAATACACGTGAGTTTGTCAACTTTATCAGCCAAACATTGCCAGATGCTAAAATTAACTTTGTATCTGAAGAATTGGCCAATGAAGGCTTTACACCATCTGTTTTTTCGTTGGATCTACCTACAAAGGGAAACACTGATGAAGAAAGAGAAACATACAAAAGAGAATTAAACAACCATTTGATCAACTTAATGATCAATGAAATTCCTACTGAAAGTAAGTACTGTGTAAGTTACGGTCAGTTAAAAGGCTGTTACTGGACCATCCCGGCTACCTCAACCCAAGGAACCACCAAAGAAGGAGACAAAGACTATATAGCACGTGTTGCACTTTCCCCAAAAATGGATCTGGAGAAGCATAAAGCCGTATTTGCTGAGTTTGTTGAGAAGTATATTTAGGTGATTTTTACTTCATATTTAATCAAACCATTAGCATCAACTTTTGAATAGTTTAGAAATTAGAACAATAACACCTTGGAAGTATTATCTATTTCTAGGCGGAACAATTCCGGTTTGGACTTTGATTCCTGTATTTTTTGTTTATGCTAAAGGAGGTTCAAAGAACTTAGCATTTGTCTCAGCTTTTTTACTACTTATCGTTTGTGTTTTTTTAACGCATTTACTTTCAAGACAATGGACAATTTTCACAGTTCAGGATGGGAAGATTTCCTTTAATGACAAGTTGCTAAGTACAGAATCAATCAGAGGTTTTAATATAAACAAGTCTGGTATAGGTGTAACACAATTTGAGTTTAAAAACAAGTCTAAGGTTGCAATAAATATTCTTTTACCTAATTATGGTAATCATGTAGCTAAACTAAAAGACTTTTTAAATTTTCATTGTGACAACATAGCTCCTTCTAAATAGTTGTTTTGGCAAATTCACCCAAATTTCATTCACTCATCACTACTCTTCTCATCACTCATCCCTTAAAATTACGGCTGCCTAAACGGCCTGCGTTTTATAGTTGCTTCACCCATTTCACAAAGCAATAGGCCATTGTTATGGGCTCACAAGCTCGCCATACAATTGGCCATGCTTTAAGTAAAATGTGCTTACAAGCTAACCAACTCCGTCCTGGCAGAGTACTTTTCAAGCATTGCGGAAAATACGTTTTATCCGTCTATCAATAGGTACAGCCATTTAATTGTGAATTTTATTTGCGATATTGAGGGTGAGTAAAGTGCACAGTGTACTTTATTTGGAAGTTGTAGACAATTGGAAGAGGATTTAACCATAAATGAAAAGATTCATGATTTCATAGAATATGGAGTCCTTAACGAAGTGGATAAAATCCGTCAGAATCTAGGGATTTGGGATTTAATAGCTGATAAAATTGAAGAACTCAAGAAATGTGAAGAACAAGTTCAACGATTGTTTATTCATTTACAATATTCTGCATCCGACACATTCACTTTAAGCCTTGGAAAAATTTACGACACTCCATCTAATGCAAACACTCGTTGTCTTCGTAAAATATTCTCGTTGTTAATTCACCACAGAAAAGAATTCATTCGAGAAAAAATTTCATTTATTGATATAGACAAATTAAAAAAGGTGAATTGTCCTGAAGAAATCCTCAAACTTCTTGAAAAACCTGATAAAAATTTATGTGTTCGTATTTGTGAATATTACAAAGACAAAATTGAAAACTCCCCTTACAAGGAAATGATTGAAGAAGTCTTTCATGCAAGAAACAAATTCGTTGCTCATTCCGAACTAGTCAAAGAAGGCCATAATTTGAAAATTGATTTGATTAGAGAGTTGACCGATCTTGCAGATGAGTTTTGCAACGTCTTTAATATAATTTTCATGAATGGTGGTTATTTCCGACATCCGAATTTGACAAGTTCATACTTTGTTAAAAAGGCTATTGCAGAATATGCCAAAGTACCCTAAATTAATTTCTGAATTTTATGGAAGAAAATAAAGTATCAACAAAACTCTTAGAGGAAATTAGTGCATCTCTCAAAGAAATAAATGCCAGACAAGAGACTGAAGAGGTTTTTCAGGAATCAAATAAGCTAATGGAAAAAGTTGAAGATCGTGTTCAACATTCAACTCAACAAATCCAAAACAGCTTTGATCGAATTCATGATAAGGTTTTCAATTTTAATAACATAATGATTGGTGCGTATCTTGTTCTGGGAACATTCCCAACAGATTCACCAATTTTACCTTTGTGGTCGATCATATTCCCAATAATCATCTTAATCTATCTGGTAATTATTGAGATTCGGCAGATGGAAATCCACAGATTTGCTTCCAACGAGAAAAACTGGACGGAAGCTGACAGAAATAAATTTGGAAAGAAAATTGACTCCCAGACAATGATGTCTTTGATTGCTCTTGTGCTAACTGTGTGCTGCTTCGGCTACATCATATTTGCACTAGCAGGGTAAAAAACTATATACAACATATTAACTAAAGATGATTAAGTCGACTCTCACGGCGCCTTAAAGCCGTAATAAATTGCTAATTTTATTCAAAAGCATTTGAATATGAAGGCTATCATACTAATGACATTTGTCTTGATTTCAGGAATTAGTCGTGCGGACTTCGTAGATTATGTAAGTATTGAATTTAAAGGAAAGGAAATTTTCAATAGTTATAAAGCGAATTCCGATAATATTATTGAAATAAATTGTGTTGAAGGTGACACTTTAACTGTGCTGTTTAGAACAGACTGGGGAGGTGAATTTGATTCTTTTCTTGAAATCAAAAATGAATCCGACAGTCTTCTTTATTCTGAGACTTATATTCCAAAAAAAGATAAAAATCCGGGAATCTTTAATATTGTTTTAACTAAACAGTTAATGAATCAAGTATTAAAGTTTTCTGTAAATTATTACATTAAGTCATTAGTAAATTGGCAGTTTGCTGATGTATTGGCTAAATCCAAAGAATGAAAAAATAGTTTGAAAAATAGCCGGAATTAAAGATTGTATGCTTTACAAATTGAATTTATTACTGTTGACAATTTTAGTTTTTCAACTCAACTCTTTTTCGAATGAAGGAGAATGTAGATTTGAAATAAAAGCGCCAGTGTCATTGAAAGAAGGGCAATCGTTTACTTTAGCAACATATTCTTTTAGAGGACTTAAAAGACGACAAGAAACAAAAATTCGAAAAGTAATTGAGTTATACAGTGGTAAACCTATGACTAACTCTTTAGAATACTTCCAATCAGAGTTCGAAGCAGCTTGTTATTTGTGGCACCGTAAATTTGGTAAGGTATTAAAGTTTAATTACCTGGGGAAAATTGAACTAATTAAAGACACTACTCAAACAGATACTTACTTCATGTTCCTTCATTATGTTGAAGCAACTGAAAAATTTAAAAAGAAAGGTTAGGTAGGAATGGAAAACTACACCTAACACTATAACCAAACCTAGCTTCTGATGTATTCAGTTTTTAATTTTGTTTCTGCTTCATTAAATGTCATCATATCTGTTTTTACACTATTGCGGCTATTTATAATGCATGCTAATGTTTCCGCTAGTTCAAAAGGATGGTTAGAGTTTTTTGTTGTTATTAGCTCAATACCATTGATCACAATTATTTGTACCCTCTTTATAATTTCATTTTTGAAGACAAATTCAAAGTCAAAGAATACCCGTTTTAAATTAATCAATGTAATATTACTGGTATTCAATGTCATTTGGGGAATTTTGATGTTGGAGGTTTAAAGGAAGTGCTAATTGTACACTATGCTTTTAATAAATCAGTAGCTTTAGCTGTAAATTATAAGTAATTCCAATGAATTCAGAAGATACAATTGATCAGGTCAGAGAAAATGAAACACAAAAATCTCTAGTTAATTTAATAGCAGTTGGAGGATTCTTATGGTTCTTTTTAAGTAGTCTGGTTTACTTAATTTCTCTTATAATAAAAGCAGCAGGAGTAATTAGCAATTTATCTCCGAATGGAATCTTTTGGATTGAAAATATTTTGTCTATTGTCATCATTGGAATTGTTGCATTTCAATTAACCAGAAGATACTGGCAAAAAGCTCAAGAGAATTCGCTCAACACTAAAATTTTGTTGATAAAATTGGGTGTTGCAATATTAATTACTCATGTTCTGCAATATTTGCATGTGTATTATATCATGGGCTATATTTACGATAATTTCTTTGACAACCTAAACGCATATAAACAATTTGTTAATGAATCTTATGGTTATTCAATCTTGGATGTAGCTTTTGGTCTAATGGGTACGATTATATTATTGCTTCTGCTCATTAAATGGAAGTAGCTTGAACGAATAACCCTCGCTATCTTGACCACACGCAATTCAACTGCAAATTCATTTTTGTTGAACAATGTAAATTGCTAGTTTAGTTAAAAAAAGAGTTGACCTTTTCGTAATTATATCTAAAATCACTATGCAAAAAGTCTTTTTAATTCTACTAATTATCATTATTAAAGATTGCCAAGCGCAAAGAGAAATTGAAGATGTGTGGAATCCGTGGCAAGAGTTAATTGTAGAAGAATTAAAAGTTGATCGGAATTTTGAAAGTGTATCAACCGTAAAAACATATGAATACTCTCTCACAAAAAAGGGTAAAGTCAAAGATTCAACGCTTATAGAATCAAAGAAATATAATATCGAAGGTTTTTTATTACAAAAGGATAAGTACAATTTAAAAGGTGACAAAGCAACTCATTATGAATATTCATATAGAAATGAATTAACTTCTAAAATCAAAATCTCACTTCCAATTGGAAAAAAAGTTACTAATGATTACTATCACATTGAATACAATTCAAATTCTTTAATAGAATCCCTTTTGTTAAGTGCTGATTCAGCTGGTAATAATCCATTAATGCTTATCAAATATGCATATGATGAAAGATTAAAATTAATCTCAAAAACCTATATATATACCGTAACAAACTCTCTTTCAGGTCAAGTTGAAAAAAACGAGCATAAAGTGATTTTTATCCGAGACACTTTAAAAAATCTAGTTTATCGTTACAACGAAGGAGGTGAGGATACTTTGGCAATTGAAGTGAACGAATTTAGTCAGACCACCCATTATAAAATTGAATTACAGAGGTATTCAGTTAGTATGTCCTATAATCAAGATCAATTACTCTCAACAAAACATATTTCCTACCCTGACAAAAAAGGTAAGATAGTCCATATTAAAAAAAAATACGAATATGATCAAATGAATCGGTTGATCACGATCATAGAAGATATGGATGATAAACCAACTTATGTGGAAGAATATTACTATTTGCAAGACGGATTAATATCTAAAATTTTAAACTCTGCACAACAGACTGTTATCAAGTATTATTATGAATACTTTGAAAACTAATTCAATCTAACAATTTTATCATCAACCACTTAAATTCAATAATCTTTAGTAAATAAGTAGTTTTACTCAAACCCCACCGACATCAACAATTGAATACAATTTTAAAATATCTCTACAGAAAAAAGATCTTTTCAGTGTCAAATAAAAAGGTTTTAAAATGGTTTGAAAATGCAGATATTTCTCACCTTTTAGTTGCATTAGAAGTTGGAGACTATAAAATTCGAAAAGCTGTACTTCCATTAATCTATGACTTGCACCCTACAAACTTGGAATCAATTCTTTTGGAATCTTTGAATGACCCTGTATATCCTGTTTGTGATACAGCTTTAAATTTACTTGAAGAGTTTGACATTACCGGAAAGTATCAAGCTAAAATTGAAAAAACTAGAAGCTACTGGGAAATAAAACTTGCGAAAGAAAAAGAAAGCCTTAAAAGTGGTAATTCAGATTTTGATCCATTGTGGAAAAAAGCTGACTCAAGAACTGCTAAAAGGAAAAAAGACTTTGAAACAATGCAAAGTAATATGCGTCCTCCAATGTGAAATACGTCTCACTCCATGCATATTAAAAATCTCAATAATTTGCTAGCTTTATAGAAACGATTAGTTTCTTTATGGTTTTGCGCATTTCAATTTCAACGCTACTTTTCTTTATTTATTCATTTTCCTCGGCGCAAGATTCTTTCAAAGATTATTACCAGTATTCTATTGGAAATTATGTCGTTTTATATCCTACGATTGTTAAGGGAAGAATTACTAAAATCAAAAATAAAAATGCCCTAGTTGAAGTTACAGAATGGTATAAGAATGAACTAAACCTCAAGGACAAAATAAAAATCAGTAGTAACTCTTATGCGAACTATAAAGGATATACTACCTTAAAAAATGAATTGGGTTTGGAACTTGAAAGGGAATACATCTTCGTTTTAGCTACAGCTCCAAATTCATTTTTACCTGAGCCTTTAGATGCCCCTCAATTTAGATTTATAGTAGAAAATGATTCACTATTTATCCCTCCTGATTTAATTCCAAAATTTGAAAACTCAACATTCAAAATTCAAAAAAATGACTTTTCTGATCCAATATTTGATAAAGGATTGAAAATTTCATTGGATTATTTTAAAAATTTGATTTTGAAAATGAATGAAACTTTTTTGTGGGAAAAAACCAAACGCGGGGTCTTTACTAAAAAACGAAGAATGAGAATTAAATGTCTGCAAAAACTGTCTATACCTGACACCAATGAAGTTGGACTTCTTAGATCAGTTATGTTAGAATCCCTTAATCTGTGGAACAAGAATAAATGTGGTAAAAACTAACACCACTGTCGCATGCAATTCAACAGCTATTCATTTTTGTTGAACAATGTAAATTGCTATTTTTAGAAAAACGTGAAGTAATCTAAAGCATGACTTTTCTTCGTAAAATATTTAAGAATAAGCGTCCTAAAGGATGGAATCTTACAATTGCAGATCTAATGCAAGAATTGGAGATTGGGGAACGGACAGAAATAAAAGAATCAGAAAGTACCTGGGCAAGAGAATATGAAGAGTCTCTTCTATCAAAAAGTATTCGATATCCGAAGAAAGGAGACTTATACGAATCAATATGTAAGCAGACTATTACATACATGGTTGCATATATGGCGCCTTATACAGGAGGAGGGGAAGCTGAATTACTTCCGGGTGAACAAATTTGGATAACAAAAGAACCTTCTTCGAACACGCCAATAAGTGCGTACGCCGCAGCTGTAGAATATAAGAAATTGGAAGAAAGAATGGTTGAAAAAGATGAACGCAAAAATCCAGCTTATGATGGTTTTTATCTGAGTGTCAAAAGTGAAGACTTGAACCACAAATTCAAATTGATTCAACAAAACTTCTCGAAATCAGAATTTGAGTGATAAATACGCTCTTTTACCTAATTATTGATAAAATAAGAATTCAATAATCTGGTTTCACTTGGCGTATTGATATACCATTTGGTTGTTATTTGCTTGACAATTCCCACATCTTTAGCGTAATAAATGGTATCCCAACTAACGTCATGCCAGGTATGATCTGAACCATAAGCCTCTTTGTGTTCAGTAAATCCTAAAACGTTATAAAATGTACCTGCCGGAGTAATGACTGAATCTACCGATTCATAGTATGCTCGCCAACTTCGTCCATATCCTTCAGAAAATAAAACACCATCTGAAGTTGTTGGAAATAAAATTATCTCATAACCGGTATCTTGATATCCCCATTCAGATCCAATGGTTTGATATACAAGTTTCTTTATGGTTCCTCCATAAACGACAAAATCGTCATCAGTTTTTGGAACAAAGTTGTGTTGCTCTATTATAGTTTGACAACCGTGCTTATCTTCTTCCCCTTCCAATTCAACTAAATGATTAAACCAATTATCATCTATTGTAATTACTGAAGAGTCTGTATACTCCCACCATGATCCTGGATATGCAGGAAAATATTGATTCGGATAAATGGTATCAGTTTGTACATCTGAAACTGCAGGATTGCTTGCGTCACACTCCTTTTTACAGGAGTAGAGACACAAAAAGCCAAAAACAGTTAGTGTAAGATATTTTACCATAAATCTAAGAACGAAGATAGTTATCTCTTCGTTGGTTTTGTGACTAATATGACTCAAAGTAGAAAACTAATATTAATACAAAACCTACAGCCCTCATCTCCCACATAATCAACATAATAAGTACTTGAATAAATAGTTCAATCAAAAGCCTTTTTTGATGATTTATTTTCATGCTCAATTCCAAAACTTATTATTAACTTCATTTATCATTACCCTAACTAATTGATTATGAAAAATATAATACTCTCTCTAATTGGTTTGATCTCTTTTAATATTGGACAGGCCCAATGGTTATCTGATACTTACATAATGGATTTTGAAGATACTACCCACAACCATCAATTATTTATTGATACGGTTAGCAATCCCAATAATATCTGGCAAATAGGTCCACCTCAAAAAGCAGTATTGTCTACTGCCTATTCAGTTCCTAATGTGATTATCACAGATACGGTAAATTATTACCCTACAAATGACACTTCTTCTTTTATCTTCACCAATACTGAAAGCGGTGGAGGATTTGAATATCAACATACGGCTGTAATTGCTGGTTTTTACAAGGTGCAGACTGATTCACTGAATGACAACGGTTATCTTGAATTTTCACCGGACAATGGTACCACCTGGATTGATTTAATCAATGACACTGTTTATAGCAGCTATTATAGTTGGGAAACACTGAAACCTACATTTACAGGGAATTCTAATGGATGGCAACAGTTTAGCGTAAATGTTGCCGGCTTAGGTTCTGTGTTCAATATTCAATATGGTGACACTGTTCTTTATAAATTCACTTTCATATCCGACAACAATCCTGACACACTTGGTGGTCTTATGTTTGATGATTTCTCATTTATTGATTATGTAGAAGGGATAGAAGAACTTTCAGCTTCTACCATTTCATCTACTGTTATTCCAAATCCGGCAGACGATTTATTTGTGATCAAGTTTGAAAATAAAGAAGCACAAGCTTTTAGTTTGAGCATCTATGATACTTCAGGGAAACTAGTTTTCAAGAAAGATGATTGCCAGGAAGAAATGATCAATTTAGATGCAGATTTACTTCAATCTGGCTTATACAGTTATGTACTCAGTAATCGCAGTCGCAACAAAATTGCCAGAGGCAAAATCTTGATTAAATAGGACACAAAGCTTCATGGCTTAATTGAGGTAATGGTTGGATTCAAATACCCCCGCTATCGCGCATCTCGATAGTTATCGGGAGTATCGTGTGATATTAAAACTCAATCAAATCCCTCATTTCTAACAATATTCAACTCTTATGAGCAACAATTTAATAATAGCTTTAGGTCTTATCCTACTTAGTAGTAGTTGCGATAATAATCATCCCACCAAAAAAGAGTTCAAGAGTGAAGAAGTAATAAATGATTCTTCTGTCTATAATACCATGGAAAATTTGAAAGAACGTACTCTAAACTTAATTAACAAAAGTGACAAAGTTGTTGACAGTCTTGGACTCAACCGAGATAGTTTAAATGCAAGAATAGACAGCACAGTTAAAAACGAATTACTCAAACACCAATAAAAATTGAATATTTTTTTTCCTAATTTCAATTTTTTATTCCTTGTCATTACTATTTCGTCATAAGGAGTAAACTATGAAACTCTCTTAAATTCTCTATAAATTGATACATGCTGTTACAATTTTTTCATTTACTTTCAGAGAACTTTTCATACATCCCAAAACAAGATGAAAAATTTATTTCTAATTCTTTTATTGTTATCCGGCTATTGTAGTTTTTCACAGGATCCACAACTGGGTTGGGCCAAACAAATTAACGGCGCATTTGATAACAGTGAAAAACTCTTTGTTGACGATTCAGGATATGTTTATGTAACCGGCATTTTTCAAGGAAGTGCCGACTTTGATCCGGGACCTAATACATTTATTATGACTTCCAATGGAGGTGATGATGTATTTATTTTAAAATTAGATCCGGATGGAAACTTTATTTGGGCCAAACAGATTGGCGGACCCGGTAATGAATCTGTAGCGGGAATCCAAACTGATGAAGAGGAAAACGTTTACATAGCGGGCATTTTTGAAGACTCGGTTGACTTTGATCCGGGACCTCAAAACCAAATATTAACAAGTAGCCCGGTAAATTCTCTATACGTATTAAAATTGAATGGAAATGGCAATTTTGTATGGGTCAAAAATGTTGGTAATTCTTACGGAACTATATTATCAGCAATGCACCTGGATAGCGAAAACAACATTTGCTTTGGAGGAAAATTTAATTTTCAAATTGACATGGATCCCGGGCCTGGAGTTTACAATCTAGACCCTTCTGGAGTTGGTTCTTCTAACATGTATATTACTAAATTAGATTCTGCAGGTAATTTCTTATGGGCATTTAATTTAGGTAACAGTAGTGGTTACGATCTTATAAACTCACTTTGTCATGATGATTTGAATAGTATTTATATCACGGGGCAATTCGCTGACACGGTTGATTTTGATCCAAGTGGAAACTCGTTTGAATTGATTGGTCCAAGTTCATTATCCAGTGGGTTTATTTGCAAATATTCAAGTAATGGTGAATTAATTTGGGCAAATTCAATGATTGTAGAAGGAATTGGAGATGTTTTACCTAACTCTATTACAGTAGATTACAATTATAATGTTATAACAATGGGAACATTTACCGGAGTTGTAGATTTTAACCCATTGGTCTCTTCAAATCCATTTGTACTGAATTCCAATAACTCTATCGGTTTTTATACAAATGATGCTTTTATCAACAAGTTAGATGCTTCAGGAAACTTTGTATTTACAAAACAAATAACCGGATATAATTATGCAGAAGGAGCCTCCGTTTCAACAAATGAAAATGGAGAGATTTATGGTATAGGTAGATTTTCAGACACAATAGACTGTGATCCGGGTCCTAATGCTGTCAACTTCATTTCTGCCAGCGCATTAGATCTTTACGTATTAAAACTTGATGAAAATGGTAGTTTTAGTTGGGCCAGACAAATTGGTGGTGATAACAATACTTTCATAGATTGCAAAATTCAATTCAAACCGAATGATAAGATATACTTAACCGGGTCCTTTTTTGGAAATATTGATTTTGACCCTGATTCAACCAATTATATAATGAATTCAAGTGTACAGGGATATGATTCATTTATTATTATGTGGAACGAAATTAATGGACTCGGAACTCCGTTTTTCATGGAAGATAATTTTGAAATTTTCCCAAATCCTACCGAACAACTATTAAATATAACATCTCAATTTAAAGAAACAGTTAGCGTTGATGTTTACAATATGGAGGGAGCTTTGGTATTGCAGAAAAAATTGTCTACCAATGAATCAACCATAAATGTATCCTCTATACCAACCGGCCTTTATTTGGTCAAATTTCAATTAAAGGACCAAATAATGGTGCGGAAATTTATAAAGAAATAGTTACCCTAATCACGCGATATCCTAAACTTGAACTAATTCCAACAATTACCAAAACTTAGAATGAAGCATTTAATCTACCTATTAGGAATCATTGCACTTGTGGCTTGCAATTCCGGTGCTACGAATCAGGATAATGATGCAAATCAAAATATCGAAAGTAAAAGTGATTCTAGCCTTGTTGAGCTTTCAGATTCTAACCTCAACGGAACTTGGGGATTAACCAATTATTTTGATACCATTATAGCCAACAAAGAAATTGCAAAGTATCGAGTTCAAATCCCTACATGGTTTGCAATAATTTTAGAAATAGAGCATGATTCTATCAAATCTTACGGTTCAATTGAACATGATCAATTTTTGATAAATACTAAGTCTGATACAATATCAACCTTGGTTTCAAATATTTCACAAGACAATTGGTATCTCATTTTAAATGATTCAGTATTAAACCTAATTCAATACCCAAATGCAGAAAGAGTTGACTCAACTTTTTATACTTTCAGAAAGAGAGATGATCTAAGTTATTTTACAAAAGAGAACAAGGACTTTTATGTAATTGGTGAAAATGTGACTGATTATTTCAATAAGCAGTTTTTTGAAGGAAAGTATATAAATACAACTACCAACAATGAAGTAGTTTTTGGAGAAAATGGACAATTAAGTGGTTTTGAAGGATATGACTCATATGAAGTGCGCAACTATTTTGGAACTTTGCACATGCACAAAAATCTTGATGTCATAACATTCAAGAATAAGGAGACTAGAAATTACAAGCAATACAATTGGGTATTTAAAGATGATAAATTACTGCTAACAGAATTTGTTCACGAGAAAGTTATTTATGATGGAGAAATCCAAGAAGGAGATTATCTGATATTAGGTAAAGAAAAAATTAAGTTGAAAAGGAAATAAGCCTTCTTCCCCTACCAAAATCCCCGCTATCGCGCGATTATATCGCGTGATATCCAAAACTCAATCAAATTCCTGATTTCTAACTATATTCAATTTCTATGAGTAGAAACTATAAATTCCACAATCCAGATGGAGCTTATTTTGTGAGCTTTGCTGTTGTAGAATGGATTGATGTTTTTACCAGTAACGATTATAAAGAAATTTTAATTGAGAGTCTAGCTTATTGCCAAAAACACAAAGGCATGGAAATATATGCATGGTGTATCATGAGCAATCACGTTCATCTAGCTTTTAGAGCACTAAATGAAGCTAAACCAGAACAAATTTTAGGCGATTTTAAAAGATATACTAGTAAAGCAATTGTTAGAGCAATTAAATCCAATCCTAAAGAAAGTAGACGGGAATTTTTATTAAATACTTTTAAGAAAGCTGCTGATACATCTTCTAATGTTGATAATTATCAATTCTGGAGACATGATAATAAACCAATTGAAATTTGGAGCAACAAAGTTATTTCTGAAAAAATAAGATACATCCATAACAATCCAGTTAAAGCTGGTTTAGTATATAGAGCTGAAGATTATAAGTATAGCAGTGCTACTGACTATGCCGGTAATATTGGCTTATTGGAGGATGTTGTTTTAGTTTCCGTAGATTAAAAAAATATATACCACGCGATAAAATCGCGCGGCAGTAAATTGGGACGCGCGGCAGCAAAAAAAGTATTAGGTAAAGAAAAAATAAAGTTGAAAAGGAAATAAGCCCCCTTCCCTACCAAATTCATTACAAATTATCTCCTACAATAAACCTTACTCCAAAATACAAAAACGGAATATCAGGCAATGAAGATTTCATAAAAGTAAAGAATCTGTACTCTGCAAAAACGTGTACAAAATTGTATCCCATGGAAGCAGAAACTCTCAGGTCATTCCAATTGTGTAGATCCCTGGTTTTTAGTTTAAGATCGTCATCCTTTTGATTTAATCTGGTGTAAAGTGGCAGGTAATATCTAGCACCAAGAATTACAAGTGGCTTCCATTCTGGGATTGAAAATACTGCTTGCGGTCCAATAAAACCGCTCCAATAGGTATAATACTGATGTTGAAAACCAACGCCAGACCCATTGACATCCGCTTGATGTAAATTGTGATACTCATAACTGACACCATAGTTTAAACCACCGCCAAACCAATTATTGGCCATCCAGTTGAAATTGTAATATCCTTTGATTCCTCCGTTAAAATTGTAGTAATTGTTAGTTGTTGGTAAAGCAGATGACAATTCAAATCCTCCGGCAAAATAGGTTCCGTAAGGCATACCGTCCTTATCAAAAGATGTAGTATCCAATACTATATCCATAACATACATTTGGGGAAGGCTAAAATTGATTGAGTTCTTCTTTTGATCTTCTAACAATATGTTCTTTCTTTCTAAAAACACACTGTCACCCTGCTTTACATAAATTTTATAAATTCCTGCAGCTAGTGTGTCTTCGTACGAATAGAAAGCATGATCGTCGTACATATAATCACCCCCATAATATCCATGGTTTAAATCTTCTTTATCAAGTTTTACTATCGTATCATTATTTGCATTTAATATCCCTAGCTCAGGTGATTGAAATTCATAAATAGCAATGCTAAGAACGCCCTCTTGAGCAAATGATAATGAACTGAATGCCAATAGAAATGCTAAAATAATTTTATCCATAAGATGTTTTGATTAGCTGTTTGGGTTATGTACAATAAACAATAAAAGCGGTGCAAAGTTACAATTAAGCTCATCAAATTGGTTTAAAAATGTTGGGGTTTTATCTTGGTTTGTGTGTGGGTAAATCACTTTTGATAACTTTGCTACAACATTAACCCAATTTTCAACTTATGAGAAAATACATTCCATTTTTACTCTTGGTTTTGTCGGCCTGTGATTTCAATGTCAAAACAAGCACTAGTACCAGTTCTAGTTTACAATCTGGCAAATCTATTGATGAAAATCTTCGCAATACAATTCAAGAGAAAAACCAATTTGTTGTTGAATGTCTTGAAGCAGAGAATTCACGCGATATATCAAAAGTTGCATCCAAATACATGCTAGATGAAGGATTTATTGAAGGAACTCCTATTTTAGATTCATATGGGAAATTGATGGAAACAAACGAATTTTCTGTTTTTGGTGAATACTATGCTAAAGCATCTGAACCAAAAGTTGAAATAAAAATTGATGAAAAATTTAATCGTGGTGGAGACACAAACAAATTTGAAATCAGATACAGAAGCATGGCTGAAGAATCATATTTAAGTTTGTTAGTTAAAAACACTGGGAGTTCTGAACTTTTAATTACTGCACTATATGGCTATTATGACGAGGAATGGAAACTTGATTTTTTGAGCCTTTCAACATTGACTTCGTACGGTATGACCGCTCCCGAATTCTATTACGCAAGTCAGGAATTCAGACAAGAGGGAGATATAGTAAATGCTTATATCTATTCTCTTTTTGCAGAATTGACAATAGAACCATGCGAAGGACTTTTTTTCTATGACAAACGACAAGAGATGATTGATTATTCAAATTCAGTAAAAATGGATTATGAAAGTAAAATCTCTTTGCCCGATACAATGCACAATATAAAATCTCATCCGATAATTATAGGATTAGGAGTTAAAATAAGTGCCAATTTAGATTACCTACCTTGGATTCAATACTTCACTTCTTTAGACCCAAGTGACACAGAAGCCATTAGTGCCGAAAGAAATGAAATTGCGAAAGAAATTGAATCTGTATTTCCTGGTTTATCACGCAAGTTTAAAACTCAAATGTACGAGGCATACGTGCAGCAGTAGAGGATATATGACTGTAATTGAGTTCGATAATCTATTGACAAAAGCAACTGAATTTGCCTTTGAATTTGGTCAAAGGTATGTATCGAATATGCTACCTAAATCATTTGTATATGAAGTCCAACTTAATATGTCTTATGATGACCCTTCTTTAACGCAATTTGACCTTTACCCAGAAGACGATCACAAGATTATAAATGGTTTGAATAAAACTGAAGTAATTGACCTTTTACTCAGAAAGAATAAAGTTCCTGTTTGGATAGATATTTCTGTAAAAGATATTACCGAAACAAACACAGTGATAAATTTACTTTGTTCAGGCAGATATTCAGCAGAACCTGAAGAATTGTATTATCAAGATAACGGTACCGGACCTTTTGGAATAAAGAGTCCTATTCTACCATTTGGTTTTAAGGAAGGAGAAAAATTTGATTTGAAGCAGAATCGAAAAATAAACTCAAAAAATTGAAATGAAAACTAGAGAACAACATTTAGAATCTTGCAAAATTTGTTTGAAACGCAAGTTTATAATGGAAAAAGGGCTTGTATGCTCTCTTACAAATGAATGGGCTGATTTTGATGAAGATTGTCCTGATTTCGCGATTGATAATGTGTCGGCAAAACAACAGGAGAACATTGAAGCTGCACGAAAAGAAGAATCGCTTAGTATGGAAACCGGTGGACTGCATATAATCGGTATTAAAAATGGAGCCGTAGCGGGGTTCATAGTTTTGTTACTTGGACTTGCCTGGTTAATTGGAGGTTTTGTTTACATGAACGTCATTTTTTACTATCCTTTTTTCATCATTGTAGCCGGAATAGCTTTAATAATTAACTACTATGTCAATTTAAATAGAAAGTTAAAGAAAGAGGCTTTAATAAAAAAACAGGAAGATGTTCTTGATTTGGAAGAAGAACTATAATCCTTTATAAAAGGGATTCTTTTCGAAATACTCATGAAGAAATGTCGTTTAATCTAAAAGGAATGAAATGCGAAAACTAATATTTCTTCAATTGATAATCAGCCTCTCATCATGCGTTAAGAATGATTGCCAATGTAAATTCACTGAAGAAGATCTTAATTATGGCTACAGCAAAGAATTAAATTATAAATCATATCACACGATTGGTGATGCCAAGGACTGTGCAGCTAATTGCAAAAAACCAATATTGATAATGTTCACCGGATGGAACACTACCGGTAACTCTAAATTGGCCTGGGAAATTTTGGATCACTCTGAAATTAGGCACACTATTGAAAGTAATTTTGTGTTTTGCACTTTGTATGTTGACGATAAAACAGAATTATCTAATGGTAGTACTTTAGGTGATTACAACATCCAACTTGAATCAGAAACTTTTGGATTTAATACACAACCATTGTACGTAATCACTAATGTAGAATTAAATGTACTTGTAGATCCTATTGGATACACCAAAGATCTTCACAAATTTGAAGCATTTCTGCAAAAGGGAACGGAGAATTAACAAAAAAGCCGACTCATTTAAATGAATCGGCTTTTAATATTTGAAATTCTCAATTAAAAGAGAATTATTTTCTTCACAATAGTAAGTCCGTTTTCAAAATGAACTTTGGTAATATAATTTCCCGGAGATAAATCAGCAACATTTTGACTTATAAAGGTTGTACCTTCACTCAATAAAATTCTTTCAGACCGCACAATATTCCCCATCATGTCAACAATGTACAGACTTGCCTGATCATTTTGCAAAACGTTATTTATTTTAAATGTGATAGCGTCATGTGCAGGTACAGGATAGATATCTACCGTTATCTTCTCATCTTCCTTTTCAACTGCTATCTCCTCTACCCCATTAAAAACAGAATCACTTAAGGTATTCACTGTAGTATTTGTTATGATTGGCGCATTGTAATCAAAATAAATGGAAGCTGTATTTTCAAAAACTGTTCCCTGAGCATTTGACGGTAATCTGCGTATACTGTATTGTACAAGGCCTGAACTTAATGCGTCTCCGTATACACTTTTCCAAGGTAGATTGATATTTTCAAAATTAAATGTGATCAATCCACTTTCACTTAAGGTCATGGTATAATTGTGGTCAGAGTACCCTGGTGTTAAAGAAGTCCAATCTAAATCACCATCTAACTGATCAGTAATCACAACATTCTGTGCAAAATAAGTTCCTTCATTTTGAAAGTGAATTGTATAATCAAACTCTGTTACATCTGAACTAATATATCCTTCTGTTCCTATTCCCGCAGGATAAACTTCTTTATAATTAGGGTCATAAGATCCAATTACAACTGTTTGAAAATGATTTACATTGTTCCATGGTGTAAAATCCAACAACCAATTAACTCCAATTGGAGCTGCATTTGCAACAGAGTCATAATGATTAATTCCTGTACCTAATGGAATATTTGTAGGAACATTATAGGACACCAAATTTGTTGTAGATGCATTTGGATCTAAAACCGGAAAACCTGATTGTACACCAAAATGATTAGGACCTCCGCTTTGTATAAAATTTGGAATTGTTGAATTATCATAAAACAACTGACCATCATGCTCATATCCTAATTGAATGTCATTCTCAACCACAGTCCCCATATTTTTCACAATCATCAACTGAGACCAATAATTTCCGGGTACGGGTGGAATATTCAAATTGCAAGTTGTTATTTTCAAATCATTAATCACATTGACATCATTAGAAATATCCACAACCGTTGTACATCCTGAACCGGCAACAACATTTACACTAGTACTTGTTGCTTGACAAGAAGACAATGGATAATATGCATTAACTTGCTCTGTAATGGTAAAATTCCCGGTAGGAACCTGAAAACTATACACTCCATTAGCATCCGTAAAAGTATAGCCGTAACCTGAACAATGCACCATTACATTTTGAATTCCTTGTTCTCCTGTATCAAATACACAATCACTATTTCCATCCAGATATACAGTTCCGGTAATGGTACAATAACAATCATCTGTGGTATTGCCATTTCCTATATAAAATGTTTCTGTTTTAATACAACCATTAGCATCTGTAACAGTTACGGTTTGAGTTCCCATACTTAAACCTGAAACGGTTGCTGAATTTCCGCCATTTGAATATGCATAAGTGTAAGGAGGTGTTCCTCCAAAAACTGAAGCTGTTGCACCTCCATCTGAATTATAAATACAAGAAACAGGTGTAGTGGCTATTCCAATTGTTAAAGGAGATGTTGTTGAAAGTGTTTTATACTTTGTAATCGAACAGCCATTTGCATCTGTAATTACGCAATTATAGGCACCTGTTGGAACAGTTGAAATTTGACTACTTGTTGCCGCATTATTCCATAAATACGTAAATGGAGGATTTGTTCCTGAAACATTAACCCAAACATTTCCGCTTGTACTTGGACAAACGACATTTGAAGACTGAATACTGGCGTTAATTGTACTTGATGGGCTTATAACTACTGAACCATTATTAACACAACCTAAGGCATCTGTTACACTAAAAGAATATGTCCCTGGAGATAAATTTGAAATAGTTGCTGTATTTACAACAGGTGTAGTATTCCATTGATAAGTATAAGGTGGTGTTCCCCCCGTTGGTGCAAGTGTTGCTGAACCATTTGGCGTTGTACAATCACTTGGTGTAGAAGAATAGGTTACTGAAATTGGAGAACTAGTACCAACCACTGAAGTGGATTGACCTATGCATCCATTTGCATCCGTTGCAATAACTGTATATACACTCCCTCCTGTTAAGTTGCTCGCAGTATTCGTATTTTGTCCATTACTCCAAGCGTATGTATAAGGAGCAACTCCTCCTGAACCAAAAGCTATAATACTTCCATCATTTTGTACACAGCTGGCATCAGTTACTGTAGTATTAACTGAAATTAGCGGGTTTTGTGATACAAAAATGTTAATTGTTGGCGATTGACAACCTTGAGCATCAGTAACTACAACTGAATAATTATTTTGAGTCAAACCGCTAATCGTAGAACTTGTTGCTCCATTCATCCAAAGATAAGTATAAGGTCCTACTCCTCCTGTACCTGTGGCTGTTGCAGTTCCATTGGTGCAACTTGCAACAGTAGAACTTGTTGTAGCTGTAACTGAAGATGTTTGAGAAATTGATACTGTAGAAGAATCGGTCATATCTAAAACACAACCTGAACCGGCATCCGTGATTACACAACTATAATTTCCAAGAGGAGCTGATATATTGTTACCAGATAAAGTATTTAAGGTAAGCGTATCTGTCCATAAAAATGAAAACGGTCCTGCTCCACCAGAAAATTGAGTCGCGTTTAAAGTTCCCATAGTTGATGGACAAACTGCATTTGTTGAACCTAAATAGAATCCAAACGCAGACGTATAACTTACATTATTCCATGCACTATTTGTTCCGTCTGTTGCATAAATGGCTATCGAACCAGTGCTAGACATTGGAATATTGGTCAATTGATCTGATGTTGAACCAACTCCTGGGTGAGTAATTGTAGCTCCTCCCAAATAATATGTATAATCTATTGGAGGAACTAATCCTGTTGTAGTCACATCCAAAACACCGTCATTGTCACAAGGTACAGTTGCAAATGTTCCGGAAATGGTTTGGCTAAATAGATTATTTAAAGGAATTGCTAATGTAAATACTAATAGCAGTAATCGAAGATTTTTCATAATTGATGTTTTAGGCTTTTCTATTTTACTAAGCTAAACGTAATTGTTTGTATTAGAGGGGGGGGACTAAAAAACTTTTAATTCAATTGATTCAATCGATTATCATATCTAATTAGCAACTCAAACCAATTTTATTCCGTCTGATTTGTAATGAAAAGTTATTTAACCCTACTGTTAGCTTGCTTTGCTATTAATAATGGTCAAGCCCAAATTGTACAATCATCTTGCTTTGCATCAGATAGTGTTAAAGCCTTGTATATGGAGGATGCCAAACGACTCGCTTTAAGAAAGATTTTTGCCGAAAATTTAACTTATAAAGACAGTATTCACATTCCTCAAAGTCATGCAGACACGGCTCTTAATGCATTAATAGCTGTAAAAAACGCACAAAACATTCCGGAAGCAGATTCACTAACAGGTGGATATTACTTTGCGCATACAACCATACCTTATATTTTGGACAGAATAATTGTTAAAGCAGATTCATCACTTGCATGGATGGACTCTTTAAGTATTGGTTCAATCCCTACTGGGGATAATTACATAGATAGCTTAATAAGTACTCATTATCTTAACTTGACCAATTTTAACAGCTATTCATATTATGCCATTTTTGAATCAGACAGTAGTTATAACATGTCTGCTTTGGCTGATGCTTTTATGCAAGCACCTATGGTTTATTTAGCGCAAGGAGATTCATATCCATGGCCAGATCCAGTTGATATACAAGACACTATATACCCTGATTATGTACAACTTACTTACTCAATAGGTTTTAACTGTTTCATGGGTAGTTGTAATTACCACAGGTATTGGATCTTTAAAGTTTATTATGATTGTTCTGTTGAGTTTGTAGAAAGTTATAACACCTCCCCATGGACCGGAATGACAATCACTGAAAATAGCATGGATAATATTCAAATTTATCCTAATCCGGTTAAAGAAGAATTTGCCATCCAAAATATTGAAGAATCAGTAAATCTGGAGTTGTTAGACCTATCTGGTAAAATAATTTATAGTGAAAGTAATTACCTCGGTGACATTGTTAACATTTCCACATTAGCAGCAGGCTCTTATCTTGTTAGAGTATCAAAAGATGACCAATCTAAATCAATGAAATTGATAAAAATGTAATTGGATAGCTGATTACAATTAGAAAATCGTCCATCCATAAACGACAATAATCCATTTTAATCCGTTGCATTCTGCTTCAACTTTGTATTGTCAATATTGACGAACAATATTTAACAAATACAAAATGGAAAATTTAACTGCAACGGAATTCAACGTTCCAACAAGAAGTGAAGTAAATTCAACCAATCAAGAGATCTTTGACAATCTAGACAAAGCCTTAGGTTTTGTACCAAATCTCTATGCCACTATTGGTTATTCTGACAATGGTTTAAAGCGATTTTTGGACTATCAAAACGCTAAAACTTCATTAAATAATAAAGAAAAAGAAGCTGTTAACCTCATAGTAAGTCAGGTAAATGGATGTATTTACTGCCAAAGTGCTCATTTGGTATTAGGTAAAATGAACGGATTCAATGACGATCAATTATTGGATATCAGAAAAGGAAAAAGTGAAAACAATAAATTGAACGCTTTAGTAAAATTGGCTGCAGATATCACTAAAAACAGAGGAAGGGCAAGCAGTGAAAATGTGAATGACTTCTTTGCGCAAGGATATAACAAAGAAAATCTTGTGGATTTAATCCTCCAGGTAAGTGATAAAACTGCTATGAATTACTTGCATAACCTAACAAAGGTTCCTGTAGATTTCCCTTTAGCCGAAAACATATAAATCAAATAAAGGAAATATGGAGTTCCGTATTTCCTTTATTAATTCAATACTAAATCATGAATCAAGAAAAAAGTTATCCGCTTCCTCCATTTAACTTAGCAACAGCAGTTGAAAAAGTTCAAAAGGCAGAAGATGCGTGGAACTCTAAAGACCCAATTAAAGTTTCAAAAGCTTATACTGTAGACTCAGAATGGCGAAATAGAACCCAGTTTATCAATGGTAGAGAAGAGATCATAGCATTTTTAACCAAAAAATGGGAAAAAGAAAAACATTATAAACTAAAGAAAGAATTGTGGGGCTTTAGAGAAAATAGAATGGCTGTTAGGTTTGAGTATGAATTTCAAGACGAAAACGACCAATGGTATAGGGCTTACGGAAATGAGCTTTGGGAGTTTAATGAAAATGGCCTTATGCAAAAACGATTTGCCAGTATAAACGATTTAAAAATTAAAGAAACAGAAAGAAAACTGTTTTAAATGTTTGATTATGGTGCAAAATAACAACCTCACACTTGTGAATCCAACAACAGGTAAGCTGGCATTTAAAGTATGTCATTTTGAAGAGGAAAACCCTTTTGATCAGGTTCAAAGATTAAATTACTATTCTATTATTTGGATACAGAAGGGTAATGGCATTCTAAAAGCCGATTTTTCAGAATATATTTTTAATGAAAATATGATGTTATGCTTTTCTCCTTACCAGCCATTTTTAATTGAAGCTCAAACTAAATTAAGTGGAGTGATAATTCATTTTCATCCTGACTTTTTTTGTATTCACAAACATCATAAAGAGGTTGCCTGTGATGGAGTATTATTCAATGATATTTACAGTACACCAACGGTTGAAATTGAAGATAAAGCTGCAACAAATTTTGAAATGATCATTACACAATTCAAGGACGAAATGCAAAAGTCAGCTTTAGCACAGTATGAATTGTTGATTTCCTATTTAAAAATCTTTTTAATCACGGCATCAAGATTAAAAACAGAACAGCAGACCACGAAAAAAAATGTAAGCTCTGATAGCGAAGAACCCTTCATTCTTCAGAATTTGAAGAATTATATTGAAAAGCATTACAAGTCAAAACATTCGGCTAGCGAATATGCTGATATGCTTGCTATAACACCAAAGGCATTATCTAGACTCACAAAAATCCATTTTAATAAAACACTAACCGAATTAATAGCTGAACGCATCATACTGGAAGCCAAAAGAGAATTGTATTTAACCAATAAAACAATTAAGGAAATCGCCTATGAATTAGGTTATAATGACGAATATTACTTCAGTAGATTTTTTAAAAAAAATGTAGATGTCTCCCCTCAATTTTATAGAGAAACAGTTGGATTTGATAGGGCTTCAACTGTTGGATGACACAATACTAAATTTAACATTTTATCATCTAGTTATTTGTGAACATAAATAGAATGAGACCCACTATATTTTACTTATAAAATTAGCTCTTATAAACTATCGTTGAGTTTAAAAAAGTGCAATTTAGATTTGTTTGTCTACAACAATTTAATATTGGTCTAAAATCCCTAATATCACCTAGCATTCCCCCTTATTAATCGTAATTTTGTTAGGCCCAGAATTTATGCCAATTTTAGATAATTGCCAATGAAGTCTGTTGACGAGGTCGTCTATTTATTTAATGACAACATTATAGTAGTTGACCAGAATCCTAATCGTGATCTTGAAGATATCAAAGCTTATTTATCAAGAGTTGAATTCCTCCTTCAAGAAAGAAAGACCAAACAAAGTGTGGTGCTTAATACAGAAAATGTACGCAGACCCAATACTGAAATGAGAATCTACATCAGAAAAAGAATGAAGGAATTAAAAGATAAGTTTGATCACATTGCAATTTGTTCAGGAAAAAAACAATTTGCTAATACAACTGCTTCTTTTTTATTAGGATTTATAGGATACAAAAACTACAGTGTTCATACGACATTTGAAGAATCCATTGATTTTTTATTGAAATTTTATGACCAAACTCTTAAAAATAATTAATCAATATTTTTTGGAAATTGCCCAAGGAGATTTCAAACTAACAGATGAACAAATCCTGCTTGAAAAAGATCCTGAAATTCAAGGCATATTATTCGGATTACTTTATTTAAATGAAGAACTAGAGCTTAGAAATCAAGTAGCTGAAGAAACAAGAAGAGTTGCTGAAAATTATAAAAATGCGCTAAATAGTTCTGCAATTGTATCATATACTGATCTCAAAGGAAATATCATTTATGTTAATGACCTGTTTTGTGAGATAAGCCAATACTCAAGAGATGAACTTATAGGGCAAAATCAAAGTATCGTTAATTCTAATCTTCATCCAAAAGAATTTTGGAAAGACTTGTGGAAAACAATTGGAAATGGAAACATTTGGAAAGGAAACATTCGTAATAAAAAAAAGGATGGTTCTTTTTACTGGGTATTTACCACAATTGTACCTTTTATTAATAACAACAAAGTACAAAAGTACTTATCAATGCGTTATGAAATTACTGCTTTAGTAGAAGCAGAAGAGGAAATTAAATCAAAAACCCTTCAATCACTTCATGAAAAAAATGTGATGTTAAAAGAAATACATCACAGGGTAAAAAACAATATGCAAGTTGTGACAAGTTTAATGTCATTACAAGCTTCAAAAATTGAAGACGAACATCTTAAAGAAGTTTTTGTTAAAAGCCAATACAGAATAAATTCTATGGCTTTGGTCCATGAACTGTTATATCAAGCCGATAATTTATCACAGATCAATATTTCAGATTATATAAAAAAATTAGCTAATTCTATAGCTATGTCATTTCATGGAAATAATGAAGAAGTTAAATTAAAAATGTCCATACCGGAAATCCATCTTAATATGGATACAGCCATTCCATTAGGAATTATAGTCACAGAAATCCTGACAAATTCTTATAAATATGCTTTTAATGATATTACATCATCTATTATTTCTATCACTTTAAGCCAAAACCAAGATTCCACACTTCTTCTAACAATTGAAGACAACGGAATAGGATTTGACAGAGAAAAAGTTTGCCTTGAAAAAAACACCCTCGGCCTATCTTTAATTGATAGCTTGTGTCAACAATTAGAGGGAGAATATTATCTAAATACCGAAAATGGTACATCCTATAAAATTAGTTTTAATGAAATGCTTTAATAAAAAATTATGCCCTTAAATATTCTATTAGTAGAAGACGATATTATTATAAAAATGTTTATTGAAAACATTATAAAAAGGGCTGGCTGTACATTAGTTGGACATGCCCAATCTGGTTTAAAGGCTATTAGCATGGCATTAGAAAAAAGGCCAGATTTGATATTGATGGACATAG
Organism: Paracrocinitomix mangrovi; assembly: GCF_019740355.2. Classification (GTDB taxonomy): domain Bacteria; phylum Bacteroidota; class Bacteroidia; order Flavobacteriales_D; family Crocinitomicaceae; genus Paracrocinitomix; species Paracrocinitomix mangrovi. The sequence continues at coordinate 125,818 of NZ_CP091819.1, read as the reverse complement.
GTATAAAAGGAGAATTAGATGGAGTTGTCACTTCTGCTAAGATAAAAGAAGAACTTAATTCAAATATTATATTTATCACAGGAAATTCTGATGAAGCAACGGTAAATCGCGCACGTTCAATCGATCCTCTACAGATCATTCACAAACCAATTGATGAAGAAAAATTATTGAATGATCTAATAAAAATATGTGCTTCCATTTTACCTCAAAATGGCAAGTAAAAGTTGAGTTATTGTTTGTGTAAAACGTAGAGGTAATTTCATATCCACTTATTATTTTGTTAGCGACTAAATCCTTCCAATTGATTCAACACCAGATTTTAACTACCTTTAGTAAAACTCAAGTTTTATGAGATCTTCTAAAGTATTATCCTTCTTAATGTGTTTCACTTTGGTAGCCAATAGTTCTTTCTCTCAGAATACTCCAAAATCTGTGGAACACTACCTAACCATTTACTCAGAAAAATATGACTCTACGGTTTCTATTGAATTGGTGGACACAGTTGATGTAGATTTTTTGATAAATGCTTCGATTATAAAAATCATGTCTAAAACTGAAGAAGGAGAATCAACAGATTTGCAAATGACAACTGCAAAAATTAGTTTTGTTTATTCAAAAAAAACCGAAAACATTCCGGTGGAAATTAATGAAAATGGTGAGTTGATTGATCCTAAAAGCATGGAGATAACTTCACTCTCTAAATTTATTGATGGAAGTAGTGATAGATTGGCAATAAGTTTTTATTATACCGAATTTGGTATTCTTAGAAATAGTGGATCGGTGTTGATTTATAGGTAAGTTGAAATGAACAATGTAAGTATTACAATAGATTCAAATCAATCAACTGTCTTAGAAAGTTTAAGACAAAAGAAAAAAATCGAGATAGGCAATATTGGATTTTTAGGTATTCTTTATGCAGAATGGACCCATAAAAGAACTCCTGAAAAATTAAAAATGGATATCGTTTTGAATAGAAAAGGAGTAAAACAAATTATTAGCATTGGAAGAGGTAAATTACATAAAGAAGGTAATAGCACTATTCTGAAATTATCTATTTGGCCCGGTCCATTGTTTTTATTTATAGGAATAGTAGCTACACTAATGTCATTTTACGCATGTATATCTGCTATATTAAAGAACGGGTTAAACAATAATTCTGGAGTTTTTATAATGTTTGTTCTAATGGGTTTAACTGCTTTCCTTACAATTCTATTCATTCCTACTTTATTTGTTAAATCAACTTTGATTAAAAGATTACCAATTGAACTTGACCCTATTTATAATTAGGTATCAAAGCATGTTGTGGTTTGATTTATTAAAGATGACAAACTAATTGCACAAGTAAGCGTTTGTTTTATGTGTTCAGGCATTAGAACCAAGCCATTCTATGCTTCTGATGGACTTTCCTCAACTGGTTTTGAAAACTTAAAAGCCTTTGTGCAGGACTTAGGTCTTGAATATGTTGTGAGATAGTTATTATATTGACAATGATCATGAAATCTTTATTATCAATACTATTTGCCCTTTTAACGTTTATAGGCTTTTCAACAAAACAAGGTAATATTCCTACAGTTCAAGAAGGAATTAAGCAATCGGATCATGTTTTTACTGCACGCATCATTTCTGTTGATACAATTCAACTAATAGATTCGGTTCAAATACGAGACAAAATAAATGGTATTGATGTCATCAGAGAAAGAGGGAAACCAACTCTACAAATTGCTCATTATAAACTAGTGGTTAATGAGGTATTCAAAGGCAACTTAAAAAAAGACACAATTGATTTGTACACCGACAATCAAGTATCAAATTGCGGATTTCGCTTCATTTTAAATCAGGATTATATTGTCTACGCTACTAATTTCAACATGCAATTATTGGATGCAGGAGTCGCAGATTACTACCCTAAATTGAATAAGGCAGTCATTTGGACCAATTGTAATTCCAGGACCAGGAAAAGAAGTCAATCTGAAATTAAACGAATAAAGGCCAATTTATAAGAATACACCATTTTTCAGTCTAAATAGTATATTTATCATACCCAAACCCAACACATGAAAATCCAATTGCTTTTATACATCCTTCTTGCAACAACAATAATCTCTTGTAATGGCCAGGAAGAAACTGAGCAACGCCTCGCTCCTACTATCATAAGCGGACAAGACTCCACCATTACAGAAGCAGTATTAACAGATACTGCCATCCTCTCTTATTTTGAAGAAATTCATTTCAATAAAGAACTTAAGACGGCAGATGATGCATTAATGCTCACCATTGCTGACAGCTTAAATTCAAAAGACTCATTAAATAGTTGCTTTTACTTTGAAGTTTTCACTTTTTCAATGAAAGGTGCAGATGGATTTTATGCAGAAACTGTTGGTTTGAGAGCTTATCAATACGTTCAGAACAAGATGCCACAATTTGCCAATTGCTTTTATAATTCCACTGTATTAGACATTACTGACATGGATAATTGGGCAGAATTCATCTACGCAGAAATACAGATTTCTAGCGAAAATCAAGAACAAGAAACTTTAAACGCTCTAATCACGCAAATTGAAAACGGAAAAGCAAATGTTGATGCCAATCTTCAAGTTGTTTATGATGATTTGATTGAAAGATTGGAGAAGAAGTTGTGATGTTAAAGTAATTCTACACAACCACAACAAAATACATCTCGTCTCTTAACTAACTCTATTTAAACCCAAAACCCAATACCCGTGAATAAGAGTGTTATTATATTTCTGCTATGTAGCTTATTTGTCTCTTTAGATGGATTTTCGCAATACACCATCATTCCTTTAGATACATTTGTTACCAATGGCTATCCTACAGTTTCATATGACATAGACAATGATAGCCAGGATGATATAACTTTTCATTTGGAAGGATATTTTGATGCGGTATTCATGTATGCAGATGGGCATCCCGATTCAATTTATTTTGGATACCCAGTTCAAACTTTAGGACCTGCTCCTTTTTACAACAATTTAAGTATTAATCTTGCGTCCACTACAATAGGATGTTACGGATGGTATGCGTTAGGTGGCAATATGAATAACATTTCTTATCTGCATTACTACAAAAAACTTTCCCCAACTGATTCATTATTTGGATATTTCATAACTAAACCTTTTGAGGGTTCCAATACATCATCCTGTATTGATGATACGCTTTTTATCTATAAAAATGTAATCGCTAATACTATCAATACTCCTATCAATCCGGCTGAAGTATGTGATTTTGAAATTACAGTTTCCAATACCAGCTGTTTACCAGTCTGTTCAGGCGAAATTTCACTAAGTCCAATTGCAGGAATTGCTCCATATACTTACAGCTGGTCTAACGGCGAAACTACTACGTCAATTGATAGCTTGTGTGCTGGTTCATATAATGTTACTGTTACAGATGCAAATGGCTGTGTATGGGATGATTCAATCTACATTGACTCGGTAAGTGCAGAATTTATGTTCTCACTTCAAGGAAATACCGGAGCAGGTTGTAATACTACCATTTTGGCCATTCCCACAAGTGGAACTTTACCATTTAACTATCTATGGAATACAGGAGCTACAAGCAGCACATTGACTGGCTTATGTGATGCCTGGTATACACTTACTTTAACAGACAGCAATGGCTGCAGTTTTACTGATTCTATCTTAGTAGATAATGACACCTCTTTTGCTACAACAGCAAATATTGTATTTCCTTCTAACTTATCTTGTGAAGGTCCTTGTACCGGTTCATATGACATATGGATTAGTGGTGGAATTCCGCCTTACACCATACAGTTTACGAATGGTGGCACCTACACTTCCAATGTCGCTTATTTTTTGGCTGACAACATTTGTGAAGGTTGGAGCAATTACACCATAACAGACTCTACCGGGGCAACAGTTTCCAACCAAATTTATATAAACTCTTTACCAGATATGACTGTCAATACTATTGTAACTGGCACTTCATGTCAAAACTGCAATGATGGTGCAGTAACAATTTTACCTTCAGGTGGAGGAGCTCCTTACACCTTTTATCTTGATGGTGTGATAAGCGCTAATGGAGTTTATACAGGTTTAAGTGCTGGTATATATACTATATGTGTTCAAGATAACGGCCAATGTAATTATTGTGACACTCTTACTATTCCCGATCCATGCACAGGCTCAACACTTTCAATTAGCACAACTGCAGATACTGCTACATGCATTGGTTGCAACAACGGAGCCGTTCATGGGTTAGCTAGCGGTGGAGACGCACCATATTATTATTCAATAGATGGTGGAATTACAATACAAAGTATTGGAGATTTTTATAATCTTTTTGCAGGAAATTATACAGTTTGTGTAACTGACTCAAATAATTGTACTGTTTGTGATACCATTTCTGTAATTGAAGTTCCAATTTGCAGTACATATAATCTTACTATATCAGCATCATCAGATTCTACGTCTTGCCAAGGTTGTAATGATGGAACAGTAACTGCAAATGCCATCAATGCTGTAGGAGCCGCACAATATTGGATGAATGGATTTCCTTTCAATACAAGTGGGATTTTCAACAATGTTCCTCCCGGTAATTATCAAGTATGTGTAATGGATAGTAACGGATGCATGTCATGTGACTCCATTAACGTTCCTTTTCAAAATCCTTGCATTAATTCCAATCTACAATTGACATTAACTACTGACAGTGCCTATTGTTCTTCGTGTAATGATGGTGCAATAAATGCTACAGGAATAGGTGGCACACCAGGGTATCAATATTCTTTAAACGCTGGACCTTGGCAGGTAGGCAGTTCGTTTATAAGTTTACCATCCGGACAATATGAAGTTTGTGTTCAGGATTTCAATGGATGTATGTTTTGTGATACCATTACAGTTTATTTCGGAGATCCTTGTTTGAATACTGATTTAAGTATTTCATTAATTGCCGACAGTACTTTATGCAGCACTTGTAATGATGGTGTAATTTATGCTACTTCCAGTGGTGGAGGTAATCCGTACTTATTTTCTTTAAATTCAGGACCTTGGCAAACAAGTGGCACATTTGATAATTTAACTACAGGTCAATATGAAGTTTGCGTACAGGATACTTACGGATGTCTCAGCTGTGATACAATTACTGTAAATTATGGTGATCCTTGCTTAAATTCAGACTTACAAATCAATTATACTACAGATAGCTCATCCTGTGGAAGCTGCTCAGATGGTGTAATTGATGCCATTGCTTCAGGTGGTTATGGTCCATATCAATACACACTTAATAACACGGTATGGGTTTCATCAGGAATGTTTACCGGATTGCTTCCTGGAAACTATCAGGTTTGCGTTGAGGATAACTACATGTGCTACACATGTGTAGATATTTTAGTGGATTCAATGTGGGACTGTAACTCCCTAAACTATAGTACTACCATTCAAACAACTGATGTATTGTGTTTTGGCAATTGCAATGGAAGCGCTATCATTACAGTAGATAATTCCAACGGACCTTTTACCATTAATTCTTCAGCTCAAAACATCAGTCAACTTGCCCCAAATCAATTTGTACTGGATAGTTTATGCAGTGGAAATTACTCCTTTGAATTAGTGGATACAAATGCTTGTTCAATTCTAGATGATTTTAATATCTCAACACCAGATAGTCTTTATTTCACCTACAATCAATCTGACACTGCTAGTTGTTTCAATTGCAATGATGCAGTTGTTTTGTTAAACCTGTTCGGAGGCAACTTCCCTATTACAGTAGATTGGTCATCATTAGGCTCTATGTCAAATTCTCAAGTAGCAACTGATCTATATGGAGGAACCGGCTTAGTATGTATCACAGATGCTAACAACTGTGAATACTGTGATTCAATTACCGTTGAATACATTAATGATTTAGGATGGGTTGAAGATAAAAATAGTGTCCAAATGTATCCTAATCCGGCTAAAGAAAACATTACAATTGAAAGTACAGTGCAGATCAATGAATGCATAATTTATAATGCTTCAGGTAAGATAATTTCAAACTTTGTTCCTGAATCCAATAAATTTGTTCTTGATTTATCTGATTACTCAGCAGGTATATATGTTTTTGCAGTTCAAAGCGAACATCAAATTATCAAAAAGAAAATTACAGTTTATTAACAGAATTATGGCTTGGGGCAAAAGTAAAACAGAACGAGGACAAGGCGGAAAGCTGGGACACTCTAACAGAAATGGTTGGGAATTTCATGATGAAGCCAAAGTATCTTCAAAAAAACAACGAAGATTAACTTCTAAAAAAATAATAACCTCAGAAATAAAAAATTTGAATACGTAATCTTATACCTCTTCAATTTAATTCCCTTATATTTACTTGTAACCCTGAATAATCAGTATGCTAAAAGTTTTATTTCCTTTCGTCCTTATATGTTTTTCATTTGTAGGATTTGCGCAACCCGTTATTAATGTTGACAATGTAGTTGATGTCACTTGTTTTGGTGACAGTGATGGAGCCATTAATGTGACAATCACAGGCGGAATTGCACCTTATACCTATGATTGGGATAATGACGGAACAGGAGATTTTGACGACCCTGAAGATTTAAGCGGATTAACTGCCGGAACATACACTTTAATTGTGGTAGATGATCTTGGAACTTCTGACACATTGGCAATAACTGTAAACTCTCCAACTGAGTTAGTTTTAAGTATCACCAACGCATCTAACGAAAGTTGTGCGGGAGCAGATGGCTCTTTCCAGGTAACAGCAACAGGTGGAACTCCATCCTATTTGTATTCAATTGATAATAACATCACGCAGCAAGCCTCAGGTCTTTATACCGGACTTTTTGCAGGAATATATGAGGCAATCACTACAGATAATAATGGTTGTACTGATACGGTTTTAGTGGCTATTTCAAGTGATCCGCCTTTTAGCGTAAGTTTAACTGTTACACCTGAATCCTGTACAGGAGCTGGAGATGGTGCAATTACGACAGTAACCAATGGATCACCTCCGGTTGTGTTTGACTGGGATACTGATGGCGTCGGAGATTTTGATGACCCGCAAGATCTTACCGGTTTATCTGAAGGAACGTACACACTTACTGCCATTGATGGCAACGGTTGTATAGATGGTGGCAGTGTTTATGTCAACGTTTCTACAGCTGGTGGAGTTGAATTTGATGTAGACTCTATCACTCCTGTTGATTGCAATAACAATCCTGTTGGAGAAATCTTTATATCAAACACTTTAGGAACTCCCCCATTCACTTTTGATTGGGACAATGACGGTACCGGAGACAATGACGATACAGAAGATTTGACGGGACTTACTGCCGGATCTTATAACCTTTTGGTAGAAGATGGAGCAGGATGCCAACTAAGCCTAAATGTTGTAGTTCCTGTGGATAGTCCATTGGAGTTTACAATTGATAATACAGTAGATGTTCATTGTAATGGAACATCAAACGGAAGCATTTCTATTTCACCGGTTAACGGAACAGCTCCTTACACTTATGACTGGAACAATGACGGAACAGGAGATTTTGATGACCCACAGGATTTAACAGCTATTTCTGCCGGATCATATCAAGTGATTATTCAAGATAATTTAGGTTGCTTAGATACTTTGAATGAAATCATATATAATGCAGGAGACAATGGAACCTATGTACAGTTTGCTGTAGATTCAATTCATCATCTAAATTGTTTTTATGACACTACAGGAGCTGTATATGTGAGTTCAATTTTAGGAACTGCCCCTTTCCTATTTGACTGGAGCAATGATGGTACAGGAGATTATGATGACACGGAGGATATGGAAAATCTGGGTTCAGGATTTATTACCTTAAATGTTGAAGATGCTGAAGGTTGCAATGGACAATTATTCGTAGTTGTAAACTTTGATTCTAATCCGCAAATCACCTCAACATTAACCGATCCTTCTTGTTGGAACAGTTATGATGGTGTGGTAGATGTAGAAGTTTATTCTGCCTTAGCACCAATTACTTATGATTGGAGTTTTGATGGAACCGGAGATTATGATGACCCACAGGATTTGAACAATTTCCCTTCTGGCACTTACAATTTAGTGGTAGAAGATGCCGCAGGATGTCATGACACAGCCAGCTTTGTATTGGATGGTGGAACTGTAGGACAAATAGCAGATATTGGAGTTTTAAATGATTCGCTTTACGCTATAGGAACAGGAACATACCAATGGTATAACTGTGACAAAGACAGTATTATTGATGGAGCGACAGATAGCTATTTTATCGTAACAACTCCTGGGCATTATGCGGTGATTATTGACGACGGAAATTGTCCTGACACTTCAAATTGTGCTTTTATCACTGAAGTTGGATCAGGTATTGGATTTGATGAAAATGAGCAATTGACGTTCAAGGTTTATCCCAATCCTGCAAATGATTACATCCAACTTGATTTAAGCATTAATTCAGGTGAAATAGAAATCAGAGATATTGAAGGTAGAATGGTAATGCTCCATTTAGTTGAATCTAAGCAAAGTTTAATTTCTATTGATCAATTGGAAAACGGGGTATACTTTGTTATCTGGAAAAATCAAGATTCAGTGATTACTGAACGGGTTGTAGTGTCTAAGTAGCAAATTCATAAATACGCTACACGAATAATAATTCGGCATTTTTTAAACTTGATTTATCTTGAATAAGTTGATAATGGAACCTAATTTGGTTGCATGAGACCAATTATATTTTTACTCTTTTTAGGGCTGTTTACTCAATGCGATTTTGAAAATGAGAATGTTGATTCACTTAGAATTCCAGATTCAACAGAGACGGTCCAAAATACTGACACCGTTAATAGTGAACTAACCTCTTTTATTCCTGAAGGATATGAAATTCTGGCTTTTGAAAAAGGAGATCTTAATCAAGATAATTTAGACGACTATTTATTGGCGCTTAATCAAGTTGAAGAAGATACTGTAATGAATATTGATAATGGACCTGCCAGGCCTTTGTTAATATTATTGAGAAATCAACAAAACACTTTAAATGAGCTTTACAGAAATGACAGTATTATTTACTGTTATGGATGCGGAGGGATTTTTGGTGATCCCTTTGCAGGTATGGAAATAACAGACAAAGGATTCATTGTTTATCATTACGGAGGTTCAGCATGGCGTTGGACTCATGATTTGTTTTTTAGTTTTCAGAAAGAAAACAAAAACTACCAACTAGACAGTATTCAATCTGCCTCGTTTCATGCCGGAGATATAGATTCCACCTATGAATTAAACACTGATTATCAGAAAGATATTGGAACAATTTACTTTGACCAGTTTAATGTTTACAAGCAGAATTAATTCATTATTTTTAGCCATGTAATACCCAAAACATGAGGAATCTATTTATTCTTTTATCTATTTCAATTCTATCAGCTTGCAATTCAAATGGAAATTCAAATGAAGGCAATGCAACAAGAGGAACATTGGACACTCTGGAATTAGGAATGAATCTTAACATGAGTAAGTTTGAACTGTATTCACATCTTGACAGTATGGTGCGACAAGAAAGAGCATATTTTTTGAACGGAGGCTACGCATTTGATTTCGATTTTGGTCCTACTGCCCGCATTAATCCAGATTATAGATCTGACACTTTATTTCAATTATCCTACAGAATAATCCCACAATACGAATGGGAAAGTGCGAAAGATGTATCCCTTAAATTTGAGTCCATTTACAAAAAACAGTATGGTAGGCCGGATGAGGTAAATAATGAGAGTGATGGAGAAGTTTACAGTAGGTGGGATTTTGAAAATGTCCAGTTAGAAGTTGTTCATACGCCGCATCATTGTTTTGTCAATTACAATTTGAAATAGCATCTAATAATGCGAGGTAAAATTGAAATAAAAACGGATAAAAGCCTAGAGGAAATGCAGGCTTATCTAAGAAGACACACCTTTAACATTAAACTCGGAAAAGCTAGTTTTGGAACAGGAATCACATTGATAAAAGCAAGCTGGAATAAACTAAATAATCCTGAAAATTTTAAATTAAGTTTTGATATAGGTGCTTTATCACCTTATACGACAAAGTGTTCTTTAATTCCATTTGACAATGGTTCAAAATCTATTCTGAGAATAGTTTTATTCCCTAATATCTTAACAATGGTATTTCTGTTCATTATGTCAATCATGTTAATTTATACCATCATTTCATTCGGAATTCACAACTATGGAACACCCGTATTTTTAATTTCTATGTTTGTTCCTTTAGTTTTATTTGGAGCCGTAGTAGCAGTATGGTTTGTAATTTGGCAATCCTATGCCAACAAACTAAAAAAACAGATTATTGCTTCTTTTGATGATTCAATTAAAATAATGTAGAACATTTTAAAATGACTCGGTATTACACAACAAATCTATCGCAAGCAGAAATACTGTCTAAAATGAAGGCACATAAAAATCCTCGTATTAGTTTTACGGTTTTCAATTCTTATGCTGTCAAAATATATAAAAATGGATTCTGGTATGGCAGAGCCGGTAGAATAGGAAAATATGGCAGTCCCCAGCCTACTTCAAGAGCATATTTCCAAAGTTCGGAAGATGAAAAACCAACACTTCTCAAAATTAAAACAACACCTTATATTCCAGGTTTAATTTTATTGTTTGCTGTTTTAACCTTTGTAGTTGTCTCTACGCTAAACAGTCATGGAAATTGGATAGTAAATGGAGAAACTGTAGCGGTAACAAACAGCTTAAAAATTCAGGTAATCTTTTATACCTCTCTATTCTTAGGTATAATATTATTAATTGGAGGCTATCGCCCGGCTTACTTTAGTCGCAAATGGATAGAAGATAAACTACAACTTCATAGAATTTCTAAAGATGAATACAACAATTTGAAATAGCCGTAATGAACATCTTCTTATCAGAACATATTGAAGTTATTGAGCTTGAGAACCTGGAAAAATTCAAAGAAGAAATGAAGTCTCGGGTAGGAAAAAGAGATTTAGCTGATCTATCCAGAAACAAATCTTTCTATGGTACAATTAACAAGAAAGGCTTTTTAATTGAGAAAAATGAATTGGTTAAAAACTTTGGAAATCCTGTTTTAAAAGGTACATATACAGGAAACAAAGTAAGGCTTGAATTAGTTGTCCCTAAAAGGATGTTTGGCATGTTGTTAGTTTGGATATTAATGGTTCCAATTGGTTTTATGGCTAGCGATATGGACAATAAAATTCAAATCATTCCAATGATCACAATAATTGTTTTTGTTTTCTGGTATGCTATAGGATTGCTTTTGTACAATCTAGGATTAAATGCAGCATTAAATGGTATGCGACAAATAAAAGAATTGGCTGATAATTGCTAATGAAACATGTTTAAAAAATCCCAAAACAATGAAACTGATTCCATATTTACTTTTGCTTATTTTACTCTTTTCTTGTGACGAAACCTCCAAAAAATCAGAAGGAAAGGAAGAACACATTGAGTTGATAACAGCTCCAACTTATAATCTGGAAGATACTTTATCTACTTTTCTTACCACTGCACTTTTGCAGGATACTTTAGAACAAGACAATTACGACCCTTTTTATTTTTTTAAATCCGGACATCTGTTTACAGACACAGCTAATCACGCCATATTTATCAAAGAAGTTGAAGGATTATTTGTGATGGATATATGGAAACAGGAAGATAATTTTTGGCTCAACACAGGTCATATTGATACACTCCCCTCTAGTCTATTATCTTTTAATATCTCATTCATTGACTTCAATTTTGACGGATACAATGACATTTTTATCAATACCTCTTGTTCCAATGGATATGCCATGATCAGGGGATATCTTATCATAGTTGATCCTATAAACAAATCATTATTTTACCACAATGAAGTGGCTGATTTTGCCAATTTTAGTGTTGATTCAAAAAGAAAAATTGTCATTGCAGAACAGTTTACTGAATGCAACTCCTCATTTAAATCACCACCGGATGAAGTTCATTTCAAATGGAAAGATAGTCTTCTGGTGGAAGTGAATAGGATTAATAAATGCCGCTAAATGCTATCTTACTTGAAGTAATGAAATTCTTGATCATTTTTTCTTTACCTTTAAAAACACGCTCCTAAATAATTGGTTGAACTATCTATTTAGATTATTGTTCAATTAATAGAACCTTACAATTACATGGACAAAGAACGTAAAAAGCTAAATCAACTAGCTTCAACGGCAATTTGTGGTAATGATATCAGCTCATCTGTATTGTATGTTTCAGCATTATCTATAGGATTTGCTGGTCAATATGCCTGGATCACCCTACTTATTGTTTCATTGATTTTATTCCTTTTCAGAAGAATTTATGGAGAGGTTGTAGGTGCTTTGCCATTAAATGGTGGAGCCTACAATGCTTTGTTGAACACTACAAGTAAATCAACTGCTTCTTTTGCTGCAACATTGACCATTTTATCATACATGGCAACTGCAGTTATTTCTGCCAATGAAGCTATACATTACCTGCATCACATCATCCCTTCCATGCCCATCATTATCATGACGATTGTTTTATTGGGAATATTTGCAACGCTTACAATTCTTGGAATTACAGAATCTGCCAAAGTAGCAATAGGAATCTTTTTGTTTCATCTAGCTTCCTTGTTACTGTTAAGTGGATTTATCGCGTACTATTTGATGCAGAATGGTATTTCAACCTTTACTGATAATTGGAACACACCTCTCTCGGATGGAAAGTCAATTGCTACAGCTATTTTCTTTGGTTTTGCAGCCTCCATGCTAGGAGTTTCAGGCTTTGAAAGTTCTGCCAACTTTGTAGAAGAACAACAAAAAGGAGTGTTTCCAAAAACATTGAGAAACATGTGGGCAATTGTGAGCGTGATAAATCCGTTAATGGCTGTTTTTGCTCTGGCGCTCTTTGCTATCCCTACCCTACAATCAGATTCTTATCAAGAAACGCTTCTGGTTGAAATGGGGCAAGAAGTTGGTGGTAATGGTATTGCTACTTTAATATCCATAGATGCATTCCTGGTTTTAAGCGGTGCCGTATTAACCAGTTTTGTCGGTGTATCAGGATTATTGGAGCGAATGACGTTAGATAGAATTATGCCTCCATTTTTCTTGAAAAAGAACAAAAGAGGAAGCTCTTATCGCATCATTATCATGTTCTTTATCATGTCCATATCTGTATTGTTGATTACAGAAGGAAATGTAGCGCTTTTAGCAGGTGTTTATACCATCTCATTTCTCTCTGTGATGGCCCTTTTTGGTATCGGAAATATACTTTTGAAAATTCGTCGTAAACGACTTCCACGTCCCGAAAAAGCATCATGGCTGGCAGTACTGATTGGGATTGCGGGTGTAATAACCGCTTTGATTGGGAACATTGTTTTGCCTCCAAAAGACGATTTACCAAGTAACCTGAGGGTGTTTATGTATTACTTCATCCCCTCTATTCTATTTGTAATAGCAATGCTCAACAGAACCATGCTTTTAAAGTTAATTCTGCGGATTTTGGAAGCCTCTTATAGGCCTATTCAAGGTTTTTTTGTGAAGGTGGATAAAAGGATCAAAAAAACGATTGATAAAATCAACTCGCAAGAATTTGTGTTTTTCACGAAAGGAGATAGTATCGAAACCTTGAACAAAGTGATGCTTTATATTTCAGATAATGAACACACCAAAAGACTTAAGATTGTTATTGTTGAAAATGACAAAGTAAAAATACCACCTAAATTCGAGGATGAAATAGATTTCCTGGACAGAGAATATCCCAAAATTGACATTGAATTTATTGTAGAAAATGGTGAATTCTCGCCTGATTTAATTGAGAATTTGTCAGAAAAATGGAACATCCCTATCAACTTTATGTTCATAGGTTCTCCGGGAGATAAATTCCCTTATAAGGTTTCAGAGCTTGGTGGTGTTAGGTTGATTATTTAGGAAATCATACCTTTAGGCCGCAAACTGCATTTTCAATGAAATACATCAAGGGATACGATACTTTAAGGGCCTTTTCTATCATACTGGTTCTGATCAATCACCTTGGCGTATTGCAATTTTTACCTGAGACAGATTTTTACCGACAAAGAGTTTGGCTGCTAGTTTCAGGAACTACCGGAGTTCAAATCTTCTTTACTTTAAGTGGTTTTTTAATCACAAGAATTTTATTACAAGAACTCAATGAACACAGGAGTATCAAGTTTGTTTATTTCTACATCAGACGATTCTTGAGATTACTTCCTCCACTGATTATTTTCTACACGGTGGTGGCAATACTCATGAGCCAAAACATGCTCCGCCCTTCGGCTCATAGCTTTCTTTTGTCTTTTGCTTATATGTACAATTTTGTTCCCAACAAACTCTACATCCCTGAATTAGGACACACCTGGTCATTGGCATTGGAGGAACAGTATTACTTAATTTGGCCATTTATTATCAACTTCTTGAATAAGAAATTGATTTACGTATTTATCGCGTTGATTATCATGGCTTGTTTCGCAGCTTTGTACATCTATCCTCAATATTACTTTGTCAACCATTATAAGACAGAACGTTGGTTCATTCCTGCTGTTGCTCCTGTAATAATTGGATCTTTGGCAGCTCTTTTAATCAACCAAAAAGATGCTGTTTTTGGTCCATATTTCAAGCAAAAGTATGCGTCAGTGTTGGTAGGATTGTTACTGTTTTTATTTCCCCTTTACACACCATTTATAAAACCAAGTTTTATCGTTCAATCAATTGGTATTTCCTTGTTTTTAGTTTGGTTGTTGTACAATCAAGAATCTAGGTTAACTGCAATTTTAAACAATAAACTCACCTCTTACATTGGTCGTATCTCCTACGGAATTTATGTTTATCAAGGTTTATTCTTGCGCACCAGCCCGGGCGGAGAATTATGGATTCAAAAATTTCCTCAAAACATCATTCTTACTTTGTTGGTGGCTATTTTATCCTTTGAATTGATTGAAAAGGCAGTTTTGAAACGCAAAAGAAATTTCAGTAGAGCTAAGTAATACGAAGCTAATAAAAACGTATCTTAAGCTTACCAAAACTTATGTCATGATTATTCTTGGATGGGTATTATTCATTGCTGGAACGTTGTCAGCTTTATTGGCAGCATTTGTAGCATTTGCTAAAGCTACGGTAGATGACAATGTTACAAAATTGGAAATGTGGTTTGGATTTTATCTAATTAAGTATCCTAAATGGTTAATAATTTTGGCAAGCGGAATCCTTTTATTGTTTTTAGGAAGAGGAATTCTTGTACAAGAAGGTGTAGCAACATTTTAAGATGATAAATCCTTTTTTAAATTTTTACAAGGACGACCAAACGCAAAAAGATGCAATTGTTTTGGAAGAGTTGGTGAGTAATTTAAACATTACTTATCAGCCAGCAAAAAGTAGCTTTACAGATTCTTTAAAAGGATTTGAACTATTGACTCACCTATTTAATTGTAGAGTCTATAGAAATTTCTGTTTTAAAAATGGAAATCGGCAAACATTTTATCTATTAGAAGTAGTTGCAGCTCATAGAACAAGCAAATTTACTGTCTATTCTATTCAACCTTCTACTGAAGAATACAGAATCTATCCATTTGTAGTATTTAAAACTTCTCTGACTATTGGACATGTTATCGTTCGTCCTGAGACCATATCAGATAAAATAACTGAACTTATTAAACCCGTAGAAGTAGATTTTAAAAATCATAAATCATTTAGTTTTAAATACTTTGTATCTGCAGCAGATAAAGATTTGGTTACATCAAATTTCCCTTTTGAATTAATGGATTATTTAAATAAACAAAGGAATATTTCACTTGAATTCAAAGATGGATTATGTTTAATGAGGCACAGTAAAGCAATTAATATAAAAGATGGGGTTGAATTGTGTAAAATAGCCTCAGATATTCAGCAAATTTTAGCTTAATGATCAAGCAAACTTTTCAAACATACAACGGTTTTCAATTTGAACTTATTTTTGATAAGCACGGATATTGTCTTTGCCCGGTTTGTGGAGAGAAAGCTAAAAACAAAGATTGGAGACCTTATGATGAAAATGGATATCCTTCGTATGATATTTGTGCATGTGGTTTTGAATTTGGCTATGATGATGGTGGCGAACCTCCTTTTGACAAAAGCTGGGAATTATATAGAGAAGAATGGTACAAAGGCGAACTTGATTTTGGCAATAGCAAATCCTTACCTAAGAAAATAAAGGACCAACAATTGGATCAGCTGTTAAATTCAGAAAAATAAAATGAAACAACTATATTATCTATTCATTGCCCTAATTTTTGTTTCGTGTCAATCAGATCCGATTGAAGAAGAAAATGGCGCAAACAACAATGACACAATTACTGAACAATCAATTATTGACAGTACACTTGAAGATGACGGTCAAACTTTTGGTCAGTTCTTTAATGATTTTATTTGGGATAGAGAGGGACAACAAAATCATATAGAATATCCCATTCAACAAGGTGACAAATTAATCACCTTTCCTGAAGACTGGGAATATGAGCCATTTTTCACACAAAGATCTTACGTACCTGTTTTAAATTCTGACGACAAGCATTCAAGAAGTCTCAAAACAGAAGAAGAAGATGTCACAGTTTCATTTATTTATTTTCTAACTGAAGAAGCACAGAACTATTACTTTACCAAATATTCTGGAGAATGGATGTTACGCAAAATAGACCGCACCCCTCTCAATCAAATAAATGATGCCAGGTTCATTGATTTTATCACACAATTTTCGCTGGATTCAGTTTATCAAATCTCTCATATACAATTTCCATTGCCTGATCATTATCCTGATGATGAATACGCCAATGTGGAAGACACGCTTTATCAAGACGAATGGAAATACTTCAACATGCTTGAAGAAATTGAAGGATTGATGTATTATAACGAACCTACCAACAGCAATATCAGGTATATCAACTACAATGGTGTCGAGAATGGTATCTCGTTACATTATACATTTGAACGAATTGACAACGAATGGAAATTAGTGATGATTGAAGATTTTTCTACTTGATTGAAAAGTTTTTAGCTTCTTCCGTAACCCATTCTAATCTTTTCGTTTGTATTTCAAATGAATAAATTACTCATTCTCGTTTCATATTTTGCTGGTTTAAATTCATTTAGCCAAGAAACTAGTTCATTTAAAATCCCTGATGAAAGATGCTTTATTTACAACGGCTCAAATCAAGGAGAATGTCATCTTTTGAGCCTATACCTTGATAGTACTTATCACATTACCATCATTCCTAAAAACAGTACCAGTTGTTGGATGTGGGGAGGATTTTCAGGTAAATTCCAAGTATTACATGACACCCTGATATTTGAAACACCCGCCTATTCTAATTTTTTATCCGGAGACACCAACAGCTACCCTGAAGGAAAAGTAAAATACCTTATTTCCAAAAACAGAAAACTTATTGGTCTCTCTGAAAAATCAGCATTGGCACCGAAATATCAATTGAATAAAACTAGAGGCATAGAAAAATCGTTCCCTACTTCTGAATTTCATGGAAGTTGGTCTTTAGATTCAATCGTCTATAGGAAAGATTCAAACGCTATTATCTTGATGCCCAATGCTAATTGTACATCTAAAACTGACAGCTGTATTTCATTAATTGATTTCACCTTTAACAAAGGTGGCACATTTCAAATCCTTCAAAACTATTTCAAATCTCCTTTCATAGAGTTTACCGGTAATTGGGAAGTAAGAAAAATTAAAAGCGGGAGATACTCCTATCTTTATTTAACCAACACAGGTGTTCGAGATTACAATGAATTATTTGATTTTCAAGGAGTATCTCATTGTTTCTTTGGCGAACTAGAAATCACTAATCGAAAAGGATTCATTCTTTACTTTCACAGGAAGTAATCTATAAATCCTATTTACACCCATACCTCAAGTGATAGCAAACTACACTCCAGGGTGATATTCCATCATCAATATTTTCCTCTAAATCATAATTGACCTTTAAATATTTACCATCATTTTTACTGATCAGTAAATTGCGTTCTTTTGACCATTCTACAATTGGCATTGTCGATTCAGTGTATTTGTTTTCAAAGAGGTTTATTTCTTTAACTACCTTGTTTAATAATCGTGAGCATCCATCTGAATATGCAGCTTTTACATCCCCAACGTGTATCGTATGTATCTTATAATTATAATCCATTT
Source organism: Paracrocinitomix mangrovi (assembly GCF_019740355.2). Taxonomy (GTDB): domain Bacteria; phylum Bacteroidota; class Bacteroidia; order Flavobacteriales_D; family Crocinitomicaceae; genus Paracrocinitomix; species Paracrocinitomix mangrovi. The sequence continues at coordinate 107,645 of NZ_CP091819.1, read as the reverse complement.
TTAAAGTGTACATACCACTACAACTGTCTTGTGCAGATAAAATATTGCATTGATTGTTTTCTACATTTAATGAATCATACGTCCTTAGAATGATAAAATGGAATCCCATTGAATCTAATTGAGATAAGCTATTAGCAATCTGAATATCCATCCATTGATTGGCAATTTCAATGCTATCCTTATTGAATTGACATCTACCACTTATTGAAAATGAAAATAGTACTAAACAAAAAAGGTGGAATTTCATGTTATGAAAACGACTTCTTAATAGATAGTTACAACTTCACCTTCTTCGACTTAAATATCTGCGTTAATCCGTCTAAAGAATCATAAGTAACATTTGACTTTCCTATTAACCTTTGCTGATGTGGTTGTAAATCTCCTTCTACCTTTTCAATGGAATAAGTTGTTACCGTAATTTCATCTGCAGATTGAATATCAATTTCTACTGTTTCAATTTCATAAATGCGTTGCCACCAATATTCTTCTTCTGTATCTTTCATATCAGTTGTGGTATAATAATTATCTGTACCTAATTCTTTCACATAAACAACATCATGATCTTCATTAAGGGCATGTAAAAAATAAGTCCAGTATCCACCGTTTACTGCAGATACTTGATGATATCTATAAGTAATAAAATAATCATAGGAACCTTCCATAAAATGATATCCATAATGTAGAGAATACCAATTCCAATCATCTTCATTCAACAGATGCTTAAAAGTATGATACCAACCTCCTAATTCTGAGTTTGTATCTGTGGTATCCACAAGCCATTGCTCAATGTGATAAGTAGGAATATAAAATTCTCTGCTATCTGACAGAGAATCGTTTACCATAAAAGCTAAACCTGATAGGGCAAATGCTGAGTCTATATGCAATGGTAATTCAACAGTTTTATAGTGACTTTTAAAATCTTCAAAGGATGTTGTATCACCTACAAAAACTTCCATTTCTATATCAGTCTTACCATCTAATTCTTCTGAATTTTGTGAAGTTTTTTCTTCATTACCACAGGCTACTGCCAAAAAAGCAAACAGCCCATAAACCGCTAATTTCCTAGTCATCTGATAAAAGTAAATAATAAATCACTCTAACAAATGACAATCTATTATATGAATACAACCGCTAATTTTTCGTTTAATAAGTGGTGTAATTTTATTTTGATCATTTTAACAGATTCTTTAAATTGCTGTAAAGTAATACTATGCGATTTTTGACCCTCTCAATGCTGTTGCTTCTTTGTGCAAGAAGTTATAGTCAGATACCCGATTATTTTGCCAATGACCCCAGATGGACTCTAGGTGAATGGAACACTAATCCATGGCCTCCTCCAACAATAGAATCCAGTTCAACTTATTCTGTTTATGTAGATGGAGATTCAACCATTGGCGCCTTTACCTATCATAAACTTTATTCAAATGGTGAAACCTATACAGGTGGTCCAACACCTTCTAATAGCTGGACCGGCTCATTTTATGGATTACTGAGACAAGAAGGTCGTAATTATTATTTTTACGAATCCAATTCCGGTAGTGATAGCTTGTTAATGAGTTTTGATTATCAAGTGGGTGACACAGTTCATGGAGATGTCTTTTACGGATGTGGACTTAGTCAAGATACTATTCAAAAAATTGACTCGGTTTTAATTAATACAGAATACCGAAGGGTATTTTATCTTGATTCAATTAATGGACCCGTTATCACAGAAGGTATTGGACATCAATTAAATATCAATAACATTACCGGTGGATTATATTCAATGGTATGTCAGGGTATAGGATTTGACTATTTCATCATGTGTTATGGTTTTGGAAACACATCTTATTGGGATAGTCAGGGAACAGGAGGAAATTGTTATCTAAATATTGGAATTTCGGATGAAGAAAAAGTAGATTTTTCCATCTTCCCCAACCCTGCTTCTGAATTCCTTCAAATCAATTCATCTCAGCCAATAAAGACGGTATCTCTTTACTCCCTGGATGGTAAAAAGTGCTTAGAGACTTCTTCAAATTACCTAAATATAAGTCAGTTTTCTGCTGGACAATATCTCATTCAAATTGAATGGACCAATGGACAGTTCAGCAGGGAATTGGTAATTATTGAATAGTAAATAATTTACCTTGAATAAGTTCATCTTACAATTATCAATTCTGTTGCTTGCCACATATACAGTTGCTTGTAACAATGAAACAAATTCTTCACAAAACAAAGAAGAAATGCTAGCTGAGGACACCATTTACAATTATTTCAATGAACAAAATGAGATAGATTCCACTTTACTCCTTCACTTATGCAGATTAAATGAAAGATGTGGTGAATGGGGAGGAGATTTAGAATGGGTCACCATTTCAAAAAACCCTAACAGTAATGCAACAATCAAATACGAATACGTTGACTTATGTTCTAAAGACAACTACTGCTTTGCTCCCTTTCTTTGCCTGGAAAGAGATTGTGACACGCTTGAACTATCATTAACTACAAAACATGAAATTTTGATTAAAGATGCATTGGTTCAATTAAAGGACAATAGGGTAACAAAAGATGAATTTCCCGTTTTTGGTAATATGACTCAAGTACTTTTTTCTGATTCTTCTTTGATAATTCAAGGAACAAGATCATTTACGTGGCCTGCATTAGATTCATTAATTACGGAAATAAAAGAGAACTCCCTTTAGACCAAAACATGAAAAAACTCCTGATTTTCATATTGACCTATATCTCCTTTTTAATCTTGTTATCGTGCAGAAATGTATGCGGAGACAAAGCCAAGTACTGGGATTATAATAAAGAAGATAATAAAGTAAAGACTGATACAACTCAATCACAGTAATCATAACTGTGCTTCCAAAATCATTTTTTCGTAGATTTAGTCAATTAACTGAAAGAACTATGAAATCCATACTAGCAATCTTATCCATTAGTTTATTAATGATTTCGTGCAAAAAAGAGGGTTGTACAGATACAACCGCTTTAAACTACAATGCTGAAGCAGATGTAGACGACGGTACCTGCGTTTATCCTGAGCCGGATCCAAGGGAACCATATCTGGGAAATTATTGGGTAACAGATTCTACATGGATTTTTGGTTCTTTTTCTGAAGAAAATGTATACACACTTCAAGTAACTACAGGAGGTACAGCTTCTGATACTATTTATTTGAACAATCTTTGGAATGATGGAGTTGCGTATTTTGCTATTATGGCCGGAACTAATTTCTCCATCCCTTCTCAACAGGTGAGTGGCCCTTATTATGCAGAAGGATCAGGTAATTTCACAAATGATGTTATAACTTATCAAACATCAGGTGATGCCTATGTAAATCACGGAATCGGACCTAAGCAATAAAGGTTTATATAAAATAAAAAAGGGCACTTCAAAAGAAGTGCCCTTTCTAGTTTGATGATAAACCTATTATAGTACTATCATCTTTTTTGTTGCTTTGATCTCACCATCTACAACTAAAGCGTATTGATATGTACCTCTACCAAATTCATTTTTATCAATTTGAATAGTACCTGATTGATTCACTCTCTTTGAACTAATAAGTTTTCCTGTCAAATCATAAAATACAATGAAAGCTTCTGAAAATGTTCCTCCTATTGAATAATCAATTGAAGTTGCATCAACAGTAGGATTTGGTCTATTTTGAGATAAAATGGTTGTTTCATTTGAAACTACTCCATTTACTTCTGAAATCATATTTTTCAAAGACTCAACTTCTGCTTTTAATAATTCTATTTCATTTCTCAAGGCTTCAACTTCCTCATTACTTTCGTTTGATTTAATTGGTAAGTCTTCAACATAAACATAACCATTAGCATCTATTACCAGATGTCTACCATTTCCAGTTGGAAGATTTTCATGTCTTATTCCTCCATCTGTATGTAAATAACTATCAATACTTGCAGCTGCCACATTGATTCCCACAAATCCATCATGTGTAATTCTCATTGATTCACGAACGGTAGAAGGACCAGCATACTCATTTTGAAAAGCAATGTCCATTTGATCCGTTCCAACAACCACTCCTGAAATCAAAGCTCTTGCCATCCAAGTACCGGCACCACCACGAGCACCTAAAGTTATTGTAGCTGCCTGTCCAACAGCAGTTGTTGTAAAACTATTGTATACCTGTAAACCATCTCTGTTCCATTGTGTTGGTAAATAGTTCAAATTTTCAGAATAATGTACATCCAAAATTTTACCCGGACTCGTAGTTCCAATACCCACATCTCCGGCTGCTGTAACCACCATTCTTTGAAGGTTATTTGTTCTAACTCTAAAATCCTGATTATTAATGGTTCCAATGAACTCAGTAGTTCCAATTGTGTTCCCTGTCAAATGCCAATCATTACCTGTGCCAAACGAACTTGCATCCATAATAGATAGATTTCCATTTACATCTGCAACTACAACATAAGGCTCAGTATTAATAGTTAATCCTTCTAATCTTACAGAACCATTAGTATGAAATTGTGCAGTTGGATTGTTTAAACCTATGCCTACAGACATTGGTGATAATCCTAAACTAGAATTAATTGGGTATAAAACATCACCTGAGGTTGTTCCGTTCCATCCTTGACCATAAGTAATTGATGTAGCAGCTATTATTGAAAGGGCTGCAATTCCTTTTTTCATTACATTTTTCATTTTATAAATTGTTTATAGGTTAAATGATTGATCAAATATATATTGGTAAAACCACATCTTTCACACTCATTTAGTATTCGGATAAACAACTTATTTAAAGGCAGTTAAATTGATTAATAGGATTCATCACAATAGTTCAAATAAAAATTCATTAATTTTGTACTGATGCAATTTTTAAGATCCATCATCATATCATCTTTGATCCTAACCTATTTTGTAGGTTTTGCACATAGGCTGATTCCTCATTACAATGAGGTTCAGATGGAAAATGTTGCTGTTACAGAACATCACCATGAGCACGAAAATGGCCATACCGCCAATGATGGAGATAGCCACGTTGTTCATGAAGATCACATTGATGCAGATTTCTTTGATTATTTATTATGTCTATTAAGTGACTTGGAACATCAAGGGAATGAAAACGAACATCATCCACAAGAATTTGTATCCGAAAAATCTGCCGAATCTAGAACAGATAAAGCAGCTCAAACAAATGCCGACTTTTCTGTATTTCTAAAAAACGATATTTCTATTGCTGAAGCTGCAGTGAAAACTACAGTTGTTGATGCTCACTCTATTATTGAGTTTGAGTCTTTAGAAGGCAGTACCCATTCATTAAGAGGTCCCCCTTATTTTACTTGCTAGGAAACACAAAAGTGTTTTCAAATTCAATTTCTAATTGAAAATAATTATCGATTGTCCAACAAATTGCGGATAATCTCAAGTCTAATTCATATTAGCAAGTAAAATGATTGATAAAATAATTGGCTTCTCAGTCAAACACAAGTTATTTATAGGAATGCTCACGGTGGCATTAATTGCCGGAGGAATATACAGTTTGAAAAAAGTTCCTTTGGACGCCGTTCCTGACATCACCAACAACCAGGTGCAAGTAATTACTCAAGCACCTAATCTTGGAACAGTCGAAATTGAGCAATTTGTTACTTACCCGGTTGAATTGGCAATGTCCAACTTGCCGGGTGTAATTGAAATCAGATCTGTTTCCAGATTTGGTCTTTCTGTGGTTACCATAGTTTTTGAAGATGATATGGGCACCTATCTACCGCGACAATTAGTGGCAGAAAAACTAGTCTCTGTTCAACAAGAAATCCCGGAAGGTTTTGGAACACCTGAAATGGGTCCAATCTCGACAGGGTTAGGTGAAATTTACCAATACTCATTACAGGTTGATGAAGAACATGAGGGACAATATAGTCCTACAGAGCTAAGGACAATTCAAGATTGGATTATTCGCAGGCAAATGACCATGGTTCCGGGTGTTGTTGAAGTCAACGCTTTTGGTGGTGATATCAAACAATATGAAGTGGCCGTTGATCCCGAAAAGCTGAATGCAATGAATATTACCATTACTGAGGTTTTTCAGGCTTTACAAGCCAATAACCAAAACACAGGTGGAGCCTATATTGAGAAAGATCATTATGCCAATTTCATTAGAGGTGAAGGGCTAGTAAAAAACCTTGACGACATCAATAACATTGTCATCAAAAACGTAAATGGTCTTCCTATCACTATAAAAGATGTTGCCACCGTTCAATTTGGAACAGCTGTAAGATATGGTGCATTAACAATGGATGGTAAAGGTGAAGCAGTTGGTGGAATGATCTTAATGTTAAAAGGAGCCAACTCAAATGACGTAATTCAAGCAGTACAGCAAAGAGTCACGGAGATTCAATCATCTTTACCTGAAGGCGTAAGCGTTGTTCCTTTCCTGGACAGAAGTAAACTAATTTCACAAACCACCGGAACGGTTACACAAAACCTGATGGAAGGTGCATTGATTGTAATTTTTGTACTTGTATTCTTGCTCGGAAACTGGAGAGGTGGTTTAATTGTGGCCTCCACTATCCCACTCTCTTTATTGTTTGCCTTTATTTTAATGCATGTTTTTGGTGTGTGGGCCAACTTGATGAGTTTGGGCGCTATTGACTTTGGAATCATCATTGACGGGGCTGTAATTATTGTGGAAGGAACAGTCTTTATCATCCACGGTTACCTGGTTAAAAATGACAAATTGGATCAGGATAAAAGAGATGAATTGGCTGTAAAAGCTTCTTCCGGCATGATGAATGCAGCTTTCTTTGGTCAATTGATCATTCTAATTGTATTTATTCCAATACTAGCGCTTCAGGGAGTTGAAGGTAAAATGTTTCAACCAATGGCATTGACCTTTATGTTTGCCATGATTGGTGTGATGATTTTGTGCTTGACTTACGTTCCAATGATGTCGGCATTATTCTTAAGGGTTAAAAAATCTACTAGAATTAGTTGGGGAGATCGTTTGGTTCATTGGTTGGAGAACATCTACGAAAATGCGCTTAAAAGAGTATTGCGCAAAAGTGTTGTAATAATGAGCATTACAATAGCCTTTCTTGGTGGTGCTGTTTTTCTGTTCACACGAATGGGAGGTGAATTTATTCCTCAATTAGATGAAGGAGATATTGCTTTTCACGTTATTCTAAAACCTGGAAGTGCCTTAAGTGAAACTGTTGAAACGACTACAAGGGTTGAGAAAGTGATGATGGAAAAATTTCCTGAAGTGGAACACATCATTTCTAGAATTGGTGTAGCAGAGGTTCCTACCGATCCAATGCCTATGGATGTAGCTGACGTAATCGTAATCCTTAAACCGCAATCAGAATGGACTTCAGCCTCTTCAAAAGATGAGTTGATAGACAAGATGAAAAAGGCGGTAAGTGAAGTTCCGGGTGTCAACTACGAATTTACTCAGCCAATTGAAATGAGGTTTAATGAGTTAATGACCGGTGTTAGGGAAGATATTGCGATTAAATTGTACGGAGATGACCTTGACATTTTAGCTGATAAGGCTGAAGAAATCACCAAAATAATAGCTCCTATTGAAGGTATTGGTGATATGAAAGCAGAAGCTATTCAAGGGCTTCCTCAAATTACGGTGAGATACAATCGTTACAAAGTAGCACAGTATGGATTACAAATAAATGACCTAAATGAGTTGGTGGCTTCCGCATTTGGAGGTGGTCATGCAGGTGTGATATTTGAAGGTGAACGAAGATTTGATTTAGTAGTTAGATTGGATCAAGAACACAGACAAAGCATAGATAATCTTAAAAATCTTTATGTAAAAACAGCTAACGGAAGTCAAGTTCCAATGAAAGAAATAGCTGAAATTGGATACGAACCTGGCCCTATGCAAATTAGCCGTGACAATACCAATCGTAGAGTTTATGTAGGAATCAATGTTAGAGGTAGAGATATTGCTTCATTAGTTGATGAAATCAAAGAAAAACTGGATGCCGAGCTTCAACTTCCTTCTGGTTATTACATACGCTATGGAGGAACGTTTGAAAATCTTGAAAGAGCAACTAATAGACTTAAAGTGGTTGTTCCGGTATCATTGGCATTGATTTTCTTGTTGATCTTCTCGGCTTTAAAATCTATCAAACAATCTGTAATGATCTACATGGCAATTCCTTTTGCTGCAATTGGAGGGATACTGTTTTTATGGATAAGAGATATGCCTTTTAGTATCTCAGCCGGGGTTGGATTTATAGTTCTATTTGGTGTTGCAGTATTAAATGGATTAGTATTAATAAGTGGATGGAATGAACTTAAGGAAGAAGGTAAACTAAGTTTGGAAGAACGAATTGCTCAGGGAGCCAAACGAAGAATTCGTCCTATTCTATTAACTGCATTGACAGATATTCTAGGATTCTTACCAATGGCTATATCAACTTCAGCAGGAGCAGAAGTTCAGCAACCACTAGCAACTGTAGTTATTGGTGGTATGATGACCGCAACTTTTTTAACCCTATTCATTCTACCAATCCTTTATAACTGGACAGAAAGAAGAGAAGAAAAGAAAATCAGTATGAAATCAAGTAAAATAGTTACAATACTATTGCTGTTAGGTATGTCAACAGTTCCATTTCAGACATTAGCACAAACTAATAAACTGGAAACTGAAGAGGAAGTGCTACAATCTGCATTAGCAAACAGCAAACAACTTCAAAAATTTGTATTGGAAGTAGACCAGCAAAATGCTTATAGAAAAGGATCTTTTAATCCTGACAAAACAGCTGTTGGAGTACAATATGGGCAGATGAATAGTTTTGAAAAAGACTTGTATTTTGATGTTAAACAATCTTTTCAATTTCCAACTGTTTACACCTCTCAATGGAATTTAAATAAAGAGGAAGTAAAAGGAAGTGAACTTCATTTATCCATTGCTCAAAACCGCTTGAAGTGGGAAGTTAAAAAGGCATGGAATTCCCTTCAGTATGATTATGCTCAACAGCATTTTTTATCTTATAAAGACTCTATTTTTAAAGAGTTTTACCGAGTTTCCAAGATAAAATATGAAGTTGAAGAAAGCAGTTATTTAGAGATGATCACTGCTGAGAGTGAGATGATGTCAGTTCAAAATCAACTAAATATCATCACTTCTCAGTTGCAAATGAGTATTAAGCAGCTTCACATTTTAATCAGTGATACAACCAATGTTGAATTTGCCAATGTTGAATTTGAAAAAAGAAGTATCAATAATCTTACAGACACTTCTCAAATTAAAAACAACCCGTTATTGGCTTATACCCAACAGCAAATTGAGATCATGCAAGCTCAGGTAAAAGTTGAACGTTCTAAAATGTTACCGGATATTATGGTAGGTTACTTTAATCAGTCAATGATAGGAAGTCCTACTAGCAGTGGTTCAACTGCAGCATTCAGTGATCGATTTCAAGGAGTTCAAGCGGGTGTTACAATTCCAATATTCTTTGGTCATTACAGGTCCAGAATAAAAGCAACACAAATTGCCAGGGAAATTGAAGAAAATCAATTAGAACAATACCAACTAGAATTGATGGGACAATTTCAACGTCAAATTTCACAATTGGCCATTTACAGTCAAAACCTGGAGTTTTATGAGAATTCAGGATTGACTCATGCGCAGTTGATGATTGACCAGGCCCAAAAAAGCTTTGAAGCTGGTGCCATTACCTATGTTGAATATCTCAATGCAATTCAACATGGTTTGTCAATTGAATTATCATACTTAGATGCTTTAAAAAATTACAATCAAGCAGTTATTGATTTGGAATATTTGCTTGGATACTAAAAGATTAGAAATAATGAAAAACTTTATATATATATCACTATTGGCTTACGGAATGATGGCTTGTGGTGGAAATTCAACAACTTCAACTGAAGATGAACATGATCATCATCACAATGCAGATGAAGTAAGTCTTAAACAATCGCAAATTGACTTATTAGGTCTGGAAGTAGGGCAAATTCCAACAAGGAACATGAGTTCTATTGTGGAAACAAACGGACAACTCTTGGTTCCACCGCAAAATGAAGCAGATGTAACAGCTGTGATTGGCGCTAATGTTCAAAGCATCAAAGTAATTGAAGGAGAAAGTGTAAAGAAAGGGCAAACATTAGCTTATATAAGTCATCCTGATATCATTCAATTGCAAACAGATTATGTCACAAACTGGAATGAATTGCAGTATCTAAAAACTGAATATGACAGACAGCAAAAATTGTATGATGAAAAAATCAATTCAGGTAAAGAATATGATAAAATTCGTTCAGAATACCTAAGAAAAGAAGGCACCGTAAATGGATTGGCTGCTCAATTAAGGTTGTTGGGAATAAGTACTGAAAAGCTTCAAAAAAATGAAATCTATGACCAAATTCCGGTACGCAGTCCTATCAGTGGGTTTATTAAAATGGTAAACATTAGAGTTGGACAGTATGTCACTCCTGAAAAATCAATGTTTGAGATTGTTAACATAGATCACATACATGCAGATTTGATGGTTTTTGAAAAGGATGTACACAAAGTAAAAGAAGGACAAAAAGTAAGCTTTGAGGTTTCTTCTATTCCGGGGAAAGAGCTTGAAGCTGTTATTTATGCCGTTGGAAAGTCATTTGAAGATGAGCCTAAAGCAGTTCATATTCATGCAGAAATTGAGAATAAGGAAGGTTTATTAATTCCGGGAATGTATGTGAGGGGTAGAATTGCAACCAATAATCAGCAAACGCTTGCAATGCCTGAGGATGCTGTTATTTTGGAAGATGATAAGAACTATATTTTTAAAGTGTCTCACCATCAAGAAGGTGGAGATGAGTGGATTTTTAAACCTGTTGAAGTAATTGTAGGTGAAAGAACAAACGGATGGGTAGAGGTTTCATTGATTGAAGAATTACCTTCAAAAACAAGGTTTGCAATGAACAATGCTTACACACTCATTTCAGAAATGAAAAAGGAAGAAGCAGAACATGATCATTAAATAAGTAAAAGGGTATATTTATTGCACAGAATTGCTAAAAAACAATTATTTATGCGATATTTTACCCTTTTGTTCTCATTCTTCACATTACAGTTTGTCTATTCACAATCTGTTATAAATGTATATCCTGATACTGTTTTAGGACAGATTAGTCCTAACTATGTGCCAGGCGTTTTTTATGCTCCTAAAACAACCGAAGGTGCTTATGATTTTACTTCAAACGGAATCTATCAAAATACAATTCGCACCAACATAATTGAAGGCGCATTAAACAACACCACAAATCTAACTGACTGTATCGCCTACTTAAATTCTGTTGAATCTGACCTTTTGGGCTTATCAAGTAAATGCGACAAGTTGGTATTTATTTTTGAAAAAATGCCTGCCTGGCTCAGTAGTTCTTCTGATGGTTCATCAACAGGAACTCCCGGCTACTTTGTGTTAAATACCAAACCACCTGCAAGTTGGAGTACCTGGCAAAATGTGGTAGAATCAATTACTTCTACCCTGGTAAATGATATGGGGATTAATAACGCCTACTTTGAAATTTGGAATGAACCGGACTTAGGATCATGGACAGGTAGCATGGAAGATTATTTTAATCTTTATAAATATACCTATGATGGTATTAAAGCGGCTAGTACAACGGCTAAAATTGGCGGACCTGCAGTAAACGGATGGGCCAATAACATATACTGGCAACCTCCATATGGATACATTTCAAATGCAACAGCTGATTCCTCTCTAATCAGTCAATTAATAGATTCGGCAGTTGTATGGAACAAGATTCCTGACTTTATTAGTTGGCATCACTTCAGTACAACTTACCAGGATTTTAGCATGGCTTCTAATTATGTTTCTCAAAAACTTACGGGATATGGTTTAAACAATGTTGAGTTGATGGTAAGCGAATGGAATGCCCCTTCAGCGGTTAGAGATACTGAATTGGCTAAATCATACATGATAAAAGCTCAAATTGAAATGTCTAAAACAGCTGTTATCAATAATCTGGTAGCGGCCTGGCAAGATTTCAATCAAAGCACAAATGAGTTCCACAATGATTATGGACTAATAACGTGGGGAGCCATTCACAAGCCGGCATATAAATCAATTTTATTGACTAATGAATTAAAAGGTGTTACCTGCAAAACCACTGGAAATTCACCTTATGACGCGGTTGTCTCAGCTGTGAATGACACTTTAATTATGGTCATTTCAAATTTCACACCTCATCCGCTTGTCGAAGCTTTGAATCATACTTTATATGAAGGTCAATTTAATGCCAATCAATTAGACAGTGCGGGATATATAGATTTAGGAAATAATGATTTAACAACTATCCAAAACATTTATAATGGTACAAATACCATCCCATCTTCAAATGCCCTAAATATAGCTATCAACAACAGTATACCTGTTTATAATCACTATGATTCTATTTATGATTCTCCTCGTCATTTTGATATCATTTTGAATGGATATACTTCTAATTACAACGGTACAATGTGGCTAATTGATTCGATTCAGAATAACAATCAATTTAAATATGATTCTTTGCTTACAAACGGATACACTCAAGCTACGGCAATTACCGCAATTACAGCAGATCAAGATTTAGTAAGTCAAAATATAGTGTTGAATAATGGACAATATAACTTGACTTTAAATCCAAATGCAGTGTGCTTAATTAAAATTACGCTACCCGGAGTAAGTGCATTATCCAATGAGCAACTTCAATCTTTAAGTGTTTATCCTAATCCAGTAAAAGATGAATTGACAATAAATATGGTAAACGCTAATTCAGAATTTGAGACCGTATATATTTATAACAGTCTTGGACAATTGGTACAATCTGAAATGATATTCACTAACAACGATAAATTAAATGTTCAAAATCTTGTCAGTGGTATTTATTTTATCAAAGCAGGACATTCATCAGAAAGCATCAGATTTATTAAGGAATAAGGAATCGAAAATCTTCTCCAAATAGCTCCTTACCTGCTTATTATTATTCCTTTAGTTGGATTTAATTGGTGGTTGGATAATTTTAAAAATCCTACATATAAAAGATTTGTCCTTTCTGTGGGACTTAATCTATTACTTCAATTTGTGTTTGCATTAATTTTTCTACCTATCGTAATTCACCTCGAGGAGTTAGGTGAAACAAAGGATCAATTATATGCAAGAGCTATTGAGGATTTTTATGTATTAAACTTATTTGGGAATCTTCCTTTATTCTTAGGACTAATAATTTATGGGGTAATTGATAAAAGGAGATAAAAAAACGGCGTACACGTCCGGCAATATACACGCTCTAACAATGTTGCCTTAATGCACGCCGCCTTGTAGTTCACCCCTTTATTTCCATCCGCCTCCAAGTGCTTGATACAAGTGAATCATAGCATTAAACTGCATCAACTTGTATTCAATCAACTCGAACCTTGCATCCAAGGCATCTCGTTGCGTAATTAATACTTCCATGTAATCTGCTTTTGCAGAAGTAAACAATCCGTTAGCGTAAACTATGGATTGATTTAACACGGTAACCTCCTGATTTTTTAAGCTGTAACTCTGATTTAGATTATCTATGTTTGATAATTGATTATACACTTCAATGTAAGCTGTTAAAACAGTTTTTTCATAGTCATAAACTGCTTGAAGCTGTTCAGCATTTGCACTTAAAAACTCAGCTTTAATAGCTTTTCTATTAATAACAGGTGCCATTAAATCACCGGCCAAATTGTATAGCATAGACTCGGGAGCTTTGATAAAGTAAGCTGGATTAAAAGCCTGCATTCCTACTCCGGCTGTTATGTCTAACGAAGGATAAAACTTGGCTTTGGCAACTTTAACATCCAACTTTGAAGCAGTAATTTCTAACTCAGCTGCTTTAATATCAGGTCGATTCTCCAGTAATTGAGAAGGTACTCCGTACATTAATGAATCAGTGATAGGTGCTTCAAAACTCTGCTCACTTCTTTCAATATGTTGTGGATACCTACCTAATAGAAAATTGATTTTGTTCTCAGTTTCTACTATCTGCTGTTTTATGTCAAACTGCTTAGCCTGTGTTTTCAAAACTTCAGCTTCAAACCTTTTTACAGCTAATTCTGTAGATTCTCCTGCTTCCTTTTGAATTTTAACAGTCTTCAAAGCATTGTTCTGAATCTTAATATATTCCTGTAACAGCTTTAATTGACTATCCAAAGCCAACAGTTCGTAGTAACTACTCGCTACTTCAGCAACCAGGTTAGTTACCATGAAATTCTTCCCTTCAACAGTGGCTAAATATCTATTAACCGCGGCATCACGAGAATTTCTCAACTTTCTCCAGATATCAATTTCCCAAGTTGCAAATGCTCCAACAAATACATCTCCCAGAGGATCAGGCGTTTCTTTACCCGGAGCAATTTCAGTATTTGCATCATTAGCTCCCTGGCTGGTGTATCTTCCTACCTTCTCTACTCCTCCACCGGCTCCAATATCTACAAATGGCAGATACTCTCCTTTTCTGGCAAGAATTTCATTGTTGTATACATTGATCTCCTGCAGTGTAATATTCAACTCCTGATTGTACAACAATGCTGTATCAATCAAGGCAATCAAATATTTATCATGGAAATAATCCTTCCAAATAATATCTGCAATGTTAGTTGAGTCTTGATTTCCGTTTACAAATTGTTCCGGAACCTCTCTGTTTGCATCACGGCTTGTCACTTTTGGAATTCCGCATGCATTCAGTATTGTTACTAATCCAACAATACCTATGATGAGTTTAATCTGTTGCTTATTCATAATGTAATTTGTCTTCTGAAAATGGACTCTCATCCTGTTCCTTAATCAATTTTCTTTTGTCAGCCAATGTGGCAAAAATGTAGTACAAGCCCGGAATTATTACTACTCCGAAGATGGTACCAAGCAACATTCCTCCCAATGCCGATCCACCAATTGTTCTGTTTCCAATTGCTCCTGCCCCATGGGCTAAAACCAAAGGAATTAATCCGGCAACAAAGGCAAATGATGTCATTAAAATTGGTCTGAACCTTACTTTTGCGCCTTCTATTGCAGCTTCCAGAATTGTTGCTCCTTCACTGTGTTTTTGAACCGCAAACTCTACGATTAACACGGCATTTTTACCGAGAAGTCCAACCAACATGATCAATCCTACCTGGGCATAAACGTCATTGGCTAGTCCCATCATTTTTAGTATCAAGAATGAACCAAAAACTCCCACTGGTAAAGAAAAGATAACAGCTAAAGGCAATAAGAAACTTTCATATTGAGCTGCTAAAACCAGGTAAACGAAGATCAAAACAACTATAAAAATGTAGATTGATTCGTTTCCACGATTTGCCTCATCATATGATAATCCTTCCCAAGCAATATCATATCCTTTTGGAAGATCATTTTCAGCCACTTCTTTAATTGCCTGAATAGCATCTCCGGTTGTAAAACCTTCTGCCGGCAATCCTCTAATCGCAGAAGAGTTGTACATGTTGTAACGCGTCACCTCATTTGGTCCTTGCGTCTTTTTCAATTTCAAGAAAGAAGAATAAGGAACCATCTCTCCATGATCATTTCTTACATACAACTTCATGATATCAGAAGGCATTCTTCTAAACTCAGGAGCTGCCTGTACATAAACTTTAAAGAATCTACCAAAACGGATAAACCCTTGTTCATAGGTACTACCAATTAAAATGTTGAGATTTTCCATTGCAGCATCTATAGAAACTCCTTTCTGCATAGCTGCTTCGTTATCTATCTCTAACTCATATTGAGGGTAGTTTGCAGCAAAGAAAGTAAACAAACCTGTCAATTCTTTGCGCTCTTCCAATTTGGCCATGAACTCCTGATTGATTTTATCAAACTCTTGATAATCTGTAGATGGATTCTTATCAATCAATCTCATTGAGAAACCTCCTGATGATCCAAATCCCGGAACTGCCGGTGGTTCAAAGAATTCAATAATAGCTCCCAAATTCTGAGATTTTGCTTCCAATTCTTCCATGATTTCATGTACCCCTTGTTCTCTTTCTGACCAAGGTTTTAAGTTGATCAAACAAGTACCGGCATTGGAACCACGACCCTCAGTCATAATTTCATATCCCGCCAAAGAAGAAACAGATTCAACACCTTCTATCTCTTCACAAATTTGCTGTAACTCCCTTGAAACCTGATTTGTTCGCTCTAATGTCGCTCCTGGAGGAGTTTGAATTATAGCGTAAATTGTTCCCTGATCCTCACTAGGAATAAATCCTCCCGGTAAGCTATTGTTGACAAAGAATATACCCGCACAAAATGCTAACAAAATACTCAAGGTCAAAAGTCTTTTATTTACAATCACTTTCAACAAACCAGTATATCTACCAGTCAGTTTATCAAATCTTCTATTAAACCAATCAATAAACCTGTTAACAGGTGATTTTTTACGTGGCTGTCCATGATTATTCTTTAAAATCATGGCGCATAAAACCGGCGTCAATGTAAGAGCTACCAATGCTGATAGAATAATTGAGCTCGCCATTGTAATGGAAAACTGTCGATAAAAAGTACCAACGGGTCCGGACATAAATGCAATTGGAACAAATACAGACACCATTACCAAAGTAATTGCGATAATCGCACCTGAAATTTCTCCCATTACTTCTTTAACGGCTAGAAATGGAGCCAAATGCTTTTCTTCCATTTTGGCGTGAACTGCCTCCACAACAACAATTGCATCATCCACCACAATACCAATCGCCAGTACTAAGGCAAAAAGAGTGATTAAGTTAATTGACAATCCAAATGCCTGCATTACAAAGAATGCTCCAATTAAAGAAACCGGAACGGCCAGTACAGGAATTAAAGTAGATCGCCAATCTCCTAAAAAGAGGAACACTACTAATGCTACCAGTATAAAGGCATCTCTTAATGTATGTGTTACCTGTTCAATAGATGCATCTAAGAATGTAGAAACGTCATAGCTGATTTTGAAATCAATTCCCGGAGGAAAAGTCTCTTTCATTTCAGCCAGTTTATCCTTTACATTTTGAATTACCTCAGTTGCATTTGATCCGAATGACTGTTTCAATACAATAGAAGCAGATGGGTGTCCATCCAAATTGGAGTAAATATCGAAGAATTCACTTCCCAACTCCACTTTAGCAATATCTCTTAAATGAATGCTCTCCCCTTCAGGATTAGCTCGAATAATGATATTCTCATATTCTTCAGGTTTGTTGTATCGTCCCTTGTAGGTCAATACATATTCTAAAGATTGTGCTTCAATACCTGAACTACGACCTAACCTTCCCGGACGACCAATGATACTTTGTTCACTCAAAGCCTCCATTACCTCATCCACGGAAATGTTATATGCTCTCATTCGGTCAGGATTTAACCAAACCCTCATGGCATATTTTCTAGATCCTAGAATTTGAGATCTTGCAACACCTTCAATCCTATTTAGTTCAGGAATCATATGCACGTTGGCGTAATTGTACAAGAATTTCTCGTCCATACTATTATCCTTACTATAAAGGTTGATATACATCAACATACTAGGTTGGATAGGCGTGATAATAACCCCTTCTCTCTGAACCAAATCCGGCAATAACGGCATTACCTGATCCACCCTCGTTTTAACACGAATTACCGCATCATTAGGATCTGTTCCGGGTTCAAAAATTACACGTACCGTTGCTTCACCGGCACTGGTAGCATCTGTAGCGATATAACGCATTCCCTGCACACCATTAATAGCGTTCTCTAAAGTGATGAGCGTTGATTTTACTAAAACGTCCGCACTTGCTCCGGGGTATGCGATAAATATGTTAACTGTAGTTGGTGCAATTGGCGGAAATTGTGATTTCGGCAAACTCACCATTGATAAAGTACCTGTAAAAACTATTACAATAGAAATTACGATAGCCAATACAGGTCTATGTATAATTCTCTTAAACATGACTAATAAATATTATTTGATGCTACCTACTCTGCGTAAAGGTCAAGATGACTTAATACAGACTCAGGGCCTTCAAATTCAACATCTATTTTGTCATTGTCTTTAACTTTTCTAAGACCGTCTAATAAAATGACATCATTCACAGTAAGCCCTTCTACCACTTCATAAAGATGCGGAAGTTCGGCTCCAATTTTAATCTCCTTTGCATGGATTACATTGTTTTCATCCAATACATATACAAACTTCTTTTCTAATACCTCAAATGTTGATTTTTGTGGAATCAACAGTGCATTATTCAATTCAGTTTTCATTAAAATATTCCCTGTTTCACCGTGGCGTAACAATCCTTCAGGATTTTCAAAAGTTGCTCTGAAAGCTACGTTACCGGTTTCGTTGTTAAAATCTGCTTCAATTGTTTCTACAACTCCTACATGATTGAAAATTTTATTGTTGGCCATTTTAAGCTCAACTTGCATTAAGGTGTCGTGATCTGTAGCAGTCATGTAATCAAGATATTCTGATTCTGATACGTTGAAATAAACCCACATTTTACTGTTGTCTGATAAATTAGAGATCAAGTCACCTTCATCTATCAAACTTCCCAGTCTTACATGGAATTTATCTAAGATTCCATCAAATGGAGCTCTGATTTCTGTAAAGCCTAAATGAACTTCTGCCAATGCCAATTCAGCTTTTGCTTTGTCCAATTTTGCTTTTGCAAGAGCCAGCTGGTTTTGTGAAACCACATTACTGTCAGCTAGCATTTTTGTGTTCTTATATTCGATTTCTACAAACTCTACTTCGGCTTTTGCTTTTTGGTATTCAGCCTCATAAAGTTTTGGCATTATCTGAAATAATAATTGTCCTTGTTTAACATGTTGACCTTCATCAACATATATATTTTGCAGAAATCCCTTTTCTTGAGCGCGCAATTCAATATGACTAATTGAATGGATTTGACACACATATTCTTTAATAATTGTGGTGTCTTTAATTATGGGTGAGGTAACCAAGAACTTTCCTTCGTGTTCTTCATGTTCTTTTATACCTGAACTACAACTTGTATTGATTAACAAGGCGCATAACCCCATGGCTATAACGACTTTTTTCATAATATTTTTTTTTAGAAATTATCTAAGTGATTTTCAAATTCGATTGGAACGAGTGAACTACATATGTTCCAAAGCAATCAACGTTTTGAATGCTAATTAAACGCCTGATTGAACATCAGGACTTGCTTTGAAAAATCATATTATGAAAACCTGAAACAGAATGTTTCTCTTTACACTTGAAGTAATTGAAGACGCATGCTTAGAGCAAACATATTCATTTGTGTAGTAGTATAAATCAAATTTGGAATTTGATAGGGTGTAAAGTGAGTTGAAATAATTTTTGTGATCAAATTTCTTTTTGAACGAATCCGCGTCTTCTTCGCCATTAATTTCTTCTTCTTCCTGCTCTTCTTCGATTAAATCAAAATCTTCAGCATCACCTTGATTGTTAACACCTCTTGTATTGGTGAAAACAACTTTGTCATTTTTAGTAAGCGAAAAGAAATCCCCTAAAGCATCAAAATCAAACTTCGTGTTTTGATTGCTTGAGGCAAATAAAGACGAGCTACTTAAGAAAAGTAGTGTCGAAATGACCAAAAACCGATTAAAATAAGTTTTAATCACGGAGCTAAATTAGGTATAATTATAATTCCTTGTTTTTATTAAATAGATTTTAGCATTTATTTAACAATTCCAAATAAAATTTTTGGTTCCATTCATTAATCAATTAGCCTTTTTTATTGATTTTTGGTTCAAAACATCATTTATTCACTTATATCATTGATTTACTATCACTTGTGATATAAAAAGGAGGGTAAAAAAACGTTTTATATCTGTTTTAACACAGTTTATAGCTCAAAATAAATCGCTAACGTTTACAAATTGAATAGGCTAGTCATAAATGTTAAAAATCTCTAAAGTCCTTATAAAACAAATCAATAATTAAAATTAATGACGTAACTTTTACCGCAGTAATACATTCCAAAATTTATACTTATGAAAAAGTTGGTTCGATTTAAGCTTTCTGCTTTAGCCTTATTAGGATTTACTTTTATGTTTACTCAGTGTGATTTTACAGCACCAAGAGAAAGCAGAGAAGTTCAACCTCAAAACGAGGATTATTATGTTGAGAACAATGACCCAATGGGAGTTGATTTCACGGCTTCAGATCGTACAGATCCTAATTTCTTTGACCAGGTAAATATTAGTGATCCTATCAACTTTAAAAATTTACAAATATTCTTTATTGAAAATGCCGCACCTGCTGCTTGTCGCGAAGAATATATCACCTTGCAAGAAGCTATGGACAGCAATTGGGTAAAGATTTTTGAAACTGGTGAAGTAAATGAATTAGAAGCTAAAAATTATTCAGACGAATCTATTTATATCAATGCCGGTGATATTATCAAAGGAGGAAGACAAGACAGAACTTTAGCTTATGATGTTATTCTTCATCCTAAATCTAGAAAACAAGCACTAACAAGTTTTTGTGTTGAAAGTGGCAGATGGTCTCAAAGAGGGGACGAACAAGCTGATGGATTTAGTGAAACAACAAAGATGATTAGCTCTAGAGAAATGAAAATTGCTTCTAAAAAAGAGAACAATCAATCTCATGTTTGGGAAGGAGTTTCCAATATGCAAACTAAGCTAAGTTCAAACGTAAGTAATTATTACAGTAAAGATGTTGTAGTCAATGACGCTGCGTCATCAAGTAGTTTAGAGCTTGCTTTAGATAATAAAGACTTAGAAAATTTAAGACTTGAGTATACTGCACAATTCATTGAAGCCATTAGAGATAATCATTATGGAATAGCTTACGCCATTAATGGTGAATTATACAATATTGACATGTTCAGCAATCACGATTTATTTTACAAACTGTATGAAAAGCTTTTAAATGCGGCTATTATCGAAGCTATTGCTGAATTAGACACAGAATCTAACAACTTTACCTATCTAACAAAAAAGGATGTAAAAGATTTGTTGAAAATTGATGCCAATGCAGATATGAGTGCAAAGCGTTTAAATGGTCGTACTTATTGGTATGAAGAAGATGCTGAAGATTTGGTAATCTTTACAACAGTTGACGACAAATGCAAAGACAATTGGCTACACAAAAATTTCGTTTTCAAAAGCGAAAACTATGTTGAATGGGAAGAAGAGTACGCAGATTACGAAATGCCTCATCAGCAATTGAACAATGTAATAGACGGTACCAATTTGAACTGGTAATTACAGTCTAATAAAAGACAACACTTCTTGTAAATAGTTTTCGTGTCCATAAACAGCTGGAATATCGGCATGCTTTGCTCCTATTACGCGTAAAGCTTGCTTATAAACTCCATTATAATTACCGTAAATTAATTCACCATTGTCAATTGAAATGTAATCGTCATCTGTACCATGCATCCAGAAATAAGGAACTTCCACATTCTTGATATTTTCCGCATTTTCAAAGTTTAATTGAGTTACAAAGTCCGCATCAACATTAATTACTGTTGAACTTTGTGTCAAATACTCTACTGATGCCAAAGGAGATTCACAAATCAGTTTAGCCGGTTGAAAATCAGTTCTACTTCCGGCAATTTCAATTAAAGGAATGCATCCCAGGCTAAAACCATAATACACACATCTATCCTGATTCAATCCGTGATCAATTAACCAATCTAAGCCTGCATTAGCATCTTCAACTAAACCAATTTCAGATGAAGTACCCTCTGACATTCCGTAACCTCTATAATCTATCATGAATACCCCATAATTGTGCAATCCACCTAAGTGTGCATACATCAATTGTCTGGTATAGTAATAATCCATATTTCTGGATTGTCCATGACAGAAATAAATAACAGTATCTGTACTAATCGTTGCTGTATCGCCCATATAAAGCCCGTAAATTTCATATGAGTCTCCTGTTGATTGATCTACAGAGGTAAAACTTACTAAGGTTTGCTGAACATTGGCATTCAACATATCATCCGGAATTTCCAATTCAGGTTCACTGTAATCAATAAATTCATATTGATCAACTTCAACACTTGGAAAAGCAAGCGTATTAAGGGTAGCCTTTTTACAAGATACCAGCAAAGTAAATATTGCTATAAAAACAATTAATCTTTTCATTTCTTTAATTGTATTGGGTAACTAAATCCTAAGTAAACACCTGTACTCCCCCATTTTCCAAAAAGGCTTTTATATGGAACAAAAGCATATGTATTGTCAATCCATGGCGCTAAAAACTTAACTTCAGTTGTGAATCTCCAGGGATGTTTTTTTCCTTTTACCACATGACCCAACTGTGGAGCAAAAAGCCAGTGATATTTTTGATCAACATTATGTTCCATATAGCGCATAGTTTCAAAGTAATTATTGAAGCCTACATACCAATAGTTATTGCGTTTCCCATAATTCCAAAATGCATTTACATCTAAAACAGGCCACATTCTCCCCTCTTGCTCTTCAAAACTGTAAATAAAATTAGCGGCCATACTTGCACTCAAATTAGGCACGTATTTTTTCTGTTGCAAAAACTGCCAGGTTCCTCCAATATCAAATTGAAGATTTCCGAAAAAGGCAGCAGTTGTATGCCATCCGCCATATACAGTAAAAGTTGAATCAACACCATAACCTACTTCAATAGCAGTCATTGGAATAGGAATCGGGGCTCCTCCAAACTCAATACAGGGTCCACCAAAATTTCCACCAACAGATAATTCACCTTTATTCAGTGGTTCAACAAATCTACTAGGAGCACAACCGGCAATAAATACGGCCGCAAAAAGATAAAAGAGGTTCTTCACTTAGGAATTAATTAATAAATAGTTAGGACGAAATTAATACTATCCCCGAAATTTAAAAGTCTTCTTTTCGCATTTTCTTTCTTAGAGACTTTTTTTCGGCGTGTTGCTTCTTTTGATTTAAACGAGCCTCTTTTTGAGCTTTGGAAACTCCTTTCTTTTTTCGCTCTTTGGGTATGAATAAACCTTTTTCTAAAATTTGAAAAAGATTTGAAATAGCCTTTTCTTTATTGGCATGTTGAGACCTACTCTCCTGGCAACTCACCCTTAAAACACCCTGACTTAATCTGCTTTTTAAATTCGACAATAATACTGTCTTTTCATTTTCATTGAATACAGTTGAACTTAAAATATCAAATACAGCAGTTACCCTACTTTCAGTTTTATTAACATGCTGTCCACCTTTTCCGCTACTTTTGGAAGTTTCAAATACCAATTCTGCTTTTATAGCATCTAAACGATATTTGATTTTGCTGATCATTTTTTCACTCCGTACTTATGCTCAATTAGACTTCCCTTAAAAATCTGGTATTTTCTAAAATCACAACTCAAATTAGCGTTGTAAATTCTGATCTTACTTGACGGTTTTAATTCTAACGATTTAAAAGCATCCATATTTGAACTTAAAACCCAGCAATTGTATCCGGGTAGTTTATTTTTAAAATAGTCACCTATTTCTTTGTACAAATCAAAGACGCTATCATCATTCAACCTTTCGCCGTATGGAGGATTAATGATCAAGGTTCCATCTTCAGGTGCTTCAAAATCCTTGAAATCTTTTATTTCAAAAGAAATGGTTTTCCCTAATGGCAAAGCTTTAATATTGTTTCTTGCCATTTTTACAACCTCCGGATCAGTATCTGAACCAATTATTTTAAAATCTAAATCTCTTTTAGGTACAGCAGGTGCCGATTTTAAAACTTGATTCCACAACTGCTGATCAAAATCCGGCCAATACATAAATGAATATTGCTTTCTGGCAATTTGTGGAGGGATTCCATTTGCGATTAAAGCAGCTTCAATAGGCAAAGTACCTGACCCACAAAACACATCAATAAAATTTGACTTTTGATCCCAACCAGAAATCATTATTAATCCAGCAGCTAATGCTTCATTTAAAGGCGCCTCTCCAGTAGATTTTCTGTATCCTCTTTGAAAAAGTGGTGCACCCGAGCTATTTAAAGAAATAGTGCAGTTGTTTTCAGAAATATGCAAGTCAAATAAGATATTAGGACTCTTTTGATCAACCGAAGGACGTTGTCCATATTTATCATTAAAAAAGTCAACAATAGCATCCTTTAACAGCAACATTGGATATTTGGTATAACTGAATTCCTTTGAATTCACAGCCCCCTTTACCGCAAACGTCTTGTTTACAGCCATGTATTTATTAAAATTGAGATTACTCAATTTCTTTTTAAAATCATGTTCGTTTTTAAACTTGAATGATTCAATTGGTATTAAAATAGAAATTGCTGTGCGCAACCAAAGATTTGACTTGTACATCAACTCTTTGTTTCCCTCATAGGTCACCACTCTATTCCCAACTTCAATGTCTTTAGCTCCAAGTTGTTTCAACTCATCAGCCAATACTTCCTCAAGACCAAAAAATGTTTTTGCTACCAATTTCATGCTATTATTTTTTGGCAAAGATAAGGTATTGCAGATGATTTAAATTGCAACGTCCTAATAAGTTATTTCGTAATCAAGATCAAAGCCTTTGTTTGAATAAACAATAAGCATTAGTTTTGAGTCGGTGAAACTAAAAGGATTGATCATATTAATCTGCATTTTGTTCAACATTAATCTATTTGGACAAAAAGTAGGAGTTGTGCTCTCTGGTGGAGGAGCAACCGGCTTTGCGCACATAGGTGTACTTAAAGCTTTGGAAGAAAATGACATTCCAATAGATTACATTACTGGCACATCTGCCGGAGCTTTAATTGGAGGACTTTACGCTTCAGGCTTTTCACCTCAGGAAATCGAAGAGATAGCTTTATCAGAATCGTTTGAAGTAATAGCCAATAATGATATTGAAAGTGAATTCAAGTATTACATAGAGGAACAAAATGAAGATGCAGGTTTATTTTCAGTAAGATTATCAAAGGATTCTGTATTGAAAAAGTCTTTACCAACCAACTTGTTGAATCCTACATTTCTTGACTTAAAGTTGATGCACTTGCTGGGTACCAATCCAGCCAACACCCTTCAAACATTTGACAGTTTATTTGTTCCATTTAGATGTGTAGCATCAGACATTGTCCAGAAAAAATCGGTCACATTTAAAAGCGGGCCTTTGTCACAAGCAGTTCGTGCTTCAATGACTTATCCATTTTTTATAAGTCCTATAAAAATTGATGGAAAACTAATGTTTGATGGTGGAATGTACAACAACTTCCCAGCAGAAAATATGTATTCTGAGTTTAACGCAGACTTTATAATCGGGTCAAATGTATCATATAATGAGCCTCCACCAAATGAAGATGATTTGATGTCTCAAGTATCTAATATGTTTACTTCTCATTCTAATTACTCATTGCCTTGTGAACAAGGAATTATCATAGAACCCAACATTGAGGAAGTGGGAACATTTGAATTTGATGAAATCAAAGATGCTATCCAACGTGGTTATGAAGCTACCATTGCCAAAATTGACTCCATTAAAATGTATGTCAATTTGCGGGTATCTGCAAGTGAAAGAGAAAAACAAAGAGTACTTTATAAAGCTAAAAGACTGGAAGTTAATGTTACAGAGGTAAACGTTCAGGGAGTTAAAAAGGAACAAGCTAAATACATTGAAAACAAAATCTTAAGAAAGAGAAAGAAAAGTCAAATAGATTATAGTATGCTTAAAAAAAGGTATCTGAATTTATACCAATCGGAGCATATCAGATCATTATACCCCACTTTATATCCCTTAACAGACACTACTCAAAAGTTGGACATTGTTGTGAAAAGAGAGAAACCATTTAAGGCTTCTTTTGGAGGTCATTATTCTTCAAGACCTGTAAATACTGGTTTTTTAAGTGCATCCTATTCTGATTTTCAAATAACACCTGTTACCGTTTACGCTAACACCTATTTTGGAAAGTTTTATGGTTCAGTAAAAGCAGGATTAAAGTTTCACATGCCCACAAAATCAATATCGTACATTGAGCCAATGTTTGTGATGAATCGTTGGGATTATTTTAGAAGTTTTGCCACATTTTTTGAAGATGTGAAGCCTTCATATATTGTTCAAAATGAAAGATTTTGGTCATTACAATATCACTTAGCCACTTCAAGTAAAAGTAAGATGACTTTTGATTTCTCAAATGGAAGAACAGAAGACAATTATTATCAAACAGATCTTTTCACGAATTCAGATACTGCAGATTATACGAACTTTTTATTTTATTCTCCCGGATTTTCATTTAGCATGAGCTCGTTGAATAGAAAGCAATTCGCTTCGGCCGGTTATTCTTTGAATGTGAGCAGTAGGTATGTACATGGAATTGAACGTACAACTCCTGGTTCTACCTCTCAAAACATGCTAGCCAACGAAGTTGCCAGAGATTGGTTTTATGCAAAGGTATCTTACACCAATTACTTTATGCGAAGAGGGGTTTTTAGATTAGGGATGTTACTGGAAGGGGTTTATAGCAACCAGCCATATTTCCATAATTATAGAGCCAGTCTATTATCTGCTCATGCATTTTTACCTATCCCGGATGCCAACCTGGCATTTTATGATGACTTTAGGGCTAACCAATACCTTGGTGGAGGTTTGATGAATGTATTCACCATAAAGGATTTTGTTGACTTTAGGCTTGAAGCATATTATTTTCAACCCATTGTGAGGATCCTTGAAAATAATGGTTCAGCTTATGATGGAGAATTATTTGCAGACAGATTTGGAATTGGATCTGCCTCTATTATCTACCACTCTCCTATTGGACCATTGAGAGCTACTGTCAATTATTTTGGTTCACAATCAATTGTCAACCGTTTATCAGTTCAAGTAAGTTTTGGATATGTGATATTCAACAGAAGAGGATTGAAATAATTATTCTACCCTTTTCCTAAGTGCTACAAGAGCATCAAAAGGGCTATCCACAATAAACATATTTATCAGCCAGGAAGGCATCACTCCTCCCGGATCTGCTAACATCTGGTAGTGGACCTGAGTTTTATCTCCGATAGATGTAAACTTCCAAAAACCTCTTGATTTAGGCATTCTTACAACACCATCCACCTTGCTTTTTATGTTCAGTTTTTCTTTTACTTGAATGATAGACACCCCTTTTTCATCATCTACAGAAACATTGCTTTCTAAAACCACATCTCTGTCATCTGCCGGCCATGGACAATCTAAACGGTAATAAATAATTCGATTATTAAAAGATGTTCTGCTGATTTCTTTGGCTTCAGTAATATCTGGAAACCAATTTGGAAATTTCTCTACTTCCAAGATTGCTTTAAAAACTGTTTCCCTGGGAGCATCAATAGTAGCAAATGCCCTGAATTCTTCAACGCTAGATTCTGCCACTTTTCGTGTATAGATTTTTATACCATCTTTAAATTTCTCAATGGTCCATCCACTCGCATAAGTGACTGACAATAAAAAACTAAAAAGGAAAAGCACCCACCATTTCATGGGTGTAAAATAGCAACTTAAATTAAACGAGTCAAATTTGCTTTACTCTTTTTCTCAAGGCCATGATTGTATCGTACGGTCCATCAACAATAAACATGTTGATTAACCATGTCGGCATACTTCCTCCCGGATCCGCTAATACCTGATAGTGAATATCTGTTTTATTACCATTTGATTTCAGAATCCAAAATCCTCTTGTTTTGGTCATTCTAATGACTCCGTCTACTTTTGATTTTGCCGTAAGATTCTCTTTCATTGAAATGATGGTTTCATTTTTTTCTTCATCATTTTTCACGGTATAATTCAGTACAATATCTCTATCATCAGCCGGCCAGGGAAGATCTATCTTATAGTAAATAACCCTGTTTTCATAAGATGATCTACTCAACTCAGCAGATTCATCAACATCAGGAAACCATTTGACAAAATCAGCTATATCCAATAAAGCTTCACGCACTTTTTCTCTTGGTGCATCAATTGTAGCGTATGCTTTGAACTCTTCAACATCCCAACCATCAACCTTACGGGTATACACCTTTATACCATCTTCGTATTTTTCAATGGTCCAGCCTGTTCCGGCCTTAACATTAAGGCTTGTTAAAATCAGCAGGATAAAACTTAACTTTTTCATATGCAATAAATTTACTAATAAGATAAAAATGGGGCAATAGCTAATTTATTGCCCCATCTGTTTAACCAATTATAAATTTGTTCTCATTTTTTGATTAGTGATTTTAAATAACCACAATTTAAATCTGTAGAACAGTAAATACATCACTGGGATAATAATTAACGTTAAAAAGGTTGCAAAAGTCAAACCAAAAATAATTGTCCATGACATTGGTCCAAAGAACAATGTGTTATCACCTCCCATATAGAAGTTTGCATTGTACTCAGTCAACAATGTAGTAAAGTCGATATTAATTCCCAATGCAAGTGGAATCAAACCTAATACAGTTGTAATAGCTGTCAACAATACGGGACGAAGTCTGGTTTTACCTGCAATTGTTATAGCTTCTTTGATATCATCTAAAGTCAATTGCTCAAACTCACCAATTCCGCGCTCTTCTCTCATTCTTTTTCTCAACAGGTTGGTATAGTCAATTAATACAATTGCATTATTTACAACTACCCCTGCCAGTGAAATGATACCAATCATTGTCATCATAATCACAAATGGCATTTGGAAAATCACTAATCCAAATAACACTCCAATAAAGGAGAAAACAACTGCAAACATGATAATTGCCGGCGTAGAGAATGAGTTGAACTGTCCTACAATTACTAATAGAATCAAGAATACAGCAATCCCTAAGGCTTTAGATAAGAAAGCCATTTCTTCTGCTTGTTCTTCCTGTTCTCCGGTAAACTTGTAGTCAATTGAAGGGTTCATATCATACTCCTGCTTATACTCCTCCATTACTTTTTTGATTTCAGCTACAGTTTCATTGGCATTATAACCTTCTGAAACTCCTGAATAAACAGTAACTAATGGAACCAAATCTTTGTGAACAACAGTTGAATAAGTTTGAGTTGGCTTAGGTTCTTTAATTAAAGATCTAATAGGAATTCTTAAAATTCGCCCCTTATTATTTCTAAAAATCAAACGTTGATCCAACAAGGCATCTAAATCATGTCTATCAGATTTATCAAATCTGGTAACGATATCGTAAGTTTCATCTTTTACTTTGAAAGTTGAAATGTCTGCACCAAACAATGCCGTTCTAATAGCATTACCAATTTGACCTGTTGATACGTTAAACAACCTTGCTTTTGCGCGATCTATCTCAACTTGCAACTCAGGTTTCCCGGTTTCAACGTCTAATTTTAATTTATCAACCCCTGCAACATTCTTGCGATCTAAGAACAATCTAATTCTCTCTGCTTCGGCTATCAAGCTATCATATTCAACTTGTCCAAACACCTCAATATTGATTGGAGATGAAGTTGGAGGTCCGAATTGATTTTTCTCCACATTTATCTGAACATCAGCAGGGAATCTGTTTTTCAATCCATCAGAAATTTTCTTCAAGATTTCTCCTGTATGGTAATCTTTATTTTTAGTACTTCTATGTTTGAATTCACAGAAATTAATTGTAATACGAGCCTTATGTGGTGTTTGTCCCATTTGTACTCCACGAGAAGGATCTGAAGTTCCCTCTCCTACCTGCGAAATTATAGATTGAATGATACGATTCTTAGGTGCTACTCCTACAGTATCTGCAATCTCATCAACCAAAATTTCTTCGTTGATAATTCTTTCAATTTCTAAGGTAGTTTGATTAGTTACCTTAATATCAGTACCAATAGGATGTTGGATGAATATATTTACATATTGCGGCTGGTTTTCTGGAAAAAACGAAACCTTAGGCGTAAATAATCCAACTACCACAAAGGAAATAAAGAGCATTCCAAACATACCTACGAAAAACCATACCGGACGGCGACCTTTCAAGGCATATCTTAATAAGTTTTCGTATAAAGCCTCCAACTTAGGTAAAAACTTCTCTTGAAACCATACTGTTGCCGGGTTTAGAGCAAACACGGTAAATACAGCCATAAAACCAAGCAATATCATCAAGTTTCCTAAACCTGTTTTACCCATTCCTACTACCAAAATTCCCATTACAGCCGTAATTCCGGCAATGATCAAAGTTCTTTTTCTGTTACCTGCCTCTTTTTCAACACGCATGTACATGGCAGTTAATACAGGGTTGATAACAAGTGCAACAAACAATGATGATCCTAATACAATGATTAATGTAATTGGCAAGTACTTCATGAACTCACCCATCATACCCGGCCAAAAAGCCAATGGAACAAAGGCTCCTAAAGTTGTGGCTGTAGATGCAATAATTGGCCAGGCAATTTCACCTACACCTTTACGTGCAGCTGTAAATCCATCATGACCTTCTTCCATTAAACGTTGAACATTTTCTACCACCACAATTCCGTTATCCACCAACATACCCAATGCTAGTACTAAAGAGAATAACACCATTAAATTCAAGGTAACTCCCATTCCTTGCAAGATCATAAATGACATGAACATGGAAAGCGGAATGGCTACCCCCACAAATAGAGAGTTTCTCAATCCTAAGAAGAAAAGCAATACTCCAACTACCAGTAAAACTCCAAAAATGATAGAGTTTTCAAGGTTAGAAACCATTTCTCTCGTCTTGTCAGATTGGTCATTAGTTACTGAAATGTGAACTGTTTCTGGAATGATTTTTTGCTCTCTTACGTCTTTTAAAATTTGCATGATTTTATCAGATGCAGCTAATAAATTCTCACCACCTCTTTTCTTGATATCCAGCATCACAACTGTTTGTCCCCATTCTCTCGCATAAGAAGTTGTATCAGCATCTGCAAATTCAATTTCGGCAACATCTTTAAGGTAAACAGGTTTATAATCTTCCTGTTTTACGATCACTTCTCCTATTTCAGCTGCATTTTTGAATTTCCCTTCAATTTGAATAGTTCTTTTTGTCGTTCCATCCAAATATTCCCCACCTGACATGTTAATGTTTTCATTGGCAATAGCATTTTGAATATCTCCAAAAGTTACATCAACTGCATTTGCTTTTTTAGGATCAACCATGATTTGCATCTCTTGCTCTTGAGTTCCTCTAATTTCCACCTCAGATATCTCAGGTAACTCCTCAATCATATCCTCTAGAATTTCTGCATACCCTTTCAACTGCTCAATTGAATAGTCACCAGAAAGGTTAATATTCATAATTGGCATTTCAGACACATCCATTTCAAAGATGTTTGGCTCTGCCGGTAAATCTGTAGGAAAGCCTTTAGAAGACTGTGCTTTATCTACTGCATCTTTAACTTCCTGCAAGGCCTGTTTGGCCGTCACTTTAAAATCAAACTTTACCTGTATAGAAGCATAACCATCAATTGAATTAGACTTAATTTCATCAACGTTCTTGATAGAATTCAGCTCCTTTTCTATAGGATCGGTAATTTTATCAGCAATTAGTTTTGGGGAGTTTCCAGGATATGGAACTCCTACATAAATCTCCGGAATTTGTAATTCTGGAAAGTTCTCTTTAGGCATAGAAGTGTAAGCCCCAACTCCCATGATCATGATCATAGCAATGATCAGATAAACCGTTTTACGGTTATTTACAGACCAGGTAGAAAGCCCAAACTCCTTTTGGTTTTCAATATTCTTACTCATCTTGTATTTTATTGAATAATTACTTGGTCAGCCTCAGTAATTCCTTTAGCTCCTTTCACTACAATTTTATCTCCTTCGTTGATTACTCCTTCAACAGTTTCAATACATGCTTCACCTTGATATTGGCTCAACACATTAATCACTACTTTT
This sequence comes from Paracrocinitomix mangrovi, assembly GCF_019740355.2. Classification (GTDB taxonomy): domain Bacteria; phylum Bacteroidota; class Bacteroidia; order Flavobacteriales_D; family Crocinitomicaceae; genus Paracrocinitomix; species Paracrocinitomix mangrovi. The sequence goes on along the minus strand of NZ_CP091819.1, from coordinate 75,917 downwards.
TGCACATCATATACATCTCCTTCAGCTTTTACCAATTTGTAGATATAACTGTTGTTTTTTGTATCCTGTAGGATTGATTCTGAATTAATAACAGTAGCACTGTCTTTTTCATAATCAGTCACCTGCACTTTTGCTAACTGATTTGGCAACAATAATTTGTTCTTTTTAATGTCAATTCTGATTCTAAACGTTCTGTTTACCGGATCAATAAAATTACCTTTTGATGTGATTTTAGAAGCAAATGTTGTGTCGTTTAAAGAAGGTACAAACAATTCAACTTCAGTTCCTTCAAATACTTTAGCCAAGTAATTCTCAGACAATGATGCTGTTATTTTCACATCACTATTGTTTACAACCCTCATTAATGGTACTCCAGGAGAAGCCATTTCCCCCATGTGAATCATCACCTCATCTATTACACCAGAAAATGGAGCTCTAACAACCGTTTTTCCTCTTTGAGATCTCATTGTTTGCAATGACTTCTCCAATGAATTTTTCTGCGCTTTTGCCTGCTCATACTCAATTTCAGTTCCTACGCCTTCATCCATTAACTTCTTTTGTTTATCATACATGTAAGTTGCTAATTCAAGTTGCGTTTCAATTTCTTGAATCTGTGATGATAAAATTGTCGCATCAATTGTAACTAATGCTTGTCCTTGAGAAACTTTCTGTCCTTCTTGAACATGTACACTGGTAACTTTTCCAGAAGCTTCTGAATTGATCATGGCATTTTTATCTGTTTCAACTGAACCTTGAATCTCAATTTTATGTTTGAATTTTTTAACCGCAACTTCCTCAGCTGAAACCAATGGGTTAATTATTCTTGTATTTGTATCTAAAGCTTGTATTTTCTCATTGATTTCTGTCAATCTTGATTTCAATGAATCTCTTTCTGCTTTCAAAGCTTCAAGAGCCGGAGATTCAGCTTCTGTGCTATTTCCACCGCATGATGCAACCACAAGTGACATCAACATTATTGGTAGTAATCTTTTTAGTTTCATTTTTTTGAATTATTTCTTTGGTTGTGATTTTATTGATTGAATAATTTATCAAGCTGAACTTTAACATCTAGCAAGTTTAAAACTGAACTGATGTAAACTCCCTGAGCCTGTAATAATTGGTTTTGTAATTGTGTTACTTCAAGCGAACTCACTGCTCCAGCTGTTTGCTTTTTCAGAGCTTGAGAATAAATGAATTTTGCCAATTCCACATTTTCTTTTTCAATGATCATTTGATCGTAAGCAATTTGAAATTGTGCTTTCAATTGTAGCTCTTGAAATTTGATACTTCTCTCCAAATTTTGAATGTTATTAGCATCCTGCTCAACTTTTATTTCAGCTTGTTGAACCTTCATCACTTTCATTCCTGAAGTAGTGATTGGAATTTGAACTCCTATCCCCCAAATAGTTGTTGGATACCAAGGTTTATCTTGAAAAAAGTCAAACTCATTTCTATATGCATTTTGAGAATGTTGGAAGAAAGCACCAACAGATGGATAATAACCTGCTTTTTCATTCATTACATTGAACTCATCCAGTGTTTTTTGTTCAGACAACATTTGATAATTACTGTTGTCTTGAATGCTGTACTGTTTTTGAACAGGAGATTCTACTAAAATTTCCTCTAACACCTTATCCAATTCATCAGTAACTGACAATGGTTGATCAAAATCGTAACCCATTTGTAGCTTTAATAAGTTGGTAGCGATCTCTACTTGTTTTTCGGCAGTTCTTTTGTTTGTATTGATTTTATTCAATGTTAACTTGATTTGATCTGCATCTTCTTTTAACAAGAAACCATTATCAAACAATACTTGAGTTTGTTGTTGTAATTTTTCAGTTGCCACCAAAATAGAATCTAAAACTTCTACATTCTTCTTAGTAACTAAAACATTGTAGTATGCTTCACGCACCATAGTTCTAATTTCAGACTTAGAACGTTCAACACCATTCTCGTTCATCTTTTTCCAAAACTTGGCAAATTTCAATCCCACCACATACGAACCATCAAAAATCAATTGATTTACGTTAAAAGTTAAAGAAGTGGAGTACTTCTGCCCCATTTGAAATTCCATAACTGTTCCCGGAGGAGCTAATGGATTGAAAAGAGTAGCATCCACCACCTGAGTTGGGATATCAATAAGGTTTTGGAAATTTCCTTCAGCTTTTACCTGTGGCAAACCTATGGCTGTAGTTTCCCAAATGCGTTTTTCAGCACTTTCAAGATCTAGAAGTGCGTTCTTTACTTTTTCGTTGTTATTGATTCCGTAATCCTCTGCTTCTTTTAAAGAAAAGCTAGTTTGCTCCTGGGCAAACGAAAAAGCCGAAATCAACATTAATACAAATGCAAGTGTTTTGTTCATTTTACTTGTTATTAGATTCATATAATCTCGTGAGAGAGACTTCCGTCCTTCTCTATTAATTCTTTCAATACTTTTAATCCCTTCTCGCTTGCTATTCCTCTGATGTGATATCTGAACATCTCTGAATAAACTTCATCTCTTTTAAGCTGTACATCTTTCATAGATTCACCACCTAAGACAAAATCAATCATTGAAACATAAATTGCTGCAATTACTTTTGGATTGATATTTTCTCTGTAAAGTCCTTGCTCAATTCCCAATTTTAGGTTCCCTTCAATTTTACCACCTACAAATTCATCTTTATGGCATTGCATCATTTGCATTGCTGATGGGTGATATTTTTCTAAATCAAAAAATATTGAAGGATGAATCTCATTTAAAATGCCGATTATCAAACGGCTCATTTTCAAGATTTGTTCAATAGCATTGTCCGTAGAACGTACAATCTCATCCATCATACTATGTTCCTCAGTATGCTGCAACTTTACGCATTGTTCTACCAGATCATTTTTATCCTTTACAAATTGGTACAAGGTTTTTTTAGAAACGCCCAACTGCCTGGCCATATCATCCATGGTAACACTTTTGATTCCGAATCTCATGTATACCTCGCTGGCCTTCATCAAAATTTCATTCTTTTTCGCCTCCATGGCTGCAAATTTATATATGATTTTTACATTGGAAACATTTTTCCCACTTTTTGTTTCCTAAATATTTATTGTTTTCTACGAAACGTCATTTTATTCCAACGAAATTGTATTTTTGATCAATGGCCAAGCAAAAAAAATACTATGTAGTTTGGGAAGGGCATCAAGCGGGAATCTATGATAGTTGGGAAAAATGCCAACAACAAATTAAAGGATATCCCAACGCCCAATTCAAATCTTTTAAAACCAGACAAGAAGCTGAATTAGCCTTCAGAGATCAGGAAACGTACAACGTTTCTGATAAGAAAAAGCAATATTATTATGTTGTTTGGCATGGAACCAAGCCTGGAATTTATACTGAATGGAAAGATGTTTTGGAAAATATTAAGGGTGTCAAGGGACCTATTTACAAAACATTTGGCAGTAAGCAATTAGCGGAAAAAGCATTCACTGAGCATCCTGACAAATACAAGGATGGTGACTACAAAAAAACAAAGGATCTAGATGAGGATACACTTAAAAAAATTGGAAACCCAATTGAACTTAGTTTAGCCGTAGATGCTGCTTGTAATAACAAAGGAGATTTTGAATATCAAGGTGTTTGGACATTTAGTAACGAAGTTGTTTTTAGGGTTGGGCCATATAAAAAAGGATCAAATAATATTGGTGAATTTTTAGCACTTGTACATGCATTAGCTTACTTAAAACAGCAAAAGGATGAAAAGATGCATATCCTTCCAATCTATTCAGATTCAAGAATTGCCATGGGATGGGTAAGACAAAAAATTTGTAGAACCAACAAGCAGCCGCCTGCTGATGTTCAACAGCTTATTAAAAGGGCTGAACACTGGTTAAAAAACAACACTTATAAGAATCCTATTCTGAAGTGGGAAACAAAGGTTTGGGGAGAAATTCCTGCAGATTTTGGTCGCAAATAACAACAAACACTTTATCCACAAGCATTGCCACTTGTTAAAAAAGTGATTTTCGGATTTATTTTTTAGTATTTTTGGTTTAAACCAATTAACAAGCGTATGAAAAGAATTATACTTTTTGCTTCAGTTTTTGCTGTTGGATTATCGGCATTTGGACAGGAGCCTTTTGAAAATGCAAGTTTTGAAACATGGGAAAATGTTGGAAATCCTTCAGAAGAACCAACAGATTATAGCTCACTTAAAACTGCAACTCCTGGTACACTTGCAGCATTTGCGCCTCAAGTATTATGGCAAGCCGGAAGTGCTCATACAGGAAGTTACTGTGTTCATTTGAAAGTAGCTGCCTACAATTCATTGGCTGGAGTTTCACCTAATGGAATTATTACAAATGGTAGAGCTTTGGCTAGTACAACAGCATCTGACGCATATGTATTTACTGACCCTAATGATGCTAAATGGAATACACCTGTTACACACAGACCTGATAGTTTAGTTGGATGGTACAAATATTCTCCTGTTGGAGGTGATAAAGGAAAAGTACATATTCTTTTACATGATGACACCCAAGAAGGGGCTCTTCCAAAGCAAGGAGGCGTTGATTCTCACTGGGTAGGTGAAGCCAAAAATGAATTTTTCACAGCTCAAGCTAACTGGACTAGATTTTCAATTCCGGTTAACTATTTTAACAACAATTATCCTGATTATATATTAATGGTAGCTGCTGCCGGAGATAGTACTTTATCTATTACAGATTCTGAATTATGGCTTGATGATATCGAACTAATTTATAATCCGCTTGATGTAACTATTGCACCTGCAGCTTCGCAAAACATAAATATCAATACTGACGGAACAACACTTACAGCAACCGAATCTACTAGTGCAGATGCCGTAAATGTTACGAGAGAATGGTTATATGCTACAACTTCAGGAGGACCTTATAGTTCTTTTACTGTTGCTGAAACAGGAACAACTTACACTCCGAACTTTGCTAGTGCTGGTATTTATTATGTAGTATGTACAACTGATTTTGGAGCACAAACAGCTACTTCAAATGAAGTTGAAATTGTTGTAGTTGATCCGGGAGTAAATAGTGTAACTGTTTCTCCTAGTGCTAGCCAAACCCTTTTAGGGAATACAGATGGTAATACTTTAACTGCTACTGAATCTCCATCTGCTGCAAGTTCAAGAGAATGGATGTGGTCAAATACATCTGGTTCAGGTTACGCTTCATTTACTGTAGCTGAAACTACCACTTCATATACTCCAAACTTTGCCAACCTGGGTACTTACTATATTATTTGCGAGAGTGATTTTTCTGGAGATATGCAAACATCAAACGAAGTAACAATTATCGTAAATGGTTATGCAGGCATAGAAAGTGAAGACATTACTTTAAAGGTTTTCAAATCTGATAACTTCATTAGAATAGTTCAAGAAGGAATCGCAACAGGATCAACTGCTGAATTCTTTAGTCTTGACGGTAAAAGAATTCAATCTGAAGTGATAAATGCATCAGTAATGAATATTGCATTAAATGCTCCGACAGGAGTATATGTTTATCGCATAATTGATGGCGATAAAATCATTACAGGTAAAGTTCAATATTAACATTATTATTTCCGGCTCATTTTTTTAAATGAGCCGGTTTTATTTTTTCAATGAGATTAAGTCTACTGCTATTCTTTAGTTTATTTATTGGTTATAGTGCATCTGCTCAAGGAACTGTAAAGGGTCAAATTACAGACGAAACAACCAAGGAAACAATTATTGGCGCATACATCCTACTTATGTCTGATCCGTCTATAGGAGCCGTTTCAGATTTAGATGGTAATTATTCGTTAGATCTTACTGCCGGTAAACACAAATTGATCTACAAGTTTACTGGAATGGTAAACGATACAGTTGAAGTAGATATAGCCGACGGGCAAACTATTGTTTTGGACCATCAAATGCATTCTAAGATGTTGAATAAAGTCGACATTGTTGTAGGAAAATTTGATCAAAAAGTTGAAGAACTTACTTTCTCTATGGAAGTAATCAAACCTAGTTTGATAGACAATAAAAATACTCGTAGCATTGAAAGTATTCTTGATCAAACTCCCGGATTAAATATCATGGATGGTGAGCCGCAAATAAGAGGAGGAAGTGGTTTTACTTTTGGAGTAGGTAGTAAAGTAGCAGTATTAGTTGATGACATGCCCATGTTGTCAGGTGATGCAGGTAGACCCGAATGGGGATTTATACCTGTGGAAAACATTGAACAAATTGAGGTGGTTAAAGGTGCGTCCTCTGTACTTTCGGGAGCGTCCGCATTGAGCGGAGCAATCCATATTAGAACGGCTTATCCTAAAAGTAAACCCATGACCAAAATCAATGTTTATTCAGGTTTTTATTCAGAGCCTGAAGGTGATTCGGCCACATGGTGGAGTGATTATCCATTTATTCATGGAATGAACTTTTTACACAGCAGAATCATCAAGAAAAACTTTGATTTGGTAGTTGGAGGAAATCTCAATTGGGATCATGGATATATTGGAGGACCAATCAAAGGACCTTTTGTTGTTGATACAGTATCAGAGGAGTTTACGGACAAACAAATGCAACATAAAAGAGCTCGATTAAACTTCAATTTCAGACACAGAAATAATCGTATTAAAGGATTATCATATGGTGTTAATGGAAATTTCATGTACCAAAAAACCAATATGGTTCTGGCCTGGCTGGATGACACTTCAGGTATTTTTAGAGCATATCCGGGTGCTGCTATATTGCAAAACCAACTCATTTTTTATGTAGATCCTTTTATTGAATTCGCTTCTAAAATTGGCGTAAAACACAGCTTGAGAATGAGAATGATGTATACAGACAATGAGATGTCTGCCAATCAATCTAATCAATCTAGAGTGTATTATGCTGACTATCAATTCAAAAAAGAATTCAAATTTTTGAAAGACAAAGCCTTTGATTTTATTGGTGGAGTTTCATCTCAATACAATGACTCAAATGCCGAATTGTATAAAAACGAAACAAGTGACGGAACTAACAATTTGTTCAACTTAAGTGCCTATGCAGAGGTTCAAAAGAATTTCTGGAAAATATTAAACTTATCAGTAGGTGCCAGAGCAGAGCATTACAGAATGAATGATACCATTAAGGAATGGAACCCAATTTTTAGGTCAGGTATTAATTTAAAATTAACACAAGCTACTTTCCTTAGAGCTTCGTATGGCCAAGGCTTTAGATTTCCAACAATTACTGAGAGGTACATTTCTACTGCTGTGGGATCTTTTGGTGTTTACCAAAATCCTGACTTACTTCCGGAAAAAAGCTGGAATGCCGAAGTTGGAGTTAATCAAGGTTTTAAAATTAAAGATTACATGGCTCAGTTAGATGTTGCCGCTTTTTTACAACAATACAGTAATACGATAGAATATCTATTTGGCTTTTGGGATCCTGATCCTGACTTTATAGCAGGAGAACCTTTAGCAGGTTTTAAATTCCTTAATACAGGTGATTCAAAAGTAACCGGCTTTGATGTTACCTTAAATGGTAAGGCAGAGGTTGGCAAAAATTGGGAATTTGTACATTCGATTGGATACAACTATATCAACCCAATTACATTAGATCCTGATTATGTATATGCAGAAGATTTTAATCCTAACAATACAGAAGGATTCTCATTTGCCAACACAAGCTATGATACTACAACTAATGTACTTAAATATCGATTCAAACACACTGTTAAAGCAGATTTACAATTAGATTTTTATGGTTTTAGTATTGGATATACATTTAAATACTTTTCAAAACTTGAAAACCTTGATCAGGCTATTACAGCTTTTGAAGTTGTAACTCAATCAACAGGAGGAACCCTTCAGGGAATTTATTATATAGATTTCTTTAATGAAAAGAACAATGGAAATATTGTTCAGGATTTAAGAGTTTCTTACGGTTTTGGAAAAGACTACAAACATAAGTTTGCTGTAGTTGTGAAGAACATTGAAAATAAAACATATTCTCTAAGGCCATTAAAAATAGAGCAAATGAGAACAGCTGTTTTTCAGTATACGTTTAAATTTTAATTGATGCTTTTCCATTTATAATGGATACTTCAATAAAAACAGTTGAAGTAACGTAATTATCTTCTCTTACTGCTGCTTTCCACTTTACTTTATCAATGATATTGGTAAGCCAGCTTTGTTGATCAGTATCTAGATTACCGTTTTGGTAAGTACTTTTCTCTGTTTCTCCTTTACAATTAACATACAGTTTTAAAGTAGCATTATAGTCTCCTTTCTTTAACTTTTTGGGCAATTCTTTTTCAATTAATTTTTGAAGATCATCTTTAGGCGTTGCATTTTGATCCACCTTAGCAAATGGAATTTGATTACAGTGCTCAGGAACTTTTTGTGCAAAGGTCGAAAAAGCAATCATTAAAAACAGTGCAAATAGATACTTCATACCCCAAAGTTAACAAATTCAGTTCCAAAGTAAAACTGAATATTATTGAGGCATTTCAATTAAACAACTAATTGGTTTATGATCTGAGAGATTAACCTGATGTGTTGTAAAGTTGGATGATCTCATAGTTGGATCATGAAAAATATAATCAATTCTATTTGACGGAACCTTTCCAATATAGGTTTGCCCTACACCATTACCCGATTCAACAAATGCATCATTTAAATTAGCACTAAATTGTCTGTAAGAATAAGATACAGGAGTATCATTTAAGTCACCACAAACAATTACAGGAAAAGGTGAGGCTTCTATTTGTCTACGAACAGCTTCAGCTTGCACTGCTCTTTTTTCAAATGCTTGTTTAATTCTCCCTAAAATTCTTCTTCCGGCTGTTTCTTTGCTTTTACTAATTGGACCATTTGGATCTCCAAAGAAGTCATAATCATCACTTTGAAACCGTATAGATCCTATGTGCGCATTAAATACCCTTACAGTATCATCATTGATTTTAATATCAGAATAAATACAGTAGTTATTGTTGTCATTTGCAAAAGGAATCTCTCCTTTATTGATTATTGGATATTTAGAGAATGTGGCAACCCCAAAATATCTTTGCCCCGACATTTCATGGGTATATCTCTCGTGGATATATTTTAAATCCAATAATTTCACCATGGAATCTTTTGTAACAAATTCGTTAGAATTTTCATGGTGATAATACTCCTGAAAGCAAAGAATATCTGCCTGTTCATCATTTAAAAAAGAAAAAATACTATTCCTATTCTCTACTCTATTTTGTTTATTGTACACATCAAATACGTGCACATTAAAAGACATCACTTTTACGGGATTAGTTAATTCAGACTGCGATAAAGTGATGGCATAAAAATGTCTAAAGTGATTAAATCCGATTAGAATGGTTATGATAGAGATTAGGGCGTATTTTCTTTTAAAGAATAGCCAAAAAATAATGAAAAGCAGTGCTATTACTAAAATAATTGGGTATCCCAATCCTAAAAAAGAAATATATGGAATAGAATTAGGAGATATGTGAGTATTTACATAAGCACCTATTAAAAGTAAAGCGTCTAAAATGTTGATCCAAAGAAAAATTTTAAGGATCCAATGGGTGCGTCGGCTACTTTTTTCGCTTGCTTTCATTAAACAGCAATTCTTTTTCTTTTTTAGTCAACCCTTCGTACCCTTTTTTGGAAATTTTATCTAGAATAGCATCAATTTGCTCTTGCTTTGCAGCCTGAGCATCTCTGTATTGATCATCATCCATTTCTTGTACCTCATCTTGAGTGTACACTTTCATTTTTGGTTTGCGTTTAAACAAGCCTTTTAAACTGAATTTGGAGAAAAATCTTTCTAGTCTATTCATAAAATTCTTTGACGAATTTACATTAATTACAGATAAGAATCCAAACAAAGCTCCACCCAAATGGGCAAAATATGCAGTACTCACCTGTCCTTCTGGTTCAGACATTCCAATAAGATTCATTAGAACATAAAAAATAAAGAATGCTATTATAGGAATTCCAAAGTTGGGAAAAAACAAGAGATGAACCTGTAATTTTGGTCTATAAGCCACTACTGCTCCAAACAACGCAGACACAGCTCCTGAGGCACCAAAAATTAGTATATCTCTGTGATTATAAACAGGAAATACCTCAATAGCCAAAGCATTTATTAAATATCCAAAAATACCACCTAATAGATAGGTCCAAAGTAATTTTTTCTCTCCTAATAGTTGAACAAAAATTCTTCCAATAAGAAAAAGCATGATCATATTGAGAAAATAATGACCAAAATCTAAATGTGTAAAAAGTTGTGTAACTAAGGTCCAGGGTTTATAAATAACCTCTTTAATTCCTGGAGCGCCAAATATGCCAAAGAATGTTGCTAAAGCACCATTTATTACATAAAGCTTTCCTATAATTCCTACAAAAATCGAAATCAAAAAAACTATGGTATTGATCAAAATCAACTTACCATACATTCCTGAATTTCTAATCAGGTTTTTCAAATATTGCCCGATAGATTGTTCTTGCATGACTTAGTAGAATTTGGTTTTATCCTTTTGCCAGATTTTAATCAAAATAAAGCCAAACAACATTCCTCCCAAATGCCCAAAGTGCCCTATACCTTCTGCAGTTCCTGTAACTCCGCTGTACACGGCAAAGCCTCCTAGTATCAATGCTAACCATTTAGCTTTAATTGGTATTGGAGGAAAAATCAACATAAATTCGGTATTTGGAAATAACATTGCAAACGCCATTAAAACTCCATATAATGCTCCCGAAGCTCCTAAACTTTGACCTAAACTGATATTTATAATAGATTTTAATTGTTCAGCTTCATACCCGCCTAGATTTGCATAGTTATAACTTACCATCCAATCGCCTTGTCCGTCAAGAAAATGTTCTGCAGATAAAGTAATATCCGGAACTAAAGAACCGGCTGCTTGATACATTTCTATAGCATGTATTCCCGTGGCACAAATTACCCCTCCAATTGCACTAAACATGTAAAATATAAGATATCGTTTACTGCCCCAAATTCGCTCTAAATGACTACCAACAAAAACAACCCCAAACATGTTAAACAAGAGATGTGTAAAATCTCCATGCATGAAAACACTGGTTACAATTTGATGCGGATAGAAAAAAGGTGAAGTTGGATAATGCATTGCAAGGTACTCATCCAAGTTAATTGCCTGATTCACCAATACAATTTTTGCCAGAAATAGTAAGACATTTATAATCAATAAATTCTTAGTTACCTGAGGCATATTCCTAAAAATACTTCCAAACATCAGTTAAATCTTTTTGTTATTTCGTCCATAGTGAACGTTTCAATAATCTTTTTTCCGTTAGGTGCAATCTGTGGCGAAGAAGAAGCAAACAATGCATCAATTATGTATTGCATTTCCTCTATTGTAAGCACAGTTCCACCTTTTAAGGCCGCATTTGCCGCAATTGATCTTGCCAACTTGGTTTTAATCTCAACAGATTCATCTTGTTCATCATGTTGGTAAGTATCAAAGATCCCCTGTATTAAAACCACCGGATTTTGATCTTTTGCCACAGCAGGCTGTCCTTTAATAACCAATACATCACCTTCTAGTTCACAATCAAATCCTAAATCATTTATGGATTCAACTATTTCTTTCCACATTGGCAAATCATGTTTTTCCAATTCCATTCGCTCCTCAAACAACAATTGCTGCACCTGGATATTGTCATTTACCCCTAACAAATCATCATATAAAATACGCATATGAGCGCGGTACTGATCTATTAATATAAATCCATTTTTTACCGAGCTCATGATGTACTTCTCTTTGATTTGAACGGGTTTCTTGGTTTCTCCGCTCAGCACTTCCTCATCATCTACATCCATTGAAGACGAAACAGTTACTTCATTATGCTTTTCTTCTTCAATTTCTCCGTAAAAATTTTCCCAATCTTGTTTGTTAGGTTGAATTTGACTGAATCCATTTGATTTTACATCTCCACTTACACCGGCAGATTTAGTAGAAGAACTTGATGCACTACTTCCTGTATTAAAAGGGTTATAGTCTGGATTAACTTTAATCTCAGGCATTTTTACCGTTTCACCCTTTTTTAATGCTGGAGTGGTAAAAGTTGATTCATGCTCAAAATCTAAAGTTGGAGCAACATTAAATTGTCCTAAAGCTTGTTTGATAGCACTTCTTAGAAATGCATAAATGGCTTGATTCTCTTCAAATTTTATCTCTGTTTTTGTTGGATGAACATTAACATCAATAGATTGCGTAGGCACATCAAAGTAGACAAAATATGGTGGATATTTGTTTGAAGCAATTAAACCTTCGTAAGCATTTACAATAGCATGATTAAAATATCTGTCTTTAAAGAATCTGTTATTTACGAACAAGAAACTTTGATCAGGTTTTGATTTTGAATAGTTAGGCTTGGTGATGAAACCATAAATTTTAACAATATCAGTTTCCTCATTGATAGGAACCAATCTTTCATTGTATGCATCACCATATAACTGAACAATTCGCTGTCTTAAATTACTTGGTGGTAAGTTATAAATCTCCTCACCATCATGATGAAAGGTAAAATGTAAACCGGGATGCACCAAGGCAATTCTCAAAAACTCATCAAGTACTTTGCGATATTCAGTTGAGTTTTTACCCAAAAAATTTCTTCTTGCCGGTACATTGAAGAATAAGTTTTTGACTGCAATGGATGTACCATTTGAACACATCACAGCTTCTTGAGAAACAATTTTAGAACCTTCATTTATGATTTCTGTTCCCAATTCAGCATCATGTAATTTTGTTTTTAAACTAACATGTGCAATTGCTGCAATAGAAGCCAATGCCTCTCCTCTGAACCCTTTAGTTTGAAGGGCAAACAAATCATCTGCTTTGGCTATTTTAGAAGTTGCATGTCGTTCAAATGACATTCTGGCGTCAGTATCTGACATCCCACATCCATTATCAATAACCTGAACTAAAGTCTTACCTCCATCTTTGACAACAAGATCAATTTTATCCGCACCGGCATCAATTGAATTTTCAATTAACTCTTTAACTACTGAAGCGGGTCTTTGTACAACTTCTCCAGCCGCAATTTGGTTAGCTATGTGTGAAGGAAGTAATTTTATGACGTCTGACATCCTACTATTTTCCTGTTTCTTTATCAATAAATGCACCTACATCATCCAGGTATTGATACAGAAAATAGAAGCCTATCAAAACAATTATGAAAATTATTACAAGACGCAAATTTGAGCGCATTGCTTGTGCTTTGTACTCAGAATTCCCCCATTTATCAGAGGTGTTTTGTCTAAAAGACAATTCTCGAGCAATTGAAGCATCCCCTTCTCCTCCATTCTTGGCGGCAGCTTTTTGAGCAGCCCTGATCTTTTTTTCAAGTTCTTCTTTCCTTGGATCGTAATACCTTGGAACATACTCAAACCGCCTATGTTTGTTAGGTAACTTAAATAGATTGTATTTATTCCAACTAATCATTTTGTGTTTTTTGGCCCAATACTTTGGGAAATTGCAAATAATAAAGACGGCTTGCACAACAAATATAGTGAGATTAAATTCAATTAAAACCAGAAGTTATTCACCGATAATTGACATGCCATCCACACTTAAAAGTGGACAAATTGCATGCCATGGCAGGATTTCTGCTATAGGTATTTAATAAATTCGTCAAATGGCGAGTTTCTGGTTATCAATCCTCCCTCGCAAAAGATTAAAAACCAACATTTTATATGTACAAACACTTCATATTTGCATTTACAATACTTTTCAGCATCCATTTAAATGCTCAAAACAACGCATACACGAATAATAAATCTACACCGGCATTTGTAAATTCAAACAGTAACTGGGCCAAAAATCAATTGGCCAAAATGTCACTTCAAGAAAAAATCGGCCAATTATTTATGGTGGCTGTTCATCCTAAAAAAGGAGAAGAACATTTAAAAGAATTGGAAACACTTATTAATGCTGAACATGGATTAGGTGGTTTAATTTTTTTTAAAGGACATCCAACAGATCAAGTAAACATATACAATCGTCTTCAAAAGCAATCCAAAATACCAATGATGATTGGAATAGATGGAGAATGGGGACTTTCTATGCGTTTAGACAGCACGGTTAATTACCCAAGACAAATGATGCTGGGAGCTTTACCTGATGATCAATTGATTTTGGAGATGGGTAAACAAATTGGCGCACAGTGTAAAAGAATGGGAATTCACGTAAATTTTGCTCCAGTAATTGATGTCAACAACAATGCAGCAAATCCGGTTATCAATAACAGGTCTTTTGGAGAAATCCGTGAACTGGTTGCTAAATATGGAATTGCTTATATGAAAGGCATGCAAGATCAAGGTGTTTTGGCTTGCGGAAAACATTTCCCAGGACATGGGGATACTGACATGGATTCTCACAAAGCCTTACCAACAATTCCCTATTCATTTGACAGATTAGATTCATTAGAATTATATCCTTTTAAATCACTTATAGCGCAACAATTAGCAAGTATAATGGTTGCTCATTTATATATACCCGAGCTTGATGCAACGCCTAACCAGGCCTCTACATTATCAGCAAAAATTGTCAATGGTTTATTAAGAGATAGTTTAGGTTTTGAAGGATTGGTTTTTACTGATGCCATGATGATGAAAGGAGTTTCTGACCATTATGGTGCAGGTGATATGGATGTTAGAGCTCTTATGGCCGGAAATGACATTATACTTTTCCCTTTGGATGTTCCTTTAGCTGTTACTAAAATAGAAGCCGCTGTAAAGAATGGTGAAATCACTGAAACCGAATTAGATGAAAAGGTATTGCGAATTTTAAAAGCAAAAGAATGGGCAGGAATATCAATTTTTGAGCCGATTAAAACCGATAGCTTATATGAAGATTTAAACACCATTGATGCTGAAGTTTTAAATCATCAATTAGCGAAGCAATCCATTACTTTAATTCAAAACCAAGAAGATGCCTTGCCTTTAAAAAGACTTGACACCATTTCTACCGTTTACCTCAACATAGGAGGTTCTCAATACAATCAATTTTATGCTACAATGCAGTTATACACTGAGTTCTCTACTATTCAGGTTCCACGATCTATGTCTGCCAGTGAAGAAACAAAATTATTGAGTGATTTGGAAGCATATGACAGAGTAGTTGTAGGATTTCACAGAATGACCAACAATCCTAAGAGTAATTTTGGTGTTACGAGACAAATGATTGCCATTCATGAAATAATAAGTAAAAGGCAAGATGTTATTACTGTTTTATTTGGCAATCCGTATGTATTAGACAAGTTTGGTGATTTATCTCAAACCAAAGCCATTTTGGTAGCTTATGAAGACAATGATTACACAAATAATGCTGCCGCTCAAGTGGTTTTTGGCGGTGTTGTTCCTCAAGGTAAACTACCTGTAACTGCTTCACCTGATTTTCCTGCAGGATTAGGTTTGACATTTGATAAAAAAACCAGGTTGAGTCATGTAATTCCTGAAGAAATTGGAATTTCATCTGATGAATTATATGGGATAGATCAAATTGCTGAAACTTCTATTCATCAAAAAGCATTTCCAGGGTGTCAAATTGTTGCTATTAAGGACGGAAATGTATTTTACAATAAAGCATTTGGCTATCATACATATGAAAAAACTAGAGCAGTTAAAACATCTGACATTTATGACTTAGCCTCAATCACTAAAATTGCTTCAACCACTATATCTCTAATAAAACTTCAAGGCGACAGCATCATTGATATAGATAACAGATTAACAAAGTATCTACCCGAAGTAGTTGATTCAACTCCGTATGAACGCATGGTAATGAGAGAAATGCTGGCTCATCAAGCCGGTCTAATAGCTTGGATTCCGTTTTACACAAAAACACTTGAAAACGGAAAACCGGATATGAAAATATATTCACATGATTCATCTGCAAAGTTTAACCACCGCGTTTCAGAAAATTTGTACATCTCCAGTGATTATGAAAAAACAATATTGGAAACAATTACTCAAAAAGGATTGAGAAAAAAGAATTACAAATACTCCGATTTAGGTTATTACTTTATTAAAGCAATCATTGAAAAAGAAACCGGGGAACAATTAGAAAATTATGTAGCTAAAAACTTTTATGGTCCAATGGGGTTAAGCACTATGACTTATCATCCTAGATACAAATTCCCATTAGACAGAATAACACCTACAGAGCAAGACACTTCATTTAGACAACATTTGGTTTGGGGTGACGTACATGATCCGGGAGCAGCAATGCAAGGTGGTGTAGGTGGCCATGCCGGACTTTTTTCAAATGCCTTAGATCTGGGAACTTTAATGTACATGTTGATAAATGATGGTGAATATGGCGGAGACCAATTATTAAATAAAGACACCATAGCTGATTTTACACGTTGTCAATTTGGACCAAGAAACAGACGCGGTGCAGGTTTTGACAAACCGGTTAGATCATTGGATGGTGGACCAACATGTGACAAAGTTTCTTTGAGCAGCTTTGGACATTCGGGCTTTACAGGAACTATTACCTGGGCAGATCCTGACAAGGGAATAGTATATGTATTTTTAAGTAATCGAGTTTATCCAGATGCCATGAACTGGAAAATTGTAAAGGACAACATCCGAACAAAAATTCAAGACGTAATATATACGGCATGTCAAAATGCGGCATCCAACCAATTAAGTGATTCTTCAAATTAAAACTATTCTTCTGTTGCTGTTAAATAGATACTTAGCGCTATTTACAAAATAGATGAAATTTTTAATCAACTTAATCGTCTCATAAGTGTTAACTTTATGAACCTATTTATAGATAGATGAAAATTGGAATAGTATTATATCCTACGTTTGGAGGAAGTGGCGTTGTAGCTACTGAACTTGGTAAAGCACTTGCAAAAAAGGGTCATGAAATTCATTTTATTTCTTACAATCAACCTGTGAGGCTTGATCATTTTCATCCAAATATTAGGTATCATGAGGTAAGGCCTTTTCATTATCCATTATTTGATTATCAACCATACGAGCTGGCTCTTACAAGTAAATTAGTGGATGTAGTGAGATATGAAGGACTTGACCTTTTGCATGTTCATTATGCAATTCCACATGCATCTGCCGCTTATTTTGCCAAGCAAATTCTTAAAACGCATGGTATAGACGTTCCTTATATCACAACACTTCATGGAACGGACATTACTTTGGTAGGTAAACATCCCGCATTTGAACCTGTAATTACATTTAGTATTAACCAATCTGATGCAGTTACGGTAGTGAGCCAAAGTTTAAAAGACGATACATATAAGCACTTTGCAATAGAGAATGGGATTGAAGTAATTCAAAACTTTATTGAGCCCGGCTCATATTGTCATGAATTAGGAGCTGAAGAAAAGCAACGCAAAAAAGAAATTGCTCCAAATGGAGAGAAAATTCTTTGCCACATGTCCAACTTCAGAAAAGTGAAACGAATTGAAGATGTAGTGCAGATTTTCAAAAAAGTTAAAGACAAAATACCAGCTAAGTTAATTCTTGCCGGAGATGGACCTGAGCGATTTAAAATTGAACAACTTTGTGAAGAACTTGGTGTATGTCAAGACGTAACCATGATGGGGAACGTTCAATCTGCCTCTGAAATTCATTGTATTAGTGACTTGTTTTTATTACCGTCGCAAACCGAGAGTTTTGGATTAGCCGCTTTAGAGGCTTTAGCATCAGGAGTTCCGGTTATTTCCTCAAATGCAGGTGGATTACCTGAAGTGAACCAAGATGGTTATTCGGGATTTTTAAGCAATGTTGGTGATGTTGAAAAAATGGCAAAGGATGCTTTACACATACTTTCAAGTGAAGAGACTTTGAATAAATTCAAACTGCAGGCATTTGAGCACTCAAAGAATTTTTCGTTAGAAAAAATACTTCCTTTGTACGAGGCTGTTTATGAAAAAGTAACGGCTAAAAAAATTAAAGAAGATTAATCGTCTCCTTTTTTAGATCTCTCTAAATCGATATTTACAGAAAAGAATACCAATTCATCTGAAACTTCTTCAGAGATATAGGCAATCTTGTTTTTTGATTTAAGAGACATGGTAATAAACCCAAGACCGGCACCACCTTTATTGGACATGATACCATTTGACAATACTTCCATGTAAAGTTCTTTCACTTCAGCATTATCCATTTTGTTTAGGCTTTCAATTCTTTCTATAATACCATCTATATTGCTTCTTTTGATCAAATTACCAAATGTCACTTTGTAATTATCTTCATTTTGCAAAACTATTAGGAAAGAAACTTGATTACCATCTTCATCACGTTCACCATGAATTCTGATATTTTGAAGTCCTTCAACAAGAATACTGAACATTCTCTTAACGACTCCTTTTTTGTCACCAGACTCCAGCATCATATCTTCAATGCTTGTAGATAAAGAGTTCACAAGATCTTGTGAAAACTCCCCAAAGTGCGAAACTATAATCTTCCCTGAAGCATTTTTGTTGTAGTCCCCAAAAATCTCCTGGAAGCGAGCATTACACTTTTCAACAACTGGATTTCCTGCCAACATAGCGATTAATTGCTAATTTTTATCTCCGAAAGATATAAAATAAATGATAAAACTCCTTATTTATACGACAAATTTTACGGAGGGTTATATTTCTAACAAGAATAAATATAATTATTTGAAAATTAATGAACAAAAAATATACGACTAATTCGATTAAAATTTGGATAAATGACTACTAACCACCTGAATATCGTTAAAAAAAATCAACTAAAATTAAAGGTAACCGCTCAGTATGATTTGATTTGATAATTTTGTCTATATTCAACCATCTATTTTTTAGAAAGAATTAAGCATGAATCAAGGTAGATACGATCTTGTAGTTATAGGAGGAGGACCAGCTGGGTATGCAGCTGCAATGAGAGCAATTGACTTCGGTAAACGCGTATGTTTGATTGAAAAATCAAAAGTTGGTGGTGCCGGTGTTTATCATGGTGCACTCAGTTCTAAAACACTTTGGGAACTTTCTCAAAGAGTTAAAAACGTCAATGAAACCATTGTTTCTCTGGGTAGAGATAGATTTGAACTATCTTGGGAAGAAGTTAAAAAGACCTTGGAAGAAGCAGTTTTTGAAAGAAAATTTCAGTATTCATGTCACATTAAACTATTAAAAACCAATAGAGCTGACCTTTTTACATATATAAGAGGTTACGGTAAATTATTGGATCCAAATACTGTTCAAATCACTAAAGAAGATGGTGAGATTGAAAAAATAGAAACAGATTACGTAATAATAGCAACAGGTTCATCACCTAGAGGATTACCTAATATTGAAGTAGATGAGAAAATCATTATGACTTCAGATGGTATTGATCAGATTACTGACTTCCCTAAAAGTTTAGTAATAGTTGGTGCCGGTGTAATTGGTTGTGAATACGCTACTATATTTTCAAATTTTGGAAAAACAAAGGTTTATTTAATTGATAGAGGTGATCACATTCTTCCGTTTGAAGATGATGACATCTCTCAAATTGTTGCTAAAAACCTTGAAAAACACGGTGTAACAATTCATCATAAGGCTTCTTTAGATCGCATGGAAATTGTTGACGGAGAAGTAGAGTATGAAATCACAGCAGACGGAAACAAAGAAATCATTCGCGTTGAGAAAGCTTTGCTTTCAGTTGGGCGTGTACCTAACCTACAGAACATAGGGATGGAGGAATTAGGTTTGAAAATGGGTAAAACAGGTCGTCATTTAGGAGATGACGATACTCAAACAAATATTCCTAACATATTTGCTGCCGGTGATGTATCGGGTAGAATTGCATTGGTTAACATGGGTGAAATTGAAGCCCGTCATGCTGTGGAGCGTATTTTTGGTGGAAAAACTGAGCGTTTATCCTATGATAACGTTTGTACTATCATGTTCCTTGAACCAGAAGTGGCGTCCGTAGGGATGAATGAAAAACAATGCATTGAGAAAAACATTCCTGTTAAAGTTGTAAAACTTGACTACTCAGTAATGGCACGTGCAATTGCCATGCGTAAAACACAAGGATTCTTTAAAATCATTGTCACCAATGACGAAGATATGCGCATTTTAGGAATGCGTGCAGTTGGAGAACATGCTTCCTCTGCTATTCAGGCTGTTGCGCTTCAAATTAAAACAAAGCAAGGAATTTCTGAGTTGGCTGAACTCATTCACCCTCACCCTTCAATTGTTGAAGGAGTACAGGAATGTGTGAGAATGTTACTAAACAAATCAATCTTTAAATCATCTGTATTTAAAGACAAATTGGCCTGCTATAGTTTAGTTGATGGAGTAAAGACTCCTCTTCAACGCTTGTAATTCAGCAATCAATTTCGTAAATTCAACTCAATGAAAAAGATTGGGCTACTACTAATTATGCTTATTAGCGTAGGATATGCTAATGCACAAGAAATTGATTCATTGCTACAAGGAAAATGGCAACTATTCAATATCATTGACAATATGACCGGTAAAGAAATTAAACCAACTCATAAGTCAAAAACGAGCAAAGACTTTAAATACACCATTAACTTTCAGGACACCATTGTCACTTATAATCTAGAGATAAATAAGTGCGATAATGAGTTCAAGGTAACAAAAGACAGAAACATTGAATTCAAATATTTCAGCAATTGCACTGAACTTTGTTGTGATGGCGAATTTTCAGAGCTATTAACTTATCCTGATTGTACTAAATACTACATCAAAGAGAATAAAGTGCTGATTATGGTTTCTGAAGATAGAATTTTCTACTTCAACAAAATGAAATAAAAAAACCTGCTCGATAGGAGCAGGTTTAATTTTATCTGTAATTGATAACGAATTACTTCTTTTTCTCAACAGCAAGATTTCTTTTCTCTTTGATTCTTGCAGATTTACCTCTTCTTTCTCTGAAGTAAAAGATTCTAGCTCTTCTTACGCTACCAACTTTGTTAATTTCAATTTTCTCAATAAAAGGAGATGAAACAGGGAATATTCTTTCAACACCAACGTTTCCAGACATTTTTCTAACTGTGAAAGTCTCAGTTGCACCAGTTCCTTTACGTTGAATAACAACACCTTGGAATTGCTGAACTCTTTCCTTGTTACCTTCTTTAATTTTATAATGAACGGTAATAGTAGATCCTGATTTGAAATCAGGAATATTATTCCCCTCAACTAATTCGCTCTGTAAATCTTTAATTATGCTGTCCATGACTTAAAATTCTTTATTCAACGTTGAATCTCATTTGAAATTCGGGCTGCAAACTTACGAATTATTTCGCAAGAATTGAGGTGCAAAGATAGAAATAAAATTTTTTATAAATCAAGAAAATATTTAGAATAAAAAATATTCATTCAAACTTACTGATATTTTGATCTTTAAAGGAATTGATAATGGGCTTCCTAAAATAATTAAAATCAAACTAAATTCTCAAAAAAAAATCACATTCCTAAATCGTTAAACAACTACAAAGTCAATATTTATAAGTTTTAGAGGTGTAACCATGATGTAACTAGGCGTTAAATAAGTACCAGAAGCAATCACAGCAATGTGAAATTAAAACAATACAAACTAAAAACTTTCGTCATGACAAACTTAACCGCTAACAAACACAGATTATTAGGATTATTTTTCGTTCTATTTGTATCCGTAGCTTACGGGGCGCATCCAATCAACGAATTTTACAAGCAACACAAAAACGATAAGGACATGGAAGCCAAGGTAGTTCCGCCTAAGGTTGTGTCATTATTTGTTGATGAGGATTATCCTGAAGCTATTGACGTATTGCAGTCTCTTACTGCTTTAAAATACCTCAATTTTTACGGTGATAAAACACAAATCTCTAACTACGCTAAAAACGCAATAGCTGCAAAGGGAACTTACAAATCTTTGCTTGAAGATGTTGATGGCAACAGAAAAGTAGCTGTATTTGGTGAAAAGAAAAACGGTAGTGTCCGTAAGATTATAGCTGTTGTTGAAACAAGAACACAGTTTTTACTATTAATAGGAAAAGGAAAGTTGACAAATAAGCAAATTCAACATTTGCCTGCCTTGTCTAAAGAGATCCAGTAACAGGTTCGAAACCAACTACACACACATCATCAATCTGTTCAAATCCTGACATCCAGTCTATTAAACTTTTTTCAAGTTCATCCCTTTGTTTGTCAAAGTCTTTGTTACAAACATTGAGGATGAACTCTTTCATTGTTTTCACCTTCAGTTTTTTACCTCTATCTCCTCCAAATTGGTCGGCATATCCATCAGAAGTCATATAAAACTTCATCCCCTCCTCTATTTTAATGACGTGCTCTTCATAAACCTGATCATCAGGTGTAAATCCTGCCACCGCAACTTTAGTAGCTTTTATCTCCTCAATATCTCCATTTTGCACAATCCATAAAGGTCTATTAGCTCCTGCATATCTCACCTCATTGGTTTTAAGGTCAATTGTACAAACTGCTGCATCCATTCCGTCTTTAGTAGATCCGGTTTGCCCATCTTGCTTCAGCGATTTTTTAATCGCAATATTAAGTTCTGACAATATTTGTCCCGGATGAATAATTTTACGCTCACCAACTATAATATTCAATCTGTCAGACCCGATCATACTCATGAAAGCCCCCGGAACACCATGTCCGGTACAATCGGCACATATAAACACCAATTGATCTTCTTTCTCTGTGAACCAATAAAAATCTCCTGATACGATATCTTTTGGACGGAACAATACAAATGAATTTGGCAACCATTTCTTCATTTCATCCTCTAGAGGTAAAATGGCTTGCTGAATTCTTTGGGCGTAATTGATACTGTCTTCTATCTCCTGTTTCTGGTGCTTTAACACCTCATTTTTCTCTTTAATTTCTCTTGTACGCTCTTCAACTACTCCTTCTAACCACTGATTTTTTCTCTTCAATCTTAAACTAAACAATCTAAATCCTACAAAGAATGACAAGATCAATAACAAAACAAATAAAGCGTAAGCCCAGGCAGTTCTGTACCAAGGTGGTAATACGGTGAATTTAAAAGTTGCCACTTCTGATTCTACGTCGTATACGTTTTTAGCCTTTACCATAAACGTATAATCCCCCTCATTCAAGTTGGTAAAGTTGGCTTCTGTTTTCTTACTCCAATCTGTCCAATTTTGATCGTATCCTTCTAATTTAAAGGCATATTGAATATTCTCTTGATATTCAAAATACGTTGAAGAGAATGTAAATTTCACGTCATTGAAGTGATAATCGATATTAAACAAGTAATTATCTGTTTGAGTGTTAGACATTTCACCATCATTAAAGAAAGCTCCGGCAAACATCAATGAATCACCTCCAATTGTAAAACTTCTGATGAGCGTACTATAAGGCTTTTCGTAATTATCTTTCTTTCTGTGTGTATATCCTAACAATCCATCAGAACCACCTACCCAAAGTGTTCCATCTTCCTCTAAATAAAACCTGTTGATTCTACCAACATCAATTCCTTTAAATGGCATGCGAATAAACTCAGCCTTCTCGTGGTCATAATATCCAATTGAATAATTGTCATCACTAAACCAATCTCCTTTTTTACTTGTTTTCAAGAATAAAAATTGTCCATCTGTTGTATAAGAGTGCATATCCTGCACCTGGAACATACCTCTATAATTTAAAGGATCTTCTTTTTCTTCTTCTGTCAATCCTTTTTTCATTTCTTCTTCATCCATGAAATAAGATAATCCCTGCTTACAACCAAACACAAGTGAATCATGATACATCAATGGTTTTCCTATGTCATCCAACAATCCATCAAAATCTGTGAATTGATCAACTACAAAACCATCATTTAACTTAATTCTAAAAGCTCCACTAGACACTGTTCCAACCCAAATAATTCCAGGATCAGTCGGATCTTGTTCAATTCCTAAAGACAATGACAACTCCTGATCAAAGCTGTTAATTTGTTGAAAATTACGATTAAATAAAAAGATTCCTTTTGGACCACTCACAACAAAAATCCCCATGTTGTCAAAGAACCTAATAGCGTTAGCCTCAACCCAAACAGAAGTTTCTGCTTTTACACTTTTACCATCTGTAGTACTCAAAACTCCTCGGGGAGTAGCCATATACAATCGGTCATTTACAACACAAAAATCCCATACCGTTTCTTTCAGCAACTCTGTATTTTCAAAAATTCTTTTTCTATCACTGCTTTGTACAAATAAACCTACAGAGGTTCCAACATACATTTGTCCTTTAAACCTTTGCATGGCAACAATATTTCCACTTATGCCGGCTTTTTCTCCATAATAAGAAAATGGTGCATAATAGTTCACCATTGAAACGCCGTTAGCAGTAGACAACCAAATATTATTTTCACGGTCTTCGTAGATCCCTTTAACATCATTTGAAGTGAGGCCTGATTGCTGATCAAATTGCTTTAAAACTTTACCTTCTTTGTTTAAAATATAAACTCCAGAAGTAAAGGTCCACACGGCAATATTGCCGTCACTTAGCATTTCAGAACCATATAAATTTAGGTCAATAAGTGGAAAATCATTTCCCTCTGGCAATTGCACTGCTGCGTCATTCTTCCATTTCCAAATTCCTAACTCTTGAGTCAAAATAAGTAAGGAGTCATCTTGAAGTTTATATAAGCCAAAGACTCCTAAATCTCTCACCATTTCTGTACCTCTCAGCCTTTCTAAATCTCCATTGACGTACTTTACTATTCCAATTTCTCTTGCTCGTAGATATAGTTCTCCATCAATTAAAAAAGAAGTATGAAAAGAAGAAGTATCAGTAGGATAAACTGCGATTACTGTATCTTTTTCAAGATCATATACAAAAAAAGCTTCTTGTGCCTGGAAATAAACAAACTTGTCTGTGCAATGAATGGCCCAAATTTCTCCAAAAAACCAATCTTCTTCAGGCAATTTATCTAAAAGAGAATTGTATTGAAGTTGACCTAAAGTATCAGGAGCTAGAAAACCAAAATCACCATTGCTTCCCACGTACACCACTCCAGATGAATCAACACCCAATGCACGTACATATGAACCAGCCATTACTTTGATATAGTTCCATTTGGTTCCGTCAAATTCATGTAAACCATTTCCGGATCCCATGTACATTACACCTCTCTTATCTTGTACCGTACAATAGATTTCAGGATTGAATTCTTTCCCATAATCTCTTGAGGTGAAATTTACAACAGGAAGATTCTCTCTTTGGCTAAAAGAATGAAAGCCAGATGTTGTAAAAATTGTTAGTAAAAGCAGTAAATATTTATGCATTTATTGATTAGGCTTACGTTAACTTTAACCAAAAATAGTAAAAATGGACAAAGAGATTACTTTAAAGGAAGTTATTGGACACGTAGAGAAGTTTCATGAATCTTTTGGAATTGGTAACAACTACTCTCCTACTACTGAATTGAGCGACGAAGAAATTTTACTGAGATATAAATTAATGCGCGAAGAAAACGAAGAGTATCTTGAAGCTGCTCAGAATGGAGATTTGGTTGAGATTGCAGACGCATTAGGTGATCAACTTTACATTTTATGCGGTACTATTTTAAAGCATGGTTTACAACATAAAATTGCTGAAGTATTTGAAGAGATTCAAAGAAGCAATATGAGTAAACTAGATAAAGACGGAAACCCCATCTATAGAGAAGATGGTAAAGTAATGAAATCAGACCAGTATTTTAAGCCTGATATTGCTGCCATTCTTCACAACTAGTAAGTTGTCTTCTTCACTAAACTTCCATTGGGCATTTTATATTTTTCAGATCCCCAATACAGTATCACTATCATAGTTAGCGAAAAACCTAATAAAAATGATAGTGTTAAAAGTTGATCTGCAATATAATAATCACCCGAAATGAAATGAGTGATTATTTCCAAAGCCGGAATAATAAAGAAGTAAAGACAAGAATTCTTTCTTAACTGAGTAGTTTCTCTTTTGATCTGACGCATATCATGCACCCACTGAGTCAAAGCTGACTCATCATCTGATTGAGGTTCATGAATTCGAGCTCGTTTTATAGAGAGGAATTTAACTCTATCGTAAACTCTCGATAAATAATACAGATACAAAAGAATGGCGATAACAAAAATCCATGTATGCGCATTCATAACCGTAGCCTATTACAACACAGCAAGTTACAAAAAAAGTAATACAAAACAAAAAGACCTGTATCAAATTGACACAGGCCTTCTCGTAACTTAAATTAAAGTTTTAATTAGGTATCGATATTCGCGTATTTCGCATTCTTTTCGATAAACTCTCGTCTAGGCGGCACATCATCTCCCATTAGCATTGAGAAAGTACGATCTGTTGTCATATCGTTTTCAATTTGTACCTGACGCAATGTTCTGTACTCAGGATCCATTGTAGTTTCCCACAATTGTTCAGCATTCATCTCTCCAAGACCTTTGTAACGTTGAACACTTACTGATGAATCAGCACCTGAACCTTTGTATTCCATGATCAATTTATCTCTTTGATCATCATTCCAAGCGTAATCAGCTTTTTTACCTTTTTTCACCTGGTACAAAGGAGGAGTAGCGATATAAACATATCCTCTTTCCACCAATTCACGCATGTGTCTAAAGAAGAAGGTAAGAATCAAAGTCTCAATGTGAGCACCATCAACGTCGGCATCACACATGATGATGATTTTGTGATATCTCAACTTATCAAGATTCAACGCTCTTTCATCTTCTTCTGTTCCAACAGTTACACCTAATGCTGTGTAAATATTTTTGATCTCTTCATTTTCAAAGATCTTGTGTTGCATGGCTTTTTCAACGTTCAAGATTTTACCTCTCAATGGCATTATAGCCTGGAACATTCTATCACGTCCCTGTTTAGCTGTACCACCCGCAGAGTCTCCCTCAACTAAGTAGATCTCACATTCAGCCGGATCTTTTGAAGAGCAATCAGCTAACTTACCAGGTAAACCGGTTCCTGTTAGAACAGATTTACGTTGTACCATTTCACGCGCTTTTCTTGCAGCATGTCTAGCTTGAGCAGCTAATATTACTTTTTGAACAATTGATCTTGCATCTTTAGGATGCTCTTCTAAATAGTCAGTTAACATTTCAGAAACTGCCTGTGATACAGGAGCCGTAACTTCTCTGTTACCCAATTTTGTTTTTGTCTGACCTTCAAATTGAGGTTCAGAAACTTTTACTGACACTACTGCAGTTAAACCTTCACGGAAGTCATCTCCTGAAATTTCAAATTTCAGTTTATCTAACATTCCTGAATCTTCTGCGTATTTTTTCAAGGTATTGGTCAAACCTCTTCTGAATCCAGAAAGGTGAGTTCCCCCTTCGTGCGTATTAATATTATTAACGTATGAGTGAAGGTTTTCAGAGTATGAAGTGTTGTAGATCATAGCTACTTCAACAGGCACTCCGTTTTTCTCTCCTTCAACGTGAATTACTTCTTCTATCAATGACTCTCTAGCGTCATCCAGGAATCTTACAAATTCACTTAAACCACTTTCAGAGTGGAAAGTTTCTTTTATAAATTCTCCCTTCTCATCCGTTTCTCGCTCATCTGTTAAAGTGATGGTTAATCCTTTATTCAAATAAGCCAACTCTCTCATTCTTGATGCTAATGTATCATAGCTATACACCAACTGATCAAAAATTTCAGGATCAGGGAAGAATGTTACTGTCGTTCCGTTATTATCAGCTTTACCATCCTCTTTAACAGGATATAAAGCTTTACCTCTTTCATATTCTTGTTTCCAAACTTTTCCTTCTCTGTGTACTACAGCTTCAAGGTGTCTTGACAATGCATTAACACAAGATACACCAACACCATGTAGACCTCCGGAAACTTTATAAGAATCTTTATCAAATTTACCTCCTGCTCCAATTTTGGTCATTACAACCTCTAGCGCAGAAACACCTTCTTTGGCATGTAAATCAACAGGGATACCTCTACCGTTATCCACAACTTTAATTCCGTCTCCTTCAAGAATAGTAACATGTATAGTATCACAATGTCCAGCAAGGGCCTCATCAATTGAGTTATCTACAACTTCGTAAACCAAGTGGTGCAATCCTCTTACACCAACATCTCCAATATACATTGACGGACGTTTTCTAACGTGCTCCATACCCTCGAGGGCCTGGATACTATCCGCCGAGTACCCTTTTTTTGCTTTTTCTTCGCTCATAAACTTATTAAATTTATTCAGGCTTGTAAGTAGCAGAATTGCTGACTTTTTACAAGGCAAACAAAGATACTAAACGAGTATGTTTAAACCGAGAAAAATGAGTCGTTTTGATAGTAGTTATTAACACGTAATTAACATTGATTTGAAATCTAGAATGACATGGGTAATAAATCGCTTTAAATCAATTTAAATTAGCCCTATTCGATTATTAGATTCATCTTACTGATCTCATGATAAAACTCAAATGCTTTAAAAACTTCGATTTTATCTTCAATTTTATATCGCTGAGATAAGTACTCTTCTCTGGTAGAAAAAGTCAGTTTGTTTCCTTCTAATTTGAAGCCTGCAATCATGTTGATATCCTCCAGTTCACAATAATCCTCCGTAACAAAAACATCATCATTATTGGCTACTTTGACTTCTTTAGGAAACTCCACTATCACTGTGTAAGATCTGATCATTGGATTTGAAAAAACAAAATCGCTTTTCTTTTTTTCTAATTCATCTACACTAACGTGTTCTCCAAATAAATTACCCAGTTTAAATATAGTTTTGTCTTTTGCTATTTCTAAAAATGGTGTATTCAATTCTGTCAATTTCCCTTTAATCACCAAAGGCTTAACAAAGGCGTCTTCAGGATTAATGTTTTGAATATCTGTCATTGCAAATGTTGAGTTATCTTTCATAAAGTTCAATAACTCATCATGATATTCTTTGCGTTTTTCATCTGAATACAAATAGTAATATGTCTGATATTCTCCTGCTTTATATCCTTTCAAATGTCTTTCTACCGTTAAGGTACTCTCTTGCATATCTTCCTGCACTTTAATACGAATAATAATGCTATCAATATTGTCATGAGCAGCTGTGCTTTTCACCGGTTTTATTTCCCAATTTGTTGATCTGTAAGGATACTTTTTCTCCACTAAAAAATACCCATTATTTGGAATCCAGTCGGCATTCATATATCCCAATCTTGTTGAAAAATCTAGAGGAGCCAAATATTGATCAATGTCCGGGAAGTACATGAAGTAATTTTGCAAAAAGTACATTGACTCAATTTCACTGCTTAATTGCGTATCGTATCTGTCAGAAATAAATCCGTATTGATAAGGAATATTAGCCTCTTTACACAAGCCCATATATAATTGAATTGCACTAATAGAATTGGCTTTTCTGTATTTGACAACATCAGACAGAAACATATCAGGCACATTTGAAGAAACCAATAGGTCCACCTTAATAAAATGCTCAATCTTTCTTATTTTATCTTCTTCTGATCGCATTTTATGCACTCCCAATTCCTCATTCAAACTTTTTAAAGCCTTCATGTCCTTTTTTCTAATCGGGGAATTATAAACCATATTCAAACTATTATTGAACTGTTCATAAGGAGAAAAACTATTGTCATATGGAGAGTCAAATCCACGAAGCGAAATATCCAATTTCATGGAAGTATTGTTGTACTCTGAAAAATACTCAGGCTCGAGTGCCGGAATTGAATCCATGTGAATAGTCCATTGATGTTTTTGAAGGATAGTATCCACCAACTCAGGCTTCTTTAATCCATTGTGGGCTAAAAATTTGAAATAAGTATCATTTGGAGCAATGAAATAAAAGTCAAAATCGTATATCGGGATATCTGATTGAAAATAATACTGATCACCTTCAGTATCTGATTCTTTTTGAACCGTATATAATACTTCAATCTCGTCACCTAATTCAATTCCTGATAAAGGAAAATAGAAAACTCTTTCACTTTCATCTTCACTGTTGAACTCCTCAATTTTTGGATCTATTTCAACGACTTTATCTTCTTTAATTACCCTGGTTTCAATGCGTTGCAGTTTAATTACGTCCTCTGCAGAAATGTAAACTTTATTAAACTCCTCAATTGCAGCATTGGTACTCAGTTTTACTTTATAATGCTCTGTCTCATACTTGTAATACCTGCCATCATTTCCGTTCCAGATATACTCAACACTCATGAGATATTTAGTGTAGTGATACATTTCGTTTTCCACTACTCGAGTATCCAAAACAGGATCCTTTTCCAATTCATGATTTTCGTAAAAAGGAAAACGTTGACCAAATGACTGAATAGTCATTAAAGTCAATGCTGCTATGAGAACCTTTTTAATCATTTAATTTTGTGAAGAATTAGATTTTGAATAGTTGCTGAATTGATACTTTTTGAGAACTCATTCCAGTCATCAAATAAATCTGTTGGAATTTCAAGTAAGTGATACTGGTATTTCATGGTGATAATCACCTTATTTCCCTCTTGCTTAAATTCTGCATCAAAATTGAAGAGATCATGATCATAGTGAACATCTTCGGGTAGATACTTTACTGTGTATGCATCAGAAAGATCAATTTCATACAAGTAATCAATTGTTCGGTGTCTTGATTTTTCTCTTGTAAACTTGTAATCATCTGTGTTATATTTTCTAATTCTAGGCTTAAATAATGTTGGATTGATAATGATATCTTCACCATATTCAATTGAAATGTTATCCAAAGTAAACTCATAAGTCAAGTCTAATTCAGATTGCATATCGTTTAAACCTTCAACATCATAAGATTTTAAACGAAACCTATTAGCACCACCTAAGGCAATTTCCTTAACATAATCATCTAAATCATCATGTTTAAGATTTGCTAAATAATATGTTTTGGTTTCCCTTTCGTATCCGCCATAAGTATCAAAGCCACAACCATATAAAGAGTCTGAAGCTGTAATGGTATATTGCACGACAGATTTAATATAATTTTGATCTGCTGCCGTTGCAGGAACTTTATACAAGTCATACTTTCCCGGTCCCTGATGCACTAACAACTCTTTACTTTGCACTCCCATAGGTGGTAATAAATAAGAAGATTCAGAACCGGTAGCATCCAGATAATAGTATTTATGATCATCTTGCTGGTCTTTTGGTTTTTCTACTACACAAATCACATGATTACAAGTTAATGGTGACGGAATTTCGCTCATTAAATACGGAATATCTCTTGTTCCAACCCAAGCTACATGTGCATTTTCCACACCTGCCTCAGTTAGCATTTCAACTAAAAGGTTCCCCATATCTTTACAGTCGCCAAATCTATTTTTGATAACAGAAGAGCATGATCTAGGC
The DNA here is from genome assembly GCF_019740355.2 of Paracrocinitomix mangrovi. Lineage (GTDB taxonomy): Bacteria > Bacteroidota > Bacteroidia > Flavobacteriales_D > Crocinitomicaceae > Paracrocinitomix > Paracrocinitomix mangrovi. The sequence continues at coordinate 44,638 of NZ_CP091819.1, read as the reverse complement.
ACATAACCATTGATACCATCTTCAAATGCTATGTACTTGATATTATCCTGAACCCATTTAAAGATGGCTTCCATTTTTTCCAATTGAGTTTCTTTTCCTTCAGTAATTTCTTTTACTACTTTATTCAACTCAGACCTATTTGACTCATCACCTTTCAATAGCAACAGCTCTTCAAAAAATGCGTGTAAATCATCCAGGTTTTCAATTACTTTTTTGGTTTCTCCATTGTGTTGATAAGATTGGATTTGCGCAATCAGATGTGGAATGTGATTTTTAATATTCGTACTTCCATCTTCTGTTCTATATGGAGGGACATTTTTCACCAACCAAACAGATTCTTTTTTCCCCTTTTTATCAACTGTTTCTTGACGATCAACTTCAAAACCATCCATTGCTCGCTCAAAGAATTTTAATTTAACCTCTTGAGGATATACAATCTTCACCTTGCTTTCAATTACAGGATAGCCGGACATAAAATGAAAGACATCAAAAAATTCAGGATGCTTGATTTTTTTAGTGTAGCTAATTTCACTTCGGTATCCTTCTCCAAGCTCGGGCAAATCAAATATTAACTCTTGATCATCATCATGAAAAACCCAGCTTGAAGGTGGTGAATCTACAACCCTAAAGTTGTCCTTTTTTACTTTCATTTTCTTCCCTTTAGGATTAAATGAAGCTGCTTCAACTTCCACTATATCTTCAAAAAACTGTGATAAAGAAATACTTTGATCCGTGTAGTATTTTGAAACTTCTTTGAGAAATAAAATATGCTCGTAATCAGTTTCAATAATTGACAACTCTCCAGTTTTGTCATCAATATCAATTTCCACTAACTGTTCGTGCGATAATACAACAGCAGATCTATCAGGAAATTCCTTTTGATATTTTGCCAATAATTCTTCGTACTGACCAAAGGAATTTAATCCCGTCAGCAACAATAATGACATTAAAATGTTAATTCTAAAAGATCCCAATTTGAAAAAAAATTAACTCCTCAATTACTATTATGGACGTACTTAAACAGAATTTATTTTGTACTCTTTAAAGATAGTAAAAGAATGAAAAAAATGGAAGAGCGTTCAGCATTAAATTAATACGATTATTTTTGTACCTCCTCAATAAAAAAGAAAGGACAACTTTTAATTTGAGAATATTTCAAAATTTAGCTAAATGAGAGCCACTTTTAATCAACTGACAATCAAAGATATTAGAAAAGAAACTGCTGATACAGTTTCAATTGCATTTGACGTACCTGCTAATTTAGCAGATGCTTACAAATATGTTCCAGGACAGTATTTGACATTAAAAGCCATGATAAATGGAGAAGATGTTAGAAGATCATACTCTATTTGTTCAGGAATTAATGACAATGAATTACGTGTTGCAGTAAAAGAAGTAGAAAACGGTAAGTTTTCTTCTTATGCCAATAACAGCTTAAAGGCAGGCGATCAAATGGAAGTAATGACTCCTGAAGGTGGTTTTACAATTACACCTAATAGCGTCAATGCTAATAATTATGTGTTTTATGCTGCAGGAAGTGGAGTGACTCCTGTTTTATCAATGATCAAGTCTATTTTAGAAACTGAAAGCAACAGCAATGTGTTTTTATACTATGGAAACAAAACTGCTGCTGACACCATCTTTAAATCAACTTTTGACGGCTTAGACTCAAAATACAGCAATTTCAATCTTAGATATATTTTAAGTAGAGAAGACAGTGGAGATGCAAATAGAAATGGAAGAATCGATAATGATAAATGTGCTCATTTCTTTGATGCTGAATTGAGAGATTTAAAAATTGAAGGAGTTTACACTTGTGGACCTGAATCAATGATTGAATGCGTAAAAGACTTCTATATCAGCAAAGGTTTATTACACAAAGTTCACTTTGAATTATTTACTACGCCTGTTGCAGCAGCTGATGAGGCAAATGTAAGTATAGGAGAAGATGTTATTGTAAACTCAAACGTTACAGTTATTATTGATGACGAAGAATACAGCTTTACTTTAAAGTCTGATGGACCGGATGTTTTATCGGCAGCACAAGATGCAGATGCAGATGTTCCTTTCTCTTGTAAAGGAGGAGTTTGTTGTACTTGTAAAGCGAAAGTATTAGAAGGAAAAGTTAAAATGAAATTAAACTATGCGCTAGAAGAAGATGAAGTTGCTGAAGGTTTTGTTTTAACTTGTCAATCTCACCCTATTACAGAGAAAGTTGTCATTTCGTATGACGAATACTAATGATGAGTAAAAACATCATAGTAATTGGTGCCAGTAGAGGAATTGGTAGAGAATTAGCTAAAAAGCTAGCTGAGGATCACAATGTATTAGTGATGTCTCGCAATTTGGACAAGTTGAAAGAATTGCAAATGACCACCTTGAATCCCGTAAAAATTGCATCTCTTGATTTGGCTGCAGACAATGTTAGGGAATATATTAGCACCATTATTAATGAGCATTTTCAGCATGTTGACATTTTGATTAACAATGCAGGTTATCTGGTAAACAAACCGTTTTTAGAAACTACTGCAAAAGATATTAAAGATGTTTACGCAACCAACGTTTTTGGATTAGTTGCTGCATGTCAGGCAGTGGTTCCTTTTATGAAAAACGGTGGTCATATTGTAAACATTGGTTCTGTAGGCGGAGTTCAGGGATCTGCTAAATTTCCTGGAATTGGAATCTACAGTTCATCTAAAGCAGCAGTTGCAGGATTTACAGAATGTTTAGCAGAAGAGTTAAAAGATGAAAACATCCAGGTAAACTGCTTGGCATTAGGAGCTGTTCAAACAGAGATGTTAGAAGAAGCTTTCCCAGGTTACGAAGCACCAATGGGACCAATAGATATGGCAGAATACATTGCGGACTTTTCTTTGAAAGCCAATAAATGGATGAACGGAAAAATCATTTCTGTTTCAAAATCTACTCCGTAAATGCGTGTTATCTCTACTAATATTGGAGAAAAAAAAGCTGTTAAATGGAGAGGAAAAACCGTTTACACAGGCATCTTTAAATCCCCAATTACTGACTCAATAATTCTTGGTACAGAAGATGTAGAAAATGACCATGTTATTGATAGAAAATACCATGGAGGGATAGACAAAGCTTGCTACATCTATAGCGCAGATCACTACAATTATTGGAAAAAAGAATATCCCCAACTTAATTTTGAACATGGGATGTTTGGAGAAAATATAACAGTAGAAGGATTTGACGATACTCAAATTATGATTGGCGATCAATACGCTATTGGTGAAACTTTGGTTGAAATAAGTCAACCACGATTTCCTTGTTTTAAACTAGGAATAAGATTTGACAGTCAAACTGTACTTAAAAAATTCATCTCATTTGAAAGACCCGGAACTTATGTTAGCGTATTGAAAACCGGTAAAGTTTCTGTTAATGATCAAATGAAACTGGTAAAGAGAGGTGATTACAATTTAGGTTTAGTAGAACTATATCATCTTAGTTATACTGACGATTGTAATGATATTGAACGCATTCAGTTCTTACTTCAACAAACTTATGTAACTGAGGAGTGTAAAGAAGGAATGGAGAAAAGGCTAAAGGCTTTACGCTAAATCTACTCCACCTCTATTTCATCATCTTTTTCAAATTTACCACCTTTCTCCCACTCAATAATTGTTGGCGTAAGCGTCATCATTCCAATAGGATATGCCACAATTTCAATAAAGACATACCAAGCGGATCTGGCATAAAACACCTTACCTATCAACTTCATTTGCAACAGACCAATAAATATTAAATCTATCAAGGTAGCCAGGTAAAAAATGAATCCAACCTTTCTGCTTTCAGGCAAAACAAGAGATAAAATGGATAATGTGATAAATAAAAGATATAAGAGAATTATTAAGCGAAAAGGTTTATAATCTTTTGATTCAGCGCACATATAATCTGCAACCCCAACACCCCAAATTGTTCCGACAAATGGAGGGATCAACAAAATCATCAACCACAAAAAATCGTCATCAGGTCCTAAGAGACCTAGTTTCCATACGATTAAAGGTGTAAAAATCGCCAATGTAAATAACCAGTATGGCACTTTTAAGATGACGTTTTTCATCTTTTTAGTAGTTGATTAGATCCTGAATTTTTTGCTCAAACCTATCCTTAGGCATGAAGTTTTTTTCCAATTCACCATCAAAAGGAACAGGCGTATCTAAACTGGCTTCGCGCATTACAGGAGCATCTAAATACTCAAAACACTCTTCAGTAATTCGAGCTGAGATTTCTCCTCCTATTCCACCAGTTAAGCAATCTTCATGTAAAATAAGTACACGTCCTGTTTTGCGTGCTGTAGTATAAATTGCATCCATATCAAGCGGAAGCAAAGTTCTTAAATCAAGAATATCAATATCAAGATTGTGTTTCTCAGCTACTTCTTTTGCCCAGTGAACTCCCATTCCGTAAGTAATTACAGATGCAGATTTACCTTCTCTCACCAAATTAGCTTTACCAATTTCTAGTGTGTAATAATTGTCAGGCACTTCTTCTTTGATAGATCTATACAAACCTTTATGCTCAAAGAAAATTACAGGATTAGGATCTTCAATTGAAGCAGCCAATAAACCTTTGGCCTCATGAGGAGATGAAGGATAAACTACTTTTAATCCCGGTGTATGCGTAAACCAGGCCTCATTGCTTTGTGAATGAAACGGACCTGCGGCAGAACCTCCACCAGTTGGCATTCTTACAACAACATCCGCTTTTTCACCCCATCTATAGTGAAGTTTAGCCAGATTATTTACAATCTGATTAAAACCTACAGTTACGAAATCAGCAAATTGCATTTCCATCACACCTTTCATTCCGTTTATTGAGAGTCCAAGCGCTGTTCCCACAATTGCAGACTCACAAATAGGGGTATTTCTGATTCTATCTTTTCCGAATTCTTCTACAAATCCTTCAGTTACTTTGAAAACACCTCCATATTCTGCTATATCCTGACCCATGATTATTAAGTCATCAAACTTTTGCATACTTTGACGCAAACCATCAGACACAGCATCCACAAATCTTTTTTCTGAAGTATTGCTAAAATCTGGAGCAGTATATTCAGGATTGTAAGGTGCATAAACATCATTTACTTCAAAATCTGTGTCAGGAGTAACATTAGGCTCAGCATAAGCTACTTCTAATTCATCCTGGATTTCTTTTTTGATTTCTTTTTTAATCTTCTCTGCTTTTGCTTCAGTCAAAACTCCTTCTGATAGCAAATATGCTTCGTAGTTAGTAACAGGATCTTTTTTCTCCCATTCATCCTGAATACCTTCAGGGTAGTATTTGGTTCCTGATGCTTCTTCATGCCCTCTCATTCTGAAAGAAACACATTCCAATAAAAAAGGACGAGGGTTTTCTCTCAGAGAAGATGCAATTTTTCTAACTGCATGATAAACCTCTAAAATATTGTTACCATCAATTTGAAAAGCATCCATTCCATAGCCTACTCCTTTATCTGTAAACTGCTTACATCTAAATTGCTCATTTGAAGGTGTTGATAATCCCCATTGATTATTCTCCACAACAAAAATTACAGGAACATCCCAAACAGAAGCCACATTCAATGCTTCATGAAAATCTCCCTCACTTGCTCCACCATCACCTGTTACTGCCAAAGCAACCTTCCCTTCTCCTCTTAATTTATGCGCTAATGCAACACCAGTTCCCAACGCTAATTGTGGCCCCAAGTGAGATATCATCCCAACAATATGATGCTCTTTTGTTCCAAAGTGAAAAGAACGATCTCTTCCTTTGGTGAAACCAGTCATTTTTCCTTGAAATTGAGCAAATAATCTATTTAAAGGAATGTTTCTAGAAGTAAAAACCCCTAGATTTCTATGCATTGGGAAGATATATTCATCTTCATCCAAACCTAAAGTAATTCCTACAGAAATTGCTTCTTGCCCCCATCCAGAAAACCATTTAGAAATTTTTCCTTGTCTCAAAAGGATTAACATTTTCTCCTCTATCAATCTTGGTTTAATAAGGGCTTTATAGATATCTACTAATTCATTGTCCGACAATTTTTGTCTATCGAACTTAATACTGGATTTGTTGCTTTTCTTAGCCATGCAGCTTAAATGGATTTATTAGGCCAAAATTAACAGATTTATTGAAGATCGTTACTGATTTATCAGGAAGTTATACACGTATTTTATCAACTACCTTTTACGATATTTACCTAAGACACCCTGCATTTTAAGGAGATAGTTAGTCACTTCAATATTCAGGTCTTCTTTCAAGATTTTTGCCATTTCAAACGCCGCTTTCATTTTAGTAAAGCTATGCACCAACTCATCTTTATTGAAATTATCACTGTAGCTAAAAATCATCTCATAACATTTCACTGCTCCAACAACAGGATTTGCTGACATATAAGCCGTAGTTTGTGCTTCTGCACTCATTGCATCCTGAGATTCATAACTAATTCTAACATGATTCACATTCGCTAAACTTCGCCAAGTGCCAAACTTAACACCGAAAAATGAATTATACTTTCTCCATTTTTTATTAGCCAAATCTACCTCAACTCCCCCTTTCATTGTAATAATTGCAATACCAATTACTAATCCTAACAGAGATACAAATCCATGAATAAGCCAACCTAATCCTCCTACCAACAAAATAACTCCAAAGCCATGAGCCAGGTAGTCGTAAGTGATACCTTCATCAATATTCTTTATCATTTCTAATATTCGTATTTGATATTCAAGCTGATTCCGGCCTGAACATAAGGCGAGGTGAAGGATGTTTTTGTAAAATTATCCATTTTACCATCCAATCTCCACCTTTTACCAGATACGTCAAAAGCATATCCTGCCTTGAAATTTAAACTAATCACAGGAAAAGTCAATCTCAATTCTGCATTTGGATCAACTATTACCATGTCATTTCTGTAGATTATTACATTTCCTTGTTCTGGAGACTGAATTAAATTAGGGATTGAATCGTTCAAATTTTCTGTCAACAACATCTGTCCGTATCCGAAGTCAACACCAAAACCAGCAGTTGCCCATTTATTACCCGAGACAAAGTAAGATCCAATTCCAAAATTCCATCCTTTTAAATCAAAATCTCCACCATTACTAATTGCCGGCAAGTAGGTAAAATTGAACCTTGTACCTCCCATTCCAATGGTAAAGACATCAAACGCAAAATTGTAAGCTACCATTTTATTGGTAAATGTATTGGCTCCAAAATCAATCAAAGCGCCATTCAATTTTCTGATCCCATTAAAATACCTGTACCCATAACTGGCTCCTAAATGAAATTCCATCACCTCCGTTTCCCAATTGAAATTGTATTCTTCAGGATCTTCATCAACTTCTTTGTTGGACACTATCACAAATGGCAATTGATCATAAAAACCTACCACAGGGTGATCTCCCTCTTTATAGGCCAAATCAATTATGTAGGCACTACCCTCGGTTGCAATTGTATCTTTAAAATTTAAGCTACTGATGATATCGTGATCATATTTTTCTTTGCCCTGAGAATAAAAAATTGGAATCACCAATACTTTGTTGGTCAATGAACTATCCAATTCATTAATTCTACTTGCCACTGAGTTCATGTAATAATCATAACATCTTTTAGCATCAGAATCTTTATGCAAATGGCATCTTCCAAATTGACCATAGTATTTTGCTCCTGGATACAATTCATAAATTCTAGAAAACTCATCTCTCATGAAACGCTCACGAACAATAGGCGACCTAACATCTCCTGAACGTTCTGTAATATACCATTCACGTCCTTTTTCTAAACTTTCTATTATTGCGTAATAGATATCTTCATTAGGCCCCAATTCTTTTTTGAGTGAATCCCTGTACTTTTTAGATGTTTCAATGATTGAACTGAGGGAACCCCAAGCGGAAACCTCTCCAAAAGTAAATATCATCCCATCTTCTTCATCTGCATAAAAATCTCTGGCCGAACCAAATTCATAATTTGATGTTTTAAGCGCGTGAATTTGTTCAAACACTTCCCCTCCTTCTACATCTCCATCAAGTGTATCTACAATTTGATCTAAAGCATAAATAGAAAAGTATGGAAACCTTTCAACGTCAATACCATGAATGTGAATTTTATCGCCATAATCTAATGTGTCATTGTATTCTCTGATGTGTTTTACCAGATAATAGAAAGGATCATAAAAAACATCTTTCAAATAACTAAGATTGCTTCTTTTATCGTGAATAATAATTTGCTCTATGATGTATCCAACACCCGGACTTTGTTCAAAAATAAAATGTTTTACTCCCTGGGTTTGGTGCAGATAAGTAAGCATTTTATATTCTAAACTTGCATTAAACTTGGCAAAGTTGTGATTTTCACCTGTAAAGTATACACGATAATGATCAAGTGAATCACCAAAAACTTCGAATTCAGAAAAATCTGTTTCGTCTTTCACATTTATTTCTGCGAATTTCTCTTGTGCAGAAACAAAGTTGTAGCTTAAAATTGCAATAATTACTAACAGTTTCCTCATCTATTCTGTATCCTTTTTCCCTTTGGTTTTGGAAGATGTAGTTTTACCTTTTGTTGTGCTTGAAGATTTAGAAGTAGTTTTGAATTCTCCGTCTCTATTTTCAATCATAACAGTACTAATAGCCCTTACACCTTCTGTTAATTTCTTAAGTTGAACCATGAAATCCGGATCTTGATTTTGTCCCAAACCAGATAAGGTTTCATTTAGATTCTCCATTTGCGAAATTACTTGAATCATTTCATTTGAGTCACCAAATCCTTTCAACTTTTGACGCTTAGCATACTCCTTTTTAATCTCATTCCAGCGTGTTTGTTCTTCAGGAGATAATTTACCAATCAATTCTTTTAACTTAAGTAGATTGGCTTCTGCTCCTGTTGTCAAAGTTTGCGCTTCGTTTTCGTAGTGAGACATTAACAAAGTATCTAACTCTTGATCATTCATTAAAGGATTCAATTTCTCAACCATTTTATTCATATCACGATATGAACCCTGCAACTTAAAAGGAGGTTCAGTTCTAAAAACATCCTCTTTACCGGCCGAATCAATGTATTCAAGATTTACTTTCAACACTACATCTCGCACTGTAAGACTCATTTTTAGCACAGCTAGAATATCTGATAATTCTTCAGATGTATATGAATTCTCAAAAGTGATACTTTCCAAAGGTTGACCTTGTGCCACCTTAATCAGATTATACACATCTTTTTTCCCTTTATCCTTTAATGTTCCTAACACATTATTAGATGTCAGTGAATTCTCAAGGTAACTCATTTTAAATTCCTCATCTGAATCACCCAATATGTCACCAAGGTTATAAATATCAGCTCTATTGGCCAACATATCCGGAATCCTGAACTTTTCACCACTTTCTGTATATGGATTCCCTGCCATTACAACAACCACCTTTTTTCCGCGGAAGTCGTAAGTTTTGGTCTTGCCATTGTATACTCCTTCTATTTTTCTTTGACCATCTGCCAACGAAATAAACTTCTGCAAAAACTCAGGATTACAATGCTGGATATCATCCAAATACAACATAATATTATCCCCCATCTCCAAGCCAAGATTCAATTTCATGATCTCTTCTCTTGACGCCGCATTATCAGCATCTTCAGGATCTAATGAAACCACGTTATGACCTAAAGCCGGACCATTTATTTTCATAAAAACCAATCCTAATCTGGAAGCGATATATTCCATCAAGGTAGTTTTACCATAACCCGGAGGAGAAATCAATAACAACATTCCCATCAAATCTGTTCGTTTATCAGCTCCTGCCGTACCAATTTGCTTAGCCAAGTTGTCTCCTATAATATTGAGGTAAACTTTATCAATTAACTGGTTTCTAACAAAAGATGAAAGAACACGCGGCATGAATTCAGATAATCTGATTCTGTCTTTAAAATCAGCTGTTAAGCGTTTTTTGATATCATGATATTGATGATACATTCGAACTTCACTCGCTTCAAATGCCAGGAGTTTATCCATAAAATCATTATAATGAAGTTGATACTTGCCATCTTCAATCACAGGATGATCTCCTTTTAAATCGGTAATTTCTGCGGTAACATCCACAGTAGATGAGTAAAATAAATCTTTATTATTCTTAAGTAAATAAAAAGCTGCTTCATCCACTACTCTATTCTGAACAAGCTTATTTTCTATACGATTGAATGATTTTAACCAAAGTTGGATCTGATTAAATTGATCATCCCAATGAGGAGCATCTTTGAAAATAGCATTATTAAAAACAGTTGTCTTTTTGTGATTAGAAAGATACTTTTTAAAAGACTCTACCAACTGTTTTGCTTCATGAGACAACACAAACTTCTCATTCAAGCTAATTTCTTCAATTAGATATTGAACAACTCTGTCTGTATTTGCTTCAACTTCAAGCACATCTTCAAATGGATCAATCAACGCCAAAAGCTGATCACTGATGTAATCTGCCTCATTATGACTTTTGAATACTGATCTGATAATACCAAGTGCTTTCAATTGTGCCGAAAGTCTATCTTTTGTAGTCGCCTCTAAACAATAATCCCAAAATAATAGCGCCTTAACCCTTTCATTACTTGAATACTTCAATAAACCTATTGATTCTTCCTTTAAGATGAGTTGACTCAAAATTTTGCTTGCATCATTGTCATGAATACCTTTTACATATCCTTCATTGAAACGCTTAGAAATGAAAGCTTGTTCCCATTCTTGTTTTTCTTTTTGGGTTTTCTCTGCCCAATGCAATAAACCTAAATCTTCATTCAAAATGGCTTTTCGCATTTGATACGCCAAAAATTCAGCTCGATATACTAATCTATTCTCAGAAGACAAATGCATGTCCCAAACTTCTCTGGTTTCATTTAATAGGTCATTTTCTATCTCTTCATAGAAGTTTGTTCCGGTTAGATGAAAGTAAATAGAATCACTTCTTAATACCGTAGTAACATCTAGCTTTTGCGTATTTACAAGGAAAGTATGTTTTCCAAATTTGATTCCTTCACCGCTTTCTGCAAACAACTCTTGCTTATCATTCAGTTGTCTAATTGCTTCTTCTTTAACAGATTTTAGTTTTGACTGAACATCATCCGCTTTAGTAGAGTCACCTAAATCCACTAAATTTTTAATGATATCACGAACCTTATCCACCATTAAATCAGATGCAAAATATCCATTGATATCAACTACATTATCAAAACTTTCTGCTCTATTTTTAACCCCGGATAAAATTCTATCTGCACTGCTATACAAGGTTTGTGCTCTTTTATTCTGCGCTTCAACCAAAGCCACTTTTTTGCTTTCAAAAGCATTATAGATTTCCTCTCTCTTCTCTTCAATTTGAACTCGATACTCATCAAATTCAGCAAATTTCCCCTCTAACTCTTCCAGCTGAACAATTAGTTTGTTGAGATAATCATTGCATTTTTCCGGATCATCCGCTAAATCAATATAGTTGATAAACCCTTGGTTGATCAATCTTATCTGCGCATTAAATTCAGCCTTACCTTCAACTAAAATCAATTCTTTTCTTCTCTTTCTAAGGTCAGAGTTGATTTGGTTAAAATTGGAGAACAAGGCAGTGATAGAATCAATGATTTGCGTTGTTTTAGTAGCATCCAAAATTTTAAGGTTGCTCACTATTTCAATTAAAAGTTCGAGCTCAGCAGATACAGCATTGATTTCTTTTTCCAAATCATTTGCAACAACTACTTTATTCAACTCTTTAACTTCTTTCTCAATACTAGCAACTTTCTCTTTGTAGGGATCAAGCGCTTCTTTTTTCAATAAAAAGTTGACACAATTTTCAGAAGCAAAATCAACAGCTTTAGAGATTTGATTCTCTAAATTTTCTACTCGATTCAGATCAACATATCGAATACTTTTGAGACCGATAATTTCACCTTTTGAATGTCGTAATTCAGCCAGTAATTGAACAATGTCATTTACTTTAGCTACGCGCATATTTTTAGACTTACTCAATAAGTCTTTGGCTTTTTTCTCAACCTCTTCTGTCTTGTCTTTAGCAGATCTTTTGAGTTGAAGGATTTTTTCAAATTCTTCAATAGCATTAGATGCTGCAGATCTAATCTCTTTTAAAGGTTCTTCAAGATGACCTGCATCTTTTTGAGATAACCAGTGATATGAATCAATAACATCAGTTGATTTCTTTACTATATCTACATATAGATTAGAAAACGAATCCTCTTTGTTGATTAGGTTTATCAATTCCTGACATTCAGATAGCGCTAAAACAATTTCTTTATTACCAATTTTTGTAAGGTAATTGGATGAATCTGCTGTACCCTCCAATTCTTTAGTAGAATAGACGGTTTGCATTATTTGAATAGCATGATGTTTCTGAGGCTCTTCTTGGGCCTTAAACATAGCCAGCTCACCATTTTCAAAAAGGGTAAATCCGTTACAAACAATTGGTGTTTCAACTTTTTGAGCAATAATATTATACGACAACAAAAAGTAAACTCCTGCATCTCTGTTATAAAAGCAATACAAGTAGTCTTCACCATTGGCTGCAGGAATTCTTTTTTCAAAAATGAGCCCCTCTAGTTGATTATCAAACAACTTGTATTCTCCCGTATTGATGTAATATCCTTTAGGAAAAATAATTCCCTGATCATTAGACAATAGAATACACGCATCAGCAATTGCGTCAATTCTCTTTACCTCTTGAACCTTATGATTATATACAAGATACCTGAAGTCATCCTCTTGATAAGGGCGAATCTTCATGAGAATCAAATTCCCTATTCTGCTGTAAAAAATGTCAGCATCATCTAAAGTTTGATCCTTATTTTTAACCGGTTCAGCATATATTCCCTTCCCGGTGGCTGTATTATCTTCAACCTTAACAGTTAAATCTCCGCCAATGGTTTCAACAAATACCAAATCTTCAATGGTAATATGAGGATGTTCACCATCTACATGTTGATCTCTACCAACTTTTTTCCAGGTAAATTCATGTTGCTCAGGAAACTTATACTCATGATCAGATCTATTTCCTTCATATTGAAGTTTACCATCTTGATTTAACCATTTAAAGGTTTTGATATCAGAAATATTCTTTCCTATTCTGAAAACCATATACAAATATGGTCCTAGTTGGATAAACTTAACAAATACGGTTTCTCTGTAGTATTTATAAAGGTCAGAGAAATCTTTTAGGAAAGTTTCATCCTGAAAAGCATCCAGGTTTCCCTCCTGAAAAGAATATTCTTTTGGATTAAATTCAAAAACTCCAAATACATCTTGAATAAAGGTCTCTGATTTAAGACCAATATGCACATTGTACCCAAATAAGAACAAATTACCTCCAATAGAAATGATATCACGCGGAACACAATTATTAGTTGTGTTTATACGCTCAGTAGCCAGCAATTTAGTCTCTACAGAACCAAATAGTTCCTTTCTGGTGGCATTAAGATTATTCATTCGTTGAAAAAGCTCGTCTCCATGCTTGCTCAACCTTTTTCGAATGATATCATAGGTACCACCGTCGAGGGATTGCTGTCCATCTTTCGGATTCTCGTCTGTATTTACTTTTTCTTCTTCGCTCACTTCGTTTGTGGTTAATTAGTTAATTGGTTTCGTTACGCCTAGCGTTACGAATCAGTTAAATAGCACAGGGCCATTTAAATGATTATGAATTAACAATCGACTACAGTCCTAGTTTTCCCGCGTTAGAATCAGCAATACCAATAGATTCGGCTAACTTCATCAACTGTCCAAGGATACCTCTTTTAGCTCCATCATTTGTACCTGACATCATTTTTGCTATCAAAGCAGAGATGGTTAGATTTTTAATGTCTTCGCTTTTCACATTACTGTCTTTCACAAGAGTTTTTAACTTGTCAACGAAAGTCTCTCCTTCTACATGTAAAAGTTGATTTTTCACTTCAGACAATAAATCAGAGTTATCTACTAAACGGTCAACACGTTTTCCTTTAGTAATTGAATCAGTAATTTTATCAAAGAATTCTTGTTCTCCTCCAACAATATCAATATGTGCAGATTTAAGTGCTTCAGCCAACACAACAGCTTGTGCGTCTGCGATATCCTTTTGGATTCCAATTGAAGCCAATTCCACTTCTTTGTCTTTTTGTAGACGCAATTTGAATTCTTCGTGTTCTTTTCCAACACCATCCAACTTTTTCATTGCATCTGCTTTTTGAGTAATACCATCAGCTTCTGCTTTGAATTTTTCAGCAGCCACTTTAGCATCAACCAATCCGGCTTTTTCATTTGAAACGGCTTTAGCAGCAATCACCTCAGCTTCAGCTAAACCAGTACCTTTTAACACATCTGCTTGCGCCTCTCCTAATTTCAATTCAGCTGCAGCTTGAGCTTGACCTTTCATCTCAATACCTTTAGCTTCTGCTTCCGCCTTAGCTTCTAAAATATTAGCATCTGCCTCTCCTTGTTTCTCCGTTGCGGCAGCTTTAGCTTCCATTACTTGTGCTTCTGCCATACCTGTTGAAGCATATTCAGCAGCTTTAGCTTCGGCTAATGTTTTAATTGCATCTGCTTTTTGAACACTTGAAAGCTGTTCAGCTTCAGCATCTATCAACATTTGCTTTGCTTTAAATTCTGCTGCTTGTTTATCAGCCTCTGCAGATTTAATTTTTTGAACCAATTGTTCTTCGGCTAATTTTTCAGCATGTGTAATAGCTACTTTCTTAGCACGATCTGCTTCAGCAAACGCTCTAGTATCGTTGATTCTTTCTTCTTCATCAACAACAGTTTTTTCAATAGCTACGCGCTCGCGAATTACTTCTTGAATGTTTTTCTTTTCTACTTCAATTGCTTTTTCTTTCTCAATTTGAGCAAGTGTTACAATTCTCTCTCTTTCTGTTTGCTCTAAAGCTCTCTCCTTCTCTACTCTTTCCGTTTCAATTGCTTCAGTTTTCTCTTTGTTTTTAGCGGCAACAATAATCTGGCGTTGTTTATTTTCTTCCATCACCATAACTTCCTCTTCACGTTGAATTCTGGCCATTTCAGATTTTTTCAACTCTTCTTCATTCACCTTAGCAATCTCAGCAGCTTCACGCGCTTTGATGTTGGCAACCTCTCTTTTTTGCTTCTCTTCTTTTTCCGCTAATTGACGTTCCATTTCCAAAATCGCCTCTTTTGCATCCACATTTTGTTGAGTGATTGTCTTTTCTTCTTCTCTACGAATAAAGTTGGCTTTCATGTGTTGAGTAGCCGTCAATTCTGTAATTTTCTTGATCCCTTCAGCATCTAAAATGTTACCGTCCTTTAAATACTCAAGTGAAGTTTGCTCCAGGTAATCTATAGCGGCATCATCTAAAATAAAACCATTCAAATCTGTACCAATCACATTAACAATTTGCTCTCTAAACTCATCTCTTTTATTATATAGATCAACAAAATCAAATTGCTTACCAACAGTTTTTAATGCTTCAGAAAATTTAGCATCAAATAATTGAACTATTGCTTCAGGAGAAGCTGCTCTTTTACAACCTACTGTTTGAGCCACTTTCTTTACATCATCTTGTAATTCGTTTACTCTAACAAAGAATGTTACTTTAATGTCTGCACGGATATTGTCCTTACAGATTAATCCATCCCCATGCTGTCTAGCAATTTCAATAGTCTTCAAAGAGATATCCATTATCTCTAACTTATGAAGTACAGGGATTACAAAAATCCCATTAAAACTCACTCTTGTTCCACCCACACCGGTTCTAACCAATGCTTGTCCTTGATGGGCTTTTTTATAAAATCGTGCTACTAAAAAAAGCACTCCTAAAAGGACTATAATAATCACGGCAGTTATAACAAATACCGTATTACTCATTAATTCTTGAAAATTCATTCTTTTAAGTTTTGGGGTCTGATTTTACAGACAGTTTGTTTATGTATAAGGTTCAACTAAGTAATGTCCATCTTCATCTTTGGAAATTACCAATACTTCCATATTTTTTTGAAGTATTACATCTTCACTGGTAGGCTTTACATATATGGTAATCACAGATCCTTCATAAGAAATTTCAATTTGACCTCTCTTTTGCCCTGTTCCTGCGATTATCACCCTACCAACTCTTCCAACTAACTCTTTCTTCTTGGTATCTTTCTCCAAAGCATCAAACATTTTTACAAAAGGCCAGGTCAAAGGTTTTGCGATTAACATTGAACCTATGAGCAATGGAATAAAGTACAGTAAGCTTAATAGGAAAGAGTAATTATGGATTAAAAAAGATATTATAATACTTCCAACCCAAAGTGGAATTGCCACAATGGTTAACCAAACCATGAACGGAACTCTACCAAGATTAAAAAAGACTAAAACTTTATTAAACCAGGCCACTCCGGATTCACCGGCATCTCCACCATCAACGTCTACATCAACATCCGTATCGACATCTACGTCAAAGTCAAAGAAATCAACATCAATAGCACCTAAAATTACAATCAACCAATACACAAGGCAAAAAGCCAAAATAAAGGTAGCCAGTGAATTTTGAAGGCTAAAAACATGATGAAAAAATTCGTTCATTTTTGATTTTGGGTTTTAAAATTATAGAGAAAAAAAGGGCTGTCTCAAAAATGTTTTGGGACCTAAAAAAGCAGTCAAACAAGTTTAAGACAGCCCGTAAAATATCCTAGTATAAGGCTTATGCTCCGGCTGAAGAGTTTGATGAATCAGAACCCGTTTCTGCACCGGCTCCACCCATTCCTAACTTCGCTTTAAGAGCAGCCAAGCTATCAGAAGCTTTTACTTCAGCTGAACCAGAATCCAAGGCAGAATCAATTTCTTCATCAATTGATTTATTTTCACCTGCAATTTCAGCATAAGATTCAGCTAAAGCTTCTTCCTCAGCTACTTTATCTTTCATTCTTTCTAACATAGCAACTGTGCTTGAAGAATCAACTCCGGCCATTTGCTCGTTAATTTTCTTAGTAGCTTTAGATACTTTAGATCTAGCTTTCAATGTTTTCAATTCAACTTCGAATTTCTTAATGTTAGATTTCAAAGTTTTAATGTTTCCATCCAATTTTGAAACGTTTCCTTCAAATTTTGTTTGGTCCTCTAAACATGTAGCAGCATTATTTTTATGAGTTTCCTGTTGTACCAAGCACTCAGACGCTAATCTGTCAGCTTCTTCAAGAGTAATTTCTCCTTTTTCAGCTCTTTTCAATAGCATCACAGCTTTTCTTTCGTAATCAGAAGCTTTATCAGAATGCATTTTTGCATCATTTTTAGCTCTAATTGCTAAAGCTTTCACCTCAGCCATAGCTTGTAATGCAGCACTTAAGTCTTTTTTAAGGTCTCTAATTCCTTGCTCTGTCATTTTAATTGGATCTTCCAATTTATCTACAGCAGAGTTTGCCTCAGCTTGTCCAATTTTAAAGAGTCTTTTAAATATGTTCATTTCTCAATTTTTTATTGTTATTATTTCTTCAATGCACTGTGCCGTGCAGGCAAATTAGTTTTTAGAGAAACCTATTATCTCATCAGTATACTCGCTCAATAACAGACTCAAAGATGTAAGTGTACCTTCTAATTCTTCAAGATCTAAAGTATCTACTTGCAATGTATCTCTAAACATGACCTTTTTACCGTCATCATCCATTGCAAATGCTCCATGAACGATATCTCTGTTTTTCATTAGCAATTGTTTGGTTACATCTCCAGTATTATTATTTAACTCGAACAAAAACTGCTCAACAATAATAATTGGATCTGCAATACCTATCATCAAATTGGAAATTCCATCTTCCAAAGATTCTACAACAAAGAATTCCGCATCTCTGTCTTCATGTACAATGGAATACTCTAATTCCATTAAATAGTCTTTTACCTTATCAAAGTAACTCATAGGTTGATTATTAGTTATGTTAATCGTTAGTAATCAAATATAGAAATTATTCATTTTAATTTACTTAACTGCGCCTTTAATATTGCGTTAAAATCATTGTGTCAATAAAGAGGCTACTAATTCAGTTTTATTCACCTGACTAAAATCATCCTTAAGGAGGTAAATAATTTTCCTTTGATGAGTATTTTTTTGCTAATTTCATGAGATAAATATGGTTTTGTTTCTAATTATATTGGCAAGATACTAATATTTTTAGTAATTTACCAATTATTTTATAATATTTTTTTTATGGATAAGACGATTATTGCCAAAAACTTCAAGAAACTTAGGCTTTTCAAGAGCATGAACCAATCGGAGTTTGCAGACCTTTTTGGAATCACCAGATCGTCTGTAGGATCATATGAAGAAGGAAGAGCAGAACCAAAGCTTGACACCTTACTAAAGGTTGCTGATTATTTTAAGCTTAAAGTTGATGACATAATTAGAAAGGAACTAACAGTTAATCAGATTGCGGGATTTAACTATCCAACTAACGAAGGAATAAGAAATGAGCAACTGTTTACCAGAATACGGGACCTAACTAAAAGAATAGATTCTTTAGATGCAACAATTCACGAATTGATCGATCAAAAAAACAGAGGAGATGAGTCAAAATCAAGGTAATTTACTTGATCAACTAAGGTTTGAGATAAAACAATCCATTGCTGATGAATATCTTGTTAAATCTGAAAAAAGAAATATAAAGTCTTTGCTAATCTCATTAGCACCAGACAAACAACTCAGTGATTTATTGAGAAGTGAAGTTTTTGATTTAGCACAAGCACATGTCAACAATGATAATTATGCAGCGATTTTAAAATGGGTTGAAGATTTAAACAAGTTGATTTTATCTGTTCAAAAAAATGATGCCGACATAAGTGAACGGGTTTATTTTTCTCCGGGGGAATCATGTCTAAATGCTATCCTACATCAAATTCAATCCTCTATAAATGTGATTGAAATTTGTTTATTCACCATAAGTGACAATCGAATTTCAGATGCTTTAGTTAGTAGACATAAATTAGGAACCAAAGTCAAAATCATCACTGATAATGATAAAATATACGATCAAGGATCAGATATTGATTTTTTGTTTTCGCAAGGAATTCCAATAAAAGTCGACAATACAGATAATCATATGCACCACAAATTTGCATTATTTGACAAATCTTATACACTTACAGGTAGTTACAACTGGACCCGATCTGCTGAGAGATATAATCATGAGAACATTGTCATCTCTAACTCTAATGACATATTTAAAGCATTTGATAAAGAATTCAACAAACTTTGGAATGAGTTAACTGATTATGGTCAAATTTGATAAAGCAACAAGGAAAAAAGTCTATAAATACGGAAGCAACGTATTACTAGTTATTATTGTACTAATCTTAATTATCCCTTCCTGGAGAATGGCGTTCCAATCCTGGTTTCAAAGACTTACTATGTCTGAAACACATTTTACAATAGAAAACGAAACACCATTACCTTATAGTGCAATACATTGGGAAGTATTTGACATGGATGATAAATTGTACGACTTTGCAGATTTTGGAGGAAAACCTATTGTATTAAACTTTTGGGCAACATGGTGTTCGGCGTGTAGAGCTGAAATGCCAGTATTTGCAGATTTAAGATCACGTTTTGATAAGGAAATATCATTTTTAGCTGTCAGCAGTGAATCACTTGAAACTATTAAAACAGCTGGTTTACATGAAGATTATGATTTTATTTATGGTACTCAACGAATGCCTGATTTTTTTGAGGTTAAATATCTTCCAACTATTGTAATTATAGACAAAAACTGGAATTTGGTTTATAAAATGACAGGCGTTTCTGACATTGATAATGATGCCAACATTAATTTTTTAAATAAGTTGGTTGAAAACTAAGTATTTTTGTTTGACTTGAAGTACGCAATAGTTGACATAGAAACAACAGGTGATAAACCAATTAATTTTAAAGTAATTGAGATTGCTATCATATTGCATGATGGTAAACGAGAGATTGACAGATATTCAACATTGGTGAATCCTGAAGAAAGAATTTCTCCTTTTATTGCAAGACTTACCGGTATTCATGATTCAGATGTTGCCAATGCACCAAAGTTTTATGAAGTCGCCAAAGAAATAGTAGAATTTACCGCAGGAGCTGTTTTCGTGGCGCATAATGTGAGTTTTGATTACGGTGTAATTAGAAGGGAATATAGACGACTTGGTTACGACTTTAGACTGCCCCATTTATGTACAGTTCAAACTTCAAGAATTTTACTCCCGGGACATAAATCTTATGGTTTAAAAAACATCACTAAAGCTTTAAACATTCCATTAAATGGTCATCATAGAGCAATTAATGACACAGAGGCTACAGCCAAGCTGTTTGAAATGCTTTATGAAAAAGATGAAAGCAATGAATTGCAGACATTCATCAAGAAAGAGATAAACCCTAAAGTATTACACCCTTCATTAGACCTGGATAAACTTGATGAGATTCCAAATAAAACTGGAATATACAGGTTTTACAATGATAAAAATGAGCTAATTTATATTGGTAAAAGTATTCATATCAGAACCCGTGTTGAACAACATTTAAAGAACTCAAAAACAAAGAAAGCACTGGAGATGCGAGAAGTTATAGCTGATATAAGCTATGAACTCACAGGAAGCGAGCTCATTGCATTGTTAAAAGAGTCAGATGAAATCAAGAAACACCAACCGGTATATAATCGAGCGCAACGAACAAATCTTTTTACCCACGGCTTATATCTGCACAAGGATCAAAGAGGATATATGAATCTCGTTGTTAAGAAAAATGTACCTGCCGGACATCCCATTATGACTTTTACCAGTATTCAAAATGGAAAAAAGTATTTAGAATTTTGGCAGGAAGAATTTCAACTTTGTCAACGATTATGTGGATTGCACACGGGAGCATCAGCTTGTTTTAAATACAACATAAAAGAATGTAATGGCGCATGTATTGGAGAAGAAGATGTTGAAGAATACAATAAAAGAGTAGAATCCTTAATAGACGACTTAAATTTTAAAGGCGATTCTTTTTTAATAACCGATAAAGGTCGAAACTCTGGAGAGTATGGCTTCGTATTGATAAAAGATGGACAATATGCGGGCTATGGTTTTATTCCAAGATATCAACTTGCAAGAAGAAAGGAGAATTTCACAAAGCACTTAAGAAAAAAGAAGAGTAACAGAGATTTTCAGTCCATCATAAAAATGCAGTTACACAAAAACAGCAAATTAGACATACACCATTTAGACTAATGAGCGGAGTTAGAGATACAGAAGAGTTACGGCCATGGCAAAAGAAAATGAATGAAGTCATTTTTGGATCAGAAACACCTGCTGGAAAATGGTTTGACATTGTATTACTCATTCTGATCACTTTAAGTGTAATTGCCATCATGTTAGAAAGTGTTCCTAATTATCGAGAGAAATACGGCGTTGAATTACACATGTTAGAATGGGTATTTACCGGAATATTTACAGCTGAATATGTTGCACGTTTGATATGTGTAAAAAAGCCTATCAAATACATGTTATCATTTTACGGAATAATTGACTTACTATCAGTAATTCCAACTTATATAGGAATCTTCTATTCAGGAACTAGTGCTTTAAGAGTATTGCGCTGCATCAGATTAATAAGGGTTTTTAGAATTTTAAAATTAAGCCAATTCGTTGATGACGCCAACTATTTGATTACCGCTTTAAAAAGCTCTAAAAACAAAATAATTGTCTTTTTATTCACAGTAACACTTTTGGTAATTATCCTAGGTACAATAATGTATTTAGTAGAAGGAGCAGAAGGTGGATTTGATAGTATCCCCAGAAGCGTATATTGGGCCATTGTAACACTGACAACCGTAGGATATGGCGACATCTCTCCTACTACACCGGCAGGACAATTTGTAGCATCCTTTATTATGATTCTTGGTTATGCCATAATAGCTGTACCAACTGGAATAGTTACTAACGAATTCATCAGAAAAGGAAAAGCTGAAATTTCAAATAGAGCCTGCCCTAACTGTTCAAAAGATGGCCATGACGCAGATGCAGACTACTGCAATCATTGCGGTTCAAAGCTTTAAAATTCAACGGGTTAATCACTTATTAGACAAGTATAAAAAAGTAAATGGTTAGTTAAAGTTTTTAAACTACCAAGGCAATACTGTTAAACTTTCTCAGTTTTAACGTTGATATCTTTTCAAAATTTACTGACCATAATGGTTTAACCAAGGGGGATAATCCTTAATTTTGTTATGGATTTTAAACGAACCTGGAAATATTTGGTCGGGAAAAGAAAGAAAATCGACTAAACAGGAAAAAACTATTCGTATGAATAACTATGGAAAGAGAGCTGAAAACGCTTCATTAGAAACAATCGGATTAAAACATTATGACAATGCATTTTGGAATCTTACGCCTGCAGAATTGGTAGAAGATGCTATTTTGAATGGTCAAGGAGTGCTAACTGACACCGGAGCCCTGGCAATCAGAACCGGAGAGTTTACAGGTAGATCTCCTCAGGACAGATTTATTGTGTATGATGACAAAACAGCTGATGCTGTGTGGTGGGGGAATATTAACAAAAAGTTTGATGCGGATAAATTTGAAGCATTATACAATAGAATGAAAGCATATTTAACGAACAAGGATATTTATGTTCGTGACGCATATGCTTGTGCAGATGATGATTACAGATTAAACATCCGTGTTGTTACTGAATTTTCATGGTCAAATCAATTTGCGTCTAACATGTTTCTTCGTCCAACAGATGAAGAAATTGCAAATTTCACTCCTGAATGGCACATAGTATGTGCTCCTGAATTTATGGCTGAGCCAGATATTGACGGAACTAGACAACACAATTTTGCTATCATTAATTTCACTGAAAAGATGATCATTATTGGTGGTACAGGATATACAGGAGAGATTAAAAAAGGAATTTTCTCAGTATTGAACTTCATTTTACCTCATGAAAAGAATGTGCTTTCAATGCACTGTTCAGCTAACGTAGGTAAAGATGGTGATACTGCGGTTTTCTTTGGACTTTCAGGTACAGGTAAAACAACTTTGTCTTCAGATCCAAACAGAAGATTAATTGGAGATGACGAGCATGGCTGGTCTGATAATGGAGTATTTAATTTTGAAGGTGGTTGTTACGCAAAAACTATCGACTTATCTCAAGAAAAAGAACCACAAATCTGGGATGCTATTAAATTCGGAGCAATTTTAGAGAACATTGGTTTTGTTGACGGAACTTCTACTCCTGATTATTCAGATTCAAGTATTACAGAAAATACTCGTGTTTCATATCCAATCAATCACATTGATAATATCATGAATCCTTCTAAAGGAGGAATGCCAAAAAATATATTCTTTTTAACAGCAGATGCTTTTGGAGTATTACCTCCAATCTCAAGATTAACTCCTGGACAAGCAATGTATCACTTCATTTCTGGATACACGGCTAAAGTTGCTGGAACTGAAGCTGGAATTACAGAACCGGTAACAGCATTTTCAGCTTGTTTCGGAGCTCCTTTCTTGCCATTGCACCCAACTAAATATGCTGAAATGCTTGGACAAAAAATGGAAGAGCATAATGTAAAAGTTTGGTTGATTAACACCGGATGGTCTGGTGGAGAGTACGGTGTTGGAGAAAGAATCAGCTTGAAATACACTAGAGCAATGATTACTGCTGCTTTAGAAGGAAAATTAGAAGATGTGAATTATGTTAATCATGAGATCTTTGGTTTAGCAATGCCTGAATCTTGTGAAAATGTTCCAGCTGAGATTTTAAATCCTAAAAACACTTGGACAGATAAAGGTGCTTACGATCAAAAAGCTAATCACTTAGCAAATCAGTTCGTTAAAAACTTTGAACAGTTTGAGTCTGCAGCAAGTGAAGAAATCATGGATGCTGCACCAAAAGCAAAAGCAGAAGCTTAATAGCTTTTAATCATATTTATTTAAATCCCTCTGTTTGTTTAAACAGAGGGATTTTTGTTTTATCCATTGTTATTCAAAAGATTAACTTTCAATTAACCATGTAATTTAAAATATCAGCTATATTAAATTCTTAAAATCTAAACTATGCAAACAATATTAGGATCAGGAGGCGCTATAGGAATTGAATTGGCGAAATCACTGAAACAATTTACTTCAGATATCAAATTGGTTAGTAGAAATCCAAAAAAGATCAATGATACAGACATTTTGTTTCCTGCAGATTTAACTGACCCTGCAAAAGTAGATGAAGCAATTAAAGGATCAGAGATTGTATATATAACTGTTGGTTTCCCTTACAATACAAAAATCTGGCAATCTACCTGGCCTAATTTTATTCAATCTGTAGTGGACGCTTGCATTAAACACAATGCGAAACTGGTGTTTTTTGATAATATATATATGTATGATCCTAACTATTTAGATGGGATGAAAGAAGATACTCCAATTAAGCCCATAAGTAAAAAAGGTATTGTCAGAGCGGAAGTATTGAATAGAATTACGAAAGAAGTTGAATCTGGCAACCTTAAAGCTTTAATTGCAAGGTCTGCAGATTTTTATGGACCAAGTATCGTTAACACTTCAATGCTGACAGAGACAGTTTTTACTCCACTAAGCAAAGGTAAAAAGGCAAATTGGCCAATTGCACTAAATTACAAACACTCTTTTACATACACTCCAGATGCAGGAAAAGCAACAGCATTACTAGGAAATACTGATGATGCTTATAATCAAACCTGGCATCTACCCACAGCTAAAAATCCTTTAAATGGAAAACAGTGGGTAACTCTCATTTCTAAAGAGATGAAAAGCAAAAACAAAGTTTCGACGGTAAGTAATTTTATGTTTAAAGTAATTGGATTATTCGTTCCGGTTATGAGAGAGATGCCAGAAATGATGTATCAGTACAACAGAGATTACGATTTCAATTCAGATAAATTCACCAATCGTTTTCCTGAATTCAAAGTTACCACCTATGAGGAAGGAGTAAAAGAAGTTGTTGCAATAGATTATAAAGATTGATATAAGTGACATTTAACAAAAAAAGCCACAGAACTTCTGTGGCTTTTTTTACATCATCAATTTTATTTCTGTCGTATCAGGTGAATATTACCTTGCCCTTCATACTCTGTACCATTAGTAGCTACCGCCTGGTACTTATAAAAGTAAACTCCATCTTGGCATGGGCTTCCGTTTTTATCACTTCCATCCCACCCTTGCGTAATGTCTGTAAATTCAAATACTGTAATTCCCCAACGATTTACTATTACCGCTTCAAACTCAGCTATTCCTACATAAGGAAAATAGAACACATCATTTGATCCGTCTGTCCCAGGAGTGAATACATTTGGCAGAACCAATTCAGGTTTATCAAATACCAGAATTTCCTTGCATGCTGTATCTGAACATCCATTTTTATTCAAGGCTACCAAACAAACATTGTAGGTTCCTGAATCAATGTAAGATCTATCAAATTCTTCAAAGAAATCTGTACTTAATAACCAACCTTCACCTAAATCAAAATTCCAAAAGAATGTTGTATCCGCTTGTGGATTATTAGGATTGGCAAAATATTGAGATTGATTTGTAAAATGCACATCCACAACAGAGGTTCCCTCCCATTGTGCTGTAAACTGAGGAGAACTCATATCAAAATCTGCAATAGGGCTTAATGAGTCAAGTGTAATAAATTCTTGTAATACACATCCATTTCCATCAATCACTGTGATTTTATAAACAGCAGGATTCAATCCACCCCAGGTTGTATTATTTGTAGTTTGCAGGGTATATACATTTTCCCAGGTATAATCATAATCAGGTGTTCCTCCGGTAGCTGCCGCATAAACAACTCCATTTCCGTTTTGATAATCAAAAACTCGGCAGTATGCAGGATCAGAACCTAATTGAGAAAACACCAATGCCGGTGGTTCAGAAATTGTAAAATCCATTTGAAGTGAACATCCGTTACCATCATTGATTTGCAAATTATAAGTTCCTGCTCCAACTCCAGATAATGTATCTGCACCTTGTCCATTTCCACTTGGAGGCGCCGGATTCCAGAAATAAGCAATACTATTATAAGATCCCTGATAGTTCAAAACCGTATCAGCAATTGCCATTCCACTTAAATCACCGTTACATGCCACGTCCAAAACATTTAAATCCACTACCATTTCATCCGGTTCTCCAATGTAAACTGAATCATCAAACACGCAGATATCGTCATTGATATTGATATAATACCAACCTTCACTCAAATTGTTTGCGGTATTAGAATTACCTGCGTTTACTTGTGTTCCTGAAGAATTAGTAAGAAGGAAAGTAATATTTCCTATACCTCCTGAAACGTTAACAGTGAAAGATCCATCATTAAAACCATAACAAGTTGGTTCATTGGTAAAAGCCAACATTGCGCAAGAGGTATCTACCAATATCTGAGAACATTCTGTAGAATCACATGGTCCGACAGTAACGGTGTAGCAAACCTCCCACAAACCTGGCCCAGCAACAGCCGGATCAAAAACACCTCCTGCAGTGATACATCCAGGACATCCTGTAGCTGTCCAAGTTCCACCTGCCGGACTTGCTGTAATATTTTGAGGACCATCTGGTGGAGCAAACGGACCTGCCGGATCTATTGTAATATCAATAGGAGCCGGTTCATCTACAACAAAAGTCTCTGCATCATTACAACCATTTGCATCTGTAACAGTTACCGTATAGGTACCACCATCCAATCCTGTTAAATCCTCTGTGGTTCCAACATTTGGAGACCATGAATAAGAATAGTTGGGTGATCCACCTGTGGTAGAAGTATTAATTGCTCCATCTCCGTATTGATAACAAGACACATCTGTAAATGTTCCACTAATATCTGGTGAATCAAATATTACCAAAGTATCTGCAATGGTATCTGTGAAACAAGCATATTCAACTATTAAAGAAACAACATATGTTCCAGCATTTGCATAAACATGAATAGGATCTTGCAATGAAGATGAATCTCCGTCACCAAAATCCCAATCATAAGTCACAACATCTCCACCTGAAGTAAATGGAAAAAATTGAATGGAATCCAAATCACATTGTGCTTGTTGACTCGTATTTATATTGGTAATTGATAAACTATCATCTACAGCATTAACTCGCACACCTGCCGCATAAAAATAAGATTCAGGATTTCCCATTCCGTATGCATAAGCAAGGAAACCGCAACCTGAAGTAGTTAAAGTATGAGATCCAGATCCTGTTGCAAACAACTTATAAGAATAAGTATTGTCATAAGTTAAAGGCATCCAATCAGTAATAGGTGCTGTATTAAATTCCATCAAAGTGGTGTCATCTGATCTGGTAATAACATTGACATAGTTTACCAAACTAGAACCTCCGGTAGCTGCATAAAAGGTAACGGTATCCAAATACATTTGCTCGTTGGAGTTAATTACAATCATTGAAGGGTCTCCATTTCCACTACAAACACCTGTTGTCATAGTTTGAGTCACTGCTACAGGATGATTTGATTCAATCATGATTGCTTCATCAATATTTGAGAAGTTACCATCATATACATCACCGCTATTTAAAACTCCACCTGTAGGAACACCATCAACCGTAAAAGTTGTTCCATTGTCTTTTGCAATTACTCTATAAGCATTATCATCTTGCTCCAATGAAATGGTAAGAATATGTTCAACACCCCAAGCTTTTATCGGATAAGCCTGTTCATATAAAGGATCTGCATTTAAATTTCCACAATTTGATAAATACGCCCAAATATGACCGTTGAAAACGGCAAATTTATCTGTTCCATTATCTGCTGTTACAGTAGTACCTGTAAGATCCAAAGCTGATCCCGATTGTGCCTGAACCATATAAACATCATTTGGATCTAAATGAACAGACATTGGTGTACCAGCACCTACTCCACCTTCAGTTGTACACGAAGGAACTATGGTAATATCACAAGATTGATCACCTGCAACTACAATAAACTCAGATTGATACCACACACCACTTTTCAGCATATTTGGATAAGTTGTTACCATATAGCTTGATCCTAGTGCAGATACCGGCAAGCATACTGAAGCTTCTGATCTGGCACTGTGAAAGGTTGAAGCATAAACTGTAACAGGATTATTTGATGAAATGTGAATCGCTCTTTCTAATACTGTTTCGTCTATAGTTATATCTGCAGCACCAGAAGGGACAGTAACAGTTGTTACTACACCTGGAACAACATTAAAATTTTGACTAAAACCGGTTCCAGTAATTTCTACTGTACCTGTTGCATTTTGTCTACTGGAAATATTTATTTCAAATACAGCAGCACTGTTATCATAAACTTCTGGAAATGCAACGTAGAAATTAGTGCCTTCATTGGTTAATTGCTGGGCATTTGATGAAACATAAAAATTCATGAACATCAATAAGAATAATACTCTTTTCATAGTAGATAGGGGCGTATAATTAGCAAGTCTTTTATAAGACTTTGTTAATATACAATTAGTTGCATCAAAACAAGCCGCAAAAAATGTTGATTTTTTAACCCAAGGAAATATAGTTAGAAACGAACCCCTATCAGGCAAACGTCATCCACTTGTTCAAAGTCACCTTTCCATTTTTCAAAACCTATGTCAAGATTTCTGATTTGACTGGACATTTCTTCATTAGAGGCATCCAAAATCATTTGTTTGAAAGATTTGTACTTCAATTTTTTTCCTTTATCGCCTCCAAACTGATCCGCATATCCATCACTAAATAGATAAACCTGGTCACCCTTTTGAAGTTGAATTGAATGAGTTGTAAAAGGAGTAGCATGGTCAAATTGACCTACGGGTTGTTTATCAGGATTGAGTGTATCAAGTTCTTTACTGCCATTTTTGAGTACATAAACAGCATTGTTTGCTCCTGAATACTCCATTTCACCTGTTTTTATATTGAACTTGCAAAGAGAAACATCCATTCCATCTTTTATACCATCAGGCGAAGAACTGAATTTCTCAACTACTCTTTTTCTTACCTGATCTAAAACTTCACCAGTAGAGTTGAGATTTTTTTCGTGCAAGGCATATGACAAAGCATTTGAACAAATAACAGAAACCATAGCGCCGGGAACCCCATGTCCAGTACAATCAGCAGCTGCAACATAAACGTCGTCGCCAACTTTATCTAAAAAGAAAAAATCTCCAGCAACTATGTCTTTGGGTTTATACAAAATATCTATATCTCCAAAGTATGGCTTGAACTGATCAATATTTGGCAATATGGTATTTTGAATTTTTAAAGCATAATTAATACTATCTGTGATGTCTTTGTTTTTCTCTTCGATAATTTCTGCTTGGATTCGAACCTTTTGTTTTTGTCTTTCATCCTCTTTCAACACCTTTCTGGTATACGGAATCATTATCAATGCTAATAATATAATTGCACCCAATGCAATTAAACTCTCTTGTGCGTACTTAGAGCGAACCATATCAATGAACTCATTAAATCTCACATCTGCCTGAAGTATTGCAACCGTCTCTCCTTTACCATTTTTGATTGGATGAAAAGCCGAAATCCAAACGCCATGTTTATCCTCATAACGAGGAACAGTTCCTCCAATATCCATCTTTTCTACAAGTAAAGAGGGATAATCATGGTATTCATGTCTGAAATATGGTTCTTCTGCAGAAGTAACTCCAAATTCAAAAACATCTTTAGACTTGTTGTACACCATGGTATACATAGCAGAATTTAAATTGTTGAACTCAGAGGTTTTTGTCATTACATCCCGTATCATGTGATACGTCATGTTTTGATCATTGGAAGTAATCGCATCTTTAGTGGTATGATCCTCCATCATCCTTTGATGTTCATCACCATCAATGGCCGCGGAGGTAGCTGATACGATAGCTTTAAGCTTATCATATTGTCTTTGTTCTTGAAGATTTAATTGAGTGTAGTAACCAAATATGATAAAAAACGCCGTGATCAAAATAATACTCAAATAGAATATGAACATTATTCTGGTAGAGAGGTTAGTAAATATGCGAACTATTAGGTTACTCAAGGTGAGGGAATTTTTTCCATTAATTTAATGGAAATTAGTTTACTATCAATTTATTCTAGTAATTAATCGTAATAACGATTTAAAACTTACAAGGTTTGGTAAATGATAGAACATTTTAACATTTATTACGAATTACACTTTTACTCCAATTACCCTTCGACAGGCTCAGGATAAACTGCTTAAATAGATGTTCGAATTATATTCTCACACCTATTACACATACGTCGTCGATTTGCTCATAATCACCTTTCCATGTTTGGAACTTATCAAATAACACGGTTCTTTGATTCCACATGTTACTTTGACTGTTATTAAGCAATATCTCTTTGAAAGGTTTGTACTTTAGTTTTTTTCCTTTTTCACCTCCAAATTGATCAGCATATCCATCTGTGAACAGATAAAATACATCTCCTTTTTTACTAGATATAGAATGTGTTGTAAAAGGTTGTCGATCTGCATATTTACCAACAGGTTGTTTATCTGGCTTGATTTCTACCAATTCACCGTTCACAATATGGTACAAACCATTATTAGCTCCAGAATAGAGCACTTGGTTGTTTTCAAAATCAAATGAGCACAGGCAAATATCCATTCCGTCTTTAACTTCTTCAGTACTTTTTTCAAAAGTTTCAATTACCAAATCAGTTACTTTATCCAGAATTTTTCCCGGCTCGCGTAAGCCAAATTCACGAACTGCTCTGTTCAAAGCATTGTGACAAACCACTGACACCATTGCTCCGGGAACCCCATGTCCGGTGCAATCTGCAACTGCCAGCAAGGTTTTTCCGTCCGCATAATCCATCCAATAAAAATCACCTGCTACAATATCTTTTGGCAGGTACAAAACAAAATTCTCCTTTAAGTGAGCATCAATTGTTTCTTGTGTAGGTAAAATGGCATTTTGCAGTCTTTTTGCATAAGTAATACTGTCTAAAATCTCCTGGTTTTTCTCCTCTACAATGTGTTTTTGATTTTCAATTTCTTTTTTGGCGGCTCTAACTCTGGTGAGGATATAAACAATTAATACTATGATAGCTAACAATCCAAATAAACCAAGCAATAAGTACCTAAAATTTGCTTGTTCTAGGGCAATTTTTGCATCTTTTGCTTCGCCTTGTTTTTTAAGTAACTCATTCTCTTGTTCTTTCTTTTCAGTTTCAAACTGAGTGGTTAATTCTCTTGTAATTCGTGCATTTTTATCATCATGAAAATCCATTACCACTTCAGTGTATAGGCGGTTATAAAATAGCGCTTCTTCGTATCTACCTAAACTATCTAAAACTCTGGACAAGCCAACAAATGCATCCGCTTTATTGAAATACGAATTATTGGTATCACAATAGGCCAAAGCTTTTTTATAAGGAACAATGGCAGAGGCAGGATTATTCATCCTCCAATACATGTCACCTATTATGGTATAACAAAAAGCAATTGATTCGTAATCATGATACTTTTTATTGATTTCAATTGCTTTATCCAAAAATTCCTTTGCTTCATAATACCTGCCAATGTCTTTATAATACAAAGCTATATTTGACATTGTAGCGGCAGCTGCTTCTTCCTCACCCAATAATTCTTTAATCTCAAGTGATTTTAACCAATATTCAAGACCTATATCATATTCTGCACTCATCATGTGCACAATTCCAATATTATTCATGGCTCGCGCTACTTGAATACTGTCTTTTGCCTGTTCAGATATACTCAAAGCGAACTTATACTCTTCCATAGATTTGTCCAGCTCGCCATTAGCTCGATATAAATTTCCTAACATATTATGTGAATATGACAGGTATCTTGAATCTCCTGTTTTCTCGGAATATTCGAGCGTTTCCAAAGCAAACTCAGCACTTTTTGCAGGATCAATAAATTGATATGATAAGCCTAACTTATAAGTGACTTGTGCTTTAAGATGATCATTATCTGTTTGAAATGCATGATCATACGCTTTTTCATAATAATAAATGGCTGTATCATTGGCATATAAAAAATACTCATCACCAATATCCATAAGAACTATGGCTTTCTTGTCCGGAGCATTTTCTAATGTTAGTACCTTTTGTAAACTATCAACCTTTGCATTTTGTGCTAAAACAGAAAATGAAATAAATAAGGTGAGGTTCGATATGATTAGAGGGAGTATCTTCATTATACTTTTACTCCAATGACACAGACGTCATCTAATTGCTCAAAATCTCCTTTCCATTCATAAAAGGCCTTTTCAAGTATTTCTTTTTGGTCCTTGATATCATGTTTACACAGTTCAATCAATAACTTCTTGAATGATTTACTTTTTAATTTCTTACCATTATCACCTCCAAACTGATCAGGGAAACCATCACTTGACAGGTAAATTGTATCCCCTTTTTGAACAGTAATTTTATTGTAGGTAAACTTGGTACGGTGAGCAAATTTACCAACCGGCTGTTTATCCGCTTTAATCTCATAAAGTGATTTGCCCTCCAATTCCATACTTAATTCTAAACCTTCGTACTCTGCATTTCCTTCTCTAATTAACCAAAGTGGATTGTGAGCGCCTGCAAATTCAAGCTGCATAGTGTCCAGGGTTAATCCACATAAAGCTATATCCATTCCGTCTTTTACTTCATGGTCTGCTCTTTCAAAAGTTTCTATGACTAAATCAGTTACTTCATCAAGAATTTCTGCAGGTTGATGCATTCCAAACTCATGCACTACTCTATTTAAGGCATTGTGACAAACAACAGAAACCATTGCTCCAGGAACCCCATGCCCTGTACAATCTGCCGCAGCAAACAACACTTCATTATCAATCACATCCATCCAATAAAAGTCACCTGCTACTATGTCTTTTGGAATATATAATACAAAAGACTCCGGTAAATTTTTATTCCAAAAACTTGGCGGCGGCAGTATAGCAGTTTGAATTCTTTTTGCGTAATTGATAGAATCAAAAATCTCATTGCTCTTCTCTTCAATTTCATGCTTGGCATTTGTGATTTCCTCATTAGCACTCTCTAGCATGCTATTTTTTTGCATGATTTCCTCTTTCTGAGATTGAAGTTGATGATTTGATTTTTGCTTGTCTCTGTATTGTTTTAGGATATAAACAGTGAATATCATCACTAAAATAAAACCAATGATGATCACTTTCTCTGAATGAATTACTTCCCCAACAAAATCTGATTCAGGAACCATAACTCCCACCAATAATTGGTCATCATCACTGATATTATAATGTTGAACAGAACCCCACCAATTTTCGCCCTCTGATTTAAAATGAAAACATGAATCTTTATCATCCAGTGAATTCCACACATCAACTGTTTGATTGATTTTATCATTGTTTAATTCCTTGTAAGGCTTTAAAACATCTGCCATGATTTGCTCATTGGTCTCATATCCAGACTTACATGGCAAACCAATAACGCGTTCGTCTTCTGTTAGAATAAATACCACTCCGTTCGGAGAAATGTCAAGACTTGTAGTAAACTCTGATAAGTCTGAAAGCAAAATATCAAAAGCAACAACGACATCAATATCATCAATAGTATCCTTAAACCTGGTTGAAATAGTTATCCCAGGTTCTTTGGTTGTGAAAAATGTATATGGATCTGTCCAGTTGACGTGCATTTCATCATGCGCCATAGCATTTTCATACCAAGGACGTGTTCTGGGATCATATTGCTGATCTTTTTTAGATCGATAATGAGGTTCGTTGTTTTCAGTATCCTGCCAAAACAATTGCTCAGGCATTGAATCTTTACTTCCTTCAGTAGTTATTCTGAACATCCATGAAGTGTCAAGATCCAGAATCATAAACTCATCACCTTTACTTGTGGCCATCATTATAGAAGACAATTGCCTCTTGTTTTTCACAAGTGGTCTTAACTCTGCATTGAGTCTGTGATAATCTGTATGATCATATTTTTGAACCGCATGTTCCTGCGCTGTAATGATAATGTCTTCTCTAACAGTAGAAAAGAAATTTTCCAATTCCAAGTTTGTTCTCAATTGGGATTTAATAACCATGTCTTTACTCAAGTGATCGACAGTTTTTCTTAAATCCATCAAGATGAAAACGAAGATTCCAATAATACCTACTAGCAAAAGGTAAATACTGTTTTTCCAGATTATGCTTCCAAATTTCTTCAAAGGGTCAACTTTATGGTCAAATAAATGTAACTAAATTGAGGAATTACAACACATTTTTTAGCTAGAATTGAATACAATTACCTGATAACTAGCAGATAATTTATCAAACTTTCACTTCAATCACACAGATATCGTCGATTTAGCGGGCCGTACTTGTTCATTTTCAATGGCGCCCGTGAATCTCCTCTGTCAAATTAGACTTTTACTCCAATTACACAGATATCGTCGATTTAGCGGGCCGTTCTTGTTTATTTTCAATAGCGCCCGTGAATCTCCTCTGTCAAATTAGACTTTTACTCCAATCACACAGATATCGTCGATTTGATCGAAGTCTTTCATCCAATCATCCATAAACTTTTTAAGATTATCTCCCTGAGATGGCATAGGTTGATTAAAGTGATCCAATATCAACTGTTTGAAGTTGCGGTACTTTAGTTTTTTACCTTTTGTGCCTCCAAATTGGTCAGCAAATCCATCAGTAAACAGATAAAACCTATCGTCTTCAAAGATTTGAATTTCAATTTGTCTAAAATCAGACATTCCTTCATAAAGCCCTACAGGTTGTTTATCTGCTTTCAATTCAATTAAAGAAAACTCTTCACCTTCTACAGTTGCAACCTGCGCCAGTTGCTCAACCGGAATATGCTTGTTGTTTCTAACAATCCACAAAGGATTGTTTGCCCCGGCGTAGTAGACCTTTTTGTTTTTATGATCAAATGCACAAAGATTAATGTCCATACCATCTTTTACATTTTCCCCACTCTTTTGAAAAGTTTCAATGATCAATTCTCTGGTTTTATTTAAAATATCTGCGGGATCATGTAAGTTGAATTCTTTTACAGACCTGTTTAATGCATTGAAACAAACTACAGACACCATAGCACCAGGAACTCCGTGACCCGTACAATCTGCAGCTGCTAAAAACACTAGGTTATTTGATTTCTCAAACCAATAAAAGTCACCACTCACAACGTCCTTAGGTTCATAATAAACAAAACTGTCATCAAATGCTGAATTTATTGACTTTAATGGTGGTAAAATTGCCTCTTGAAGACGTTTAGCATAGTTGATTGAAGCGGTAATCTCTGTATTTTTTTCCTCCACAATTTCCTTCTGCCTTTCAATCATAAAGTTCTTTTCACTCAATTGCTGGTTGGTTTTTTTCTTAACCCTAAAAGCTCGTAATAAAAAGACCATAAACACAATCAAAATCACCATTCCGAAAGAAGAAATTACAATAATGGTTTTTTGCCTACTCACCTCTCTCTCATTGGATAACTTTTGTTCGTGAAGGGTTTTCTCAAAATTCAAACTATCCTGCATTGACTGCATTTGATACTCATGTCTTAATTCTGCATTTTTGAAATCAACCAATTCATTGTTCTGTTTTATTTTTTGGTAAAGGTCCACATATCTCAGTAAGGATGCGTATGCCTCTCGATATTCACCAACACTAGCTCTATACTTCGCTTCATCTTCAAAAAATCCATATTGTGAATTGGCCAAATCATATTCTTCTATCAAATAGTGACCTCTATTTACCATATTTTCCAAGGAATCCTTAGAAAAACCAAAATCTCCTGCAACCAAATATCCAAGAACTGTTAATTCAGATTTTTTATCTTGAAATTCTGCAGCCACTTGATAAGCCTCAGTCAGTAAATCTAAATTAGGTTTACCGTCTGCCTCGCTAAACCTATAAAGCGTTAATAATGATGATATCAGACCATTTGAAAAGAAATGTCTTTTAAAAATACCGTGTGCCAAATTGGTATAATACAATGCACTGTCTTTGATTCCTAATGATTCGTAAGTAGTCCCAATACTTATAAATGAAATCCCCATACCTACTGAATCATCTCCTTTTTCTAATTCATATTCCAATGCTTTGTATTCATAATCAAGCGATTTTGTATACTGATCCAGAATTTTGTAAATACTTGATATATTACTCCAGGCATAAGCCCTACCTCTAATAGCCATTTCTCTGGTATCCTCATCAGCAGACATCATCAAAATGGCCTCATTAGTTTCTAGTGATTTTAGCTGATAATCAAGTGAGTTTTTTAAATCGCCTACATCTAAAAATGCATTACCCAGGTTCCCGTAAACATCTGCCACTTTTTGATATGCATTGGCCGATTTGAAATACTCTAAAGAACTAAAGAAAAAAGATTTACTGGTGTCGTAGGCTGAGATATCTTGATAGTACCAACCTTTGTGCAGATCAATTAAACCATGTGTGAAATCATCTTTGACATTTTCACCTTGAATAGTAGCAGAATCAAGATACATTAAGGCACTATCCCAATCCATGTACTCATAATAGCTAAACTGACCTAAGTAGTACTCCACCTTTTCATCAGCCTTTTGAGCAATGGAGAAATGAAAAGAGAATATCAGAAAAGGCAGAATTAATCCGCTTTTTCGCACATATCCCCTTATTTCCCTAAATGTTTTGATAGCAGGAATTTACATATTCCTTCTGTATTGACCACCAACTTCGAATAAAGAATTTGTAATCTGCCCAAGTGAGCATGATTTAGCTGCTTCCATTAATTCTTCAAATATATTTTGATTTTGGATAGCTGCTTTTTGAACTTTATTCAAGGCTTCAGTAGCTTTTTCTTCTTTAGCCTTATGAAGATTACCTAACATTTCAATCTGGTATTTCTTCTCAGACTCTTCAGCTCTAATTACCTCAGCCGGCACTATTGTTGGCGACCCTTTAGAACTTAAGAAGGTGTTAACCCCAATAATAGGGAACTCTCCGTTGTGCTTTAAAGTTTCGTAATACAGTGATTCTTCCTGAATTTTTGATCTCTGATACATAGTTTCCATTGCACCAAGAACTCCACCTCTTTCAGTAATTCTATCAAACTCCATCAATACAGCTTCTTCTACTAGATCAGTTAACTCTTCAATAATAAATGCTCCTTGAATTGGATTTTCGTTCTTGGCTAATCCTAACTCGCGATTAATGATTAACTGAATTGCCATTGCACGTCTTACCGACTCTTCAGTTGGCGTTGTAATCGCTTCATCATATGCATTTGTATGCAATGAATTACAGTTATCATAGATTGCATAAAGTGCCTGTAATGTAGTACGGATATCATTAAAGTCAATTTCTTGTGCATGCAATGATCTACCCGAAGTCTGAATGTGATATTTCAACATTTGAGCTCTTGCATTTGCTCCGTATTTTTTAGCCAACGCTTTTGACCAAATTCTTCTTGCCACACGACCAATCACAGCATATTCAGGATCGATTCCATTTGAGAAAAAGAATGATAAGTTAGGTCCAAAAGCATTGATATCCATACCTCTTGAAAGGTAATACTCTACATATGTGAATCCATTAGCTAAAGTAAATGCCAATTGAGAAATTGGATTTGCTCCTGCTTCTGCTATATGATATCCTGAGATTGAAACTGAATAGAAATTTCTTACACCATGATCAATAAAGTATTCCTGAACATCACCCATTAATCTCAGCGCAAATTCAGTAGAGAAAATACAAGTGTTTTGTGCTTGATCTTCTTTTAGAATATCTGCTTGTACAGTTCCTCTAACTTTGGTTAAGGTATCCGCTTTTATTTTAGCATAAACATCTGATGGCAAAACTTGATCACCAGTTATTCCTAATAACATCAATCCAAGTCCGTCATTACCTTCAGGAAGATCTCCTTGATAAGCTGGTCTGGCAATACCTTTATCGTCATAAAGCTCCTTTAGCTTTTTATCAACATCAGCTTCCAGACTATTTTCTTTAATATAAAGCTCACATTCCTGATCAATTGCAGCATTCATAAAAAATCCCAGCAACATTGGCGCCGGACCATTAATAGTCATTGACACAGATGTTTTAGGGTCAGATAATCTAAATCCTGAATAAAGCTTTTTAGCATCATCTAAGCAACAAATAGATACTCCTGAGTTTCCAATTTTACCATAAATATCTGGTCTTAAGTCAGGATCATTACCATACAAAGTAACTGAGTCAAAAGCTGTTGACAATCTCTTTGCCGGCATTCCTAGACTCACATAGTGAAATCTTCTATTTGTTCTTTCTGGTCCACCTTCACCTGCAAACATTCTTGTAGGATCCTCCCCTTCTCTTTTGAACGGGAACAAGCCAGCTGTATACGGGAATTCACCCGGAACATTTTCTTGTAAAGACCATCTCAACAAATCACCCCAACCTTTATATTTTGGCAAGGCAACTTTAGGGATTTGCAAATGAGAAAGCGACTCAGTATGGGTTTGAATTGAGATTTCTTTATCCCTTACTTTGAATGAATAAACCGGATCTTTGTACTTCTGTACTTTTTGATCCCACTCTTCAATCAGCACCCAATTTTTAGGATCTAACTCCAACTTTGTTTGTTCAAAAGTCTCTTGTAATCCTTTAATCAAGCGATCTTTATCATCAATGCTTGAAGCTTTTAAAGTTTCTATTGACTTTTGTAAACCATATAATTTGTCTGCTACTTCTACTTGTTCATCTACCCATTTATCATATGACCTGTTATTTTCTGATATTTCAGATAAATATCTGGTTCTTGCAGGAGGAATCACAAATATCTTTTCAGACATTTCTTTTGTGATTTCAAAAGTCGAATTCAAGTCTGCACCTGTTTTCTGAACAATTTCATCCATGATCGCCTTGTAAAGCGTATTCATTCCCGGATCATTGAACTGAGAAGCAATTGTACCAAACACAGGAACTTCATCATCAGAAGCGTCCCACATTTCATGATTTCTTTTGTATTGTTTTTTGACGTCACGGATAGCATCTAATGCACCTCTTTTATCAAACTTGTTTAAAGCCACTAAATCAGCAAAATCCAGCATATCAATCTTCTCTAATTGAGTTGCTGCACCAAATTCAGGGGTCATCACATATAAAGAAACATCAGAGTGATCCAGGATTTCTGTATCAGACTGTCCAATACCTGAAGTTTCTAGTATAATTAAATCATATTCTGCCGCCTTTAAAATTTCAAGTGCTTCATTAACATGTTTAGACAAAGCCAAATTGGACTGTCTTGTAGCCAATGAACGCATGTATACTCGCTTATTCTTGATAGAATTCATACGGATTCTATCTCCTAATAAAGCTCCTCCTGTTTTTCTTTTAGAAGGATCAACTGAAACAATTGCAATGTTTTTCTCTGGAAAATCAATCAGGAATCTTCTTACTAATTCATCTACTAAAGATGACTTACCTGCTCCACCAGTCCCTGTGATCCCTAATATTGGCGTATCAACTTTAGCAGCAATTTCATGTACTTTCTCTAATTCACCTTTACTCTCATCCGGAAAATTTTCTGCAGCAGAAATCAATTTAGCAATTTCAACAGGATTCTTTTCTTTAAGATGACTTACCTCTCCATTAAGATTATCTCCGGTTGGAAAATCTGATTGCTCAACCAAATCATTTATCATTCCTTGTAATCCCATAGCTCTACCATCATCAGGATGATAAATTCTTGTGATACCGTAAGCATGTAATTCCTTAATTTCCTCAGGTAAAATGGTTCCGCCACCACCAGCAAAAATCTTGATATGATCTGCACCTTTTTCCTTTAACAAATCATACATGTATTTCAAATACTCTGTATGACCTCCCTGGTAAGAAGTCATTGCAATTGCTTGTGCATCCTCTTGAATAGCACAATCAACAACCTCTTCAACAGATCTGTCATGTCCAAGATGAATTACTTCACATCCCGTAGACTGAATAATTCTACGCATGATATTGATTGCTGCATCATGCCCATCAAACAATGAGGCTGCAGTTACAACTCTTACTTTATGCTTTGGTTTATACGGTTCGATTTTTTCCATGAATGATTGCAGATTTAATCAGGGCAAATATAGTCATTTTACCTCCTTTTTGGAACGAATTTTGCTACTGAAGTATCAACAAATGATCGCAATTATGAAAACAAAAGCCCTATTTCCACTCACTTTAATATTGTTCACACTGTTAATGGGAAGTTGTACCAAAACAGTTGACCCCGTTTGGATGGTATATCAAGAAGAAAACTGCAGACCACCCTGGGTAGCAAAAACAGACAATAAAACAAGGAAAAATCTTGAAGCTCTTCTCAAAGGAGATGGCATTATTCCATTAAAAATCAAGATAAAAGGAGATAGAGATAACAATTGCCAGGATTGTTTTTGTTTAACAGGTAAAAGTTATCATGTTCAGGTAGATGAATCTCAAATGGGGTATATGTTCTATTATGGATTTTCAGTTGAAAACTAAACCAAATGCTTTAATGCCATGATATAGCCAATGTGCATTGATTGATGCCAACTACTAAATTTTACGGCTTTCTCTAAAGAATCAACTATATAACCATATGGTGTTTCGTATGGATAACTTTGCCCAAAAAAACCTTCAGTATTCAAATCTTTTGGCAATTCTTCTATTTGAATTTTTAATAGTTGATATATAAAATCTCGTTCCTCCTGATCAATTGGTCCATCAGGTTTTCCACCTCTACTATATTTCTTAATAAATTCTTTAGGCAAGCCTACTTTACCAGAATTCAAAGCATAGATCAAACCTTTATGCGTTACTGCCATATGACCTAGGTGCCAGGCAATATTACCCGTAAAACCTTCAGGAATTATATTGAGTTGATCCAAAGTCAAATCACTGGTAATGTCGATAATAAAATTTCTTCCATACTGAAATATCTCTATGTCTTTATCCATCATTTTATTTTTCTTCTTTTATTAAATCTCCACCAATATCAAGATAATAATAAGTGTCTTTTGAGATTAGCTTTTGTACTCCATCTTCATAATCAAACTTACCCGGCTTACAAAACAATTTATCTCCTTCTATGCGATAGTTTTTATTGTTATCTAACCATTCAAAAACGGCAGCAACCGACTCTGACATCAACTTATTACCTCCTCTATCTATTCCGTACATTGTTAATGTTGACACATCTCCATCTTGATCCATGTGAATAAACATGAAAAAGTCGTTGTAATCAATAAAATCTACTTTACTATAATCTGAAAAGGACTCGCCATGAAATGACAATACACTCTTTATCAACTCATCAGTAATTTCTTCCCCTGTTAAACCTGCCTCAGGGATTAGAGCCGACAATTGCTCTTCATCAAATCCTGTATCACAACCCACTTCATCTACAAACTGTGGCTGCTTACCTTTTGCCTCACCTCTATAAAGTCTAATCCCGGTTATTTCTTCTCCGGTCATGATTCCCCAAATAATCGAAGTAGAAAATTCATTTCTGTCCAGTACTATTACTTCACCCGGCCAATTTTCCATGTCCTTATGATATTCACCTGAAATTACTTTTCCTTTCTCATCTGTATAGATATCAAGACAGTTCATTGTAAAATGCTCTTTGGTGTCAAAGTTGATTTTTTGAATAGCATAGTAAAAATCAACAGACATACCCATTCTATCAGACATGGTCATATCTAAATCCCATTGAACATCTTTATGTATTGCCTTGTTAAAATTGACTCCGTAAAATTCATCACAGCCCTGTACTTTATACCAGGCATTTTGAACAGAGACAGCTAAATTCCATTGTCCAGCAAACATTTCAATATAACTCTCCGGTAAAGTCTCAGACGAATCATTTTCTATAAATCCAGGATTTGCTGTTGAAGTTGGTTGTGGTTGTTCTTCTTGCATTTCTCCTGCAGAATTTCCGCAACCAAAAAGTAAAATAGTAACTAATGAATTGAATAACAATTGTTTCATCTTCCTAAGATAAAGACACAAGGCGTTTTATCAAACTTGAATCCTTGTTTTTTCCATTCAGCTATTGATTTGGTATATATCTTTTCTCCACTTCCACTTACATCATAGGCAATGCAGAGTTTTAATCCTGATGAAAGTTGCTTTGTAAAATCTTCAAAGATGTTATTATTCCTATAAGGTGTCTCAATAAAGATTTGACTATATCCGGTTTTCTGAACCAAATCTCCATAGAATTTAATTTGTTTGGATCTATCAGGATCCTTTACAGGAAGATATCCATTAAATGAAAAACCCTGACCATTTAATCCGCTTGCAGCTAATGCCATTAAAAGTGAAGAAGGTCCAACTAATGGAACTACCTCTACTCCCATTTCTTGAGCTTTTGCCACTACCTTATTGCCGGGGTCAGCTATTGCCGGATACCCAGACTCGGACATCAAACCCACATCTTGACCCTCTT
Organism: Paracrocinitomix mangrovi; assembly: GCF_019740355.2. Taxonomy (GTDB): domain Bacteria; phylum Bacteroidota; class Bacteroidia; order Flavobacteriales_D; family Crocinitomicaceae; genus Paracrocinitomix; species Paracrocinitomix mangrovi. Next base: position 2,297 of record NZ_CP091819.1, on the reverse strand, counting down.
TAAATGCTGCTATAACTTCAGGATGAAAACTGTAATTATCATGTTTATCCTGCTCGTAAAACTTTGAATCGTCAATTGGAAAATCACGATCCATTTTTCTCAAAAATTGACGAGCAGTTTTTGTTCTTTCAACAACAAAAAACCTCAAATTTTTAACTACAGCTGTGTTGAAATCAGGTAAAACTCTATTTAAAGGTGATTCACTTATTTGAATTGGTATTATATAAAGCTTACCCTTTGACATATTTTTCAATTATTACATCAGTAGCTTCGTCCAATAAATCAAATACGTGCTGAAATCCTTCATCACCGCCATAATAAGGATCAGGCACAGCTTCATTTGAAGATGGATTAACTTCATTTAATATCATCTTAACCTTATCTTTTTCATCTTCAGTTTGGGCAAGAGACATGATATTATTATAGTTGGATTGATCCATGGCATAAATAATATCGAAATGGTCAAAATCTGCAGGAACAAATTGTCTGGCTCTCAGATCATCAATATCAACACCATTTTGTTTTGCTGTAGCGCGCATCCTCCTATCAGGAGCTTCACCAACATGAAACGCAGAAGTTCCTGCCGAATCCGTTGCTACATGACTAAAACCACCATCTTTTAATTTCTGTCTAAGAATACCTTCTGCAATTGGTGATCTGCAAATATTACCCAAACAAACCATTAATATCTTCATGATATAAAATTAAAAAACCCTGACGCAAAGGCCAGGGTTGAAATTAATTAACGTTTAATTTTTTTTCAAGGTCTTCGAGATAACCTCTAAATTGTTTATCTGTTTCAGCCAGATTGTTGACAGTTCTACAAGCGTGAAGCACTGTAGCGTGGTCTTTTCCTCCACATTGTGCCCCAATACTTGCCAAAGACCATTTGGTCATCTTTTTAGCAAAGTACATTGCAATTTGTCTTGCTTGTACAACCTCTCTTTTTCTGGTTTTAGATTTCAACAATTCGATTGGCAAATTGAAGTAATCGCAAACAATTTTGTGAATGTAATCCATAGATACTTCTCTGGCTGTATTTTTCACAAAAGTGTCAATCATCTTCTTAGCCAACTCAATAGTAATAGATTTTTTGTTGAGTGAAGCCTGTGCAATCAAAGAAGTCAATGCTCCTTCCATTTCACGGATGTTTGTATTAATACTATAAGCTAAGTACTCAATAACATCATCTGGCAAATCAACACCATTACCATAAATTTTTCTTTGCAAGATTGCTATTCTGGTTTCTAAACCAGGAGCTTGTACGTCAGCGGACAATCCCCACTTAAAACGCGACAACAATCTTTGCTCAATTCCTTTCATTTCAACAGGCGCTTTATCCGCAGTTAAAACCAATTGCTTACCTGTTTGGTGCAAGTGATTAAATATGTGGAAAAATGCATCTTGAGTTTTCTCTTTTCCTGCGAAAAACTGTACATCATCAATAATCAAAACATCCATCAACTTATAGAAATTGATAAAATCATTTGTTGTGTTGTTTTTAATCGAATCAATGAATTGTCTTGTAAATGTCTCTGCCTGCGCATACAAAACAGTTTTATTAGGAAATTGATTTTTAATACCAATTCCAATAGCATGCGCCAAGTGTGTCTTCCCTAATCCTACACCTCCGTAAATTAACAAAGGATTAAATGCTGTTCCTCCAGGTTTGTTAGCCACAGCATAAGCTGCTGAACGTGCCAACCTGTTACAATCACCTTCGACAAAATTGTCAAATGAGTAAGTAGGATTTAAATTTGAATCAACATTTACTTTCTTAAGCCCAGGAATTACAAATGGGTTTCTTATTGGATTTTCACCAATATTCAACGGCATTGACACCGGCGTATTCGACAAGTTCTTTTTACTGGTAGTAGGTAGTTTTACAGTATAAGGAGTTTTTTTATTGTCTGCACTTCTATCCATGATGATAGAATACTCCAACTTCGCCTCCGGTCCAATCTCCTTTTTAATGACCTTTTTAAGTAAGTCAATGTAATGCTCTTCTAACCACTCGTAAAAAAAATGTGAAGGAACCTGAAGTGTCAAAACCTTATTTTTGAATCGAATTGGGGTGATCGGTTCGAACCAGGTCTTGTAGCTTTGAAGGCTAACGTTGTCCTTGATTACTTTCAGACAATCTTCCCAAATCAACTCATGGTTTTTTTTATTCTTCATTCAGGTACGGGTTAAAAAAGTTATGCGAATTTTCTGTTTCTAATAAAACTTGTTTTATCAAAAACGGGAGACAAATATTCACATAAAAAAGTTATAAAAAAAATAAAAAGAGGGTTGTT